>DAOMOK010000003.1:0-480335 GCA_035444285.1 Chloroflexota bacterium
CAACTCGTCCATGATGCGTATTTATATCACAGGTTTTGTACCTGTATAGTTACGAATTGGAGATTAAAGATCATCAGTAGAGCGATATTGAGGAGGTGGGCATCCTCAGATGCCCGCTCGTTCGCATCTGAGGATGCGAACTCCGCTGATTATGGAGAAACACATGTACACCCCCCAACCAGAACACAAATTCACCTTTGGCCTGTGGACGCTCGGTAATACCGGCCGTGATCCCTTTGGCGAACCGGTGCGTCCGGCCCTGTCCCCGGCCGAAATCGTCCACCTGCTGGCCGAAGTAGGCGCGTATGGCGTCAACTTTCACGATAACGACCTGATCCCCATTGACGCCACCCCCGCCGAAGCCGCCGAGATTAAAAGGTCATTTCGCCGAGCACTGGATGAGACGGGCATTGTGGTGCCCATGGCCACCACCGATCTGTTTAAGAGCGCCATCTTCCGTGACGGCGCTTTCACCAGCAACGATGCCAGAGTACGCGCCTATGCTCTGCAAAAGACGATGAACGCCATTGACTTGGGTGTGGAATTTGGCGCAAGCACCTACGTTTTTTGGGGGGGGCGCGAAGGCACGGAAACGGACGCGGGCAAAAACCCGCTCGACGCCGGCAAGTGGTTCCGCGAGGCGCTCAACTTCCTCTGCGAATACGTCCTCGACCAGGGGTACGACCTGAAGTTTGCCCTGGAACCGAAACCGAATGAACCCCGTGGCGACATCTATCTACCCAACGTGGGCGCGATGCTGGCCTTCATTGAAACACTCGATCACCCCGAAATGGTCGGCCTGAATCCCGAAGTGGCGCATGATACCATGGCCGGGCTGAACTTCGTCCATGCCATCGCCCAGGCATGGGATATGGGCAAACTGTTCCACATTGACCTGAATGACCAGATGATCGGCCGTTATGATCAGGATTTCCGCTTTGGCGCGGCCAATATCAAGTCCGCCTTCTTCCTGGTCAAGTTCCTGGAAGATGTGGGCTATGCCGGCAGCCGCCACTTTGACGCCCACGCCTACCGCTCCTCCGATTACGAAGATGTGAAGGCGTTTGCGCGGGGTTGTATGCGCACCTATCTCATCCTGAAGGAGAAGGCAGCGCAGTGGAATGAGGACGCCGAAATTCAAGACCTCATCGCCGAAATCACGGCCGATGACGGCAGCATGGATAACTTCAAAGGCGCCTACTCTCGCGCCAAAGCCGCCGCGCTCAAAGCGCACCGCTTTGACCGCGAAGCCATCGCCGCCAAAGGCCAGCCCTATGAACGGCTGGATCAATTGACGGTTGAACTCCTGTTAGGCGTGCGGTGAAGAAAATAGGACGCGGATATGCAGGGTTTTCGCGGATTGTCATCTTCAAGACTCTGTAAATACACCGTTAAACAAGGCTTCTTAACTTTTGAAATTTACTTGTCATTCCGAGCGGAGTCTTCGGAGCGAGGAATCCCTCTCCTGCACAGGGGGAAGGGATTCCTCCTCGAAGACTCGTCGGAATGACGTTTGAAAATTCATATCCCTGCGTTAACAGTATAGTAGATTCACGTTCTCTTTTTTGTGAGATGGCATATGAATTACTTCATTGGCATTGACAGTTCAACGACGGCGACGAAGGCGTTGTTGATGGATGAATCCGGTGTGGTGGTGGGGGTGGCAGCCTCGGAGTATGCGTATGAAACGCCACGGCCGTTGTGGAGCGAACAAGACCCCCATTTGTGGTGGCAGGGTACGGTAGCAGCGATTCGGCAGGTGTTGGCGAACACGGCCGTAGCCCCCCAACATATCCGCGCCATTGGCCTCACCGGGCAGATGCACGGCCTGGTGCTGCTGGACAAACACGGGGCCGTGCTGCGCCCGGCCATCCTCTGGAACGACCAGCGCACCGCCGCCCAATGTGATGACATCCGCACCCGCCTGGGCAAAAAACGGCTCATTCAGATTACCGGCAATGACGCCCTCACCGGCTTTACCGCCCCCAAAATTCTGTGGGTGCAGCAAGAAGAGCCGGACATCTATGCCCAAATCGCCCATATCTTGCTGCCCAAAGATTACGTGCGTTACCGGCTGACCGGTTACTTTGCCATGGACAAAGCTGATGGTGCCGGCACCATCCTCTTTGACCTGAAAGCGCGTGACTGGTCTCCGGAAGTGCTGGCGTCGCTGGACATTGACCCCGCCTGGCTGCCGCCGACGTTTGAGGGCACGGCCGTGACCGGCCATCTTTCACCATCAGCGGCAGAAGCAACCGGGCTGCCCACCGGGATTCCCGTCGTGGCTGGCGGCGGCGACCAGGCCGCCAACGGCGTGGGCGTGGGTGCGGTGGTGGAGGGCATCGTGGGCCTCAGCCTGGGCACGTCCGGCGTGGTCTTTGCGGCTACAGATACGCCAGCCATTGAGCCGGACGGCCGTCTCCATGCCTTCTGCCACGCTGTGCCCGGTAAATGGCACTTTATGGGCGTCATGCTCTCGGCGGCGGGCAGCCTGCGCTGGTTCCGTGATGCCCTGGCTCCGGGCGTGGAGTTTGGCGATCTGGTGCAAGAGGCGGAAACGATCCCCCCTGGCAGTGATGGCCTGCTCTTTTTGCCTTACCTGACGGGCGAACGCACGCCGCACCCCGACCCGTTGGCGCGGGGCGCGTTTGTGGGGCTGACGGTGCGGCACGGCCGTGCCCATATGACCCGCGCCGTGTTGGAAGGGGTAGCCTTTGGCTTGCGGGACAGTTTTGAATTGATGAAGGGGGCGGGGTTGACGGCCGTGACGCAGGTGCGCATCGCTGGTGGTGGCGCCAAAAGTCCCCTCTGGCGGCAAATTCTGGCCGATGTGTTTGACGCCGAACTGGTGACGGTGAACACGGCCGAAGGCGCTGCTTACGGCGCGGCGCTGCTGGCAGCCACCGGCGCGGGTGCGTTTGCCAGCGTGGAAGAAGCCTGCCAATCCATCATCCAGATTACCGGCAGCACCACCCCTGGCACACAATCTGACACCTACCAGCGCATTTACCCCCATTACCAGGCGCTATACCCCGCGCTGCGCCCAACTTTCCAGGCAATTGCTTGAACCGGTGAATCCCTTCTTCGTCTGCTGGTAGTCTGCGAAGCGCAGGGCGGGAGCATGATCTGGCAGGGAATTGGCGATACAATTTCGCCATGAGTCGCTTAAACCTTTTCACCCTCACGCTTTCTCTGTTCCTGCTGCTGGCCGCCTGTACCAGCGCTGACCCGACGCCGACGCCAACGGCCGTGACCGCTGCCTTACGGGTTACGGCCGTACCGCCCACCCGCACCGCCCCACCTGTGCCCACCGCCACCACCACCGAGATGCCAACGAGTACGGCCGTGCCTACGCAAACGGCCGTGCCGCCCACCCCCACCAACATCCCCGAACCGACGCCGACTATGCCCATATGGGTGGGAAAGGGTACGGCCGTGCCGCAACCGGGCGCCGCCATCTCCCCGGAAAACGCCCATCAGTTAACGGAACTGGCCCGTTGGGGGAGGGGGGTGATTAACGATGTAGCGGTGTCGGGGGACGGCCGTTGGGTGGCTGTGGCCGCCACAACCGGCGTTTACATTCACGATGCCCAAAACTTGCAGGCTGAACCATCTTATTTACAAACTCCGGCCAGTGTAACCACAGTAGATATTTCCGCTGATGGAAGCAAAGTGGCATTGGGATTACATAGTGGGATTACACAGGTCTGGGACATTGACCAGGGTGCGTTGCTTTTCTCAAAACCCCAACAGGCATGGCAGCTACAATTTGCGCCAGATAGTGAAGCCCTGGCTGTAGACAGTAAAAACGGCGTTGAAGTATGGCAGGTTAGTGATGGTGAGGTTTTGCAGTTGTTTGAAGGTGCGTTTGGTATGGAGTTTTCTCCCAACGGCGACGAATTAGCTGTATGGGATTATGGGACATTGTCGGTGTATAGCTGGCCGGATGGAGTGACGATTAGCCAAACAGAGCCAATTTTGTATACCATCGCCAAAGAAGGTGAACTGGAAGCTGGTGGTACACTAATTGCTGATGTCCAATTTGACATGAACAACAATCCAATTTTGTTGAACATGCCAGTAAATGCCGCTTATGGCACAACCGGGCGTGTAGAGTTACAGCAAAGTGATGACAACCGTTTGTTATTAACGTTGCCGCCAATTGGCGCACTCTCGGAACCGCTGCGAGGTGCTTGTGATGTCCCGCTTTACTTTGCGGACCCACCTGGCTCCCCCCAAGTGTGGCAGTTTGAAATCTTACCAGAGACGCAAATCATTGCTTTGAAATATAATGGCCTGAGATATTCGGGCGATTACAAGAAATATAACAGCATTCAATTTTACCAACTGGATACAGGTGAGCAGCTTTACACTTTGGAGGAAGGAATTGTAGATATTGCTTTTTTGACAGATGGGCAAACATGGGTGGCCGGTTTGCAAGACGGCCGTTTACAAATTCGCAGCATCCGTGATGGTTCTGTGCTGGACGAAGTAGATGCTTATGAATCGCCCATCCTGAATGTCGCTGTTTCGCCCAATGCTCAAGTCATTGCCGTTGAATATCTGGATGAGGTGAAAATGGTCAACGTGGCCGATGGCACGGTCACACAACGTTACCCGGCGGTACGGGCTGCTTTTTCACCCGATGGTGGCACTTTGGCACTTGGTTATGCTGACGGCCGTATCGAACTACGGACTGCAACCGATGGTTCCTTGCTAAAGACCCTTTACGGTCATACGGATGCAATTAAAGCCTTAACCTTCTTGCCCTCCGGCGAGCAGCTAATCTCGGCCGGAATAGATTGCCAACTCAATGTCTGGCAAATGCCAGAGGGAACTTTATCTGGTCAGTTAGAGAATTATATGGTTGAGGGATTGCTTCCTGGTGAAGATGAAGCCACTCCTGTTCGAGTTTGGGATTGGACGGTTCCATCTGATGGGCAAACGATTATTGGCAGATTCTCCAGTTCGTTTGGTGTGTGGGATTTACCGGATGGTACTCTACAAAGAGTATCGGAGCCAACAAATTATATGGAGGATTTGGCAATTTCCCCTCAAGGAAGTAATTTGGCAATTGCCGGTAGTCCGATGCGTATCTGGTTAGTAAGCACTGAAGGTGATTTTTCAGACGGATGGGAGGGGCATCATGGGGTAACTTCTGTGGCATTTGTGCCTGATGGACAAATGTTGGTTTCTGGATTGGACGATAGGTTTGTTGATGAAAACCGCAACCCTGATGAAAATCGAAATGGTTCAATAGGCCTGTGGTTGGTGGAAAATGGAGAATTACTTCATACCCTAACGCCAGGCACAGAAAAAGTTACGGCCGTAGCCTTTGCTCCAACTGGTCAATACTTTGTTTCTGTATCACTGGACGGCACAGTCCGCCTGTGGGGTATCCCATGAATCACAAATGGTTTTTTGTTATATGCTTGCTCGTTGTGCTGCTGGCGGCGTGCGAAATGCCGGGTGGGGCGACGGTGATTCCCACTGCCATCCAACCGTTGGCCACGCTGGCAGTAAGCACCCCAGACGCTAGCATCCCCACACCCACTACTACCCTTGCCACCCCCACACCGCCGGCTACCTCTGCCCCCCTGCCCACCGCCACCCATGATGGCGCGCTGGCCGATTGGACAATCCTGGTGTACATGGCCGCGGATAACAATCTGGAGCAGGCGGCGCTGCTGGACATCAACGAGATGGAAGCGGCGGGCAGTTCCGAAAAAGTACACTTGCTGGTGCAGATTGACCGCGCCGCCGGGGAATCGGTGGCGCAGGGGGATTGGACGGACACGCGCCGCTACCGCATCCTGGGCGACGCCGACCCCACGACCATCACCGCCGAGCCGCTGTTGACGCTGGGTGAGCAGAACATGGGCGACCCGGCCGTGCTGGCCGACTTCATCCGCTGGGGGATGGCCAATTATCCGGCCAACCGCACCGCCCTCATTTTGTGGAATCATGGCATGGGCTGGGCTGGTTTTGCCTTTGACAATGACACGGCCGAATACGGCGCGCCCGATCATCTCAGCCTGGCTGACCTGGACGGGGCACTGGCGGCGGTAGGTGTAAGTCAACTAGACATTGTGGCTTTTGACGCCTGCCTGATGGGGCAGTTGGATGTGTTCAATGTGTTACGGCCGTATGCCCACATCGCCGTCGCTTCGGCGGAACTGACGCCCGGCCTGGGCTGGAACTATGAAGACCTGCTGCGCTCGCTCTATGCCCGGCCACAGATAGACGGCCGTGACCTGGCGCGGCAAATGGTGGAGAGCTTCATCAACCATTACACGGCCGTGGCCAGGGAAGATTTTGTGACTATGGCCGCCCTTGATCTGGCGCAGGTACCGGCGCTGACTTACCAGGTGGAGCAGTTGGCGGCGGCGCTGGTGCAGGAACCGGCCTTTGTGGCCAGCGCCATTGGCGACGCCCGCAGCGGCGCGGAAACGTTTGCCCGCGTCTACCCGGAGCAGGTAGACCGGTATGCGGCCGTTGACCTGTACCATTTTGCCAGCATCCTGGCGCAGCGCAGCCCGGATGAGGCGGTGAAAGCGGCGGCCGAGGGCGTGATGACGGCCGTCAATCAGGCTATCCTGACCAGCGGGCGCGGCGCCGGTTTCAAAAACAGCCAGGGCATTGCCGTCTACTTTCCGCGCCGCGCCGAATTTTATGATGCGCTGTATGGCGACGTGACCGGGCTGCCCAATTGGCACGCCTTTTTGCAGAGCTACCACCAGGTGGGGCAGGCGGCGCTGTCACCGCCGACGCTGACGCTGCATAACCGGCTGAACAGCGTGGTGGGGGTGCAAGACCCGGCCTTTGTCCAGTTTCAGGTGGCGGGGCGGGATATTGAGATGGTACGGCTGCTGGTGACCCAAAATGGGGATGACGGCCGTCGCCGCCTGGTGGAGTATGACAATCTCATTCCCGAACCGACTTACCTGCCCGATGGCAGCCAGATTAGCGAATGGCGCGATGGGGTGCATGATGACTTTTTCATCTGGGACACGGAAGTGACCTATCTGTATGACGCCGATGGCAACGGCGATTATGTGGTCATGTGGCCGACGGTGTACGGCAGCCCGCAATTTACGGTGCAGGGCCGCCTGCGCCGCGCTAATGAAGAAGGCTACGTAGACGCCAACCTGGTCTTTGACCACAGCACCGGCCAATTGAGCAAAGTGTGGGCGGTGCAGTCGAACGAAAGCGGTGCGCCTGCGGAGATTTTGCCGCAGCCGGGCGACGAGTTCCAACTCTATGATTTTTATGAGGTGGACGCCACTTTCAGCCGCGAGCCGGGGATCAGCCTGACGTTTGATGGCAATCGGCAGCTTTATTACGAGTGGCTGCCCCTGCCAGACGGCCGTTACGCCCTGGGTATGGCCGCGGAAAATGTGGCCGGGGACACGGCCGTGCAGTTCCTCGACCTGACTGTGACCAACCGCGAAGAACTGGCCGATTTCCAGGCGTACCTGGACCCGTACCTGGGTTTCCGTTTCCTCTATCCACAAAGCTGGTACGAACCCCGCTACCAGGAGACGCTGCTTTACACCGCCAGCCAGATCACGGACACGCAGCTTCTGATCACTATCTACCCCAATCTGGCCGGGGACGTGACGGCGGAAACGCTGAAACAGCAAACGCTGCACCAGTTTGGCGCGGTGGACGTTCTCTTCGAGGAGTCTCAGGTGGCGGATGGGCGGCAGGCGCTCAGCACAGCCTATGGTTACACCAACACCGAGGGCATCCCCCATACCGGCATTTTCCTGACCTTTGTGGACGCCAACGGGAATGGGTATGTGGTGGATGTAGACGGCCGTGCCAGCGACGAAACCAATACCATCGCCCACATGCATACCATTGCCGCCACCTGGGAATTTGGGCAGGCGGCGCTGGGTCTACAGCCGGGCCAGTGGGCGACCATTGACCTTGACAGCTTCAGCGTGGCCCAGCCAGCCAGCTTTGTCTACCAACCGGCCAAGGGGTGGGAGCGGTTCAACGCCGGGCAGTATACCTTTGTGGCGCTGCGGACACAGCCTGCCAGCCGGGATGTGGCCGATGTGGTCGCTGCTCTGGTGCGGGATGCCGGTGCGGGCATGGACAATTTCCGCGTCGGCTCGTCGGCGTTATTCCCGTTAGGCGGCTATGTCTGGCATCGGGTGGAGTTTAGTTATGATGTGGCCGGGTTGGGCACCGTGTGGGGTTTTATTATGGCGCGGGTGCAGGAGGGACAGGAGGTGGTGGCCTGGGCGGAAGCGCCCGCGGCCAGTTACAACCACCTGGCGAACACCGTCTTCCTGACGATGATTGCCGATATGACGTTAAAAGAATAGGACGCGGTGTAAGCGTTCAGTCTCTCTGGAGACCTGACAGGTTTTTGGCCTGCAAAGCTTCAAGTTGAACGAGTTAAAAACCTGTCAGGTCTGAACGATTACCGCGGGTATGAAGAATCCTGAAAATCCGTGTCCAATTTCTATTCTTCAGGGAATTTGTCTGGCTGCCACATCGTTTCAATGAGGGCGGACTGATCCTGGTAGAGCTGGGTGAGGGTAGCGCGCAGGTGGGCGGCACGGCCGTCTACCGTTTCCAGTAACCCATTCATATGCACAACCAGCCGATCTATATGCTGTTGCCACAGCTTGAGCCGCTCGTCATTGGTGGCGGCTGCCAGTAATTGTGCCGCCAGCGTCAGGAACGAAAAAGGGGTGTCAGTCAGTTCCAGGCGCTGCGGGTCATGGTCTTGCCAGAAGAGTTGGCCGATGTCTTGTAGTTCGCGGGTAAAGGCGTCCAGCGCTGATTGGGCCTGTTGGGAATCCACCAGCAGCACGTCCAGCAGTTCGTAGTAGCGGATGGCCGATTTTTGCAGTGTGCCCAGGCGGTTTTGCACGGAAATGAGGGTGGTTTGGGCGGTACGGCCGTGCGCCAATGCCTCTTCCACTTCCGGCAATAGCATTTCCTGTTGGGCGATAGATTCGGTGAGCGCCTGTAACTGCCGGGCTTCGGCCGTGTCCAGACGCAGCAGCAATTCTTTTTGCTGCGCCTGCCGCGCCTGGTAGATTTCGTCACAGTCAGCCAGGGCAACTAACTGATCATTCAGGCGGGCCAGATGGTGCTGCAAGGCGGAGATGCGCTGCTGGCACTGTTCATACGCCAGTTTGGCTTCCAGATATTCTTGTAACTGCTGTGCCAACAACTGCTCATGGCGGCCCAGGGCGCTAAAGACAATGGTGGCGATCCCCGTTGATTCCAGTTCGGCTACGTCCAGCCACTCAAGCTGCCGCCGAGCTTCCAGAAGAGGTAATTCGGCCAGCTTTTCCGCAAGTTCCACGTCAAGCGCCGCCATCATGTCCAGGATGCGATCCCGCTCCAGGATCGCTTTGCGAGCGGCTATTAGCTCAAGATTCAGTTCTTCGAAAGGATCACGATTGTTCATAGGCAACCGGGTTTTTATCAAAAACCCGGTTGCCAGTCGAGGTCAAGGTTTGAGGATGACAGGCAGAAAATGATGGTGGTCAAGGATGCCGATGATGAAGGGGCCATCGCTTTCGTCGTATTGGGTGGGGCTGAGCGTATTGCTGACGCGGATGCTGTAGAGGGCGGTGCTGGCGCTGATGGGAATTGTCCAGGTGATCAGGTCATACCCTGCCAGCGTTAAGGTTTGAGATACCTCTTCATTGTGCAGCAGGTCAACCTGCATGGCCGGGGTCAATACCGTCTGCCAGGTCACGCTCAAAACGTCGCCTGGGGCAAACAATTCCCCGCCATTAGGCAGCGTCACCGTAATGGCCGCGGGTGTTGGCGTGGGCGCCGGTGGTGGTGTGGCTGTTGGTGTGGGGGTGGGTGGCGGTGGATTGCCCACCAGGAAGGTGTGGTTGTAGGTCTGATTGTTGATGGCGACAGTAAATTGCCAGTAACCATGCGGGGCATTGGATGGCAAGGCAAATGCCCACCACCACCAGGACGCCGCATAGTAGGGATCGGGGATGCTGTGCTGCCAGCTTTGGTAGACGGAGCCGTCAGGCCGGTGAATGGTATACTGGCTAGGCAGGTTGCTCAATTGGTCGCGGTAGTAGGTGGTGAAGTAGACGGTGTCGCCGGGGTTGAAGCTGTCGGTTTCATAGCTTTGTTCGGGGGTGATGCATTGGGTAATGAGGGGGGCGGCGTAACCGGTGGTGATTTTGTTCACGGCCGTGTCGTAATAAGGCGGCTGCACTAACCACATTGATTCCGGGTTCATGGCATTGCAGACGCCGGCATAGGGGTCTAGCGTCGGGCCGTTCCATGCATGAACTTCAAAATGTACATGTGGCCCGGTGGAATTGCCGGAACTGCCCATCACGCCCAGATATTCACCGGCTTCCACCCATTGCCCAATCTGCTTGGGCGTTAGCGAACCATTCTTCAGATGGGCATACCAGGCAATGCTGCCGTCGCTGTGCTGGATGTAAATGGCGTTCCACGGCATCCCATTAAAGGAGCAGTTGAGGTCATAATTGCCATCTTCTTTGAGTACAATGATCCCCGGCGCGGCTGCAACTATCAGAATTTCGTTATCGTTCATGCGGCGCCAGGGGAAGGGCCAGGAGAAAATGTCGGTACCGGGGTGGTTGTAGCCACTGGCGGTGTCATAAGTGCGTTGGCCGCAGGCGTAATCGCGGCGTTGGAAAGGGAAGTTGGGGTTGTGGTCTACAAAATTGGAAATACCGTGATAACCATAATCGTCCAGGTAGGCCGCCGGCTGCACCGGCCAACCAAACGTAACCGCCTCTGGTGCATAAGTCAGTGGCAGCGCCCCTTCGTTTTGCAATTGCTGCACGCTGGCCTGTAACTGATCCTCAATTTGCTGCCGCTGTGTATCTGAGATGTGGTCATCCGGGAACGGGTATTCACCGCCACCATGACCCTGCGGTTGGCGATTGGGGAACTGGTACACGGCCGTGTACCCCCCATTCACCGCCACCGCCGCAAACTCCCGGTACGGCCGTGGCGACAAAAAACTCAAACCGGCTACAGCGGCCGAAACAAAAACTAAATTGAGAACAACCAGACAGATAATTAACCAGATGGCTCTACGATTCATGTGCTTCCCAGTGTGATGTGGATAAGTAGACGGCCCAAGCTTACCGCCGCCCCCTGACAACGGCTATCAAGAAGCGGTGAAAAAGAGGTGAGAGGGGAGATCAGAGATGGGAGATTAGAGATGGGAGATCGGGGTCATCTCTAGTCTCCCATCTCCAGCAATTCTCAATTTGGTTGGCGGCGGCAGATAAATCTGCACCAACAAAAGGCAAAGTCGGACTACGCCGACTGAAACCCAGCCCACGAAGGTGGGCTTCGCCCTTTGTAGGCGCGATTTTAATCGCCGGCTATCGGTAAATTGAGAATTGCTGTCCAATCTCCTTTTTCTTTGCGTAACCGTTCAGACCTGACAGGTTTTTTACTCGTTCAACTTGAAACTTTACAGGCCAAAAACCTGTCAGGTCTCCGGAGGGACTGAACGCTTACTTCTTTGCTCAGGTTGATTATTGGGGCTATAGTCGCCATCTATGGAACCAATCAACGGTAAAATTATTCTGAAAGCGGGGCGAGACAAACCGGTACGGCAGCGCCATCCCTGGGTGTTTTCGGGGGCGATTGCCGGTGTTGAGGGTGAACCGGCCCCCGGCGACCTGGTGCTGGTGGCCGACAGAAACGGCCGTGCCCTGGCTACCGCATACACCAACCCCCATTCGCAAATCCGCGCCCGTATCCTCAGTTGGGATGTAAACGAAGCGATTGACGCCGCCTTCTGGCAGCGCCGCCTGGCGCGGGCTATTCAGGCGCGGCAGCTTTTGGCGCTGGAACCGCAGACCACCGCTTACCGCCTGGTGAATGCGGAAGCGGATGGGCTGCCGGGGCTGGTGGTGGATCGGTACGGCCGTTTCCTGGTACTACAATGCCTTACTCTGGGCATTGACCGGCGCAAAACGCTGCTGGCCGAACTGCTGGCTGACCTGGTGCAGCCGGAAGGCATCATCGAGCGCTCCGACGTGGATGTGCGCCAGAAGGAGGGGCTGTCACCGGCAACCGGCCTGTTGTGGGGCGCAGCCCCGCCGGAAACGATGGAGATTTTAGAAAACGGCCTGCGTTTTCAGGTGCAGTTGGCTGGTGGGCACAAGACGGGCTTTTATCTGGATCAGCGGGAAAACCGGGCTGCCGTTTGCCAGCCCCGTCTGGTGGCGGGCAAAACAGTGTTGAATGTGTTTGCCTATACCGGCGGTTTTGGCGTGTATGCGGCCGCGGCCGGGGCGGCAACTATTACCCACATTGACAGCTCGGTGGAAGCGCTAGAGCAGGCAGAGGCGCATGTGGCCCTGAATGGGTGGACACGGCCGTCCGACGAATACATTGCCGGTGACGCCTTCGAAGTGCTGCGTTATTACCGCGACGCCGGGCAAACCTTTGATGTGGTCATTCTCGACCCGCCCAAGTTTGCGCATAGCCAACGAGATGTTGAGCAAGCCTGCCGGGGGTACAAAGATTTGAACTGGCTGGCGCTGCGATTACTCAAACCGGGCGGCCTGTTAGCGACCTTTTCCTGTTCCGGGCTGGTGTCGGCGGAGTTGTTTCAAAAGGTGCTGTTTGGCGCGGCCCTGGATGCCGGGCGTGAGGTGCAAATTATGCGTTTTTTGCACCAGGGCGCGGACCATCCGGTGCTGCTTTCTTTTCCTGAGTCGGCCTATTTGAAAGGGTTTTTATGCCAGATCGCTTCATAATTTCTTCATAGCCGCCTGATACAGTGCTGGCAGCGGCAAGTTGCAATTTATGAGTCAGAACAACCATGTCTAAAACCATCCTCGTCGTAGATGACGAACCCCGTTTAGTCAGTCTGGTGCGTGGTTACCTGGAGCAAGAGGGCTACCAGGTAGTGACGGCCCCTAACGGCCGTGACGCCCTCATTGTGGCCCGCCACAGCCAGCCCGATCTCATCGTCCTGGACTTGATGATGCCCGGACTGGACGGATGGGAATTCATGCGCCTGCACCGCCAGGAGCGTAACACCCCCATCATCATGCTCACCGCCCGCATTGAAGACGTGGACAAAATAGCCGGGCTGGAAATGGGTGCAGATGATTACATCACCAAGCCATTCAGCCCGCGTGAACTGGTAGCCCGTGTGCGCGTTGTTTTGCGCCGCCTGGAACCAGCCGCCGAAAAAAGCGACCTGCTCCGCACTGGTCCGCTGGAATTAGACCGCACCGCCCATACCCTGAAGAAGGATGGATCGCTGGTAGAGCTGACCCGCATGGAGTTTGACCTGCTTAATACCCTTATGAGCAGTCCCGGCCGCGCCTTCAGTCGTTTGGAACTGCTGGAGCGCACCCAGGGTTACGCCTATGATGGCTACGAGCGCACCGTGGACGTCCACATCAAAAACCTGCGCAAAAAAATTGAAGCAGATAGCGCCAATCCTACTTACATCTTCACCGTATTTGGGGTGGGTTACCGCTTCAACCCCGACCTCTAATGCGCACCATCTGGCACACCCTCTGGTTTCGCCTGACAGCCGCCTTCCTGATTATCGCCATTGTTGGTGTTGCCGTTGTTGGCTTGTTGGCTAATCAGGCTACCGCCGCCGGTTTCCGCGCTTTCCTCACCGAATCGGAATGGGCCGATTTACGTGCTGACCTGGCAAACCTGTATGAAAGGCAGGGAAATTGGGAAGGAGCGGAACTACTGTTGTCGGCCGGTCGGCCAGGGCAGGGCGGCGCGGGTCTGCTGCTGTTGGACGAAACCGGCGCTGTTGTAGCTGTCGCCGGAGGACGGGCCAATCGCCCCACCGGCCACAATGATGCCGATGAAGCACTGTCGGTGTTGGTCAACGGCCGTACCGTTGCCACTCTCCTCGTCAAATTTCCTGCTACCAGTGGCGCGGGTGGGGCGGGTAGCCATGCTGCCCAAACCTTTTTAGCGCAAGTCAATCGTGCCTTGTGGATTGGCGGCACACTCTCCGTGCTGTTGGCGTTGGCGCTGGGCGTGCTGTTGGCGCGGTGGCTGACGCAACCTCTGAGCCACCTCACCCAGGCCACCCACCAGATGGCTGGTGGCAACCTGCGCCAGCAAGTGCCTCCCGCCCAGGGAGAATTGGGTGAACTGGCTGCCAGCTTCAATCAGATGGCCGGGGCGCTGGCCCTGGCCGAGCAGCAGCGCCAACAGCTTTTGGCCGATGTCGCCCACGAACTCCGCACCCCGCTTAGCATTATGCGGGGCCACATTGAGGCGATGCTTGATGGCGTTTTTGCCTTTACGCCAGATAATCTGGCCGTTGTCCACGAAGAGACGCTGCTGCTTGGCCGTCTGGTGGATGATTTACGCACTCTCTCGCTGGTAGAAAGTGGACAGCTTCCGCTCAATTTGCACCCGGTAGACCTGGTGCGGGTGGTGCGGCAAACGGCCGTGGCCTTTGAGCCGCTCGCTGAGGCAGAAGGTGTGCAGTTGTTGCTTGACGTGCCCGCTGCCGTCCCCCTCGTGCTGGCAGACTCTGACCGCATACAGCAGGTGATGGGAAATCTGGTGGCTAACGCGCTGCGCCACCTCAGGCAGGGGACGTGCCAGCCGTGTATGCTGCGCCTGGAACTGAGCGAACAGCCGGGCATGGTGCAGGTGTGCGTGGCCGACAACGGGCCGGGGCTGTCGCCAGAGGCGCGGCAGCACGTTTTTGACCGTTTCTGGCGCGCCGAAAGCTCACGCACCCGCGACCAGGGCGGTTCTGGTCTGGGGCTGACTATCTGCCGGGGAATTGTGCTGGCCCATCACGGCCGTATCTGGGTTGATGAGACTCCCGGCGGCGGCGCGACCTTCATCTTTGCCCTCCCCGTTCATGCCCTAAACACATCTTCTTCATAACTTCTTTGCATCTGCTGCCTATCATCCCCATTAGCCGTTCAAAATCTAAACGGCTAAAGGAGCATGATACGATGTTACGCAACAAGTTCATTGAACTATTTATTTTGTTAGTGGCCCTGGCTTTGGTGGCTTGCAGTGAAGCCGCCGAACTAAACCCGGCGGCGAACAACCCGGTGGCGAACAGCAGCACGGCCGTTAACCCTATCTCTTCTGCATTAGCACAAACGGCCGTCAACTCGTTGCCTGCCCCCGTTGTGCAGATGCAAGAAGAGGCGCAGACGCAGCCGTTGGTGGATTTGGGGGATACGGCCGTTGTCGCTGCCCAACCTATCCTCGTGGCTGGCGAACTGAGCGAAGCCGAAATCGCCGCGCTTAATTTCATGCGCGAAGAAGAAAAGCTGGCCCATGACGTTTACATCGTGCTTTTTGAAGTATGGGGCTTGCCTGTGCTGCAAAATATCGCTGCCGGTGAACTAAACCACACGGCCAGCGTCCTGCGCGTGCTGGAACAGTACGGCCTGCCAGACCCGGCGGCGGGCAATCCGGCTGGCGTTTTTCATGATCCCGCCCTGCAAACCATGTACACCCAGATGGTCGCTCAGGGCAGCCAATCCCTGCTAGAGGCGCTGCGTGTTGGCGCAGCTATCGAGGAAGTAGACATCCTCGACTTGCAAGCCCGCCTGACGCAAACCACCAACCCCGCCATCTTGCGCGTCTACGAAAACCTGCTCGCTGGCTCTGCCAACCACCTGCGCTCCTTCGTCAGCCTGATTGAGCAGCAAACCGGCGTTGCCTATGAACCACAATACCTGACGGCCGTTGCCTATGCCGAAATCATAGCGTTGGCCGTGGGAAACGGCCAGAATGGGCAAGGCGCCGGTGGTCAGGGACAAGGACAAGGTGGTCAGGGACAAGGACAAGGTGGTCAGGGACAAGGGCAAGGCGGCCAGGGACAAGGACAAGGTGGCCAGGGGCAAGGGCAAGGCGGCCAGGGGCAAGGCAATCGCGGCGTTGGTAGTGGTCGCGGTGGGTAGCTTTAACCAACGATTGATGACCTTTGCAAGATAACACGAGGAGCAGACTCATGTCTGAGACAAACCCACCCGGCAAAACATGGCATAACCGGCTGCTGTATAGCAGCGCCGCCGCTGATGATCGCAGCCGAATGCGCGCTGTGGCTAACAACCTCATTTTACATTTGCACCCCACCAAAGTGCCCGCCCCGGCCCTAAGATGGCGTTACACCTGGGGGCTGGGCGGCATTTCCGCCACTCTGGCTGTTGTGCTGATTATCACCGGCGTGCTGCTGATGTTCCGTTACGACGCCAGCGTGGTGGGGGCTTATACCAGCATTCAATGGATCGAGACGCAGGTCATGTTTGGTTCACTCATCCGCGCCCTGCATCATTGGTCAGCCAATTTGCTGGTGGTTACACTCTTTTTGCATTTACTGCGTGTGTTTTATACGGCCGGTTTCAAAGACGGCCGTGCCACCAACTGGACTATCGGGATCATTCTCTTCCTTGTGGTGCTGGCCTTCAACTTCACCGGCTACCTGCTGCCCTGGGACCAGCTTGCTTATTGGGCAATCACCGTGGGAACCAACCTGCTCAGTTACGTGCCGCTGGTAGGGCAGGCCATGAGCAACTTTTTGCTGGCCGGGCCGGTGGTGGGGCAAGGGGCGTTGCGCAACTTTTACGCTCTGCATGTGGCTGTGCTGCCGGCGTTGCTCATCTTGCTCATGTCCTACCATTTTTGGAAGGTACGGAAGGACGGTGGAATTTCGCAGCCAAAAGAGGAGATCGGAGAAAACGGCCGTCCGCGTCCCGTCGAGCGCCTGACCACCATTCCCCATCTTATCCAGCGCGAATTTGTGGCTGCCAGCGTGCTTATTGCCGGGCTGCTGCTGTTTGCCATCCTTGTGTCCGCGCCGCTGGAAGCGTTAGCCAACCCGCACCACCCACCCAACCCGGCAAAGGCAGCCTGGTACTTCAT
This sequence comes from Chloroflexota bacterium, assembly GCA_035444285.1. GTDB lineage: Bacteria > Chloroflexota > Anaerolineae > Promineifilales > Promineifilaceae > CAADGU01. The sequence goes on from DAOMOK010000003.1 coordinate 16,885, forward strand.
GGGGTTGCAGGAACTGCTGCTGCATATGCACCCTCTGGCTGCCATGCTTCTGGCTGGCCTGGCGCTGCTGGGCCTTATCTCTTTACCCTGGCTGGATAAAGATGCAGCCGACATCGGCCATTATTTCCGCTCGTCTGTTGGTCGGCGCGCCGCTGCCCTGGCGGCCTTGCTCAGCCTCAGCCTCATTCCGTTGTTGGTAGTGGTGGATGAGTGGTATCTCGATTTGCCTGCTCTTTTTGCCACCTGGCCCATCATTGTTTCTAATGGGTTGCTGCCTTTGCTGCTCAGCCTGTCAGGGCTGTTGTTGATTTATGCCTTGTTCCGCCGGGGTGGTCGGCTGACACACAGCGAGGCGCTAGTCGGCGTGTTCAGCTTCATTTTTGTCAGCCTCATCATTCTTACCATCATTGGCGTCTTCTTTCGTGGCGCCAATATGGCCCTGGTCTGGCCGTTTTGAAATTAGCCATTGGCGCGCCAATGGCTAATTGCCCATTACCAATTATCAATTTCCAATCTTCTACCTAAGAGGTTTCGATCATGACCACAGACACTCAAACTGAATCATTAACCCGACGCGATTTTCTGAAGATGGGGTTGGGCGCGCTCAGTGGCCTGGCCGTGTTAGAGGTTGCCGGCGCCAGCCTCTTTTTTATGCAGCCGCGCCACCTGGAAGGGGAGTTTGGCGCAGTGGTGAATGCTGGCCCGGTGGAGAGCTTTCCCGTTGGTTCGGTGACGGAGTTTCCCGACGGCCGTTTCTATCTTATCCATCTCAGTGACGGCTTCCTGGCCCTTTCTAACCGCTGCACTCACCTGGGCTGCGCCGTGAATTGGCAGGCTAACAGCCAGCAATTCTTTTGTCCTTGCCACGCCTCTAGCTTCGACATGCAGGGCGACGTACAAAACCCACCTGCCCCCCGGGCGCTGGATACCTTTGCCATCGAAATCATAGACGGGCAGGTTTTTGTCAACACCGGGCGCGCCCAACAGCGTGACCACTTTACGCCGGAGCAGATGGTTGATTAGAACCAACCAACACCGACCAAACACCATGAACAAGTATACCCTCCTCAGCTTTTTAGCCATTTTATTTATTGTTGTGGCGCTGCCTGTCTACGGTTGGTTGGAGCCACAGCGCATGGAAACAGCGCAGCAAGCCCTGCGCCAGACGTTTATTGCGGATGCGGCCGTGATGTACGTGGAGAACTGCGCCATCTGTCATGGCGCTGCCGGAGAAGGCATGGGGGCTATGCCTGCTCTGAATAGCGACGCCTTGCGCGCGGCTCCCTACGAGACGCTCTACAAAACCATTGCCCGTGGCCTTTATGGCACGGTTATGCCCGCCTGGCATCTGGATGAAGGGGGTGTTTATACTGACTACCAGATTGACGAATTGGTCGCCCTCATTCGCTATGGCAATTGGTCGCAAGTGGGTGATATGGCCGCCGCACAGGGCCTTATCCCTCCCAGCCTGCCTGTGCCGGTTGTGGATGAAGAGATGTTGGCTCAGGTGACGGCGCTGAGCGAATCCGGCAGCCAATGGGCCGCCGGGATGCAGCTTTACGCCAACAATTGCACCATTTGTCATGGCGTGAACGGTGAGGGGAGCAGTTTGGGCGTGGCGCTGAACACAGCAGCGATTCAGGCGACCGATGCCGTCACCCTGGCCCGCATCATTAACGGGGGTGTGCCCGGCACGCTGATGGTTGGTTGGGGCAGTGTCCTCAGCCCGAACGAGGTGGATGATCTGGTTTCCTTTTTACAGAATTGGGCTGTTATCAGCGCCGAAGAGATTGCCATGACGCCGCCGGAACCGGTGCGCCTGGATTTAAACAACCCGTCCGAAGTGCTGGCATATGGGGAGCAGTTGTTTGCCACAACCTGCGCTGTCTGTCATGGGGAAAATGGCAGCGGCGGCGCCGGCCCGGCGTTAAACAGCCAGCAATTCCTGACGCAGCGCACAGATGAGCAAATCTTGCAGGCTATTATCAATGGTGGCAATCGTCCTAATTCTACGATGCCTGCCTTTGGCGACCGGCTGACGTTGGTGGAGATAGAGGCGCTGGTAGATTTCATCCGCGCCTGGGAACCAACGGCGCCACTGGTGGAGAATCCGCGTGGCACGGCGCAGGGAGGCGGCCCGCCCTGGCTGCGCAGCGATGGCACAACAGCGCCAGGGCAAGGGCAAGGGTCAGGGCAAGGTCAGCAAGGCGGCGGGCAAGGTGGCCCACGCTGGCAGGATAGTGGTGTACCGCCTGGGCAAAGTGGGCAGACGCCCGCTGCCGGCGGGAACACGGCCGTCGGGGGGAACACGGCCGTTACCCCAGCAACCGGCCCTGCTGAGCAATATCAGGGTACCGTGAAGACTGTGAATGGGAATGCGCTGACGTTCCAGACGGCCGACGGCCGTTTGTTAGACGCTATGCTCGGCCCACCCTGGTTTTGGCAAGCGAATGGTATCTCCCTGACTCCTGGCGACGCGGTATCCCTGGAAGGCTTTCAGGCTGAAGGCCACATGGAGTTAAACTGGCTGCACAATTTGACAACCGGTGAACGTATCAACCTGCGCACACCGACTGGTCAGCCGGTGTGGTGAAGATAAGGCAGTAGTGAGGTAAGCGTTCAGTCCCTTTGGAGACCTGACAGGTTTTTGGCCTGCAAAACTTCAAGTTGAACAAGTAAAAACCTGTCAGGTCTGAACGGTTATTTAGTGGGTTAGCGGCGCAACGGCCGTGCCTGGTAAATCTCCATTACCCCTTTGCCTTTCACCTCAATCAGGCGGGATGATTCCCCATCCACCAGTCCAGTGACCCTGTCCCAGGCTGCCTGGCTCAGGTTGACGCTGTCTGGCGTGCCATGACTCTCAATGCGTTGCGCCGTATTGACCGTATCTCCCCAAACGTCAAACAAATACTGCCGCCGCCCCAGGATGGCCCCTAACACCGGCCCCACGTGAATGCCCACCCGCACATGCCAGGGGTCAGGTAGCTGCCGCGCCAGTTCCACCATCTCCCAGCCGCATTGAATGGAGCGCAGCACCGGGTTTTCCAGGCGGTCAAACAGCCCGGCGACGGCCATAAAGGCGTCGCCATCCGTCTTGATTTTTTGCAGGCCATGTTTCAGCGCCGCGTTCTCGTAAACAGCGATCATCTCCTGTAAATTGCGCACCACATCTACCAACGGGTGTGTATCGCAGTAGGGGGTGAAGCCGACGACATCGGTGAAGAGGACGGCCACATTTTCAAACAGGCGCGGCCGTACCCGGTTGGTGCGTTTCAGTTCGTCAATGATCGCTTCGGGCAAGATAACGCGCAGTAGTTCATCGGCGCGCGCTTTTTCGCGCTCAATTTGTTGGATGTACATCTTTTCCCGGTCATGCCACTCTTTCTTTTCCAGGCTGGCGTTGAGCCGGGCGCGCAGCAGCACGGGGTCAAACGGCTTGGGCAGGAAATCTTCCGCGCCCATCTCAATGCCACGCACCACACTGGGCAGGTCGTTGGCGGCGCTGATGACGATGACGGGGATGTCGCGGGTGTAGGGGTCAGATTTCAAATGCCCCAATACCTCAAAGCCGTCCATGATGGGCATCATAATGTCCAGCAGGATGACGTCGGGCGCTTCCGACATCACCTTGATCAGCGCTTCTTGTCCGTTGGTGGCCGAAACCGTCTCGAATTCCAGGTCTTCGAGTTCCTGTTCCAGGTAATCTACGTTGAATGGTTCGTCGTCAACGATGAGGATTTTGGGGCGTTTTTCCATACGTGGTTATTCGTAATCCGTGATCCGTAATCGGTAATCCGTGAAAGAACGGATTACGGTTCACGGTTTACGGATTACGATAGGTAGCAGGTACAGTCAGCGTAAATGTCGAGCCAGCGCCGGGTGTGCTGGTGACGGCGATATGGCCGCCAAGCAGCCGCGCCAAGCTGCGGCTGAGGGCCAGGCCCAAACCAACGCCGCCGTGTTGTTGGCGAATGGCCGGGCTGACCTGTTCAAACTCTTCAAAGATGCGGGGCAGGGCATCGGTGGGAATGCCAATACCGGTATCCTGAATGGCAATGGTAAGCGTGCCACCATCTGCTGCTGCTTTAACGGTAATACGGCCGTACTCCGTAAACTTCGCTGCATTGCCCAACAAGTTTATCAGAATTTGCCGCATTTTGTCCTGGTCGGAAAAAATGACCGGCAGGTCGGGCGCAAGTTCTTTGGTGATAACCACGTCGGGTTTGAGATGAGGCTGCACGGCCGTGATGCACAAATCCACCACTGTCTCCAGTTTAAACTGGGCAGCCTGCACATCCATGCGCCCGGCCTCAATTTTGGCAATGTCCAAAATGGTGTTGATGATGCTCAGTAGTTGTTCGGCGCTGACCAGCACCTTGTCCAGGTTATACAGTTGCCGGTCGGGTAAAGCGTCGCTGCTGCGGCGGCGCACAATACGGGTGAAACCGATGATGGCGTTGAGCGGCGTGCGTAGTTCATGGCTCATATTAGCCAGGAAGGCGCTTTTGGCTTCATTGGCCTGGTTGGCCATAGCGCGGGCCGCTTCGGCGTCCTGCGTGGCCTGAGCTAGTTCGGCCGTGCGTTGGGCCACTTTTTCTTCCAGGGCGCGGTTATAACTCTCCATGCGGTCTACTAGCTGGGCGTTTTCCAGCGAAATGGCGGTCTGTGAAGCTAACATGGTTAAGACGGTCAGATGGTTATTGGTGAAGGCGCCGGTTGTCAGATTGTTTTCCAGGTAAAGCAGACCAGCCAGATTGCCCTGTTGCAGCAGGGGCAGGCACAACACCGACTGCGGGCGGCGGCTGCGAATGACCGGGTCTTGGGCAAACTGGCTCTGGGTGGCATTTTCTAGCAGTACGGCCGTGTGTGAGCGGGCTACATAATGAATCAGCGACAAGGGTAGGGGGAAGGGCAGGGGGATTTCGCCTTCATTGCCGTCTGCAGCGGCCCCGCCGTCTGCGGTGGCCCCGCCCCAGGCTGCCGGCTGCCAGCCATCGGCCGATGTGACCTCATGTTGCCCATTTTCGGCGGGCAGCAGCAGGCAGCCGACCTGCGCCCCGGCATTTTCAATGACAATGTTCATCAGCCGTTCCGTCAGACGGGGCAGCACAATTTCCCCGGCAAGCGTCTGCGAGGCTTTGATGACGCTGGTGAGGTCGAGAACGGCCGTGTTGCTCACGGTAGTAGCCGCCAATGTAGATGACCGCGTGGTGGCGGTGACGGTGGTCAGGTCTCCGCTCCTTTCCGGCGGCGGCGCCAGGTAGGGAAAGCGCACGGCCATTTCGGTTGTTTTGCTGACCGCGCCCCAGGCGGCGTAAGCATCATATGCTTGCCGGTAATAGAAGGGGGCCAGGCCGTCTTCCTGTGCGGCGTGAAAGTTGCCTGCCAATTCCATGGCCAATGCCGCTTCGTGCGGGTAGTGGTGGGTGATGGCCTGCTGGATAGCCTGATCATAGAGTTCAGCCGCGTCCAAATGGTTGCCCTGGACGCGGGCCAGCTCGGCGGCTACCAGGGTGTGTTTGTGGCGGATATTCATGGACGCAAAGGGGTTGAGTTTGCCCAGCTTCTTCTGATTGGCAGCTACTTGTTTAAGACCGGCTTTTTGTTCGGCCGGGGAAAAGGTGGGGAACAATGCCAACCGGATGAGCGAATCGTACAAATAAAAGAGGGGGATGGAGTTGGAGCCGGGGATACGGGCCAATAGTTCACTTGCTTCGTTGGTGTACGGCAGGGCCTCTTCCGGCTGCCCAAACAGGTAACACAACATCGCTTTTTGAATAGCGAAGGCGCAGAGGGCGCTGCGGTCATTGGCGGCGCGGTAAGCGGGTACGGTGATCGTTTCGTCGAAATAGTCCCCTTGCAGCAGGTAAGGAGCGGGCGCGGATTGGGAGAGGTTGACGGCCGTTTGCACATAAAAATTATGCACGTAATGAATCTTCTCTTTTTTGTAGTAGGCCATCACCTCACTGTATTGGATCATTTCAGGGACGAGTTGAGACAGGTTTTCACCCACATGCAGGGCGTGTTTGCTGTAGCCGTAAGCGCAGTAGCTGGCAAATTCGGGATCGCCCGCCGCCAGGGCTGCCTGGTATGCCTCTTGCAAGGCAGGCAGCGTGTCTCGCAAATGCTCTTTCCAGTGGCGCACAAAGACGTTAAAGACCATGTGCGTGGAGCCGGTCATATCGGCGGCCTGCAAATGATTCAGCAATTTGATCGCCATCTGGCAGTAAGCGTAGCCGCCATCATAATCGCGCAAGACACTGACCAGGATGAGGCCGTAGGTGGCGTAGGCGCGGCAGGAAAAAGGGGTATTGCCATATTGCACGTAACGCTGTGTCAGGTGCAGCACAATCAGGGCAAACAGTTCGGTAGAGACAAAATAGGCGGTAACGCCGGCCCGCGCCAGGATGCTGGTGATGGCAAGCTGTTCGGAATTGGTCATGGGCGGCAGGCGCAGCAGGTCATCGGGTGTTTTACCGCGCAGCAGCCTTTTGGTTTGCAGCAGGGCGGGCAGCAGGTGGCGGCGGGTAGGATGGCGGGGCAGCTTGAGGCCAAATTGTTGTAAGACGGCTACGGCCGTGTCCAGTGCCTCTTCTAGCTGATTCTGGTGTGTTTGTGCCTGGATGATGGTCTCGTACACCGGTGTTTTGTCCAGCAGGGTACGGCCGTGCCGGATGACTGCTGCCGTCCACTGCGCCATCTGTGCATACTGCCCGCTGAGATTGGCGGCAGTGGCGGCCTGGGTGTGCAGCGCCAGCGCCAGATCGTAGCGCCGTTCCCAGGCTGTGTCTCCCTCCAGCAGGCCGATACCTGTGCCCAGATACTCCAGCGCCGGTAAAAAGGCGGCTGATTTCATCGCCCTTTGCCCGGCAGCCAGGTTCAGGGTTGCCAGTTCGTCCCGCTCCGTTTGGGTTGTCAGCAGTGGCTGAGCCAGGTTCAGGTGATTGAGAATGGTGAAGATGGTAGCGTCAAGCTTGTCCTGAGTGGAAGCAAAGTCGCCGTCTGACCCCGTTGCCTGCAACAAGTAGTTGCCAATTTGCCGGTGCGTGGCCTGTTTTTCATGGTCGTCCAGCAAGGCATAGGCGGCTTGCTGGATGCGGTCATGGGCGAATTTGTAGGCAGCGTTGGTGGGCACATCAAAGATAGCCAGCCGATATTCGTCGTTGAGAGGAATGATCAGACCGGCAACGATGCTTTCCCAAAGGGTAACGGCCGTGTCCTGTGGCGGCTGGTTATAGGCCAGGGCCAGTGTGGTCAGATCAAACCGCGCGCCTACACAAGCGGCCAGCTTCAACACGGTCTGCCCGGATGGAGATAACTTCTGGATGTGCCCGGTAATCAATTCCACCACATTATCCGTGATGTCGGTGGCCTGGATGCCGGGCAGGTCCCACTGCCAGCGTCCGGCGTCGTAGTCAAAGGTGATCAGGTCAGCAGCCACCAGCGATTTGAGAAATTCGCCGGTGAAAAAGGGATTACCGCCCGTTTTGGCGGCTACCAATTCGGCCAACAGTCTGGTTTCAGTAGCAGCCGTGTGCAAGGCATCGGCCACAAATTGGTTCATAACGGGCAGCGTTAACGGCGTTAAGGCGATGTCAGTAACGGGCACGCCGCTCTGGCGCAGGCTGTGTACCATTTGCCAGACGGGATGGGTTTGCCCCACTTCGGCGTCGCGGTAGGCGCCGATGAGCAGCAGGTGGCGGGTATGGGGAGCGGTGATAAGTCGCTGCAGCAACTGGCGCGACCCGGCGTCCATCCATTGCCAGTCGTCCAGAAACAATACCAGCGGGTGGTCGGCCTGAGCAAACACGCGAATGAAGTTTTGGAAGGCCAGAGTGAAGCGGGCTTCGGCTTCGGCGGGTGGCAGCGGCGGTGGTGTGGGCTGCGGACCAATAATCCATTCTACTGCCGGGATCACTTCAATGATGACCTGCCCATTGCCGCCCAGTGCGGCCAACAGGCGGTTGCGCCAGGCGGCAATACGCGCCTCGCTTTCGCTGAGCAACTGATTGATCAGGTCTTGAAAGGCGTTGATGAGAGCGGCGTATGGGGTGTGGTGAAGTTGGTCAAATTTGCCGCTGATGAAGGCGCCGCGCTGGATGGCGGTGGCTTTATGCAGCTCGCGGGCCAGTGAAGATTTGCCCACACCGGCGGCGCCGGTGACGAGCAGCAGTTCTACGTTCCCTTGTTGGCGGTCGGCCACGCGGCTGAAGGCGGTGAGCAGGGTTTGCAGTTCGGCCTCACGGCCGTAGAGCATTTGCGGTAGTTGAAAACGGGCGGGTACGTCTTTTTGGGCCAGAGGGAAAGGGGTGATACGGCCGTTGGCCTGCCACTGCCGCCAGCATTCCGTGAGGTCAGCTTTCAGGCCGTAGGCAGATTGGTAGCGGTCTTCGGCGTTTTTAGCCAGCAGGCGCAAAACGATGTCACTGAGAGGCCGGGGAATGGTTGGGTTGAGCGCCTCTGGCGGTTGTGGCGGGCGGGCAATGTGGGCGTGTACCAGTTCGATGGGGTCTGGCCCGTCAGCCGGGTTCAGCCCGGTAAAGGGGGGCTGCCCGGTGAGAAGCTGGTAAAACGCTGCTCCTAACGAGTAATAATCAGAGCGGTAATCCATGGCCCGGTTCATGCGCCCGGTTTGTTCGGGCGAGATGTAAGCCAGTGTGCCTTCTAACACATGCGGGCTGCGGATTTCAGGGTTTTCGCGGCTGAGGGAGGTGGAGAGGCCAAAGTCAATGATTTTGACAATACCGCTGTCTGGATTCCAGATGATGTTAGCCGGATTGATGTCTTTGTGGATCAGGTTTTGTTGGTGGATGGCGTCAAGCTGGTCGGTGATGTGGATGGCCAATGGTAGGAATGTATCGAGAGGCAATGGCCTGACGGCCAGCCGCGCCAGCGACTGCCCGCCAAAGTCTTCGACGACAATGGCCTGGCTGTTTTGGAAACTTTCCAGGGAGTAAACCTGGATCATATCGGCGCCGCTCAGTTGGCGGGTGATTTCATACTCGCGCCGGAAACGGGCCAGCCCTTGTGGTGTGGCCTGGGCCGGCTGCAACACTTTCAGGATAACCGGCTGTCCTTCGTCAGTCTGGGCGCGGTACACGGCCGTGTGGCTGCTTTCGTACAGTTTTTCGGTGATGGTGTAGCCGGGTGGTGTCATGGTGGTAATCGGTAATCGGTAAACCGTAATCCGTAATCCGTAATCCGTAATCCGACTACGGATCACGGATTACGCATCACGGGTCACGGTAATAAACGGGTACAGTCAACGTAAACGTTGAGCCTTCGCTCAGGGTGCTGGCGGCGGTGAGGTCACCGCCGAGCAGGCGGGCCAGACTGCGGCTGATGGGCAAACCCAGGCCGGTGCCACCGTACTGCTGGCGGATGGTGCTTTCGGCCTGTTCAAATTCTTCAAAAATGCGTGGTAGGGCGGCGGGCGAAATGCCAATACCGGTGTCGCTGACGGCCAGTGTGAGCGCATCGCCCTGGCCGGTCAGGCGCACGGTAATCTGTCCCTGATGGGTGAATTTGGCGGCGTTGCTGAGCAGGTTGATGATGATCTGCTTGACTTTGGCCGGGTCGGAGTAGACGAGCGGCAGGTTGTGGCTGAATTCTATGTGTAGAGCCACATTTTCTTTGAGCAGCGGCTGCACGGTGGCGATGCAACCGGCGGTGAGGGCGGCAGCGTCAAATTCGGCCGGCTGTACGTCCATGTGGCCGGTTTCAATTTTGGCAATGTCTATGACGGTGTTGATCAGACTGAGCAAGTGATCGGCGCTCACCAGCACTTTGTCCAGATTTTCTAGCTGTTTATCGGGCAGTGTGGCCGCGCCGTTTTGTTTGACGAGGCGGGTGAAACCGATGATGGTGTTGAGCGGCGTGCGCAGTTCGTGGCTCATATTAGAGAGGAAGATGCTTTTGTTTTCGTTGGCGGCTTCGGCACCAGCGCGGGCGGCCTGGGCCTCCAGGTTGGCCTGGGCCAGGGCGGCGGTGCGTTGTTCCACCTGTTGTTCCAGGTTACGGCCGTATGCCTGTAACTGTGCATAGAGCCGGGCGTTTTCCAACGAGATGGCCGCCTGCGAGGCCAGCAGATTGAGCACTTTCAGTCGGTCGGCGGTGAAAGCGCCGGGCGCCAGGTTGTTTTCCAGGTAGAGGATGCCGGTCAGGTCGCCGTGATGCAGCAGCGGCAGGCAGAGCACGGAACGAGATTGGCGCTGCCCGATGACGGGGTCGGTGGCAAACTGGCTGTCGGTGATGGCGTCATCCAGCACCAGATGGTCGCGGGTACGGGTGACGTAGTTCAGGATGGATTGGGGTGGCCCGGTGGGGACAGTATCCCGGTTGGGCTGAGAGGCGGTCACAGCAGGAATTTCTTCCTCTATCTGCCCGCCGGTAGCCACTACCCGCCATTGGCCGTTATTGCCGGGCAGCAGCAGCCAGCCGGCTTGCGCCCCGGCATTTTCAATGAGCAGTTCCATGAGCCGGTTGAGCAGGTAGTCTAGCCGGATTTCGCCGGATAGGGCTTGTGAGGCTTTAACCACGCTACCCAGGTCGAGCACGGCCGTACTGCTGACGCTGCTGGCAGTGGTGGTGGGGCTGGTGATGGTGGTGGTTGGTGGTGTGAGCAGATAACCGGCATAGCGGCTTTCCAACTGGCGTACTTTGGCCGCCGCCCCCCAACGGTGATAGGCGCGGTGGGCGTGCTGCAAATGGTATTGAGCCAGACCGCTGAGTTCACGCTGTTCATAGTATTGCCCTGCCAGTTCGTAGGCCAGCGCTTCTTCTTGGAGGTAGCCACTTTCGTGGGCGTGAGCAATGGCCTGGGCGTAGAGCGGGCGCGCCGCTGCCAGATCGCCCAGCACCCGTTCCCGTTCGGCGGCTACCAGTTCATATTTGTGGCGGAAGTTCATTGGGGACATGTCGGCCCAAATTGCCAGTTTTTTCAGACCGGCGTCCACCCGTTTTTTGATCTTATTTTGCTCGGCGGTGGGGGCTTCTGGGTAGAGTGCCAGGTAGTTAAGCGCGTCTAGCATAATGATGACGGCCGTCATGTAGGTGGCGGCAATGCTTTCCTGCACCGTTTCAATTTCGGCAAAAACTGGTTGGGCGGCCTGGTATTGCCCAAAGAGGTAGAGCAGAGTGGCTTTTTGCACCAGGTAGGAACAGAGGGCGGGTTGGTCGCCGGCGGCGCGGTAAGCGGTTTCACTGCTGACCTCGTCAAAGTGCGCACCGGTTAGCTGCCAGGGGATTTCAGGCGTGGTGTGCAGGTTGACGGCCGTTTGCAGGAACATGGTCAACACATAATGCAGCTTATATTGGTTGAAATGGATCATCGCTGCCGCAAATTGCTCCATCTGCGAAATCACCTGGCTGAGAGGGAGGCCAACGTAAAAGCCATGTGTAGCCAGACTGTAACAGCAGTTCATGGCAAATTCTAGCGCGCCTGTTTCCAGCCCGATCTGGTAGCCATTAGCCAGCGGTTCCAGTGAATCGCGCACGTGGTTTTTCCAGTGACTCAGGTAGTGGTAAAAGAGTTGGGCGGTACCGGGATAATGCGCTCTGGCGTTTAGTTTTTCTACCAGATTTAGCCCCAGTTCACCAAAGGCATAACCGCCTTCGGTATCATTGAGATAACCCGCAAGCATCAGGCCATAGGCGGCAAAAGCGCGCGCGCCTTCGGGGTGGTTGCCGTGTTGGGCATAAAGGCGGATCAGGCGCAGCACCACCAGGGCAAAGAGCAGCGGCTCGGTGAAGTAGGCGGGGCCGCCGCATTGGGTCAATATCTCAATGGTAGCCACCAGTTGCGGATCGGTGATGACGGGCTGCGCCAGCAGGTCGGCGGTGCCTTTGCCACGCAGGGCCAGGCGGGTTTTGAGCACAGCCAGCAGCAGATGCGTGCGGGTAGGGTGGCGTGGCAGATTGATGCCCAATTCATGCAGCAGGGGCAGGGCAATGTCCAGTTCTTCGGCCAGTTTGTTTTGGGCCAACAGGGCGCTCAGGATATGGCGGTAGATGGCGACCCGGTCGAGCAGGGTATGGGCGTGGGGCAGGGCGGCCTGGCTGAAGGTATCTACCAGGGGATAGTTGGCGCTAAAGGTGGCGGCGGCTACGGCCGTGACGTGCAGCGCCAGCGTCAATTCATATTCTGTTTGCCAGGCGTCCGGCGGCAGCAGATCCAGGCCGATCTGGGCATATTCCAGGGCATTGGTGAAAGCGGTGGCTTCGCTGGCGGTCTGGGCAGCGGCCAGGTTTAGCCGGGCCAGTTCCAGCCGGTTGGTGGGCTGGCTGAGCAGGCTGCGCCCCAAATTGAGGTGGTTCACTATTTCAAAAATGGCGCTGCCCAACGGCTGGTCAGGGGGGTGAGATTGTTTGAGGTGCTGGCCTATTTGCCAGTGGATGCTTTGCCGGTCGGCGGTGGGCAGCAGGTCGTAGGCAGCTTGCTGGATGCGGTCGTGGGCAAATCGGTAACTGGGGTTGAGGTCAATGTGCTGTTCGGCCAGCCGGTAATTGTCGCTGAGGGGGATGAGCAGGCCGTTTTGGATGGCAGGCCAGAGGGTAACGGCCGTGTCTGCTGTGGATGTGCCATAGACCAGGGCCAGGGTGTGCAGGTCAAACCGGCTGCCGATGCAGGCAGCCAGGGTCAGCGTCATTTGTGTTTTGACATCCAGTTTTTGGATGGCGGCGGTCATCAGGGTGACGACGTTGTCGGTGATGGCGGCGGAGCGAATGTGCGCCAGTTCCCACTGCCAACGGCCGTGGGCATGGTCAAAGGTGATCAGCCCGTCGGCGTGCAGGGACTTCATAAATTCGCCCACAAAAAAGGGATTGCCGCCGGTTTTGGCATGAATGAGTTCGGCCAGGGCGTCAATGGCAGTGGGGACGGTGTGCAGGGTATCGGCTACGTAGTCGGCTACGTCGGTCAGGGAGAGGGGGGTAAGGGTGATGGTGTGTACGGCCGTGCCTGATGCGCTCACTTTTTCAATGGTCAGCCAGACGGGGTGGTTGGCCGTCAGTTCATTGTCGCGGTAGGCGCCGATGAGCAGCAAATGGGTGGTGGGCAGGCCGCCGCCGCCGGTGAGCAGGCTTTGCAGCAGGTGGCGCGATGCGCCATCCATCCACTGCCAGTCGTCCAGGAAGAGAACCAGCGGGTGGCTGGCCTGGGCAAAGACGCGGATGAAAGCCTGAAAGGTGAGGTTGAAGCGGGTTTCGGCTTCAGCGGGGGGCAGGGTGGGCACGGCCCGAAGCCGCTCCGGGTTCGCCGTTTGCGGGCCAATGACCAGTTCCAGACCGGGCAGCACATCTACCATGACCTGACCGTTGCTGCCCAGAGCGGCCAATAATTTCTCGCGCCAGGCGGCTAAGGCATCCTGGCTTTCGGTGAGAATCTGGTTAAGTAGATTCTCAAAAGCGGTGATGAGGGGGGCATAGGGGGCGTTTTGCAGTTGGTCAAATTTACCGGCGATAAAATAACCACGCCGGGCGGTGATGGGGCGGTAAAGTTCTTGCACCAGGGCGGATTTGCCGATGCCGGCCGGGCCGGCGACCAGGGCTAACTGGATGGCCCCATCCTGCGGATCGGCCATTTGGGTGAGGGCTTGCAGTAAGGTAGCGGTAGGGTCGGCACGGCCGTACAGCTTTTGCGGTAGTTGGAAACGGGAGCCAACGTCATGCCGGGCCAGGGGAAAGAGGGAGATGGCGCGGTTGTGTTGCCATTGCCGCCAGCACTCTTCCAGGTCGGCTTTGAGGCCGTAGGCGGACTGGTAACGGTCTTCGGCGTTTTTGGCCAGCAGGCGCAGGATGATGTCGGCCAGGCGTTGCGGGATGTGCGCGGCGATTTCGTGTGGCGGGCGGGGGGGGCGGGCGATGTGGGCGTGGATAAGTTCCAGGGGATCTACGGCCGTGAAGGGCAGTTCCCCGGTGGCAAGCTGGTAAAAAGTGATACCCAGGGAGTAGAGATCGGAGCGGTAATCCATGGCCCGGTTCATGCGCCCGGTTTGTTCGGGGGAGATGTAGGCCAGGGTGCCTTCCAGTACGTTGGGGCTGCGCAGTTCCGGGTTTTCACGGGGCAGGGTGGAAGCCAGGCCGAAGTCTATGATTTTGAGCACGGCCGTGTCCCTGTTCCAGACGATATTGGCCGGGTTGATATCTTTGTGGATCAGATTCTGCTGATGGATGGCGGCTATGGCGTCGCTGGTGTGGATGGCCAGCGGGAGAAAGGTAGCCATGTCCAGGCTGCCACCATTGAGCCAGTAGGCCAGCGATTGGCCGCCGAAATCCTCCAGGGCCATGGCCAGCAGCCCATTTTGTTCTTCCAGGGCCAGGGCACGAATGGCGCTGCTGCCGGTGAGGGCGGCGGTGAGGTGATACTCCTGGCGGAAACGGCCGTGTGCTTCAGGCGTGTCTTGCCCTGGCTGTAAAACCTTCAGCACCACCGGGCAGCCGTCACGTATCATCTGACCGCGATAGACGGCCGTGCGGCTGCTTTCGTATATCTTCTGCTCAAGCTGGTAGCCGGGGAAGGTGGGAAACATGTTTTGGCAGAGATTAGCGATTGAATAATCGCTAATCCCCTAAGAACTTATCCAATACGGCAAACAGCGACTCAAAATTGACCGGCTTGGTGAGGTAATCATCACAACCGGCTTCTCTGGCTCTTTCATCGTCACCGCTCATGGCGTGGGCAGACAACCCCACTACCGGGATGGACTGGGTAGTGGGGTCTGCTTTAATCTGGCGGGTGGCTTCCCAGCCATCCAGCACCGGCAATGACATATCCATCAGCACCAGGTCTGGCCGGGCTGAACGGGTTATTTCCACCCCCGTCGCGCCATCAGTCGCCACCAGCAGCTCATACTCATCCTCCAAAAGCTGCACCAGCAGTTCCGTATTTAGTTCCACATCTTCGACGATTAGTATCTTCTTCATCGGCGTCCTTTCAAATGGTCAATGGTTAGTGGTCAATTGCCAATTGTCAATTGTTCATTAACCATTGACCATTGATGATTCTTCTCCTAGCTCCCGCAGGGCGAGTTGCAGTTCGTGGATGAGATGCTCTTCTTTTAGCCCTTGTTTTTGCATGATCTGGCTGACGCTCTGGCGTAGATGGTTTGCTTCGTCGCGGCTGAGCGTCTTGGCCGTCAGAATGATGATGGGTATTTTGTGGTGTTCTGGGTGTTGGTGCAACTGTTCAATGACGCCGAAGCCATCCAGATTGGGCATCATCAGGTCAAGCAGGATGATGTCGGGGGGGGTCTGGTTGATCAGGCGCAGGGCGATGTGGCCGTCGGTGGCGGTGTCTATGTGATACGGCCGTGTCTCCAGCATTTGCGCGACCATATCGGCCACCAGGGGGTCATCGTCCACCACCAGCAGGCGCACGGCATCGGTACGGCCGTTGGCTAGGGGCAGCCGGCTTAGCACTTCCAGCACTGCCTCGCCGTCAAACGGTTTCACCAGGTAGTCGGCTGCGCCCAGACGGTAGCCCAAATCTTTCTTGTCTACAATGGTCAGCATCACCACCGGAATGTGGCGGGTGGTGTGGTCTGTTTTTAAGTCATGCAGCACCTGCCAGCCATCTTTATAGGGCATCATAATGTCCAGGATAATGGCATACGGCCGTAGGGCGCGCGCCTTGCTCAGTCCATCTTCGCCGTTTAAGGCGCCAATCACCTGGTAGCCGGCTTCAGCCAGATTTTCTTGCAGCAGGTAGATGACATCCGGGTTGTCATCAATGGCTAATACCACCGGTTTGTCTGTTGGTTGGGGCACGGCCGTAACCGGCCATTCTTTACCAGGGGCATCCGCGCGGCTGGCATAGTGCAGCGGCAGGTGCAGGGTAAAGATGGAGCCAGCGCCTTCTTCGCTTTCTACCGCCAGATCGCCGCCCAGCAGCCGCGCTAAATGCAAGCTGATGGGCAGACCCAAACCTGTTCCCCCATACTGGCGGGTGGTGCTGCTGTCTGCCTGCTGAAATTCCTCAAAGACCCGCCCCAACGCCTCCGGGGCAATACCAATACCACTGTCGGCAATGGAGATAATGATGGAACTACCCTGGCCGAAGGCGCGCACGGTAATATGCCCTTCGTGGGTAAATTTGGCGGCATTACTGAGCAGGTTGAGCAATATCTGTTTCACCTTCTCCTGGTCGGTAAAAAGGCGAGGTACATCAGGTGCAATTTCCTTTTGCAGCAAGACCTGATTGCCCTTGATCAGGGGGCGGGTAGTTTGCAGGCAAACGTCTACCAGCGGCTCCAGGTCAAATGAACTGGGCTGCACATCCATGCGCCCGGCTTCAATTTTGGCGATGTCTAAAATCGTGTTGATCAGTCCCAACAAATGTTCGGCGCTGATCAATACTTTGTCCAGATTACCCACCTGTTTTTCTGGCAGGTACTGCGCGCCGCGCCGCTGCACCAGCCGGGTGAAACCGATGATAGCGTTGAGCGGTGTGCGCAGTTCATGGCTCATATTGGCCAGGAAGGCGCTTTTGGCTTTGTTGGCGGCTTCGGCGGCGCTGCGGGCTTGCTGCGCTTCGGCAAACAGGCGGGCGTTTTCAATGGCGATGGCGGCCTGTTGGGACAGGTTGACCAGAAATTCCAGTTCGGCCGTAGTGAACAACGGATCATCCGGGCTGCGCCAGACAACCATGGCGCCGACCGCTTTGTGTTGAAACATGAGGGGCGCTGCCAGTAATTTCTCGCCGACGGCCGTTTCCTGTGTCCCCTTCAAATGAATCCGCCGGATATCCCGGATGGTATCCTGAACGATTTCGGCGACGCCGGTTTGTACCACATGGCCGACAAAACCCACGCCTATCTGGGTGGGGAACGTGAGCACGGCCGTAGCAATCTCGCCGACAGCGGTGATGGGTTTCAGGGTACGGCCGTCGGTCATGAGTAAATAGACGGCGCTGGTATGGCCTTGCAGGAGTTTGTGCGCATGGCTGGCAATGCGCTCCATCACCGTCTGCAAATCCAGCGTGGCGGAAACATCCCGGCTCACCTCTGCCAGCGCCGCCATCTCATTCGCGTGCCGCTGTGTCTCCAGGTAGAGGCGACCGCTCTCGATGGCGTTGGCGACCTGCCGGGCCACGCTGCTGAGGAAGTGTAATTCGGCCTGCGTAAAAAGCCCTTCCACATGTTTGCGCCACAGCATGATCACGCCAATCACCTCGCCGTGAATGACCAGCGGCGCGGCCATAATGCCTTCGTCATCCTCTTCTGGATTAGGCGTGCCGTTAATATGCACAGCGCGGGGGTCACGGAGGGGGTAATTGACAATTTCGGCCACACCGCTTTGGGCAATGCTGCCGGTGATGCCCTCGCCCAGGCGAATGGGATTGGCTTTCAGGGCGTCTACATAGTCTCCCCTGGCGACATAGGTGCGGAACACGGCCGTTTCCTTGTCAAACAGCATCAAGGCAATGTCATGGACGCGCATGAGTTCCTGAATACGCAGCACGATTTGTTCCAGCACCGGTTTCAAGTCTTGGGTGGTGGCAATCTCGTTGCCAATTTCGGCCAGAGCGGCCATTTCATCGGCGTGGCGGCGTGTTTCTTCGTATAGCTGGGCATTATGTACGGCCGTGCCCACCGTAGCCGCAATGGTGGTGAGCAGACGCAGATCGTCTTCCGTGAAGCGACCTTCCACAGTGGTACTTTGTACACTGACAACGCCAATGGCCTGGTTATGTACGGTAATGGGCACCCCCAGGTAAGAACGGGAGTGCGTACCGATACGTTCGGTTTTGAGTCTGGCGTGCTGTTGGGCTAAATCCTTGTTGATGAGCAGCGGTTCGCCGGTGGCGATGATGCGCTCGGTCAGTCCTTTGCCAAACGGCCGTGAGGCCATTTCCTCACCGTATTGATACAAAAAATGCACCATATTGGTGGGTTGGTCATGCAGCGCCACATAAGCCAGGTCGGCATGAAAAGTTGTTCGCACCTGTTCTCCCACCAGTTGAATCAGCGCATCCAGTTCTAGCTGGGTAGATAACACCTGGCTTATTTTGTTGACCGTGGTTAATTCGGCGGCCTGACGGCGTGTTTCTTCCAACAGCGACTGTGTCTGGGCAAACAAGTGGGCGTTTTGGGCAGTGGTTGCCACTTGAAACACAATTGTTTCGGCCAGACGAAGCTGCCCCAGGTTGAGGGTGCGTCCCTTTTCTAAAATGTCAATGCCTACTGTGCCAATGACATCTTGTCCGGCAAACATGGGTAAAATGGCTAATGTTTCAATCTTTTGCAGGCGCAGCATGTGGTGGATGGGTTTTGTTTCTGGGGCGTGTTGGGCATCTTGAATGACGATAGGCCGACGCGATGATAACACTTTCTGGGTAACTAGATTTTCGGCCAGGGGTATTTCCACGCCGAGGGCGCTACGCGCCAGCTTTTGGTCGTATTGTTCGGCGACAACCACCAGACGATCACGGCCGTCGTTGAGCAGGGCAATACGTACCTGGGTGACGTTTAAGGCTTTTGCCAGCTCTGTGACCACGACTTGCATCACTTCGTGCAAATCAAGGCTGCTGGCAGCCGTGGAAACGACTTTGTTGATGACAGTGAGTTCGGCCATGCGTTGGCGGCTTTCGGCCAGCAAGCGGTTGGTTTCTTCAAACAGGCGGGCGTTTTCAATGGCGACAGCGATGGTCACGGCAATGGTCTGTAGAAATTCAATATGACGCGCCGTAAATGAGCTGTCGTTTTCCACAGCCAGGACGCCAATGATTTTGTTGGCGGCAATGAGGGGTAGCCCTAACCAGGCGGTGAGGTGTTCGCCGACGATGACGGTGAAGATTTCGTCGCGGATCGGGTCGTTTGGGGCAGAAATGTACAACATCTGACGTGTTTGGATGACACGACCACTGTATCCTACATCGAGCGGCTGGGGGGGAATATCAGAGAGGTCTACTTCATGGCCCAGTTCATAGCCGTAAATCCAGTGGAGCATGACCCCGTCTTCCGTAAGCAGGAAGATGGACATACCGGTGGCGGGTACAATGGACATGATTTCATGGCGGGCGCCTTCAAAAATGTGGCGCAGGTCGGGGGCTTCGGCCAGCAGCAGGCCAATGCGGTTGGTGGCGGCCAATTCGGCCTCGCGCTGGCGGTATTGTTCCTGGAGTTGGAGGACGGCCGTTGCCATTTCGGCCGGTGACCATTCATGCGTTTCTTCTAAATTCATAGACGAATCATTCATAGATGAATCCTGCCAATGAGATGTGGGGAGATGGAAGGTGCAATCGTTGCCGGTGTTTTTGTGTGCGCAGTGTTCCAATCGGTTACCTGTAGATTATAAAGCGATGTAGCTTATTTGCATCCTTACCTAAGTCACAACAGCCACACCAGTCAGGCCACGTGGGGTAAAGACCGCTTTTGCGGTCTGATTGTCACGGGTGCCAACCGCCGAAGTCACAACATGGCATGGAGATGGCGGAAGGACTGGGAAAATAAGCTGCTCAGGGTTGGGGTGCGGGTACCGGTTCACGCACGGTCACATAGAAAAAGTCGCGCTGTGATTGCTTCAGGTAGCGGTCAGGATTGGATGACATGCCTTCTGGCAGCAGAGGTTCGGCCACCAGCGTTTCCCCTTCGGCGCGGATGGCGGCAAAATGTACCCAGGTCTCGTTGATGTCCAGCAACAGACTGTTATAAGCGCCAACCGTTTGCATGGCTTCGGCCAGGGCGGGCATACTCAGACTGGGGCCGGCGGCGAAATAGAGAATTAGCCCGTCTTCACTTAAGCCAAGCGCCGAGCGCCAGGTGACCACATCGCCGTTGATGCTGCTGCCCCAGGTGGTGGCGCTGCCATTGTATACGCGGTCGGTAATCTGGCCGTTTTGGGTGATCAGTCGTGCATTTTGCCGCCAGGATTGGTAGGCGCCCTCGGTGAGAATATCGCCACCCCATTCGCCAATCTGGATACGGCCGTCTTCTTTTCCCATAGTCACTGTGGCATACCCATCTTTCGCTGGCAACACCACCAGGCCATCCGCCATAGCGCCATAAGCGCCATGTGATGCCATAAAACCGCCGTTGAAGGTGGCCAGCAAGGAACCGGGAAGTTTATGGTCAGCATTCATCAGCCCATACCCACGCGGGCCATCTGGTAGCGCCGGTTCTTCGCTGCCCAAAACGTAGTGTAGTTGTGTCTTGCGTAGATCAAAAGCGACGATGGCAGCCAGGGCATACGGCCGTGCCGGGTCTGGCTGTAAAAAGGTGCGTACTGCTACCACTTCTCCCTCTGGATTAAACAGGTAGGGTTGCCAGACGCCTTCACCGGTCAATGTGCCCACGGGGGTCAGCGGTGGCAAAGTCCAGGGGGTGGGGCTGGGCACGGCCGTTGGCGTTGGTGATGGTGTGGTTGTGGGTAATGGGGTAGGGGAGGCGCTGCCGGCTGTGCTGGTGACAATAGGCTGCATGGCTGCCGGTGTGTTTGTGTTTGATGGCGATGGGGTTGGTGTGAAGGTGGGTGTGGCTGGTGTGGGGGGTAGGGGCACGGCCGTTACCTCCCAGGGCGCTGATACCTGGGCCAGCCCGGCCTGGTATTGGGTCTGCCGGGCGGTATCCTGCAAAGTGAAGTACATGGTCTCCAGCCGGCCCACCCCTTCATTACCGATAATTGACCGCAGTGGTTTGGCAGCTTTGGCCCCGATTTGGGGAAACAGAGCCAGGATCAGCAGGCCAATGGCGACGGCCGTGAATAAAAGCAATCCAATTTTTACTAAACCTCGTCGTTTTTTTTGTCCCATCAATAACCATCTGGGTTTTGTAATTGCCAGTTCCAGGCATCACGGCACATGTCGGTTAACCCCTTTTGTGCCTGCCATCCCAGCTCCCGGAGTGCTTTCGTGGTATCGGCATAGGCGCTGGTCACATCACCGGGCCGTCTGGGAGCCAGGCGGTAGGGGATTTTTTGGCCGGTGGCCTGTTCAAAGGCTTGGATGATCTGCATGACACTGTAGCCCTGACCGGTGCCTAGATTGTAAACAGCAATACCGGGCTGTTGGGCCACTTTGTCCAGTGCTGCCAGATGACCGCGCGCCAGGTCAACTACATGAATATAGTCGCGCACGGCCGTGCCATCCGGTGTCGGATAATCATACCCAAAGACGTTCAGTTCTGGCAATTTGCCCACAGCCACCTGGCTGATAAACGGCATCAGATTATTGGGAATACCAAGTGGGTCTTCGCCAATCTGCCCGCTGGGGTGCGCACCAACGGGGTTGAAGTAGCGCAGCAAGATGATGTTCCAGGCTGCGTCAGCCTGTTGCAAATCCATGAGTATGTCTTCAATGATGAGTTTGGTACGGCCGTAGGGATTCACAGCAAATCGGGGAAAATCCTCAGTGATAGGGACGGAGGCTGGCTCCCCATAAACGGTGGCGGAGGAACTAAAGACGAGATTTTTGACACCGTACTGCTGCATCACCTGGCACAGGTTTATTGTACCGGTGAGATTGTTTTGATAATAGAGCAGGGGGATGGCGACAGACTCATTCACAGACTTTAAGCCGGCAAAGTGGATGACGGCCGTGATGGAATGTTGGGCAAAAACAGATGTCAGGGCGGCTTTATCCAGCAAATCAATTGGGTAGAAGATCAGGCTTTTGCCCGCCAAACGTTCCACCCGCGCCAGCGATTCTTGTTTACTGTTGCTCAAATTATCCACAACCACCAGATCAAACCCTGCCAGCAACAGTTCCAGACAAGTATGGCAGCCAATATAACCGGCCCCTCCCGTTACTAATATCTCCATCATTCACCTACTATGGATACACAGAAACCGTTCATTTGCCCCTGGCCGGATCGTAGAGGTAGATATGTAAGTCGTTGTCATCTGGTGTGCGCAAATAGAATACCTCAATTAACTCCGCATTGTTTTCCACCCAGAGCTTCATCTCCTGATTGCCCCAAACTGTTTCTGAATCCAGTACAAACCAAAAGCGCTGCCCACTTTGAAGCACCATTTCCGGCTTAACATCGCCCCAGGAAGTAATTTTTCTACCTCCCAGGTAATATGGGCCGAACTCTGTCCACCAGGCCACCACTTCATCTTCGTCTTGAAGGTTTTCATTCACAATGGCAAAGGCGCTTTTCCAATCGCGCCGGTTCCCATGATTGACATGGTAATAAAGCAAGTGAGCACCAGCGGCATCCACCAAAAACAACATCAAGACACCCACCGCCAGAATTTTACCGTTATTGCGGGTCTCAGTGAACAGACCGGCTACGGCCGTAGCTGCCAGAATTATCCAGCTTGTTAACGTAACAAACACATAGCGCGGCTGCGTAAAAATAAACGGATTTGCCAACAGCAACAACAAAACCGGTAACACCGCGGAAATTAGAAACAGCAAACCGGCCCGGCTGCGTTGAGCCACCAGATAAAGCCCGCCAAATCCACCCATCACGGCCAGTGGTATACCCAATTCAAACAAAATAAAAGACGCCATCCTCAGTGGGTCTTCAACCGGCTTATTATAAGATAGCTCCATCGAAGCGATAAAGAAGGAATACCGGGTAAGAGCGTAACGAATGGCATCCACCGCTACCAGTAAAATGCCCGGCAGCAAAATAAGCGCCACATTACGCCATCGCCAGCCGGCTGGTTTCTCAAACCGCAGTGCCCAGAGCATGAACAGGTAAGACACGACAACCGGCCCCAAGAAACCGGCCATAAAACGTTCGCGGGCAGCGATACCTGCCAACAAGAAGAACAGGATTATATAACGCGGCTTGTCCCGTTCCAGCGCAAAGTAGATGGTAAACAACGCCAATGTGTAAATTAGCAGGAGCATGGTATATGAGCGGGCGTTTTGTGACCAGAATAAATGCCAGGGAGAAACAGCCAGCAATAAAGAAGCCAGCAAAGCCACAACCGGGTCAAACATGCGACGAATAGGGAAAAAGAGAATGGGAATGCTGGCAATGCCCACCAGCGCCGGTACCAGGCGGGCATTCCACTCAGTGGTTTCTAAGAATTGTGCAGCGACACTCATCAGCAGGATGGAAGGGGGGGGGCGTATCTCCAGCAGTACACGTGGATTTTGGAAAATATCACCCAAGAACCGCAAGCGCCCAAGCGTGAACAGCTCATCTATCCAAAAGCTCCAGGCCCCCAGCCTATAAAAGCGCAGCAAGGCTGCCAGCAAGGTGATGACCACTAACAGGGCATATTGATACTTTGGTTTATCCGATAGGGTAATCAGGGCAATTTTCAGGCGCGCGATCATTTTTTCACCAGGATGGCGGTGCGAAAGAATTCAATGGAGCCATGGGCAAGGCCACGTATGGCGCCGAAATTTCCTTTTTTCCCTTCACGAATGACGACATGCAATGCCAGAAAAGGCGCGCCTATGAAGAAAAACGCCAGTTTTTGCGCTGGTGAGGCATGGCGGCGCATGAAGGTGAACCAGTGGCGGGACTTGTGCCGGGCATAGTTTTCACTGTAGCCTTTGCCAAAGGTGTGGCTGACTTCGTGGTAGGCGACGGCTTGTGGGGCGTATAGAGAGCGGTAACCGGCTTTTTGCAGACGCAGGGAAAAGTCAGCATCTTCGGGGCCAAAGGGGTCGAAGATGGAATCAAAACCACCCAGTTGTTCAAACACGTCGCGGCGTACCATCATGGCGCCGCCGCAGCAGATGCAGGGTTGAATGGTATCGTATTGGCCTCGGTCAATTTCGTTGAATCCGACCGGCAGGAATTGGCCAAAGGTGAAGTTGATGGTATTGCCGCCGCCGTCATTGAGCCTTTGTGGATCGTGCATAAAGCGAAGCTTGGCCTGAGTCTGGCCCACGGCCGTATCCTCCTGGAACGGCGCATATAGACCTTTGACGAAGTCTGCTTCTACTCGCATGTCGTTATCTAGAAATAACAGATGGGTTGGCTGCCACAGTTGGGTGGCCAGGGCCGCGGCTGCATTGCGACCAGAAGCTACACCCAGATTTTGGTTGTGCTGGTGAACGGTGATGGTGGGGAAGGTGTGTGAAAGGGTCACGGCCGTGTCGTCTTGCGAACCGTTATCCCATACCAAAATCTGGAAGGGCGGCTCTTTGATGGCTAGTAAGCTCTCTACCACGTTCATTGTCTTCTGACATTGATTGTAGGTGAGGATAATGACCGCTATACCTGTTTCTTGATAGGTGTTTGACACTTTTTCCACCTGCATTTCCCCAGTATGCCCTGGTAAGTTTAAGGTCTGGCTTGCGCCTAGAATCCCTGGTAGACAAACGGTGATTCGCCTTCTCCTTGGGTGACAATGAGCAGCATGAAAATAGCAATAGCCAATAGAGCTGCCTGTACCGGTCGCGGCCAACTCAAAAAGACTGTCTCGCTGCGCCCCCGGCGCTGTGCCCAATCCAGCGCAACTGAAACCAAAACCAGGGGTACAACCAGCACAATACGCCGGTGGATAAACCCCCATTCGCCCCAGCTAAACAAGCTGCGCCAAAATGTCAGCGCCAGCGGGAGTTCCAGCCGAAAGGGTACCCAGGCTAACATCACCAGAATAAACACGATGGCCATAGCCAGACCTTGCCGCCACCACGGCCGTTTGTCTGGCGGCACCACCGGTCCCCGCAGCGCAATTGCCCGCTCGCCGATCTGGTAGACACCGTGCAGTCCACCCCACAACAACATGTGTCCACTGAAACCATGCCACAACGCGCTGACTAACATGGTTGTCAGGGGGGGTAAGGCGACGTTTGTCCAGTGGCTGCGCTGGCGCCGTCGTCGCAAAAGTGATCGGCTGAGTGGGAAGTAAATGTAATCCCGCAGCCATTCCGACAGGGTGATGTGCCAGCTTCGCCAGAACTCCGTGAAGTTGCGGGCAAAGTAAGGTTCGGCAAAGTTGGGTGAGAGTTCAATGCCAAACAAACGGCTGACGCCGCGTACCATGCTGGTGTACCCGGCGAAATCATTGTAGAGGGCAAAGCCATAGACGAAGAGCCAGGCCCATAATTCGGGAGCGCTGAATGCCCAAGGGCGTGTGAAGACCTCTGCCGGAAGAGCGTTGAGCATAGGGTCTGCCAACAGTAATTTCCGAACAGCGCCGATGACGATTAGCGTGAGGCCGCTGGCGATTAGTTGATTGTCAACGACCTGTGTTTGTTGCAGCCGAGGCAAAAAGTCACGGGCGCGTTCGATGGGGCCGGCTAACAGTTTGGGGAAGTAGGCCAGGTAGAGAGCAAAGTGGATGGGGTTGGTCACGGCCGTGATCAACCCCCGGTATACATCGGCCTGATAAGAAATCAATTCCAGCACATAGTAAGACAAACCTATGGGCACCAGAATTTGCACCACATCTCCCCCTAACGGTTTCCACAAAGCCAGTAATTGCGGTACGAAGAAATTGGCCGAGCGAAAATAGACCAGCGCCAGCACATTGAGACCAATCCCCAGCCACAACAAGGTGCGTCGTCGTTGTTGACTCCCTTCCAGGCGGCGCGCCAATGCATAATTGGCAATGGTTAGCAATAGCAGCACCACCGCAAACTGCCAGGCCCAACTGAGACAAAAAACGTAAGATACCAGCAGTAGCCAGCCAATTTGCCAGCGTCGTGGCAGCCCAAAAAACACGCCCAGTGTGACAACAACAAATAGCACAAATGTGGCCGAAGTAATTCCCATTTATGGTCCTTTTTCTCCGCGCAGCAATTCACCGTTCTTAACAGCCTGTCCTACCTGGTGGCCTAACCACGCACTAAAAATTTCGGCCCCTTTTGCATTCAAATGACTGTAATCCATCCAGCTATCATCCGGGAAGAAGCGCAGGAATGATGTTTGCCAGAAGGGAACATGATAGCGGGCACTTGTTTCGTTTACATACTGTGTAAAAGTAGCGTGATCGGCCGTTGCATTGCCAAAGAAGTAAAAATAAGTGTCAGGTACAGGCATTTCCAGCACCAATAGTTGCCCCGGCGTTTGCTGCTGCGCCAGCAACATTTCCAGACCGGCCTGGTTA
The DNA here is from genome assembly GCA_035444285.1 of Chloroflexota bacterium. GTDB lineage: Bacteria > Chloroflexota > Anaerolineae > Promineifilales > Promineifilaceae > CAADGU01. Next base: position 42,844 of record DAOMOK010000003.1, read on the forward strand.
TCTGCATCCAATCGGTAGTCAGACAACAAACGATAATAATACTGAATTTGAAATTCGGGATTATTGGGGTCGGGTAGTACGTTAATATAATCGGCCACTGTCTCATCTGGGTCATAACCGAGGCGACCAAGTGGCGTTTCCGGACCATAAAAGCTGCGCAAGGTATCCCGATATTGAAAGCGGGACAGGTTATACAGCAGGCGGCGGGAGCGATAGAGGGCAGAGTGTTCTACCAACCACCCTTCCAGGTTGAAGCGCCCTAGCCGGTATTGTAACCAGGGCATATCCAGTATCACTGTCGTATCCCTATCGGTTCGGGTGACGGCTAAATCGCGGGCGTCCAGGCCATAAATGAACAGGCGCGGCTGGTATTCTTCGATCAAGATTTTGGCTAATGCGCCGGCGGTCATTGTTGGAATGGCATCCACGCCAAAATTGAAACAGTAGAGCGGTTCGCCAGTTTCAGCCTGGTATGCCTCGGCAAAGACCAAAGGGTCAAACCCACTGACGACCATGGAATTCCCCAGGACGATGCACTCGACACGGCCGTCTTCTTCTGCTACCTGCTGTAAGCGCTGCCACTGTACCTCAAACTGGCGGTGCCGGGTGTTGAGCGTGGGGGCCATCAGGCGGGATTGGAAGGCAGGTAGCCGCACAATGGCTTCAGCCACGCCTAGCAGCACGAGCAGAAAGAGCAGTGTGAGGAGGGGGAGATGAAGGGACGGCCGTGTTAATCGCAGCATGATAATATCTTGGGTTCTGGCTTAATTTGCGCCTTTGTCTCTAGAACCCCTGGTAAACAAACGGTTTTGTCACCGTGCCTACACTCACAATAATAACCAGAAAGATGACTGTTGCCAGCAGAAAAGCTTGGGCCAGACGAGGCCAGCGCAGAAAAACAACTTCGTCATGATAATGGTGCTGCACAAAATCAATGCCAACAGATACCAGGATATAACTCACCGCTACGGCAAGCCGCCGATAAGGAAGACTAAACTCACCAAAGCTGAGCAACTGCTTCCAAAATTCAATGGCGACAGGCATCTCCATCCGAAATGGCACCCAGGCCCACATCACCAATAAAAACACAACGCCCATGGCCAATAATTGCCGCCAGCGTGGTCTCTGGCCAGGTGCTACCACCGGTCCCCGTAGTGACAGGATACGCTCGCCTATTTGATACCCCCCATGCAGCCCACCCCAAACCATCATATGCAGGCTAAAACCATGCCATAACCCGCTTATCAACATCGTCACTAGAGGGGGAACAACTACATTCAGCGCATGGGTTCGGCTGCGATTGCGGCGCAGCAAAGACCGCAAGGTGGGGAAGTAGATATAGTCTCGCAGCCAATGAGACAGTGTAATGTGCCAGCTATTCCAGAACTCGCCGAAATTGCGCGAGAAGTAAGGCTGGTGAAAGTTCGGCGACAGTTCAATGCCAAAGAATCCGCTGACACCGCGGACTAGGCTCGTGTAACCGGCAAAATCGTTATACAGGGCAAATCCAAAGACGAACAGCCAGCCCCATAGTTCCATAGCGCCAAAGTTGGCTGGTGTCTCGAAAACCTCCCGTGGAATCATTTGGGTGAGAGTATCAGCAATGATCAGTTTGCGAAATATACCGACGGCAACAAGCGTAAAGCTGCGCGCCAATCGCTCATTGTTAACAACACGCGGTTGGGCCAGCTTGGGTAAAAAATGGCTGGCGCGCTCAATCGGCCCGGCTAATAATTTGGGGAAATAAGCCTGATAAACTGCATAATCTACGAAGTTGTCGGTTGGCTCCATCTGCCCACGATAGACGTCAATCTGGTAGGAGATATTTTCAAGAATATAAAATGAAAGCCCCACAGGTAGCAGTATCTGCAGAACGCCCAATTCGGAAACAATACCTAAACTATTTAGCAGTTCTTGCAGGTCAGGCACGAAAAAGTTGCTCAGGCGAAAGAGGCCCAGGGTGAGTAAGTTAGAGCCTACGGCCGTCCACAGAAGACCTCTGCGTCCCTGCCCCTTTTTATGTACATGCTTTGCTACCAAATAATTGACCATCGTGATGGCAAATAATATGACGGCAAAGTGCCAGGCCCAGGTGGCACAAAATAGGTATGATACCAGCAGTAGCCAATAGTTCTGCGGCCGTCTTGGTAATACGTAGTAAACGAGGAGCGTAAAGATCGCAAAAATTGCGAACTGTCCGGAGGTTACTTGCACACAAATCTTCCTTTAATTATTCACCTGTCCCATCTATATCAGAGCTGTTACCTGCAGTCTGCGCGCGTTCCTGCCCCAGCTTTGTTCCCAGCCAACGGCTGAAGATAGGCGCTCCGTCTCTGTTCAAATGGTTGTAATTAAACCAGGTAGGGTACGGAAGCATCTGCAAGTCATCTATTCGCCAGAATGAAATATTCGCCGTAGCCGCCTTTGTGCTAAGCGTGTCAATAAACATCCTGTAATCTTGTTCACCATTCCCAAAAAAGGTGTAAAACGTATCTGTGACAGGCATTTCAACCAAAATGATGCGGGTAGTCAAGTTATCTAATGCCAAGATTTTGTCCAGAGCTTCCAGATTTTCTGGCAAAAGCCGGAAGGGCGAATGGGCGGCAAAGTAATGTTCGATATATGGGTGGTCAATTTCGGGATTTGGAGGTGCAGAAACATCCAATGGGCCTGATCCCTGTAATGGAGAATAGCCATCTTCATAGACACTCCTTTCGGTCTCGGCCGCTTGCAAAACCTCTTTGTAATCAACTTCAAATGTCACCAACTGCCCCAGAACGCCCAGATAGCGATAGAGATAAGTGTGTTCGTAAAGCCAGCCTTCAAGCGTGAATTCTCCCAATTGGTAGCGCGCCCAGGGTACACGTGACAGGTCAGCGCCACCCTGTTCGTCACGGGGAACAGTAAAGTTTAGACTCTCTACACCAACAAGCAGGAGTTGTGGCGAATATTCCCGAATTAAAATCCCCGCCAGCGTTGAAAGCCCTCTGACGGTAAAAGCACCTACGCCAAAATTGTAACAAGTGATCTCTTCACCGGTTTGCTGGCGGAAAGCGTCACCAAATGCACCCGGTGAAAAGTTAGACATAACCGTCGAATCTCCCACCATAATGCACTCAACGGGACCATAAGCGGCATGGTACAATTCCAACCGTTTCCACTGTTGTTCAAACTGCCTATGTTCGCTGCCCAAAGTCGGCGCGCCGAGAAAAAAGTGGACAGGAGCGACCCTGAGAACGAGTTCAGTCAGAGACAGAAATAAAATGAGGAACAATCCCGCTAACAAAAGTGAACGGCCGAATGGTCGGCTTAGCTGCAAAGTTCGTGATCGGGAAAATGGTGCTGCATCCATAGGTTTATCTATCTTGCCAGAATTTATGCTGGACGGAAACCGGCAGTCTTGCCTCTAGTCGCAGCAGCCATTTCTTGCTTAAACGCATCGGCTGGCGAAGTCGTTTGGGTAACCACGTTGGTTGCCTGTACAGCCAAATCTGCCGACTCACTGCCTGCCACAACGCCAAATCCTCGACTTGTTGCTGTTGCATATAGGTTGCCAGCCATTGTAGATATTCCAGGTGTAACTCTTGCCCGCGATCACTGGCGCGGTATGTGCCAGAGTCGGGATGCTGGCGGTAATAATCCCAGCATACGTCCGCTATTAATACTGGCATTTGCAGACAAATTTTGGCGTATAACATCTGGTCTTCATAAAAAAAGCCGCCGATTCCGGGTTCAAAGCCACTGCTCAATGCTTCATGTCGGAACATGATGCTACAAGTACAGGGAATAGCAATTTGCTGCCGGACGAACAAGAGCAGAAGTTCGGGTGGCAGCAAAATGGTATTGGCCTCTACACCTGATGGTGGCGTGAAGTCCTGCACCTTGTCCTGGCTGTTACTGTTCCAGCTATACCAATATTTTGTACGGCCGTATACCATTCCTACTTCTGGGTACTCAGTCAGTAGTGCTACCTGCTCTGTCAGCTTGGGTGGCAACCACAGGTCGTCGGCATCCAGAATGGTGATCAGGTTACCATGGGAGTGTTCCAACGCCAGTTGCCGTGATGGGCCTAATCCCCGGTTGGCATGGTTAGGATGTTCCAGGTAGAAAATTTTTTGCGGATGGGCAGCGGCATACGCTTGCGCCATGGCGCTGCTGGCGGCATTTGAAGACCCATCATCCACCAAGAGTAATTCCCAGTGAGGGTACGTTTGCGCCAGGATACTGTCAATGGCCTCCCTCATAAAGAGTGGTGGTGTGTTATAGAAGGGCATGATTACCGAGACGAGAGGAAGATTTTCAACCATGTAGCCATCTCCGCAACCAACGAGCAAACGTCTTCCCATCCCAATCTGGTGGCCAGAAGCGTGGCAGCAGGTATGGGTTGCTGTTTTGCCGCGCCAGGCCATTTTGGCTGGCACAGGCTGTCTTGTACCCGGCTTCCTGGACGAGTTTTTGTGTCACGGCCGTTGCCCCGCCATGTGGATAGGTAAAGGAGACCACTGGTCTTCTCACAATCTCTTCCAGTACAGCTTTGCTCTGCCTGATTTCAACCATCTGAGCTTCAGCTGATAATGCAGGCAGCGTGGCATGTGTCATGGTGTGCGAGCCGATCTCTACAAGATCATTCCCGGTGAGGGTGGCTAATTGTTCGGGCGACATGACACTACCCGTCTCTGTGGAGTCATGATTAGTCAGGGGGGCAGAACTCCAGGTACGGAGTTCCGCCAATATAGGGGGGCGTATTTCTGGTTGTGTCCTCAACTCCTCATATAACATCCGTAACAGGCGCTGTCGTGGTGTTGGCATTTGTTTACCTAAAGGATTAGGCTGAGGATCGAGTATTGACCAGGCGAGTTGACGGCCGTTTATATTCAGTTGTAAATGCTCAGGCAGTACCATCGGTGTCATAATAAGGCCTGCCAGTTCATCCCACCACAGCTTCTGGCCTAAACAACCGGCTACAACAAAAGCAGTAAATGGGATGTCGTATTGTGCCAGTAACGGCCGTGCCTGCCACAAAATATCCGTGTAGCCATCATCAAACGTAACGACTACAGCGCGCCGTGGTAATTGTCCTGTTTGCAGCCCTTCATAGGCTTTCATAAGGGAAATCGGATGCGCTTCCCGGCGCAGCGTCGCCATCTGCGCGGCAAAATGAGACGGCCGTACAACCACGCCATATGGATCATCTGCCACATCTGCCACGCGATGGTACCCCAGAATCAACACCTGCTGTCCCCATCTGCTGCGCAGCCAGCGCGCTGCCTGCCGCATCGTCTTCACGCCTTTCAACCGCATCATCAACTTTCCGGTTTGACGGCCCGCACCGTGATTAGCATCTCATAGTCCGGGTCTACTGTGTCTAGCTCCTGGCGGCGTAGTTCCTGGCTGGATAAGCCATGCAAGAAGGCAATGGCGGTCAGAACGTTGCCGTGGGCTGCAATTTGCACACATTCAGGGGGGAAAACGGCCGTCATTAACCGTGTCATCGAAGCAGTAGTGAAGCTCCAGTAATAACCCCAGCGATCCATGTCATAGCGGCTAATTTTGCTAATACCCGGCACGGTAATGAGCGCCACCCCACCTGGTTTTAGGATACGATGAACCGTTTGTAATGCCGCCGCTACATCAAAAATCGCGTTCAGGGTTTGCGTTAATATGACACAATCAAACGTATCCGCCGGCATATTTTCACCGGTGGCTAAATCGCCGATGAGGGTGACAACATCCTTTTGCTCGGCCACATGGAGCACCACGCTCTGTATGACCTGGTCGCCGCCAAAACGACGGGTGTAGGTATTGCTGCCAATTTCTAACACGTGCCCATGCACATCACTGGCATGTGCCGCCAGGAAATTTTCAATGTAATAGCGGTCTATAGGTTGGCCCCGTTCCATGCCCCAATCCGGGCTTATGGGCCGTAACCGGCGTAAACTGCCAAAATGCGCCCATCCCACCGGCGGCCAACGTGTATAGCGTATTATGCGCTGTCGTGTAGTTTTTGATAGATATTTCCGACCAAGCTCGTTCAATTGTTCTTTCATAGTTTGTAGCTCAAAATCTTTAGCCGCGCTAATGGGGGAAAGGCCAGGGTCAAATTGGCCTGCAATCCCAGTTTCAGTGCCAGGTCGGCCTGCCACAGCAAGATGACCATGACAATCACGGCCGTGCCCCCCGCCACTATCAGACCAACCACCCCCGGCCACAGCATGGCAATTCCTGTGGCTATTAATCCACCGATTATCGTCACCAGACTTATGGCGATTGCAGGCCGACCAATACCCTGAAATGGTCGGGGCAAAATGAGCCGGGCATACACCACACTCACAAACTGTGCCGCCCCAACTGCGGGCAGCCATACCAGTGCTGCCCCCATCACGCCAAATTGAGCCACCAAAGGGCCGGTCAATAGAAGTAACAGGCCAGACTGGAGGCATTCAATGACCGCCACCCGGTACGGCCGTCCTGTGCCATTCAGAATAGGTACAATCGTTGTCCCCAACAACCCAACAATGTTCACCAGCAGCAGAACACGAATCAACTCTACCGCATCATTCCATTTTGGCCCTAATACATATGTTACCAGGGCCGGAGTCAGGGCAAATAACAAGGCACACACCGGCAAAATGAGAGCCAGCATGGCCACCAGGATGGCTCTAAACGCGCGGGTAAGCTGGTGCAGGTCATCTTGCAGTGTAGCGTAGAGGGGAAAAGCCACCGAGTTGACTACCTCGCTTGATACTTCCGCCGGTAAAAAGGCCAGCTTTGCTGCCAGAAAATAAAGCCCTAATTCCGTGACGCCTAACTGACGGGAAATGATCATCTGCATGGCCGCGCGACCGGCCATAACGATAATGCCGGTGAGGAATATCCAACGGCCAAAACGGATCAACGGCCGTATCGCCGCCCAATCAAATGTAATGCGTGGCCGATGTGGCGCCAGCCAATAAGACATGCCCGTGTACACCAGCGGCCCGGCCAATGAGCCGATAATCAGCGCCCATACCCCCAGCAAGGGGGCCAGGATAATGGAAAGCACCGTATTCACAATTGCGTCTGGCAGGCGCGCCAACGTCAGCGCGCGAAAGTTGAGGTTGCGGGTTAATTGGGCCATCTTGATGCTGGCTGCGGACTCCAGAGTTGGGCGTAGGGCGGCTGCTTGAATTAAAGGCACAGCCCGTGGCTCGTGGAACAGGTCGGCAATAAATGGCGCTGTTAGAAAGACGGCCGTTGTGACAAATAGCGCCCGCACCATACCCGCCGTCCAGGCCGCATTGAAGTGCGCTTCCTCTGATTCTGGGTGCTGCACTAGCGCCGGCACCATGCCGATATTGGTGATTACCATCAGAAATTCAACCGCTACCAGGGAAATGGCCAGCAGGCCAAAATCCTCTGGCGCCAGTAAACGCGCCAGGACAATGGTTCGTAGCAGAAAGATCAGCTTGATGCTGACCATCTGCACTCCTTTCCATATCATGGCCGAACCGGCCGCGCGTGCTAATTTCTGGTCTCTAATACTGAATCTCCTTTTGAGAACACCTTATTCTTCACTGTGCGCATAGTTATAGCGGCGATCTGGGCTGAGGCAATGGCAATGCCCCGAACGGGATCCGCAGCGACAGCCAGCCAAAACCGTTGACTAAAAATGGCCCGCCCGGGGTTCCGGAACTTGGCGATCTGGAACTGGGCATAAGCTCTTACCCGTCGCTCCACGCTGGTACCGGAAAGCTCTGGATGTCGCTTAAGGTATCCCTTGATGATCAGCACGGTAGAATGGATGGCGGCTTTACGAGGTGCGCCACCCCATGTCAAAGAATTCTCATGTCGCCGGTATAAAAACACCGGCTGCTGAGTATCACAGAACTCCATTACTTCACTTACACGTAAGACAAAATCCCAATCCCCCTGTACAACAAGCCGCTCATCAAAGCCCCCTACTGCAATTGCCACTTTATGGGGTATTAACATGGCTTGTATCATGCTGTGAAAATGGCCCATTGCGGTCTGAAAGTGAATACGACTGTGCAACCGGGAACGTATCATGCTCTGGGGTTGCAGATCCGCATCACAAACGATTGTAGAACCATAGGTAACAATATTATTCATGCCACGGGTGAGTTTTAACAGGAGTGAGGTGCTTTCTGGCAAGATCACGTCGTCACTATCTAGAAAGCGAATAAATTCCCCACGGCAATGTTGTAATGCTACATTTCGGGCATGCCCGACGCCACGATGAGGAACACGGATCACACGGACACGCCCGGCATCGCGAGAGGACAACCAGGCATCTGGTGGCAGATCCGAACCATCATCTACCAACACGACTTCAATTTCGCATCCGCTTTCGTGGAAGGCGCTGTCTATAGCTTCTGCCAACCACTTGGGCTGAGGGTTCCAGACTGGCAGAATAATACTCACCAGGGTAGGCGACCCCTGAGGTATACCGTTGCTCATAGTTCGATCCTTGTCAGCCATTTCCCTGGCGTTACACCTGCAACTTTTCCGATTCGTGGCATAGGTAAATCATCATAGATTATGTCTAAGTTAAAAGCAGCGACTATTGCTAACACATCATCAATTTGGCTGTGTGTCAACTTGGTTTGCCATTGTGTGAGTTGGTTGGTTCCGGCTACGATGGCGCTGTGTTTCTTGCTGGTGGCTGAAGGTTTTTGGGCAGCTTGATACACTGACTCTTCATAGTCTGTAATGCCTATATTTTGAAATAAAGCTGGTATGGTTGTATCCGGTTGCGCGATCAAATGCTCATAAAACACAATAGGCAATTCACCTGAAGCGAACTGCTGTAAGGGCACGATATTGCTGATGCACCATATGAGCGCATGTTTGGCGGCGTCGCTGGTGGCCTGCGCGATGATGTCCATCTTGTCGGCCAGGAAATCTTCCACCAACTGCGGTTGGTGCAAAAATGACTCGATGTCGCTGTCTGTTGCCCATTGCAGTTGCAGACGGGATAACACTACAGCGCAGGGATGGCGCATAATGAACAGGAGCGGTGTTTGTGGAAAATGCAGTTGTATCCATTTGAGAAAAAGGTTAGCCCGTATCTCTTTAATCAGGCGGTAGTCAGGTCGTAGCGTTGCCACTTCGCGGTCTATCCAGGGATGGCGGATACGGCCGTGTAATACCGTGTTGCAGTAAGCCAAAAGTTCGGCATTGTCGGTAGACGGCCGTTGGTAATGAAAATAGTCAAACGCGCTAAACGCTTTCACTTTGTAAGGGTGAAATGGCTCAAACATGATGCGGCAGGCAAGCTGCGAAGCGATAATCTCCGCCAGCCAGGTGGTGCCGCTGCGGGCCGCGCCGGCAACCACAATGCCGCGGCTGGCATCCCCATTGGTGTCCCGGTATAAGTGGCTGACCAGCCGGTGAAATAAGCGATTGGGTAGATGTGACATCACTCTTTTCGTCTCAGACCGGCGACGATGCCCGGCAAAAGGTTCAGGGTGTGGGCACGGCCGTTTGTCGCCAACTCTCTATCGCCGGAAGCAGCGCCACGCAGCCAACGCCAGGGGCTGCGCAGTAAAGCCCGAACCGTCTGCATCAGGATGAGTCGGTCGCCGTGCCGCAGGTGTGTGCCGTAAAAACCACCCTGGCTGCGGGCATAGTCGGCATAACGGGCTGCCCGCTGTGTGGCGTCACGCCAATGATAGTGCAGCAGCACGATGTTTGGGTCATACACAATGGGGATGCCCAGGCGCAGGGCGCGGTAGCCGTAGTCGCTGTCTTCGGCAGCTTGCAGACAGGGATGTTCATCGAAGAGGCCAATGCGCTGCACCAGGGCCATGGCCAGCCCAGCGTTGCCGCCAATGAAGGGATGTGCTTTGAGATGTGGCCGTTCATAGCGTTTTAGTTCGCGGGAGGTGACAACTGAGAAGGCCACTTCCTCATCGCCTGCCTGGTCAACACGCCCGCAGGCAATAGCCTCTGGCTCCTGACGCAGGCGATTGACCATTTTCTCCAGCCAATTGGCTGAAACGAAACAGTCATCGTCGGTGATGGCGACGAAGTGAGTTTGTACCTGCTCCAGGCTGCGATTGATGCCGGCGGAACGGCCGTGCTGCCCGGAAGGAATATACAGCGTGGGTAGTCCAATGGCCTGCAATTGCCTCAGCCAGTTCGCCACCACGTCATTTTGCCCCTGATCCACCACAATCAACTGCCCTGGCCAGACCGACCCGTCGGCAATCCAGCGCAGGCAAGACTCCATGATCGGCCGCCCCAACGTGGGAATAACGATGGACACGTCTGCCGCTATTGGCTTTAAGGGAATGGCCCCATCCAGTGTTTTTAGGGCTTCGTTTTGTGTCAGGATAGTCATTGTTGGAGGGGATTAGTGATTGGAGATTAGCGTTCCAATCTCTAATCTCCAATCTCAGATGTCAATAAGTAAATGTAATAATTAGAGTTACCTACCTGCTGCCAGCCGGTGGTATCGGCGTGAGCAGGCACGTATTCAGCCACAATAGCCTGTGCCCCACTGCGGGCAAAGGCGCGCACTGCCTGGATTTGCATTTCGGGGTTGCCCCGCCAAAAATCATTGGCGGCGTTATCGGGCAGTTCGGCCACAATTTTGACGTGGGCCAGCCTGGCCCAATAAGCATCGAAGCCATAGCCAATGATACCCACATGGTCGCCGGGTTGCAGCCCTAGTTCGTGCAGGGCAACGGCCGTTTCGCCCGGCCAGGTAGGTGGTGGTGCTTCTGCCGTGTTAACGGCCGGTACTGTGCGGCTGGTCACTTTGGCAAACCCTTCTAAATTGAAGGCGAAGATGTTCAACCACATCACGGCGAGGGCAATCAGGCTCAGAGCCGGGATCAAGCGACGATTGGTCGGTGAATCCGACAGCCGCCAATTTGCCAGCAAATCGCCCCAAAACAAAATAACAAATACACCCACATACCGCCCCTCTACCAGCACCGGTGCGTAGAGGGCAAAAGCGGCCAGCGCGATGAGGGTGAGGCCATACCGGCGCAGCAGGGAAAGGGGGGCAGACGGCCGTGCCCCAGCCAGCCACCACCCCAACAGTACGGCCGTGACCAACACTGCCTGCTGCCGGGCAAACAAGTCCAGATAAAACAACCCGCTTGCCAGTAGTAAACGAATCTGAGCGGCTACATTAAGTCGCGTTTGCGCCCCTTCATACCAGAAAACCGGGTCTGTGGCGACCGGGTATGTGCCGCCAATCGGGGTAGCAAATTCATATACCGGCGGGGTAGCCAACACCTGGCGCGTGGGATGCAGCGGCGTACCGTTCACCGGCGGGTCTTCTCCTTGCCAGTGGACAAACGGTAATCCTTGTACATATCGCAAATAGGTGATGGTACTGGCATCACTAAAGGTGAATCGCCCTCTGGAAGCAGAAATGAGCGCTATCCAGGGGCCGCTGATAAGGAGAAAAACCAGCAAGCTGAGCAGAACTTTTGGCCAGGCGCGGCGCACATTCTCCAGACTGAACAAGGCTATGAACAGGAAAACAAAGGCCAACGGAAACATGATCGCTTTGCTCAGGTAGCCCAGGCCCAGCCAGACGCCCAACAGGGCAAAATGTCGCCATTGGTCTGCGCCACGTCGCAGACGCACCAGTTGCGCTGCTGCCAGGTAGACAAAACAGGCCATGAGCATATCGGGCGTGACGGCCCAGATTTCGATGAGCGACAGCGACACCCAGATGAACAGAGTATAACCAATGGTCAGCCAGGCCCACTCTGGCAGAGAGAGACGATGGCTATTTTGCTGCTCGGTCTGCTGGTAAAGCCATAACTGCCGCCATAATTGCTCGAAGCAGAGCAGCGCGCTCACGTAGATGGCAAAATCTACCAGGTGAACGAGGGTGAATTCCCACGTCATGGCGGGATTGAACAGGCGCAAGGCCAGGCCGAGTATCCAGGCATAGAGGGGGCTCCAGACGGCGTTCACGGCCGTGCCCCAATCCCCACGCCAAAACGCATCGCCAATGTCCATGTAGACGATGCCGTCTGCGTTCATGGAGTAGGCAGAAATAGCCGCCCAGGTGTGCAGTGCCGCTAGTGCTACAGCCAGGCTTCGGCCGGCGAGACGCACATTACTGGCGCGTAAGATTCGGCTAATGTGACCCGGTATCGGCTTCGCAATACTCATAAATCAAGTAACTTTCTGTTTGTGCCACCAGAGGGCATACCTGTAAATAGGCCGCCAAATCTTGATGATGTGTCGTATATTCCCTGAAATCGGTAATAATGAAGTAGTCAGGGGTAAAGGGGATGTTAGCCAAACGTTCGGTGACAGTTGCCCATTTCTCTTCTGTGCCCATATAGCGTATCTGGGTATCAGGACGAGGCCAATAGATGCCAGAGAGTAAACCAAAGTATTCTAACGGCCGTCCATAGAATGGAGACAAATAAACAAGTTGGGTGCTATGATTAATATGTGTTGCAATTTCGGCGGCTACTTCCGGAGATTCAAAATAAGGCGCCCAGCGTCCTCTATGAATTATTTGCCGTAATGATAGCAGCACAAATACAAGTACGATGCCGCTAATCCAGATGATACGCCACCATGGTTGATCAAGCCTTTCGATATGCGCCCAAAGAAAAGCAATGAATGGTCCGGCAGAGAGGGCGATGGTCGGAATAAGTTGTAGATGGTAATAGCTATGGGTCATGACATGATAGTTAAAAATCAGACCAAAAATAACATAACTACCCCACAGACTTGCTAAAAACCATCTCAAGCGTATCGAGCTGATCAAAGCCAAACCCAATAAAGCAGCACCCGCAGCCAGGGGCGTTATGGTGTTAAGTGCTGAAAGCGTCCATCCTTTCCAGAATGCCTGGAGCCGAAGTAAATGTGGCTGAAAGGTGATTTCTGCCTGACCGTCCAGCGAGTTGGCAACTAATAAGCCGTAAACATAGTAGGCCAACCCTACCAATAAGGCCGTATAAAACAGCGCCAGGTGGGATCGTGGTCGGGATTCGCCCTGCAGATAGCGATAGACATACAAGGCTGTGAATGTGCTGAAGATGGCAAACAGGCAGAGTGGACGAACAACCAGGGTTAATCCAGAAGCCAGCATCACTCCTGTCAAATGGTGGCGAGTTGGTTCCTGGTCATAGCGCAATATAGTCCACAAACTGGCCAGGTAAAACATCATCATCAAGGTGTCTGGTTGGAAACTTTTGCTGGCAATAATGCCAATGGGCACAAACAGATAATAGGTGGTGAGGATAACGGCCGTAGCCACACCATACAAATCACGCGCAATTTTCCAGAAGATAAAGCCGCCTATCAGCCAAAACAGAGTGGCATAGAAGCGTGGTATCCAGAGTTGTTCACCGCCGAAGAGACGATAGGTGACGGCCGTTAATGACTCCAACACAGGCGGTTCCAACGACCACTCTGCATCTCGGCTGACCTGCGTCACCTCTCGCTGCCACGCCGGAATGTCTGAATTCAGGCTATAGTAAATATCTCTGGCAATAATGGCCGAACGAAATTCACGCACCGGCAGTAGGCCAACAAAGGGCTTTTGAATGTTGTATAACCTGATACCTCCAGCCACAAAGAACAGTAGGAACAGTAACAATGCCAACCAGGTATTACGCCAGACAAATAACGAGTTGGTGAATCGGGTATTTGCTCTTGCAATCATGTTTAGTGGTTCAGACCAAAAACCAGGTATTTGCCATAGCCATCTACGGCTGCCAGCCAACGGTTTGGCCCAATCTGGAGCGGATCAAGCTGGTGCATCCCGTGCATGTTCCAGCCTTTGCCACTGCCTGTTAAGATCGGTTCTTCCCTTACCAGCGTTTCCGCGTAAGTCGTGGGTGATATGCCGATAATTTCCAGGGCCATCACCTGGTGTGTGCCCGCCGCCGGGTTCACGTCCATTGTGTATCGGTAAAGCCGGCCTTCATAGACCAAAACCCGGCCGCTTGGCCGCGCAATATGGTTATTTCCCTCGACAATGGGGCTTTCCGGGTGTTCCTGCCAGGGGCCTAACAAATCATCGGCATAATACAGGTGCAGGGTGTCATTACTGGTGGGGGCGGCAAACAACCACCATCTGTCGTTGTAGTAAACAATCGAGTTGTCTACCCGTTCCACATTGTCCACCAGGGTGGTAACATACGTCCATTTGGTGGGGAACTCCTCCGCTTTATACAGACGAATGGAATTGGCCTCAAAACTTTCCGGTATCAAATAATACTCATCTTGCCACTTAAAAACGTAGGGGTAAGACAGGTGAAAAGGCTCATCCAGAATGATCTGTTGATATTCCCATTTTCTGGCATTGCTGCTGGTAGCCACGGCCAGGTCGCCTTGTTTTGTGTTTTGGTTGTACACCTCAAAAAACAGATACCAGGTTCCTTCTTCCTGTACCAAGAAGGGGTCGGCTACAAATTTGGCGGGTACGTCGGTGACATCTTCGGCTGTTAACACCGGGCCTTTTTTGTTTTGAGAAGCAGGGAAATTGAAGGGAGAGTCTCCCTGATAAATGGCAATGGTCCAATCTTCCCGTTCTGCCACAAAGGGAACGCCGCGCTTGATGCCGACGACAATGCCGCCAACTAAACCGATAAGTAAACACACTATCGCTATAAAACCTGTCAGTACGTAATACTTTTTCATCTTAACTCTACCTGGCTGGTTTGTTCAGGCAACGGCCGTGTCGCCTCACAAAATAACTCCCTATACTGCCGGTTCACAATATCGGCCGTGTACCGTTCCTGAACCGTTTGCCAACCGGCCTGCCCCAATCGGGCCGCCAGACCAGCATCCGTCAGCAACCTGTCTAACGTGGCGTATAGCTGTTGAAAATCGCCCGGCTGCACCAGCAGCCCGTTCTGCTCATTTTTGATAATGGTGCTGATAGCTCCTACCGGCGTGGAAATGGCCGCTAACCGGCAGGTCATGGCCTCTATCAGCGAGGAGGGGAAAGCGTCATCTTCGGTCGGCAGCACAAAAATATCAGACGCCTGGAGGTAATCGGGCACATTTTGCACACTGCCGGTAAAGATAACGCTCTCTTGCAAACCGGTGGCGCTTACAAACTCCTGGAGGTCAGCCTCGCAGTTGTGAATATCCAGCCCGCCGGTTCCCACCAACAACAATTTGGCGTCCTGGTGTTGGCGCTGAATTTCTTGCCAGACTTTCAACAAGAGCGGCAGCCCTTTGTAAGAAACAAGCCGGCCGGTGTAAATGACAAATTTGCCGTCAGGCGGCAAGCCCAATTCCCGGCGTAAATGGGCCTTTTGCTGGGCGTCAACCGGGAAGAAACGGCCGGTATCTACGCTGTTGGGGATCATGTGAATAACATCCGGCTGAATGCCGGCGTTTGCCATTTCTACGGCGGTTTCCCTGGTAATGGCGGTAAAAGCATCAGCGCGTTTGAGGATAGCATTGCGCCCTCGCAGAAACAGGGTGAAGGGTAGCGATGTGGGTGATAGACGGCGTTTACTCAGACCGGCCGTAAAAAACTCACCGGACATCTCGCCCTGGCTGTCAGCCTTGAGAACAACGGTTTTGCCCAGGAGTTTGCCGATGAGCACGGCCGTGACCCCCACAATGCGAAACCCCGACACAAATATCAGGTCATATTGGCGGCGCAATTGAATCAGGCGGGGCGCGCTGGAAAAAAGCAGCCCCCATTTTTTCAACTGCCCCCGGCCCACAGGCGGCAGTCGGTACACCGTTACCGCGCCAAAGTGTTCCACTTTCGGCAACGAGGCATCCGACCGCCGTGTGAGAATGATGACGGCCGTGCCCTCAGCCGCCAACCCCTCCGCCAATAACCGCGCCTGCGTCTCCCCGCCGCCAACGACGGGATAATAAGTCTCGGTGAAAATGCAAACCTTTGGTGTGGTCATGTTAGTGAGAGATTGGCGATTAGAAATGGTAAATCTCTAATCGCCAATCTCTAATCTCCAATCTCATTTTCCTGCGCCAACAACTCCCGCAACGCCAACGCCTGAATCAACGCCGTTTGCCGCGCCGAAAGGGTGGAAAGCTGCATACTGAAGAAAATCAGCACCAGGAAGATAAAAACAAACCCCAACAAGCTCAATGCCGAAGCCGGGTAGATGGCGCCCATTATCTTGGGCAACAGGGTTAATACCGGCGGTATGGACACCATCAGCATTAAGCCAATGACTGCCAGAAACCAGATGGTAGCGTAGGCAATATGCAATCGCTTGGTTCGTACCAGATTGAGGATGAGAATAATTAGCCCTAGCCCCAGTATGTCAATAAAAATGATCCCCTGTACGCTCATCTTGCTCTCCTTATTAGATAGGCATCCATGATGGCGACCAGCGTCAACAATATCGTTTTGATGGGATATTGAAATACGCTGGCAATGGAATGCATGGAACGGCCGTGTGTGCGCTCGTGCACCTTCACCGGCGTCTCCACAATCTTGAAATTCGATAGCTTTAACTGCACGATTGACTCAATGTGAAAATCCATAAACGAGCCGTTGACAAGGGACTGGCAGGCCGCCGCCCGGATCGCCTTAAAACCGGATGACGTATCATAAATGCGCTGCCTCAATAAAATCTGCGTCAGATAAGAAAAGAGCAGTTGCCCCAACCGGCGGTCAATGGGCGTGTCATATACGCGCCCGTCACAGAAACGGGAGCCAATGACCATATCCGCGCCGCTTTCCTGCAAAGCGGCAACCAATCGCGGCACATCTTTGGGCTGATGCTGTCCATCGGCATCCATAGACACAATAATGTCGTATCCCTTGATCAGCGCATATTTCAGTCCGGTTTGTAACGCCTGCCCGTAACCCAGGTTGCAGACAAGCTGAAGCTGTTTCTCACCCAATTCGGTAATCACCGCGCCGGTGGCATCGCTGGAGCAATCGTTCACGATCACGCGGTCAAATGTGGGCGCTATCCGACGCAGCTCTTGGATAACGGCCGTAATCGTATGCTCTTCATTGTGCGCCGGGATAACAATAATAACGCGCTGTTCCATATCTCGGTTTCTCAAGATTTCCCCAACCGCCGTCTGATCTGAAGGCCCCAGAAATTGAGCAGATCACGTGGTTTGGGATTCTTATACAACTTACCTTTGGGGCCAGACTGCGAGCGGTACACGGCCGTACCCGCCTTCACCGCCAAAACAGCTTCAATATACAAATCCAGCCCCAACGCTTCCAATTCGTGCCACACGGCCCGCTGCGAACGGCGACCAATCGCCACTTCGCCTTCCTTGACAATAAGGCCGGTGTCCAGACCGGCGTTAATTTTCTGAATCATCACCCCGGCCGTTTTTTCGCCGTTGTACATAGCCCAAAAGGTGGTTTTGTTGCCGCGATACTGCGGCGCTTTGCCATGATGAATGCCCAGTGTGCCCAGCGTAGGCGTTTCAAACAGTTCTGGTTTCAAAATCGGGCTGCCATACACCAGCCCCAGGTCTGCCGCCAGCGCCCGCAGTTGGGCAATCACTTCCGGCGCATGGATGTCGGGCACAAAATGGATACGGCCGTTCACCCGTTTCATCTTTTGGCGCAGCGTTAATTCGGCGCGGGGATGGGTGAGGTAACGGCCGACGCCCCCCACCACCCAGGCCAGCAGCAGCGGCAGCGCCAGCCAGCCCCGCCGCCGCCATAAATCCTTCACATACACCCTCTTTGCCGCCGACTCTGCCTGGCAAAACGCCGCCAGCAGGTCAATGTCCGGGTGATCGTCCAGACGACACAGGAATTCGCAGGCATCGTGGGTGAGTACGGGGCCGGTGCCAAACATGACCACGCGAATAGGTCGGTCGAGGATGGAGGAGGGCGTCATTGTCATTTTACCAGCACCCGCCGCAGTCTGGCCCCAGCCAGATATTTCCATTTCTGTAAGGGCGATTCCCAGCGATGCACAAAACGAATCCAGAGGACGGCTTTGCTGAACACGGCCGTACCCGGCATCGTCGCCTCATACGGCAAAAAAACCTCCGGCGTTTCGCTGGTATCATCCAGCAATTGCGGCGTCAGAATGGGGCGTGTTTGCCAGGGGTAAAAAATAGTCGTCTGGCTGCGAAAACAGTCTAACGCCTGCCGTTTCTGTGCAGCGACTGTTTGGGTATCCACCGTGCGCAGGGCAGACGGCCGTATATACCGCCGCACATCCCGCCCCGGCAGCAGCCGCCAGCGATAATAGACAAAATACTCGGTAAGCTGCGCCGGAAGTTGGCCTTGCTGATGCACGGCCGTCAATACCCGGTTGATCGCCAGATGATCCGGGTGACGATCAAAACGAAATGGCATTAAAACATGATCGGGTCTCAGGCGCTGCATCCATTCCAGCAACCCCTGGCGCAAAGCAGGCATATGTTTCTTCAGTTCCGCCTCCGGCAAACGCAAAAAATGCAAATTTTCTTCAGGGATGCCCAAAAGCTGCATCGCCGCGGCCGACTCCTTTTCGCGTATCTCTCCCAAATCTGCTGAGATTGAATCACGTGGTAGGATAGGCGCGGGGGATTTCATTCCGTCTGTCGCATAAATCACATGAATCTGGGCTTTTTGTGGCAGCCGGGCAACCGCGCCACCGCAAGCCAATACCTCATCATCCATATGCGGCGCAACGATAACCACCGTGCCCGGAAACAATTCGGCCGGATCAGGCCACATCGTGCCCTCCTCGGTTGGCCACAGCCTCCAAAAGCGCCATGGTTTCCTGGGCGCATGTATCCCAGGTGAATTGTGTCGCCCTGGTCAGCCCCGCTGCTGATAAACTGGCCTGGAGTTCGCTGTCGGCCAAAACGCGGCGCATGGCCTCGGCGATGGCGGCTGCATCAGCAGGATCCACAAACACGGCTGCGTCCCCGGCTATTTCCATTAGCCCATTCACGCTAGAGGTGATGATGGGTGTGCCACAGGCCATGGCCTCGGTGAGGGGAATGGGGAACGCCTCCAGATTAGATGGGTAGAGATACAAATCGGCTAAGGAATAGACTGCCGGTAAATCTTGCTGGTCTATCCAATCAGGGAACAAAATGTCAGCGCCGTATCCTTCATTTGGGATGCCATATTCCGCTTTGAAGAGGTGGCAATCCTTGCCGCCAATAACCAGTTGACACGGATCGGCGGTTTGCTGGTGATATTGCGCGTAGGCATTGAATATTTGACCCAGATTTTTACGGCCGTCGCCCAACCGCTTTGTCAACGTCAAAATAAATCGCTCCGGCAGTCCATACCTAGACTTCACTGCTTGCAACGTTGCCGGGTCGGTTACGCGGCGAAAGTGGCGCGCCGGGGCAAAATAGATCGTCTGTACCTTGCCCGGCGGCAGGCGCAGGGCCTGGTTAAAATTATCGGTGGTGAGTTGGGAAACGGAGATCACGGCCGCGCACTTTTTGAAGTACAGGGGCATAACGGCGCGGATATATTGGACATCGAGACGGCCGTAAAAAACCGCCTGCTCCGGCACAAACCAGTCTGCCCCATGCACCGTCATCACCACCGGGCAAGGGGCCAGCAGGGGCGCGGTAAACTTGGGATGAAACAGCACATCTATTCGATCATGGCGGCAGGCCCGTGGTATCGCTACCTGATCCCAAAACGCCTTATTACTGCCGTGAATAAGCCGCTCTGTGACCCCCTCACAACCGGCAAACAGGCCCAGGTGCGCCACATTTCGGTAATACAGCACAAATTCATGGCCGCGATTCAAACGCAGCAGTTCCGGGACAATGTTGCGACTATAAACGCCAATGCCGCCCTTTTCATCATAGGCGCGAAGCATAATTCCAATACGCATATAAGTGTAGAACGTGATGGGTGATACATAGCTTACAAAAAACTCAGCACGTATCACGCATCACGTTTTGCCCGCACTCCCAAGAAACTCAAAACAGCCACCACCAATACCACAAACAATGTTTCGGTTAATAACGTCCAGAGATGTCTGGCGCTCAACCAACCTTGCGACCAGTGCAGGCCATAAAACAAGATGAATGGGAAATGAAACCGGTTTTGGGTAAAGGGCCACAAAGCCATTACTCCCCGGCCCCAGGTGGCGGCATCCATCAGGATGTGCAGGCTGTAACAGGCTAACGCCACCACAGACCAGAAGCGAAAGCCGCGCCCGCGCCGCCACTTCATACCCGCGCCAAACAGCAGGGACACGGCCGTGCCCACAAACAAACTATGCGTGGCATTATTGTGAAACCGGCCAAAATCTCCAGATAACAACCCCACCACCGAATCCACATCCGGCAGCAGCGAAAAACCGGCTGTCACTAACAGCAGGCCGGGCAGCGGCCCGATCCCTTTGAGCGTCGGCTCCGGCTCATGGTGGCGGGCCGCCCGGTAGACCACATAAGCAGCCGTCAGATGAGCAATAGGCGAAGGCATTTAGTTACACTCCTGTGTCTTTATCATCTCGATATACGCTTCAGCAAAACGCGCGCCAATCGTCTGGTAGCTCTCGGAGGTGAAATGCAGCCCATCGTGAAGCGGCAAATCATCGGTGGTAATCATGGTAACGCAGGGCAGCTGAACGGCGGCTTGCTGTTCTTGAATGAGCAACCAGTTCGGGAACCCCTCTGGCGACGGCGGGCTGCCTAATTGAGCAAAAATAACCGGCAAATTGGTCTGTTGCACATCGTGGCGTAAATCGTGGATGAACTGGATAAAATGCTCTCCATAGGCATCCCCCAGTGGGTTGCGGCTGCCGTAAACTACCGGGTTTAACGCATCCGCTTCGCCCTGAAAAAAGAGGATCCCTGTTAGCTCTCCCATCAGGCTGGCGGCGGCAATCCGCTTCAGGCAAGAGCCGTAGAGGGTATCATCTCCCAGATTGCGTTGCCATTGGGTGAGTGTGGTGTCCCCTTTAGCGCAGGGAATCAGGCCCACGATCAGGTCTGGATATTCATCGAGCAAGGTGGCGGCAAAGGCCAGGCCGGGGCTGGTACCTAAGCCGCTGCCGTAGTCCAACGAAACCAGGTCAACCTGATCTTCGGGGTGGTCGGTGGGTTCGCTGACCAGGCGCCAGCGGTAATCGTTGCCAAACAGAAAAGCGCGGGGATGCAGCGTTTGTTCGTCCGGTAAGGGCGACCAACCAGACATGTTCGATTGCCCAGCCAGGACGAAGAGGGCCAGACGGCCGTGAAACTCTGCTGGCAACCCAACCGGTGGCCGGGTGGGTTGGAGCGTCGGTGGGGGTGGGAGAGGCGGCAGTACCTGGGCGGCGCGTAGTGCATTGCCCAGGCCCACGTTCCGCTGAAACAGGATGCCAACGGCCGTGCCGATCATCAAGGCCAGCAACAGTCCTCCTACCAACAGCCGGGAACTTGTCACCCGACACTCCCACTGACGGCCGTTGCCCGCAACGATCTGTCAGGCATGGCGGGATTAGCCACCAGCCAGTTGTCCAACGCCAGGTAATCCAGATTACCCTGTTGGAACGAACGCAAAGCGTCAGCCGGGGAGCACACAATCGGCTCTTCGTGCATGTTGAAGCTGGTGTTGATCAATGATGGGATACCAGTCAGCCGGTAATAGGCCTGCAAAATGCCGTAAAAGTCCGGCGCGGTCTGGTTATCAATCAACTGTGGTCGGGCGGTGCCGTCCACATGCACCACGCCCGGTGACTGGGTGCGCATCTGGGGCGTGCAGTTAAAGGTGATGGTCATAAAGCGGGCCGGGTCTTCCGCACCGGCCATCCCTTCGTAACAGGCGGCGGCGTGTTCAATCAACGTGGCTGGGGCAAAAGGCATGAATTCGGTGCGGTGCAGATTGTCATTCAGCCAGTCGTTCACCGCCGGGTCAGTGGTCTGGTAGAGGATGGAACGATGCCCCAACGCACGCGGCCCAAATTCCATCGGCCCGGTAAAACGGGCCACCACGTGCCCTTGCGCCAATAATTCGGCGATACGGCCGTGAATATCCGCCTCATAGGAAACGGGGCAACCGGCGTCGCGCATCGCTCGTTCCACCTCGGCGTCGTTGTAGCGGGGGCCATAATAGACGTGGGCTAAAGGCTGCTGTAAATCGGCTGCCTGAATGCCGGGCGCAGCGGCAAGGGCGGCCAACGCGCTGCCGGTCGCCAGGCCGCCATCATCCATCGCCGGGTAAATGAAGATGCGGTCTACTTCTGGCAGTTCGTGGACGCGCTGGTTGAATTTGACGTTGGCAAATACACCGCCAGCAACCGCCACCCGGCGCAGCCCCGTCTGGCGCAGCCAGTGTTGCACAAAGGCAGTACCGATTTCTTCCAACACCAATTGCACACTGGCGGCTAAATGGGCGCGATCAAAATTGGCAGGCAGCCTTTCTGCCAGCAGGCGCAGGGCGGAGCGGTGGTACATGGGCACACTGTACCGAATCTGGCCCGGCTCTTGATAGCGGATGAACTGGCGCAAGATGTCGGCATAAAGCGGTTGGCCTAGCGCCGCCAGCCCGGTCACTTTGCCTTCGTGTTTTTCGGCTTTGAAGCCGCACAGTTCGGTGATGTAGGAGTAGAAGTTGCCCAGAGAGTTGAAGCTGTCTACGGTCGTTAGCCGTTCCAGCCGCCCACCGCGCCCCACATACACCGTGCCGGAAAGCCCATCGCCGCCGCCATCCAGCGTGACCACCAGCGCCTCGTCAAAACTGCTGGCGTAATAAGCGGCGGTGGCGTGGCAGTAGTGGTGGTCGTAAAACGTGACCGGCACGTGGATGGCAAAATCCTGGCGCAAGATAGCCGGAATTTGCTGCACTCGCTCCTGGGAACGCAGCCGTTTGACCTGATGGTGCGCTTTCCAGGCGAGGGGGAAACGGCCGAACAGTGGCGCTAATGAGCCGCTCAAGCCATCGAAACGCCGCGTTTTTAACTCAGAATCGTCAAACCAGCCTTTCCAGGGGATGGGCTGCGGTTCAAACACACTCACTTTTTGGGCGACGGCTACCTGGTCAATATCGGTCGGGGCGACCCCGGCAACCGACAGCGCCTGCATGATGGCGGCGCGCGGCAGGCCGCTGGCCAGCTTCATGCGGCACAATCGTTCTTCGGCAATGGCAGCCAGGACACGGCCGTCTTGCAAAACGGCTGCGGCTGAAGGTTTGCTATCAATCAATCCTAATACAATCATCTTTCCCTCAAAGCGGTGATTGGTCTATCCCACCGATTACAGCAAATGTCACTTACAGAAGGGCTTTCAGGTCGGCTTCTAGCGCCGATGGCGCAGCCTGCCCCACGTAAATGTCGTGCCAGAGTGACAGGTTAAGCAACTGCCACAGCCGCACGTGGTGGTCAACCTGTCCCTGCCGGTGTTCAGCGATCAAACTGGTGATGGTTTCACGGCGGAACAGACCCGTGCGGACGAAAGTGGAGTTGAGCAGCGCCTGCTCCAAAAAGCCGCTCAAACGGTCGCGGAACCAATAAGCCACAGGGAACATAAACCCTTGTTTGGGGCGGGAGATAATCTCCGGCGGCAGGTAATCGGCCGCTAACTGGCGCAGGATATATTTGAGTTCACGGCCGTGAATCTTCATGTGCGCCGGAAACGCTGCTACATACTCTACCAGTTCATGATCCAGAAACGGGGAACGCAGTTCCAGACTGTGCGCCATCGTCATCCGGTCGGTGAGCAGCAGGGAGTGTTCTGCCAGGCGGGTCATGTAATCTGCGTAAAGCATCCTATCCAGGTCATTGGTGGCGTCGGCGGCGCGGAAATGGTGGGCGATGACTTCGCTGGAATTGATAGCACCCAGTTGCCCCCACAACCCATCGCCATACAACGCCTGTTTATCGGCGTGGCTGAAGCGGAAGAAGCAAGTGGCTTCGGCGTACCGCAGCGCGGCGTCTGGCAGCAGCGAAAGCTGGTGCAGCCAACGCGCTTTTTGCGTGACGCTTTTATAGGCAAAACTATCCGGCAGGCGTCCTAGTACCGGCCCGACGAACCCCTGGCGCAAGAACGCAGGAATTTTCGCGTAGGCGTTAGTATAATTCATCCCCAGATACCGGTCAAAACCGGCGAATAACTCGTCGCCGCCGTCGCCACCCAGTACCACCTTGACATGCTGGGCCGCCAGCGCCGCTGCCTGATACTGGCAGGCAGCAATGGGGTCAGACGGCTCATCCAGATTCCAGATGAGATGGGGCAGGGAGGCGATCAGATCAGAGTGGACGGTTGCTTCCACATGCTGTGTTTCGTGATACGCCGCCACCGCCCGCGCATAGGGCAGTTCGTTGAAGTCCTGTTCGCTGACGCCAATGGCAAAGGTCTGGAAAGAAGCGTGGCAATCCTGCGCCATCACGGCCACAATCATACTGGAGTCCATGCCGCCGCTGAGAAACGCGCCCACCGGTACATCGCTGATCATGTGGGCGGTGACGCTTTGCGCCAGTTTGTGACGCAGACCATCCAGAAATTCACTCTCGGACAGCGTCAATTTCTCGCGGAAAGAGAGGTGCCAATAGCGGGACGTGGTAATCTGCCCATCTTGCCAGACAAGAGTGTGCGCAGGTGGCAGTTTATAGACGCCTTGCAGCATGGTCTGGGGCGAGGGAATGAATCGCAGCGACAGGTAATGGTGCATCGCTTCCAGATTCATCTGGCGCGGCTGGCGACTGGCAGCCAGGATAGCCTTGATTTCTGAAGCGAAAAGGAATTTGTCCCCATCCCAGGCGTAAAAGAGGGGTTTTTGGCCGATGCGGTCGCGGGCCAACACCAGCTTTTGTTGCCGCGCATCCCAAATGGCAAAAGCGAACATGCCGTTCAGCCGCGCCACACAGCCTTCGCCCATCTCCTCGTACAGGTGCAGGATGACTTCGGTGTCACTGGCGGTGCGGAAGAGATGCCCTTTTGCCAACAATTCCTGGCGCAGGGGGCGGTAATTATAAATCTCGCCGTTGAAGGTGATCCAGATGGTCTCGTCTTCGTTGGCAATGGGCTGATGACCGCCGGGCAGATCAATAATGCTCAGGCGGCGGCTACCCAGGGCCACACGGCCGTTCACAAACACGCCCTCATCATCTGGCCCCCGGTGGGTAATGGCTGCCAGCATGGGACGGCAGTCGGTGGCTTGCGCCCCGGCCGGATCGATCAGACCACAGATGCCACACATTAGATTTTGACGGCCGTGACGGACAGCTTGTAGGCGTACCGTTTGGCCAATGATTCCGGCAACAGGTTGTAAACCGGGCGGAAACCGTATTTGTACAGCGCCGCCTTGACGCCATCGCGGCGCACCGGCAAGGCGCGGTAATGTTCGGGTACGGCTTCAACGATTTCGCAGCCCTTGAACATTGCCAAGATTTCGCTCTCGGTGTAAAAGGTATTTACCGGCGGATCTTCCTCTTTATATTCGATGTTCTCTCGGCCGACGTGGTGCATCAGGTACATCCAGGATG
The DNA here is from genome assembly GCA_035444285.1 of Chloroflexota bacterium. GTDB lineage: Bacteria > Chloroflexota > Anaerolineae > Promineifilales > Promineifilaceae > CAADGU01. The sequence continues at coordinate 68,178 of DAOMOK010000003.1, forward strand.
GTTTGCGGTAGAAGTGGGAGATGATGATGCGCCCACCCGGTTTGGTCACGCGCCGCGCTTCCTGAATGGCCCGTTCGGTATTACCGGTGGCATGCAGAACGCCATTTGACCAGACCGCGTCAAAGGTATTGTCGTCAAAGGGCAGGTCCAGGGCATTGGCGGTATGCACAGCCTCGGCCTGCACCCCTTCCACCTCAAAGTGGCGTAGCGTCATGGCGACGGCGTTGGGCGTCAGGTCAGTGGCGGTGACGCGCACGCCCCGTTTCAGGAATTCTAGGCTGTCATAGCCCATGCCGCAGCCAATTTCCAACAGATGTTTACCTTTCAGCAAAGCGGCTTCGCGCTCAATGCGCTCCATGATCCAGGGGAATTTGTACGGGTTCATCCACGGCCGTATGTGGGCGTAAAATTCGGGTGTCCCTGGCTCAATGCTTTTGTCAGTGACGTATTGAAAGCCCAGCGTGTGGCTGTTCCAATAGTCGTGTACGGCCTGTACCGTTTGTGTAAGTTCTTGATCCATAACCATTACCTCTCTTCATTTATTGTCAGCAGTGGAGGCTTTAGCCGTCACGTGACGGCTAAAGCCTCCACTCCGCTAATTTTTCAACGTCAATTCCAGCCCATCACGCAATTTAACCTGGGGATCAAAACCCAGGTCGCGGCGGGCTTTGTCAATGTTATAGGCATTGTCTTTGATAAAAAAGTCCAGCGTGCGCCGGGAGATGGGTGGTTGGCGGCGCAGGGGTTTGAAGGCGATTTGGGCGGCCGAACCAACGGCCGTACCCGCCCACAGCGGCAGACGCAACCGGGGCGCCGGCACGCCCTGCACCTCGGCCATGATGTTCACCAGCTCGGCAATAGTAACAGGGGCGGGGCCGGCAATGAAATAAATCTGCCCGGCCGCCTGCGCCACGCTGGCACACAATTCCAATCCACGAACGGCGTCTGTAATGTAGATGGGATGGCGCCAGGTACGGCCGTTGCCAAACATGATGAACCGCCCCTTTTTAACTGTGCGCAGCAGTTTGGCCGTGCGCGGACAACGCGGGCCGTAGACCCAGGCGGGCCGGGCGACAACCACCGGAAAGCCTGTCTCACGGGCAAATGCCAGCGCCGCCTGCTCGCCGAGCAGTTTGGTTTCTTCGTAGATGTTAGTGGGACGGCAGGCAACGGTTTCGTCCACCGGTGGCTTTTCTATTTTGCCCACCACGCCGTTGCTGCTGCAATGCACAAAGCGGGTCACACCTGCTGACTGCGCGGCCCGCAGCAAGTTTTTAGTAGCGTCTACATTCACGCGATGGTAATGGGCTTCTGGCAGAGTTACATCCAGGTGGGCACTGGCCAAATGGTAAACCACATGCACACCCTGTACCAATTGTGACGTGAGCGCCTCATCGGCCACGCTGCCGGTGATAACCTCCAGGCGAGGATGGTCGGCCACATGCGCCAGTTGTGTGGTGTGCAGGTCTACTGTGCGCACATCGTGGCCTTGCGCTAGTTGGCTGTCTACCAGATGGCTGCCGATAAAGCCGCCGCCGCCAGTGACGAGGATTTTCATGCTATCTGTCCCAAATTGGAATTAGGAATTGTGAATTAGGAATTATGAATGGCAAGGCCATGCATTCTTCATAATTCATAATTCATCCTTCATAATTGCCACAACGATGACGGCGTTGTTGGTGCGCGCCGGGCGCAGCACATCCAGTTTGCTGACCAGGCGCATCAGCGGATAGGCCAGAGAGTAGAGCCGGTAGGCTGCGCCGTGTGTCTTCAATTCGCCGGCGGTGGTGGGGGCGATATGACCGGCATCGGCCCCTCCTTTTTTGCGGGAAAGGATAAAAACGTAGCCGAAGTTGACGGCTAATTCCACAATTTCCGTGAAGAAACGGGAGTAACCACCACTAGCAACAGGCTTTAACCCGGCCTGCTGTACGGCCGTTTGTAATTCGGCTACCGTATACCCGGCGCGGGTGTGACCATACACTTCGGGGGTCATGCCCAGCCGCCACTTGAGGCGATTGGCCCAGAGGTGGGGGTCGCCATTGGGCACGGTAACGAGCAAACGGCCGTCAGGCCGCAGCACCCGCTGCGATTCACGCAGGAAGGGCTGGTCATCGTCTACGTGTTCTAGCACGTCAATAGAGATAACACAATCAAAGTGGGCATCGGGAAAGGGGAAACGGCCGTCGGGCACATGCAGCACCGGTTCACCCAAAAATTGGCTCATCTCGTCCAGGTTTTCAGCGGCTACATCGCCCCATGTCCAGTTACCGCCCTGTTCACGAAAATAGTAGTTGAGGGCGCCATTATTGTCGCCGCAGGTGACGAGCAGGCAGTTTTGCCCATCCACGCGGCCCATTAACTTGAGGATGGCTTCGAGTTTGAGCTGCTTTTTCAGCGAGCGGCGGAACATGGTGAGTTGCCAGGGAGTGGTGGATGTGGTCATGGTTTACCTGTGGTAAGGGCAGATGGGAGATTAGAGATTAGGAGATTGGAGATTGGCGACTGATGTAGCATTTCTTCGATTTCCTGGTGGCAGCGGGTTTTGTCCCAGCCGAGTTCGGCGGCGGCGAGAGCGGCGCAGGTTTGAATGGCTCCGATCTCGGGTAGACCGGCGGCGCCCAATTCGGTGCGGCGCATGACCACATCGCTCAATGTTTGGGCCATGTCATGCCGGATGGCGTGAATGACTTCGGCTTTGATGACGGGGGAATTGGTGGTGACAGGCTCGCCCCAGGCTGGATTTTCGGCAACGAGGCTAAGCAGTTGTGGGTAAAGGGCGCCATAGGTTGAGACCAGATGATGCATGGTTTGGTCAGGGATGGTGGACGGCCGTGTCGTCATCACCTCTTCTAAAAACGAGACGAAGTCGGGCATCTCGCCGCCGGGTAAGGGGGTGTGGGCGGTGTGGCAGGGAATGGATGCATGGCCTAATTTCTTCAAGGCCAGGTCTACGGCTTGTTGGGCCAGCCAGCGGGCAGTGGTGTATTTGACGCCCAGGACGGTAATGAGATTGGGCAGACCATCAGACCCGTCACGGCCGTGATCATAAATTACGCCTTCACGCAGCAGGCGCACCGGCTCGGCCTTGTCATAGGCGGGTAAGAAACCGGTGTGAATATGGCGGATGTCAGCGCGGCTCAGATTGGCAGGCGGATAGGCGGCGTTGATGTCGTTCAGGCAGGTCTGGATAAGGTCTTCGGTGAGGTGGGAATCGGCCGCGTGGTGGGCGATGGCTTTGTGCCAGGTGCCAATGAGCGTGACATCACGCCAGGGAGCGATGAAGAGCATTTGCCCGGATGGGCTGATAACGCCAATGGTAGCCTGAGGCGGCAGGCGATGCGTGATGAGGTTGAGGGCCAGGGAAGGGGGATGAGGGATGCGCCGGCGCCCCAGGCGGTCGTTAAGCAGCGCCAACAGTTCATCCGTCCAGGCTCCGGCGCAGTTGACAATCAATCTGGCGCGGATTTCAAGAGGCTGGTTGATGAGGGTGTCTACGGCCGTGATTCCTGCCAATTCCCGGTCGCCCACAAAGTCGGTGGCCTGCACGTAGTTGGCGACAACAGCCCCCCGGTTGGCGGCGGCAAGGATGAAGGAAAGCAGCAGCCGCTCAGAGTTGAGCATTTGGGCGTCGTACCAGAGGGCCGCGCCGGTAGCCTGGGGATCAATCCAACCAGCCTGTTCCTGGTATTGGGCGCGGTTGAGCAAACGGCCGTCGCCAAGCCATTGAGCGGGTGGCAGCCCACGATTGCGATCAAGGCCAATCCAATTATTGAAGCGCAAGGCGGCCCCCAGCGCCAGGCGGCTGCGGGTAAGTTTGGGCAAGGTGGGCACCAGAATGGGCATGGGGCGCACCAGATGGGGCGCGATGCGCAGCCAGTTTTTGCGCTCCAGAGTCATGCGGCGCACCAGGGGGAGACGGCCGTCTTGCAGATAACGCAGCCCGCCATGGATGAATTTGAGGCTGTTGGCGGAGGTGGCGCTGCCAAAATCGTTCTGCTCAATGAGAGCCACCGAGAGACCCCGTTGGGCGGCATCCCAGGCCACACAAGCGCCGTAGATGCCGCCGCCGATGATCAGCAGGTCAAATTGGTGATTGGTGAGGAGATGGAGATTGCGTTTCATCATGGTTACGGGCAATCGAATCCTTCCCCAATGGAGATGGGCTGGCTGGGTTGGCCGGGGGTGTTGTGGTAGTTCACGGCCGTGATGGTGTACATGGCCGTCTCGTCTTCTAGCGCCGTCACAAATTGGGCGCCGATGACGGTTTCGATTAGTTCTCCGTTGCGCCGAATCTGGTAGACGGCAACGCCGGTATCGGGGTCGGTGGCAACCGTCCAGTGAAGGGTTAGCTGATTGGCGGTGCAGGTGACCTGGACCGCCGTTGGTTGGGTGGGCGGCGTCTGGTCGGGCGCGCCCATGGGGGCCAATTTGACGCCATATCCGCCCGCCGCAGCGCCGCGATAATACATGAACCAGGTGCGCCGCTCCTCATCTAACAAGATGGTGGCCTGTGCATAATCGTCAAACTGGTATGTTTGGCGAACAGCACCCAGATTGTGCGGGGTATTCAGGTCAACAAGATAGACATCGGTGCGGGCAGCTCTTACATCGTTTAGAAAAAGTGCATATGCATTATCACCCACACGAGCGTACCCTCCCATGCCCCAGACTTTTACGGGCAGGAGGTTGCTGCGGGCGGCAGCGGTTTGCAGTTGGGCGAGGTCGCTGCCCCAGGCTACCCCCAGTTGGCCGCGCTGAATGACGCCATTGGGGATGTAGTAAATGAAATAACGGCCGTTATCCTCAAAAGCGATTACCGGAAATAACTCATCGCCGGAAGCCCACACCTTGGGGTCTGTATGGTTGAGGATGATACCCTGGTCGTTAAAATGGATGGCATCTGGGGCGGTGGCGAGACGGCCGTCAGCATTCACGAGGTCTATGGTTTGTTCGGTGTTGGCGCCGTAAACGAGATGAACCATATCATCCAGCACAAAAGCGCCGGCAGAAACGGCCCCTTCTTCAAGATATTCATGGGGGAACCATTCGATAAGAGGGTTGGCGGGATGTTTGGTGAAATTGAGGCCATCGGCGCTGGCGGCGACGCCAATGGCGCGCCAGGTAACAGTACCAAACTCTTCACTGTAGCCGTTGGCGCCCTGATAGTAGAGATAGATGATGCCATCTTTTTTGACGGCCGTGCCTGTAAAACCACCGTACAAATACCGATCCCATTCCCCTTCGCTGCCCTCGGTGAAAATTGAACCGAAATCAACCCAATCGGCCGTTTCCGGGATGGCAATGGTAGTGGCGGGGGGCTTCTTGGAGGCGAAGGATACATAGATTGCGCCAAGTAGCAAAACCAGCGCGGCGCCAGATGAGAGAACCCAACGCCAACGTCGCGGACCGGAGGGGGTTTTCGTGAGCGGCATCGTTATCATTTGTCGGCAAAGGCCATGAGATGCCAGCCAAGCGGTCGCACCATGGCTTTGGGCAGCAGGTTGAACGTGCCCACAAAGAGGTGATTAAAGAGGATGGCTTTCAAGCCATGATGCAGTTGGGTTTTAACGGGGAAGCGTTCGGGAATGATGCGGTGTTGGGCAAACGGCCGTAACAACTGCCGGTATTCGCCCATGGAATACTTGCGTAGGACGGGTGCGTCTTCATGTTCCAGCCCGACATTCATCAATTTGGAAAGGGCATTGAGCCAGGAGATACGGTTGTAGACCATAAAAATGGCCTCCCCGCCGGGGCGCAACACGCGGTGGATTTCAGCGATCATGGCTTCCGGGTTGGCGGTGTATTGCAGAACGCCGTGCGCGTAGACCACATCAAAGGAGGCATCGGCAAACGTCATCGCTTCCCCATTCATTATGTGCAACTGCGCATCTAGCTGGTGGTGTTGGAAATTTTGGCGGGCCAGGGTGACGGCCGTTTCTGACAGATCAATGCCGGTGACAACAGCTCCCCCCTGGGCGAAGCGTACCAGGTCTATGCCCACACCACAGCCAACTTCTAACAATTGCTGCCCACCATAACCGCCAAAGTCAACCACCTGGGGCAGGTAGCGCAGTTTATCAAAGCGGTAAACATCCAGCTCTTGAAAAAACTCGGCGGATCCAACCGGATGGGTGGCAATTTCCAGATCATGGATGTGATCATTCCAGTAAGCGGCTACGGCCGTGTTTAGATCGTTTGTCGAATTCGCTATCATAACATTACACGTCTACATTCTTCTGCAGCCACAACTCAAACAACATTAATGACCAGAGGCGATGGCTATGATTGGCACGGCCGTCCAGATGTTCGTCTATCCATTGTCTTACTGTTTCTGGCTGAAAATAGCCCCGGTTGCGAATGGAGGTTTCAGATAGAAGGTCGGTAAGCAACGGCCGTAAAGTGCCACCCAACCAATGTTTCAAAGGGATACTAAAGCCCTCTTTTGGCTTGTTAAGTATAGCGTCCGGTAAACGGCCGTGCATGGCCCGGCGTAAAATGACCTTTGTCTGCCCCCGGTGTATTTTCAGGTGCGGCGGCAAACTGAGGGCAAATTCGACAATGCGATGGTCGAGCAGCGGCACTCGTGCTTCCAGAGAGACGGCCATGCTCATGCGGTCTACTTTGGTCAATATGTTGTCCGCCAGATACGTCTTGATGTCCACGTACTGCTGTTGGGACAGCGGGTCCAGGTGGGCGGCTTGTTGGAAGGTACGCTCGATGGTGGCGACGGCCGTGAGGCCATTCACCCCAGCCTGCATTTCCGGCGTATACAAACGGCCTTTATCACTTTCCGGTAAAAACATCATCCAGCGTGTGTGCTGCCAGGTGGCTGGCAATGCGGCCCCTTCCACAAAACGCTTTGTTTTGTTAATCGTCCCTTTTTTCGCTGACTGTGGTGGTATCCGGCCGACAACAGACGGGATAGTACGCTGGCGCAAGGTTGCTGGCAGCCAACGATAGTAACGATCCAGTTGTTGGGCCACATAGGTGTCATAACCGCCAAATAGTTCGTCGCCGCCATCGCCGGACAAAACAACCTTCACCTGCTGTGCCGCCACTTTGGAAACCAGATAGGTGGGAAAAATAGAAAAATCGGCCAGCGGTTCATCCAGATGTGCGGCCAACTGCTCCACCAGGGGGCCAATGTCTGGCGTCAATATCTCTTCAGTGTGCTGCGTGTTGAATTGAGTGGCCATGGCGCGCGCATAGGGCAGTTCGTTGTAAGTGGCTTCGCCAAAACCAATGGAAAATGTTTGCACAGGCAGGGTCATGGCCTGGCTCATGCAGGCGACAATGGTGCTGGAATCAATGCCGCCGCTGAGAAAAGCGCCCAATGGCACGTCGCTCATTAGCTGCGAACGGACGGCGTCTTGAATCAAATCGCGCAGCATCTCAACACAAACATTGTCATCAGATGGCAGCGCCTGGGGTTTGATCTTCCAAAAGGATTCGATTTGAATTTGCCCGGCCTGAAAACGTAGCCAATGACCGGGTGGTAGTTTGTGTACATCCTGGAAAATGGTGAGCGGGGAGGGAATGTACTCCAGGGTCAAAAAGTGATCAAGTGCAGCGCGACTGATCTGGCGGGGAACAAGCGGGTGCGTGATGAGGGCTTTCAACTCAGAGGCAAAGATGAGAGTACGGCCGTTGTGCCAATAATAGAGCGGTTTAATCCCGATGTGATCACGCGCCAGGAACAAACTCTGTTTCTGCGCATCCCAAATGGCAAAAGCAAACATGCCATTCAGGCGACCCACACAATCTGGCCCAACCTCCTCATACGCATGGATAATCGTCTCTGAATCACTATCGGTAATAAAGAGGTGCCCTTTTTGTTCCAGTTCCGCGCGTAACGTGCGGTAGTTGTAAATTTCACCATTAAAAACTAGCCACAAGTTTTTATCTTCATTGGAAATTGGCTGATGGCCTGTTACCAGGTCAATAATTGCCAGACGTCTCATGCCGAGCAGCGTTTCGCTATCAGCATAAAACCCCTCATCGTCAGGCCCACGATGAGCCAATGTATGGCACATTTGTTTTAATAATTCATTCTGACCTGGCTGTCCGGCTCCGACGATACCACAAATTCCACACATTAGCGTTACTTCAAAACCGGCGCTGTCTTTTCGTTCAATTCCACATGGGGTTGATTGAAATGGTAGACCTGTCTCATTTTGTCCAGGTAATGTTCATAGCTGAATCGGGCTTCGGCAAAAAGACGTGCGTTTTTGCCCAGCCGCTGGCGCAAATCGGAGTCTTGCAACAACCGCAGAATGCCTTCGGCCAACGCTTCACTGGTTGGCTCAATCAGGTAGGCAATATCTTCGTTAAGTACCTGGGAATGAGCTACCAGATTGGTGGCTATGGTCGGTTTGCCAGCATAGAGGTAGCTGTAAATTTTCAGGGGAACAGAGGTGCCATCAATGCGGGGCGATACCAGGATTTCGGCCAGCGCCATATATTGCGCCGCTTGTTCTGGAGGCACGGTGCCTACAAACTGTACATGAGCGGCAATGCCTTGCTGCACGGCCGTTTCCTGCCACTTTTCGACCTGTTGCGGTTTGCCACCAACTAGAACAAAACTTACTTTGGGGTCTTGTTTGACCACAATCTCTGCACTCTTCAGCAGAAGGTCTAGTCCTTGGTATCGTTCAAATGTGCCTGTATACACCACAATCGATCGGTTAACCAATTGAAGTTCTTGCCGAAGCCGCTCGATTTGTTCCCCTCTCACATGACCGTTACCTGTGAAAAAAGGCAGGTTCTCTACGGTGAACAGGTTTGCATCAGGATTGATGCGCCTGACCAACTGTTCCAGATCAGAGCCAATGGTTATTACGGCATCAGACCGGCGTAACGTAAGCCTTTCCAGCATTTCAAAGAGCCTCACCAGAGGGGGCCAATTGCCAAAGTTAAAGTTCTGTAACTGATGGGGCAAACTGGAGTGCATATCATAGACGTGACGGATTTTGAATAACCAGGCAAAAAATACGCCCATAAACGCGGCTTCTTCGTGGGTGTGTATCGCGTCATACCTGGTGGTCAATAACAAATAGCCAGCTTTGAAAAATAGAAGGAGATCGAGGAACGGCTTTATCCAGGAAGGGCCTACTTTAACATCTTTAATATAGGGCACACGGGGGATACGGTGAATCTGGACGTTGGGAAAATGCACATCCTTGCCAACATGGTAGGTGACGAGATCCACATGATGCCCCAAAGCCGACAAAGCCTGGAGGCGCTGGTAAATGCTAAGCGGCGTACCTCTCGGTTCAAAAAACGGTTGTGGGGCCAACATCAATATCTTCATGTCCCTCGCTTCCCAACAAACGGTAAAAAGACCATACCTGATAAATCTCTGGCATTGTACGAGTTGGCTCTTAAGAGAATCCTTAATTACCAGTCAGTACAAGCGCCATCGCGCCTGACCAGGCAAAAAGAAAACGACTACCTTGGGAAGGTAGTCGTTTCTTGTTTAGCAATACTCCAGGAGGGAAGAGCATTGCTGGTTAACGGGTAATGTGACGATATAAGGAGGAGGGACATTACCCTCACCTGATCAGCGGTTGTTCCAGTCGCGTTTCTCTCGTGCCAGTTTTAGGGGGGAGGTTTCTCCTTATACCGTTCACTGACCAGGCTAATTATGATTATATCGCACTTTAAGCAAATAAAATTGTTATTTACCCTCTATTCATTTTGCCTGATTTACTCGTTTGAATAGAGCAAACCCGAGGGGGGGTAGGGTGATCTGAATAGAGTGCGGCATGTCATGCCAGGGTAATGCTTCGGCCGTTAACGCGCCTTCGTTCACGACGTGGCTGCCACCAAATTTGCGATCATCGCTGTTGAGAATTTCCACATAGTCGCCGGCATCCGGCACACCCAGGCGATAGTCCTGGCGCACAACCGGCGTGAAATTACAGACTACCAAAAGTTTTTGCATAGTAGATGGATCAATGCGTACAAACGCTAACAGGCTGCGCTCGCTGTCGCGGAAATCCAACCATTTGAATCCTTCCCAGGAGTTGTCGTCGGCAAAAAGAGGGGTTTCACGGCCGTAAACCCCATTCAATTCCTTTACAAACTCCTGCAACCCCCGATGTGACTCATGCTCTAGTAAGTGCCAATCCAGATTGCGCTCCTCGCTCCATTCCCGCCATTGACCGAACTCGCCGCCCATAAACAGCAGTTTCTTACCTGGATGCGCCCATTGGTAGCCATACAGCAGGCGCAAATTGGCAAATTTCTGCCACAGATCGCCAGGCATCTTGTCCAGCATACTCTTTTTGAGATGTACCACCTCGTCGTGGGAAAAGGGCAAGATAAAGCGTTCGCTAAAGGCATAAAGCAGCGAGAAGGTCAGCGTGCCCTGGTGATAGGCGCGATGGACGGGATCGTTGCTGATGTACTGGAGGGAGTCATGCATCCAACCCATATTCCATTTCACGTCAAAGCCCAGACCACCATCTTGGGTGGGGTGGGTGACGCCGGGCCAGGCGGTTGATTCCTCGGCGAAGGTGAGGACGCCGGGATATTTTTCATGCACCTGCTCGTTGAAGCGGCGCAGGAATTCGATGGCGTCAATGTTTTCGCGCCCACCGTAGCGGTTGGGCAGCCATTCACCCTGTTTGCGGGAAAAGTCCAGATAGAGCATGGAAGCCACCGCGTCCACGCGCAGCCCGTCAATGTGGTATTTGTCCAGCCAGAAGAGGGCGTTGCTGATGAGGAATTGGCGGACTTCGTTACGGCCGTAATTAAAAATATAGGTGCCCCAATCTGGATGCGCCCCCTGGCGGGGGTCTTCGTGTTCGTATAGATGTGTGCCATCAAAAAAGCCCAGCCCGTGTTGGTCGGTGGGGAAGTGGGCCGGCACCCAGTCCACAATGACGCCAATGCCGGCCTGGTGGCAGGCGTCCACAAAAGCCATAAAGTCATCTGGTGTGCCAAAGCGGCTGGTGGGCGCAAAATAGCCCGTCACCTGGTAACCCCAGGAGCCGTCAAACGGGTGTTCGGCCACCGGCAGCAGTTCGATGTGGGTGAAACCCATTTCCTTCACGTAGGGTACAAGCTGCTCGGCCAGTTCGCGGTAGGTGAGCCACTCCCATCCATTTTTGCGCTGCCATGACCCCAGGTGGACTTCGTAGGCAGCTAATGGCGTGTTGGGCACGTGCCGCTGCTCCCGGCTGCTCATCCAGCCTTCATCTTGCCATTGATGTTTGTTGATGTTCCACACCACAGAGGCGTTGTTGGGGCGCATCTGGCTGGCGAAAGCTACCGGATCGGCTTTGGCCACGGTGTAGCCTTTGTAATGGGTACGCAGTTCATATTTGTACAGGTCGCCTTCTTGCAGGCCGGGTACAAACAACGTCCAGATGCCGCTGCCGTGGTGAAAGAGCATGGGATGGCGACGGCCGTCCCAATTGTTGAAGTCGCCAATGACGCTGACGCGCTGCGCATGGGGCGCCCACACGGCAAAACGCACACCGGACACACCGTCCAGTGCCATCAACTGAGCGCCTATTTGCTCATACATATGCAGATGGGTGCCCTCGGCCAATAAATGCTCATCAAAATCAGACAGCGCCGGGATGAAGGCATAAGGGTCTTTGTATAGGTGTTGCTGGCCGTGATGGGTGAGGACGGCCAGTTGGTAACGCACTGGCATGGTCTGGCCCAGCAGCAGCAGCTCAAAAAAGCCATCCCAATGCTTTCGTTCCATTGGGTGCTTTTCACCGCCAATGACCACCTCCACCTGCGCCGCTTGCGGCAAGAAGGCGCGGATGACCACGCCTTCATCCACCGCGTGTGGCCCTAGTACCCGAAAGGGGTCGCCATGATGACCATTGACGATGGATTCTATTTCGTCTACTGATAAAGAATAAAATTGTTCCATGTTCTCACCTGGGGCGATCATTTTGCCGAATAGATTGGTTATAGCACCGTGGTTGTCAACCACACCGTGGTTGACAACCAACCGAAAGAGATTTTAACAAATGCTCCCCAGTTAAGCGACTTTCGTAACTCAGTTGCCCTCAGTTCACCCCCATGGGTGTGGGGAAAACATTTATTCATACGGACCTCCGGTGGACGTTGACCAGTTCACCCCCACAGGTGTGTAGAAACATTTGCGTACATACTACCAAAATATGTACGGTTATATTGTATTGTTAACATCGGTGAATTGTTACACGGCCGTTACACGGCCGTCACGTACTCTTCCATCCGCCCCCCTACAATACATACCATGACGAACCTGGTGTCTTCTCTTTCTGTCCAGGCCCGCACCTGGCGCTGGCCGCAACTGGGGCTGAACCTGCTCATCCTGAGTCTCTGGCTGTGGCTATACCTGCCCATTTTCGCCTACCTGCATATCATCTTCCGGCGCGAAGATTTCCGCCTCAATCAGATTGTGTTGGTGGCTGTGCTGGTTCTTATTGGTCTGCAAATGCGGCGCGGCGATGTACGACCGCAGCCAGACGCCACCCCTGTTCTACACCGCCTACCGCTGGCATTGGTTTTGGGCGGATCGGTGGCTTACTTGCTGGTTGAGCGATTTTTAGACATCAACACGTTGGCCGCTTCCCTCTTTGCCTTTGCCAGTTATGGGCTGTTGGGGTTGTGGCTCGCACCAGAACGTTGGCGCAAAGGGCTGCCGGTGGTGCTGCTGCTTATTGGCGTGCTGCCATTTGGTGAACATTTACAGACGTTTGTGGGTTATCCCATGCGCATCTTAACGGCGGAACTGGTACGGCAGGGACTAACGGCCGTCGGCGTGCAGTCCATCGGTGTAGATACCATCCTCATCTTTGAAAATGGCGTGTCGCAGGTAGACCTGCCTTGCAGCGGCGTCAAAAGTTTGTGGACAGGCATGTTATTTTTGCTGGCGGCGACATGGGTAGAGGCACGGCCGTTGAACCGACGCTGGTTCCTGGTGCTGCTGCTCTTCATCCCCCTGCTGTTTGTGGCCAACTTCGCCCGCGTTGCTATCCTGGTGGTAGTAGGCCAGGTGATGGGCTGGACGCTGCTGGCGGAAATGCTGCACGTACCGCTGGGCGTGTTGGGGTTTGTGCTGGTATGTGGCACGGCCGTGTTGTTGTGGCGGGTGGGAACGGAGTTTGGGAAACCAGCAGGTCATGAGCATGAGATTGAAAGGCCGGTAAATCCTCCTATCACCCAGTCCCCCTATCTTTCATTCTTTCTCATCATCACCATTCTCATCATGATCCAGCTTTACACACCCCGACCACAAATCAATGCCGGTGGGCCGCCACCCACCTGGGATTTTCCGGCAACGCTGCATGTGGAACCCCTACCCCTGAAACCGGAAGAAACCGACTGGCTGCTATATGATGGCGCTTCCGCCGTGGAACGATTCCGCTTCCAACAGGGTAACACCAGTGGCAACATGATTCTGATCACCAGTAAAACATGGCGGGCGCACCATCGGCCCGAACGCTGCTTTGAGGTCTATGGCCTGACGCTAGAGAGTTCCCTGCCCCACCTGGTATCACCAGACTTCCCCCTCCGTTTTGTGGCATTGGGGCAGGAAAAGCAGCAACCCCTCTATTCCGCCAGCTATTGGTTCCAATCCGCCAGCCGTACCACCGATGATTATGGCGCCCGCATCTGGGCCGATGTGTCCCTGGAACGTGAACCCTGGGTGCTGGTTTCCATTCTTTTTGACGGCCCCATAGAGCCGCATGATGCAGAAGTTACCCAGGTATATCTGGCGCTGCATGACGCAGTGGACAGGTATTTGAAATAATCACTGGTCATTAGTCATTGGTCATTAACGAAGGACAAATGACCAATGACTAATTGTTAAAAGGAGCAACTGATGAAAAAGCATCTAACTAACACCCGTTTTTGGGGATATTTCCTCTTTTGGTCATGGAACATCATCTTTCTGGCATTTATGGTGATCGGTTTTGCGCCAACGGTGCTGGTGGAGATGGTCACGGCCGTGCGTGCCGGCAGCATTCCGGGTCAATATCTCGTCTACGGCTTTGTACTGGCCTCCATTCCCCTCTTGTGCGTCATTTTAGGCCTGACCGTGCTACGCCGTGAGCCGTATAAGCTGTTTGCCCTGGGTTATGGCGTGGAAGGGCCGCTGATGCTGATACTGGCGGTGCGTTTTTTCCTGATCCGGGATGCCACCCCGGTAGTGACGCTAATGCTGGCGGCGGGTATGTTCAGCCTGGGCACACTCTTGTGGCAATTGCTCGACCGACGCATTGACGAACGCGGCCCGGTGCTAACCCATTTGCGCGTCATCGGTCTCAGCATCTTGCTGGTGGTGGGCATTTTTGCCAGTCTGTGGATCGCTTTTTACGCAATTCCCTTCGCCGCCCTGATTGGGCGGTGGCTTTGGGATGTGTTGGCAGACCTGGGCCAGTTCATCCGCAGTTTTGCCCAAATGTTGCGCGACGCCTACATGCAGGCATTCCTATGGGTGCCGTTTATGCTGTTGGGCATGGTGCAGTTGGCTTACACGGCCACCTTGTTTGTGCTGATGCCCATTGCTGTGCCCATCATTTACGGCCGTGCCTGGTGGCGTGGCATTCAGACCCTCACCCGGCAATACAGCCAGCCGCGCGCGGTGGCTTTGAGTACGGCCGTTATCGCCCTGCTCATTCTAACCATCGTGCAGGTGAACAAACAGCCGCAGCAGCAGGCATTTGCGTTGTTGGCAGAACCGCCAGCAACCGAAGCCGAAGCCAAAGCGTTGCTGGAGCAGGAAGAGCTGATCCGTGCCGGGTTGCTCAATGCTTACCTGGCACAGCATCGTTACCTGAGCGCCCAGGGCGAGATGGACCACATCGGCGACCTCTACACCGAAGCGTTTGGCCTGGATAACCGGCAGGCTGCCCTGGTGCAGCGATGGTACGAGGGCCTGGTCAGCCCCCTTCTCTACAAACCCTTCGGCAGCTATCAATCGTTCAGCCGTTGGGATAACCGCATTTTCCGGGAAGAACCGGCCAAAGCCGCTATACTATACGAACAATACTTCGACCAGCCAATCAATGAAGGTGAAAAAGAGTCGGTGGTAGCCGCTGTGCGCTCCACCTGGATGATAGACCAGGCACGCGCCGGTTGGCAGGCAGTGGATGACCGCGAGGTGTATCTGGCCCGCCAGGAAATTAACGTTACAGAATACGGTGATTGGGCCGAGATTGAGTTGTACGAAGTGTATGAAAACCAGACCACGCAGCGCCAGGAAGTGATTTACTTCTTTTCCTTGCCGGAAACGGCCGTTCTCACCGGTGTCTGGTTGGGGAATACCGACAGCCTGAATGCCCGTTTCCCCTTCCGCGTGGCGCCACGAGGCGCCGCCCAGGCCGTCTATCGCCAGGAAGTGCGGCGGCAGGTAGACCCGGCCCTGCTGGAACAAATCGGCCCCAGCCAATACCGGTTGCGCATCTTTCCCATCCCACCTATGAGCCAGACCTGGGACAATGAATTGTCGCACAGCGTCCTCAGCGCCGGACAGCCGCTGCACATGTGGCTGACCTACCGTGTCATGGCCGATGAGCATAATTGGCCGCTGCCCTATCTGGCCAAACAGTTCAATCTGTTCTGGAACAATGACAGTGTGCGGCTGCTTAACGGCCAGCCGATGAACGCCGACAAACGCACCTGGCTGCCGGCATCAGCGGCAGCATTGGGATTGCCTCAGGCTGCCGGTCACCGCGTAGACTTGCCTGATGGTTTGTCGGTCATTGCCCAGCCGGCCGCGGCTGAAAGCCTGCCCCAACCAGACGGCAGCCTGTCATTGGCCGTCGTGCTGGATCGCTCCCGCAGCATGGTTAGAGATGATAAGTTCGTGCAAGAAGCATTAGCTCAAGTAGACGCCTGGGGTAACAACGTGGACGTTTACCTCACCTCCTCCGAATTCCGGGGCGAAGCGCCGGTCGTTGTGCCATTAGCCGACATTTTGGGCCAGGAAATTGTCTATTACGGCGGTCAGAACGCCGGTGATTTGCTGCTGCAATTTGAGGATTTGTATGCCGGGCAGCAGTACGATGCCGTCCTGGTGATTACCGACGGTTCGGGGTTTGGGCTGAGTTTTGACGGCCGTGCCCCCACCACCCCCTCTGCCCCCCTCTGGATGATTCATGTTGATGGTCAATTTCCGTTAGGGTACGATGACGCCACTCTGGAAGCGATCCAGGCCAGTGGCGGCGGCAGCGCCGCCAGCGTAGACGAAGCCCTGGCTCGACAAACCTTCATCCAATCCAGCCAGACTGAGGGCGTCACAGTAGATGTGGCCGATGGTTACACCTGGTCTGTGATGCCCACGGAAACGGCCGATACCCTCTCCGTGACGCTGGAAAGCCATGCTGCCACCGATGATTTTGCGGCTCTGGCCGGCCGCCGCCTGATCCTGGCCGAAATGCAAAAACAGCAGGGCAGCTTGAGCGATCTGGCGGTGCTGGATGGGCTGCACGCCATTGCCACCGAACAGGGCATCGTTACCCCTTACTCTTCGATGATTGTGCTGGTGGAAGAACGACAGCAGCAGATGTTGGACAACCTGGAAGATGACCCTGATCGTTTTGAGCGCGAGTTTGAGGCGGTGGGTGAAACCAATCAATCGCCGATGGTAACAGGGGTGCCAGAGCCGGAAGAATGGCTGCTCATGGCGTTGGCTGTGGTGATGCTGGCCTGGTATACGCGGAAGCATGGGAGGGATGCTGGTTTGCGAAAAATCTGGCGGGGAACGTGAGAGGTGATCGGTGATGGGTGATCCGTAATCGGATCTCACACATCGCCTCTCACGGTCGTTCCAATACCACCACTGTCCCCACCACAGCCACATCCCCGCCTGGAGTGGCGGGCAAGTGGGCGGGCAAGCGAATGCCGCTGTCCGGCACATACCAGCCTGTAAGCAGGTGGTATGTGCCGGGTGGTATGTCTGGTGGTGTCTGAATAACATATTGGTCTGCCACCGGTACACCCGGCTGCCAGCACGTGGTAGGCCAGCGATTAGCCTGGGGCATCCCGTCTTGCTGCGCCACCAGTTCTCCGTTTTCATTCACCAGGTGATTAAACACAGTGTAAGGCGTATCCAGGCGCACGGCCGTTTGCCACAACAATCGCACCACAATGGTCTCACCGGCGGCAATGCTGCCAGGTGTTACTTCATACTTCTGCAAACGAATGGCATCACCAAACTGAATGGGATCACCCTGCCCCACCACAACATCAGACCAGTTTGTAGTTGTGGTGGTAATACTGGTTAATCCTGTATTGACTACGCGCAAAAAAGCGTTGAAGACCAGAAGTTGCAACGCAAGCAGCCCCATCAGCAAAATGACCGGCCAGCGGGCTGGCGTGAGGCGGTGCAAGCCCCAGACGGCGCACATTACGGCAAAGGGCGTCAGAAAAATCCAGACTCGCGCCACTTCCCCCCGCGCCGTGCCGCTGAGATTAAGCAGCAAGACGCCTAAACCAAAAGCAATAGGCAACAGCGTCCATTCACGCCATTCGCTGTACCGCTCCCGGCTTACCACCCACAAGGCATACACAAAAGCATACAGGCACAACAGCGCCAGCGGCAGCCCCAGAAAAATGCCAAAATCGTACAGGTGATAGCCCAACCAAAGCCAATAACTACGCGCCAATCCCAGGTGAAAATCCATGGAAACGCGCCAGACGGACAGCAAGCCAGGGCCAGGCAGCAGTTCGTAAACCGCCCACACCACACCCAAACCGGCAGCAAACCAGAGTCCCCAGCCGATTACCTGCCACCGCTCCCATTCGGTGCGGTGGACGGCCAACCAGAGCAGCGCCCACAAACCCATAGGCGCGAGCATGATCACCAGGCCGAAGGAGAGCAGCACCGCCAGCCCCAAAACAATGCCGGACAGCAACAACAGACCAGACCGTTTCTCCGTCAGCCCGACGACCAGCAAATACCAGGCCACCACCGTCAGCAGGGGGAAAAATTGATCCCAGCGCCCGGCCCATAGGGCAAAGGAGGGAACGAGCGGATACAACGCCACCGTCCACACGGCCGTGCCCCACCCCAATGTCCGTCTGGCTAACCCGAACAACGGGAAGATGACCAGGGCGCTGAAGAGGGGCAGGAGCATTTGCAGCACGGCCGTGCCCATCACCGCATTGGAGATGCGCATCAGGGTGAGGTCGGTGCATTGGTACGGCCGTAGATAGCCACCCATCATTTCGCCCACCCCACCCACAGCCAGCGGCGTGCGGCTGGCATAAAAGAGCAAGGGGATACCCGGCGGATACCGCTGCGGGTGGACGGGAAAGGTGGGCATTAATTCCGGGTAGTGTGCCAGAAAATCGAGTGGATCATCAATGATGCTGCCGACGGAGAAGAAGCCGCTGCTGCCCGACGAGACAGCGCGGAAATACAACTGCTCCACCACATCCGGCGATTCACCCGCCAGCAACCCCACCTGGATAACCGGCACGGAGAGGAAACAAAACAGCAAAAAACCCATCACCTGACGGCGGGATGGCGCATGACCGACCAGTTTGCCCCCCCACCATAAAGCCAGCCCCGCATAGAGGACGACGACCACCGCCCCAATCAGGTGGCGGGCCGGTTGGCCGGGAATGGCATACACCCATCGCCACTCATCCGGGCCACGCAGCCCTGGATGGGCGTTGGTGGCAATGGCCCAGATAAAGAGGAGGGTGACGGCCGTTGTTGCTGCCAACACCCATCCCACTTTTTTATTCATCAATAGAGCCTCTTTTTTCGTCTTTGTTTCACCGTTGATAATTTTTGTCGAGCAAAGCAGGTAATTATAGAGCAAGTTGCCGTTCCGTGTGGGCCAGTAGCGATCAGTAGCACGAACCCCTGGATATAGATCACGGATACACGCCGTTTTCTCATCTGTTATATCCTGTATCTACCCGAAACTAGAAAAACGGCATGAATCCGCCTATAATGCCGTCATTGAAACGGGGACGCCATCTTATTTGCTTTTCAGCCTGTATTTACTTCTGGCTTATCTTGAATTCATCCGGCATTTAATCTGCTGTAAGCCGTTGGCCGTTTAATCAATCATTTGCCGGATGGGCCGAGATGTCACTAAAAGGGGCTAGATGATTCGTTTACTTGTAGTACATGAGGCGCGCGTCTTTGGTAAAGTGATTGCCGCCGCACTGCGCCAGGAACCAGACATTCAGGTAGTGGGCACAGCTACCACCGAGACCGCTATGCTGGAAAAAGCTGGCGCCTGTAATGTAGTCCTGCTCTGTTCTGCCAGACCTGATGATGGCATCATGGCCCTTACCAAATCACTGCGTAAAGCGGCGGTTGAGGCCAAAGTTTTGGTGATGGGATTACCTCAGTCAGAAGAAGCTATTTTGCAATGTGTGGAAGCGGGCGCTGATGGGTATGTGCTGCAAGATGATTCGATGGAAGAACTACTCAAGAACATCCGCACCGTTTACCGGGGAGAAGCATTGGCTTCGCCGACCGTTATTGCCGCATTGATGGCCCGTGTGCAGCATCTGGCAGAACTACAGGCGGAAATGGGCCTGATGCCAGACACCGCCAAACTGGCTGACCTGACGCCGCGCGAGCGCGAGGTGTTGGCGCTGATCGGCGAGGGCGCCAGTAATCAAGAAATTTCTGAACAACTAACCATTGAACTGGGTACGGTTAAGAACCACGTCCACAATGTGCTGCAAAAGTTAGGCGTTAATAACCGTTGGGAGGCCACTGCTTATTCAGCTTTGATAAACGACACGGCCGTTTCTTCTCCTCAAACCGTTTCCTCCCCCCCGTCTGCCTGATCCCCCCTTCTTCTACCCATATACCCTGAATTCATATCCTTGTTCTGTATCCAGATACAAGACAGTGACGCATTGTTCTTGTTATGCTGGTGGTTGCGCTGGCGTCCTGATCATCAATCAAATCAAACTGGTCAGGCGTGTACACGAATAGCTATTGGAGTAGACAACAGCTCAATCAAGTTAAGGTGAGCACTATCACCTTAACCTGAACTGGAGGTAACTTGTGAAAAGTTTTGACTTTAAGTTCGGCGCTGAGGTGTACGGCCGTGACACATCCTGTGGTCAACTGGCCCGGCTGGTAGTGGACCCAGAAAGTTGGTGCGTTACCCATACCATCATGGAAAGCGGCTTGTTGTTCAAACAGAATAAGGTGGTGCCCATTTCTGAAGTAGAAGAGGCCACGGCCATGGACATCCGCCTGACTGTTGGCTGCCAGGAATTGGCCGGGTATCCATCGTTCAGCGAGACGGTGGTGGAACGCAGCGCGCAAGGCCCTGGATGGGTGACGCCCCCCCAGGGAGGCGCCGTTGTCGGCACGACCGCAGCGACGTTGCTGCCCACCGCAGCCGAAATGGTAACCGTGCAAGAAACGGTGCGGCAGGGCGTTGGCGATGACAAAATTGTCCTGGGAAACAATGTAGCGGTGTATGGGCTGGACGGCCGTGTCGGGCATCTAAGCCACCTCATCACCCTGAATGATGAGCCGCACTGCCAGATTCAATATCTGGTGGTGACGCAGGGCACGCTGTTCCCCAAGCTGTACATCATACCCGCCCACTATGTGCAAACCCTGAGCGAACAGGGCATTCACATACTGGTCACTGATGCGGAGATAGGAGAATTCCCCGAATTCTCTACGGCCTCGGCCGAAATCACGGATTCGCCTGGCTTGTGGGAAGATGCATGGGAAGACGATGAAGATACGACACCTGTGAAGGAAGGCATAACGCCTGTGGGGGAAAACGATCGGGTAGCCATGGCTGTAGAAACCGCCCTGATATCTGATCTGCGGACGGAAACGGCCGTGATTGATGTTATCAATGACCGCGGCATCGTCACCCTGACAGGAACCACGCCAGATTGGACAGCCCGTGAAGTGGCAGAAACCATTGCCAGCCATCAGCCAGGTGTGATCAAGGTAATCAATGACCTGACAGTAGAAACGTCCTGATTAATGATGGTGCACGAATGAATAATGATGGTGCGAGATTTGTTCAGATTGAACAAACCCCACAAGGAGCATATACCATGAAAACAAAAAAGATACTCTTAATTCTGTTAGTTGCCGTGTTGTTCATGGCGGTAGCCATTAGCAAAGGTTCAAGCCCGGTGGCCGCTGCGCCTACCAACCAGACTGATGGCGGAGAAGCGGATGTATCGCAGATAGACGAGACAGAGCCAGAAGCCTCTCAAAATCTAATGGATGTGGTGGAAGGGCGTGATCAGTTGAGCGATTTCAAAACGCTGCTGGAAGCAGTCGGGTTAACGGACAATCTGGCAAAAGACGGCCCGTTTACGGTCTTTGCCCCCACCAATGCGGCATTGGCTACCTTCAACACATTGGCTACTACTACCAATGCTACCGTGACGGACATCCTGCTCTACCACATCGTCAACGGCCAATACTACAGTCCTGACCTGGTGAATTTCAGCACGATGCCGACACTACTGGGTGAACATGTAGCCATTAGCGTGGAAGATGGTGAAATCATGCTGAATGATGTGGTGAGAATCATCACCACAGATATTGAGGCTGATAACGGTATTGTCCACATTGTGGATGCCGTGTTAATACCACCGGTGAACTCGCTGATCACGGCGGACCAAGGCTCACGGAGTAAAACGCTTGATGAAGTGCTGGCAGATGACGGCCGTTTCACCACTTTCCTGTCACTTGCTAAAACCGCCGGTTTAGATGCAGCGCTGGCCGATTTGGGGCAAACCCATACCGTTTTTGCGCCCACCGATGCCGCCTTTGAAAATCTGCCTGAAGAGTTAATGGCTGACATCCAGGCAGACCCAGAAACGTTCATCGCTTACCTGCTGGTGAATGACATGCTGGGGATTAACCAGATTGCCACTGCCCAATACATCCCCACAGTCGAGGGACGGCCGTTGTTTGTGAGCATGAACGAAAAAGAACAGGTGCAGATAAACGGCCAGCCCCTTGCCGAATACAACATGGTGGCTGCCAATGGCATCATTCACGTGGCGGATACGGTGCCAATACCCTGATACAGCCATCTCCGCTTGTGAGTAATCCATGAAGTGAGCAGACTCGCCTGAGGAGAGTGAAGTTTGAGAATGGGGAGGAACTGAAGGAATTCAGGCCGATATGCCTGTTCTTTCAGTTCCTCCTTTTCTTGCAAAGTAGCAAAGTATGGGCGACCTTTGTGGTCGCCCTCAATGTTCAAGGCAGAAAAATGGGGAGCACAAGGCTCCCACAACCACCACCAAATGAAAAAGGAGCAGACGTGAGCTATGTTCGGATTTACCATTGCCCAATTGACCCTGCTGCTTATTCTGGGCGGCGCGTTTATATTGTTTCTGACTGAGCGCATCCGCATTGATTTGACGGCCGTGTTCATCATCATCTGTCTCACCATAACCGGTATCTTATCACCTGAAGAGGCGCTATCCGGTTTTGGCAGTGAACCGGCTATTGTGGCTGCTTCCATTTTTGTGCTGAGCGGCGCCATGTATACCACCGGCCTATCTGACCGGTTGGGGTTGTGGATTGGGCGCCTGGCCGGACGGCGCTTTCAACGCATGATTGCGGTGATCATGACGGCCGTAGCCGCCCTATCAGCCTTCACCCATCACCTGACGATCACGGCCGTGATGCTGCCCATCACTTTGAAACTGAGCCGGGAACATAAAATCCCCGCTTCCCATTTGCTCATGCCCATGTCCTTTGCCGCTTCGCTGGGCACAACCATCACCATCCTGGGTGCACCTGCTTTTCTTATTGCCGACCGCATATTAAAGCAAGCCGGAGAGCCGGGCATAGGCATCTTCTCCATTGCCCCCATCGGCATTGCTATTACCATTGCCGGTACCGCCTTCATCCTGATTGCCGGACGTTATTTGCTACCGGCGCGCACCGGTAATCAAAACAGCGCGGAGGATCGCTTCCAACTGAGCGGTTATTACACCGAACTGGTCATTACCGAAAAGTCCCCGTTTATAGACCGAACCGTGGTAGAACTGGAAGAAAAGGTCAACAATCGGTTTCAATTGACCGGCTGGCTGCGTAACGGCCGTGCCCAATCACGGCCGTACCAGTACCAGCGGCTGCAAGCCGGAGATGTTTTGTTGGTGCGCACCACGCCTGATGAACTGGTCACTATCCAACAAGAGCCAGGCATTGACCTGTACCCGGTTATCAAATACAAAAATGGAGAGAGCAGCACTGCCGCAAAAAACGGATCACAGCAGTTAGTTCAGGCTGTCGTGGCGCCCGGTTCTGAATTTGTAGGACGGACAATTGGTCAAATTGATTTCCGGCAGTCTTATGAGGTGATTGTAGCCGGAATCTGGCGGCGCAGCGCCTGGCTGCGCGCCGAGCTTTCCCGTGTGCGCCTGCACGAAGGGGATGTGCTGCTGCTGTTGGGGGATGAACCGGCTATTGCTCGTTTGGAACAGGTGAAGTCATTTCTCATGCTGGTTCCGTTTCGCGGGGAATCGTTTATGCGCCACAAAGCATCAGTGGCGGCGGTTATACTGGTTAGCAGCATTCTGCTGGCGGCACTCGGCGTAGTGCCGGTGGTAATTGCCCTGCTGGTAGGCGCAGCTACGGCCGTGCTCACCAACTGTCTGACGCCCCAGCAAGCCTATCGGGCCATAGATACCCGCATCTATGTATTCATTGCCGGCGTTGTTCCCCTGGGTTTAGCCATGCAAAACACAGGCACGGCCGACCTTGTCGCTGACAGGCTGTATAATTTTGTGGCGCAATGGCCACCTACGCTGATCCTATTACTGCTTTTTGTGGCTGCGGCCATTATGACCCAAATGATGTCTGACGCCGGGACAGTTGTTTTGCTGGGGCCGGTGGCAGTAGCCCTGGCTTTAGCTTTGGGCAAACGACCAGAACCGTATGTGGTGGTGGTGGCTGTGGCTGCCGTAGCCTCCTTTTTAACGCCCATTGGGCATCATGGCAATTTGCTGGTATATGGGCCTGGTGGTTATCAATTCTCCGATTTCTTGAAAGTGGGTACGCCGCTCACCATCATCGTGGCGCTGCTGACGATATTTCTGGCGAATTTACTCTGGCCTGGCTAAATTGGTACAATCAGGGCTTGATGAATCGTTCTGCGTATTTGTTTGCCCTGTTAGCCGCCCTATGCTTTTTTGTGATTGGGCTGGCCTCGTTGAACCAGTATGGTTTGACTTGGGATGAGCCGGAGAACCTGCTGACGGGCGTTCATTACGCCCGCTTTTTTGCCAGCGGTGATGAAAAATGGCTGGACTTTGCCGCTTATGATCAGATATACCAGGAAATGGGCGCCGCCCGCCCTCCGCTCTATAACCAGGAATTCGACAACCCATTTCGTTATCCACCGGTAGCCAATATAACGGCCGTAATCACTCATGCCCTTTTCACCACCCGCCTGGGCTGGCTGTCCGACACCGATGGCTACCACCTGGCGGTTTTGCTCTTCGCCACACTCACCGTCTTTGTGTTGGCCTGTTTTACCTGGCAGGCGTTTGGGCCACTTGCCAGTATTGCGGCGACCTTGGCCTTAACCACATATCCCCTTTTTTTTGAGCACGCCCATCTCAATTTGAAAGATGTACCGCTTGCGGCGCTGACCTTGCTGGCCTTGTGGGCCTATTGGCAGGGGGAGCGGTGGCTGGGGAAGCGGCACGGCCGTTGGCCCTGGTTTGCCCTTTCCGCCATCGCCGCTGGATTGGGAATGGGGGTGCGGGTGCTGGCACTGGAGGTCTGGCTGGTTATCGGGCTGGCCTATCTGCCGCTGGTCTGGCGTAACGCGCGCCAGGGTTGGTGGGCTGCTTTACGGCCGTATCACCCACTGCTCATCTGCATTCCCCTCTCGCTGCTTATTTTCCTGGCAGTCTGGCCCTGGCTCTGGCCTGATCCGGTGGGACGTTTGGCCGAGCATCTGGCGTTTGGCGAGAGTGTGTCCCGTGGGCTGCGGGTGCTGTATGACGGCCAGATTTACGCGGCGGGGGAAACACTGCCCTGGCACTACACGGCCGTCATCTTCAGCCTGACCACGCCGCTGGTTGTGTTGGTTGGGGGGCTGGTGGGGTGTGGTACAGCCGTGAAACGGGGCCTGCGTCAACCGGACCCCGCCGCCCTCATGCTGCTGACGTTGTTTGTGTTGGCGCTGCTGCGCTCCAGTACGCCAGGCATTCCACAGTATGATGGCACACGCCATCTCATGGACGGCATTGTGGCATTTACCGCTCTCTTTGGTCTGGGTTTTCAAACCGTAGCCGTTTCTGGGATGCGGCTGATACGCAACCGGCTGCCGATGAGCAATCACCAGCAGCTAATCCCGCTGGTATTCTGCCTGATCCTCTTTCTGCCCATAATGCTGGTCAACATCCGCCTCCATCCATTTCAAGGCATCTTTTACAATATGCTGGCCGGAGGTACCGAGGCGGCTGCCGGTCGGTTTCCCCAGGAGTATTGGGGCAGTTCGTTCCGCTTAGGCTCTATCTGGGTCAATGAGCACAGCGATCCCCAAGCATTGGTTCTGGCGCGTGTGGGCGGGCATCTAGCCCATTATTACATCGCCCCTGACCGTCAGATTATCCCCGATGAAGTTATCCCCACATTGCCACCAGACGTGCCCATTATCTTGCTCTACATGACGCGCCGTGACAAATACGATTGGATCGCCGAGTTTGCCGAAGCCAGATTGACGGCCGTTTATTCGCTGGAACGGGGTGGTGTGCCCGTGCTCAAAATTGTCACCACCGATTCAGACACATTGCAGGCCGGGGTGCCATAAAGCGCACTGTTGCCGAATAACCCAATTACTTCAGGACGAGGCCAGAACGAGCGGGCAGGGTCAACTGGACACGGCCGTCATGCACCACCACCA
The DNA here is from genome assembly GCA_035444285.1 of Chloroflexota bacterium. Taxonomy (GTDB): domain Bacteria; phylum Chloroflexota; class Anaerolineae; order Promineifilales; family Promineifilaceae; genus CAADGU01. The sequence goes on from DAOMOK010000003.1 coordinate 94,034, forward strand.
CCTGATCGCTCAAGCCAAACAACGGCCGTAATCCAACACCATCACCTACCAGCCCGTTAACAGGCACAGTAGCAGTTTGGGGTTTGGTGGACACGTTCACGGCCGTAATCAGCACCTCATCCGCCAGTTGTCGGACAAAGGCATAAACCTCGCCCGCCGCATACAATTCGTGGTAACTCCCCCGCCGCAGCGACGGCTGGGCGTGGCGTAAGGCAATGACTTTTTGGAAATAAGCCAGCATCTCTTTGTCCCACTGGCTTTCATCCTGCCAGGGAAACGTCCAGCGCGCTTCCCGATCATGGAAAGGCTCTTCTGTATTGGCCGAGCCGCGAATGGCAATCTCGTCGCCATAATAAACACAGGGTGCGCCGGGATACGTCATTTGCAATAATGTTCCCAGCCTGATCGTGTCCTTATCACTACGCGCAATAGACAGCAGGCGAGCCGTGTCGTGGCTGTCCAGGGAATTCAACTGCACCTGGGTCACGTTCCAGTCATAGAGATTGAGCAGACGCTGAATGGCACGGCCGTAGCCCGCCGCATCAAGCGCCGGATGGGGTTTATAATCGCGCCCCTTCACCAATACCTCACTCACCCGGTCGCCACCGCAGAAGGCGATTACCGGCCCGGTAAATTCATAATTCATGGTGGCGTCAAACTTGTCCCCCTGCAACCAGCGTTTAGCCTCATGCCAGATTTCGGCCACGATGTACGCTTCCGGGTTAATAGCCTTTACGCGCTGCCGGAACTCCTCCCAAAAGCCAGGTGTAGTAATTTCCGCAGCCACATCCAACCGCCAGCCATCAATCTCAAATTCACGCACCCAATACTCAGCTACCTGCATCAAAAATTCGCGCGCCTGTCCATTGTCCGTATTGATTTTGGGCAGGTCACGCAGGCCAACCCAGGCTAGATAATTGGGCGGTTTGGTCATGTCATACGGGTGCAGCGGCCAACCCGTAATCGTAAACCAGTCAATATAAGCCGACGCTTTGCCCTGTTCTAAAATATCGTTGAACTGGAAAAAACCACGGCTGGCATGGTTAAAAACGCCATCCAACACAATGCGCATGTTCCGTTTATGCGCCGCGTCTACCAATTCCCGCAGCGCCGCATTGCCACCCAACATGGGGTCAACCTGGTAATAATCGTGGGTATGGTAGCGGTGGTTGCAGGCGGATTGAAAAATGGGGTTCAGGTAGATGGCAGTGATGCCCAAATCCTGCAAGTAATCCAGCCGTTCCACTACACCCAGCAGGTCGCCGCCCTGGTAGCCCTTGTCCGGCGGCGGCGCTTCCCAGGGCACCAGCCGCCCTTTGGTCACACGGGCACTTTGAGCAAAACGGTCTGGGAATATCTGGTAAAAAACGGCGTCTTTTACCCATTCGGGTGTTTGAATCATGGCTTGTTCTCCTCGTAATTGTAAGGCGATTTTCCAAATCGCTTCCCGATTTTGAAAATCGGGCTACTCATACTTAATGCAGCAATGTTTGTACTTGGGTCAGGGTAAGGGCACGGCCGTAAGCCAACGCCGCCTCACCATCATCGCCAACGGCCGTGCGTGCTTGGGCCAGGAATTTCTCCAACCGTTCGTGGTCATAGCCGTCGGTGGCGGGCTGCGCCCCGGCAAAACCAATGAGAGCAAAGGCGGTTTCATATTGCTGCTGGCGGATGAAGAGAGGGGCCGCGCTGGTCAAAACGGTCATCACCAACGGCATGGTCTGGATAGAAATGCTGACGTCAAGCGCTTCCTGGTACAACGGCCGTGCTGCCTCATACCGCCCCAATTCCGTCTCCACATCCCCCAGATTACTCAGGCAGAGGGCCACGCCAAACAAATCGCCAATTTCGCGGCAAATATCCAGTGCTTCCTGCATATACACGGCCGATTCCGGAAAGTCGCCGGTAGCATAAGCAATAACACCCAGATTGGTGAGCGAAATGCTAATGCCGGCCCGGTCGCCGATTTCCCGTTTCAGGCGCAGGCTTTCCTGGTGGTACTGGCGGGCCGTCTGGTAATCTTCCTGCCGCTCAGCAATGAGCGCCAGATTGTTCAGCGCCATGCTGATGCCACGCCGGTTGTTCAGCGTTTTGCCCAGTTCTAAGGCCGCATGGTAACAGGGCGCCGCCTCATCATAATGCCCCAACTGATAATGCACATTTCCCAGGCTGTTCAGGCAGCGGGCCATCAACCAACGGTCATCTAGTTGAGCAGCTATTTCCAGACTTTGCCGGTGGTGGCGCAGCGCCTCGTCATTTTCGCCCAGGCGGTATTCGGCTGCGCCCAAACTGCTAAGGGCGCGGGCAATGCCGGGCGGGTCATTGACCTGGCGCGCCAGGGTAAGGCTGCGACGGCCGTACTCCTTTGACCGCGCATACTCTCCCAACGCATGAGCGATATTGCTTAGATAAAACAATGCCCGCGCCATGCCCGCTTCATCTGCCACCTGCTCATACAACGTCAGGCTTTGCTGCAAATGGGTCTCCGCGGCGGCATAGTCACCGATGTTAAACAAACTGCGCCCAATTTTACGGTGGATGAAGGCCACTTCCGCCGGCGACGGGGAAAGCTGCAAGGCGCGTTGGAAAAGGTTTACCGCTTCCTGGTAGGCGCTGCTGGTCAGGGCTTGCTCCGCCGCTTGCAGGGCATACGGCCGTTCCCGTTCCGGCTCGTTCGCCATACGCCAGTGGAAAGTCAGCGCCGCCGCATAATGCCGATCAGCCGGGTAGATCGCTTCTATCGCCTGGGCTGCCTGCCGATGCAGCCGCTGCCGTTCCGCTTCGGCCAGGTCAGCCAGCAGACCATCGCGCAGCTTATCGTGCGCAAAACGCCAGCGACCCTCCTGCACCTCCAGCACGGCCGTTTCTGCACACCGGTTCAGCCAGCCGGGAATATCGGTTGTTGGGAAGAGCGCCCACAGCAGGCGTGAATCCACGTCACGACCAAGCACCGCCGCCTGCCGCAGCAGCGCCCGGTCTGGTGTGGTTAACCGGCTGAGTCGCTGCTGCACGATCTGGCGCGCCCCACCGGGCAACGGCCCCGGCTTCAGCGCCGCCTGCTCAATCTGGTCAAGCTGCCCGGCAGCTTCGGCCAACGCCCGCACCAGTTCCACCAGGAAAAAGGCGTTGCCTTCGCTCTCCTTTTGCAGATACGCCAACAACGTCGGGTTGTAACCAGCCTCGCCCAACATCGCCAGACACAGTTGGCCGATTTCCGCCGCCTGCAACCGGCCAATTTTGAGAACTGGCAGATCACCCAGGCGTGTGGGCAGGTCTGGCGCTTCATCGTCTCGATATGCGCCCAGGATGAGCAGCGGCAAATGCGCCGCCGCCGCGGCTAATTCCGCGAGCAGCGCCAGGCTTTCGGCCCGTGCCCACTGCAAATCTTCCAGCAGCAGCAGCACCGGCTGGCGCTGGCGGCGAAAAAGGGCGGTAAAGGTGATGGGCAACTGCTTATGAAAGGTTTGGGGATCAATGGCAATGGCCGGAATGGGCCGTTCGAGCAGCCGTTCCAGGCCGGGCGTCAAGGCGGCCAATAAGCCGGCTTCCAGATCATCCAGAGGGGCAGACAGAGTAAGACGGCGCACGGCCGTGTGCCAGAGCGTATACGGTGCGCCGCCTTCGCGCAGACTCTGCCCGCGCAGCACCAACATGCCCTGCACCAGCGCCGCCCCCACCAGTTCATGCAGCAGGCGCGATTTACCCACGCCGCTCTCGCCGCCAATCAGCCAGGCCGCCCCGTTCCCCTGAATAGCGGCAGACATCAGGCCGGTTAGCTGCTGCATTTCCGCCTGGCGACCGGTAAATTGGGCGGCCTGCAAGAAGCTCTCGCGGATGGCCTGCGTTTCCGGCGGCAAAGTACGCCCGGTAGCCTGGCACAAGGCGTAGATGACATCGGGGGCGCTGGCAAAACGGCGCTCCGGTTCCGGCGCTAACAGCCGGGCAAACAGGGCGCGCAATAGTTCATTTTCCGGCAGGGCGGCCAGGTCTGGTTCACGGGTAAGAACAGCAGCAATGGTGGGAAACGGCCGTTTCCCCACCATCATCTCATAGGCCATCACCCCCACCGCAAACAGGTCACTGGCGCGGCTGTAAGGGCTGTGCCCAACCTTGCCACCGCGCATCACTTCCGGGGCCATGTAGGCCCAGGTGCCCGCGCCGCCAGAACTCTGCCCGGCAGCCGCCGAGAGGCCAAAATCGAGCAGTTTCACCTGCCCGTCCACCACCAGTACATTGGCCGGTTTGAGGTCGTTGTGCAATACGCCGCGCCGGTGCAGATACGTAAGCGCCTGCAACATCTGGATAACGAGGGTGATTTGCGCCGACATGGGCTGTTTGCGGCCCGCTTCGACGACGGTCTGAGCAGCGGGCAAAAAATCCATTGTGAAAAAAGGCATTCGGTCGGCGTCAAAGCCGTAGTCGAGGACGCTGATGATGTGGGGATGGCGCAGCCCGGCGAGCAGTTGAAACTCCTGGGCCAGGGCCAGGCGACGGGTGAAACGGTGGGCAGTGAGGGGGGGCACGGCCGTGTCCTCCTCACCCAATTCCTCTCGCTCTATCACCCGTTTCAGGGCTACTTCTTGCCCCACTAGCCGATCCAGGGCGCGGTACACAACCCCCATGCCGCCATGACCAATGGGCTCCACAAGCTGGTAACGATTTTGCAGCAGCATGGACATAAGCGCCCATTATACCGTAAAGCCCGTTCGTAGTAGGCGATTTATCGCCTTTCCACCAGCAATTCGAAATATGTATTACAGCGGCCGATAAATCTGCACCAACAAAAAGCAAGGTCGGCCTTCGCCGACTGGTATGCAGCCCACGAAGGTGGGCTTTGCCTCTTGTAACCGCGATTTCAATCGCCAGGTTTTGCAACGGCAAATCGCCTACTACGAACGGTTGCAGGTATAATGGGCGGTGGACGGAGGAATACCCATGAGTGGACAGGCATACCCTGATTATGTGTACCGCATGTTAAGCGAAGCGCGCGCTTTGCTGGCCGAAGATGACTTCACCAGCCCGGATGCAGCGGCCATCTGTTATGACATTCTGGCGTTGTTTCCCGACTGCCAGGAGGCCAGTGACCTGGTGCTGGAAGCGTTTAACGATCCCTGGGTGATTCGAGACAATCGCAAAGCCATTGGCCGCACCATTGATGAATGGGATGACCGCGCCTGGCAGCAGCGGCGACGGCTGGCGTTTTCGTTCCGGGTAATGTGCCGTTGGCAGGGGCAGTATCGGCAATATAATGAGCAGATTGACCCGGAGGATGTGTGTCCTTCGGATGTGAAGGGGATGCTGGAAGAGGGGCAGCACCAATTACTGCAAGATTATTTATTGGGCGAGGCGCAGGGCAGTGAGGCGGCCTGGCCCATTTTTCAGGAGGCGATCAAACGGACGGCACGGCCGCGCGCGGCGATGCTGTGGGTGGCTGACCAGTATGCGGACCAGGGCTTTTTTGCGGAGGCGGTGGAGGTGTTGGAGGAACTGTTGGCAGAGTTTCCACGGGATGGCGAGGCGCGCCGTTTTTGGGCGGAGGTGCGCTGGTGGCGCGACCACCAGGAGAGGATTCCCTGGATACCACCGCGCGGTAAGGAGGACGGCCGTCGCTATCGCCACATGATGCGCCAGATGGACGCCGACTTTGCCGCCGACGAAGAAGCATACATGCGCCCACTGCCTTACATGCCGCCAGATGCCGGTAAACTACCACCCGATTTTGAACTGCCGCCGCCGGTTCAGGCCGAATTGGTGGCGCGCGTGGAAGAAGCACTGGCCGAAATGGAACCGGAGGAGGAGGCCCACGCTTCCCGCGTGGATTGGAGTTATCTGGACAAGTTGGAACGTGGTGATGTGTCCATCAGCGACTTTCCGGCCTGGGTGCAATACTTGCTGCTGGAAATTGATGACCCAGATCATCTGGTCTGGTTAAAGCAGTTTTTTTTACAGCGGTTTTCTAACCCGCCACTTGATGAAGAGGGAGATTAGGCGATTGGGCAACCCCTCAATCGCCAGAGATTCCCTCCCCCATAACAACATAATGAATAATCTACCTCCCCTTACCCCCCATGCACAGGTTTGTTTTTTGCTGGCGTTTCCTATGGATGAAGTAGACGCTGCCTGGGTACAGGCGCCGCAGCAACAGTTAAACAAAGCGCCTTACTTTCACCCGGTGGATCTGGATATGCGGCTGTTGGTGGCTACGGCCGTGCAGTTGGAAGGCATCCTCGTCTCCGTGCAACCGCAACTCTTTGAGGAGAGCGTGCAAATTATCGAGTGCCGCTTCCCCCTCAGCGATATTTTGAGCAGCCCCACGCTGCAACTGGTGGAGCGACTCAAAGAGTCATTGCGCAACTTGCTGCTGCCGGCCGACGTGCTGGCCACCGATTTATGGGAAGAGTATTTCCTGCTTATGATCCAGGATGCCGGCATGGCGCCTGATCTGTTTGTGGAGCAAGCGGCGTCGGAATTAGCCGGGCTGCTGCGTTCACAACGCGAAAAACTCAGCGCCGAAGACACGGCCAGTTCTCTGGTTTCACGGCTGCATTATTCGGAACGTGACCTGACGGTGGTGGATTGGGAAGGCGGGATCATCATTGCCCCTGACGGCGATTTCCAATCCGACATTGAAGTAGTGAAGGTTGCCATTTACCAGTTGCTGCGCTACCGGATGCTGGACAAACGCATTGATGAACGATTGGCTTATGTGCGCGAACGGTTTACCACCGGGCGGCGGCGGATGATTAACCCGGTGCAGTTGCGGCGCACCGTGCAGCAGGTCATTCAAGAGCGGCTGGCGCTGCTGCTGGATTTTGAGCGGGTAGATCAGAAATTGCTGATGATTGGTGATTGGTACACGGCACAGTTATATCGCACCATGTCGGACGAACTGTATCTGGTTGAGTGGAAAACCAATGTGAAGCAAAAACTGGAAAATATGGAATCTATCATGCGCGCCGTTCAGGACAATTTCTCGGTTTCCTGGGTGACGCTGTTGGACATTGTGCAGGTTATCGGCTGGCTCTTGCTGCTGCTGGGGTACATTTATCTGTTTTATCTGGACACACTGGCGTATAACATTATTCCCTGACCTACAACCATTCATAATTGGTCATAAAGTCGCGCGTGCCTTTGACCAGCATGGCAATGCCAAACAGCACAAAAAGCAGGGGCAGAAAGGTCATCGCTTTTTCGCCAGTGGTTTCGGTGATGGCAATGGCAACGGCCGTGTCATCCGCCAGAAAATCATTGATCTGGTTCGCCCTATCTTGCTGGCTATTCTGCCCACCAATACCACCCCGGTAGACCACATTGAGCGGCATTGTCCCCGTTTCGGTTTTCAGTTCTACCCGGTAAGCGCAGCCTTCTTCATCACAACTTTCACGAACTACCGCGCCGGAAATGTTGTTAAATTCTGTTTCGCTCATTGCATAGAGGCCAAACAACTTGTTCTGGCGCGTGCAACGAACGAATGAAGGCTCCAGGCGGGTGCAGTGCAGGTCACTTGTCTGGCTAAAGATGGCGGTGGCGCAAAATCCGGCAGCGATGAACATCAGCCCAAAAAAGAGGGTAAAGATGGGGGGTGAGGAATGTTGGCTGGTGGTCATGGATTGAGCGTAATCACCGTAATTTCCGGTTTGCAGCGGTAGCGCAAGCGAATGGCATTGGTGCCAACGCCGCGATTGGTATATTGCACCATCTGCCCGACCTGGTAACGGCCGTTGGGATACCGCTTAAATAATGGCCCACGCATTGGCCCCACTTTGGGCAGCACCATCTGACCGCCGTGTGAATGGCCGGATAGTTGCAAAGCGAAACGCCCAGTGGCGGCGCTGATGTCGGCAAAATCCGGCTCGTGCGCCAGCAGGATAGCCGGGCCGTCAGGGGGCAGTGCGGCTAACACTTCTGGCAAATCATCTGCTTTCACAGTGATGTTGTCTACACCGGCGATGTGCAGCACGGCCGTGCCCCGCCGCAATGTATAAACGCTGTTCTGTAGTTCCACCACGCCAGCCAATGTCAACGCCTGCCGCACGCGGGTTACATCCATCCAATGGTCGTGGTTCCCCATGACGGCCGTGATCACATCTTTGGCCTGTAAACGGCTCAGTCCGGCGACCAGATCATCCAGCACCCCATCCAACACATAAGAGACAAAATCGCCGGTCAGGGCAATGGCGTCCGGTTGTTGGGCATTGACCAATTCCACCATACCATGCAGCCGTTCGGCCGTGACCCAGTTGCCCAGGTGAATATCACTCACCTGCACCAGCCGGTAGCCGCTAAACGCCGGGTCTAAACCAGGAATTGTTACCGGCAGGGAGACAATCTCAAACTGATCGGGGTCAAATCGCTGGCGACCTAACCGCTGCATCAGCCCGGTCTGGGCGCTCTGCATTTTGCCGCGTAAGTAATGTTTATCCATTTTGATGACAATAGCCGATTAGACGTTAGCCGTTCAGACCTGACAGGTTTTTTACTCGTTCAACTTGAAGTTTTACAGGCCAAAAACCTGTCAGGTCTCCATAGGGACTGAACGCTTACGTTTAGACGTTAGCGGTTTACTGGTTAGCAATCTCAACCTGCCTAATAATAATCGTAGAGTCGCCATTTGTCAGGTGGATACGTTGAATATCCGGCCAGGTGTAGAGTCCGGCGTGTAAGGTGTATAAGCCTGGCACTAGATCGGGCGGCAGGTGTACGGCAAATTGGGCCACTAAAGAATCACCAACGCGCCAGTAAACGGGATGGACAATGGCGGCATCGTCCTGCGCTACCAGATTGCCGGCAGCGTCCAATACATGATTAAAGAAGTGAATGTCGGTGAGTGGTGGTTGGGCCTGGGTGATGTGCCAGATGAGGGTAATGGGCACTGTCTGACCGGGCTGCCAGTTGCTGCCTGTTTGCTGACCGGTCAATTCCAGGCCATTTTGCCACACGGCCGTTGCCTTTTCCTGTGTCTGCCGCAGCGCCGCCCCTTCCAGCACATAAAACGTCCAATCACCCCGCAAGGTGGGCAGGCTGGCTGCCAGACGGCCGTAGGTATCCAGATATGATTGCGCCGCCGGGTCTACGGCCGTCGCCAGATACAGCGTACAGCCGCCGGGCAGCACAAAACCACGCCCGGCCGAAGCAATCGCCACATCCAGCGGATACAGCAACGGCTCCATCAGGCCAACAGGCGACGAATCGTGTTGATACCCTTCGGCCAGCAGGGTAATGGTACAGTCCGGGTGAGTGGCGTGTAGATCGCGCAAGATGTCCACCGCTTGCTGCACATCACCCGCCGCCCGCTGCTGCCAGATGTCTACCCGGTCTGCCAGCGCCAGCCCGGTCTGGAAGAACCAGAATTGCCAGCCGCCCCACAGCAGGAGGGGCAAGGTGAGCAGCAGCACGGCCGTACCGCCCACCACTTGCGGCGCTACCTCCTCTGCACCCTCGCGTCTTTGCGAGCCTTCGTGCCTCTGCGCGAAAAAGCCCCAGGCCAGCTGCCACAGCCGTTCCCAAAAACCCGCCAGCAGCAAACACGCGGCTGGGGTCAGGTAGAGAAAAAAGTAATTTTGCAGGTACTGAGAATGGCGCACATACAGCAGCACCGGCAGCGTTACCCAAATGGCGCTCACCAATAGCGCCATCTCCCGGTCGGGCAGAGCCGGGCGCGGCTGCGCCCGATGCCGCCAACGCCAATGCAGCGGTGCGATGAAGGCATAGGCCCATGCCGCCAGCGCCAGCAGACGCAGCAGCCAGAAGAGCATAGGCAGTGGGGTAACGGCCGTTTGCCAGGCCGCTACCTGACTTTCCCGAAAACCCTCACCCAGGGCCAGGTCTTTGAGGATAAAGAATGAGGCGGCGTTGACGGCCGTTTCTGTTAAAAATGCCTGGCTGGATAGCTGCGCTCCGGTCAATACGCCGCCCAGCGCCTTCACATCTGCAAAACCCATGGCCCGCTCAAACAGCAAATAGGGGGTGTAAAGCAGGACAAAAAGGCCCATCCCGGCCGCCAATACGGCCACTGTTCGCCGCCAGCTTCCCAACCATAGCCGCCGCCCAAACAGGAGCAAAATGAAGGCCACCACCGGCAGGAGTACCAGGGAACTGAGGTGAAGCTGTGTCAGCAAGGCCAGCGCCGCAAAGACCAGCAGCAAATAGGGCCAGCGGCGGGTGGCAAGAAACAGGAGTACGGCCGTGAGCAGCAGTGTGGCAAACAACGGCGTCAGGCTGGGATTCCAGATGAGGCGGCTGTAGTAAACCAGCCAGGGGTTGAGGGCAAACAGAAAAGCGGCAACCAGACCGGCGGCACGACCAAAAAAGCGGGCAGTGAGGAAATAGAGCAGCGGCACGGCCGTCAGTCCCAGCAACGCCTGAAACCAGAGAGGAGACATCACCGTCTGGCGCACGAACAAAGGCAGCGCCAGCAAATAGACAACCAGCGGTGGATTCATGGCCCCGGCGGATGATTTATTGGCCGCCAGCGGAATTTTGCCCCAATTCACCCAATCCAGGGCGATGCTCATTAGAATTGATTGGTCGCCCCAAATGGGACTGGTGTGCAGCCGGTACAGTCGTAGATAGGCGGCCAATGCCACAATGAGCAACAGCGCCAGCAAAACCAGCAGAGAGGTAAACGGGCGGCAGGAGGTGGGCAGATTACGACTCACGGATTACGGCTCACGGATTACGGCTCCGGCGTCGCTTCTGCTTCTAGCGCCTGGGCCGTAGCCGTGGCCAACGCCGCTTCCCGCTCGGCGGCGGCGGCCTCCGCCCGAATCATAGGATCGTCCAGGTAAGGATCGGTGTAATTGAAATAGTTATAGGTCAGCCGCGACAACTCCCACAAAATAGGGAAGGTGACATCTGAGAGGATAAACCCTTCGGTTTGATGTAAATAAGTAACAATGACGTAATCACCGCCGGGCGAAAACACAATGCCGGCGTCACCGTGCGTCAGGTTATCGCCCCAGCCGTGTTTGTGCGAGACAGGCACATTTTCGGGCACACCCAGGCGAATGAGGTTGCCTTCTGTATTCAGAACCATCAGATCAATGATCGCCTGGCACTCATCGGGTGTGATTTCGCCAGGATAAACAGCCAATAACGTGCCACCACCTTTAGAGCAGTAATAAAGCATGGAGAGCAGTGTGCCCACATCTTCGGCCGTCGTCTGGCGGGCAATGTCTGGTCTGGTAAATGGATTAGGCTGGGAATTAGCCGGGGTTACGTATGTCTGGGGCCGGGTGTCGACAAAGGCAGCATCATAAGGAATAGCCATAAAGGTGTTCACCAGCCCCAACCGCTGCACAAATTCGGTAAGTTTGGCCGCACCTTCATACGTGTTATTTTCGCCGGCAACGATATGCAACAGTTGGTTAGCGCCGTAATTACTGGACTGCACGGCCGTGCTGTAAAACAACCCCTGCTCATACTCATTTGGCGGCTGGTCTAAGGCACGATACGCGGCAATAAAAATGGCGATCTTCAAAATACTCAAGCCAGACATCACCACATCGGCGTTAATACTCACCTCCTCCCCCGTCTGCAAATCCATCACAAACACACTGCCAAAAAGGCCGTTGGCCCGCCCCAGTTCGCGGCGTAATTGTTCTTCAAGCACATGGATGTTCAACTCCTCCGGCTCCTGGGTTTGAAGGACCAGATCAACCTGGCGTGCTTCTGGTTTGGCCTGGAAGATCGCTTTTTCCGCCAGCGGTAAGCTGGCCTCAACGTCGGTTATATAACCCGGCTGGCCCGGTTTGTAATCGCCTTCCGCAACCAGCAGTTGGGGTAATGTGGCCGGTTTGTCCAGATACGCGGCCACTGTTTCTATCTGGTGGCGCAGCGCCGTCTGGTCATAGGTGGCCTGTATGGGGATGTCAACCGGTTCCAGCGAACGCCCCAATACAAATTGCACATACCCTTGCCAAAAAGTTAGCTGCGATTGGTACGCTTCTGCTTCCGCCAGCATCGGTTCCATATCCAGGGCAAACCCGGCATCGGTGGGATTGATGGCGACCTGCTCGGTTTTGTGATGCAGTACCAATGGGGCGCTGTAAACCTGCTGCACGCGGGCAGCGGCTTCTTCCCGGTTCAAACCACCCACATCTACGCCAGCAACGGTCAGGCCGGTGGGCAGTTCATCTTGCGCCAGCCAGTATTGCAGTGCCCGATAACCTAAAAACAGCAGCAGCAGAATGAGCAAGATACCGGTGAGGAGTTTTTGAATAGATTTGAGCATAGTCAATAAAGAGATTAGCGATTGGATATTCTCCAATCGCTAATCTCTAGCCTCAATTAGTTCCTAAAAAAGGAGCGTCAAAGTTAAAGTAGTTATAGGTGGCGCGAGACATATTGGCTAACAGCGGTGAACTCACTTCCCATTCCAACCAGTTCGGCTTATACAGGAATTGTACGATCACATAATCGCCGCCGGGTGAGAAGACAACACCAGCGTCGCCGTGTGTATCAGCAATCCAACCATGCCGATGGGCAATGGGAACCTGGGCCGGCACGCCCTCTTGAATGAGGCTGCCGATGTTGTTTTGGGTCATAAAGGCGAGGATGGTTTTACATTCATCGGTGGTGATGGCGTCACGATACACGGCCGTGAACACCCCACCTGCTCCTTCCGCGCAATAATAGATCATGGAAAGCAATGTCCCCATATCCTCGGCCGTTGTCTGGATGAACGGCGAGGGATTGGTGCGCACATTATCTGCCGTATTGGCCTCGGTTTCTGGCCTGGCCGAACCTGGGCGCGGGTCCTCATCATAAGGGACGGTAATGAATGTGTTTTTCAAACCTAACTGCCGCATCGAATTTGTAACTTGCTGCGCCCCGCTGTAGGCATCATCCTGACCGCTGATGATTTTGAGCAGCTCATTGGCGCTGTTGTTATCCTCAGAAGCCGTCAATGTATTCGAGATGTGCTGCCGCTGCGTCAGTGTGGGCGGTTGGTCTAACACCCGATACATTTCTAGCACAATGGGTACCTTGAGCATGTCCATGCCGGACATGGGCGCTGTTTCATTGATGACAATCTCGCGGCCTGTAGCCAAATCCATAATGAACATGCTGGCAACACCGTTATGCAACTGCTCAAAATCTTGCAGACCGTTTACCAACAGGCGCACCAGCAGATTTCTTTCCGGGGGTGTTACCTGTCCGGGGCGCACCACCAGACGTGATTCACGGTTGGTGGGCCGATAAAAGGCGGCTTCCACATCGGCAAAACTGGCTTCAATATCGGTACGGGTGCCTGCTTCGCCATATTGAAAGCTGAAACTTTGCGGCACCGGCTGCGGCGGCTGCGAAGGTTTATCCATGAGCGTGGCAATATCGAGCAGCACATCTCGCAAGGCTTCACGGTCATGGGTGGCGGCAATGGGCACGGGATGGACCTCGATGGGACGCCCCCATAAAAATCCCCAAAAGCCGGCCCAGAAATCTTGCTGCGCGCGCTCATAGTCGGCCTGGTTGAGCATGGTGGTCATGTCTAGCTGGAATTTGGCCTGGCTGGGGCTGATTTCAAAGCGGTCTTCCCGATGGTAAATAAAGATAGGCGCTTCGATGAACTGGTTAGTTAGCACTTCGCTGGCCTGCTGTTTGGATAGGCCGCCCACATCCACCCCGGCAATCACCAGGCCGGTGGGATAATTACTGCGAATGGTGGCATACTGGAAGAGTTTAACCAGCAAGAAAATACTGGCGGCTACGAGTAAGGTAACGGTGAGCCATTGTCCAGCGCCGGGAGTTGATCGTCTGTTCATGGTGTCAGAATGGTATCTCGTTTAGTTGCTGGGGATGTGGGTAACGGGCAGGTAACGGCCGTCGCAATGGCTTGTTGTGTAATGGCGGTGAGCGGCTGTGGCAGGGCGTCTGGGTCAAACCAACGAGCTTCGATGATTTCGCCGCTTAGCTGGAATGGCTGCGTCTGGGCAAATGCCAGATAAACCGCGCCCAATTGAGACAGCTCCGAATTTCTTTGTAAAACAAGCACCCGGTCTAACACGGCCGTTAACCCCGTCTCTTCCCTCAATTCCCGCAAAGCACAATCTTGTGGGTCTTCTCCCCGATTCAGCCAACCACCAGGTAAACCCCAGGGCGCATAGGGATGGAAGACATGTTTAAGCAACAAAATTTGCCCATTTTCATTCAGCACCACCAGGTTAACGCCCATCAAGTGCCGGGGGACTGTCAGGTAAATCGCCCACACCATCAATCGTTGTAAACCGGGGATGTGCATCCACCGGGCCATTCGCCGCTTCCATGCCAGTGGTATGTGCATTGCAGCCGCGCAGTATAACAAAAACGGCCGTAACTGACAGGAAGATCAAATCCGGTTCTCATATGTTCAGGGTGTTTGGGTGAAACACAAACACTTGACACTTATACACTTTCATTCACAATAGGCAGCCTATGAAAGCCATTCTCACCCCTGAGCAAGAAGACATTCTGAACCGTACCAGAGAAACACTCGGTCATCTACGTGAGATGTTGGCCGACGCCAACGCCTCGCCCGAAGACCGCGCCACCCTGGCCGACTCCATTCGCCAGCTAGACGACCTGTTTTTGCTGGTGATAGCCGGGGAGTTTAATGCCGGCAAGTCTGCTTTCATCAATGCCTTGCTTGGCCAGAAATTGCAAGAAGAAGGGGTGACGCCGACCACCAGCCAGATTTACCTGCTGAAATATGGCGAACAAACCGGGCAAATTCCTGGCCCTAATGGCGTCTGGATCAAAACGGCGCCGTTTGATCTGCTAGAGAAAATCAGCATTGTGGACACGCCAGGCACCAATGCCATTATGCGCGAGCATGAGGCGCTCACGGCAGAATTTATTCCCCGCAGCGATCTGGTGTTGTTTATTACCTCTGCCGACCGTCCGTTTACAGAGAGTGAGCGGGCTTTCCTGACCCAGATTCGGGATTGGGGCAAAAAGATTGTGCTGGTGATCAATAAGGTAGACATTTTGACCGGTGAGGTAGAACGGGAACAGGTGATGAGCTTCGTCACGCAGGCAGCCAACAGCCTGGTCGGCGAAATTTCTGGGCTGTTTGCCGTGTCCGCGCGGCAAGCCAAAGAAGCCAAAGCGGGCATACCGGAATTGTGGGCTGCCAGTGGGTTTGAGGCGCTGGAAACTTTTATTCATACCACGCTGGATGACGACGGCCGTTTCCGCTTGAAACTGCTCAATCCGCTGGGTGTGGGTCTAAAGCTGGCACGGCAGCAGCTAGAAGACATCCACCATGACCTGGATTCGTTGCAAACTGACCAGCATCTGCTCGATGATATTCAGCGGCAAATGCTCTATTACGATGAAGATATGCAGCGCAACTTCCGGGCGCGCATGAGCGAAATTGATAACACGCTCTACGAGATGGAAAAACGGGGCAACGCCTTTTTTGACGAGATGCTTCGCCTGGGACGAATTCCTGATCTGGTGCGCGCCAAAAAGGTGGAAAGTGCCTTTGAAGAGCAGGTGGTGGCTGACACGCCCACCCAGATTGAACGCCGTGTCAATGAATTGGTGGATTGGATGGTGGAGCAGGATTTACGGCAGTGGACGGCCGTTGCCGACCATATGGCCCAACGTAAAGAAGCGCACCAAAATCGCATCGTTGGCCACAGTGGTCCCAAAGAGGGGGCGCTGGCCTATGACCGCGCCCGTCTGCTTGATTCTATCAGCACTGCCACCCACCGCGCCGTAGATAGTTATGACAAAGAGCGCGAAGCAGCACACCTGGCCGAAGCGGCGCGCACGGCCGTTGCCGGCGCCGGTATTGCCGGTGTAGCCTCCGTAGCCACGCTGGGAGTCGTCATAGCCGGAGGCATCACCGCTTCCATGTTAGACATCACCGGCATCATTGCCGGCATCACCCTGGCTACCGTGGGCGTTCTCATTCTGCCTTCGCGCAAACGCAAAGCCAAAACAGAGTTAGAAACCAAAATCACAGACATGCGCCAGAAGCTAGTCACCAGCCTCACCGAACAGTTTGACCGCGAAATGCGGCGGGGCGCCCAACGCATTGAGGATACCATTGCCCCCTTTGCCCGCTTTGTACGCGCCGAATCCGACAAATTAACCAACCAGCAAAGTCAGCTCATCGAGCTAGAGGCGCACATCACCGGCATCCAGGCACAGCTAAAGCTAAAAACGGTGGCAGAAGAAGGGATGGCTGACAAATAAAACCAGAGTAAGTGTTCAGACCTGACAGGTTTCTTCCAGAGAAGCGCACTCAATAATCAACTTAAAAACCTGTCGGGTCTTGAGGGACTGTACAGATATAAGCGAGAAGTAGTAAAATCTTTTTGCCGTTTGTATGACCCAAAAGCAGGTGAAGCTATGTTAAAGACACTTCCCAAAAGCGAAATAGAATATCCCGAATCGGATGGATTACCTATGGCCGAGACCGATGAACACCGCATTCAAATGACCGACGCCCTCATACACCCTCTGCGCGCCCGGTATCGCGCTCAGGGGAACGTGTATGTTTCTGGTAACCTGTTCTTCTATTACGAAGAAGGCAACCGAGATGCCGTGGTTGCGCCCGATGTGCTGGTGGTTTTTGGCGTTTCCCCCCAGAAACGGCGCACCTACAAACTATGGGAAGAGGGGCACGCGCCGGATGTGGTCTTTGAACTCACGTCACGCAAAACGTATGAGGCAGATTTGGGCCGTAAGCGCCTGCTTTATGAAGATTTGGGCGTGCGCGAATACTTCCTATTTGACCCGTTACGTGAGTATCTGCGCCCACCACTGCAAGGTTTCCGGCTCACGGATGAAGGGTATTATGACCCCCTGAAACCACAGCCGCTTCCTAACGGCGAATGGCAATTGGAAAGCCAGGTGTTAGGGTTGATCTTGCATACCGATGGGTCAAATTTACGCCTGTATAACCCGGAAATAGACGCCTATCTGCGTATGCCAGAGGAAACTGAAGAGATGTTGGCCGAAACAGAATCTATGCTGGCCGAAACTGAATCTGTACTGGCGGAAACTGAATCCGTGCTGGCGCAGACGGAGTTGGCTCTGAAGTCGGAACGGGAAGCACGGGGGGTGGCCGAAACAGAAATTGCCCGGCTCAAGGCGTTGCTGGCGCAAAAAGGCGATTGATTGAAGCGAAAACTAGACATCGCCTGACAACCGCTGCCGATAGTTGCGATGGACGATGAAACCAAGCAACAAGACGATGAGGAATAAGACCAGTTCATCTACCGGGCCAGCAATCCAATAGCGACCAAACCAGGCATATAAGCCCGTGACCACGACGGCTAACAGCACATAGCTGGGCGCGATTTTTTTCACCAGCAGGGTGAGAGTGAAAAAAGCGCCTACGGCAATGACCACCGCGTCCTCAATCGGCCCCGGCACAAAATCGGGGGCAATCGTATAGATGAAGCTGGAAAGCAGGGGGAGAAAGGTGAAAAGCCAGCTAAGGTTTTCGATGGTAAAGGCAATGAGCACGGCCGTACCCATCAGCAGCACAAATATCCCCCCACCAATCATAGCTCCCGTTTGGGCATCCCATCGCCCCCAGCCAACGGCAAACCCAACCACCGGCAAAACAAACGCCAGTACCATCAATGCGCATGAAAAATAACCTCTGGTTCGGTCACGAGAAGCCTGATTTTCACTCATCGTCATTTGCTAAATTGTGCTCCTCCCCGCTCACAAACTGATGCAATAAACCACAAGTGGCGGCAATCGCCTCCTGGCGAGCGGCATAACGGCGTCCTTGCTGGCTGAGGGTAACATGCACCAACCGCGCCAGCCGCAGCGCGTCCAGGTGATGAATAACTGTTGGTGGGCGCAGCCGCAGGCGGCGGGCCAGTTCCGCCGGCGTCAGTGGCTCTTCAGATAGATATTTGAGAATACGCAAACGGGTTGGGTCAGCCAACGCTTTTAAGGTGTTATACAGCAGCTCTGGCACGACTTCGCCCGGCACCAGTGACATGTCATTCGGCCGGCCGCCATATAAAAACGCCCATTTCTCATTCCCCTGCCCAATCGGGCCGAAGTACGTAAGCGGTGTCGTCCAAAATGAAGGAATCATGACCACTTCTTTCACTTCCTGCACATCTTCATAGTCAAACCGCAAACCCTGTGATAATTCATTTAGAAGATCGGCCAACGGCAGTTTAGCGGCCAACACCTGCGCGGTCTCGGCGCTGTGTGCCAACGCCGGTAATATGCGCTCCTCTTCTTCATGGAAAAAGACCTCGTAGTAAGATTTCAGAGCGTCCAGATATTTCAGGCCAAACTGCTCAGTATTGGCCCACGCATTCAAGGTCGCCTGCACCTCTTCTTCCGATACCTTTTTCTTGCTCATCCCCTCTTTGCGATGCATCTCTGTGTACAGGTCTGTCAACTGCTGCCGATCTGTTTCATTCCAGGCGCCCTGGGCCGCCACGCCATACAGCAGTGTTTTGAAGCTCTCATCCATGTAGTAGCCGGTGATTTCCGGCAGACGGCGCGCCGCCGGAATCTCCGCCAACCGATCCAGAATGGTGCTGCTGTCTTTGGGCGATGGCAAAGAGATGAGCCAGGGCATAGACCAGACATGATGAAATTTGCTGACCTCTTGCAGAAATTCGCGCTGTTCCACCGGCAGGCGCGAACGAACACCGGCGGCCCAATTTCCGCGCAAACCAAACCGGTCGGGCGTATGTAATACATCCAGGCTGACGAACAGGTCATACGCGGCGCCCACTTCCCATGATAACTGCGGCATTGTTTCCATCTTGTTTTCTCTCTTTTCCGACGCCTGTTGGTTCTGGCCTCAGGCTGGTTCCAGCGTAGCCTGCGCCTGGCGCACAATTTCTTGAATTTGCCCCAGGTGGCTATCGTCATGGGAAAGGCCAAGTACAAAGCGGATAACGGCCGTCAAATCCACCCCACCCTCTCGTGCCTGATAATAGTTGTCCAGGTACGGTTCATCCGGCCACATGTCCAGGCTGGCCAACCGCATGCGGCGGCTCTCTTCCAGGCGGTGACGACATTGGGCGATGGTGCTGATCGTGCGCCACGGCCGTTCGCTGCGAGAGCGTCTTGGCTGCACTACTACCCCCCGCGCCAGTTCCGCCGCCAGCGCCGCGCTCTCCTCTGCCGACGCCGTCGTATGCACAATCACATGCCCCAACGTCCAGGCCAGGCCCACCTCATCCTGATTCACCGCATACGCATCATGGGCTGCCGGATCATACGGCACAAGAGTCACACACTCGTCCGTACAGTCAGCGAGCAACGCCAGCATGGTATCCACCATCTCATTTGTCAGATCACGTAAATCCTCAACCGTCAGACCAGCAGTTAATTCCGCCCAGGTTATCTCCTTCAGACGCACACGCGCAAAGTCAAGCATTTAAGAAAACTCCTTTTCATCATTTCCATCATCCAGACGTACAAATGTTTCTGACTTATCGTCAATCTCTTCACCTGAAAGCTATAGCACAGATAGCCACCATTGGAAAGTCATTCTCAGCAAACATGCCCCAAAAAGGGAGCAGGGTGTTGGTTCCCTCAAACCAACACCCCACCCAGAGATTTTGAGAAGACTGACACAGAATGTCAATCTTGGGAAACCTGTAATTGTGCGATCAACCATTCCAGGTCGGTTTTTAATTGGTTCAGTTCTGACTCATCCACCTGCCAGGGGGTGAAAAACAGGCGGTCTGTTTCTGTTTCAACTGCTTCGCGCACCTGATTTCCTGCGGCGGTGGGGGCGTAACGGCCGTTTTCCACCATCAACCAACCCCGTTCAACCACCTTTTGCAAAGCCATCTCATAAGCTGCGGCATCATAGCCACGAAAGCTGCCCAGTTTTTCAGCTAATTCCGCTGCCGTTGTTACCCGTTCACCAAAAACGTAGCCACCATGTATATGGCTAAACGCCTCCCACTCGTGCCCTTTCAGGCTGTACGGTTGCCACGCCGCCAGATGCGCATCGTCACGAAAAGCGCTCAAATCATTCAGGTAACGTCGTAACCGTTCCACGATGGGCGCATCTGAACCAGGATCAAAGAAACGACTGCGCTCCAGGCAGGGGTGCGGTGGTTCCGGGGCAGCTATACAACTCTGCACCAAACCGTATAACGCAGCCGCCACCCGTTCAACCAACCGTCTGCTTTCCATCGGCATGGTCTGTGTGATGGATTGGCCAGTGGCTACGGCCGTGGCCGCAATCCGCACCGCCACCTTTTGCCCGGCTTCCGTTAGGGCATAGACTTCATCCCCAACTTTTGTCAAAACACCACGGCCCACAACTTCTTCTAACTGGGAAATGACAGATGCTCGTGCCTGATACGGGGTACGGGCCAGAAATACATCAGGGGTCAGGGGGGCAGGTGCGGTGGACACGGCCGTTTGCGCCGCCATAAAATCCCCGCCCTGCAAACCTGTTTCTTCGATCAGTTGTGTGAATGCCGGCATATAGCGATTATTGATGGCAGCAGCCAATTCCTCACTCGAATCCAGATACCATTTGGGCAGTTCCATCATCTGTACCTCCAACAATTGCCTGGTTACATATCCCAGGTAGCATCGCCAAAAAAGTCCCCATGATCTTTGGCCGCAAAAGCCTCCATTTGTGCCCGCCGGTCACCCAGCCGAAATGAAGGGCCATGCCCTGGATAACAGACGGTATCGTCCGGCCACTGCAAAACCACATTCTGCAGCGTCTGCAACGTCGTTTGAAACGCTTCGGCCGACCAGGTTTTGCCCGGGCCGCCATCAAAAATGGTATCCCCCACAATCGCCCGCCGGTCGTTTTCCAAAACAAAACAAACCTGGTCGCCAATATGGCCGGGTGTGTAATACACCCGCAGTGAATGCAGACCTACAGACACCACATCGCCAGCACGCAACACTTGATCCAGCCCCACATCCTGCCCGTGTGGTTCGTGTGGCCCATCGTTTCCAGCCACCGGCACAGCCAGTCGCAGCCGCATCTCTGCCAACGCCCCAATATGATCTACATGGGTATGTGTAAGCAAAATGGCCGTTGGCTGGCTTTTGCCCAGCATTTCCTGCAAAATCTCTGGCTCATCACCGGGATCAATCAGCACGCTCTGGTTGGTTTCCGGGCAGATCAGGGCATAGGTGTTCATGCCCCAGGGTCCAACCTGTCTTGTTACCAATTCTAATGCTGCCATTCAGAACTCCTTCACCACGTTTTCCATCCACATGATGACAAACTCACTAACTATTTTGTATAATACGTGTTGGTTATTAGACCGAAATCTAATGTATTAGATTATTATCTAATACAACCTGTTTGTCAATCTGGCCAATCCACTCCAACAACTGCATCATCTGAATGGTACCCCTAACCTATTCACCTACCAGCCACTTTACCGGAAACTGTAAGCGCAGGTAAATGAACCTGCCTGTAGTGTGGAGGTGTATCAAAATGACAAAAAGCGAAAAAATCGTTACGGCCGTTATCCTCATCTTTGCCGCCATTATTATCGTGCCCATCGGCTATCTAGTCGGTGAAACAACGGGCGCGCTCATTGCAGCAGGCATCATGGCGGTGGCATTTTTGCTCACCGCCGGGCTTTTTGAAAATTACGTTGTCCTGAATGAGATGGAAGTAGGTGTTGTATTTGACCGGCACGGAAATTTTGTCTGTTTTCTGGACAATGATTACGGCCGTATCGCCCGCCGCTATGACAAGGAGTCTGAAGTCTGGTATGGGGACACGAATGGCGATGGCATAGATGACATTCCTTTACCCCGCCCCCTGCCCAAACCGCTCGCCCGCCATCAAATCAACCGGGCTACGGAGGTACTCAAATCCCGGCTGCGCAAAGGTTCCTTCGAAGCCAGCGGCACAGCGAAAGACGTGCGCACCCGCGAAGGCATCCCCATCAACATCCCCTGGGTCATCTCTTTTCGGATTGAGGTCTGGCGCATCAAACCCGGTATTGACTACAAACTGGCTCGCGGTTTGCCCGACAATGCCGATAAAATGGTGGGTGGCCGAATGCTGCAAATTTTGCAACATGTGGTCGGGCAAAAAAGCATTCAAGACCTGTATGCGGCCCCTGGCAACAACAGCGCCATCCAGCTATTGGAAGATGAAGTCCGCACTCAGCTCCTTAGCCGCGCCAGAGCCATTGGCATTACCGGCATTGCTGGCAATGACCTGAAAATTGGCCCCATCGAACTACCGGGTAAAATTGAAACCACATTACGGGATGCCCACCAACGCCTTCTCTATGCGGATACATTAGCCAATGCGCTGCAGCGATTGCAGCAAGCCGTTCATGCTTTCTCGCCGGACGATCTGGAACGGCTGACGGAATTGGAGCGACTGCGCATTATTGATGAAAAGACACAGTCGCTTGTACTATCGGAATCCTTTGTCAGCGCCCGCAAGCAGAAAAATATCAATTTTTATGAGGAAGGTGGTCAAAGTAACGGCAATGGCTACCAAGAGCCATCTGATGATCTATAAGTATTTGTTTGTACATTGGCGCCAGTAGCACACGGTCATGGAGTAAACACGGCCGTGCCTCCCTGCCACAACTGATACAGTCCAAAACCCAATAACGCCAGCGCCGACGCCACCGCCAACACACGGCTCACGCGGGGGTCTAGCTGTTTGGCCACGGCAAACAACGCCACAAAAGCCATAAAACCACCGATGAGCGCCCCATAAAAACCAAACAAAAAGCCCAAACCCAAATGGGCAGACTGCCGCCAGCTTGTCAGCAAAATGGGGCCAGCAATGGTCGCCCAAAAGATGTAAGGGCCAGGGCCTAGCGCATTCATCAGCGCCGCTTCAAAGATATTAAACCGCTTGTTTTCCCCTGGGACTGTGGATGAAACCACCGGCTGGCGCAGCGCCCGAAACGCCTTGCTTGCCAGAAACAGCAAAAAGAAGCCGCCGACAATCTGCAACCCCACCAGAAAACCATCCGGCAGCCGCGTCAGCACAAACAAAACCAGGAGGATAATCGGCCCATCACTCAGTAGCGGGGCAAAGGCGGCCCACAGTGTGCCCCGCCAACCGTTTTGCAATGTCTGTGACAACAAATAGGCTTGAAAAGGCCCCGGCTGGGCCGCCGCTGCACCACCTAATAACAGACCCTGCGAGAAATAGATGAGCATAAGGCGGGAATTGTACGCGAAATCGTAATTATTTACCCACCACAAAGACCTGACAGGTTTTTGGCCTGCAAAGCTTCAAGTTACACGAGTAAAAAACCTGTCAGGTCTGAACGGTTACCGGCGCTACCGCACACCGGATAAATCTTCCATAGGCACCACGCAGCGAATGCCCACATAGTTGAGATGCACGTCCGGCGCATAGACCAGGGTGGAATAAAAGGGGATCGTCGCTGAAATTTGCTGCGGCAGTGAATTCCAGCCGCCGCCACGCAGCACCCGCCCTGGCCCGGTCATCTTGCTCACCGTCCATTCCCACACATTACCACACATATCGGTGCAGCCATAAGGGCTGTCGCCCTCCGGCGAATAGGTGGCTACCGGCGTGGGGCCACGACTGAAAAAGTTACAGCGTTCCGGTGAAGGTGGCTGATTGCCCCAGGGATATTCACGGCCGTCTGTGCCCCGCGCCGCCAATTCCCATTCTTCTTCCGAGGGCAGACGCTTGCCGGCCCATTTGGCGTAGGCCACCGCATCTTGCCAGCTCACCAGCGTTACCGGGTAATTGGCCTTGCCCGCCGGGTAGATGCGCTGTTTGCGATCCCAGTTGTACGGCCGTGCTGCCTTATCAGCCGAATAAGGCACGGCATAATCCGGGTTGGCGTCAATAAATCGTTTATACTCCGCATTCGTCACCAACGTCCGGTCAATCCAAAATTCCGGCACCAACACCCGCTGATGCACCTGCCCAAAGTCAAACTCCGCCGCCGGAATTCGCACCATCACCTTGTGGTCCTTACGCCAGGTCAGTCGGTCATGCGCCCAGCCCAGCATCTTATACGCCTGCTCCAGCAGCCCCCGTGTAATAGACAATGTGGGCATCAGGCTGGCTACCGTCTCCCCCATCTCCACCACTTGCTGCCACTCACCGGCCTCCATCGCCGTCCCCATCCCCTCACAGCAAGCCAGAATTCGCCGGTAGCGGTTGATCGTTTCCCGCGCCGAGCGCAGATCGCGCTGCTGTTGCTTAAACAGGCGAATCATCTCATCATAGCGCGTCACCACCGGGGCAATGACATTCAACATCTGCAATACTGCTTCCCCTTCACGATAATCATAACGATCACGCAAAATGTCAATCCACGCCCGCCCGGCCTCCACCAAATCACCAGACTGACCGGCCCGATGCGCTTTGTCGTACAAACCTGCCAGGCGTAGTTCTTCCCGCGCCTGTGCCAGTTTCACCTGCACATCCCGGAATGCTGGTTCACTGTTAGCCACCTCCGCAAACGCCTCAGCCGCCAACAACCATTCCCCCTCAGCCATCAGACGCACGCCATCTTCATATTGCTTTTCACGCCACTGCCGGGTCAACGCCTCGTCTGTCTCATGTTGCAACCCCTGCGTAGCCTCGGCCATGAACCGTAATGCATCTGTATGGTTGCGCTCAATGTGGATAATCTGCAAACAGAGCATTTGCACACGCAGCCACTCCCCGGCTTCGTAAGCGTCATGCATCTGCACCACCAATTCTTCAAGGGTAAGCTGCTGCATCCCCTTGTGTTGTTTGCTATCTGCCACCTCCGCCAGGGCTTTAACCATCATACCGGCGCTTTCATATCGTTGGGCGGGCGACTTGGTCAGGGCATTGAGCAGCACTTCCGATAGTTCGTCATCCAGGTCTGGCGGCGGCGGCGGTGTATCACTGTGCGCCCGCAGCAAAGCCACCAACTGCCCTTCAAAGGGAAGCTGCCCCACCAGCATTTCATAAGCCATCACACCCAGGGAATAGACATCGGTGAGTGGGGTAATCTCGCCCCACTGCTTGGAATCCACTTGCTCTGGCGCCAGGTAGGCCGGTGTGCCCAAAATGCCGTCGCTTTGGGTGATAGCCACACTACGCTCCAACGAGCGTACCAGACCAAAGTCGGTCAAGGTGACGGCCAGCGAATTGGCCTTCTCCTCTATCATCACGTTTCCTGGCTTGAGATCGCGGTGAACCAGCCGCCGGTCTTTCAAATAGTCCAACGCCTCCGCCAGTTGACGCAAAATGGGCAGGGCCTCATCCAGGGTTAACCGCCGATGATCGTCCAGATATTGGCGCAATGTCATCCCGCGAATGAGGCGCATGGCCAGATAAGACATGCCGTCGGCGTTACCATAGTCATAAATGGTGACGATATTGGGGTGATGCAGGGAAGCGGCGGAGTGTGCCTCTTGCTCGAATCGTTTGCTAAATGAGGGATCCAGGGAAAATTCGCCGCGGATGACTTTGAGCGCTACCCGACGCCCCAGGCGCGTATCCTGTGCTTCATATACCGTCGCAAATCCGCCGCGACCAATTTCGGATAAGATGGAATATCTTGCCAGGCGGTCTGGTACATCAATCATAAACCCACCTACAACACATATACTGGCTGTTTTACTTCAATTGTTTGTTGGCACAGGGTTTTCTTGTTACCACATACCGCTGTTAACTTTACCATAAAAAAAGCATAATGGCGAGAGGGGGAAAGGCCGTACAGCAATTCGAAATATAAAAACCCGGCGATTAAAATCGCGGCTACAGAGGGCAAAGCCCACCTGCGTGGGCTGTACGACAGTCGGCGAAGGCCGACTTTGCCCTTTGTTGGTGCAGATTTATCTGCCGCCGCAAACCAAATTTCGAATTGCTGAAGGCCGTATTTGCCACTGTTTCCTTTCTGCTATAATCGCATGATGACACAAATAGTAACAGGCTATGAGTGATGAATAATGCCCAAAATTGAACTTCTGCCCGATGGCACCTCTCTGCAAAGACATAATCTAAATCACCAGGCTGTTGAGGATTATCTGAAAACGATCTATACGCTGGCGCAGGAAGATTCGCCGGTTTCTACTTCTCGTATTGCGGAGGCGCGTGGTGTTAAACCGGCGTCGGCGACAAGCATGATCCAACGGCTGGCAAAATTCAAGCTGGTGAATTATGAAAAACATTATGGCGTTACCCTCACGGAGGCTGGAGAAAAAGTGGCGCTAGAGGTTATTCGCCATCATCGGCTGATTGAGCTTTATCTGATTGAGGCGTTGGGTTTCACCTGGGATGAGGTGCATGAACAGGCAGATGTTTTGGAGCATTTCATCAGCGAAAAGCTGGAGGAGCGCATTGCAGCGGCGCTGAATCATCCGGAGTTTGACCCACATGGCGACCCAATTCCCAATCGGGAAGGGGCGATGGTATGGGTGGATGCACGGCCGTTAACGGCCGTCCCCCCCGGCGCTCAGGCATCCATCACCCGGATTCTAGACGACAGCAACGCCGAACTGCTGCGTTACCTGGCCGATCTAGGCCTGATCCCTGGCGCCCAGGTGCGGGTGGTGGCTGTGGCCCCCTTCCAGGGGCCAATCACTGTTGAGATTGACGGGGTGGCCCAGGTGATTGGGCAAAACGTAGCCAGCGGCATTCTGGCAAAAATGGAAGACCCCGATTGAGTACTGTGTCTACCAGGCAAAGGGGTTGACCGCATCAGCCAGCAAGGGTAACTGGCTATCTCTCACGGAAAGGATTGGATTGATGATCGGCCAGTTGATACCAATAGCCGGGTCATTCCAGGCGATACCCTGTTCATACTCTGGCATATAAACATGGGTCACTTTGTAAGTCAGTGTGGCCGAAGCACTGGTAACACAAAAGCCATGGGCAAAACCGGGGGGGATGTAGAGCATACGGCCGTTACGCGCCGACAGCACCGCCCCCACCCACTGCCCATACGTTGGGGAGCCAACCCGAATATCCACCGCCACGTCAAAAATCTCGCCCTGCACAGCAATGAGCAACTTCCCCTGTGCATAAGGGGGAATCTGATAATGCAAACCGCGCACCACACCTTGGGCCGAATGAGAACAATTATCCTGCACAAACGGGCCAGGAATGCCATTGGCAGTGAACTCTTCCTGCCGGTAAGTCTCCATAAAAAAACCGCGATCATCCCCATACCGCCTGGTCTCAACCAGGATCAGGTCAGGAATTTCCAGCGGGGTAAATTGAAATGGCATCACAAGCTCCTGTTAACATAATCCATATAGTTTCTACGGCATCAATGGTGATCTCCATTCCCGTTCACCAGAAATTCCATAGAAGACTTCGCCCGTCCGGCGCCACGACTGGTGTGGTAAAGCACCAACCCGGTGATAATCATGCCCACCGCCAGCAGCAAACCACCAAACTGGAATGGCCCCACAAACGGCCGTTCAAAACGCGGATTCACGTGCGTCCCAATGCCGATCAAATCAGCCAACCCAACTATATAGGCAAAAACCAGTCCCGTTGCTGCCAACCGTACCCCAATATCCGCCTGCAACGAGCGCGGTGCATCATCGGACCGCAGCGAACGGGCATATAAAAAAGCAGCCAGCGTCAGGCAGGTTGAACCAATCAACAACTGAAACATTTGGGCCATACCAAATCCGGGCGTCAGGTCCAGACCGAGAGCGTCAGCTCCCAATGACAATAAAACAAGCAACGCGCCTAATACGAATAACAACAACGTCAGCGCCATTTGTACTTTGTACAGTTTTTTTTCCCCATTACTTCGCATACCACAAACTCTTCGCGTCTCTTCGCGCCAGCGCCATTCATCGCGCCAGCGCCATTCACAGTTCCATTAAACAAAAACGCCACGTAGTATCCCACGCGGCGTCTCTTTTCTGTCCAGTCGGGGCAGCGGGATTCGAACCCACGACCTCTTCAACCCCATTGAAGCGCGCTACCAAGCTGCGCCATGCCCCGAACGGTCGGCATTATAACAAAACGGTATGGGGGGAGCAACAAACGCGCTCACCGAAAGCGGCGGTCACACGCCCATCACACCCGCCAACAATGCCATCAGCCCCAACGCAAAGTTGTAACCGGCATGGACAAAAATCGCCAATGTCGTGTTGTGCCGCTGCCGCAAAATGCCTAAGACCAACCCGATGATCAACAGCGCCAGTGTAGCCGGCGTGAGCAGGCCATATTGCACGTGAACCAGGGCAAAGAGCACGGCCGTGACCCACAACCCTAACACCGGCTGCAGCGCCCCCCGGAACAAAATCTCTTCGCTAATACCGGTTGCCAGGGCCAGCGCCAGCCACGCCCACACCGAATCTAGCCCCGCCTGCAACTGCAAATTAAGGGTCTGGATTTGCTCCGACTCATCGGGATTCAGCCACCACCATAAAGCGCCTGCCAACGCCTGCACCAAAACCAGAACCATAATCCAGGCCAGACCGATCAATACCTGCGACCCGGTCAACCTCTCCAGGCCCAGCCGGGTTATGGCCTGTTGTGGTGAACGGCGTATGAACAAACCTACACCCGACAAAGCCACCAGCACAAATAACACACCTTGCCACACCACGCTGCTCAGTTCAAGCGTACCAATCGCCTCCACAATTTCGGCCACGCTGCTTTGAGTAAGCTGGATCAAGGAAACGGCAACCAACCAGCCAGCACACACCAGCGCCAGCATATGCACGGCCGAAGCCGGATTGACCGGTAAGAAACGGGCCAGAAAAACGCGGGTAGAACGCAAACTGATGGTAATCTGCCACACGGCCGTGACCTGCAACACCACGCCCAACACCATCGCATTCGTCACAAAAGGAAACAACAACTCGCCGGTGGGCGCGCGCATCTGCGCCACCTGCTCATTGCCTGCCAACACAAAAAACACACCCACCAACAGCACGGGGATACCAATGAGCAACAAACCCAGGTCAAACAACCGGCATAAGCGATCATCTTCCAGACGCACAATCACATTCGCCAGCACAATGAAAAACAAAACAACAACCAGATTAACAATGACATCAGCCATGCACAAATTCTCTCAATTCTTCAGGATAGCGCGGATAAACTCAAATAGTTTTCCAGATAAAGTAAAGTATATGCCAATCCCTCACCAACGCCATCTGTTGAAGATGGTTTGACGGCCGTGTCCCCATTCATTACACTGCCACTATGCAACCATTTATGAATCAATTGCTTTCTCCCACGCCATTTGCCGATGTCAATATAGTTCTCCATCATTTTCTCACACACATCCAGGCACTCCTGGCAGATCACTTTCAGGGCATGTATCTGGTAGGTTCACTGGCGCTTGGTGATTTTAATCCTGACAGCAGCGACATTGATTTTGTAGTGGTAACCGACACGGCTATCGAGGACGTGTGTTTCGACGCCTTACAGTCCATGCACGCACAGTTTGCCGCCAGCAACTCCCAATGGGCGGGCAAAATTGAAGCCATCTACGTGCCCGCCTCTATGCTTTATCACGCCGGTGCAAACGCTGCCGACGTGGATGCTGCGCGTTATCCACAAATCGAGAGAGGATTGTCACTCGTCAAAGCCCCTCTCGAAAGTGGTTGGGTGTTCCAGTGTCTTACCATTCGTGATCACGGCGTCGTGGTGGCAGGACGTGACCCACACACCTTGGTTGATTTCATTGATCCCCAGGTGTGTCACGTCGCAGCCGCGGCGATTACCGGCGGCTGGATAGAACAGGCAGAGAACGATCCGTTGTGGATGCCGTGGATGCGCCAGCGGGATGCCCAAACGTTTATTATTTTGACATTGTGTCGTTTGCACTACTCGCTGGCAACGGGATCGGTGGCCTCGAAGCCACGTGCTGCTGAATGGGCCAGGCGTATCATTGGGGATCCTTGGGCCAGCTTGATTGAACGTACACTCGCCGGACAACACGAGGTGGGAAACATTTCGCCGAGCGAGGAGGCCGAGACGCTTGCCTTCATTCAGTTCACTTTTGAGCAAAGTAAGTATGCGTGTATGATGGCAAACAGAGTAATCAATCAGGGCGATATTTACTGGATTCAACCCGACTATATACCAGAGGCCGAACCTGGCGACTATGCCCATCCCTATGTCGTCATCCAAGACGACCTCTTTAACCACAGCCGCATCCACACCGTCATCGTCTGCGCCCTGACCACCAACATGAAACAGGCACATATGCCCGGCAACGTCTTGCTTGAAGCGGGCGAAGCCAACCTGCCCCGGCCAAGCGCCATCGTCGTTTCCAAAATCTCCACCGTCCAAAAATCGCAACTCGGCGACTACATCGGCGCCCTCAACGAGCAGCGAATCCACCAAATCCTGGCCGGTATACGCTTCCTGCAATCCTCGTTTTCCCCGCGTGAACGAAACACGGAAATGACGGATGAAGCAGATTAACACGGATTTTTGACCCACCTCATCCGGGAAAATCCGGGAAAATGCGTCCAATCGGTATCATCCGTGCCTCAAATCTGCATTCCCCTGTTATAATCCCCCACAAATAACCACTATGAGGAGTACGGCCGTGCCCACACAAAACAAATCGCTTATTTCCGCAGAAGACCTCTACCAGTTTGAACTGGTTACCGACGCCCGCCTGTCGCCCGACGGCCGTGCCGTCATCTGCACCGTGCAGCGCGTAGACCGCCAAACCGAGAAAAAACACAGCAACCTCTGGCTGGCCGATACCGCCAGCGGCCAACTGCGCCAGTTCACCTTTGGCGACTGGTCAGACAGTTCGCCGCGCTGGTCGCCGGACGGCCGTACCATCGCCTTCCTCTCCAACCGCGCCGACGAAAAACAAGCCCAGCTCTACCTCATCCCCCTGGACGGCGGCGAAGCCCGCGCCCTCACCAGCCTCAAAGACATGTCCATCGGCAGCCTGCAATGGTCGCCCGACGGCAAACAATTCCTCTGCGCCATCCGCAAAAAAGACCAGGAAGCGATTGAACGCGACGCTGACGAGCAAAAGAAAAAGCTGGGCGTCGTCGCCCGGCACATCACCACCACCCGCTACAAAGGCGACGGCCGTGGCTACCTGCCCGCAGAAAAGTGGCATCTCTGGCTCATTAACGCCCGCACCGGCAAGACAAAACAGTTGAGCAACGGCCGTAACCACGAAGACGAAGCCACCTGGTCACCCGACGGCCAATGGCTCGCCTACGTTACCAACGCCACCGACAAACCTGACCTGACGCCGGAAATGGACGACCTCTTCATTATGCCCAGCGGCGGCGGCGAGGCCCGGCAGCTCACCACCCCGCCCGGCTACAAATTTGCGCTGTCGTGGTCGCCAGACGGCCGTTGGCTGGCCTACCTCGGCTCAGACAAACCCGGCGAATGGTGGCGCAACACCAATATCTGGCTGGTCGCCGTTGATGGCAGCGTCCCACCTCGCTGCCTCACCGCCGCCGCCGACCTGAACACCCTGGGCGGCAGCGGCAGTGACACCGGCGGCGGACAGATGAACCCACCCACCTGGTCGCCCGATTCCCGCAAACTTTTTTTCCAGGCCGAACACAAAGCGGACATCTGCCTCATGTCTGCCACGATCGAGGACGAACCCGTCATCGAGCGCGTCATTGCTGCTCATGGGCTGGTGGGGGCATTCACGTTTGACGCCACCCATCAAAAACTGGCCTACACCCACGCCACCCAACAGCACCCCGCCCACCTCCTCATCCGCGACCTGAGCAGCAGCAAAGAAAAACAGTTGACGCGCTTCAACCCCTGGCTCAAACGCAAAAACCTGGGACAGCTTGAAGAAGTCTGGTTCCCCGCCCGCGACGGCTACTCCCTGCACGGCTGGATACTCACCCCACCCGACTTTGACCCCAACAACCAATACCCTTCCATCCTGGAAATTCACGGCGGCCCGCAAACGCAGTATGACCGGGGTTTTATGCACGAATTTTACTACCTGGCAGCCAACGGCTACGTGGTCTATTGGAGCAATCCCCGCGGCGGGCAGGGCTACGGCGAAGCCCACTGCGGCGCCATCTGGAACAATTGGGGCAACGTGGATTTGACGGATGTGCTGGACTGGGTGGCGTTTGTGCGGCAACGGCCGTATATAGACCCGCACCGCATGGGCGTCACCGGCGGCAGCTACGGCGGCTACATGACCAACCTGATCATTGGCCGCGAACCGGACATGTTTCAGGCTGCCGTGACGCAGCGCTGCGTCAGCAACCTGATCAGCATGTGGGGCAGCAGTGACGCCAACTGGCAGTTCCAACAAACCATCGGCGAGAACAAACCCCCTTACGCCAACCTGGAAAAGTATTGGGACCAATCCCCCATGAAATACATCGGCAACGCCAAAACACCCACATTGGTCATCCACAGCGAGCAAGACTTACGCGCCGACCAGGAACAGGGCGAGCAGGTCTTTGTGGCTCTACGGCACAAAGGGGTAGACACAGAACTGGTACTGTTCCCGGAAGAGCCACATGGGTTATCGCGCGACGGCCGTACCGACCGCCGCGTCGCCCGCCTGCAACACATCCTGCGCTGGTTTGACAAATACCTGAAAAATTGACAATTGATAATTGGCAATTATCAATTGTCAATTTTTAAGACGCCGGGCAGCCAACAGACCGAGTACGGCCGTGCCCCCCGCCACCGCCGCCCATTTCCCTCGATTGGAACCAGAGGAGCGCACCCCCTTCGCCTGCACCGGCATCGCTGCCAGTTTGGCGCCGCTCTCCTGCTGCACGCGGGCAAAGGCGTCCGGATTGCGGCGCAGTTGGTCGGCCAACACCCGTTTTTCTGCCACTATCTCATCCGTCACATAATCCCCAAACGAGCGCAGCCCGGCGATCTGAAATTCGTGTTTTTTGAAGAGGCGGTAAATTTCCTTCACCCGCTCCATGCTGATGTTGCGGCCCAGTGTGTAATCCTCGAAACGGCCGTCCATCGCCAGCAGCGCCGTTTCTGCCAGGCAGGCATAGGCCGTCTTCGGCGGCAAGCCAATGTCATAACCAAAGTCAATATCCCCCGGAATCAACACCTCGCCGCTCTCAATCACCAATACATCTGGTCGCAGCGCCGCTTCCTCTTTGCTGATGTCCGGCGGGCGCGCCACATCACACACCACCGTGCCTGGTTTGCATTTACTGATGTCCACAATGCGCTGCCCAAAGGCAGAAGTGGCCGTCACGATCAGGTCACACGACCCCACGTACTCATCAGGCCGGGTGGCAATAGTCACCGTCGCCCCTGGCGTTTCATTCTGAATGGTGCGCTTGAGGTCAATCAACCGCTCCGGTTCAATAGAAACCAGCACCACATCGTAAATGGCCTGCGCCAACAGCCGGGAACAAACTGCCCCAATGGAGCCGGTCGCGCCAATGATCATCACCCGACCTTTGGTCAGATCAGTGGCCCCCATTTTGACAACCGCTTGTTTGGCCGCCTCCAGAGTGGCAGCCACCGTCAGGCTGTTGCCGCTGGTGATGGCGATGTCTGCTTCATGGGCAACGGTAATGCCGGCGTCGCCCACCACGCTGGTAAAAGCGCCCAACCCCATGATGCGCGCCCCTTTACGTTCGGCTATTTGCGCCGCCTGGCGCAGCCGGTCATAAGTAAAGCGCTCGCTGTGGCGCATCATCTGGCGCGGCGTAGCCCCCAGGCTGATGAGAATGCCCTCCACACGCTGCCCGGTCGTGGGCGATTGCCCGCCGGTAATGCGCGACAGGTAAAGCGGCGGCAAATAAGCAGCCACCGCTTCCACCAGACTATCCGGCAAATAGCGCGTCCAACGGAAGTATTTGTGTTTGTGTACAAAACCGACGTGCAGCGGGTGAATGACAAAGGCGAAACGATTGACGCCCATTTCCTCAGGCTGCAACGTATGGATGGCTGGCATCCAGTCAATTTCGGCCATCAGGTCGAGGAAGGCGTCTTCGTTGAGAGCGGCGGTGGGATCAGGTTGCAAGGTGGTTAGAATCGCTTCTAGCGTGGCGGCGGAGGTGGGTACACGCCCATACTCCCCCACCAATCCCGGCATCAATTCCACCACCAGCGCCACGCCGCGCATCTGCAAATCGGCCAGGTCTTCGGCTGAGGCGTATTCCACCACCACCGTTTTGTGCTTAAGCTGCGCCGGCGCAAAGCGGCGAATGACGGCAATGTCGCCGGCAATCACGTCTGCCCAGGCAAAGGGGGCCGGGCTGCTTTCCGGGGCTGCACCGTTGGGTGTTGGGTAGAGACGGCCGTAATCCATCCCTTTCAACCGTTCCAACGACGGCGGCGCTGCCTGATTGCGGCTGCGGCGGCTGCCAATGCCCGGCGCGCTGGGCAGTCCAAAATAGATAAAGGGGTCAGCGTACCACAAATCACAACCCCGTTTCTCCAACGCCTGCGCCAGGCCGTTGTGGTTCAGGCCAGGGGTCATTAGCACGTGTTTACGGCTAAAGATACCCGGTTGGGCGCGATCGGCCAGGATGACGGCCCACCGTTCCAGCCCGGCGCGAATAATACTGCCGTCTACCACCGGTGTGGTTTGTACGGCCGTGACCACCTGCTGCCCCCATGTATGTTCCCGCCGCGCCGGCCCCAATTCCAACGTCAGGGGCATATCTTCCAGGGCGATGGCGGCAGCACGGCCGTCGGCTTCCGCCAACAACAATTGCGCCAACGTGACATCACCGCCACAACTCCTGTGCTGCAAAACAAATGATTGTCCTAAAAATGAAACTGTCTCGGCTCGCTCCTCCGCCTGCCAGTGCAACACCAAAATTTCCTTCATACCGCCTCTCTTCCCTATGTTCGTAGTAGGCGATTTGTCGCCGTCAGAAGGCAATAAATTGCCTACTACAAACGAATTAACAGACAAGACCAGCTTAGGCGAAAAGAGGCAGATAGCGGTAGGAAGTTTGGCACGTTTAACGGGTGAAAGGTGTCACAAAATAGTTAGCGTTTCATCACCACCAGGGTAATGTCGTCAAATTGGGGAGTGTCACCGGCGTGAACGTGGATGGCCTGGGTCACGGCCGTGACAATTTCACCTGGCTGGCGCTGCCGGGCCGCTTCTACCGTCACCCGCAGCCGATCCAGGCCAAATTCGTCAAAATCCTCGTTCATTGCCTCCGTTACCCCGTCCGTATACAAAATCAGCGTGTCCCCCTGGCGGAACACGGTTTCGCGCCGTTCAATCTGCACACGCGGCAGCACCCCCAGCGCAATCCCATTCGTCGTCAGCATTTGCACCTGACCGTCGGCGCGCAGTAGCAGCGGTGGATTATGCCCGGCATTGGCATAGGTCAGAATTTCCTTGTGTGGGTCCCACACGGCATAAAAAACGGTCACAAACAAATCAGATTGGGCATCCTTGTCAATAATTTCGTTGGCGCGGATGAGCGTATTGGCCGGATCCGTGCGGTTAAAGGCGATGGTGCGCAAAATGGTACGGCTGAGCGCCATAAAGATGGCAGCGGGCACGCCCTTGTCGGCCACATCGGCAATGAGAATGCCCCATTTGCCATCGGCCAGTTCCATAAAGTCATAAAAATCGCCGCTGACCTGGCGCGCCGCCTGCCAGTAACCGGCCACATGGCAGCCGGAAATAGCCGGGTTGCCCCGTGGGATGAGACTGGCCTGAATTTCACGGGCCACATCCAATTCCCGTTCCAGCCGGGCGCGTTCGGCGGCTTCATGGTAAAGCTGGTGGTTAACAACGGCCGTTGCCGCCTGATGGGCAATACCGGTGAGAATGTTCAACCGGCGGTGCGGTAGCTGCGGCTGCGCCCCCACCAACATCAGCCCCACCAATTCGCCCCGCGCCGCCAGCGGAAAAGCGCAGGCTGACGATGTGCGAAAGACACGCTCCAACCAGTGGGGCAGCCCAATCGTCTTGAAATCGCCCGTGGCAATCTCCGTATGGGTTAGCAAACCGGGCGCTATGCTCTGCATCTCATCATGGTCAACGGCCAATGTTTCCAGCAAGCCGCGCTCCATCTCGCCAATCCCGTAACTGGGGCCAGGGTAAAAAAGCTGGCGTATGTTGTCCCAGATCAGAATAACGGCCGACTCCACACCCACCAACAGCGGGATGAGGCGAACAATGGTGGAGAGAATTTCGTTGAGGTCAATGAGGCTGTTGACGGCAGCGGCCACCTGAAAAAGAGCAGTATTAACCCACGCTTCCTCTTGCTGGGCAGCGCGTAAATGAGCGTTTTCCAGGGCGCGGGCCGTTTGCCCGGCAATATCTTGTAGCAGTTCCCCCCGCCGGGCAAAGGAAGCACCATTGTGGTTCGGCTGGGTCACATCGTCTACCAACATCACCCCCATCATTTGTAACCCCGTGACCAGGGGTTGGATGATGATTTGGGAGAGCGGTGGGTCAAGCTGGCCCACGGCCGTATACAGCCAGGGTGGAAACCTGGTTGTTGTAATCGGCTCCTGGCAGCTATGCACGGTATCCAGCATTGGCCATTGGCCCAGCGGCACCCGCACCGGGCACAACTGTCGTACCGACTGAGCGTCGCCGCCATAAAGCGTCATGCATTCATACGCTTCTGCCTCCTCATCCCACAACAGCACGGCGCAAAAGGAAACGCCCATCAGCATCGCTGTCAGCCGGGTTACGGCCGTGAGCATCTCATCCAATGAATCGGCGTGGCCTATCGCCTCGGCCACCTGCAATTGGGCGGTCGTCAGCCATGCCTGTTCCCGCTGGCGAGCTAACTGCTGCATTTTGTTGATAGCAATAGAGGTTTCGGCGGCCAATGTTTCCAGCGTCATCTTTTCAATGCTGCTGAAAAAGCCGGGCTGCGGGCTTTGCACATCCAGCACGCCCAACAATTCATCATCCACCAGCAGGGGGATAGCCATTTCAGAGTGGGTACTCTCTTCAATGGTCTGCCACCGGCTAACAAAACGGTCATCATGGCGCGTGTCGTTGCTGATGACGGTCTGGCGGGTGACCACGGCCGTGCCCACCAACCCTTCGCCCGGCGCGATGACCATATGGCGCGGCATCAATTCCGGGCGGCTGCTGGCCTGCATGGTGACGGCATTGTCATCGCCATCCATACGGCCGTTGACGCCAAAAATCGTCACCAGATGAAAGCCAAATGTGGAGGCAGTCAGGTTCACCACCTGCTTAAAAATCTCATCTTGACTCTGCACCCGGCTAATTTCGCGGCCAATTTCCCCCACCAGTTCCAATTGCGCCGCCCGCTTTTCTGCCTGCTCAAACAGGCGGGCATGGGCAATAGCTGCCGCCGCCTGGTTCGCCAGAATCATCAAACGGCGCAAATCTTCTTCAGTAAAGCGATTGGGTTGGTCGCTTTGGGCAGCAATCACCCCCAACGTTTCCTCGCCGCTGATCAGAGGGATAAAGATGCCGGAGCGTGGCGGCGTATCGCTGATATAACGGGGTCGGGCTGGCAGGCGGGTCATCTCTCGCTCAAAATCATGGATAAGGAGCGGTTCTTTGCTCTGGCGTATCCAGCCGACGATGCCCGTGCCCTGGCGCAGGTCGAATGATTGAGGGGTGGGCTGGGGACGGCCGTTGATGCACCAGTAATAAATGTGATAGAAGGACTGAGCAAAAAGACCAATTTGCAGGGTGCTAT
This sequence comes from Chloroflexota bacterium, assembly GCA_035444285.1. Lineage (GTDB taxonomy): Bacteria > Chloroflexota > Anaerolineae > Promineifilales > Promineifilaceae > CAADGU01. The sequence continues at coordinate 131,534 of DAOMOK010000003.1, forward strand.
TATCAATCACTTTGCCGCTTTCAGCGGCGATGAGGGCGCACAAGGCCTCCACATCCAGTTCCGCTTCCACAATGACCCGCCCCGCCTCGCTCAAAGACTCCAATTCCGCCACCCGCGCCAGCAGCAGCCGACGTGAGCGATAGCGGCGCACGACAATATAGGTTGCCAGGAACATGGCCCCTAGAAAAATGCCTACCGAGAGCAACGGCATCGAAACGGAGTCAGCGCCGAATTGCATAACAGGAAAAAAATTGGGTGATTGAGGGATTGTGTCTATTTCCTCAATTACCCAATTGCCTATCTACCCTTTTTCAGTGTGCGTTGGGCAGCAGCCAGCGTGGGGTGAATTTGAAAAACCTTGTCAAATCCAACCATGGTAAAAACTTCTTGCAGGCGATCATTCAGGCCACATAACAAGACATCGCCATCCAGTTGTTTGGCGCGCCGCCAGGCAGAAACCAGGCAGCGCAGCCCGCCGCTATTAATATAACTGGCTTGGGAGAGGTCAACGATGATGAGGACACGGCCGTCATCCAACAATTGATTAAGCGCCGTTTCCAATAATGTGGTCTGGCTCTGGTCTAAACGGCCGTCTGCCCGCACCAACCATATATCACCTGGCAAAGATTCTTGTTGAATTGTCATTGTGTGATGCGTGCTGCGTGATGCATAACACGTGAAGGGGGCCACGTATCACGCATCACGCATCACGTCTAATTAATCATTTTCACCAGTGTCAAGGTGTTGCCCTGCTCACTAAAATGATACTGAACTTCATCCATCAGTTTGCGCATGAAATGGACGCCTAAACCGCCCACGCGGGGGAAATCATCCGCACCGTCGTTCATCATCTCTGCTTCGGTGGTGGGTGGCACAGGCACTGTAGCCGGATCAAAGGCACGGCCGTGGTCGTGAATGGTAATCATAAACCGGCCCGCCTGCACCTCCCAACTAATGTAAATATCCCCGACATCTTCGGCGGCATAGGCATGTTCAATCACATTCGTACAGGCTTCATCACAGGCCAGTTCCACATGGAACACGGCCGTGTCATCCAGCCCAGCCTGTGCCGCCCCCGCCGCCACAAACTGGCACGCCTGTTGAATCTTATCGTAACGTCCGGGAATGATGAGGGTACCGCCCATAGGAAATCGGTAATCTGTAACCGGTAATCCGTAAACCGATTACGGATTACCGATCACGGATTACGAGCTAGAAGCTGCCTACCGCCGCCGTAACATCATCATACACCGTAAAAATCGAATCCAGACCGGCCAACGAAAACACTTCCGATACTCGTTCAGAGGGTACAGCCAGGACGAGCGTCCCTTTCTTTTTGGTACACTCACGATGAGCGGCCACAATCGCCCGCAAACCGGCGCTGCTCATATAACTAATGTCTGCCAGGTTCAGAACGATGTTGGTATGGCCCTCGGCCAACACATCTTTCAGCACCGTATCAAACTGGGCTGCGTTGCTGCTGTCTATGCGCCCAGACGCTTTCACCAACACGGCGCGTTTGAATGTTTCCGTAGTAATGTTCAAATTGGTTTCGCTCATCAAATTTTCCTCCTACATGGTTCTTGAATTAATGCAAAGGCGCAAAGTGGCAATGAGACTAAGAATAATGAGATACATAAGGAGCGCCCAATGCCATATGCCCACCGATCATAGGTAGTGATTATATCATTACCTCATCACCTCACCACCCCACTGCTGCCCCATCATTGCGCGGTTCGCTGCCGCCGATGAGAACGCCGGTATCTGGGTGGCGCACAATCACCTGTCCGCCGCCAAAGGACATAGGATGCTCGTTATTCCTGACAACGTGGCCGCGCCGGGTGAGTTCGGCATGTACGGGGGCGGGGATAGCCGTTTCCAGTGCCACCTCCATCTCCCGCAGCCAGTTAAATCGGGGCGCGTCCAACGCCGTCTGTGGGTCCATGCCCCACAGCGCCAGGTTCAAGCCCACCTGCAAATGACCCTGCGGCTGCATAAAGCCGCCCATCACACCAAAGCTGCTCCACGCCTGCCCGTTTTTGGTGATGAAACCGGGGATGATGGTGTGGTACGGCCGTTTGCCCGGCGCCGCTTTGTTTGGATGTCCCGGTTCCAGGCTAAAATTCGCCCCCCGGTTCTGCAACTGCACCCCAGTTGTACCCGCCGTCAGCCCGCTGCCAAAGCCCATATACAGGCTTTGAATCCAGCTCACCATATTGCCGTTGCCATCGGCCACGGTCAGATAAACCGTGTCGCCGTGGCGCGGCGGCTGCCCGGCAATGGGCAACTGCGCCTGACTCATATTTACCTGCGCCGCGCGCGCCTCAGCATAGGCGCTGCTCAGCAGCCCGGCCATCGGCACATCCACCTGGCGCGGATCGCCAATGTAGGCATGGGCGTCAGCAAAGGCCAGTTTCATTACTTCGATCAGGGCGTGGTAATAATCAGCCGTGCCATACTCCAGGGCGCGCAAATCAAACTGCGCGGCCAGATTGAGGGCCAGCAGCGCCGTTAAGCCCTGTCCGTTTGGTGGAATCTCGTAAAAGGTAAATCCATCGCCATAGTTCACCTGAATTGGCTCTATCCATTCTGCCTGATACTGGGCCAGATCGTCCTGCGTCAACACGCCGCCAGCCGCCTGCACACAATCGGCAACCTGGCGACCAATGTCCCCCCCATAAAACACATCGGGGCCATCGCTGGCAATGGCGGCCAGGGTGTGGGCAAATTCGGGGTTTTGGAAACGTTCGGCGGCGCGGGGGGCACGGCCGTGTGGCAGCCATACCCGCCGCGAATCAGGGTGGCGGCTCATCTTTTCCGTGGAACGCTCCCAGGCAGCGGCAATGCGCTGGCTGAGCGGGAAACCATCGCGCGCATACTGGATTGGCCGCGCCAGTAACGTATCCAGCCCCATGCTGCCAAATCTTGCCAGCGCCCATTCCCAGCCGCGCAGTGCCCCTGGCACTGTCACCGGCAGCGCTCCCAAAGCGGGAAACTGGCTGTACCCCTGGCTGCGTACCAGGTCAGCCGTCAGCCCTTGTGGCGCGGGGCCGCTGGCATTTAGCCCGTATAGCTTGCCTTCATCCGCCTGCCAGATGAGGGCAAAGGCGTCGCCGCCGATGCCGGTAGAGGTTGGCTCCACCACGCACAGCGTGGCCACGGTAGCAATGGCCGCGTCTACAGCATTGCCACCCGCCTGCAAAATATCCAATCCGGCCTGGGCCGCTAACGGTTGGCTGGTCGCCACCAGCCCACTGAACGCCACTACATTGGAGCGACGGCTGGGGAAAGTGTGAGTTTCAAAGTTCATGGGGTTCCTCGTGATCGGTAATTGGTAATCGGTAATTGGGGAGATCATACCACGTGAGATGGGGTTGTTGGCAAATACGGCCGTATACGGGAAAATGCGACTCGTTGTGGCCCGATTTGGAAAATCGGGCCACATAGGAGACAAACATGCCCCAATCAAACCCTAACCCCGCTTTTGGCGCGCATTTGATGGCGTATGCCGGCATCCCCAGCTTTATGCGCCTGCCTGTCAGCCGTGAATTGGATGACGTGGATGTTGCCATTTTGGGTGTGCCGTATGACAGCGGCGCGGCCAGTTGGCGCAGCGGCACGCGCTTTGGCCCGCGCCAAATTCGGGCCAATTCGCTGCAATTGTGGGGGTACAATCGGCTGCTGGACGTAGACCCGCTGGCCGTACTTCGGGCGGTGGATTATGGCGATGTGGAGGTGGAGCCGACCAGTATTGACGTGACCAGTACACGGATCACGGCCGTGACCGCCCAAATTCTGTCCACCAACACCCACGTCATCGCCCTGGGCGGCGACCACTCCATCACCTACTCCCTGCTCAAAGCACACGCCGCCCACTTTGGCCCGCTGGCTGTCGTCCACTTCGATTCTCACACCGACACCTATCAGCGCGTCGGCCACCTGGAACATGGCACGCCATTTCTACTGGCGCTGGAAGAAGGGCTGATTGACAAAACCGCCTACGTCCAGGTGGGCATTCGCGGCCCAATGGAGGAACCCACCGACCTGGAAGATGCGCGGGGATTAGGCGCAAACGTGTTGACGATTGAAGAATGTTTTGAGATGGGCATGACGGCCGTCAGTCAGCACATCCACCACCTCATCGGCCAACGCCCCACCTACGTTTCGCTGGACATTGACGCCATAGACCCGGCCTTTGCCCCTGGCACCGGCACGCCAGAAGTGGGCGGCCTGAGCAGCTTCCAGATATTGCAGTTGGTACGCAGCCTGGTCGGATTAAAACTGGTTGGTTTTGACCTTGTGGAAGTCAGCCCCCCTTACGACCACGCTGACATCACCTCCATCCTGGCGGCCAACCTGGTGTTTGAGTTCCTCTCCCTGCTGGCCTGGGCGCGTAAGAATCCCTCTTCGTAAGAGGGCACGGGATGTTCGCACCCCACGCCCCTTTTTAGACTTTGTAACCGATCTGGCGCAAGAAGTTTTTGCGCCAGGCGATGTCCTCGTCGCCTTCGATCCCTTCTGGCCTGAAGCCATCAATCACGCCCAGAATGCCACGACCCTGTTCCGTTTCGGCCACAATGACTTCGGTGGGGTTGGCCGTGGCGCAGAACACGTGACACACTTCGGGCACCTGCTGCACCGCCTTGAGGACGTTAATGGGGTAGAAGCCTTCGCCCAAAAAGATGATAAAGCTGTGACCAGCAGCGATGGCCGCGGCGTTTTCACGGGCCAGGTCTATCATTTCCGGGTCGGTGCCTGCCCAACGAATCAAGCACTTGCCGGAAGCCTCACAAAAAGCCAGACCAAATTTGATGCCGGGCACGGCCGTGACCATCGCCTCATGGATATCCTCCACACTTTTAATAAAGTGAGTTTGCCCTAGTATGAAATTGATGGTCTCCGGTTTTTCAATCATAACCGTCTTGAGTTCCATAGCACAAACCTCCTTCATAAATGTAGGGCGATTTTCCAAATCGCCACCCGATTTGGAAAATCGAGCTACAACTTACATCCATCGTGGTGAGCGGCCACCCATATAATCTCCTCGGATAATAGGACGCAGATTCTTGCGGATGACGCGGATAATTGATCCTGGTCGAGATTAACATAGAAATGGTAACCGGCACAAGTGACGAATATCGCTTATTGCGGGCTATTGTGACGTTTGTCACAATAGCCCATGACACGTGTTACTACCGGCTTATTGCGACTGGTGACTATGCTCAGAATGGTTGAAACGTGCTGCCCAACCTGGGTAATGGTTGGCGCAAATGAAAGGAGGATATTCCCATGACGAGCTTAGCCCCCCCAACCAAAAAGCCAGGCAAAGATATTCTGGCTCCATTTAGTTTTGATTATTTGTTACGCTGGTTGATCCCGATAGCCATTGGCTCTCTCATCTGGTTTTGGCCACCGCCAGAAGGAGTGACCCCAGAAGCCTGGCATTTGTTAGCCATATTTGTGGCTACCATTGCCGGCATCATTGCCAAACCGCTGCCTATGGGGGCAGTGGCGATGATAGGCATTACCATGACGGCCGTGACCCAAACCCTGACTCCCGGTGACGCCCTCAGCGGCTTTGCCAATACCACCATCTGGCTCATTGTCATCGCCTTCTTCATCTCGCGCGGTTTCATCAAAACCGGCCTGGGCGCGCGTATTGCCTACCTTTTTATGACTGCCCTGGGCAAGAAATCTTTAGGACTCAGCTACGGGCTGGTCGCCAGCGATCTGGTGCTGGCCCCGGCCATCCCCAGCAACACCGCCCGCGCCGGTGGTGTGGTCTTTCCCATCCTGATGTCCATTTCCAAAGCATATGGCAGCAACGCCGATGATGGCACCCACCGCAAACTGGGCGCATACTTGACCAAAGCCGCCTTCCAGGGCACCATCATCACCAGCGCCATGTTCCTGACGGCTATGGCCGCCAACCCACTGGCTGTACAACTGGCCGCCGACCAGGGCATCACCATCACCTGGGGTACATGGGCCATCGCCGCATTGGTGCCCGGCATCATCTGCCTCATCCTGATCCCGTTGCTCCTCTACAAAATCTACCCGCCGGAAATCAAAGAGACGCCCGCCGCCGCCCAAATTGCCAGGGACAAGCTGACGGAAATGGGCAAAATGAAAGGCAGCGAGTGGATCATGCTGGGCGCTTTTTTCCTGCTGCTGGTGTTATGGATTTTTGGCCCAACCCGGTTGGGCATGGATGCTACCACCGCCGCCCTGATTGGCCTGGCCTTCCTGCTGCTGACCACCGTCCTCAACTGGGGTGACATCCTCAACGAGCGCGGCGCCTGGGATACCCTGGTCTGGTTCGCCGCCCTGGTGATGATGGCCACGCAGCTGAACAAGCTAGGCTTCATCCCCTGGTTTAGCGAGCAAATGGGGGTCATGGTGGAGGGGTACAACTGGGTGCCAGCCTTCCTGGTGCTCTCGCTGGTTTATTTCTACAGCCATTACCTCTTTGCCAGCAATACCGCCCATGTCAGCGCCATGTACGCCCCGTTTCTGGCGGTGGCTTTGGTCGTGGGCACACCGCCGCTGCTGGCGGCGCTGGTGCTGGCCTTTTTCAGCAACCTGTTTAGCAGCATGACGCACTATGGCACCGGGCCGGCGCCGGTTTTATACGGCTCTGGCTATGTGCCCATGAGCGATTGGTGGCGGCTGGGTTTGCTGATCAGTGTGATCAACATCGTCATCTGGCTAGGCATTGGCGGTGTGTGGTGGAAGATATTGGGCATGTGGTAAATGCCAACGGTAGGACGATTTTCCAAATCGTTCTGGGACGATTTGGAAAATCGTTTTACACTGCCAAAAAGGGAAACAGAAAGCATGGCCTATATAACAGGGCTTGCCCACGAGGAAACAATTACCCATGACGTGCTGGTTGTGGGGGCGGGATTGGCCGGTTCCTGGGCGGCAATGACCGCCAGCCAACAAGGTGTGCGCGACATTGGCGTCCTGTCCAAGCTGCACCCCTTACGCTCGCACAGCGGCGCGGCTCAGGGTGGCATTGCTGCGGCGCTGAATAATGTGCGCCCGGTAGCTGACAGCGGCCCCAGAGGCCCACTGGAACCGGTGCCACCCGGCGACGAGCCGCCCGATAGTTGGGAGCTGCACATGTTTGACACCATCAAAGGTTCAGACTGGCTGGGCGACCAGGACGCCATCGAACTGATGGTGCGGGAAGCGCCAGAGATCATCTACGAATATGAGCGAATGGGCTGCGTGTTTAGTCGGCTGGCCGACGGCCGTATCGCCCAACGTCGCTTTGGCGGCCACAGTATGCCCCGCGCCAACTATGCCGCCGACTATACCGGTCATGTGCTGCTGCACACCATCCACGAACAGGCGCTCAAACAAGGCGTCACCTTTTACAGCGAATGGTACTGCATGGACCTGGTGGTGGAAGACAATGTGTGCCGGGGGCTGGTGGCGCTGGATGTGGTCAGCGGCAAGCTCCACTTGATGCGAGCCAAAGCGGTGGTGTTTGCTACCGGGGGCTACGGCCGTGCCTGGAAAATCACCTCCAACGCCACCGCCAACACCGGGGACGGTGTAGCCATTGCCTACAACGCCGGCGTGCCCCTGATGGACATGGAGTTTGTGCAGTTTCACCCCACCGGGCTGTATGGCAAAGGCATCCTGATGAGCGAAGCCTGTCGCGGCGAGGGCGGCTATTTGCGCAACAAGAGCGGCGAACGGTTCATGGAGCGGTACGCACCGGACAAGATGGAATTAGCGCCGCGTGACCTGGTGAGCCGCTCGGAACAGACAGAGATTGAAGAAGGGCGCGGCGTGGGCGCGGATGGGCAGGGCGTTTTTCTGGATTTGACACATCTGGGCGCAGAGAAGATTATGAAGCGGCTGCCGCAGGTGCATGAACTGGCGCTGGACTTTACCGGCGTAGACATCATTCAAGCGCCGGTGCCCATCCAACCGACCGCCCATTACAGCATGGGCGGCATTCCCACCAATGCCGACTGCCAGGTGATCGCCGATGCGGCCAATACGCCGGTGGTGGGCTTTTATGCGGCGGGCGAGTGTGCCTGTGTGAGCGTGCATGGCGCGAACCGGTTGGGCACCAACAGTCTGCTGGATGCGTCGGTGTTTGGGCGGCGGGCGGGCACGGCCGTAGCCGAATTTGTCTTAGGCGGCGCATCGTTACATGCCGTAGAAGGCGACCCGGTGGCGCGGAATCGGGCGCGAATTGAACGGTATGTGAACGGCCGTAGCGCCCATAATCCACAGCCCGTGACCCCCATTGCCGCCGAACTCAAAGAAACCATGACCAAAAACGTAGGCGTTTTCCGCGACCAGGCGCGGCTGCAAACGGCGCTGCACACCATCAAAGAACTGCAAACCCGTTTCGCCGACGTGCAAATTATGGACAAAGGCGCCCGCTTTAATACCGACTTGCTGGCAGCGCTGGAAACGGAACATCTACTCTCCTTCAGCGAGGTCATTGTCGTCAGCGCCCTGGCGCGCACGGAAAGCCGGGGCGCCCATTACCGCACCGACCATAACAAACGGGACGACGAAAAGTGGCTTAAGCACACGCTGGCCCACAAAAATGGCGCGGATGCGCCGCGTCTGAGCTACAAGGACGTGACCATTTTTTATGACCGCTTTCCGCCGCAGGAAAGAAAGTATTAAGGGATGATACGGACCTGACAGGTTTGCGAAACCTGTCAGGTCTCCAGAGGGGAAGTTGGCTGTGGCTACAAATGGACAGATTCACAAAGCAACGATTCGGGTGCAACGCTTTAATCCCGATGTAGACAAAAAGCCTTATCTGGCGGCGTATGAGATAGAGGTGACGGCGGACACGACCGTGCTGGATGCGCTGGAGCAGATCAAGGCGACGCTGGATGGCAGCCTGACCTTCCGCCGCTCCTGCCGCCATGCCATTTGCGGCAGTTGCGCCATGAACGTCAACGGCCGTAACATGCTGGTGTGCAACCGGCGGGTGAATGCGCTGTTAGACCGGCGGGGGCGGGTGACGATACGGCCGTTGCCCTATTTGCCCATCATCAAAGACCTGGTGGTAGACCGCTCCTCATTCTGGGAACAATATCTGCGCATCAAACCCTGGCTAATCCCGCCGACCGATGGTGAACCGCCAGCCGGTGAATACCGGGTGCTGCCGGAAGAAGTGGAAGCGCTGAAAATGGCCGAGACCTGCATTATGTGTGGCGCCTGTTACTCCGCCTGCCAGGTGGTGGCCATGAACAAACAGTACATTGGCCCTCATGCGCTGCTGAAAGCCTTCTTGCGGGTATTGGATCCCCGTGATGCGGCTGCCGCCGAACGGCTGGAAATCATCGGCGGCGATGATGGCGTTTTTCGCTGCCACACCATTTTTAACTGTATTGACGCCTGCCCCAAGGGGCTTGACCCCACCTTTGCCATTGAAACGCTGCGCAAACTGGCGCAAAAGCGGCAGGCGTTTGCCGCCGAAAGGGTGGAACGACAAAAGAGTTTGGGAACTCAGGGCGTGATGCGTGACGAGTGACGAGTGAAATCACTCGTCACTCGTCACGAAGACCCGAAGACTCAGAACTTGTAGGAGTGAGGTATGTATAAAACAACCGGCTTCATCAGTTTTCTCTTCCGGCGAGTGTCTGGCATGGCGCTGGTGTTCTACCTGTTTATGCACATCTGGGTGATTGGCTCGGCAACGGGTGGCGCAGAGGCATTTGATGCGCGCATGGCCACGGTGCAGGCGCCGTTGTTCCGTTTGTTGGAGGTGGCGTTGTTAACGGCCGTTGTCTACCACGGCTTTGACGGCATCCGGCTGCTCATCGTCCACTGGTTTAAGGTGACGGAATATCGCAAGAGCCTGTTTTATGCCATGTTCATCCTGTTTATCCTGATCTCGATTGTGGGCGGCGTGCCGCTTTTGCTCTTTGCTCTGGAGGGAAATTAACCATGCGCGTGTTTGTGATGCAGCGGCTGACGGCCGTTGCCCTTGTCCTCTTTTTAACCCTGCACATGATCGTGGTGCATTATCCCCCCGGTCATCTCGATTTCAGCCGGGTGATGGAACGGCTGGCAAACCCGGTGTGGAAAGTGATAGACATCCTCTTTTTGCTGGCAGTGCTCATTCACGCCCTCACCGGGGCGTATGCGGTGCTGCTGGACGTGGAGCGCGTCACGCCGTATAAACGGGTATTGGTGGGCACGGCCGTGTTATTGGGCGTGGTGGCCTTCGTCTACGGCACAGCCACCATTATCGCCTTTACTTATTGAGTGGCAGGTGACACGCAACCTGCCACCTGCCACTTGTAAACATCACTTCTCCACTGGCCGCACCTGCCCACGCATATCGCCAAAATAAGTCTGCGCTTTGGTGTGCAGGTTGAAATACAGTTCCCCCTGCCGGGCAATGTGCTCCATCCCGGCAATCGTTTTCACTTCACCCGGCACGCCGGGCACAATGGGGCAGCCAAGCGTATAGCCTCCAATTAAACCATGCTGCGACGCCAGCACCATTTCAATATCCTCGTTCGTCAACACCACCGAAAAAAGGCCGTCGGCCAGGTTTTCTTGCATGTCGCCGGAATGGGCAAAATCAATCAGGATGGGGCCAAGCTGATCCGGCTTGCCGCAATGAATGTGGAACATGATCACATCTTCGGGATTGACGTTTTCAAGCTGCACATCCACGTACACCCGGCTCAGGTCATTGGTAAAACGCAGCATACCGTGACCGTGTGAGAGGCGTTCGCTGCGCAGCAGCGAAGGCTCGGTGGAACGGAACTGCTGCGGGATGAGGGCGGGTGTGTCCTTCTCTTCACCCGGTTCCTGGTGCGGACTGAGAAATGCCTGGAATACCGACCCAATGGCCTGCCCCTGCGCCGGGGCCAACGCCGCCGGTTCCGGGGCGCTGGCGGCGGTCTGGTTTTGATGAACGGCAGAATGTGGGGTCACGGCCGTGACCGGGTTCGGTTCTGTGATGGGGGTGGCGCTCTCCTGCCGCTGGCAGGCCGCCAGCCAGAAGCCGCCGAGCAAAAAAGTGGTAAGAAAGAGACGTTTAACCATGTGATACACCTTTATGCGTGAAGTTGTTGCCGGGTTGCCGGGTTGGTCTGCATTCTAACAAAGTGGATGGCAGCAATCTATAGGCGTTACGGCCGTGAACATAGCCATTCCGTACTCCCTGTGACCATCTGCTACGATGTACGCCCAGTTGGACGTCCCGGTGAACGATGTGCGACTCTGGACCAGGGTAAAGGCCGGGCTGATACAGCGCAAAGCGACAATCTGCAAAAATTCTCCACCCCCATTACAATGTCATCCATGTGTAGACATCAAATAGAGATGCTCAATCAGCAAGGAGACAAACCATAATGACCCGGATTATAGCCATTGTTATTGTTTTGATAGGGCTGCTGCTGGTCACCCTGTCTTTAACTACTTTTGCCCAAGCCACCCACCAATCAGGCGATTTCACCAGACAATATGGCGCTGGTCTGGATGCCCAGGCCATTGCTTTGGCACACTTGGAGCAGAGTAAAGCCAGGCTGGGCTTGACGGCGGCTGACCTGGCTGAAGCCAAAATAACCGACATTACCGTCAGCCGACTCAGCGGCGTTACCACCATCTACCTGGGGCAGCAATTAGATGGCATCGAAGTTTTCAACGGCCGTATCAATATCAGCATCATGCCCAATGGCGATGTCCTGACGGTGGGCAACCGCTTTGTCTCTGACCTCACCGGCTCTGTTTCCGACAGAACAGCCAGCATCACTGCCGCTGAGGCTGTACAGGCAGCGGCAGCCCATCTGAAGCTAACCATCCAGACACCCCTGCAAACCATCGAACAGACCAGTGGGCCAGCCCAGGAAACATTGTTGAGTGATGGTGGCATTTCGCAAAACCCTATTCCGGCCAAACTGGTGTATGACGCCTCCGGCAAAGAAGTGCGCCTGGCCTGGAATGTGATCATATACCAGTTGGACGGTCTTCATTGGTGGAATGTGCGGATAGATGCCCATACAGGTGATGTTCTCTCTCAAAACGATTGGGTGGCGCAAGATCATGTAGGACTCCCTATGGACAGCGGAGTTACTGCCGGGCAGTTTGCGCCTGTGGCCCCAACGCCGGTGGCTGATGGCAGCAGCTACCGGGTGTTCCACCTGCCGGTGGAAAGCCCCAGCCATGCGTCGCCGCCGGCGCCAGCCGACGGCCGTACCCTGCAAAACCAGCCCGCCGATGCCATTGGCTCCCCCTTTGGCTGGCATGATGTTGATGGAGCAGCAGGCGCGGAATTCACTACCACTCAGGGCAACAACGTCCACGCCTACACCGATACTGACAGCAATAATATCCCCGACCCCGACTCCAGCCCTGATGGCGGCACTGGCCTGGACTTTGACTTTCCTCTAGACCTGACTCAACCACCCAGCGCCTATCGTCCCGCCTCCGTAATCAACTTATTCCACTGGAACAACCTGATGCACGATGTCAGCTACCGCTATGGTTTTGACGAAATACACGGCAACTTTCAGGAAAACAACTATGCCAATGGTGGGCTGGGCAGTGACTATGTGAATGCCGAGGCACAAGAGGGCATAGGCACCAATTGTGGTAATTTTGCCACACCACCTGACGGTGTAAACCCGCGTATGCAGATGTGTATCTGGACACTTTCCACTCCCCATCGAGATGGCGCGCTGGATAACAGCGTTGTTGCGCACGAATATGGGCACGGTATTACCAGCCGCATGGTTGGCGGCCCTAGCAATGTGGGCTGTGTAAGCAATGCTGAGGCTATGATTGAAGGGTGGGCCGACTGGCAAGCACTCATTATGACGATGGAAAATGGCGACCAGGGAACGGATTCGCGGGGTTTGGGTACGTATGTTCTGAATCAGCCACCAAGCGGTGTTGGTTTACGGCCGTCCCCCTACACCACCGATATGACGGTCAACAGCTATACCTATGCCGATTTGCCCGGCGTCAGTGGAGCGCATGGGGTCGGTTTTGTGTGGGCGACGATGTTGTGGGAAATGAACTGGGCTTTGATTACCCGGCACGGTTTTAACGAAGACCTGTATCCACCTGATCCCCCGGTCAATACGTGGTCTGGCAACCAACTGGCCCATGCATTGGTAATGGAGGGCCTTAACCTGACGCCTTGTGGGCCTGGGTTTGTAGACGGCCGTAACGCCATCCTCAATGCCGACATGGCCCTGACCGGTGGTGAAAATCAATGCACTATCTGGGCGGCATTTGCCAAACGGGGGTTGGGCTTTAGCGCCAGCCAGGGCAGCCCGAACAACACAAATGATGGCACGGCCGCGTTCGATATGCCACCTTCCTGCCAGGGGCTGGATGTGACCCCCACTTCACAGGACATTTGCCAGGGGGAGACGGCCGTCTACACCGTTGGCGTAGGCGAAGCGTTCACCCCGCCTGTGACCATGAGCGCCACAGGCAACCCGGTTCCTTCTTCGGCAATTTTTGAGCCGAATCCGGTTACGGCCGTGCCCGGTACCACCAATTTGACCATTACTAACACGGGGGCTGTGACCACTGGCAGCTACACCGTTAATATCGTGGGTGGTGACGGCGCTGTGACCGATACCCTTACTGTTGACCTCACCATTCTTGCAGGCGCCCCCGATGCGGCCCCCGTGTTGATCACACCGCCAGATGGCAGCAGCAACGTGCCAACCTCACCCACCCTGATCTGGAATTCTACGCCCGACACCAGCCATTACCTTGTAGAAATTGCTACCGATGTCACCTTCAGCAACATTGTCTACACGGCCGATGAACCGACCACCACCCACAACGTGGATATGGCTTTAGCGCCTGATACTGCCCATTACTGGCGGGTAACGGCCGTGAACCCCTGTGGCAGCAGCCCTGCTTCTACGACATTCAGCTTCACCACGGCCAACATTATCTGCGCCACACCCCATGTGCCCATCCCTGACAACAATCCCACAGGGATCAATGATACCATCACCATTCCCGGCAGTGGCGCCGTTTTGGATATGGACATCATGGTTAATGCCACCCACCCCTGGGTAGGCGACCTGATCTTCACCCTTAGTCACAATGGCACGGCCGTCACCATCATTGACCGCCCGGGCCGCACCACCAGCGGCTTTGGCTGCCCTGGCGATAACATTGACGTGATCGTCAACGACGAAGGGCCAGATGGCAATATCGAAACGCAGTGTGCCAATGCACCGGCCATTTTTGGCGACCGCGTGGGCGGCGACCCACCCAATACCAGCCTGTTGGCAGCTTTTGATGGCCTGGACATCAGCGGCAGTTGGACGCTCCATGTTTCTGATGCAGCCTCCGGTCAGTCAGGTACATTGGTGCAGTGGTGTGTGATGCCCACGCTGTTAGTGGACAGTGTGGGCGTCACCCTTTCGCCAGACCAGGCAGCCTCAGGTATGCCGGGCAGCGCCGTCACGTATACCCTGAGCATCAGCAACACGGGCAATACCACAGACACCTTTTCCTTGAGCGCCGCCAATGACAATGGCTGGTTGAGTGATCTTTCCGCCAGCAGTATCATGTTGGCTGCCGGAGCAAGTGAGACTGTGCTGGTGACGGTACATGTGCCCGCTTATACAGTGGAGGGTGAGATGAATGTGACCACGGTGACGGCCGTGTCTGGCAACAACCCCGCCGTCACCGACAATGTGACGCTGACAACATCAGCGACCACTACCACAACGATGATCTACCCCATTTATCTGCCGACCATGTTGAAACCAGACGCCTAAAAGGATACGGCTTTGGCGCCGACTCCTTGCCGTTTACAGACATTGCCGAGAGGTTTCAAAAAGTATAGTATTAGCTCGTTTTTAATTCATCAAGAACAACAAAAATTCTTCAACAACAACAGGAGGTTTCTAATGAAACAGGTTCGAGTTTTGATTATCTTATTGACTTGCTTTGTAGGGGTAAGCGGGTTTGTGTTTCACTTGAATGCAGCCAGTGCAAGCTCTGTACGGAGCGTTGGCGGAATAAATAATACACCGCCGGTCGCAGTAAATGATACCTATCAGGCTGAAGTCAACACTCCCCTCTCCATCCCTGCCACCGGTGTTTTGTCGAATGATTCGGATGAAGATGAGCGGCTTTATACGGTTAGTGGTGGCGGTAACGACGATCAACTGCGCATCGTTGACCCCTACAGCGCGACAACGATGGCTGCCATCACCATGACCTTAGCGGGTTTTACCGTAGAACGGGGTTTAGGGTTGGCTACACACCCACAAACCGGAGAGTTGTATGCCATTCTGCGCCTGAATGGGCAGACTGGACGCCAGTTAGTGATGATAAACCCCGCCACGGGGGTCGCCACCAACATTGGCAATCTGGGGGATCAATTTGCTGGTATCACCTTTGCCACAGATGGAACGCTCTATGGCGTTACCGGAGATGGGGCAACCATATCGGAGACATTGTTTATTATAGATACAGAAACAGCGACACCAACATTACTGTTGCCGCTAGGTAATGGTGATGATGGCGAAACGATTGCCTACAACCCCGACGATGGCCTGCTATACCATGCATCCGGACATTCAGGCCCTTGCACATCGAATGATCTGAGCAGTTGTGTTGTCTTTGAAAAGATTGATCTGACGCCACCTTACACGATCACCAATATACCCATTTCGGATACAGCCTTGATTAATGAAGAGGCACAGGCTTTGGTTTATTGGCCAGCAATATCTGGTTTCCTGTGGAAACAAAATCACGGTATAGGCCCCTTATTCCA
Organism: Chloroflexota bacterium; assembly: GCA_035444285.1. GTDB lineage: Bacteria > Chloroflexota > Anaerolineae > Promineifilales > Promineifilaceae > CAADGU01. The sequence goes on from DAOMOK010000003.1 coordinate 147,297, forward strand.
GGTAACGATTGTGCAAACGCCAACGCTGATTGGCGAGATGGATCATCAAGCCAAAGGGTTGGCATTTGCGGGCGATCCACTTACGGCCGTACTCGACGACGCACCAGCCATGGGCGACCTCGTTCTTAATCCCGATGGCTCATTTGTCTACACTCCAACGCTGGACTTTGTGGGGACCATCACTTTTACATATCATGCAAACGACCGCTGGTCAGATTCCAATGTAGCCACCGTGACCATCCATGTTGGAGTCAGATATCTTTACCTCCCCGTTATCTTGAAACCTTAAGGCCACTTTCACAAAAAGAGCAGGGCCTGTCTCTAGTGCCCTGCTCTTTTCAAAAATTTTACTCTTCCCTTGAGCCAGAAAATCCGTTCAAGCCATATAGTGATTCTTTACAGCGACGGCCGTGTCCGTTCCACCCACAACCGGATCAAATCCACATGAAAGCGGTAGAGCGGGCTTTTGGCGTCGTTGCGAGAGAGAATGTCCCGATTTTCCAGACTGGTGAGCGCCGCTTTCCAGCGGTCGGGCGACTGCAAACCCCGGTCGGTGAGGAGGGCGCGCAGGTCTTTGGCCGTCGCGCCTTCGGCGCAGACCAGCAGTTCGGCCATGCCTTGTAAAACCTGCTGCTCCTCGGCTGTGGATTCATCCCAAATGTAGCGGAAATGGGCTTCGCCCCGGCCAATAATGCGCTCAATTACCTGGTCAACGTCTACGGCCGTCAGGTAAGACGCTTTCATCTCGTTGTGGTACACCATCATCTCGTGCAGCAGCAGTTGGGCAAAGTAGGGGTGCCCGGCGGTCACGCTGATGATGCGCTCTACTGCCAGCGGATCATATTCGGTGCTGTACTGTTTGATCGGCTCCAAAATCAGGCGGCGCATTTCGGTGGGGCGCAAAAAGGTGATGGGACGGTAGGCGGCAATGTTAAACAGCGCCGACCAGTATTCCGCGCCCAATTCTTCCAGCTTATGCGTACCGGCAAAAATGAAGTCCACATGCTCGTCATGCTGCATCAGGTTACGCAAAAAGTGGAAGATTTCGGGTTGCAGACGGCCGTCTTCCACCCGTCGCTGCAACTCTTCAAACTCGTCAAACATGAGTAGCAGATTTTTACCATTCAAATGCGGAGTCAGGCTGCGTAAAAAGCGGGAACGGAAGAAAAACTCCGGGTTTTCCGCAAATTCCGCGCGCGGTGGCAGTTCGGCGACAATGCCCTGGTCTTCCAGCGTAAACACAATGTCATCGGCAATGGCGTACAGAAATTCCGCTTCACCCCGCGCCGGCTTCCCCTGCATATCAATCAACACCGCGTAATGGGTATCGGCCAAAAGCTGCGGCAGCCGGTACAGTACCGACGTTTTGCCGGTACGCCGCTGCCCATGCAAGATGACCATATTGTTTTGGTGCGCTCCCACCAACATTTCCTCCACAAAACCAAACACATCGTCCCGCCCCACAAACACATCGTCCGTTTTCAACGGTGTGCCGGTGACATAGGGAATGGGGAAGACGCGGGTAAACGGCCGTTCCGACTCCACAAATTCTAGCTTATCGCCAAACGTCACATGGCGCTGGTCATCCACCGCATCATCAAACACCACTTCCCAGGCAACCCGCACTCGCGGCGCCCCTTCACGGGGCATGATCAGCAGATTAAGTGTTCGTTCTTCACTTGGCGCCAGAATCTCAATAAATCCTTCACTCTTCACCCCCAACAAATCATACGCATCACCGGGCAGCAGCCGGACGCGCACCTGTTGGGCCACATTCAACCCCTGATTACGCACTGTCACCGGCAGCGGCAGTTCCGGTAGGAAGGTGGTGTGATTCAGTCTGAGGCTGGAAAGGATGTCGGCGCGCCCTTTGAGGCGTTTCACGGCCGTCAACACCATCTCCTCCCAATGCTTGAGTGCGGCCTGCAAGGCGCTGGTTTGCGGTAGAGGCGTCGCCCAACAATCGGGGTCAGCAAACTCCTTGTCCACAAACGTCTGCGCTTCGTGAATGGCCGCCAGTGCGTTCTCCAGAAAAATCAATTTCGTGGGCAAATCATCGGTGCGCTCCACTTTCTTTAATTCCAACACGATACGGCCGATGCGCTGCTGGCTTTTCACCACCAGCGGCGGCAGGGACGACGTGTGCTGCTCCGGCGGCGGCTCAATTTTGAGAATTTGCTCCAGAGAACGGGCGCTCATCACCTGATGCAAAGTGGCATACACCCCGGCAAAATCAAGCGCCCAACGCCACTGCCGGTTTGCCGCCAGCGTCTGGTTGAGGTCGGCAATGGTTGCCACATACTCTTCTTCCTTTTTGCTGGTTCCCAAGGTATGGTAAGCGGCCGTAAAACGGGATATGTCCGACGGCCGTTTCCAGATGCAGGCCGTCAGGTGCGCCAACACCTCATATGCCTGGTCATCCTTAATAAATAGGTTGTAGACACCCGGCAAAACATCGTTGGGACTGTTTTTGAGATAGCGTCTGGCCATCAATGCCTGGTCCACCGGTCGTTTGCGGACCATGGATAGAATGGGCACATAGATGGCAGCCTGCACCCCACCGACAATAACCCCCACCAGTAATGCAGACAGCAGCACGACCCAGGGAATAAATAACACGGCGCTTAGCACAAATGCCGGGTCACGAAAACCCATCTCAATGAGTTCCATCGCACGGGCCATCTCGGCCATCGCCTGCGGATCAAGGGTGTGGGTGCGTTCATGCAGCACCCAAAAGGGAGCCAGCCCCAGATTGAAGTAAAGGAGGCGCAAGGCCACGGCATGTAAAGCCAGAGAAATGGCAGTTCCGGCCACCACCACGGCCCAAAAGCGTGCCCGGAACCAATTGGGCGGATTTTTGAGCAGGCCAACGACCACCGCGCCAAAAGCAATAAAAACGATGCCCAACAACGGCGAGAGCAGCCCGGCCAAACCGCCCAACGAGCCAGAAGCGATGATGCCGCTGTGGCTTTCTTGCAAGGCGCTCATCAGTTCCGGCCAGTCGGAATAGACCAGGTAAGACCAGCCAGAGAGGGTCACGGCCGTCAACACCGCCACCACCAGCCCGACGAGAATACCCGTCCACACGGCCGTTTCGTCCCCGGCAAAGTAGCGTCTGGGATGTTCGCCATTTTGGACAAGAGCAAAGAGGGACGGCCGTGGCGGACGCGGCTGATTACGCCGCCGCCAGCCCACCAGCGCCCCCTGCGCCCCCCAAAAACAGGCCGCCACTACCAACACCATTTCCCCCTGAAAAGCCGCGTTTTCAAACGCAATGACGTAGTTACGCAGCACGTAGAGGGGCGGCATAAATGAATCCACCAGCACATCCAGCGAAGCCCCTATTGTGCCAAAGGCGATCAGGGTATTAACCGGTAAAATGATGGTGAAATAACACAAACCGGCGGCCGCCAGACCGGCCACCATGCCCGCCTTTGCTCCTTCGCGCCAACCGCGTGACGGCCGTGCGGCCACAAAGCCAATGAGCAAAAACGTCGGTACAGCCAACGCCGCCGACGCCATCAGCAAAATACCATGCGTCAGGTCATCGGGGAACGGCCGTACCCATCCCTCCAACCACAACGGCGCCAACAACCCGGCAATCGGGTACACGGCCGTCAGGCTGAGGACAATCCCCCCGATAATCCCCACAATGATCGCATGTCGAATCATAGCAAATGGTCAATGGTCAATGGTTAATGATCAATTGTCATCGAGTTTGCCGCGTGCTGTGGTGATGCTGGCATTGATGATACGGGATAACTCGATGCATTCCTGGATAATTTCATTCATACGAGCAGCAGGTAGCAAGTCGCTACCACGAATGATCTTTAACCAGACCTTTGACTCATTTAACTCTTTGACGCACAGTTTCAATTTATGGATGAAATCCTTTCTACTTTCTGCCCCACGCCCTTCTGCATAGTGCGCTGCTGGCGAGGTGCCACTTCGCAGCAATTGATTTGCCAGATGGTCACCGCCTCTTGTCACTGGCACACTATCACACAGTTTTACAATCCGCACCCCAAACTCAATCAATCTCTCCTCAATATCATCTCCCTTCGCCATTTTCAAACCTCCTGTTGATTTTTTAAATCACTCAATCCTTCGCATTGTCAATTGACCATTGCCCATTGATCATTGCCCATTGAAAATTTTCGCCCCGCGTTGCAGGGCGGCGGCGAATTGGCCGGCGGTAGCGTAGCGATTTTCGGGGTCTTTGGCCAGGCTCTGCATGAGGACGAGTTCCAGGTCGGGCGGAATATCGGGGGCTTTGACGGTGAGTGGCGGTGGGGTGGCCTGCATGTGTTGCAGCAGGAGGGCGACGGGGGTATCGGCCGTAAACGGCAGTTCACCCGTCAACATTTCAAACAAGACAATACCGAGGGCATAAATATCGCTGGCGGCCTGGGCCGGACGGCCGTGCGCCTGTTCCGGCGACATATAATCGGGTGTGCCAATGGTGGCCCCGGTGCCGGTGAGCTGCGCCCCTTCCAACATGCGGGCCACGCCAAAGTCGGTGAGCACGGCCGTGTACTCCGCATTACCCGTCAACTGCGCCAGCCGCTCCTCCTGCCGCAGCATGATGTTGGCCGGTTTCACATCCCGATGCACGATGCCATGCGCATGGGCGTAATCGAGGGCGGCGGCGATGTCACGTACTACCTTCACTGCATCTGTCAGCGGTAGGCGGTGGTCCACCTCGCGCAACTGGCGCAGCCAATCCTTCAGCGATTCCCCCTGGATATATTCCATGACCATGTAGGAGATGTCATCCTGCACGCCAAAATCCACCATCTGCACAATGTTTTGGTGACGCAGTTGGGCCACACCAGCCGCCTCGCGCTGGAAACGTTCCACAAACGACTCGGCCCCGCCCAATGAACGGGACATGACTTTGATGGCCACATAGCGATCCAGCGAGGGCTGGTAGCCTTTGTAAACAACAGCCATACCGCCCCGCCCCAACGTGGACAGGACGCGGTAGCTGCCCAATGTCGCCCCGGTCAGGTCGGTGGTGCTGGTTGTTGTGCGCGGATTGGTGGACGGCCGGCGTTCTATTTCCGCCCGCTGCGCAAATTCACTGAAGGAACGGCTGAACGGCCGTAGACGCCCCTCATCCGTCAATTCCACCAACGCCTTTTCTTGCAGAGCGCGGCGAGTGTCGGTATTGGCCGTATGCAGGTGGCGCAAACCGGCCTGTTCCGCTTCGTCCAACTGCCGCCACAGATAACGGTAATGGTCTTCCGCCTCCGCCAGAAACCGGCGCAGAACCAACGCCTCCACTTCCGCATCCGGGATCGGTTCAGTGCGAGCGGCAAAGAGGTGACAAGCAATCACCTGCACGAAAAAGGGGTGGCGGCCGGCGTGCTCCAGGCAAAATTCTATTTCTTTTTCGGTAAAGGGGTGATGTTCTCCTTTGCCAGACAGCCCGCGCAGCAGTTCTACCGCCTCCTCACGTGGCAGCAAATTTAGCCGCTCCTCGGAAAAGATGTTGAAAAAGGGCGATGAGAGGGTATCGGCATACTGGTAGGTCAGGTCATACAAACCCCGTTTGGATGTGGTGATGTAAGTGACGCCTAATTCTCCGGCCAGGCTGCGCAGTTCGCCGTAAAAGCTGGCGTCAAAGGCAGCGTTAGTCGCCAGGCTTTCAAATTCATCCAGCATCAGCACCACGCGCAGCCCGGCCCGTTCCACGCGGCGCAGCAGGCGGCGCACCTGCATGAAGCGGGTATCGGTTTGCAGAGAGAGGGTTTCGGCCTGCGCACGCAGTTCGGCCTGGTCTGTGGGCAGCGATAGCGCCATCTGGTCCAACAGTTCCGGCCAAAATTCGTCGTAGCCAATGTTGGCCATCCCTTCCAGGTCCATGTAGATGAAGACAAATTGGGCGGGGTCAAACCCGTGTTGGCGTAATGTGCCGGGGCAGGAGATGAAGGTAAGCAGGGAGCTTTTACCTATTTTGCGTTCGCCAACAAGTGAACGGCTCTGCCGGGTGGCAATGGCGCTGTAGAGGTTTTCGACGGATTGGGCACGGCCGTAAAAATAGGCCGGGTCACTGATGCGCTGCCGGTTGAAAAACGGGTTGTCGTGATGATGATGGCTATGACTCATAACAGGCAGAATTATAACACGCCCGCCAGATTGAGACGGTGGGCAAATACACCTAATAGTACCACTGTCCTCTGGTTGGTTGATTGACAGATGGCCGATCCATCCGCTATAAGCAGAACGTTCAAACTGTTTGTAGTAGCCGCTTTAGCGGCGTTGAGGGCGATAAATCGCCTACTACAAACAAAAAAAAATAGTAAGGAGCAGAATATGTCCCCTCGAAGTACGTTCAGATTGATAGTTCGTTTCGGCATTATCTTACTTGGTTTGATTTTGATCGGTGGAATTATCGCCCGCGCACCTCATGCCAGCCGCGCCATCGGCCAGCCCACCACCCCGTATCCCATCCTCTTTGTCACCCAACTACCCATCGCCGGTGATTTCACCACCATTGGTTCTACCTTTGGTAACCACAAGGCAACCTTGCAGTCGGTTGGACGCGGTGGTGACCTATGGATTCGTTACCCAGATGGTACGCTCAAGAATTTGACGGAAGCTGCCGGATATGGCGTCACCGGTTTTCAGGATGACAATGCCATTGCCGTGCGCGACCCGGCGGTGCATTGGGATGGCAACAAGGCGATTTTTAGCATGGTGATTGGCGCGCCGGAGATTCGCTACCAGTGGGAGACCTATTACTGGCAGTTGTATGAAATTACCGGTCTGGGGCTAAACGATACGCCGGTCATCAGCAAAGTACCCAACCAACCACAGAATTTCAACAACATCAGCCCAATTTATGGCACCGATGACCGTATCATTTTTACCTCTGACCGGCCACGCAATGGGCAGATGCACCTGTACCCCCAGTTGGATGAATATGAATCCGCGCCAACGAATACGGGGTTGTGGAGTCTGAATCCGGCCAACGGTGACTTGCGGCTGCTGAACCATGCACCGTCGGGCGATTTTACGCCAACGATTGATAGTAACGGCCGTGTCCTTTTCACCCAGTGGGATCACCTGCAACAAGACCAGCAGGCAGACGCCGACCGCGCCGATCCGCAAAATCCACCCTATGGTTCCTTCAACTACAGCGACGAATCGGCCAACGCCATCATCCTGAACAGCCGCGCCGAAGTGTTCCCCGAACCGCGTGAAGCCGTACCCGGCACGAACATCGTCGGCCACACCATCAACCACTTTTTCCCCTGGACAATTAACCAGGATGGCACGGACGGCGAGATTTTGCTGCACCTGGGGCGGCATGAACTCCATAGCTACATCCCTAACGCCATTAGCGGCGACCCCAACATTGTGGAATTCTACAACCAATATCCCCGCACCAATCCTAATTCCATTTTGAATATGTTCCAGATCAAAGAAGACGTACTCAATCCAGGTACGTTCTGGGGGGTGGATGCACCGGAGTTTTACACCCACGCCGCCGGGAATATCATCCGCATGGCAACGGCGGGGTTGAATGCGGATCAGGTGGTGGTGGAATATGCGACGGATGTGGATCATGGCGACGGCCGTTACCGCGAACCGCTGCCTCTGTCTGACGGCACACTGGTAGCCATCCACACGAACGACAGCGGCTATGAGACAGGCAGCGGCGTCAATTCCAGCTACGAATTTCGCCTGAAGCTGCTCACACCGACCGGCGGCCAATGGACAGCCAGCACACCACTGACCAATGGCATCAGCAAACAAATCAGCTTTTGGGACCCAGACAATATGGTCACGTTTGACGGGGTGTTGTGGGAGCTAAACCCGGTGGAGGTGCGCCCGCGCCCGCGTCCCACGCCGTCAATTTTCATCCTGGCTGCGCCAGAACAACAAATGTTTGATCAAGCCGGTGTCTCCCTGGCCGAATTGCAGGCATTCATGGAAGCGCGAAATCTGACGCTGGTGGTCAGCCGGGATGTGACCACACGGGATGACCTGGACCGGCAGCAGCCGTTTAACCTGCGTGTGCCGGGCGGTGTGCAAACCATTGGCGCGCCGGGACAAATTTATGATGTGGCTTACCTGCAATTTTTTCAGGGGATGCAGATTCGAGGATATACGTGGGGAGGGGATACGCCGCGTGACGGCCGTCGCCTGCTGGCGCAGCCCGGCGGCAGTGGCTACAACCCACCCAGCACTGGCCCTACCGGCAGCGTCACATTGGGTTCGGATGGTTCTATGGCCGCTTTTGTACCCGCCGGGCGCGCCCTCACCTGGCAGCTAACCAATCCAGCGGGAGAAAGTATCGTGCGTGAACGGTATTGGCTCACCTTTGCCCCCGGCGAAGTACGGGTCTGCACCTCGTGTCATGGCCTGAGCCATTTAGACCAGGCCGGGCATACCGCCCCCACCAATCCACCACAGGCGCTTTTAGACCTGCTGCAATGGTGGCAAACCATGCAGTCATTAACACCGCAGGCTTTTCTGCCGCTGGTCACGCGCTGAAAGTTATGAGGAGTTGGCATTCTCAAATGCGCCCGTTGGCATCCTCAGATGCCAACTCCTCTCTACCCCTCTTCATGGGAGTTCATGAGGCGTACCCCAAGAATTTCAACTTGCGGTCGCCAGAGGGTTCTTCCATCAGTTCGGTGCGGTCAACTAATTGGGCGACCACCTCCGGTGGGGCACAGGCAAACCATTCGGCCTCAATACCCTGTTCCAGATCGGTATAAATAAACATAACACAAACCAGCCCGATGATACAGTCGCCGGGACAGTCTGGCAGACCGGCCCCATTTAGGTGCAAACAGTCGGGAATGTACGTCTTGTCGCGCAAGAATTGTTCATATTCGGCGCGGCTGACGCGCACGACCACCTGCGGTTGATGGGTTTGGCGTCTACTCATTACAACCTCCATTTGCCTCCTGATAGTTCAGTGTAATCAACAGCGGGTTTGTTTGGAATTGTGGAACGGCCGTATTTCTTTATGACAAATATCACCTCCGCCTCAGACCATTTTTCACTTGTGGCCTTATGTTGAGTATGGTCTAATAGGGCGCAGGATAGGACACGGCCGTGTCAGGATGTACACAATGGCTGAGGAAAACAGTTCGGCAAAAACCGGTATTCAAAAGAAAGACAAGCGACGTGTTAAACATGCCCACCGTCAGGAGCGCAAAGAAGAACGACGCGAACACCACCATGAAAAAATGAAAGCCAGTAAACACGCCCCCAAACCCAAATCGCGCCCCAAACAGGGAAAACGTGACCGATAATCCGTTATCCGTGATGCGTAATCCGTAATCCGTTATCGGACTTCGGCTCACGCATCACGCATCACGCACGTATCATGGGCTTGGGCAATTGGCTGACAATCCGGTCATATCGGGCTAGACTAAACCTGATATGAAAGTAGCCGTTATCTCCGATGTTCATGGTAATTTGCCGGCGCTGCAAACGGCCGTGGCCGACGTGGACAAATGGCAGCCCGATGTGGTGGTAGTCAATGGGGATATTGTAAACCGGGGGCCTTGCTCTCTTACCTGTTGGCAATTAATTCAAACTCTGGCACAGCAGCATGGCTGGCACATTCTCAAAGGAAACCACGAAGAGTACGTGCTGGAGTGTGCCCAACCCCTTTACCAGCCCAATGGCCCTTCGCTGCAAATTCGCCAATACGCCCAATGGACCTATGAACAGTTAGATGGACACATCGCAGCGATTGCGGCGCTGCCGGATCAATACAGCCTGACCGCGCCAGACGGCCGTGAACTGCGCGCTGTTCATGCGGCTATGGGCAATAACCGGACGGGCATCTACCCGGAAACGCCTGACGCCGAAATTGAAAAGCTTATTGCCCCACCGCCCAACATTTTTATCACCGCCCACACCCACCGCCCGCTGCTGCGCCAGATCGGGCCAACCCTGGTCGTGAACATTGGTTCGGTGGGGGCGCCTTTTGATGAGGATAAACGGTTGAGTTACGGCCGTTTCACCTGGACGGCCCGGCAAGGCTGGCAATCTGAAATTGTGCGCCTGCCCTATGACTGGCAGCAAACGATACGCGATTATGTGACCTCCGGTTTTCTGGAACATGGCGGGCCGCTGGCACAAATCATGTTGGTGGAGCATCGCAAGTCACGTGGACTCATTTACCGCTGGGCCACGCGCTATCAAGAGGCTGTTCTCAAAGGACAACTCACACTGGCAGACAGTGTGCGGCTGGTACTGCAAGACGAAGATTTACGGCCGTATCTCGGCCCTCCTGGGTGGGAAGCATTTCCGTAGTTTTGGGAAACAATCGGAATTGGTTAAAATCCTGTTGTCAACCAATGCCAATTTCGTGTTATGACCGGCACACATCAAGTCTCTCCATCATCGAAAACTTTACAAACTTTAGTAAAAAGAGGAAGAAAATGAAAATAAGTAATAGGTACACCTTGCCAAAACCAGTCTGGTTGCTGCTGGTTTTATTTTTAATTCTGGGTGCTATTGTGGTGGGCACGGCCGTTGCCCAAGATGATGATCCACCACCCGCCACATTCCCCATGGAACACCCCGATTTTCCTGGCGTTTACATTATCAACCGGGAAGAAGTAGGCGATGCCGTCTATGAAACCATCACCATCCCCATTGCCCAGGACACCTTCATCGCCTCCGGTTTGCCCAACACCAACTATGGCGGCTCAACCACGCTAGGACTTGGTTTCAACAGCAACACCGGCCAAAACGCCATGCGCACGTTTTTACAGTTCAACCTGGCGGCCATTCCGTCGAATGCAAATGTGGAGAGCGCTACCTTTAGCATTTTCCAATTGCAGGCCAATAACAACAGCGACAATCTTTGTTTCCGGGCCGACTTCCCCACCGCCGGTTGGAATGAAAATGCCCTCACCTGGGCCAATGCCTCCGGGCTGAGCGGTTCCGAAATTGGCGTCGGTTGTTTGGACATCAGCAATGGCTGGAAAACGCTCAACGCCACCCAGGTCGTCAATTTCTGGCGCACCAACACCAACTTCGGCGCTGTGTTTACTGGCGATGAACGGGCTAATGTGAATTTCAGCCGTATTTTTTATTCCAAAGAACAGGCTGTTAACGTTTGCGGCGGGCCTTACGGCTGTATACCCTACATGACCGTCACCTTTAACCAGCAATGTGATAATCAACCGCCGACCGCCTCAGTAAACGCCCTGCCCACCTGGAGTCCACAGAATTTCACCGTCAGTTGGAGTGGATTTGACACAGCGCCATCTGGCTGCACACCCAGTGGCATCGCCAATTACTCGGTGCAATACCGCGTGAACGGCGGCGGCTGGACAGACTGGCAAAACTTTGTCACCCAAACCTCGGCCACCTTTGGCGAGGCCGGTAATACCCAATTCGTTGAATTCCGGGTACGCGCCAGAGATAATGCCGGTAACGTCGCCGATTGGAGCGTGATTGGCCCCACCGCCAGCACCACCATAGACGCCATCGCCCCAGCCGCTACCATGAATGCCTTACCGCCATACAGCCAATCTTTTGGCACTATCAGTTGGACTGGCTCAGACCCACAGCCGGGGTCGGGCATTCGCAGCTACGATGTGCAATTCCGGTCAAATGGCGGCCCCTGGACGAACCTGGTCACAAATGCGCCCGCCTCGCAAACCACCTACAATTATAATGGCGCCCCACCAGGCTTTTATGAACTGCGAGCACGGGCAACTGACAATGCCGGCAACATCCAACCCTGGAGCGGGCCACAGGCATCCACCACCATTGTTGGATACCCGGTTGCTCAGATGAACCCCATTTCGCCAATCATCATTACCGACCCTGGCGCTACGGCCGTTGACATTAGCTGGCAAGTCTATCCATTTGGTTATTCCGTCACCGGTGTGCAAATTTGGGTCAAGTTTGGTCTGGGCAATTGGACATTGTTCAATACCTTTGCCGGTACAAGCGGAAATGCCTCATACCCATTCACGAATGGCGATGGTGTGTATTCCTTTGAAGCGGTGGCTTTGAGTACCACGCCTGAACCACAAACCGGCCAGGTGGAGGCCAGCTTCATTGTGGATCAGGAAGAACCGTTTGTTGTACCGGTTGCCTACATGCCCCTTATTTTCAGTGAAAGCAATTAGGCAATTGGCGCAATGACCGGCATGTGTTAGACTTTTGCACAAGATGAAACTTGTTCACGCTTTAACCCACACACATGTGCATTTCAGCCCGAAGTCGCTTCGGGTTCACCGTCACCATGTTGGTGAATGCAATTGTATTCTGGGTTAAAGCCGCGCTGGTCTGGCAGCACATCATTGGGAGAGACAGACCCTCCCCGGCAAGCCCGGGGAGGGTTTTTTATTTGGAGATGGGAGATTGGGAGATTGGGAGATTGCATAATCTCTCAATCTCCCATCTCTACCAAAAAAGCATATGGCACGAACGGATATTCGCCTGGCGCTGCCCAGTAAGGGGGCGCTGTATGAAGGAACTTTTGATTTTTTGGCGGCGTGTGGGCTGAAAGTGTACCGACCTAACCCACGCCAATACGCAGCCACCATTCCGGCGCTGCCAGGGCTGACGGTGATGTTCCAACGACCGGGTGATATTGTCACCGGGGTGCGCGAGGGCAGCGTAGATTTTGGCATCACCGGTTATGATGTGCTGGCAGAAAAGAGCTTTGGTAACGGGCATAAAATCCTGACGCTGCATGAAGCGTTAGGCTATGGCCTGTGTACGCTCAATCTGGCAGCGCCGGAGGATAAAGAGGTGCAGACGATGGCGGATGTGGCCGTGTGGGCGGCAGAATTGGCCGTTCACGGCCGTACCCTGCGCATTGCCACCAAGTTTCCCAACGTCACGGGGGCATTTCTGGACGGGCATGAGGTACGGCCGTACAAACTCGTCAATGTTGAGGGTACATTGGAAATCGCCCCGGCCATCGGTTTCGCCGACCTGATCGCCGACCTGGTCTCGTCCGGGGTGACGCTGCGGGATAATCATTTACGGCCGTTAGACGATGGTCAAATTCTGGCATCCCAGGCCGTGCTCATCGCCAACAAAAAGGCGCTGCAAGAGCGTCCCGACGTGTTGGCTATCGCCCGGCACATGTTGGAATACATCGAAGCCCACCTGCGCGCCGCCGGGTCATTCCTGGTAACAGCTAACATACGGGGTGAATCGCCGGAAGCCATTGCCGCCCAAATGCGCGATAAAACACATATCGCCGGGCTGCAAGGCCCCACCATCAGCCGCGTCATCACCCATGACGGCGCGGACTGGTTTGCCATCAACATTGTGGTACGCAAGCCTGACCTCTTCCCGGCCATTGCCGAACTGCGCGCCATCGGCGGCAGCGGCGTCATCGTCGCCCCTTGCACCTACATTTTTGAAGAAGAGCCGGTGCGGTATAAGGCGATGGTGGCGGCGTTGGCAAATGATGAGGTGAGCGGGTGAGCAGGTGATGGGATGATGAGGTGTAAGGAAAGCAACCTCTTCATAATTCATAACTCATAATTCATAATTCATAATTGGGTAGGTGATGAGGTGATCAAGATTTTTTCTGTGGCAGAAGCGCAACAAACGATTTTGCGGCGGGAGATGGCGTTGCAGCCAGAGGTTCCGGCTGCTTTGCAGGCGCGGCTGGATGACTTGTTTGGCGCGGGGAGTACGCCGGACACGGCCGTAACCACCATCCTCCGCACCATCCGCCAACAAGGGGACACGGCCGTGCGCCATTGGACGGCAAAGATTGACGGCGTGGAATTGGCAACCTTTGTGGTGGATAAGGGGGAGCTGGATACGGCCGTGGCCCGCATCCCGGCCGACTTAGCCGACGCCCTTCGTTTTGCCGCCGACCGTATTCGCCAATTCCATCGCTACCAGCCCATGCCCAACTGGACGACGACCGACATGGGGGGCCGACTGGGGCAGCGGGTGACGCCTATTCAGCGCGTGGGCGTCTATGTGCCCGGCGGCACCGCCCCCTTGCCTTCCAGCCTATTGATGGGCGTCATCCCGGCGCAGGTGGCGGGTGTGCCGGATATTGTGGTGGCGACACCACCGGGGCGGGACGGCCATGTACCGGATGTGATTCTGGCGGCGGCGGCTATCACTGGCGTGGAAACGATTTACACCCTTGGTGGGGCGCAGGCCATTGGCGCACTGGCCTTCGGCACAGAGTCTATTCCCCACGTGGACAAAATTGTGGGGCCGGGCAATCTGTTTGTGACCCTGGCCAAAAAGCAGGTATATGGCATTGTGGGCATTGATGGGCTATATGGGCCAACGGAAACGGTGGTGGTCGCCGATGAGACGGCCAACCCGGCCTGGGTGGCCGCCGATATGCTGGCGCAGGCGGAGCACGATGTGTTGGCGACAGCGATATTGTTGACACCCTCACGGGCATTGGGTACGGCCGTGCAAATTGAAATCAGCAAACAACTGGAAGAACTCAGCCGCAGCGACATCATCGCCATTTCCCTGGCAAACCAGAGTGGGATTGTAATCACGGCCGATATGGAGGAAGCGTGCGTCCTGGCTTCGGCCTTTGCCGCCGAACACACCTGCATTGCCAGCGCCGACCCACGGCCGTGGATAGACAAAATCCCCAACGCGGGCGGTCTGTTTATCGGCGAACGCAGTTTTGAGGTATTGGGCGATTACGTCGCCGGCCCCAGCCACACCATGCCTACCGGCGGCACGGCCCGCTTTGCCTCGCCGCTCAACGTCAGCGATTTTGTGAAAATCAGCAGCATTGTGGAGTTGGATGATGCCACTTCGGCTATGCTCAGCTCTGTCGCCGCCCGCATTGCCCAGGCGGAAATGCTAGACGGACATGCAGCAGCAGCGAGAAAGAGATTTGGAGATTAAATGATGGAGATTGTGATTCGCGAGGCCACATTAGCAGATCAAGACAGGTTGGAATTGTTGTATGCAGAGATTGATACGCTGCACCATGAGGCATTACCAGAATTGTTTCGCAGCCATGAAGAGATTGTACGGCCGTCTACCTTTCTGGCTGATCGTCTGGCCGATGACACGATGCGTGTTTTTATGGCCGAGGTTAACGGGCGGCTGGTGGGCATGATTTTGCTGAAGATCAGGAGTGAAGAGCATCCGATCAAATACAGCCAATACTATCTGCACATCTCTACGCTCATTGTCGCCGCCGATTTTCAGGGGCAGGGAGTGGCGCAACGGTTGATGGACACGGCCGTGACCTTTGCCAGAGAACGCGGCCTCTCCCAACTCCGCCTGAACGTCTACGACTTCAACCAGCGCGCCATCGCTTTCTACGAAAAAGAAGGCTTCACCACCCTCAGCCGCCACCTGTGGCTAAATCTATAAACCGCAAAGGACGCAGAGAACGCAAAGGAGTAAGAAGAGGTGAAGAGAGAGGATGAATTCTCAAAATTGATTATCGGGGCGGCGATTGAAGTCCATAAACAACTGGGGGCAGGGCTGATGAAAGACGGCATCAAGCGTGTGGTACTCAACCTATAAAACCTTTGCGCCCTTCGCGTCCTTTGCGGTTAAATTCCCAAATAACTATGAATACTAATGATTTTGTAAGACCAGACATCATTGCCATGAAACCCTACACGCCGATAGTGCCCTTTGAGGTATTGTCGGCGCGGTTGGGGCGACGGCCGTCTGAAATCATCAAATTGGATGCCAACGAGAACCCCTATGGCCCTTCGCCGCAGGTATTGACGGCGCTGGCTTCCGGCCAGTTTTTCCACATTTATCCCGACCCGGAATCCAACGAGCTGCGGCAGGCGTTGAGCCAATACGTGCATGTACCGGCCGAACGGCTGATAGCCGGGGCGGGCGCAGATGAGTTGATTGATGTGGTGTTGCGCGCCATTCTCGCGCCAGGCGATGTGGTTGTGGACTGCCCACCCTCGTTTGGCATGTATCCATTTTCAACAGATGTGAACGCGGGGCAATATGTACCAGTGTGGCGGCGGGACGATTTTTCGTTGGATGCGGCGGCGGTGGAAACGGCCGTCCACCAACACCAGGCCAAACTCCTCATCCTCTGCTCGCCCAACAACCCCGATGGCAGCGTCATTGATGACGACACGCTGCGCCGTCTGCTGGCGCTGCCCGTGCTGGTGCTGCTGGATGAAGCCTACGCCGATTTTGCCGAAGTCAGCGGCTACCAGAGCCACATGGGCTGGACATTGGAATATGACAATCTGGTGGTGCTGCGCACCTTTAGCAAACTGGCAGGATTGGCCGGGCTGCGGGTGGGGTATGGGGCATTTCCCGAATGGCTGCTGCCCCATTTGTGGAAAATCAAACAGCCGTATAATGTGAACGTAGCCGCCAGCATCGCCGCATTGGCGGCGCTGGCTGACCCGGCCTGGATGCAAGAAAAAGTGCGCCTGCTGGTGGCCGAACGCGACCGGATGGGCGAAGAATTGAGTGAAATCAGCTATCTGGAACCGTATCCGAGTATGGCTAATTTTGTGCTTTGTAAGGTTCACAGCGAACGGCGTGGCAGCCACGCGGCGGCTTTGGGCCTTTCCGCCTACCAACTCAAACTCGATTTAGAGCAGCAGGGCATCCTCGTCCGCTACTTCAACAAACCGGGACTGGACAACTGCATCCGCATCAGCGCCGGACGGCCAGAGGACACAGATAGATTATTGGCGGTATTGAGAGGATGGGATCACGGATGACACGGATTTTGAGAATTTTTATATGGGTCACAAGTCAGTAAGAGCGGAGCGTCACGCTGAACTGTCATTCCGAACGTAGTCTTCGGAGTGAGAAATCCTTCGACTGACCCGCTGGAAAGATTTCTCGTCGAAGACTCCTCGAAATGACAATTCGGGGCTATTTTATGACAGTACAGATATTCGCGGATTCTCTTGATTGATCCGTGAACATCCGTCAAATCAGTGTACCTATTTGGAGATATGAACAGAACAGTAACCATTCATCGCCAGACATTGGAAACGGACATTCAGATTGCGCTCAATCTGGAAGGAACAGGCCATTATGAGATCAGCACCGGGATCGGGTTTTTGGATCATATGCTCACGGCCGTAGCCGTTCATGGCCTCTTCGATCTCACCGTCAAAGCCACCGGCGACCTGCACATCGACAGCCACCACACCATCGAGGATGTAGCCATTGTGTTGGGTAAAGCATTTGACCAGGCATTGGGCGACCGTAAAGGGATCAACCGCGTCGGTCATGCGTATGTGCCGATGGACGAGGCCTTGGGCTTTGTGGCGCTGGACATCAGCGGACGGCCGTATACCATCTTCCACGCCACCTGGGCCACCCCCGCCATCGGCCAGTTCCCCACCGATCTGGTCGAACACTTTTTTGAAACATTCGCCGTCCATGCTCGCCTCACGCTACACGCCAGGGTAGACGGCCGTAACGACCACCACAAAGCCGAAGCCCTCTTCAAAGCACTGGCGCGGGCATTAAGGACGGCCGTAGACCTTGACCCCCGCCGCGCCGATGTCGCCAGCACAAAAGGAACCCTGACGGCGTAATCCGTAACCCGTGACCCGTAATCCGTCAGATTACGCACATCGGGTTACGGATTACGGATTACGGATAACAAACCTATGATTACGATGATAGATTACGGCGCCAGCAACATCCGCTCGGCGCAGAAGGCATTTGAATATATTGGGGCAACGGTCGTATTAACCGAAGACCCGAACGTGGTACGCCAGGCGGACAAACTGGTGCTGCCCGGCGTGGGCGCATTTGGCTCCGGCATGGCCGGGCTGAGCCAGCGCCACCTGCCCGAAGCCATTCACGAAGCCGTGCAGCGCGGCGTCCCCTTCCTGGGCATCTGCGTGGGAATGCAGCTTCTCTTCGACGAATCCGACGAAATGGGCACACACCAGGGCCTTGGCCTCATTCACGGCCGTGTCACTCGCTTCCCCCTTCATCATTCATCCTTCCTAATTCCTAATTTAAAAGTCCCCCACATGGGCTGGAATCAGCTTGAACCAGCCTGGGAACACCCCCTGTTGGCCGGTGTGAAACGTGGGGACTATGCTTATTTTGTGCATTCGTATTACTGCGATCCGGCGGAGGGGACGGCCGTGCTCGCCTGGACAGATTATGGGTTCCCCTTCGCCGCCGTCGTCGCCCAGGATAATGTGTACGGACTGCAATTCCACCCGGAAAAGAGCCAGAGCGTGGGTTTACGCATTTTGCAGAACTTCGTGCAAACCTGACATGCCTACCCAGACCTGTCAGATTTTTTACACGGCTTGCCAAACCGGGTATACTTACGACACTAATGAGTGAAGCCACCCCAGCGGCACTGCATCGGCTACCTGACCCACAACTCACGCCCATGACCAAGCCCATGACCGAACAAGCGGCAGCCCCTGCCAACAAACCCCAGGTACACGCAGAACCGACGCCGGAAAAATCCGGCGCTCCTGCGATGATTGCCAACCGGTATCAGGTGGTGAATCGCCTGATGGGTGGTATGGGTATTGTTTATCTGTGCAACGACCGCATTACCCATGACCTGGTGGCTCTGAAAACATTCAAACCGGAGTACATCTCCTCCCGCCCCGCCCGCGACATGTTCCTGCGCGAAGGCACCATGTGGGTGGAAATGGGCAAACACCCCAACATTGTGCAGGCGTACCGGGTCGAGCGGATTGGCGACGGCCGTGAAGTCTACCTCGTCCTCGAATGGGTGCAGCAGCCCGAAGGCAAACGCACCCCCTCTCTGCGCTCCTGGCTGCGCAAAGGCAAACCCCTGCCTCTGGAGCAAGCCATCCTGTTCGCGCTGCACATCGCCCGTGGCATGAAATACGCCACCAAAAAACTACCCGGCCTCGTTCACCGCGACCTCAAACCGGAAAACATCCTCATCGGCGTCAACGGACAGGCCCGCGTCACCGACTTCGGCCTGGCCAGTACCCTGAGCACCCTGGGCAAAGCCAGCGCCGCCGCCACCCTTGATGATTTACCCGAACTGTTTAACCGCACGCAGCTCACGCAGGGTGCGGCCGGCACCCCCCTCTACATGGCCCCGGAACAATGGCTGCAACTGAAACTGGACGCCCGCGCCGACATCTACGCCCTGGGCTGCATCTTCTACGAAATGATCACGGGCCGTTTTGCCGCCGAAGGCAAAGAACGGGAAGAACTCAAAGAAATACACCTCAAAGGGCACATCAAGCCTTTAGACAGTTCACTGCCCCGTGATGTCCACCTCTTCCTGCGTAAATGCCTGGCAACCAAACCCCTCGAACGCTACCCCAGTTGGAAAGAGGTCGAAAACGCCCTGGTGGGAATGTACACCATCATCTTTGGCAAACCGGCGCCCGAAGAGCGTATTGACCTGGATGACACCCGCGAAGAAAGGCTCCGTGCCGCCAACTCCTACAACACCATGGGCCTCTCTTACCTGGACATCGGCAAGCTGGATGTGGCCGTCATGTACTTTGAGCAAGTGGTCAACCTGGCTCGCCGCGAAGGTTCACGCGAGGTCGAGGGCATTGGGCTGGGCAATCTAGGGCGCGTCTACACCGCTCTGGGTTATATTGACCGCGCCATTGAATTTCACGAAGAACACCTGGCCATTGCCCACCAACTGCGGGATCGGGCGCAAGAAGGGTTTGCCCTGGGCAATTTGGGACGCGCCTACCGTCAATCCCGCGAACCGGAAAAAGCCATTCGTTACCATGAACGCGAATTGCAAATTGCCCATGAACTGGCCGACCGTTTCAAAGAAGCGGCGGCTCTGCACAGCCTGGGAGAATCATACCGGCAGGTGGGCAACGCCGAAAAGTCCATCGCCTATTACAAACAATCGCTGGCTATCGCCCGCGACATTGGCGACCGCACCCGCGTAGAGCGTATCCTCAACAGCATGGGCAAGTTCTATCTCAATCGTGGTGAGTCAAAAGAAGCAGTCACGCTCTTCAAACAAACGCTGGAAATTGCCCGCCAGATTGGTGACCGTGTGGGTGAGGGCGAAGCCTGGGGCAACCTGGGCATGCTCTATGAAGAAATGAACAATCCAGAGCGGGCTATTGAATTTTACCAACATGCCCTGACCATTTCTCAGGAGAGCAAAGACCTGAACACATTGTTTCGCAACCTGATGCGTTTGGGCAGCCTGTACTTGAAACAGAATAACGTTGCGGAAGCCGGGGAGTATCTTTTGCTGGCGTTGGACACAGCGTTGGAAATGGGTGATCAGAACCGGGAAATGGAAGCCCGCTTCAAACTGGGCATCGTGCTAAAAGAGCGCGGTGAATACTTTGAGGCAGCCCGGTTACAGCGCCAGGCCCTACGCCTGGCACAAGAGATGGGCAATCAGGAGCAGGAAGAGAAATCCCTGACGGAACTAAGTCGGGCTTATGAGGCCTGGGGCGATTGGGGACGGGCCATTGACTATCTGGCACAGACTTATTATATGGTGGAGAAACGGAACGACCCGCGTGAACAGGCGCGGCATTATGCGCAGCTTGCCACGCTCTACCGCAAATCAGCCCAATGGAAAGCCGCTTTGGAACTGTATGAAAAGGCGCTGGAACTGGCGCAGCGCGCCCGTGATCTGGCGCTAGAAGTGGAATTGCTTAACCTGATTGCCCTGACACTCCATGAAACCAATGACTCTAAAGTGGCACTACTCCGGCTGAAGGAAGCATTAGACCTGGCCAAAACCCAAAACTATGATGTGGGGGAAGCAGCTACGTTAAGTAACTTTGGCATCATCTATCATGACATGGGCAGCAAACGGGCGGCAATCAGTAATCTGGAAAAGGCATTGGCGACTGCCAGAAAGTCTAAACGCAGCACCAGCGTCGCTGCGGCCAGCTATAAACTGGCGAAAGTGCTGGTGGACCAGGAACGATGGGACAAGGCTGAGCCACATGCCCGCCTGGCGCACCAGCTCTACAGCAAAATGAATAGGACCCAGATGGTGGAAACCCTGAACCAGATGCTGGCTGACATCGAGAAAAACAAAGGACGCCCGGCTGGTTTCTTTGGCAGCACCACCGATTTCCTGCGGTCGTCAGGTGGGTCTTCGTCTTAAGGGAGTAATTGGGTAATTGGGCGATTGGCTCCAATTACTCAATTACCTGGTTTGTGCCGTTGCGCCAATTCCTGGCACACATCTTCCCAGGTGAGATCACAGGACGTCAGTAATACCAACAAGTGATAGGTTAAGTCAGCCGTTTCCTCCACAATGCGCTGTTTGCCCTGCCCTTTCACCGCCAGAATCACTTCCACCGCTTCTTCCCCTACTTTTTTGACAATCTCGTCTTCGCCAGCGGTAAACAGGCTACTGGTATAGGAACCGGCTTTGGGGTGCAATTTCCGGTCTTGAATGGTCTGAAATAAAGTCTCAATAAAATCGCTCATAATCTTCCAGTTTGTATGGTGTGTGTCAGACATCCGATTTCTCAAAGAAATCGGATGTCTCGTGGTGGTCAGCCTCCAATCTCCGATAAAAACAACTCTGCTCCCCCGTATGGCAGGCCGGCCCGGCCGGGTCTACCAGGAGAAGCAGTGTGTCGTTGTCACAGTCTATGCGAATCTCGCAGACGCGCTGGATGTTGCCAGAAGCGGCTCCTTTATGCCACAGTTCGCCCCGGCTGCGGCTCCAAAAATGGGTCTCACCTGTTTCCAGGGTCAGGCGCAAGGCGTCGGCGTTCATCCAGGCTACCATCAGTACTTGTTGGGTGACGGCGTGTTGGACAACGGCCGTGATCAACCCCCTCTCATCAAATTTCACTTGTTCTATCATCATACACGCACCGGTATTCCTTGAGCCGCCAGGTATTCTTTCACTTCGGCAATGGTCAGTTGTTTGTAATGGAACAGCGAGGCCGCCAGCGCCGCATCCGCACCACCTGCCGTGAGCGCCTGGGCAAAGTGGGCCACCGTGCCCGCTCCACCAGAGGCGATGACAGGAATGTTCACGGCCGTCGCCACCGCCCGCGTTAATTCCAAATCATACCCCTCCTGCGTGCCGTCGGCGTCCATGCTGGTTAGCAAAATCTCGCCCGCACCACGCCGTTCCGCCTCCACCGCCCACTCCACCACATCCAGACCGGTGGGGGTGCGCCCGCCGCTCACATAGACCTCCCAGCGGGGAATTAGGAATTGTGAATTAGGAATTATGAAGGAAGAATCAAGAGTGTCTATCTGTCCCCCACCCACTGCTAACTGCTCACTGCTAACTGCCAACTTATTCCCGACCCGTCGGGCATCTATCGCTACAACAACAGCCTGGCTGCCGAACGCTGCTGCCCCCTGACTGATCAGTTCCGGCTGGCGCACGGCCGCGGAGTTGATACTGATTTTATCCGCCCCGGCGCGCAAAATGCCGCGCATATCGTCTACGGTGCGGATGCCGCCGCCAATGGTGAAAGGGATGAAGACCTGCTCGGCCACCGCCCGCGCCAGGTCAATCACTGTCTGGCGGGCTTCGTGGGTGGCAGTAATGTCCAGGAACACCAGTTCATCCGCACCCGCCTGGTCATACACTTTGGCCTGCTCCACGGGGTCGCCCGCATCGCGCAGTTCCACAAAATTGATGCCTTTGACGACGCGGCCGTCTTTTATATCTAAACAGGGAATGATACGTTTGGCTAACATACTCTTATCAGGTGGCAAGTCGCCACCTTTGGAATTATGAATTATGAAAGAGGTACATAGATCACCTGCTACTTGCCACTTGCAATCTCTCCCTCATTTCCAATTCCACAAACCATACGCCGTTTTGTTATCCAGGGCAAAACCGGCCTGAGCCAGGATAATGCCAATTTCGCCGTGATGGTAACTTTCATGGGCTACCAGGTAGCCAAAAAAGGAAGCGGCCTGCCCGCCAAAGCCTTTCACTTTGCCACCTGCTGCCAGGCTGCGGGTGAGCAGGGTGGCGATGGCGTCGGTGGAGGTTTGCAGGGCGGTGACCAACACGGCCGTGTCCCCTGTTTGCGTTTTATCCACCTTCACCAACCCGACCATCAAGTCAGGCGCGGCTGGTTCCAGCCAGGCCAGGCGGTTGTGGTGCATGTGGGCCAGAATTGCGCCCACGCTGCGCCCTTTGCCACCCAATTTAGCCGCCAGTGCCACTGCCTGAATCGCCTTTACATATTCGATTTGCAAACGGCCGTGTGTCTGCCAGGCCGTCACAATGGGATCATCCATAACCATTTCCTCTCACCTGTTTGTAGCAGGCAATAAATCGCCTGCTACCGTGGCTATTTTTGAAGAAGGGCGAGAGCGTCCTGTAAGTTGATACGGCCGTCATAAATCGCCCGTCCGGTAATCATCCCCACCACACCCTGGTCGGCCAATGCCACACAACGGCGCACATCATCCAAGGCCGCCACGCCGCCGGAAGCAATCACCTGCAAACCGGTGGCCTGCGCCAGGGCAGCGGTGGCGGTGGCATTGACGCCGGTGAGGACGCCATCACGGTTGATGTCGGTGTAAATGGCCGTTTTCACTCCCAACGCCCGCATCTTTTTGCCCAACTCTATGGGGGTCACGGCCGTGTCTTTTAACCAACCGCGCGTTTGCACACGGCCGTCGCGGGCATCAATGCCCACCACAATCCGTTTTGCCCCAAAATGGGCCACCGCCTGCCCCAGCAGCGCCGGTTTCTCAATGGCCGTCGTGCCCAAAATCACCCGCGCTGCACCGGCTTCAATCACTCGTTCAATATGATCCAGCGTGCGCACCCCACCGCCAAACTGTACCTGCGCCGGTAACGCCGTCAGGCGCGGCAGCATTTCCCAATTGGCTGCGCCGGCCTCATCAAACGCGCCATCCAGATTGACCACATGCAGCCAGGTAGCCCCGGCTGCCAGCCACTTTTCGGCCATCGCCACCGGATCATCGCTAAACACCGTTTGTTGGTCAGGGTCGCCATATTGCAAACGCACCACACGGCCGTTACGCAAATCAATCGCCGGATAAATGGTAAACATAGCATTGCTCTCCTACAGCCTCAGATTATAACGAGATATTGAGATATTGAGATATTGTCACACCAAAGAACATTGAAAGATATAATCCGGCGCATGTGGAAGCGTTTGTATCATCTGGGTGCGTGGCTGTTGCCCGCACTGGCGTTGGGGCTGTTTAGCGGCCGTATTACCAGTGAAGCGTGGACGGCCGTCTCTGTGCCTCATATGGTAGTCGCTGTCATCTTCACCGGGCTGACAACGTTAATCGCGCTGTTGATGGTACGGCCGCACCCCCTGTCGGAAACGTGGCCGCTGCTGCTGCTCTGGGCATATGTCTTGTATCCACACCCGGACCCGCTGGTGTGGACGGCCGTCGCCCTGCTCACGGCCGTCTGTTTTGCCCAGATGATCCCCCTGCCCCCCCTGCCGGAGCGGTGGCTGATGTGGGGGGGGCTGGTGTGTACGGCCGTTCTCTTCGGCGCACTCTATTTCTTCACCCTATCCCCTGGTTTGCTGCCCGCCGATAACGGTGAGTTTCAACTGGTGGCGGCCCAATTGGGCGTGGCCCACCCGCCCGGTTTTCCCCTCTATACCCTGCTGGCCCACCTGATGACCTGGCTGCCCATTGGCGACACCGCCGCCTACCGGGTCAATTTGCTCTCGGTGCTGACGAGTACGGCCGTGTTGCTACTCATCTATAACACGGTTTGGGATATGACCAGGCGAACATTGGCAGCGGTAACGGCCGTGCTGGCGCTGGGCACGGCTACCACCTTTTGGGCACAGGCCACCACCGCCAATATCCGCAGCCTGACGGCGTTGTTTGCGGCGCTGGCTTTGTGGGCGCTGGTGCGTTTTTATCAGCAGGTGCAGCGAGAGAAGAGATTGGAGATTGGAGATTGGAGATTGAGAGATCGCTGGTTGGTGGTGGCGGCGCTGGCAGTGGGGTTGGGAATAGGGCATCATCTGTCGCTGGCGTTTATGGGGGTGGTGTTTGTACTTTTTGTGGTGGTGGTAGACCCGGCGATTGTGAAGATGCCCAGGCGGTGGCTACGGCCGTTGCTGGCAGCCTTACTTGGTCTGCTTCCCCTGCTCTATTTGCCGCTGCGGGCCGGCGCCAATGTACGTGGGGCCAGCGCTGACCTGGCAACCTGGTCTGGATTTGCGGAGCATTTTTTAGGATTGGGTTTTCAAGGTGACTTCTTCTACTTCATCGATCCGTTGACACTAGGGCTGCGCCTGGGCGTCATGGGCAATGTGCTCACCTTCCAATTCACCGGCTGGCTGCTGGCAGGCATGGTCATCGGGCTGGCGCTGCTGCTCTGGCGCGAATGGAAATTAGGGCTGCTGTTTGGCCTTTCCTTTGCCGTGTTTACCCTCATCACCGCCATGTACCGCGCCCCACAAACGGTGGAATATATGTTGCCCGCCTATGTGCCGATGGTGTTGTGTTTGGGTTATGGAGTAGAAGAGATTAAGAGATTGACAGAGTATGAGATTAAAGAGACCCCCATCTCTCAATCTCGCGGCGTCCCCGCCGCCAATCTCCTGATCTCTATTCTTTTCACCGCCGCCCTCTTCCAGGGTTGGTCCCATTGGCCCAGCTATCGGCACATGCACCTGGTAGAAGATGCCCGCGCTTATGCTCAGAATTTGCTGGCGGACGCGCCACCCGGCGCGCTCATTCTGGCAAACTGGCATTGGGCCACACCACTCTGGTATTTGCAGGAAGTGGCAGGGCAGCGCCCCGATGTCACCGTTCGTTACATTGCCCCCGGCGCAGACCCCTACGGCGAGACGTGGGCGCAGGAAATTAACACCGCCTGGGGCAACGGCCGTGACGTACTCGCCACCTGGTATGACCCCACTACCTACGCCAGCCTGCCTGCCCCCGAACCGCTGCACGAAGCATTCTGGTTTCGCCAGCAACCACGCGCCGCCATACCCGCCAGTTTCACGCCTCTGGAGGCTTCCCTCGGCGAAAACATCCAACTCCTCGGCTACCATCTGGACAAATCACAAACGGAAATCTGGCAAGAAACCGTCCTCACCGTCGCCTGGCAGCCCATCTCCCAATCTCGCGGTGTCCCCACCGCCAATCTCCCAGTCTCCCTCAATACCCACCTCATCAGCCCCGACGGCCGTTCCTACGCCCAAGCCGACCTCACCACCTCACCCCAACCGGAGGGTATCACTCTCACCCAATTTCGCCTGACGCCTCGTCCCGGCGCACAGCCCGGCGACTATCTCATTCGTGTGGGCAGCGGGGAGGCGAGTACGGCCGTAGCCACCTTAACAGTCCTGCCCATGAGTCAGCCGCCCACCACCCAAAACCGGGTCTATCGGGGGACAAATACATTGCGTTTGCTCGGTTATGATTGGGACAACACCTTGCCCAACCAGCCGCGCCTTTACTTGCACTGGCAAACACCGGATGGGTATGTGACGGAAGCGCGAGATGGGGGGGATACGGCCGTGCCGCCATTGGCCGGGCCGTGGGGAGTGAGCAGTGAGCAGTGGGCGGTGAGCAGTGAGCGATGGCAGCACTATGTTCCGCTAGGACAGGGTATGATCTGGACAGGCGACCCAATCTCCCAATCTCGAATCTCCCCTGGTAGCAGCTACCCGCTCCCCCAACATTTCACCACCAGCCGCCCCCTCTGGCGCGATTACGTCGTTTCCACCCGGCTGGTCGGTTATGAAGCCGATGGTTTTCACTGGGCGTGGTGCGATCTGGTGGACTATATACCGGCGATGGGAGCCATTCCCACGCTCAAATTGATTGCCGGTTCACGTGTCACCTCACCTCACCTTGTTGACTATACGCAAGAACCGCCTGTTTATGAGACCTACTGCCAGAGCGTAAAACCTGCGCCGGGCGCGCCAGTGCTGGCTGTGGATGGCACGGCCGTGCCCGGCCAAACCGTCGGCGGCATGGTGACATTGTACGAGGCGTTCACGCAACGGCCGTTGCCCATCCTCGATGAGCGCATCACCGCCCAATTCCCCTGGATACCGTTGGGGCAAACGACCATTGTCCCGTAAATAAAAAAGGCCGGTGATAAACCGGCCTTTTCGTTTAGGCGCGTTTTTCCAGCGTTACCATGACGCCGTTTTTGGGGCGCATGGTGGATGAGAGCATCGGTTTCACTTCGTGGTCGGGCACGGCCGTCATGTTAAACCGCTGCGCCACCATGGCCAGCGCCAGTTGCCCTTCCATCATGGCAAAGTCCCGGCCAATGCACAACCGCTGCCCCGCGCCAAAGGGAATCCAGGCGTAGCGGTGGCGGTTGGCCGACCGTTCTGGGGTGAAACGTTCCGGGTCAAACTGCTCCGGGTTTTCCCAATGTTCGGGATGGCGATGGTACATGTAGGTCAGCGAGACCACCTGGGTGCCCGCCGAGATATGGTAGCCGTCAATCTCATCATCGGCGACGGCCGTGCGCGGCAGCCAGTAGGACGGCGGCTGCAAACGCATCGCCTCTTGCAGCACCATACGTGTATAGGGCAGTTGCGGCAAATCGGCCAGTGTGGGCTGACGGCCGTTCAACACGCTGTCCACTTCCGCCTGCATTTTAGTCATCATCTCCGGGTGCTGCATCAAGTGATGGAGCGCCCAGGAAAGCGCCAGGGAGGTGGTTTCGTAACCCGCCAGGAAGAGCGTGGCCACCTCATCGCGCAACTGCTGATCAGTCATGCCCTCGCCCGTTTCTTCGTCCACCACATCCAGCAGCATCGCCAACAGGTGATCGTCAGACAACTTCCCGGCGCGACATTGGGCAATGATACCATACACAATCTCGTCAAAGCGGGCCAACGCCTGCTGGTACTTTTTACGACCAGGTACAGGCAGCCAGCGCGGCAGCGGCTCAACCAGGATCGCCTTCATCAGAAAATCCAGCGCGTAGGTCATGGCTTCGGCCGTGTCATCCATCTCTTTAGCCGTAAGCCCTGTACCAAACAGGGTGCGCACAATAACCTTCATCGTCAGGCGGTTAAATCCGGGCGTCAGATCAAAGGGGGTGGCCCCATCAGCCGATTCTTCCCAACTATCCAGCGCCTCGGCAATCGCCTCTACCATCAGCGTTTGCAGGGCGACCAGGCGTTGGCGGTGAAATTGCGGCTGCATCATGCGCCGCTGCCGCAGCCAGAAGTCGCCTTCGCTGACGACCAGCCCATTACCCAACATGCCGCGCACAGCGTTCCACATGGGGCCGCTTTTGCTGTAGTTAGCGGCATTGTCGCGCAGCACATATTGGGCATGGCGCGGTTGGTTCAAGACCACCACGTTAATCAGGCCCAGGTTCAGCCGGTAAATGTCGCCGTGTGTGGCGCGGGCATGGGCCACAAAACCGAAGGGGTCACGCAGTAATTGCGGTAATGAGCCAATCAGGGGCAGGCCGCTCGTCTTGGGCATCCGGCGCACGGCCGTCGTCATAGACGCAGAGGGTGTCATACTTTCAAGCATCGCTATTACCTCCATAGCAAGGTGGTCAGTGGGATATTTTTTTGCCGACCACGACAGTTGGGAATCAGGTTGTGAATCGCGGGGACACGAGGTGCTCAGTCAAAGTGGTGGGCTGGCTGTGTCACCGAGTGGACATTTAACTGGATTTTTAAGCGCGGCAACATGCCATTTTTCACATAGGGTCTGTCAAATAGGTGACAAAATGGCGGCAGTTTTGCGGACGCAAAAACTTCCTCCGCCAGACCATTGACTTATTTTTCTACTCAGATACATTCCGCGCCGGACGTCAAGGAAAAGGGAGGGGAACCATCATTTTGAGGAGGCAATATGTTCAAAATCTCTCGTCGGAAAGCAGCAGGTTTCATGATATTGGCGGTTACGCTTTGCAGCCTTTGGTATCTGGTGCAAGGGCCAGGTCTGG
This sequence comes from Chloroflexota bacterium, assembly GCA_035444285.1. Classification (GTDB taxonomy): domain Bacteria; phylum Chloroflexota; class Anaerolineae; order Promineifilales; family Promineifilaceae; genus CAADGU01. The sequence continues at coordinate 176,101 of DAOMOK010000003.1, forward strand.
TTGGCAGCCAGAATGCCGAGGTCGAAGCCGCCATCCAATTGTCCATCCCGGGCGCTCCTAACACGGTAGATGTCTTCCGTGATCCCAGCGACACCGCGATGAGTAAGGTGCAACAGGGCAACACCGTAGCGGCAGTTTCCTTTGATGGCGACCTCCGCGACCTTCCCCAAATTGGTCCCCCAGAAAAAACCCTGGGCGTTGAATTTGAGATGATAGAGATGGAAAAGCCAAACCCCACCTTTATCGACCCTGTTCGTCAGGAATTCCGCGCCCCCGAAGCCATGCCCAGCCCCAGCCAGAATTTTGCCGGGCTGGATTTGACCAATTGGGGCGCCGGTTGGCCGCCCGACACCAATGGTGATGTTGGCCCCAACCATTACATCCAGACCGTCAATACGTCCATTGGCATCTATTCCAAAACCGGAACCCGGTTAGCTGCCTTCACCTTCAACACGCTGTTCGATGGCACCGGCACACCCTGTGATGCCAATAACAATGGCGACCCGGTGGTGCTGTATGACAACGTGAGCGGCCGTTGGATCATCACCGACTTCGCCTGGACAAATATCAAAGATGGGCCGTATTACGAATGTATTGCCGTGTCTAAAACGGCCGATCCCGTCTCTGGCGGTTGGTGGTTCTACGGGCTGCGAGCCGATGACGCCGCCCATCCCTGGCTGAACGACTACCCCAAACTGGGCGTCTGGCACGATGGCATCTACATGACGGCTAACATGTTTGACTGTCTCACCGCCACCTGCTCCAGCGCCAGCTACAAAGGGGTACGGATGTGGGCGCTCAACCGGGATCAACTCATCAACGGGCAGCCGCTCAACTACCAATATGCGGACCTCGGTTCAGCCTACTTCAGCCTGTTGCCCTCAAACGCCAAGGTGGCGCAAGCGCCTGCCGGCACACCCAATTATCTGATGTCGCTGCAAACCACCACCACCATGTACACCTGGAAACTATCCATCAACTGGGCCAACCCCGGCAGTTCCACACTCACCGGCCCCGTTAGCACCAGCATCGCTTCTTTCTCGAATGCCGGTTCTGTACCCCAGGCTGGCACATCGGTCACGCTGGATTCGCTTGCCGGGCGGTTAATGGCGCAGTTAATGTACAGCAATGTGGGCGGTACTGGCGCGTTATGGGTGACCCATTCCGTTTCTTCTGGCGGCGTAGCTGGCGTCCGCTGGTATGAATTCCGCAACTTAGGTGGCACGCCCTCCGTTTACCAGCAAGGCACTTACCAGCCGGACTCGACCCATCGCTGGATGGGCAGCGTGGGCGTAGACAGCCAGGGCAACATGGCCGTGGGTTACAGCGCCTCCAGCAGCAGCATCAATCCCCAAATTCGGTATGCCGGGCGGCTGGCAGGCGACCCGCTAAACAACCTGAGCCAGGGTGAAACCACCCTGATCGCCGGTACGGGATCACAAACCAGCTATAACCGCTGGGGCGACTACTCTGGCATGACAGTGGATGTGGATGGGTGTACGTTCTGGTATACCACCGAGTATTATGTGAGTACGGGTACAAACTGGCAGACGCGCATTGGCTCATTTGCCTTCCCCGGTTGCAGCGGTGGGCCAACACCCACCCCTACCAACACACCCACGCCCACAAATACACCAACACCAACCAACACACCCACTCCATCAGCCACGCCGCCTTCTGGCAGCGGCACTATCTACATTAGTTCGGCGACTGATGGCACCATTGGTGGCGTCAGTTATGCAGATGAGGACATTCTGGCATATAGCAATGGTGTCTGGTCGTTGGTCTTTGATGGCTCAGCGGCAGGGGTGACGGCTGACTTGAATGGCTTTAGCATTCAGAGTGATGGCACGATTTTGATGAGCTTTGACACGGCCGTGACCATTGGCAGTCTTGGTACCGTAGATGACTCGGACATTGTGCGCTACAACCCCACCACCAACACGTTCTCCTGGTACTTCGATGGCTCGGACGTGGGCTTAAGTACCAACGCTGAAGATATTGATGCGATAGGGTTTGCGCCCGACGGCCGTTTGCTCATCAGCACCTCTGGTAGTGTCTCTGTACCCGGCGTTTCCGGTGATGACAAAGATTTACTGGCATTTACAGCCACTTCGCTTGGTAGTAACACCGCCGGTACATGGTCTTTGTACTTCGACGCATCGGATGTGGGACTGACCACAACCAACGAGGATGTCAATGGGTTGTGGGTAAACAGCGCCAACAACGCCATATACCTGAGTACGCTGGGAAGCTTCAGCGTAACCGGCGCCAGCGGAACGGGTACGGACATCTTTGTCTGCACCCCCAGTTCGCTGGGAAGCAACACAAGCTGTACCTATACCATGTTCTGGGATGGTTCGCTTTATGGCTTTACGGCCGTGGTAGATGGCATTGACATCGCGCCCTAAACATCATTAATTTACCCTGGTGGTGGGTCAAAACCCAAGACCCACCACCCTCTCCCTTTTCCTTGAATCCATTCAACTGAAAAATTGATGACAAACAGCGTCCAGTTGACGGCCGTTTGCCACTTGCCTCTCTCTGTGCCCATTCTTACCCTTATCGCTGGAGGATCATATGATGAAAGAGAAATTTGTGGCCGCCGGGCCAAACGAATTACAGAATTCCGCCAATAAGGACGGTAAAATTGCGGGGTTCTGGCAAGGTCTTTGGCATGGGTTTATTGCCCCTTTTGCCTTCGGCATTTCCCTTTTCAAAGAAAATGTGGGGGTGTATGAAACGCATAACAACGGCCGTTGGTACAACTTTGGCTTTATTCTTGGCCTGATGATGGTCTTTGGTGGTAATGCTGGCGCCAGCAAACAATCGAATACCTGGAAAAGAAAGATGGGGGCTGAATAAAACGACAACCAAAGTATTGCCAGAGCAGGTTTATAAGAGCAGGTTTATAGAATTGCCATAAATAAGGGGGTAATGGGCCCACCAGGATTCGAACCTGGAACCCAGCGGTTATGAGCCGCTTGCTCTGCCATTGAGCTATAGGCCCAGAGGGGAATTATGAATTATGAAGGATGAATTATGAAGGTCACTCGCTCTTTCATAATTCCTAATTCCTAATTCATAATTTTAAGGAGCGGCAGATGGGATTCGAACCCATGATAACAGCTTGGAAGGCTGTTGTGTTACCCCTACACCACTGCCGCACTTCGGCAAACGGTAAACGGTAATCGGTCATTTTCTCTCACCGATTACCGTTTACTGATTACCGGCTGGTCGGGGCAGCCAGATTTGAACTGACGACCTCTCGCTCCCAAAGCGAGCGCTCTACCAAGCTGAGCTATGCCCCGGTGGATTGTTGAAGAACCGGAGCGTAGTATACTTAGGTGCAAAGAGTGTGGCAAGTGGCAGGTTGCAAGTGGCAGGTAAAGACCTGCCATTTGCAACCTGCCACTTACAACCAGCTACAGGCAAACGATGACCAATACCTACCAACATTATTTCAGCGACGAACATAAGATGGCGCGGCAGGCGGTGCGGCGTTTTGTGCAGGCGGAGATCGCGCCGTTTGTGGATGAATGGGAGGAGGCGGGCAGCTTTCCGCGAGAACTATACCACAAGGCAGCGGCAGCGGGGATTTTGGGGGTGGGTTATCCAGAGGAATGGGGCGGTGTGCCCGGCGATTTGTTTATGCAAATTGTGGTCTGGGAAGAACTGGCGCGCGGCGGTTCTGGCGGCGTGGCGGCGGGTCTAGGTTCGCTCAACATTGCCCTGCCGCCCATTTTGCTGCTGGGTACGGATGAACAGAAGGAACGGTTCGTTCGGCCGGTGTTGGCTGGCGAACAAGTGGCGGCCCTGGCGATTACGGAGCCGGGCGGCGGGTCGGATGTGGCCAATTTGCAGACAACGGCCGTGCGCCAGCACGACCACTATCTCGTCAATGGCAGTAAAACGTTTATCACCAGCGGCTGCCGGGCGGATGTGCTGACGACGGCCGTGCGCACCGGTAGCCCTGGCGCAACCGGCATCAGCTTGCTGGTCATTCCCGGCGATACACCCGGTTTGTCTCGTTCCCAACCCCTCAAGAAAATGGGCTGGTGGGCGTCTGATACGGCGCAGTTATTCTTCGACGATTGCCGCGTGCCCGTCGCCAACCTGATTGGCGTAGAAAATATGGGCTTTTATGCCATCATGGCCAACTTCCAGCGCGAACGGCTGCAACTGGCAGTACTGGCGAATATAACGGCCCAATTGGCGCTAGACGAGTCTTTGCGCTATGTGAAAGAGCGAGAGGCATTTGCACGGCCGTTGGCCGGATTCCAGGTGATACGCCACAAATTGGTGGACATGGCCACCCAGGTGGAAGTGAGCCGCGAATTCACCTACCGCGTCGCCGCCAAAATGAATGGCGGCGCTGACCAGGTAACAGAGGTTTCCATGGCTAAAAATTTCGCCTGCCAGGTGAGCGATTTTGTCACCTACGAGGCGGTGCAGATTTTTGGCGGCTACGGCTACATGCGTGAATACCTGGTGGAGCGCCTCTACCGCGACAACCGCATCCTCTCCATCGGCGGCGGCACAACGGAGATTATGAAGGAGATTATTGCCAAACGGATATTATGACTAAAGGTCATAATATCCATTCCCCGCTATAATCCCCTCTCATGTTTGACAAAATTTTAGGTGTAGAAGAACAGGCGCATACGGCCGAGGATGACGAGTGGGATGCGTTTGTAGCTGCCCATCCGCAAGGCAGTTTGCTGCAAACCACCGGTTGGGCGCGGCTGAAGAATCGTTTTGGCTGGCGCTCGCATCGTGTGTGGCTGAAACGCGACGGCCGTATCGTAGCCGGGGCGCAGTTATTGTACAAATCGGCGGCGTTAGGGCTGATGAAAATGGCCTATATCCCCCATGGGCCCTTGGTAGATTGGGCGGACGCGGAGCAAACGGCCGTGCTGCTGAACCAGATTGACCGGTCCGTTTATGAACGGCGGGCAGCCATTGTCAAGATGGAACCGCTGCTCTGGCAGGATGCCATGCCGCCAGCCACATGGCAGGCCATCTGCCAGCAACATGAGCTGCGACCGGAAACGGACACCATTCAGCCGCCGCAAACGGTATTGGTAGATTTACGGCCGTCGCTGGATGACATTCTGGCGGCAATGAAACAGAAAACCCGGTACAATATCCGGCTGGCAACTAAAAAAGGCGTTACCACCCGCCAGGGAACCCGCAGCGACTTGCCCGCTTTTGTTCACCTGATGCAAACCACCGGCCAACGAGACGGCTTTGGCATTCACACGCCCCTGTATTACCAGGCGGCGTATGAGATTTTTGCAGAAACGGGACAGGTGGCATTATGGCTGGCAGAGTGCGAGGCGCGGCCGTTAGCCGCCATCATGGTCTTTACCCTGGGGCATAATGCCTACTATCTGTATGGCGCGTCCAGCAACGAAGAACGGGAACGGATGCCCAACTATGCCGTGCAGTGGGCGGCCATCGAGTGGGCCAAAAACCAGGGCTGCCAGACGTATGATCTGTGGGGCATTCCCGACGCGCCCGAAGCGGAGTTGGAAGCCAATTTCACCAACCGGCATGATGGCTTATGGGGCGTCTACCGCTTCAAACGCGGCTTTGGCGGTGAAATCAAACGCACCGTCGGCGCCACAGACCGGGTGTATAACGACCTGGCGTATAAACTGTACCAGTGGAGAAGAAGCCGGTAATCCGTGAACCGTAATCCGTGAACCGTAACCCGTGAACCGTAACCCGTGAGGCGTAATCCGTGAGGCGTAATCCGTGAGGCGTAATCCGTGAGCCGAAGTCGGATTACGGGCAACGGGTTACGGACTACAAGAATCACATGAACTTCCAACCCATCACCTCGCCGGAAATATGGCAGCAAACGCTGTGCCACCTGCCAAACGCCCATGCGCTGCAAAGCTGGACGTGGGCGGAGTTTAAGTCGCGTTGGGGCTGGCAGATGCGCCCTGTTGTGTTGACTGAACCGGATGGGGGGGGGCACGAGGAACGGCCGTTACACGGGGAACGGCCGTTAGCCGCCGCCATGATCCTCAAACGCCCTCTGCCCCGCCTGCCCTTTTCCATCCTCTACGTACCCAAAGGGCCGGTCTTTGATTATGCTAACGAGGCGCTGCGCGGGCTGGTGTTGGCTGAATTAGAGCAGATCGCCCGGCAAGAACGCGGCGTTTTCATCAAAATTGACCCTGACGTGGTGAAAGGTTGGGGCGCCGAAGAGGAAACGGCCGTGCCGGGTGGCCTGGAGTTCATCCAGGATTTGCAGGCGCGCGGCTGGCGTTTTGCCGATGACCAGATTCAGTTTCGGAACACGGTCGAACTGGACTTGACCCAATCAGAAGAGGAACTACTGGCGGCGATGAAATCGAAGACGCGCTACAATATCGGGCTGGCGGCGCGGAAGGGGATTGTGGTGCGCGGTGGAACGCCGGATGATTTTCCGGCGCTGGCAGCCATGTATCAGGAGACAGGAGAGCGTGATGGGTTTGGGCTACGGCCGTTAGCCTATTACCTGGACGCCTGGCACAGCTTTTACCAGGCCGGTATGGGCCATGCCCTGATCGCCGAATATGCGGGTGAACCGGTAGCAGCCGTCTATCTGGTGAAATCCGGCCCGAAAGCCATCTACATGTATGGCGCATCCACCCAGAAAGAACGCAACCGGATGCCCAACCATTTGTTACAATGGGAGGCCATTCGCTGGGCAAAAGCACAGGGCTGTGGACAGTATGATTTGTGGGGCGCGCCGGATGAATTTACCGAAAGCGACCGGCTGTGGGGTGTGTGGCGTTTCAAAGCAGGTTTCAACGGGCAGGTAGTGCGGCACATCGGCGCCTGGGATTATGTGGTACGGCCGTTTTGGTACTGGATGTATGGCACGGCCGTGCCGAAATATCTGGATGTTTTAAGAAGTAGAAAGAAGTCATTGAGTAATTGAAGTGAATTACCCAATGACCCAATTACATATTTACCCATTTGAAGGAGAGTAAACGTATGGCACGAACCATTGTCGTCTTAGAAGGTGACCAGACCGGACAGGAATTATTAGAAGAAGCACTGCGCGTCTTAGATCCCCATGTAACCCGCTTTGATGTGGAATTTTTGCGTTATGATTTGAGCCTGGAAAATCGTCGCGCCACCAATAACAAAGTGGTCTACGACGCCGGTAAAGCAATCCGCGAACACCGTGTCTCGCTGAAGGCAGCTACCATCACACCGGAAGTGAAAGGGGATGTAGGCAGCCCCAACCGTATTTTGCGCGAGGAAATGGACGCGGAAGTGATTTTGCGCACTGGCCGGCGTATTCCTGGCGTGCGCTCCACCGCTGGTGTTTATGCCCCCATCAGTGTGGTGCGCATGGCGCGGGATGACGCCTACGGCGCCAAGGAATGGCGCGAAGGGGAAGACGGGTCACCGGATGAGGTAGCTTATCGTACCGAAAAAATTAGCCGCCGTGTTTGCCGGGCCGTGGCCGAATACGCCTTCCAACATGCCCGCGATACGGGTTCCAAAGTATTTGGCGGCCCCAAGTTCACCGTCAGTCCTGTATACGAAGGCATGTTTAAGGAGGAAATGGATGCCTGTGCCCAGAAATACACAGATGTGCGCTATGAGCCACAGTTGATTGATGCTACTTTTGCGCTGTTGTTAGCCACCACCGGGGAGCCGTTGGTCATTCCGACACTCAATCGGGATGGCGATTTGCTTTCGGACATGGTGTTGCAAATGTTTGGCTCGATTGCCGGGTCAGAGTCTATGGTCATATCCATTGGCGAAGATGGGCAAATTGACTGTTTGATGGCCGAAGCGCCTCATGGTACGGCCCCCCGCTTACAGGGGCAGAACCGGGCTAATCCCATGGCGATGATTCTGGCGGGAGCGGGGATGTTGTCTCACATGAAGGAAAAGGAAGCCAAACGGGCCAGCCGTGCCATTTATGAAGCAACGCTAGAAACGGTGTATGATGGCATCCGCACGGCCGATATTGGCGGTACAGCCAACACCGATGAGTTCACCAACGAAGTCATCCGGCGGGTTAAGTCGAAGTTGGAGGTGTGGTCGGCGCTGTCGTAATTGGCGGCTCGTGGCTCGTAATCCGTGGCCCGTGATCCGTGATCCGTAATCCGTGGCCCGTGGCCCGTGATCCGTAATCTGTCCTTGCCCAACACCACCGTCAGCCATGCTGGTGTTGTTGGGCAAAAACCTTGTCAAATAACAAGATCACGGCCGTGCGCGGCAGCGACAAAACAATGCTCAAACCGTTGGTCTACCGCCTGCGAAGCAAGCTGGAAAACGGCGAGACCAATACTGCCCACATTGAAACCATCCCCGGCGTCGGTTACAGCCTGCGCCAGCTATAAGCGATCAGAACGTGTCAAAAACGATTTATTTGGGTGGTCATTCCCGCGAAGGCGGGAATCCATTGTAAGGGACCACCACATGCCAGGCATCAAGCAACACCCGTTTTTAACGAATAGCGATAATGATATATTGAAAAACGATAAATTAGTGCTACAATATCATTATCTACTACTAAGTGAGGTGCTTATGAGGTTAAAACGAGGTTCAACATTGTTTTTGAAGGTTGTCATTTGTCTTATCGGAATCGGGACGCTGGTGGTCTTAATTTGGTTTCCTCAACTTGAAGGAAGAGCTGCTAACTTAGACCTGATCCATATTTATAGTGATCCGGCTATTATCTATGCTTACATAGGTTCAATCCCATTTTTTGTGGCGTTGTATCAAGCGTTTAAGCTGTTGGGCTACATAGAACAGGATCAAGTATTCTCAGAAAAAGCGGTGAGAGCTTTGCGGAAGATAAAACTGTGTGCCGTAGCCATCATTGGCTTTATCGTCGCCGGGATAGCTTTCATCATTTTAGGCAGCGAAGAGGACCCGGCAGGTGTGGTGGCAATGGGCATCTATACAACTTTTGCTACTGTCGTCATTGCCGTAGCGGCGGCCGTTTTTGAAAGGTTATTACAGAATGCCGTGGATATAAAGTCGGAAAATGATTTAACCGTATGAGATGCAACGATGGCAATGATTATCAATATTGATGTGATGCTGGCCAGGCGAAAAATGAGCGTAACGGAGCTATCAGAAAAAGTGGGGATCACGATGGCTAATCTTTCCATACTAAAAAATGGAAAGGCCAAAGCGATTCGCTTTTCAACGTTGGAGGGAATTTGTAAAGCGTTGGATTGTCAGCCGGGGGATATTCTCGAATATAAGTCGGACGATTCATAGATTGGGTGGCAAGTGGCGTTGGGGACGGATCAGAGGGTCTCTGTAACGCCATAAATGACGTTATAGCGACGGCGGCGACAAAACAATGCGCAAGCCGTTGGTTTACCGGCTGTGGGCTAAATTGGTGGGCACGGCCGTGCAGATTGAAATGATTCCCGGTGGGGGTACAGCTTGTGGGGATGGGGTACGGCCGTGTGACCCCTTTGGCTCAAGCAATTACACGCTTAACGCCAAGTTCAGGCGCGCTGACCCAGTAAACCAATGAATGAATCGCAGCCATAGAGCAAGCCGTCCGAGGACTCGCTCCAGCGTTAGCTTGACGGAATGTTAGACATGTCTTATTGGCTACACGCTGAACCTTTGTGACAACGGGAAAAATATAATGCCTTCTTGGGCAGCTTTCTGAATTTTTAGCTCTAGGCCATCAAGCAGTGATACATGTCCTTCGAGAATAAGTATCAAGTCAGAACCGTCCATCAATATAATGTTCGAACTCATACCTCTCGTGAATTCAAAAACTACCTCTTGCCTAAATCCTGCCATTGAAAAAAACAAACCTCTCGTACTTGTCAGTTTCTTGTCAACTTTTCTTTTCAATGCCGCCAAATCAGATTCGGTTGGCGGAGAAGACCGCCACTTGGCCTCCACTAAATAGTCAAGCCTTTGTATCCAAAATAGCCATCAATCTGCTCGTTTTTTACCCTATACGGGCGACGATAATTTATTTCATGTGCTTCAAATAATTGGGCAAGCAGTTCTTCTAAATCGTAGCCTCGACGCTGAATCTCTTCGGCACTTGTTGCCATTGACATAGCTGCAAATTCAGAACGTAGTTGTTCCATTCTTTGGGCGCGGGCTGCCAATGCAAGTTGCCTTCGACGCGCTTCATTCACCTTTGCTTCAGATTCACTTTGTTCTTTTTCTACGACTAACTTCTGTTCTGCCGCCAACTTCTTTAACCATTTCAGGGCATCTATTGCGGCATTTCTGTCAGGCACATTGTCATCAGGGATGTTTCTTAACTTGCACAGCTCTGTAACGATTTTTCGTTCAATTAAAAAACCATCGTCACCCATCCTATCGAGGTCTGAAAGTATGTTCCGAGTGATCTTGAATTTTGATTCGTCAGAATATCGATCATACAAGTCTGTGGGAACACCACAAGTTGAAATCAGAAAGGCGCGAAACGGGTCTTTGTACCAGAATATTTTGCCGCATACCGACACGATTGCTTCACGCACTTCAAAAGATAGCTTTGAGTTCATCAGTGTTTTCTTTCTTGTAATCTTCTGGTCTAACAATTATTCTGCCGATTTGTTGTGTAATAAATCGGCATACATCAACAATTCTACATAGTCGGAAAATGACAATCCTCGTTGTTCGGCGCATCTTTTTCCCGTTTCGTGCCAGGTAGGGGTCAATGATAGAATCACCCGCCGCTTTTTGATTTCTGGCGGCAGCGGTTTTGGCCCTGGTTTTTGACAGGGCAGGTAAATAACTTGCCCGGTGCTGGTGGGTATGGGTTTGCCTCGTTCCATGGCCTTTGTTTCACTTGATTCCATTGGCAACTGCCAGATAGGATACAGGAGGGGGCAGGAGTTGTCCAGAAAATTGCGATCTGAAAGGTATGGCACACCTGTAAGCACGGCCGTAAACAGCCCTCAGGAATGAAAATTCAATAAAGACGGAACTCGTCATTCCCGCGAAGGCGGGAATCCACGCTTTCACAGGGGTGGATGCCTGCCCTCGCAGGCATGACATCCTGACGTTCCGCAGGTTGTTTAATCCTCGTTCCTTATTGTTACCACTTTGTTACCGGCTTATAACCGCCTCTGTTACCGGCCTGGTTTATGCTGGCGAGGTGAGAAATCCGATTGCAGCGTGATGCGTGATACGTGATGCGTGACCAGAGAGATCTCACGCATCACGCATCACGTGAGGGTTTCGGCCAAGAGGAGAACGCATGTCTATTGTCCTTGAGCATCTGACAAAGCGGTATGACGGCCATCCGGTGGTGAATAATGTTTCCCTGGAAGTGGCTGATGGCGAGTTTTTTGTGCTGCTCGGTTCCAGCGGCAGCGGCAAAACGACGGTGCTGAACATGGTCGCCGGCCTCATTCGCACCGACCAGGGCCGCATCTGGCTGCACGGCCGTGATGTCACCCATCTGCCCACCCAACAACGGCAGGTGGGCATGGTCTTCCAAAATTATGCCTTGTTCCAACATATGACCATCGCCGAAAACATCGAATTTGGCCTGCAAACGCGCAAAGTGCCTAAAGCGGAACGCCGCCACCGCCGCAACGAACTGCTAGAACTGGTGGGGCTGTCTGGGCTGGGTAGCCGCCTGCCCAAACAAATTTCCGGCGGGCAGCAGCAGCGGGTGGCCCTGGCGCGCGCCCTGGCTTACAAACCGGAGGTGCTGCTGCTGGATGAGCCGTTAGGCGCGCTGGACGCCAAAATCCGCCTGGAACTACGCCGTACCCTCAAAACTATCCAACGGGAAACGGGCATCACCACCATCCTGGTGACACATGACCAGGAGGAAGCATTTGAGCTGGCCGACCGGCTGGGTGTCATGAGTTTTGGCCGCTTATTGGAAATCGGCTACCCGGAAGACCTGTACAAACGGCCGCAAACAGAGTTTGTGGCCACCTTCTTGGGCACGGCCAACCTGCTGGTTGGGCAGGCGCAGGGCGAGGGTGTGCAGCTAGGCGCACTCACCTTCCCACTGCAAGACACCTCCAGTCTGCTACACCATGATGATCGCGTCCAGGTCTTGTTCCGGCCAGAAGATGTGGTGTTAGCCGATACGCCACAAGAGTTAAACGCACCGCGCCTGGGTTTTGGTGAGGTGGAACAGGTGACATTTGGCGGTTCTTTTGAACGGCTGCGGCTGCGGCTGCCACCCTTGCCCGGTGTGCGCCCCATCGCTCCCCCCGTTGCCTTTGGTGGTAATGCCATTTTGGTAGAAGCCACCCGTTCTCAGGACGAGGCTGAGCGGCTGCCCCTCCAGGCCGGGCAAAATGTGTGGGTAGGGGTGCGGCAAGTTCACGCCCTGGAACATCCCGGTTTGCGCTTTTTGCTGCTGACTGATGGTTCGGCGCTGGCCCAGGCAGCCATTCACACAGCCGGGCACATCGCGCGGCTGGCCCACGCGCGGGTAACGCTGCTCGGATACAACCTGAATGTGGAAGAGATGCACAAACATTTGCAGGAAGCGAAGGAGCAGTTGGGCAGCGGGCTGGCAGCGCTGGACATTCGCCCCATCGCAGATGCCCCGGCAGAGTCGGTGCGGCAAGAGGTAGAACGCCAGCCCTGCGATCTGATCATCATGGGGTTTGCGGCTCAAAGCGATAAACTGGCTCTGGCGGAACAACTGCTGGCATTTGGTGAACATCATGTCTTGTTGGTGCCTGCGGCGCAGGCAGCGCCCAGCCACATTCTGATTTGTGTGACGGCCGGTGAGCCGGGGAAAGAAGATGTGCTGTTTAGCGGCCGTTTGACCCGCCATTTGGGCGCATCGGCCATGCTGCTGTCGGTGCTGCCACCAGAGGGAGTGGATGTGAAAGAGCCAGAACGCGCCGAACGTTTCCTGATGAGCGGCGAGCGCACGTTGGATTTGTTGGGCGTACCGGCGGAAACGGCCGTGCGCACCGGCGCCGCCCCCGATGAAATTACGGCCGAACTGAAACAGGGCAATTACAACATGCTGGTACTGGGCGCGCCGCTGCCAGACGCCGCAGGAAATATCAGCCTGAGCGGGACAGTCGGCCAGTTATTGAGCGAAGTGACAGATTGGCCGGTGTTGATTGTGCGTTCGGCCGTCTCCCGGCCCGGCGTAGACCTGTCCCTCCTCCTTTCCAGCGCCCGCATCCACGATCTGAAAGAAGTGGTTTAGTACCTTACAAGTCGGTCTCAGTAAATCAATGCGGAGTTCGCACCCTCAGATGCGAACCGGTGAGCATGGTGGGCATCTGAGGATGTCCACTCCTCCCGCGCCTCTGTAGCACAAGCCTTTTTATCTCTGGCTTTTCCGGCTTTTGGAGTGAACAAAATGAACAAATTAGACATCTATAAATCCCGCCAATCCGCCGTCCACTGGATTTTGGCCGCCATCCTGCTATTGGGCCTGGCTGCGTGTGGCGACGGCGCGGAAACGGGGGGCAATAAACCTATCCGCCTGATTCTGGGTGCATACACCACCCCCCGCGAAGCCTACCGGGAAATCATCCCCCTGTTCCAGGCCCACTGGAAAGAGCAGACCGGGCAAGATGTGGTGTTTGAAGAATCCTACCTGGGGTCAGGCGCCCAATCGCGGGCGGTGTTGGAAGGCTTTGAAGCCGACGTGATCGCCCTCTCCCTGGAAGCAGACGTCACCCGCCTGGCTGATGCCGGTCTCATTACCCACGACTGGAAGAGCGTGGGCAGTGATGGCATGGTCAGTGATTCAGTGGTGGTTTTTGGCGTGCGCCCCGGCAACCCTCTGGACATCACCGACTGGCATGACCTGGCCCGGCCAGGTGTGGAAGTGCTGACGCCCAACCCTAAAACCAGCGGCGGCGCCATGTGGAACATCCTCTCTCTGTACGGCGCCGCCAAACGCGGTTTTGTGGATGGCGTCCCGGCGAATGACGATGCGGCGGCAACAGCCTTCTTGCGTGCGGTTCTGCAAAATGTATCCGTCATGGACAAGGGGGCCCGCGAAAGTATCACCAATTATGAACAAGGCGTAGGTGAGGTCATTATCACCTATGAAAACGAAATTTTGGTGGGGCAAAAAATGGGTGAAAACTACGAAATGGTCTTTCCCCGCTCCAGCATTTTGATCGAAAACCCGGTGGCGGTGGTAGATACGTATGTGGACAAACACGGCACACGGGAGGTGGCGGAAGCATTTGTGCAGTTCCTCTTCACTAAAGAGGCGCAGGAGGTTTTTGCCAGTCATGGGCTGCGTTCGGTAGATGATGAGGTGGCAACCGCTACCGCCGCTCAATACCCCCCACTCGACGACATATTCACCATTGATTACTTCGGTGGCTGGGCAGAAGCCACCGCCACCTTCTTTGGCGCTGATGGCATTTTCACCAACATCTTTGCGACCTTAAACGTCCCATCCACAGAGTAACTGGACAACCGGGTAATTGAGCAGTTATCCATTTACCCGGTTGCAAAGAATAACCATATGGCTACTTTTCCTGCTGCTGCTGACGACAATATAGAGCCAACGATGGCTAGTAAAGCACGCATTCCCTGGGGGCGGCTGGGCATTCGCGCCATGGCCCTTTCTTACCTCTTTGTCATGCTCATCATTCCCGTGAGTGTGATCTTCTGGGATGGGCTGAGTGAAGGGATAGTGACAATGTGGCAAGAGGTGAGCAAACCGATTGCCTGGAGCGCCCTCAAGTTGACGCTGTGGACTTCAGCTTTGATGGCGCTCATCAACGGCGTCATGGGCTTGTTAACAGCTTTCGTGATAGTCCGTTACACCTTTCCCGGCAAAACAACGCTGAATGCCATCATTGATTTGCCGCTGGCTATTCCCACTTTGGTGACGGGGCTGATGCTGGTGGCGTTGTACGGGCCACAGCAGGTGGTGGGCGCCTGGGTTTTGGAGCAATTCGGGCAGCGTATCATTTTCGCGGCGCCGGGCATTGTGTTGGCGCTGCTGTTTGTTACCTTTCCCTTTGTGGTGCGCAGTGTGCAGCCGGTATTGTTGGGGCTTGACCAGACACAGGAAGATGCCGCCGTCACTTTGGGTGCTGGCTCATGGACCATTTTCCGCCGTATTACATTGCCTGCTGTCAGGCTGCCGCTGCTGAGCGGCATGTTGCTCAGTTTTGCCCGCGCCATTGGTGAGTTTGGGTCAATTGTCATCGTCGCCGGTAATATCCCCTTTCGCACACAAACGGCGGCAGTGTATGTTTTTGGCGAAGTGGAATCAGAAAATCGTTTAGGCGCCAGCGCCGTGTCCGTGGTGATGATGGCTATTTCTTTCGGATTGGTGGCTCTGGTGGGCTGGCTGGAACGGCGGGCGCATAAAAAAGAGAGTGGATGATCGGTTATCGGTTATCGGATTTTGGGATACGGATTTTGGGATACGGATTACGGGATACGAATTACGGGATACGGATTACGGGATACGAATTACGGGATACGGATTACGGGATACGGATTACGGATTACATGGGGTGACAGTATGGCAACAATTACAACGGTGGTGCGCGGGACGCCCTCTACGCGGGGCAGTTTGTGGCGGCGGCGGGTGTTGATTGGGATTGTGGCGCTCTATGTAGGTCTGCTGATCCTGGCGCCGCTGATAGCTCTGGTGCGGGGGGCTTTTCAGGAAGGATTGGGGGCGATGTGGGCATCAATCAATCAGCCCGATGTTTGGAAGGCATTCTGGCAAACCATAAAAATTGGGTTGATCGTGGTGGTGGTTCATACGGTGTTTGGCACGGCCGTTGCCTGGGCTTTTGTGCGTGATAACTTTCGCGGCAAGTGGCTGCTGAATGCTATCGTTGACTTGCCCTTTGCCGTTTCGCCGGTGGTGGTGGGCTATATGCTTATTTTGATATTCGGCCGGCGCGGATTTCTGGCCCCATTGATGGCCGCCTGGGACATTCAAATTGTTTTTGCCGTGCCAGGCATGATTTTAGCTACCCTGTTTGTGACAATGCCTTTTATGGTGCGCGTGTTGGTACCTGTCCTGGAAGCGTTTGACGTGCGCCAGGAACAGGCCGCGGCGACACTAGGGTCTGGGAGCTGGCTCACCTTTCGCCGGATCACGTTCCCGGCGCTGCGTTGGGGTTTTGTCTATGGTATTACCCTGACGTTAGCCCGCGCGTTGGGGGAGTTTGGGGCCGTGTTGGTAGTCGGCGGGGGCATTCAGGGGCGCACGGAAACAGTACCTATCTTTATCTATCGTTCGCTTGATGACCGGATGTATACGGCCGCTTACAGCACAGCTTTTTTATTGGGGCTTGTTTCGGTATTGCTCATATTGGGAACAGATTGGCTGCGACGACGTGAAAAATGATTGACCGCAAGGTCAGGTAACATGGGAGGCAACCTGCCTGTTATCACCAACTGCTATTTACCATGTATCCTAACCTCCTTTGCCGATTTTTTGCTAAGACGGTAATCTTATTCAAACTAGCGGCAATGGAGGTACTGTAATGAATGAACCCAATGAAGCAAGGGTTGACATGGGTACAGGAAAGGAGGAGTTGGAAACGGCCGTGTCCCCCACACCTCGCCACCTGACCCGCCCTTTCTGGCAGCACATTGCCTGGAAAAAGGTTGGCATCTTTTTCGCCAGCCTTTTTTTGTTTATCTTAGCCATCATGCTGATGAAGGAAGGGGCGCGGGACCTGGGGCCGCTGGTAAAGGACCGGTTTGCCGTCAGTCACCCGGTCAACAGCCTGGGCTTTGGCTGGCTTTTTGCTTACGTGGTAATGAGCGGCTCACCTGTTGCCGCCTCTGCCCTGGCTTTCTTTGACGCCGGTGTCATTGACCAGATGAGCACGTTTACCATGATTACCGGCAGCCGCCTGGGGGCCAGTTTCATTGTCCTGTTCATCGGTTTTATTTACGTGCTGCGTGGTCGCAACCGGGCCAACAGCCTGGGCATGGGGCTGCTTTCCCTCACCGTCACAGGTACCACATTCATAACCGCCCTGTTTGTGGGCATTGCCTTATTGCAGACGGGGATTTTTGACCAGGTTCAACTGGGATCAGGTGCGGCGCTTGCTTCCATAACAGACTTGATTTTTGAACCAATTGCCGCTATTTTCCTGGCCTTCTTGCCACGCTGGGCATTGTTTTTGGTCGGCCTGGGCATCATCATGGTTAGCTTTAATCTATTTGATAAATGTCTGCCCGAAATGGCCTTAAAGGAAAGCCAGGTGGGGCGTATGTCGCGGCTGGTATACCGCCCCTGGGTCATGTTTTTGTTAGGGGCCAGCATCACCATGATCTCCATGTCGGTCAGCCTCTCATTAAGCATTTTGGTGCCGCTGAGCCAACGTGGGTTTGTGCGTCGGGAAAATGCCATCCCTTACATCATGGGCGCCAACATCACCACGTTTATAGATACCCTGCTGGCAGCGCTTTTACTAAACAACCCATCGGCCTTTGCTGTGGTGTTGTCCGCCATGGCCAGCATATCGGTGGTCTCTATCCTCATTCTGGCCCTTATTTACCGGCGTTATGAAAGGGGCATGTTGGCGTTGGTGAATGGCATTATGAGCAGTAATCGCAATCTGGCGATATTCATGTTCACAATTTTAATAGTACCCGTCATTTTATTATTTATATAGGAGAGACGAAGATGCGAATTCTAGTAGCCACCGGAGGGGCAGCGCATTCGGACACGGCCGTGCGCCTGGGTGCGCATCTGGCCCACAAAACCAACAGCCACCTGACGCTGTTAACGGTTGTTCATGGCGAAAGCGCGCGACCGCAAGCAGAAGCAACTTTGAATCGTGCGGCTGCCTTGACCACACCCTATCAGGTCGTGCCCCAGAAGCAGATTCGCCTGGGTGCGGTCGCCCCGGAAATTGTGCAGGCCGCCCAAAGAGGAGAGTATGATCTGGTGGTGTTAGGCGACCGTCCTGGACATCGGTTACTTAAGCGACTGCTGGGGCCAACGGCAGGCCGGGTCATTGCCCAGATGCCCTGCCCGGTGTTGATTGCCCGTAAAGACGCCAGCACCCTGGCGCGAATTTTGCTCTGTGAAGGCGGGCGTGAGCCGTCGCTACTGGAACGGCTGCAAGCCCGGTTGTCGCCGCTGCTGCGGGTCGCAGAAGAACTGACCGTGCTGCATGTGATGTCCCAGATTGCGGCAGCGCCAGGCGTAGCCGGCTGGGAACTGCGCGCCGATGCCAGCGAATTGATGGCTAAACACACACGGGAGGGAGAGTTATTGGCGCATGATACGGCCGTTTTGCAGGAACTGCCGCTGCATTTGCAGACCAAAATACGGCATGGGTTGGTGGTAGAAGAAGTGGTGGCGGAAGCCAGAGATGGCAACTATAACCTGGTAGTCATTGGCGCACACCAGGGCACTGGATGGGAACGGTATTTATTAGATGATTTGGCGCACCAGATTGTGACCAAAATTGATTCGTCGGTATTGGTCATATGAGGTGGGAGCAGTCGTAAAAAACTGCTCCCACCATCCAATCAATCGCCTGCGCCAACTTGTTGGGGCACACGCCGCACCAACACAGCGTTGAACAGACCATTCACGATCATCACGCCGAACAGGATCAAGGCGCCGCCCAAGATCATGCCCCCGGTTACCTGCTCATCGAGCAGAATAACACTAAAGAAGATGCCAAAAACAGGAATCATATAGGCCACCATGGAGAGGTAGCTGGCCCCGGCGCGTTCCAGCAGCCGATAGTAAACGATGAAGGCCAACGCCGTGCCTAAAACTGCCAGAGCCAACATGGACAGGATGGAAGGCACAGCGGGCATCGGTAACGTCCACGGCCGTTCCAGCAGCAGCGCCAGTGGTAACAAATAGAGCGACGCCATGATCATCTGCCCGGTAGGAGCCACCAAAGGAGGTAGTCCACGCAGGTGATTGCGGGAATAGACAATAGCAACGGCATACAAAAATGAAGCCAACACCAGCGCCAGCACACCCCAGGCGGTACCTGCTACACCATCTTGAAATGCCGGGTAAACCAACACCAACATCCCGGCAAAACCTACCAATACCCCAATTACCTTAGCCGCCGTCAAACGATCATCCCGTGTAAAGAAGTGCGCCAGAAGAATAGTAAACAAGGGAATAGTCCCGTTCAGTATGGAGGCCAGGGCGCTGTCTACGTACTGTTCACCCCAGGCAAACAGGACAAAAGGAATGGCGTTATGCACCAGGGCCACAAACGAGATGTGCTTCCAGGTCGTAAGCGAGTCTGGCAAACGGCCGTGCTGCCAGCGCAGTACCAGATACAACAACACCGCTGCCAGCGCCACCCGGCCAAACACCAGCGTCAACGGTGGGATCGTCTCCACGCCCACCTTAATGAACACAAAAGATGGCCCCCACAGAGCCGCCAACAAGATCATCAAAAACAAACTTTTCCAATTCATCATGCACCTCGTGATTGGGAAATCAGGTAACTATCAAATTATGCAATTTCCCCATTCCACTCTCAATCCGAATCTTGCGCAAACGCCACGGCCACGGCCGTCTCTTCTTTGAACGTAGAAAGAACAATGTTCGTAGTGGTACGGGTGATAAGCGCCTGTGAACGCAACCGCTCAATCAACGCTTCCAGTTCACCTGTATGAGCCACCCGCACCTTCAACACATAACAATCCTCGCCGGCAACCGTGTGACATTCCAACACATCCGGCTCCGCCTGGCACACTTCGGCAAACCGCCGCTTACTGGTCAGGTAATCTCCCTGATCATCGGCGCCCACCACCAGCCGCACAAAAGCAGTAATAGATTTGCCCAACGCCACCGGGTCTACCACCGCCACATAACGCTGAATAACGCCTCGTTTCTCCAGGCGCTTGATACGGTCAAAGACAGTGGAAGTAGTCAGCCCCACCTGTTCGGCAATCGCCGCATTGGACAAACGGCCGTTATCCTGTAAAAGCATCAAAATTCGGGCATCAGTTTCGTCAATCATTCCATATTACTCACATTTTTCCGAATAAATTTCGGCTTATTGCATACAATGCCGGAAATAGTACGGTTTTGCTATCTCTTTGTCAACCTGTACTTTTGGGCAAGTACAGGGCTTAGGCTACAATTAGGCATCTATGAAGAAATTATACTTTTGCCTGCTCGGTCTGATGTTATTGTTGGTTGTCATGGGGTGCCGACCGGTGGTCACGGCCGTAGCCCCACCACCCATCACCCCCTTATCATCACCCGCACCTGAACAACTGGCGATGTCTTCATCACCCACTCCGGCATCTTCACCACCCTCACCCCCTCACCCCCTCACCCCGGCGTCTGCGCCGCACTCACCTGCTCACTCTGTCACCTCACCGCCAGCGTCGCCAACGGCCGTGCCCACCAGCACCCACACCCCCACACCCACCAACACCGCCACACCAACACCAACACCAACCGCTACGGCTGTTGGCCCCTGCCCCAACCGGCTGATCGCCCCTGATGATCTGTGGGCCATTGTCACCCAAAGTTATGGCCTGAGCCGGGACTACGCCCCCACCGACCTGGTTTCACTCAATGATTACCTGGGCAATGACGTAACGCTTGGTTATCCGATTGAACTGCGGGCCATCATGGTGGAATCGCTGGTACAGATGGTGGCAGACATGCAAGCCGCCGGATTACAGCCCCAAATCCTATCCGGCTACCGCAGCTACAGCGCCCAATCCATCGCCTACAACAAGTGGGCCAGCGAATTCCCCGGTCATGTCAACATCATCAGCGCCCCACCCGGTTACAGCGAACACCAACTGGGCACAACCATTGATTTTGGTTCACCGGAACTGCCACTATACACAGGCGACCCCAATTTACAATTTCACACCTACTTCTATAAAACCAATGAAGGCATCTGGCTGCTGGCTAACGCGCATCGTTATGGGTTCACCCTCAGTTGGCCCCTGGAAACGTTTGAACTCACCGGCTTTTATTACGAACCCTGGCATTACCGCTACGTGGGTGTGGAAATGGCAACGACGTTACACGAAATGGGGCTGTCATTGACACAGTTTCAATTAGCCAATCAGCCAGAGCCGTGTGTTCCTTAAAGGAAATTGGAGATTGGAGATTGCCTTAATCTCCAACCTCCAATCTCTTAACCGAAGGTTTTTATGCTAAAACGTTTAATGTTTGTCCTGAATAGTGGCGTTCTGGTTATTTCCCTGATGGCTTGCGCTTCACAACCGGCCGAATCGGTGGAATTGGCATCGGTGCAGGTCACGGCCGTGCCCCCAACAATGGTCAACGATCAATTGCCAATAGCCAATTCACCCACGCCCATCCTTACCTCCACCCCCACACCGGCCCCCTCGGCCACCGCCACGCCCACGCCCACCGCGTCACCAACCGCCACGCCCACACCTGACCCGCCCATCATCGTTGCCGCCGCCGCCGAATGGGAAACGGCCGTCACCACCGCCCTGGCCGAACTAACAACCGAACAACAACCCTGGCAGTTTCATCGCAGCGACGACCCCACCGCAGACCTGGCTGCCGGACTGGCCCATGTAGCTGTGAGTCATGATCCTGAAGGCGCTCTTATTTTTCAGGAGCCGCTGGCGCTGGCTATCCCTTTCACCACCAACTGGCAGTTCATCACCCTGGCTGACGCCCAGGCCATACTGGAAAACGGCCACCAGATTGTAATCGTCCTGCCCTGGCATGAGATGACGCCGGACTTAAAGGCGCTGCACGTCAACGGCATCCGACCCAATCAACCAGAGTACCCACTGCAAACACAGCTAACGCTCACGGCCGTACCGGGCATGGAAACGGCCGTGTCCCAACTCCTCCCCTTGCTGCAAACGGCGCTGCAACCAGCGTCTGTCATCCAGATAACGGCCGTCGGCGACATTATGATGGACCGCGGCCTGGGCTACAACCTGCGCCAGGGCTACCTGACCTACCCCTTTGCCAAAGTAGCCCACCTTTTCCACGCCGCCGACATCACCGTCGGGAATGTAGAATCGGCTTTGGGCACGGGCGGTGAACCCATGCCCAAAGCCTACCCCTTCCGCGCCCCACCGGAAGCGGCCGAAGCGTTGGCCCTGGCCGGATTTGATGTGGTCTCGCTGGCCAACAATCACGGCATGGATTACGGTGAGGAAACATTGTTGGAAGGGATCGAACTGCTCAAAGCGGCTGGCGTGCAGCCTATTGGTGCCGGCGCCAACCGCGCCGAAGCCCGCACTCCGTATATTACCGAAGCCAATGGACTGACGGTTGCCTTTCTAGGCTACGTGAATGTGCCTGTGGAAGCGCGCAGCGCCTTTGATGTGCGCACCTGGGACGCCACGGAGACCTCACCCGGTCTGGCCTGGGGCGAACCGGACGTGGTCACTGAGGATGTCACGGCCGTGCGCCCCCAGGTTGATCTGGTGGTGGTAGTGCTGCACAGCGGCTTTGAATATGTGGAAGAGCCTAGCGAACCACAGGCAGCCATTGCCCGCGCCGCCATTGACGCCGGCGCCGACATCGTCATCGGCCACCATGCCCACATCCTGCAAGGCATTGAGTTCTACAATGGCGGCGTCATTGTGTATGGGTTGGGCAACTTTGCCTT
Source organism: Chloroflexota bacterium (assembly GCA_035444285.1). Taxonomy (GTDB): domain Bacteria; phylum Chloroflexota; class Anaerolineae; order Promineifilales; family Promineifilaceae; genus CAADGU01. Next base: position 198,615 of record DAOMOK010000003.1, read on the forward strand.
TGAGATTGATGGCGACCCCAGCACCGCCATTTTGAATGTGTGGCTAGATGCCAATGGCGTCCGTGAAATAGAGCTAATCCCGGCTATCATCCAGTTTGGCGGCCAACCGCGCCTGATTGAAGCCTGGGAATCATTCCCGGCGCTGGAACGGGTATACTATTTAACAAAGATATTGAACGGCCGTTGAATCTCAGGTGTATCATACCGATTGGTGCGACGCACCTGGTAAGCATAACCATGGACGAAGAAGAAACAACCGAAGAAGTACAAAAGGAAACAGGATTGTTCAAGCAAGTGTTACGCGGACGCATTGCTGGCGAACGGGAATTGGTGGAAAGTTCCGGCCTTTCGCCACAAATGGCTGTCCTGCGACAGTGGCAGGTAGGCCGACTGGCACAAACCCATGACGATTTACTACGCAGCAAGCGATACGGCCGTGCCTGCCAATTTTTCCTCAGCGACATCTACGGCGCGAAGGATTTCAGCCAGCGCGACACCGACGCCGAAAACGTCTACCGCACCATGCGCAAATACCTGCCCGAACGCCTGCTCACCACCATGGGCAAAACCATTCAACTCAACCAAATCACGCAGCAGCTAGACAGCCACCTGCTCGACGTGTTGGTGAACCAGTTAGGCATGACCGACACCCTCACCGCCGAGATGTACGCTGCTGCCTATCGCCTGTGCGATAACTACGAAACCCGCCAGAAACAACTGGTCATGGTGCTGGACGTCGGCCGGGGTGTAGACAACCTCACCCGCATCCCCATGATCGGCATGGTGCTGCGCGCCGCCCGCCACCCGGCTACCCGCAGCGGCTGGAGCGAACTGCAAGATTTCATGGAACGCGGTTTTGCCGCCTTTAAGGAGATGCGCGGGGCGGATCAATTCCTGGCCATCGTCGAACAACGCGAACGTCAAATTTTAGACCAGATATTTGCCAATGCCCCCCACCCTTTCTCCATTGCCAATTGATAATTGCCAGTTGACAATTGACAATTATCAATCTTCCGGCCGCTCGCCGGCCGGGGCCATTTTTACCAGGCGCGGGTCAAAGCGGGCCAGCACTTCTACCAGGTCGCGTTGGGCGGCCATAACTTCGTGGATGTCCTTATAGGCCATGGGCACTTCATCCAGCCCGGCAGAGATCAAGGTTACGTCGCGCTCACGCAAATAACGCTTCACATCATGCCAGGTAAAGGATTTGATCGCCTGTTTGCGGCTCATGCGGCGGCCGGCGCCGTGCGCCGCCGATTGCAGCGCCGCCTCATTGCCCTTGCCGCGCACCACAAAACCGGGCGCGCCCATCGAACCGGGTATGATGCCAAAAACCCCTTTACCCGCCGGCGTGGCCCCTTTCCGATGCACAATCACCGTTTCACCGTCATGCTCCTCTTTCCAGGCAAAATTGTGATGGTTTTCGATGTCCAGCAGCACTTTGGCCCCCAGGTGTTTGGCAATGTGTTTGTGAATGAGGGCGTGGTTGGCAGCGGCATACAACCCCATGAGCTGCATCGCTGCCCAATACTCCCGACCAGGGTCTGTATCCAAATCTAACCAGGCCAGATGGCGCAACTCTTTGGGTAATTCCGGGTGCAAATCCATGGCCAGCTTGCTGTAATAATCGCATACTGACGCGCCTGTACCTCGGCTACCGCTGTGGCTGAGTAGGGCTACATAGTGCCCCTTTGACAATCCAACCGCTTCATCTAGCACTTCCAGAATACCAAACTCGACAAAGTGATTGCCACTGCCGCTGGTGCCCAGTTGTTCCCAGGCTTTGTCACGGTAGCGCAGGGTAATGGGGCTAACACTCCAATCTTCATCCATCACCTGATGGTCACGCCGCAACTGGCGGGGGAAATTTGCGCCAATGCCAAAACGGGTCTCCGCTTCAATAGCGTTCGCCAGCCGCTTTTGCTCGCCGCGAATCATGTTGGGGTGCATGTCTAGCACCGTCAATTTCATGCGGCAGGCAATGTCCACGCCCACAGCATAGGGGATAACGGCATTACGGGTTGCCAGAACACCGCCAATGGGCAGCCCATAGCCCACATGGGCGTCTGGCATGAGCGCGCCGCGCGTGGAAATGGGTAACTGCACGGCGTTTTTCATTTGCTCAATAGAGGCAGCTTCCAGACCTTCGCCCCAAATGCGAAATGGGGCGGCCTGTGTACGCGGCTTATACGTTGGAATAGGCGTCTGTTGAGCCAGGATAGCGTTTGCCAGCCCGCCTAACAGTTCGTCATTGGTATAGTCGGCCGGGTTTTCAACCACGGCCGTAATCAAATCCGGTATGTCGCGTTTAGGAATACCCATGGCGCGGGCATCGCGCACGGCCGTGCCCGCCGCCTTCATCGCCTCTCCCGATGGTACGCCCAATCGAGCTAATTTACTTGCGTTCATAGGTTTCCAGGTTCGTAGTAGGCGATTTATCGCCATCAAACGGCGATGAATCGCCTACTACAAACGAACGTTTCTTAGAACTTGCGGCTGCGGATGTTTTCATAGGCGGTGTAGACTGACGACTTGCGCCGGCCGCTGCCATCCACAATACCCGCATTGCGCATCAGATCAGACCAGGCAAACCAGACCACCACCGGTATTAAGTTGGTATACCGGGCGGCAATGGTGCTGTAGACATCCTGAATGTACATGCCGATGTCCTGGTAATACTGCGGCCCGATTTCATTATCGGCAGCCACGCCAATCTCGGTGATCCAGTATTTCAAACCAGGCAACTCTTTTTCATACTCGGCAAACGCCTGCGCCAACGTGCCAAACGTCTTCCCCCAATCGAAGGGCGCTTTGGTTCCCCAACGGCCGTAAGGATGAATCCCAATCGCGTCCACCGGCCAGGGGCCATTAAGCGCCTGTTTACACGCCTTCAAATACGGGATGCCCTTGTTTGGCCCTGTTGCCAGCCCACCAAAAATCAGCGGCGACTGCGGCGACTCGGCGCGAATGGCTTCCGCCACCCGCTTCAGCACCACCGCAAACTGCGCCGGTGGCACATAGACTGAGGCCGGATTGTTTTCCAGGTCGCCCTCATTCCATATTTCATAGGCCACTTTTGCGCCGTACTTTTTATAGCGAGCGGCAATCTGGCGGGCTACGGCCGTCAACTGATTGGCGTAACTGTTCCAGTCATTATTGCCCGACCAGGGCGCATTGCCCCACACCGTCTCCTGGTTCAGCACAATCAGCGAACCGATGCCCTGATCCACATAGCCCTGCACCAGCGAGTCGAACTGGCGGAAGGCGGCGTTGATGTCCTGTCGTTCGGCCGGGTTATGCCGCGCCGCCAGCTTAAACACCCAGCGCACCCAATCCAGACCACGCAGTTCACCCGTTTCCAGCGGGTTGCTGTGCGGCGCATCCGGGTTGATGTTCATGCCCGTTTGTAAAGGCGGCGCAGTCGGAGCCGGTGGCTCACGGTGGGGGGGCGGTGTGGGTGTGGGCGTAGGCGCAGGAGCGCCTTGTGTCACCTGAATCCGCAAATAGATCACGTCGCCAAATGAATTGCCCTGGTCGTCCTTCATGCGCCAGTCGCCAAAGTAAGTACCAGGCGTCGTGGGGGCGGTCAGCCTGATGGAAACATCACCCGTTGCGCCAGGGGCAATGGCCGGCAAGGGGTGGCTGGTCTGGCTGCCCATTGCCTCACCCTTGACCAGGGTAAGCGTGTAGCCAGGCCCCCACACGCGCGTGCCGGTGTTTTTGACGCGCCAAGTTTTGACAAACTGTGTGCCGGAGACAACCGGCGTATCGTCGGGGATAGTGATGTCGGCGACATAGGCGCTGTTGTTTGTACCGGGCTGTGTCACGGCCGTTGCCGCCTCCGAAATAATGCGTAAAAAGACAACATCCCCAAACTGGTTTCCCTGGGGGTCGGCCAGTCGCCAATCGCCGAAATAAACACCGGGCGGCGATGGCGCCACCATTTGTACTGTAACATCTACCACCTCACCCGGTTTAGCTGCCGGTATAGGCGCTTTGCCCCCAGACCCCATGGCGCTGCCGCCCACCTGCACCAGAGAATAACCCGCGCCCCAGGTCGTTTCACCGGTGTTGCGCACGCGCCACGTCTTGGCAAACTGCTGCCCAACCGTCAGGCGCGTATCATCAGGAATGGTCACATCGGCCACAAAGGCAGCGTTCGATTTTTGGGCTGCCGGCGGCACAGGTTTAGGCTGTGGCTCTACCACCACTGCCGGAGGCGGTGGTTGGGGCCGGGGCTGCACCGGTGGTGGTACATCCGGTTTGCCTGTCGCCTTATCCAGTTCCACGTCAAAGTGACGCTGCAAAGTGAAATCTTTAACCGGAGCAATGAGCCGCTGTGCCTTATTGGCAATACCACCAAAACCTGGCCCCAAATACCAGATGGCAGCGCCTTTAATTTCGGGATACCGGGCATACAATTCTGCTACCTTTTCGATGTCTTTGATCGCTTTTTCCGGCGGCGGCACATTATCAAGCGCCCATCCCCATTCGGTAATATGCACGGTAGGGCGAACGATATTGTGTTTATCGCATACATCAAATAAGGCTTTGAACCGGCCAATTTTGTAGGGATACGCATCAAGAATGTTGTCTACCGTGTAACTGTATTCATGCAAGGCCACGGCTGCCTGATTCGGCCGTTTGGCGCACAACCGCAAGTATTCCAGCATACCCGGCTCTTCCCAGCCAGCCGGTTCCGGTTCGCCACTTGACCAGGCAAAAAGGGAAACTTTGTAGCCTTCCTGATGAGCCAGGTTAGCTATATGCACAGCAAACCGGCCGAGCCAATCACACAAATCCTTATCCACCTCGTTAATTGGCTCGATCCAGGTCAGCTCTTTGTCAAACTCTTTGGGCAGTTTGTCTCGTGTGCGCCGCCAATGCAGTTCCGCCCCACCTTCGGGGTCTTTGGCATATTTGGGATCTTTGTACGGCGGCACATCATAGTCATAAACATGTCCCTGTCCGGCGGTACTGATGCGGTAAACGAGGGTATGCGGTACGCCGCTCTTGCGCGCCAACTGGCTGGCCTCAAAAACAGGGCCATAGCTGTCTACCGATTTAATGATAAAGGGAATGTGCGCCGCATCCAATGCCTTAAAATAATCGCCAATCCCGGTGGGATTACCACCAGGCCCGGTGTGAAAGCCGATTTTATTGTGAACTTTCATTGTATTCTCCTCGTCGGTAATCGGTCTGTTTACCGATTACCGATTACTGAATACCGGCCACCTGCCGGCCGCGCACATTCAATGTGCCTTCCAGTTTCAGATTTCCCGCCTGGAGCAGTTTGCGATATTCTTGCACACGGAAGGTGGAGGTGCGCAGGGCATTGCCCGTACCTTTGTCGCCTTTGGCAATGTATTGATCAGCCAGCCGGTTGAGGCGTTCTTCGCGCAAATCCAGAAAAGCGCTAATCCACTGTGGCTCGGTGATGCCCTTCTCACCGATTTTGCCACCCAGTCGTTCGGTGACACGCGGCAGGACGATATGCAGCCCACCCTGGATGTTGGTGTCGTAGAGGGCGGCTAATCCCAGCGGAGAACGCACTTTGTATTCACGGGCGGCCGTCACAGCCGGTTTGTAGAAACCCTCCTCAAACACAGTATCTTGGGCCTCGGCCATGGCCTGTTCCTGGGCTGCTTCCAGGAGGAGTTGTTTGATACGGCCGTCGTGCCGCAAACTACCATCCATCTGGGCTACCCGCGCCGCATATTCGTTTTTGAGCGCCTGCGCGGTGGTGCTGCTGCTGCGGGCCAGGTAGGCTTGCAGCACCCGGTTCAGCGTACCCGAGGCTAACGTAGCCTGATGCTTGCCAAAGCTGATGACGCCCGCGTCGTAGGTCTGGTAAGCGGCCGGGTTGCCTTCCGGGCTGCCGGATTCAAAGATGCTGGTGATGGCCCAGATGGTTTGGCGCCATTTGGCCGGTTCAAACTCCCCCTCAAATTCTATCGGCGGCGGGAGCGGCGTTGGTTTTTCTTGGGCTTTGGGTGGTTTCTCTTCTACTGGGGCGTTGAAGGGAACTAGAATGCGCAGGTAGACCAGTTCGCCAAAGAACTGCCCCTGCGCGTTGCGCAGCCGCCAGTCGCCAAAATGTTTGCCGGCGGTGTTGGGAGCAGTCTGGTTGATGGAAACATCTACCTGTTGGCCGGGGGCGGCAGCGGGCAGGGGCACGGCCGTCGGGCTGCCCATGGCATTCCCGTTTACAAAAACCAATTCATAGCCCGGCCCCCAGGTGGTGCTGCCATTGTTTTGCAGCCGCCAGGTTTTCACAAACTGCTGGCCCGGTTCAATTTGGACATCATCGGGAATGGTTACATCGGCAATGTAACGGCCGTTGTCGCTCATACTACCTCCTTGCGGGGTGTTCAGGTGAACACCTGAACACATAAGCACTTAAACACATTCTCTGCCTGCTTTGGGATCAATAAAAGATGTGGTAAGCGTAAAGGAGAGCAGGGAGGTTGTCAACAAATTATAGTCCATCAGAAGTTGGTGGAGTCTGATGTGATGCGTGGATTTTCTCTGACCACCCGTCACCCGTCACCCGTCACTCGTCACCTCAACCCCTGCCTCAACAATTCAGCCAGTTTAGATAGCTCCAGCGGCTTTCTCAGCCAGCCGTACAACCCCAAAGCCCGCAGATTCTCCATATCCTTCTCCACCGCATGTCCCGTGATAATCACAAACGGAATCGCCAGGCCCTGTTCTCGCAGGGCATGAAAGAGGGCCACGCCCCCCATTTCCGGCATTACCGCATCGCTGAGTACCACGGCAATTTCATGGCCTTGTTGAGCCAGAACAGACAAGGCTTCACGGCCGTTACGGGCCTCGCGCACGCTATAGTTCAACAGGGTCAGGCTCTCCACCAACGCCTGCCGCATAACATCCTCATCCTCTACCACCAACACCACCTGCCGTTGACCTTGAGGCAACACGGCCGTGGGCGGCTTCGCGCCCGCGGGGCAATCCACCACCAACGCCGGAAAATAAAGCTGAAAAGTTGTCCCCCGTCCCACCTCGGTCGTCACCCCAATAAAACCGTCATGTTGCTGCACAATACCGTACACTTGCGCCAACCCCAAACCCGTCCCTTGACCCCGCTCTTTGGTGGTGAAAAAAGGTTCAAAAATATGAACCACCGCCTCGGCCGGTATCCCCGTGCCACTATCTGCGATGCTAACCCGTATCCATTCCCCTGGCCCCATCCCCGGCACCGGCGGCAAGGCTCCCGGCTCCAGCCGGACTCCGTTTAAGCTAATGAGGAGATGTCCCCCTTCCCTCATCGCATCCCGCGCATTCACCGCCAGATTCATAATCGCCTGCTGAATGCGCGACGGATCGGCATGGATGACATACGCATCTTGGGCATAATCAAGTTCAATATCAATACTCTCTGGCAATGTGCGCCGGAGCAACCGAAGCAAATCTTTCAAGAAAGGCAACAGGTTCAGAGATTGCCTTTCCATCACCGATTGGCGACTAAAATCCAGAATTTGCTGAATCAGGTCGCTGGCTCGTTGCGCCTGCTGTTCCAAAATATGCAAACGTTCCTCGGCCCGCGGTGGCAACTCCAGGGTGCGTAAAAGAAGGTCCGTATACAGTATAATGACCGCCAGGGTGTTATTAAAATCATGGGCGATCCCGGCGGCCAACTGACCCACCGCCGCCAGACGCTCATGCGCCTGCAAATGCTGCTGAATCTCTCGTTCCCGTGTCACATCACGGATAACAAAAACCCACCCTTCATTGGTTGGACCATTCTCGACCGGACGAGCAATGACCTCAAAAAGTTGCTCCCCCATCGCCACATCATGCCACAACCCCTTAGGTGGCGATGTCAATAGATCCGTCAGCGGATATGGGCCTAGATGCGTCAATTGCTCCGTTTCCCAGCCTGGCGCCAGAAGGGTCAGATATTGCTCGGCAATGCCATTGGTCAGCCTGACACGCCCATTCTTGCTGAGCAGGAACATACCCTCAGGAACCGTGTCAACAATGAATTGTACTTCCTTAGCCTGTTGCTGTATCTGGTGCAACAACTGTTCGCGCTCCTCCTCTGTCTTCTGACGCTCGGCAATTTCTTCTTTCAATCTGATGTTGGCCTGAGCTAACGCAGAGGTACGTTCCACCACGCGCAGTTCCAGGCCCTCCTTCGCCTCTTCAAGCTTTTGAGTCAGTTCTCGAATGCGCAGATGCGTAGTGACCCGCGCCAACACCTCCTCGTGTTGAAAGGGCTTGGTGATGTAATCTACGCCGCCGGCTTCAAACCCCCTGACCTTGTCCTCTGTTCTGGTCACAATTGTCATGAAAATGACGGGGATATCCCGTGTCTGCTCATCCGCTTTCAAGCGGCGGCAGGTCTCAAAGCCATCTATGCCCGGCAGAAGCACATCCAACAAGATCAGGTCTGGATGAGCTTCCTGAGCCAGGCTTAACCCCGTTTCACCAGTCAGCGACACCATGACCTGATAACCTTGTTGGGTCAGGTAATCGCCGACGACGGCCAGGTTGGCGGGCGTGTCATCCACCATCAAGATTGTCTGGTTTTGAGAAACAACGGCTTCGTCTGGGTTTTCAATGATGCTCATCTGGTTACTCCTGGATGAACTGCTCAACAAAGGCCGCGATTTGATCAAGCTTAAACCCCCGGGCCATTTCTTGCAGTGTGCTGGCAAACGGGACGTAGTCTGCGTCTTTTTGGGCCAGGTGGGCGGCGTGTTTCTGAATATCCCAGACCCGCCCCGACTGAGCTAACCTGGACAACACCATCAAATCCTCTTGGGGCGGTGGGATCAGCGGCGCGGCGGCTGTTTCGCCCAACTCCTGTGGTTCAGCGCGACGCCAACTCAGTTTGAGATGCACTTCCAGCAAATCCAACAACTTTTCCATCTTAACGGGTTTGCGCAAAAAGGCGTCACACCCAGCCACTCGACTCTTTTCTTCATCCGCCTCGAGTACACTGGCCGAGACGGCGATGATGAGTACGCTCTCAAGCCCCGGGCGACTGCGAATCTCCTGGGCTGCCTCGATGCCAGTTTTGACCGGCATCACCAGGTCCATCAGGATCACGTCGGGTCGCCATGCCTGCGCCTCATCCACTGCCCGTTGCCCATCCTCAGCGGTACGCACCTCAAAACCCAGGGGCGTCAGCATATCCACCAGCAACATTCGGTTGTAGAGCTTATCATCGGCCACGAGTACCCGCCGCCTTGCCCCCTCATAACCAACGATTTCGCGGACAAAAGTTGGCTGCTCCGGCTCGGCAATTCCTAGCACCGGCAAAGTCACCTCAAACCAAAACGTGCTGCCGCCCCCCATCTCACTCTTGACTTGCAATTGGCTGCCCATCCGTTGCACGATTTGCTGGCTGATTGTCAGGCCCAGCCCGGTGCCTTCCACCCGCTGCTCGGCCTCACTCACCTGCTCAAAGGGTTGAAAGATGCGCCCCAACTGGTCAGGTGGGATGCCAATGCCACTATCCTCTACCTCGAAAGTAAGCCGGCAGGAGTCATCTGTCCCCGCGTTCGCCTCACGGGCAATGACGCGCAGCGTCACGTGCCCCTGGTTGGTAAACTTGACGGCGTTACCCAGCAGGTTGAGTAAGACCTGGCGCAGACGTTTCTCATCGGCTTGCACGATGTCAGGTAAAGGAGAGGGCGTTTCATAGGCAAGGGTGATGTCCTTGGTTTCGGCCCGGGCACGGATGATGTCAATAATCTCATGCAAAAATGTGGGCAGATGGAAAGGGGCTGGATCGAGTTCCAGCTTGCCGGCTTCGACCTTGGCCAGGTCAAGCACATCGTTGATGAGGGTCAACAGGTGTTCGCCGCTGCGCTGGATGATGACCAGACCGTCGGCCAGGGGGCCGGTGTAATCTGTACGCCGTTTGAGGATGTCGGCATAGCCCAAAATGGCGTTGAGCGGGGTGCGCAGTTCGTGACTCATGTTGGCCAGGAAAACGCTTTTGGCCTGGTTGGCAGCCTCGGCCTTTTCTTTTGCGATCTGCAACTGTTGGTTCGACTCGGCTAACTCGTGGGTTCGCTCGGTCACTTGCATCTCCAGTTCTACGGTTCGCTGGCGCAGGCTGCGCACGCGATAACTATACCCGGCGGCAACCAGGCCCACTACCGCCAGCCCAGCCAGGATACGGAACCACCAGGTTCCCCACCAGGGCGGTGTGATAGTAATGCTGAGTGACACACCTTCTTCATTCCATACGCCGTCTTCATTGGCTCCTTGCACGCGAAAAATATAATCACTTGGTGGTAAGCTGGTGTAGGTGGCAAAGCGGCGGTTGGCATCTACTTCATTCCACTCATCGTCAAACCCTTCCAGTTTGTAGCGATACCGGTTCTCTTCGGGAGCGGCGTAGCTGAGGGCCGCAAACGCGAAAGAAAAAACGTCCTGATCGTAGTTCAGCGTAATGTGTTCCGTTTCCCAGATGGCCTTTTGCAGAATAGAATCTTCACCGATAGCAACAGATTGATTGAAGAGCTGGAAGTCGGTCAGGATGACCGGAGGGCGATAGGGGTTGTTGGTGATTTGTTCCGGGTAGAAAGCGTTCAGACCGTTAATGCCGCCAAAGAACATCTCCCCGCTAGCGCTTTGGAAAAAAGCATTTTGGTTGAACTCGTCACTTTGCAGACCATCAAAAACATTGTAGTTTTGGAATGTTTCGGCGCGGGGATCGAATTTCGATACCCCTTTGTTGGTTGAAATCCACAAATTGCCGGAGGTATCTTCCATAATGGCGTAAATAACGCTGTTGGGTAGGCCGTCTTCTTCCATGTAATGGCGAAAGGTTTCAGTCTGGCGATCAAATTTATCCAGTCCACTGCCCGTGCCTACCCATAGGGCGCCCTCATGGTCTTCATGAACGACATAGACCTCTCCTCTGCTTAGACTTTGCGGGTTATCGGGGTCATGCCGGTGGTTCACAAACTGCTCCGTCTTTGGGTCAAAGCGGGTCAGCCCCTCTACCCAACTGGTTAGCCATAAAAACCCGAACTGATCTTCATAGATGCCTCTGATGGTACCGGGACGAAGGTTATTCGGATTGCCCGGATCAGATAAGTAGTGATGAAACTCCCCGGTCTGGCGGTCAAAGCGGTTAAGCCCGCCCCCATCCGTACCAATCCATAAGGTACCAGTGCTGTCCTCATAAATTGCCAGAATGATGTCACTGGCTATGCTGTGCGGTTCGTCCGGGTTATGAAGATACCGTTGAAATTGCTCTGTTGTCCGGTCAAAGGTGTGCAGTCCCCCGCCAAATGTGCCAACCCAAAACGCGCCGGTTCGATCTTCATAAATGGCGCTGACAGACCAGCTTTCGTTAAGAGCGTTGGGATTCTCCGCATCCGGTTCGTAGCGGGTCACTTGATTGTTTGCCCGGTCAAAACGGTTGAGTACCCCGTCATCGCCGCCCACACACAGGATGCCGTCTTTATCTTCATAGATGGAATAGATGTAACTGGTACTCAAACTATTTGGATTGTCTGGCAAGTTTCTGTAATGCGTGAACTGTATTCCCCCCAGATCAAGTTTGTTGATTCCCCCGCCATTGGTTCCAAGCCAAAGTACACCCCCACGGTCTTCATAGATGGTATTAAGATTGTCGTCAGATAAAGCATAAGGATTGGTTGGGTCTTTTTGGTAGTGAATGAATTGGCCGGTTCTCGGATCAAACAGGTTTAGCCCTTTCGCGGTAGCTACCCAATACGTACCCGCACGGTCCTGGTAAACCTGGCGGGAGGTATTATCGCTGATGCTGTACGGATCATCATGGTCAACCTGAAAATGGGTGAATAGCCCACTTTCACGATCCAGCAGATTTAGCCCACCCCCTTCAGTGGAAATCCACAAGGAACCGGCGTTATCCTCATAAACATTTAGAACTTCACCAGGGCTAATCGTGGCGGCATCCGCTGGATCATGGAGGAAATTGGTAAACAGGCCCGTTTCCTGGTTAAAGCTGACCAGACCATCTCCGTTATTGCTCAGCCAAATGATGCCCGTTTTGTCCTGGTATATTGCCTTGATATTTTGCCCGGTGGCGGGATTCGTCAGCTCAGGCGGGACGAACTGATAATGGGTGAAGGTTTCACTTTGGGGGTCAAATTGGGTCAACCAACCTTCATCCATGTACAGCCATAAGGGCCCAGCCTCGTCCTGCCAAATGTTCCAAACCCTATTATTTTTCAGGCTATTCGGGTTGTCAGGGTCAGGTCGGTAGCGGGTAAAGGTATCTGTGCCTGGGTCATATTTGTTCAGCCCTCCTGCTTCCGTGCCAATCCAGAGAATTCCTATAGCATCTTCTATGATAACCCTGATCCGGTTGTCACCCAGGCTGTTGAGGTCGTTGGGATCATTACGGTACACGACAAAGTCGTAGCCGTCGTACCGGTTGAGACCATCTTGGGTGCCAAACCACATGAAGCCACGGCTGTCCTGAAGGATGGAAATGACGGTCGTTTGGGATAGTCCATCTTCAAGGGACAGGTGGGTGAATTTTAAGTCCGGTGCAATGGGGGGGGCGGTCAATGGGATATATTTTCTGGCAGCCACGGGCATTACCGTCTCTGGAGCACTCTGAGCAAGCACAGATATTAGCCGTGAGCCAGGGAGCAACAGCACAAGCATAACCAACGCGGTGAAGATTTTTAAGAGCTTGTGCCAAACGATCCACTTGATTGTCATCGTTTTTGTATCCAGAGATTATTCGGTAATTCACGATACGGTTTTCAGAGCCAAAACCATGGTGCGGGAACCAACAAGTTTAGGCTGTTGAAAACGATGAACCGTCAAGGCCCCCCCAACATGACTGCATACGCCAAAGCTGTATGCTGATAAGCAGCGGTCAGACCACGCCAACGAGCCGCTTCCAAACCAAAGTATCGTCAATAATTATAGCTTCTTGATGGGAAATCGGTAGTGGTCAGGGCGATTCCAAAGTCTGGTGTTACTCGTGATAGCAGAGAGCAACACGACCATGTGTTGCTCGTTCACACATGGGCGTGCTACTCTCCGCAGTCAAAAAGCCTGGACTTTGGAATTACCCTGGGGACAAGGGGCCTTGAACCCTGACCACTTCAAGCGGTTCTGCCCCTTGCCTGGCACTTGTGATCAAGGGTAGGCCAGTTCTAGCGAGTGGCATAGGCCGCGCGTCAGCCAGCCGGCGCTGGTGTCTGGCGCATGGTTGAGGATAGTCATTTCCACGGCCGTGCCGCCACCATAACGCGGATAAAACAGTACCCGCGCATGGACAGAGGCAAAGGCCACCGGCAAATCATAAATCCAGCCAGAGGCCATCGCCCCAGCCGGAGCCGACCAGGCGGCAATCTGCCCCCCCATCACATCGTGCAGGGCATACACGCCCGCCTGGGCGCTGCGTTCCCCCTGGTGGAAACTAAACTGGGCACAGGCGTACTGGTCGGTAGACACGCCTGCGCTGGCCGTGCCTCCTGACCGCCAATCTGCCGATGGAATCACCAATACCTGCCCTACGCTAACCGTGCTGTTTAGCTGGTTGATCTGATCCAACGCTTCTATGGTGGTGTTATAGCGGCTGGCAATGCGGTAGAGGGTGTCATCTGGCTGGACGACGTAAATGGCGCTGCCAGTGGCGTAGATGGCAGGGGACACGGCCGTGACGACCGGCGGTTGTGGCGCTACGTTAACGCTGCCCCCGGACGAAAGGGCTTGCATCTCCACCGCCCGCCGTCGCAGTTCTGGTTCCTCTTCATAGGCCGTGGAAACCGCCGCAAAAATAATCACCAACAGCAGGGTGCCGCTCAGAGCCAGCCAGTACGGTGACTTCCATTCGGGCGGCTGCCAGCGAGAATGCCGCCAATAGGCAGCCCGCCAGCGCCACTTTGTCCAGAGGGGAATGTGTTGAGGAGAGGTACGGCCACTTCGACTTCGCTCAGCGCAGGCATGATCACCTGGTAATCCGGCAACTTTAATGACAACTGCGGGGGGGCTATCACCCGGCTCTTCGTTATTCATTTCACCCTTTCTCATCCGCGAAAATCCTGCAAATCTGCGTCCCATTTCCGAAAAGTGACCGCAGTATAACCACCGCCCCCCACACCTTCGGCTAAAAAAGCGTGAAAGTTAAACCCAAAAGACCTGACAGGCATAGGAAACCTGTCAGGTCTGGTTGTCCGTCTAATAACCGGCAGGGTATTGAATTTCGATGGAATGACACGCCCCTTGTGTCAACCAGCCATAACCCGTTCCGGGTGCAGGGTTCACGATCTCCATTTGAATGGGCGCACCACCACCATAGCGGGGGTAAAACAAGACACGCACATGCACCGACGGATGGGAGAGGGGCAGCCCGTTAATCCAACCCGAATCCAACGCTCCTTCGCGGGCCGTCCAGGAAGCAATCTGGCCGCCGGTCACGTCAATCAGCACATACACACCATCCATTGAACCCCGATACCGGTCCCGTCCTTGCATAAAATTAAACCGGGCGCAGCTTCGGTCTACCTGCACGGTGGGATTGGTCTCGGTGGTAGCCGGGGTGTTGGGTACATCGGGCAGCGAGGAGGGAACCTGGGACCAGTCAGTGGCCGGGGCGCTGGGTGCAGGCGCATAGGGCGCCACGTAGGGATTCTGTGTCCAGGATGACGGGGGAGCCGTGTAATGACCACCTGTGGCAGACGGGATGATCAAAACCTGACCGACATAGATGGTATTGGCATTAACGAGATTGTTGGCCTGGGCTACGGCCGTGACCGTTGTGCCAAAGCGCGTGGCAATACGATACACCGTATCACCTGGCCGCACCACATAGGTGACGCCCGAACCTGCCGCCGGCTGCACAACAATCGGCGCTGCCACCGCAGACCCGGCTAAAGGCGCAGAGGCAGCCGCAGCGGGTGCTTCTACTGGCACAGCGACCGCTACAGCCGCTGCCGCACTCACCCTGTTCGTCTCGGCGTCAGGGATATTGAGCTGCTGCCCTACCAAAATCAGATTCGGGTTGGCAATCTGATTGGTCGCCACCAGGTCAGACACGGTGGTGTTATAGCGCCGGGCAATGCTAAACAAGGTGTCTCCTGGCTGCACTGTATAGTTGTACGCAGCGGTGACCGAAACCACGCCGACCACCAGCGCCAGCACAAGCATCAGGGCCAACCCGTGCACCGTTTTCATTTTGGGCGTCACCACCCGTGAATGACGCCAATAGGCTGCTTTCCACTGTAACCTGTCCCAAAATGGGATAACCTGGGGTGGTGGTTGCGGATCAGAAATTTTGATAACAGGGGGCATTACTGGCGAGGGTGAATCCTCTTGCACGCTGTTCATCTCAGACTTCCTCCTGGGGGCAAACAATTGATTTGCCCACCGTATTCTTTCCTCTACGAATACTGCTGAGAGTTCAGACTGACATGAATAAAACGCTGCCAGTATAACACCCGGTCAAGGCACAATGGGGGAAAAAGGCGTGAAAGTTTGGTGAATGGGGATTGGGAAGAGATTGGAGATTAGAGATTCAGCAATCTCCAATCTCTAATCTCATTTAATCGCCTGCTGCCAGATTGCCTGCACTTCTGCTTCGGTTAAATTAGCAGCCAGCAGATGACCGAGCAACGCGCCGCAATCACGGCAAAATTGTTCGCTATCGGTGGTGGTGATGGGGGCGACGCTGGGCCAGTCACGGCCGTACCCGCCGCCCGTAAGTGACCCCTCTCCAGCCGCCAGCACCAACACCACATCATGTAACAGCGCCTTCATCCCCGCTACATGCACATTCAGATGGCTTTCCGAATAGACCACGTAGCGGTTCACCAGCCGGAAATTGGCCCGTTGCAAGGCAATGGTAAGCGCCGCCCACGCTTTAGGGTTCCAGTGGTGAAAGGTGAAAATGAGACGGCCGTCCCCCCTTAATACCCGCGCACATTCCCCGAAAATCTGGCTCAAAATCTCTGTATACCGACTCTCCCGATCCCGCCGGTGCGGGTCAACGGCCGAAAGCCGCACATCATATGCCCAATCAGCCGCTGCTGGCAGCAGCCAGCGCAGCCACACCCGAAAAAAAGCCGCCAGATCGCTGTACTGAATGCTGTCAAAATAGGGCGGGTCTGTGACCACAAAGTCCACACTGCCATCCGGTAGATTCAGGTGCGCCGATGAACCCTGTCGCAGCCAGAACTTGCGCTGATCATCCGGCCGAACCTGTTCAAATTCGGCGACTTCCGTTCCGGCGTCTCGCTCCCCCCGAATTTCCACAAAATCCCTGTGCTGTAGCCGCCTCTCAGCCCCCATGGGCTGCTCTCCCGACCGGGCCACCTGCCGTTCCCGTGGGGCTTGCGCCCAGACACGGCCGTTTACCAGCCGCGTATGAAACAGCCGTTGCAGCGTACCGGAGGCTTTGTCCGGGTGCAGGGGGTTGTTTTCTACGGCCGTGTGCGGAAATGAATAGGCGTGATGGGAAAACGTATGGCGCACCGCGCCGGGCCGCCGCTGATTTTTCCCCTTGTAACCGCATAACATCGAGTTAAATTCCAGCGACGTGGAGACCAACAGCGCCAGATTCAACCGCACGTCCGGCGCAAAATCTGGCAGCAACCGTATGGCTTTGTCCAGATAAAGCAGTTGGCGGCTGGAAAATAAATCCAGGTAATTATCTACCCCGTGCGCCGCTAACTGGCGCGATTTCCGCCCCGGCTCCACCACAAAATCAGGCCGGGCAAAGGACAACGCCGCCCGCCGGTGGTCGGCCTGGGCAATGGCCTGCCGGTCAACGGCGTCCGGTGATTTGAAGAAGAGGTCGCCATCACCGCCGGACTGCCCCACCACGACCAATGGCACATACCGCTGCCAGTACGGGATGGTCAAATCATCACTCACCGGCGAACGACGACCGCGTCCCCAGGCATTGCCCTTCTCCAGCAGCGGCAGGGTAGCGGCAGTCGGTTGGCAATGGTGGGTTGACTGCCCATGCAACACCGCCTGGCAATCCGGGCATAACCGGATGATTGACCCATCATTGGCTATGCGCAAAACCAGCGAGTCAACCACCATGACGGCACGGCCGTCTACCCAACGCCGCGCCCCATAAATCACAAAACGCAGCGGCGTCAGCCCACCCGTTTCCGGATGGGCTGTGAGAACTAATGGCGCCAGCTCGGTCTGTAGCGCCCCATAAAACCGGGCAAATTCGGCTTCCAGTTCCGCCAATGGCACATGAGTCAATGTGGCCCGTGCCTGTAACACCGGAATAGGGTCTAAATCTGCGCCCAGGACGTTGGCCCCCAGGCGGATCGCTTCGTGCAGGGTGGTGCCGCCGCCCATCATGGGGTCCAGGATGACGCGCCCTTCCAGGCCACCAGGCGCGTAATAATCTTGCACGGCCGTGTCCGTCACCAACCCCTTCAAAATCAGGCGAAAGGTGCTGCCACAGCGCCGCGCCCACCATTTGTGCAAATAGCTGTTAGGGCGGTAATAATGTTTGTTATAGGCTTCCAGCTTTGCCATCTGGCTGGCAAAGGTCTCGTCGAAGTGGGCGTCTATGGGGTACATGGGGAGATTAGGGATTGGAAGATTAGAGATTAGAGATTGGGGATGGGGGTGTGTTCAATCTCCACTCTCCAATCTCTGATCTCTACTTCTGCGAGATATTTTTCAAATTCGGCCAGGGTGGCAGCTGTTAATAAGGTGGGCATCAGGGCTTCTAATTCGGGGAAGCCGGCAGCGTATTGTTTGAGGTGTTTGCGGAATTGCATCAGGCCGTAGCTCTCGCCGTAGTAGCGGGCCATTTCATGGGCGTGGCGGCGCACGGCCGTGACCACATCCACCAGCCCTACATCCTCCCGACAGCGACGGGAAAAAATCCAGGGGTTACCAATGGCGGCCCGGCCAATCATCACCGCATCACAACCGGAGTGGCTTTTCATGCGGTCAATATCTGCGGGCGTTTGCACATCGCCATTGCCAATGACGGGCACACGAACGGTTTGTTTGAGGCGGGCAATGGCGTCCCAATCGGCACGGCCGTCGTACTTTTGGATTTTGGTACGGCCGTGCATGGCAATCAGCGCCGCCCCGTTGTCCACCATAATCCGGGCAATCTCCAGATAATTTTGCTGCGTGGCATCCCACCCCAGGCGAATCTTGCCTGTCACCGGCACAGACAAATGAGACGAAAGCAGCCGAAATGTTTCCGCTACCAACCCTGGCTGGGGCATCATGCCCACACCGGCGCCACGCCCGCTCACCTTGCGCGTGGAGCAGCCCATGTTCACGTCAATCACATCTGGCCCCCACGCCTGAATCCGCAGCGCCGCTCGCAACAGCAAATGCGCGTCATTGCCAAAAATCTGGAAAACCATCGGCCGTTCACCCGGTTGTTTATCCAACCGCATCCGATAACGCTCATGCACCTGCCGTCCCAACAGCGCCTCCACCGGCACAAATTCTGTATAATGCATGGCCGAGCCATAAGCACGGCACAACGCCCGGTACGGCACATCCGAATACCCGGCCATCGGCGACAGGACAACATCACCATCAACCGGCACCTCGCCGACATAAAACATTGGCTTTTGTGCCGCCATTTCCCCACCCACTACTCCACTCATTACTCCATCACCGGTTCCAGCGCCTCGTGGCCCGACTGCATCCGGTTATCAGCGGCAATAAACTGCCCTTGCAAATGGCCGGTGACCATCAACACCAACATCATCGCCCCATACATCAGGCCCAAATAAATGAAATAACCTATGCAGGGGATGAAAACCACAATGAGCGCCGGCAGCATCACCAGGCTGACGCCCATATACAGGCCAAAAAAGATCAACACTATCAACAGATAGTCGGTGGGTTGGGCGCGTGCCAACCGCCACATCTCGGCAAATTGCAGGCAAGAGCCAACCGAGCCACGACGGGCGATCTGAATACCAAACATGGGCCAGAACGCATACAACAGCAAACTGTACGGCATGGCGCAGGCAAACATCAGGCCAAACAGAACGAAAAATTCAGGCGGCGGTGGGGCGGAGGACGAAGCATACAGTTCAGCCTGACCAGCCGTCAGAACGATCATCCCGGCGCTCAAACAACCAATCAGCAAAAAGACGGGCAGCATGTAAAGGAAAAAGACAGCGATAAAACGCAGCCCGTCGGCAAACAAACGGCCGAAGTCGTTCCAATCCGGCAGTGGTGATCCCAAATCAGATTCGGGCTGCGCGACTGCTGCCGCCACATTCCGGGCTACCTGAATCTGGTAGCCAAAGATGGCAAAATTGGCGATGGGAATCGCGCCGATGACTGCGCCTAACAACAGTTTCTTCGTCCACTCTTTATCTTCGCTGATGTAGCCAAATGCCTGTCCAATGTCCATAGCTGTTCTCCTGTTTGGGGAAATGATACTTCATTTGGTGGCAAGTGGCAGGTGGCAGGCTGCCACTTCATATCTGGTTTGCCACCCACGCCCAAGTGACAACGTTTGCCAACATCATCACGGCCGTGACCACCTGATGCGCCACGCCCTCATTTTTGTAAGACAACAGGTATTGTGCCGCAAACGCCCCGGCCCACCCGCCCAAAAATGACAAAAAGTAGAGCGCCCCATTCGCCATGCCCGACACTTCTACCGCTGCCGCGCGTTTGCCGTACCCATACACCACAAAACTGAGGGCGCTCACGCCTGCCCAACTGGCAAAAGTCCAATTAGCGCGCAGGTTCCCGATCAGAGGCGGCAGCCAATTGTGCAGGGTGGCATACACGGCCGTGCCCCACACCAAGACGCCCACCGCCAACGACCCCCACCCTAATATCATCGTCCGCCCGGAGGACGGCCGTCCCATAAAGAGAAAAAAGAACGCCAAAATAACCCAGCTTAAACAAAGCGCGGCCCCAACATTCATCCATTTTCACCTTATTTTGCACTGCCCCGATGCCGGGCAGACCAGTGTTTATACAGGTGGGTAAACTGGTCGCCAGAAGCAGACGTCCAGCGCGTGGGGGTAATTTTTTCTTCGTCGAGATACTGCTGCTGGCGCTCAGTCAGTTCGGTCAATTCGGCAGTGGTCAACGGCCGTGCCTCCCACTCATCCTGCCGCGGAATCACCACCACCCGCGCCAGTTCCATGCCCCGATCCAGAAAAATCTGTACACCGGGCGGCGGCATACGAAACACCAAAAACAACTGGCGGGGGTACCAATCGGTCTCAATAACGGCCGTTAATGCATCTAATCCCGCCGGTGGGCGCGTGGCCGCTATGATCAGGCTCAAAAAACCAGGCGGCGTTTGTAATGTATACCCACAGCCAATGCCAAAATGCCCCTGCGCAAAATGAGAAACAATATATGGCTGCTGCGTTTCCCGCGCTAACATCTCCAGATTTTCCACTACCAGCGTGCCATCCACTTTTGCCGAAATAGTAATGGGTGTCAGAAAACCATAAAAAAGCGTCCAGCCCATCGTTTGCCCATCTACCCAGGGTTTACAATGATACGGCACGGCATACGGGGGATTGGTGCTGCCGCGCTGCTTATCAGCCACCGTCACATGGGGGCGGCTGCGCACCAGATCGGGCAGGTATGGGACGGATTTGGCGAATTTGAGAAACATGGAGATGGGGAGATTGGAGATTAGAGATAGTCAATCTCCAATCTCCAATCGCAACTCTTATTGATTCTGCACGGCCGTGATTATCTGTTCAAATGCCTCCATCGGCTGCGCACCGACAAAGATATGGCCGTTGATGAAAAAGGTAGGCGTGCCGCGCACACCAAAAGCAATGCCTTCATTCAAATCAGCTTCCACCGCCTGCTGATAACGACCACTTTCCAGACATTCCGCAAAGGGGGTCGGCTCCAGCCCTATCTGTCTGGCATAGTTGGTGAAGAGAGTGGCCGCATCCTGACGGCCGTTCCATTCATTCTGGTTGGCAAAGAGGGCGTCATGCATTTCCAGGTAGGCATTTTGCTCGCCCGCACAACGCGCCGCTTCCGCCGCCAGCACAGCCTGTGGATGAATGGAAGTCAGCGGGAAATCCTTAAACACATAACGCACCAGACCGGTATCCACATATTGTTCTTTCAACTGGGGATACGTTTGCGCAAAATGGCGGCTGCAAAACGGACATTGATAGTCGGTATATTCCACAATGGTAATGGGCGCATCCGGGCTGCCAATGGCAAAAGCAACATCATCCGTAGGCACATCTACCGGGCCAGCCGGGGTCGGCGGCACTTGCTGCTGTTGCTGCTGTGCCTGCTGCGCCGCATAAGCAGCGCGAATGTTGGCTTCCACCTGTGCCGCCAGTTCACCCTTTTCACCCCAGGTCACAATCTGTTCAAAACTGTCAAAGGGCATGGCCCCGGAAGCCAGATAGCCATTAAAGAAGAAAGAGGGAGTGCTGCGCACACCCAGAGCAATCGCCTCTTCGAAGTTGGCCTGCACCAGGTCATCTTGATCGCTGCTGGCATAACAAGTGGCAAAAGTGTCGCCATCCAATCCCAAATCGGCAGCAAGCATGGCAAATACGTCACCCGCGCTTTCACCCTGACCACCCCACTGCTCCTGACTGTTGAAAACGGCGTCGTGCATTTCCATAAAAGCATCTTGTTCACCACCGCAGCGCACCGCTTTGGCCGCAACGCGCGCCTCCGGGTGAATGTCCAGCGGAAAATCTTTGAACACGTAATAGACACGGCCGTTTTCCACCATCTCTTGCACAATTTGGGGCAGCGTCTGCGCCGAGTGCTGCTGGCAATAGGGGCATTGGTAATCGGTAAACTCCACAATTTGCACCGGCGCATTGGGGTCGCCCAGGGCAAACGCAATGTCGTTCGCGCCCAGAGCAATCGCCGCCGGTGTGGGGATGACAATTTCCTGTGGCTGTGCCTGCGGCTGCGCCTCAGCAATGCTTTCGCCATTTAACAGCGCCGTAATCGCCTGGTTAAACACTTCGGTCGGCTGCGCCCCGATCAAGGCCTGCTCATTCAAGAAAAAGCTGGGCGTGCTGCTGACGCCGCGTGACTGGCCCAACTGCACATCGGCCTGCACCTGGCTGCTGTAACGATTGCTATTGACGCAGGCAGTAAAATCAGCCTCATCCAGCCCCAATTCCCCGGCAAATCTGACGAAAGCAGTCGCGGGGTTGCTGATACTCCATTCGCCCACGCGGGCAAATAAGATGTCGTGATATTGCCAATACGCTTCTGCTCCTTCTTCACCAGCACAGCGGGCGGCGTTAGCAGCGGCAGCCGCCTGGGGATGGATGCTGCTGAGCGGAAAATCATAATAAACCAACATCACCTGCCCATCCGCAATCTGGTTGGCTACCAGACTAGACATGGTTTGCGCCGCCCAGCGGGCACAAAAAGGGCATTGATAATCAGAAAATTCTTCAATGAGAATGGGGGCATCAGGGTTGCCTTTGAATGGACGGCCGTCCGCCGTAAAGCCAATCGTGATGCCATTGGCGTCCGTTGTCTGGCTGGCAATTTCGGCAGTATTGGGCGTGGAAACGGCCGTGTTTGCTACCGGTCGTGTGGGGGTGGGCGCCGGCGTCACCACATCAGCCGCCACCCCTGCGCCAGGCAATGCATCCAGACCGTTCGTTCCCTGGCTGTTCAGCCATTCTTGTAAATCGGCGCCGGCGGCGGCATTGCCATTGCTGGCAGATGGCTCGGCTGCCGCGCCGCCACAGGCTGCCAGCAGTATGGTAAATAAAATGAGAATTAACCAGAAAATCGTTTTCCATTGAGGCATTTTTAAGGACATGGCTACTCCAATTCATTCGTCAGGAGGGTTTATCTGTGTTAGACTTGCGTGTTTGTTTTAGAGAATACACGGGTCATGATTAACTCGCCTGATATTAAACCAAACCGGCTAAAGTTACCAACGCACACAGGTGCAAGCTATGGGATTTACTTTTTTTCTTTTTTGTTGCTCATGTTTGTTTTTCTGACTGTTGGGCGGGTTACCGCACAGGCCAATGGCATCACCGCGCCGGCCGCTGGCGAAACGCTTTCCGGGGTGGTGACGGTTATGGGCACGGCCGTACATCCTGAATATCTGCGCTACGAACTGGCCTTCCTCAACGAGGCCAACCAGTCCGCCGGCTGGATCGTGTTTGCCGAGGGCAGCCAGCCGGTGACCAACGGCGTCCTGGCGATTTGGGACACAACGATAGGGCAAAATGTGGGCGCGCCGGTATTTCCCGACGGCCGTTACCAGTTGCGCCTGCGGGTGGTGAAAACCGATTACAACTACGACGAATACTTCGTCACCAATTTAACAATCAACAACGCCGGGCCAACGCCCACCCCCACGCCAGACGAGACGGCGCTGGCGGTGACGACTACGGCCGTCAGTCCTGGTGCGCCCGGCAGCACACAACAAACGGAAGGGGGTACGGCCGTGTTCAGCCCGGCCACGCCGCTGCCTTCGCTGACCCCTTTCCCCACGCCCACCCCGCCGGCCACGCCGCAAAGCCTCACCGGCGGTCTCTTGCCCACGGCCACACCCGGCAGCGGCGGCGTCCTGGGGCAACTAGAAACAGTAGATACGGGCCAATTTGGCCGCGCTTTTTGGGGCGGCGTCCGCCTGACGGCCGTCATTTTTGGTCTGATGGCCGCTTATCTGCTGCTGCGCAGTCTGGGTCGGCGGCTGTGGCGTCGGTTTTGGGTAAACAGGTAATGGAATAATTTGGTAATCAGGTCAGTGGGTAATTACCCTCACCTATGGAGGTAAATGCGTTGTACTATAGAGTTTTCTTATTGATGATGGTTTTATGGCTGGCGGCTTGCCGGAGTGAGGAAAGCGCAGCGACGGCTACCACGGCGCCGACACGTCCGGCAGCAACCAACACGCCCGCCAACCTGAGTGAAAGCAACGCCACAGCGCCCCAAGCGGAGAATAAACCCGAAACGGCAGAGGCAATGGCAGAGGGAACGGCCGCACCTGCCGCCACCGCTACTCACACACCGGCGCCGCCGACGGCCACGCCGGTACCGGCCAAAGAGCTAACGGTTTGCACATCAGGCATACCCGCCAGCCTGTATTTATATGGCGATGGTTCATTGGCGGCCACGGCCGTGCGCCATGCCCTGTATGACAACCTCTACACCACGCTTGGGTACAGCTACCAGCCGCAAGCCCTGGTGAAATTGCCCAACCTGGCCGATGGCGATGCCGTCATCCAGCCCGTAGATGTTTTTGAAGGCGACCTGATCGTTAATTCCGCCGGGCGCGTCACCCGCCTGCTGCCCGGCACCCAGCTTGTAAACGCCAACGGTCAGACGATTGTGTACCGCGCCCCCCGCGAAGGTGACCCACCGCTGCAAATGCAGCAGATGGTGGTGGATTTTACGCTGCATCCGCTGGTCTGGTCTGACGGCACGGCCGTCACCGCCGCCGATTCTGTCTTCAGCTTTGAACTGGCTGCCGACCTGAACACGCCAGGCGACAAAAGCAAAATCGAGCGCACCGCCAGCTATGAAGCCACCGGCGCGCAATCGGTACGCTGGACAGGGCTGCCCGGTTTTCTTGACCCCACCTACTTCACCAATGTCTGGCAGCCACTACCCCGCCAGCAATTGGGCGACCTGAGCGCCGCCGAACTGCTCACTGCCGACGTGAGTATGCGCCAGCCACTCGGCTACGGCCCCTTCATGCTTGAGGCATGGCCGCCGGGTGAACAAATCATCCTCAGCCGCAACCCCCATTACTATCGCCAGGACGAAGGCTTTCCAGCCATAGACCGCCTCATCATCCAAACCGTCGTGGATGCCACAACCTGGCCCGCCCTGCTGGCAAGCGGCGCATGTGATGTTGTCACCAGAGGGCTGGTAGATTTTGGGCAAATTCCCGATCTGTTGGCCGCCGGGCAAACCGGCAACTTGATCCCATACTTCACCAATGACCTGATCTTTGAACATATAGATTTTGGCATTAATTCCTGGAATTATGGCGATGACATTTTCCGCGGTCGTCCCGACTGGTTTGAGTTTTTGCCGGTGCGCCAGGGCATTGCCCACTGCCTGAATCGGCCGCGCATGGTAGACGAACTGTTGTATGGGCAAGGCCAGGTGATGAACGCCTATGTACCAGACGACCACCCGCTCTATCCGGCAGACGTCACCCTTTGGCCCTACGATCCTGAAGCGGGCAAAGCCCTGTTGGACGAATTTGGCCTGCTGGACACCGATGGCGATGGCTACCGTGAATGGGTGGAACGGAATTTGCAGCGCACCATCGTCGCTACTACCACCTTTAGCATCACCCTGAGCACCAACAGCGAAAGCGCCTTCCGGCTGCGCCTGAACGAACTGGCTCAAGAAGATTTGGCCGCCTGTGGCATTCAGGTCCATCTGGTCAATTATCCGGCCGAAACCTGGTTTGATGATGGCCCATTCAGCCCGCTGTTTGGCCGCCGTTTTGATCTGGCGACCTTTGCCTGGCGCACCGGCATCACGCCACCCTGCGGCCTGTATCTGTCCACCAATATCACCGGGCCAGAGGAGCGCGGGTTTGGCGGCTGGAACAATATCAACGCTACCGGCTGGGGTAATGCGGAGTATGACGCAGCCTGCCAGGCCGCCCAAAACGCCATCTACGGCACAGAGGAGTACGAAAGCAACCACCAGACCGCCCTGCGCATCTTTGCCGACCGCAAACCCTCACTGCCACTGTTCCAATACATCAAAACGGCCGTCACCGCCCCCACCGTCCGCAACTTCCAACCCGACCCCACCCAACCGTCGGAGTTGTGGAATGTGTTTGAATGGGACATTGAAGAATGACCGTAATCCGTGACCCGTAATCGAATCACGGATTACGGACTACGGATGACGGATTACGAGCTACGATGGAAGACCGCACTCTCATCATCGGCCTGGGTAATCCGGGCAGGCAATACCGGGGCAACCGGCACAATATCGGCTTTATGGCTGTAGACCGGTTGGCGGCGGCGCACGGCATACAGAGCAGCAAGGTGCAGAACCAGGCCATTGTGGGCGACGGCCGTATCGCCGCCAAACCCGTCATCATGGCTAAACCACAAACCTACATGAACCTTAGCGGCGATGCAGTGGCTTCCCTGATGCGGTACTACAAAATCCCCCAGGCGAACCTGCTGGTCATTTACGACGAACTCGATTTGCCCTTTGGCGCGATTCGCCTGCGCGAAAGCGGCGGCGCAGGTGGGCACAACGGTATGAGATCCATCATCGCCCATTTGGGCCAGGATTTTTGCCGGATGCGCCTGGGCATCGGCCGGCCGCCGGGCAAAATGCCACCCCACGCCTACGTGCTGCAAGACTTCGGTATGGACGACCTGCCCATCCTGAACGAACTGCTAGACACGGCCGTGCGCGCCGCCGAAACATTCATCGCCGAAGGCATACAGGCGGCAATGACGAAGTTTAATGGAAC
Organism: Chloroflexota bacterium; assembly: GCA_035444285.1. Classification (GTDB taxonomy): domain Bacteria; phylum Chloroflexota; class Anaerolineae; order Promineifilales; family Promineifilaceae; genus CAADGU01. Next base: position 225,019 of record DAOMOK010000003.1, read on the forward strand.
GGTGGTCGGTAATCCGTAACCCGTAATCCGTGAACCGTAATCGGATGACGGGTTACGGATAACGGCTCACGAAAAAAAAATGAGCGTCTCAGGTATCCTGCAAATCTACGACCAGCTTCCGGCCTTTGCCCAGTTGGTTGAAGCCGTTGAAGGGCAGCAGCACATGCCGGCCCTCATGCTGCCGAAGGGGGCACGGCCGTCCATCCTGGCCAAGCTCTATCTGGAACGGCGCGTGCCCATTTTGCTGCTCACCGGACGGGTAGAATCGGCCGCCGCCTGGATTCAGGCGTTGGAAATGTGGCTGCCCGAAGGGGATGTGATGCGCCGCCTGCCAGAGCCAACCCCCCTGCCCAATGATCGTGGCCCATGGAGCGACCGCAGCCGCGCCGAACGCATCGCCGTTCTCATGCGCCTCATGGCCGGACAGCAGCCCCACATTCCCGCGCTGGAACAGCCACCGCTCATTGTCGCTTCCGCTCGCGCTTTTTTGCAAAAGACACTGCCCAAAAGGCAGTTTGTAGCCACCACCCGCGCTCTGCGCGTGGGGCAGCTTATTGACCTGGAAAAATTAACGCAAACCTGGCTGGATGTGGGCTACGAAGCCGCGCCGGTGGTGGAAAAGAGCGGGCAGTTCAGCCGGCGCGGCGGCATCGTGGACATCTTCCCGGTGGCTGCCCCCTACCCGGTGCGCATCGAACTATTTGGTGACGAGATTGAGACGATGCGCTGGTTTGACCCGGCCACGCAGCGCACCCTGACCGTCAACGGCAGCGCCGACATCACCAGTATGGTGACGCCGCCCAGCCGCGAGGCGCTGCCGGTGGTGGCGCGGGATTACGCCGATACGCTGCCCGCCGACTGTCTGCCGGACGAGGCGATGCAAAACCTGCCTTCCTGGCAGGACGACATCAAAGATTTACAGAGCGGCCGTTCCTTCCCTAACCTGGAATACTACCTGCCGCTGCTCTATCCCCAACCGGCCAGTTTGCTGGATTACCTGCCGGAAAATGCACTGGTGGTGGTGGATGATTGGCCGGAGTTGGTCACGGCCGTGGCCGAACTGCACGAACACGCCGACATCATCCTCAACGAACAACCCGACATCCCCCCCGGTTACACCGGCCCGATCTTCCCCTGGGAAAAAATCAGCGACGAACTGCAATGGTGGCAACCGCTCATACTGGGTGAGCGAGCGGCAGATGATCAGGCGATGCCTGATCATCTGCCGCTCGCTCAATCTTTTGATCCTGGTCCCCGCTACGGTGGGCAGATGCGCCCGCTGATGACCCAATTGAAGAGCGCCCAACACGATGGCGAACGCACCATCATCGTCAGCCGCCAGGCTGCCCGCCTGGCCAACCTCTGGCAGCAAGAAAACCGCCCTACCGACCAATCAACCATCACCCCATCGGCCCCATCAGCCGCTCACCTGCTCACCCAATCACCCGATCACATGCTCACCCTCCCCTCTGCCCACGCCATTAACTTTATCAATGGCGCGCTGCTAGAAGGCTTTACCCTGGTTGAACGAGAAACCAATCGGGTGCTGCTCAACCTGCTCACCGATGCCGAGATATTTGGCTGGAAACGGCCGGCCCCCCGCCGCTGGCGGCAGGCCGCCCCCACCGCCCCCGAAACCCACTACGCCGACATCCAGGCCGGGGATTTTGTGGTGCATCTGGAATATGGCGTCGGCCGTTTTCAGGGATTGGTGGTGCGTACCATCGGCGGCATGGAGCGGGAATACCTGCTGCTGGAATATGCCAACCGGGATGTGCTGTATGTGCCCGTCCATCACGCCGACCGTCTGAGCAAATGGATCGGCTCCGACGAACGGCCGCCCAATATCAACCGTCTGGGCGAAAAATCGTGGCAGCAGGCCAAAGTGCAGGCGCAAAAAGCCGCCGACGAACTGGCAGGTGAACTACTGGAACTGTACTCAGCGCGCGCCCTGGTACACGGTCACGCCTTCGCCAAAGACGCCGACTGGCAGGCGGAACTGGAAGCCAGCTTTCCCTACCGGGAAACAGAAGACCAGTTGCGGGTGATTGCTGAGGTGAAAGCAGACATGGAACGGCCGCAGCCCATGGACCGGCTCATCTGCGGCGATGTGGGCTACGGCAAGACGGAAGTGGCGCTGCGAGCTGCCTTCAAAGCGGTGGCCGATGGCAAACAGGTGGCCATTCTGGTGCCTACCACCGTGCTGGCGGAGCAGCATTACAACACTTTCCGTGAGCGGCTGAAGCCGTTCCCGGTGGAGGTGGAGATGCTTTCCCGCTTCCGCACCCAGGGGCAGCAGGAACGGATTGTGAAGCAGTTGAAGGACGGCCGTGTAGACATCATCATCGGCACCCACCGCCTGCTCAGCGACGACATCGCCTTCAAAGATTTGGGGCTGGTCATCATTGACGAGGAGCAGCGGTTTGGCGTGGCCCATAAAGAGAAGCTTAAGCAGTTCCGCACCGAAGTGGACGTGTTGACCATGACCGCCACCCCCATCCCGCGCACCATGTACATGAGCCTGACCGGGGCGCGCGACATCAGCATCATTGATACCGCCCCGGCGGAACGGCTGCCCGTGCAAACCTATGTCGGTGAATATGACGACGCCCGCATGAAACGCGCCTTGCTGCGCGAACTGGATCGCGGCGGGCAGGTCTTCGTGGTGCATAACCGGGTGATGACCATTGAGATCATTCGCAACCAGATTCAAAAACTGACGCCGGATGCGGTGGTGGCGGTGGCGCACGGGCAGATGAGCGAACGGGAACTGGAACGCATCTTCCTGGCCTTTGTGGATGGCAAAATTGACATTCTCATCAGCACCACCATCATTGAAAGTGGGTTGGACATTCCCAACGCCAACACGTTGATTGTGGATCGCGCCGATATGTTTGGCCTGGCGCAGTTGTACCAGTTGCGTGGCCGGGTGGGGCGTGGGGCGCGCCGGGCATATGCCTACTTCTTCCATCCACCCTGGCGCAGTCTGAGCGAAGACGCCCGCGCCCGCCTGAACGTGATTGCCGAAAATACTGACCTGGGCGCGGGTTACACCATTGCCATACGCGATATGGAGATTCGCGGCGCAGGGGAACTGCTGGGCGCCTCGCAGAGCGGGCATATCTCGGCGGTGGGGTTTGACCTGTATACGCGGCTGCTGTCCAACGCCGTCAAACAGCGCAAGGCGGCGCAGGCCGGTGAAACTATCTCCACCCAACTACCGGAAGCGACGACGATTGACGTGCCGCTGGCGGCGTATGTGCCCACCGATTATGTGCCTGATGGCGGGCTGCGGCTGCGTCTCTACCGGCGCATGGCCACGCTCTCGACGCTGGAGGAGATTGACGCGATGGCGGATGAACTGGCCGACCGCTTTGGCCCGATACCGGACCCGGTACACAACCTGCTCTACCAACTGCGGATTAAGGTGCTGGCAGAACGGGCGGAGGTGACGGCCGTGACCACGGAGGCCGGACAGATTAAAATTCGGGTACCGGACCTGGAAAACCTGGATCGCTATCGTTTGCAACGATACCTGGGCGAAAATGCCCGCGTCAGCCGCAAAGCGATCTGGATGCCGCGCCATATGAGTACCCACGAGTGGCAGGTGGAACTGGTGCAGGTATTGGAACGGCTGGCGGCTTTTGAGCGGGAAAAGATGATGAGTTCGTAGTAGGCACTTTAGTGCCATTAGAAGGCGATAAATCGCCTACTACGAACTTTTATTACAGGAGGCGAGATGCGTGCAGAGATTCAGAACTCATCAATTTTGCGGCTGCTGCTGATTATGATGACGTTTATCGTTATCGCTATCGGGCTAAGGGCGTTGGCGACGGTGGTGGGGCCGGTGCTGGTGGCGCTGGTGCTGGCGCTGGCCTGCGCACCGCTGTATCAGTGGTTGCAACGCAAAGGGATGAAATCCGGTCTGGCGCTGCTGACGATGACGGTGCTGCTGCTGGCCGTTTTCCTGGGATTGGGCTGGCTGGTGCTGTCTTCTTTTCAAACGCTGGCGCAGACACTGCCCACGTACACGGAAAATATGCAGGCACAGGTGGCGGAAATATCGGCGAGCCTGGCGGAGTTGGGGGTGGATCGGGAATCAACAAGTGCGGTGGGGAACACGGCCGTGTCCGCCATCACCACCATCGCCGCCCAGGTATTGAGCATTGGCCTGAGTATGGTGGTGACGGCCGTGATCGTCCTGGTGCTGCTCATCTTTCTCATCGCCGAATCGCCCGGTTATGCGGCGCGGCTGCGGCGTGGCCTGGGCGATAAGAGCGACGTAGTGGGCAAGGTGGGCGCTTTCCGGCAAAGCATCCTCTTCTATTTTGTGGCCCGCATCAAGGTAAATTTGCTTACCTCGGCCGGGATTTTGGTGATGCTGTTGGTGACGGGCATTGATTCAGCGTTGTTATGGTCGGTGCTGGCCTTTTTCCTCAGCTTTGTGCCCTATTTTGGTATTGTCATTGCCATGATTCCGCCGTTGATCCTGGGCTTTGCCCAATACGGCATGAGCATGGTGGTGCTGCTGGCCATTGGCTATACCATCATCAACCAGGTCGCGGAGCAAATTTTGGCCCCTAAAATCATCGGCGACCAGATCAGCCTGTCGCCCGCTTTGACGTTTGTGGCCATTTTCTTTTGGGGATGGATGTTTGACTTTATGGGGGTGCTGCTGGCTGCGCCGCTGACGGTGATGATGGTGATGCTGTTTGACCATTTTCCGGAAACGCGCTGGCTGGCGGCACTGGCCGTTACCGACAAGGCGGAACCCGCGCCGGCACCAACTGAAGAAATATAGCCGTAACGCGATTTGGCAAATCGGGTTACAGGGAAGAAACTGATGGAAATCAAGTTTTTTGACGAAGGGCCAAAACCGCGCGGCGAGGTGCGGATTAAACAGTTGGGGCTGTATATGTATGAAGACCAGCGGCGAGTGCAGGTGGGCTTTGCACTGACGCCATTTAGCGAACGGCCGTCCATCGAAGTCACCATCCGCAATCCCTGGGGTGAGGAAGTGAGTTCGCTGCATGTGATCGAAACGCTGGATACCAACTTCTCCATGACCATGCACCTGCGCGATAAAACGCCGTCCGATACCTACGAAGTGACCGCCACGCTCTACTATGCCACCCCGGAAACGGAACGAGAAGACGTGCATACGGTGACACGGCCGTTGGACGCGACGCGGGCGGGGGAGCAGTAGGCCGAAGCCCGTAATCGGTAATCCGTTATCGGTAATCGGTGATTCATGTTTAGGGGAACATATGACCAGACAGTTTGTTGCGGATTTACACAATCATACGACTGCTTCGGATGGGGAGTATACGCCGACGGAATTGGTGCGGGCGGCGGCGGAATTGGGGTTGCGGGCGGTGGGGGTGACGGACCATGACACGCTGGCGGGGCTGGATGAGGCGCTGGCGGCGGGACATGAGGCGGGGATTCGTGTGGTGCCAGGGGTGGAGGTGTCATTGCGGTTCAGACGGCCGTACTTCACCGGCACCCTCCACTATCTGCTCTACATCCCTTATGCGCTGCTCGATGATCACGCTTTCCGCCAGATGGCGACGGAGATTTTTAGTCAGGGGCGCGGTGGCGGGCTGGTACGCGCCCGTGTCGCGGCCATCAACGAGATTTTTGGACCGGAGGGGGAGGCGCCTATGCTGAAACAGCCGTTGACCGCTGAAGAAATCGAGGCGTTGGCCCCCAATGTCACCCGCCGCCACTTTGCCCTCGCCCTCGGCGACAATCACGGGCTGGACAAGGGGCAGGTGAGCCAACTCATCGGCAATGATAGTCCGGCTTACGTGCCCTCCGGCATTGAACCGGCGCAATTGACGCCGCTGCTGCACGCTTATCCGCAGTTGGTGCGTGTGTTTGCCCACCCCGCCGCCGGTTCCTACCCCGGCGAGAGTCTGTACAACGAAGTGCTGCCGCCGATTGAGATTGTGGAGCGGCTGCTGCCGGAATTTTTAGACGACAAAGTATTGGGGCTGGATGGGCTGGAAGTGCATTATCCGGGGCACACGCCGGAACACGAACAGTTGATGGCGCAGTGGGCCAGGCAATACGACCTGTTGATGACGGGGGGATCAGACTGCCATGATCGGGTGGCACGGCCGTTAGGCGTTACTGGCGTTTCCCCTGATGAGCTAAATGCCCTTATCAATCAATTACAAATTGTCCTCGAAGATTGACACCAAGTTTTGGTGTAAAATAGTGGGGAAACGGTTAAAGGTAAATTGCGATGAGGTGGTCATTTGCGCTATCAATTTGATTGGGATCCGGCAAAAGAAGCCATCAATATCCGCAAACATCAGGTCAACTTTCGCCGGGCGGCTACTGTTTTTCGTGATCCCAATCAACTTTCTCTGTTTGATGATGAACACAGCCAGGAAGAAGATCGATGGGTAACGATGGGCATTGACAGCGGTGGTGTGCTGCGCGTTGTTATTCACACTTTCGCGCAAGTAAATGAAAATCTATGTGAGATTCGCATTATATCGGCCAGAAAGGCAACTTCGGCTGAAGCAACTCAGTATAATGAGGGGATGATCCCATGAAAGCGGAATATGATTTTTCCAAAGCTAAACGAGGCCAATTTTATAAACCTGAAGTTGTATTTAGCTCTCCTGTCTATCTCGAACCAGATGTGGACGAATATCTCAATAAACTGGCAAGTGAAAAAGATATAGACATCCAACAACTGGTAAATCAATGGCTTCGAGCAAATATCAAACTTGTGGAAAGCGTCCACTGAACATACTATGAGCGTTTTGCCAGATTCCGGTTCAGTCCCATTTCTTGGCTTTGTAACTTGGACTGCCACCGACCTTCCATCATAAGTATATCGTGTGAAGTAGCAGATGTTCCTGCGACTTCCAAAATAGAAACCTGATAGTCGCTCAAATCACGGCTCTTGAGACCCAAATTACCGCCATGCCCCGTGTGGATATAGTCTTGCCAACGGCCCCAAAACCCATCTTCACCAGTCGCCGAACCAATATACTGCTCCTTAGTCTTTGGGCATGTGAGCAGGTAAACTCCTCGAGAGGATTGAAGAGCTGTGATCCAGCTTCCTGGCATACTCTCAAGTTTTGAAAGAGGTCGGATGAAATTCAAAAAGCCCGGAAAAGTGGGTTCCTGAAATTCCTTTCGCAACTCAGTGACATGTTTGTTATTCCGTTCAGCGTATTGTATCCAGGCAATGTTTCCTGGTCCCCAATCAATGAACAATTTGCCGATGAGGTCGCTAAGCGCATCATGCAATTCAAGGTCATAAACATCATAGCTACCTGCCTCATCTATTCCATCCATGTGCGGTTTGGGCGTGTCTTGTTCCAACAACCCACGATACTTCACAGTATAAACGCCGGCAAACATCGTTTCGTTATCAAGGTTGGCAATGAACACTGCCCAATAAGGGGCCGTGAGTTTCCTTCGGTTCGGTATGCTTTGCGTGGATTGATACTGTTCAAACTTTGAACGGTCGTCGCGCCATAGTTCATAGGGGGTACGTCCCCTGGCCGCTCGCTTATCTTTGTGACGAATGAGGCGAACATCACGCAATGTCAGGCCAGCTTCATTTAAGATTGTATTAAACATGATCGGCATAACAATGTCACTCCTCTTGGCGCTCATTGGAGGGAATGCATAAAGGATAGAAAAGCGCTGATTTGTTTGGGGTAAACAACTTGCAAGGCTAATGCTCTGACTCGTACCAGTTGTAAGCGGTCGGCGTCTAGCCTGATGTGGTAACTGTGGCGAAACAGATGGCGAAAACGGCGTAGTTCGTCGAGCGCTTCCTATGCTGCCTGGTTAATGACTGCGATAATCGCTTTCTCGCGCATAGATACACTCTCCGTAATCGGCAATGGTCTGGGTGATGGGGTGGGCATACGGCCGTAAATCCACCATCCACCGCACGGCTTCCTCTAACTGTCGCCAAAAAACACTCTCCGCTGCCAGCCAATCCCCCACCCGCTCACTGTCAACGGCCACGTCAATATCCGAATGGGAGGTAAAACGGCCAGGCTGGACGACCGAGCCAAAAAGATAGACGGCCTGAATTGTCGGGAACCCAGGCGCCAGTTGGCCGATTGCCTGGCGCACCCGGCTCAACATTTCCAGCCGCAACGTTTCACGCTGCTGCCACCGTTCCGCTTCGCGTTGCGCATGGTATTCTCGTGAGGTCATTTGCCGGACGGTCATGCCCCAAGTGTAAAACAGAGTGGGGGAAACGCACAATCTCCCAATCTCTCAATTTCACCCCTAAATCACCTCAATCACAGAGCCAGACGGCCGTTTCTCTACCTGGATGCGCGTGGGGAAGGCGTCACGCAGTTCGTCTATGTGGGTGATGACCAGGATAACCTGAAAGTCGTTCTGGATGGTGTTGATCGCCTCGATGAGCCGTTGGCGGCCCAGGGGGTCCTGGCTGCCGAAGCCTTCGTCAATGACCAGCGTTTGCAGCCGTGCCCCGGCCCGTTTGGCCAGCAGTTGCGACAGCGCCAGCCGGATGGCAAAGTTGACGCGGAATTGTTCGCCGCCGCTGAAATTGTCATACGGCCGTTCCCCGGCATTGTCCTGAATGCGAATATCCAGCGTTTCGCGCATCACCTCGTTGCTCTTGTTTTGGCGCTGCGTGGGAAAACTGACCCGCATTTCGCCGCCGGTCAGCCGCTCCAACAGGTCATTGGCATGTTCTTCAATGGCGGGGATGGCCTGCTCAATCAGCAGCGCCGGCACCCCCTCACGGCCAAACGCTTTTTCCAGCGTTTTCCAGCGTTGAATTTGTTCTGTCTGCGTCACCCGCTCGGCGGTCAGGCGGGTGCGGCGGTCGCGCTGATCGGCCAACACTGCCAGCCGGTTTTGGGCAACCCCCACCTGACGGCTGGCGGCGTTTTCCTCCTCACGCAGCCGGAACACCTCATCTTCCACGCGGCGCAGGTCGGCGCCGTCAGCAGTGAGGATTTCCAGTTCGGTCACGGCCGTGTCCACCTGCTGCTGAAAATCGGCCACCGTCTGCTGCTGGTTGGCGATCTGGGCGGTTAATTCCGTCAGCGCCGCTTCCAGAGGCGCAACAGCGGCCTGGGCCTTCGCCAACTGCTGCTGCTTTTCGGGGGCGTCGGCCTGTTCGTCACGGGCAGCGCGGGTGGCGGAATGGGTGGTGGGGTCATAACCAACGGCCGTGACCTGCGCATCTAATTCCGCCAACGCCTGCTGCGCGGCAGCGTCAAAATCGGCGGCGGCCAATCGCTGCGCCACCTGCGCCAGTTCGGCCTGCCCGGTTTGCTGCCATTGGCCGGTTAGCCGGTCAATTTCGGTCAGCCGCGCCTGCTGGTTAGCGATCAGGCGTTCCGTTTCCTGCCGTTTTTTGTCCAGCGTGGCCTTTTGGCGCACGGCCGTTTCCAGCGCCGCCGCCTCTTGTTTGAGGGTATCCAGGGCGGTGGTGTCGGTGACGGCCGTTTGCAAAGCCGCCAGTTGACCCGCGCCACCGCTTTCCCATTCGGCCAGGGCAGCGGCGATTTCATCCAGGCGAGCCTGGGCGCGGGCTTTGCGGTCTTGTTGCGTTTGCTGCTGCTGTTCCAGTTTGGGCGACTGTTTGATGCGGGCATCCAGCGCTGTCACTTCCGCTGCCAATGCTTCGATGCGCTCCTTGTTGGCCTTGCCTTGTGCTTCCATCTCCTGCAATTCGCTGCCGAGTTCGGCCAGCACCGTCTGGCGATGCTCGGCGGAAAGTGGTTGGCCGCAGAGTGGGCAATCGCCGCCGGTTTGCGTCTCCAGTTGGCCCATGCGTTCGCGCTTTTGTTTGAACAGGTCACGCAGGCGGGGCTGGTCGGCTTCCAGGCTGTTTTTGTCGGCCAGGCAGCGGGCATAGGTTTGGTGCGTTTCGGCCAGCGCCGCGATTTCGGCGGTAACGGCCGTCAATTCCTTTTCCGCCGCTGCCAGGTTTTGGGCAACGGTGTTTTGTTCGGCGCGCATTTTGTCTATTTGGGCGGCGCGGTTTTGGTGCTGCGCCAGTTCTCGCTGTTGGGATTGGCGCTCCGCTTCCAACTGGCTCAGTTTGGCGCGAAGGGCCTGCCACTGCTCTTCCTGGGTGACTACGGCGGTGATCTGCTCCTGCACGGCCGTTAATTCCCCCTGCGCTGCCGCCAGTTGCGCCGCCATTTCTACCTTTTCGGCGGCGGCTTTGGCGACGGTCGTTTGCTGGCTTTGCAGTTCACGCTGGCGTTGTTCCAGGCGGCTTTTTTCCTGGGTGATGGTGAGTTCATACGGCCGTCTGGCCTGCAACAGCCGGTTGTATTCGTCGGCTTTATTTTGCCAGACCTGCACCTGCTGGTCGGCGGCCTGCCAGGCGGCAAAGGCGGCGGTGATAGTCTCGCTTTGGGCGAGTACGGCCGTGTAACTCTCCCGTTCCGCCTGCTGCCGCTGCTGCGATTTGTGTAGATCGGCCAGCGCGCGTTCGGCGCGGGCCAGGTTGCTTTTCAGGTTTTCGATGTTTTTCTTTTGTTGGGCGATGGCCGCTTCGGTACGGCGAAGCTGGTCGAGCAGCGCCTGTTTGTCGGCCAGACGGACGGCAATGGCGGCGTGCGCTTCTTGCGCCACAGCCAGGCCCGCCTGCCGTGATTCTTCCTCGGCCAGTTCATTTTCAATTTCGGCCAGGGTGGCGTCAAGAAGGGCTAACTGCCCTTCCGCCTGTTTGCGCCGTTCGGTAGCGCCTTCTTTGTACACATCCCATTCACCCAGACCGAGCAGTTCGGCCAGGATTTCTTTGCGTTTGTTGGGGGTTTTGGTGGTGAATTCATCGGCCTTGCCTTGCAGCAAGAAGCTGGCGTTGATGAAGGTGTCGTAATTCATGCGCAGCAGCTTTTCAATTTCGGCCTGCGTTTCACGCAGCTTGCTTTGGGTCAGCGTTTTCCATTCAGATTCACCGGCACGGATGTCCAGGTCGAGGGTGGTGGTTTTACCATGTGGCTTACGGCGGCTGACGCGGTAGACGCTGTTTTCCAGGGCAAAGGTGAAACGGACTTCGGCGGGCTGTTTGTTGGCCGCCGCCCACTTATTGACCATGTCGTCGTCCAGTTTGCTGCGACTGCGACCAAATAAGGCCCAGGTGATGCCATCCAGCAAGCTGGATTTGCCCGCGCCGTTGGCGCCGGCAATGCAGGCCAGGTGCATATGGTCGAAGTTGAGCACGGCCGTGTCCCGGTAGGAGAGAAAGTTGGTTAGTTCGAGTTTAAGTGGAATCATGGAGAATGGGAAATGGTCAATTGAAAATTATCAATTGACCATTGTCAATTTTTGAGGATTTTACCGGAAGTGTGGAGTGGAAACGAATGAATGAGCAAAGATGGGGGATGGTGACGGCCGTGTACCTGGTTTTTATGGCGCTCTGGTTTGGGCTGTGGTGGTTGACGGCCGACCGGTTTTGGTGGCTGGTGATGGTGAACCGGGTCGTACCTGGCTGCAAAACCGGCAGGCAGAACTTTTGTTGGCGGCGCTGGCGCAACAGGAAGGGAGCATCATCGTCGGCTGCGACTGTAACAGCAAAGAGAGTTCCAGTTCTTACCGGATGCTGGCGGAAACATTGGCAAATGCCGCCCACAGCCGCCCCACCTTCTCGCTACCCGGCGCATCACCCGACCGGAATGTCCAGCATATTGATTACATTCTCTATCGGGGCAATCTGCGGGCAAACGGAACGTATGTCATTCACAGCAGCGGTGGCTCAGACCATCAGCCGATTGTGGCGATTTTTAGCGTGCCCGACGCGCACGATTGAATCAGGAGATTAGGAGACTAGACATTATCAGAAATAAGCATCTCACATGATTGTGTCATTCCGAGCGAAGTCTTCGGAGCGAGGAATCCCCACCACCTCGGTCTATTCAGGTGAAAGGGATGCTTCGGAAGACCTCAGCATGACAGGTTTAAGGCGATCTTCCTTAACTCCGATACTGTCTTCCGATACTGTCTGTTGAATCTCTCAATCTCCCAATCTCATCCACTCTAAACAGCCAACGCCTCGGCCACCCGCTGCAACCGCTCTTTGGCGTCGCAGGCAACATCGGCCAGGGCGGGGTTGTCTACCACGCCTAGCATGAGTTCGGGGTCAATGAGGCTGACCAGGACACGGCCGTCTGCCTCTTGCGAAACGGTGACATTGCACGGCAGCAGCAACCCCACTTCCGGCGCGGCGGAGAGCGCCTTGTGCGCCAGTGGCGGATTACAGGCCCCCAGAATTTTGTACGGCCGAAAATCTACATCCAGTTTCTTCTTTAGCGTCGCCTTCACGTCAATTTCGGTGAGGACGCCAAAACCCTCTTTTTGCAGTTCGGCGGTGACACGCTCAACGGCCGTGTCGTAATCGGTTTGTAGATAGACATTCATGCCTAATGTGGTCATGGTTCGCTCCTTGAAGACCCTAAGGGTTTTCTGAAACCCTTAGGGTCTGGTCGCTCACTTCACTTTTCCCGCTTTGGTGGACAACCCCTGTTTGGCCCAGGCATTCATACCACCTTTGACGTTCACGGCCGTGTACCCGGCATTTTGCAGTTGGCGTGTGGCCCGCTTGCTGCGACTGCCAGACTGGCAAATGCAGATGATTTCCCGGTTTTTCGATAATTTGCCGAAGCGTTCGACGAGTTTTTCCAGGGGAATGGAGTCCGCGCCGGTGATGTGGCCGTTGCGGTACTCGGTGGTGGTGCGCACATCTACCAGGATGGGGCCGGGTTTTTGCCGCAACTTATCTTGCAGTTCGGTGACGGTGATGGTGGGAACAGTGCCAAACAGATTCTTCCAGATGCTCATACTTATCCTCATTTTTCATAAATTTGTGTGGTTAATTACCAGCCCGCAATTTTGCCACGAAGGACAAAAACTGGCGAGAGCAAGCGCGTGATCTGAGCAAGTTTTAATCAGCCACGAATAAAACGAATTTGCGGATCAATGCACGGTGATTTCGGCCATGGGCAGGGTGTCTGTTTCGCCAGTAGAGGTCAAGACCGGCAGGCGGGCGGTGGGGTCGGCGATGTCATACAGCCCCAACAGCAAGGTGTATGGGCCTGGCGGTAAGTCGGCGGGCAGCAGCAGGCCGTGATTGTCTATTACCGTTTCCCCCGGCTGCCAGATGGTGGTCAGGTTTAGGCCACCACCCGGTTCACTGTCGCGCTGGGTGACCAACCGGCCGTTTGGGCCGATGAGGTGCAGGAATACTTTGTAGCGTTGGTCAAGGGGCACGGCCGTTTGCCAGAACAAAGTCACCTGCAAAATATCGCCCGGTTGCAGGGCTGTGCCCTTGACGGTATAGCCTTCCAGAGTAATCGAGTCGCCAAAGGGAATGGCTACGGCCGTGTCCATCGTTGTTGCCGGCGCCGGCGGCACGGCATACACCACAAAACGCACATCCCCTACCCACTCATCCCGCGCTTTGAAAGCATGGGCATCCAGCCAGCGTTCAATCAGCCGCTCCGGGTCGCGTTGGGCGTCCCCCCAGAAAATGGCATAGAGCCGGTCATGTTGGGCCGTAATCGCCGCCAACGCAGTGTCAATGGCTTCTGGTGTGGGGTGGCTACGACCCTCCGGCAGGGGGTACACGGCCGTGTCATCCGGGTAGTAATAGGTAAAGACCTCCCATTGATTGGGGGCGTTAAGAATGATGCCCGCGTCGGGATGGTTATCGGCCAGGATGCGGGCGGCCATATTCCGGTAATCGGCGCGGGCGTAGGTGGGGTTGGTATACAGATTGCGCAGGGAGGACAATGTGCCCAGGGTGAGGGCGCCAATGAGCAGGATAGGCAGGGCGAGGCGAAGTGATTTTGGCCGAGCAGTGGTCACGGCCGTAGCCAGCAACACACATTGAAAGGGGACGGCTACCAACAGAAATTTGAGATATTCAGGCTGCACCGTACCGGCGGCATACATGAACAGCAGGGGGATGAGCAGGCACACGGCCGTACCCCATACCCAACGCCGTCCCAGCCACACCCCCACGCCCAACATAAGCACGACCATCACAACCGCCCACCGCACAGTTTCGACGGCAATGGTAGAGCCGAATGTCATCCAGGAAACGGCCGTGACTACAAAGGCCACGAATGATCCCCGCTGGCCCAAATCATCCGCGCCAAACTGCCCGGCAAAGATGGGCAGCCAGGGGGCGTAAAGCAGCAAGACGGCCAGCATCATACCTGTCCAGGGCAATAAAAGACGGCGCACGGCCGTTGCCCAGCCCACACCACGCCCCAACACCACCAGCCACACCAGCACCACCAGATTTTGCGCCACCAGCACCGCCGGGAAAAAGTAATGGGTATACAACCCGGCTGCGGCCAGCAGCACGTAAGCCGCCCCCCAGGCCCAGCGCACCTGGCCCAGCGCCGCCCACCATTGCCATAGCGCCCAGGCTGACAAGACGGCCAACAGTCCCAACAGGGCATACATGCGGGTTTCCTGGCTGTAGTAGATGAGGGCGGGGTTCACGGCCGTTAACAAAGCCGCCACCAACACCATGCCCCCTCGCCAGCAGTCACGTGGCCGCACAATCCGGCTGAACGCCGCCACCGCCGCCACCAGTAGCACCCCGGCCAAAGCCGAAAAAGCGCGCAGCCCAAATTCCGTCGTCCCCGCCACCTGCCGCCAGCCGTGCAGCAGCAGGTAGTAGAGCGGCGGATGAATATCGCTGGCTGTGCCTTCAATGATCAGCGTTATTGTTCGTTCGCTGAGCCGGGCGCTGTTGCCTTCGTCATTCCAGAATGACTGAGCATCGAGCAAATGAAAACGCAGCCCAAACGCCAACAGAAATACAGCCAGCAGGGACAGGCGGAACAGGTTTTTAGTAGACATTAGCAGAATTATACGTGAGAGATGGGAAGAGCAGGAGATTGGGAGATTGGGGATCGGTTAATCTCCAACCTCTAATCTCCATTTGATGTATTCGCTTCTTGCCGTTCGGGGAGGGTAACGATAAACGTAGCCCCTTGCCCCGGCTGGCTGTGAGCGATGATGTGACCGTGGTGCCGATCTACAATTTTGCGACAGATGGCCAGGCCAACGCCAGTACCGACATAATCGTGACGGCCGTGCAGCCGTTGAAAAATAGTAAAGATACGGTCGGCATACTTTTCTTCAAAACCAATGCCATTATCGGTTACGGAAATTTGCCAGCAGCAAGGGTCACGGCCGTCAGCCATCACCTTCTCACTATTTACCTGAACAACCGGCGGCTGATCTGGTTGGTGAAACTTGAGCGCATTGGACAGCAAATTTTGGAACAACTGGCGCATTTGGGTGGGGTCTGCGTCTATGGTGGGTAAATCGCCAACCACTACCTGCGCTTGTGTTTCCTCGATATGTACTTCCAGGTCAGAGAGGACGCCGTCCAACACCGTTTTCAGATTCACCGTTCTAACCGGCTGCGCTTGCGTTGTAACCCGCGAAAACAGTAGGAGATCGTGAATCAACACCTGCATCCGTTCGGCTGCATTTTGCATTCGCCGCAGATAATCTAGCCCTCGCTCATCCAACGTTCCGGCGTAAGTGGCTTGCATCCGGTCACTAAATGTTCTAATTTTACGCAGCGGTTCCTGCAAATCGTGGGAGGCCACATAGGCAAAAGATTGCAGTTCGCTGTTTTTTTGCTCCAGTTCGGCTGCATAAGCTGCCAGCGTTTTCTCAGCCTGCTGCAACTTCTGGATGTTTTGTTCCAGCCCGGCCATGGTCACCTCTAACTGAGAGGCCATGCGGTTAAATGCCTCGGCCAATTCACGGATTTCATCTGTGCGGTTGGGCACAGGGACACGGGTTGAAAGATTGCCCAGCCGGATTTCGTGCGCCGCTACCGCCAACTGTTGAATGGGTTGGACGATGCGGCGTACAACTAAAACCCCCACGATGAGGGCAATAATAAAAGCTGCTACCAGCATCACCACAGTCACTTTGATAGTATCCAGCGAGAGAGCCAGAGCTGAGGTTACCGTGCGTTCAGACACCACCTTCAGGCGTCTATCGCCAAAATGCAGATCGCTGGAGGACAGGAACACGGCCGTACCCATCAGCCCCTCATAGACTCCATCTGTTTCGGGCACAATAAACTGTGTATTGCGCAGCACGAGTGATGGATTACGATGGGCGATCACGCTGCCCCCCTCATTGACAATATAAACGGCTTCCCCCTCTTGCACATCTATACTCGCAATTAGATCCCACACACTTTTCAGGGCAATGACGGCGACCAGCACTCCTTCTGCTTCACCCGTGCGCAAATTTTCCAGCGGTACACTGGCGGTGATCATCGGTTCACCCGTGGTCTCATCAAACCAGATCGGGCTGAAATAAATGGTGCGCGTCACCATTGGCTGCACAAACTCTGGCGACTGCGAACGGTCAACCAGGTCTGCTGCCGTCACCACGCCTAAACGGGCTAATCGCAACTTTTCCCAACCCTGCCCATCCAACAATGACAATTCAGCAAACGCCGGCTCAAAGGCCAGCAGTTGGGTTAACATCAATTCCTGTCCATCGAGTGAATGTATCATCAGATCGTGTACACGGACGATCTCTAACAACTCCCGTTCTAAACTATTCACAAAAGTATCCACTTCCACCGCTACCCGTTGGGTCACCTGCTGTTCACGTTGTAGCGCCTGGACGCGCTGTACCTGTACCGTCTGCCAGGCCAGGGCCGATCCCACCAGCAAAAGTGGAATGACAGCCAGGCCAATAAAGGCCATCGTCAGACGAGTATGGATGGTACCGCGCATGAGATGTTTATCGAATGATCTTGTCGGCTGATTGTAATACGATTTCTGGAATCTCCAGATGAATGGCTGCGGCTGTGCGCAAGTTGACGGTTAGAAAAAAGCGCGCCGTCTCTACTGGTAAATCAGCCGGCGGTGTTCCCTGAACAATTTGGTCTGCCAGACGCGCCATTTGCACCCCTAATTCGTGCAGGCGAAAGCTGTACGAGATAAGTGCGCCGCGTTCTACTTGCTCATCAGTAGGCGTGGAGAGGGGTAGCTGCCGGGCAATGGCTGCTGCCGCGAAATCATCAATACGCGCGGCCACCAGACTGTCTTGAGGCAGCAAGATGGCGTGTGCGTCATCTGGGATGTCCGTAATGGCGGCGGTGATCTCATCATCATTGCCCGCCTCCCGTAAGATAATGGTTACACCCAGTTTGGCGGCGGCCTCAGACACGGCCGTGACCGAACTGAGGGCGCTGGCATCATCCGGGTTATACGGGACGTAAACGCGCTGAATCTGTTCGTTGACCTGCAATAGCCATTCTAACCGTTTTGCTTCACTCTCTGCGCCTAATCGAACGCCGGTGGCTATCCCACCGGGATGGGAGACGCTCGCCGCCAAACCAGCCATGACCGGGTCTGTAACCGGGCCAAAAACCACCGGTGTGCCGGCAGCCTGCGCCAACCGATAGGCAGCCTGCGCCGCCGGTGTGCTGATAGCCACAATCAAATCCACATCGGCATCTAGCAATGCCTGTACGCGATCATCAAGGGCGGTAATGTTTTCTGCTGGACCATCATACAGATAGGTCACATTTTCACCCTCCACATAGCCATATTCCGCCATGGCTTTTTTGAAACCATCCAGCACCGGCGCCAGACGCGGCGATAAATTGACCACACCAATGTGTATCACCTTCGGCTCTGAGCGCCAACAGGCTGTCAGTACCAGCACATAAAGGATAAGGGGAAGCAGGATGAGAACATGCGGCATACGGCCGTACCATTTCATAGGAAATCACCAGTTCACACAGAATATCGCATATGGACATTCTACGGCAGTTTGGCAGCTAAGAAAACAATTAGCCAGTTATTGGTTGGCAAACTGCCTGACCCGCAAAAACAGGTTAAAATAGATACATCAGCCGAAATCCGAAATCCGAAGTCGGAAGTCGGAAGTCGGAAGTCGGACATCAGATTACCAAGATTACCAAAGGAAACTTCATGGGAGACAGCCTGCCATGATAAATGACAACCGTTCGTAACCGGCACTTCAGTACCTTCAGGCCGTCAGGCCGTCAGCAGGCGATAAATCGCCTACTACGAACGTAGTCAGAGGAGAACTCAATGAGCCAAGAAGCCTATATTTTTGACGCCATTCGCACGCCGCGCGGCAAAGGCAAGTCAAATGGCAGCCTGTATGAAGTGGCCCCCATTGACCTGCTGGCCACGCTGATGCGCGAAATGCAGCAGCGACATGACCTGGATACGTCACAGGTGGATGACATTGTGCTCGGCGTCGTCTCCCCCATTGGCGAACAGGGGGCGGTCATTCCGCGCACGGCGGCCATTTACGCCGGGTGGGACGTGGACACACCCGGTATGCAAATCAACCGCTTCTGCGCCTCCGGCCTGGAAACGGTGAATATGGCCGCCATGAAAGTGCGCTCCGGTTGGGAAGAGTTGGTGGTAGCCGGTGGCGTGGAATCCATGAGTCGCATCCCCATGGGGTCAGATGGTGGCGCGTGGATTATGGACCCGGCGGTGAACGCGAAGACCCACTTTGTGCCGCAGGGGATCAGCGCCGATTTGATTGCCACGATTGAGGGTTACGGCCGTGAAGACATAGACCGTTTCGCCCTGCAATCCCAACAGCGCGCCGCCCACGCCCGCGACAATGGCTACTTTGACCGCTCCGTGGTGCCCGTGCGCGACCAGAACGGGCTGCTCATCCTGGAAAAAGACGAATACATCCGCCCGGACACAACCCTGGAAGGGTTGGGCAAACTCAGCCCCGCCTTTGAGATGATGGGCGAGATGGGTTTTGACGCCGTGGCCATGCAGCGTTACCCGGAAGTTGAGCGGCTCAACCATGTACATACCGCCGGAAACTCCTCCGGCCTTGTGGACGGGGCCGCGCTGGTGCTGATCGGCAGCAAGGAGAAGGGAGAGGCATTGGGGCTGAAGCCACGCGCCCGCATCCGCGCCGGGGCGCTGGTGGGCACCGAACCAACCATCATGCTGGTTGGCCCCGGCCCGGCGACCAAAAAGGCATTGAAACAGGCGGGCATGACCGTGCAGGACATTGACCTGTTTGAGATCAACGAGGCGTTTGCGGTGGTGCCGCTGCGCTATATGCGCGACCTGGGCATTGAGGGGGCGGAAAATGTGAATGTGAACGGCGGCGCCATTGCCATGGGGCACCCGCTCGGCGCCACCGGGGCTATGCTGTTGGGCACGGTGTTGGATGAATTGGAGCGGACGGGGATGGGTACGGCCGTGATTTCCCTCTGTGTCGGCGGCGGCATGGGCATCGCTACGGTCATTGAACGGGTATAATCGGGATGGGATCACAGATAACACGGATTTGACGGATTTTTGCGGATTGGGAAGGAGATAAGTTTGCCCGTTTCACAGGGCAGATGTATCATCATTGTAGATACATCGCTTGGAGGTGTCATATGCAAACAAAAGTGCAAAAATGGGGTAACAGTCTGGCTTTGCGCATTCCTAAAGCGTTTGCCGACGAAATTGCCATTGCGCCTGACTCACCAGTTGAAGTAATGATTATTGATGGGAAACTGATTGTTGTACCCATTGAAGAAACAGAAATAAGCCTGGAAGAACTTCTGGCCGGTATTACACTTGAAAATCTGCACGGAGAAGTGAGTACGGGCACGGCCGTAGGCAATGAGGTCTGGTAAAAACAATGGCTTATATCCCTGATCGGGGCGATGTCATCTGGTTAAATTTCGATCCCCAGGCCGGACATGAGCAAGCTGGACGAAGACCAGCACTGGTCATTTCCCCTGCTGCCTATAACAGTAAGGTCGGTTTAGCTGTTCTATGTCCCATTACAACCCAGATAAAAGGCTACCCTTTTGAAGTCAAAATTCCTGATGACCTGCCCGCAAAAGGAGTTGTTCTTTCTGATCAGGTTAAAAATCTAGATTGGCGCATCAGGCAAGCAGAATGGTTTTGCAGCTTACCGGAAACCACCATACAACAGGTCCAAAAACGATTAGGAAAACTACTTGGAATATAGAAATAGGTACGCGGATAATATGACTTTGGCGGATTTTCATGGATTGAGGAGGTAGCGGAAAAGAAGTGGAGGAAATTAGTGCGTATTTTGCAACTGATGGTGAAAGTCTCAAATGTGCGTGTGGTCACATTTTCATTGATATTTATGATTATTGGGATCAAAAGGGGAGGCTAGTTCGAGACCAAGACGAAACTCGCTTCGAACTTGGTATAGTCAACGATCTACTTTCTTTACTAGAGGCTATTCGGGAAGGGAAAAGGCAAAATTGGACAAGAGAAAAACTAGGTAAATACATCAGCCCTGATATATCTTTGGATATCTTGTTTAGGACTGTTGTTGGAAACCACATGCAAGAGTGTGAGTTGCGTGTCTTTGAGTGCCCGAATTGTACCCGCTTATTTATCGAGTCTGACCCTGGCTCAAATTACTTCCGTTGCTACACCGCAGAAGGCAGACATGACACCTCCATTTTGCGCTCAAATTTCTACGATAAAAGTTCATAGGTGGCAGAAAGAAATGGCAATTCGATATGAGAAAGATGAACAGAACATTGTGATGCTGACACTGGATAGGCCGGGGCGGAGTGCGAATGTGATTAACGAGGCTTTTGGCGCGGCGCTGGCAGAGGCGCTGGCGCGGCTGCAAGCGGAACCTGACCTGGCCGGCGTTATCCTCACCTCGGCTAAAAAGACATTTATGGCCGGGGCCGACCTGGAAGATTTGGAGCTGTTCAGTGATGCGGCCAAAGTGTTTGCGGGCAGCGAGGCGCTGAAGGCGGGCTTCCGGCAGTTGGAGACGTTGGGCAAACCGGTGGTGGCGGCGTTGAACGGCACGGCCGTCGGCGGTGGCTTTGAACTCGCCCTGGCCTGCCATCACCGGATCGCGCTGGATGATCCGACGATTAAGTTTGGCTTCCCGGAGGTGACGCTGGGGCTGCTGCCCGGCGGCGGCGGCATTGTGCGCCTGACGCGCATGATCGGGCTACAAAACTCGTTCCCGTTCCTGATGGAAGGCAAACAGGTGAAACCACAAGAAGCCAAAGCCGCTGGTCTGATTGACGATCTGGCATCCGATAGGGACGAGCTAATGGACAAAGCCCACGCCTGGATTGCCGCCCACCCCAAAGCACAGCAGCCCTGGGACCAGCCCGGCTACAAAATGCCCGGCGGCAACGCCCAAACCCCCAAAGTGGTGCAAATGCTGGCCATCGCCCCGGCCATGCTGCGCAAACAGACGCATGGCAACTATCCCGCGCCGGAAGCGATTATGCGCACGGCCGTACTCGGTTCCACGCTCACCTTTGATGCCGCCAGCCGGTTGGAGTCCCGCGCTTTTGCCGAAGTAGCGACCAGCAAGGTGGCTCGCAACATGACCACCGCCTTCTGGTTCCAGTTGAACGAAATTAACAAAGGGGCCAGCCGCCCTGACCTGCCGCCGACGGAGACGCACAAAGTGGGCGTCTTGGGCGCGGGCATGATGGGGCACGGCATCGCCTACGTCACTGCCTGGGCGGGCATGGACGTGGTGCTAAAGGATGTAACAGCGGAACGAGCCGAAGAAGGCAAGGCTAAAATCGCCGCGCTGGCCCAAAAACGGGTGGGGCGGGGGCAGATGACGGCCGTGGAAAAACAAGCCCTGCTCGACCGCATCCACCCCACCGGGGACGCCGCCGATTTGCAGGGGTGTGACCTGGTGATTGAGGCCGTTTTTGAAGACCGGGAATTGAAGGCACGGGTGACGGCGGAAGTGGAAGCACAGTTGGCGGACACGGCCGTGTTCGCCTCCAACACTTCCACACTACCCATCACCGGGCTGGCGCAGAAGTCGCTACGGCCGTCGCACTTTATCGGTCTGCACTTCTTCTCTCCCGTCGAGCGCATGAAACTGGTCGAAATCATCGTCGGCCAGGAAACAAACGACGACACGCTGGCGAAGGCGTTTGATTACGTCCTGAAAATTCGCAAAACACCTATTGTCGTCAACGACAGCCGGGGCTTTTATACCTCACGTGTCTTTGGCACGTATGTCAACGAGGGCATGGCGCTGCTGGCCGAAGGGCAGCACCCGCACGCCATTGAAATCGCCGGGCTGCAAGCGGGCATGCCCGTTGGCCCGCTGGCCGTCAGCGATGAGGTCAGCCTGAGCCTGATGGTTCACATCCGCCAGCAAACGGCTAAAGACCTGGCTGCCGAGGGCAAAGAAACCCCGCAACACCCGGCCTTCCCGGTGGTAGATGCAATGGTAGCCGAAAATCGCCTGGGCAAGGCACACGGCGCGGGCTTTTACGACTATCCGGCCGATGGTAAAAAGCTGTTGTGGCCGGGCCTGCGCGACCTGTTCCCGCCCAACGGCCAACTGCCCCAAGAGGAAATGATTGAGCGGCTGCTGTTTGTGCAGGCATTGGAAACGGTGCGCTGCTTTGAAGAAGGGGTGTTGCGCTCCGTTGCCGACGCTAACATCGGCAGCATTTTTGGTTGGGGTTTTGCCCCGTTCAAAGGGGGCACACTACAATACATCAATGACTACGGCCTGCCCGCCTTCGTCGTCCGCAGCCGGGAACTGGCCGCCCACTACGGCAGCCGCTTTACACCGCCACAACTTCTGGTCGAAATGGCGAATCGAGATGAGAGGTTCTAAAGACCGCCAGTCATTACTGGTAATTGTGCTGCTGGCGCTGGCGGGTTGGGTGTACCTGTTTCTGTTACTGCCAGAGCGGATTGGGGTGGGGGCGGATACAGTCATTTTTTATGGGGCCGCCCACAATTTACAGCAAGGGCAGGGGCTAACGTTGTCATTTGACAGCACCTTTGCCGGGAACAAGGGCGAATTGATGACTCATTTTCCCCCCTTGTTCCCGGCGCTGCTGGCGGGGCTGGCACTGCTGGCTGGCGATGTGGAAAGCGCCGCCTGGTTTTGGAGCATTACGGCCTTTAGCCTGCTCATTCTGGCTATTGGCTTACTGGTTCGTTTTTATTGCCCGCACACCTTTTGGCCGCCGGTGTTGGCCGCCTTTTTCACCCTTTCGGCCGCGACCACCATCCGGCTGTATACCGTTACCCATTCAGAATCGTTGTTTTTGCTGCTGTGGCTGAGTAGTTTCTTTTTGCTAGACCGGTATGGGCAACGGCCGTACCGTTCCACCCTCGTTTTCTCCGCCCTGCTCGCCGGGCTAACCTTCCTCACCCGTTACGCCGGCATCGCCTTTATCCTCACCGGCAGTTTGTGGCTGCTACTCCGGCGTGGCTGGAAAACAACCGGAGGCTGGCTATGGGCTGCCACTTACGGCTTCCTCAGTTTGCTGCCCATGCTACTCTGGCTGCTCTATGCCGGCCAATCTGGCAGCGCCACCAACCGCGACCTGACCGTTCACTGGATCGCCGATTACCATGTGTGGCAGGGCGTTTACACGGTGTCTGCCTGGAGTACGCCGGATAATATCCCCTTACTGCTGCGTCTGGTGGTCTGGCTGGTGATGTTTGGCAGCCTGGGCTGGCTCATTTTGCGCCGCCACTTTTCGCAGGCTCATATGCCCGCTCACGTGCCCGATTTTTTCAAACTGTTGCTGCTGAATCTGGTGGTCTATCTGGCTTTCATCGTCTTTTCCATCTCCTTCATGGACATCCAGATACGGCTCACCGAACGCATCCTGTCGCCGGTTTATCTATCGCTGCTGCTGTTGGGGGCGTATGGGATCACCATCTGGTGGTCACAGGCCGCCTCATCTGCCCGCCGCGTGATGGCCCTGGCTGGCAGCACGTTGTGTCTGGCTTATCTGGTGAGTATGGTTTACACATTCGCCGATATTCGGCAGAATGGGGAGCATTATACGGGTGTGGCCTGGCGTGATTCGGAGACGTTGGCTTTTTTGCAGGCAAGCGACGGCCGTACCACCACCATCTCCAACGGCCCCGACATCATCTATTACTACACCGGTCTACCCGCTCTGGCCGTGCCCGCCCAATATCACGACACCTCCATGCTGCCCAATGAGGCCTATGAGGCGGAATTGCAGGCGACAGCGGCTCAATTAGCCAGCGGTGCGCAACTGGTTCTTTTCCAGGATATGGCCTGGCGCTGGTTTTTGCCGGATGAACCGACATTGTTAAATGCCTTACCGCTTCAGCCAATTCATCGTTTCGCCGATGGCACAATCTACATTTGGGACGGGGAATGATTTGGCTGCGGGCGGATAATACGATACGTTGTCACCACCATAAAAATCCAGATGGGCTGCTCCACCAGAAATTGAAACCGGACGTTTTCGATGTATTCCAGGGTGATGCCTACGGCCGTTGTATAAACAATCATAAACACCAGCCACACCATCACCGCGTCGGTGTGGAGATAGACCCGCCATCGTCCCGGCGAGAGCCGGTTTTGCTTAAACACCCATAGCAGGTAGATCATGAAATTAACCGGCAGCAAAATCGCCAGCCAGGAACCCATCGTCTCATCCCGCAGCGGCGAATAACGCTGGATGAACCGCTGCCCTAACAGGTAGCCAGAAACAAACTGCTCGTGAACGCCCATCCGTGCGGCATTTTCGGTTAAGTGGTAAAAGCGGGAAGGTGGGCTGGTGTACACCATATATGCCAGGATGACGGTGAGGGCGTAACGCCCCGGATCCTGTTTGAGTACGTTCAACGCGCTCCGGTTGTACATTTGGGAAATAGCGAGGATGTTAATGTTGTTGTAATCATCCTGGGCCAGGACGGGCACGGCCGTTGTCGCCGTAAAACCATAGGGCACAAATAGAGAGGGGGGGCTAAATTCTGGCAAATTGGCTACAGCCGGTGAAACTAATCCTTGCTCCACCAAAGCTGCCATCTCATCCGCCGAATAGGCCACACCTACAATCTTCCACAACCCGATACCCTGCCAGCTACTGCTGCCAAAAAAGCCAAACCGGTATTCATTCTTGGCATACCACCCCACCGACAATAAGCTGACCAGGAACAATACGGGCAAGAGCCGCCCTCTCTGACCTCGCGCCAGAAACAGGACAAAGGGAATGGATACAAACAGAATCAGCAAATGGTAAAAAGAGCGGGTCAGCACTAGAAGGTTCAGCGTAACCACAAAGGCTACTAACGGCCACTGGCGAGGATTGGTTCGGTAAATGGCAATGCAAAAAATAGAGAGCATAACGAGAAAGGCGGTTGGCAGGTCATAAAGAGGATAGGCCTCGTAGAGAAAAAGGGCAGGGTTGAGCGCCAGCAACACGGCCGTGACAAATGACAAACGCGCGCGATTGGTGAGCGCCCAGAGTACACGGTAAACCATACCGGCAAGCAAAGAGCCGAGCACAATATAGATGAAGTGCATCGCTTCCAGGTGATGGGGGTAGAACAGTTTGAGCAAAAAAGCACCAAACAAATTGAATAACGGTGGTTGGGCATGATAGTGCCACAAACTTTGCCAGAGATCGGAACGCAATAGATCAGCGGGGATAGTTTGCCACAAGCCATCCCACTCACGCCAGGCAATATCCAGGCCGACGACCTGTTTGTAATAGAGCGCCACCACCAGATGCAGGCCAAAGATAAGCCAAAATCCTGTGATGCGGAGTGGGTTCACGGCCGTTACCTGTGGGTCCTGCCATTGGATGAGACGATAGCGGGGTAAAGTTGTTTCTGTCATATATACTCCTCGGGCTAGAAGTGACATTCACTCTGGTGACATTCACTCTGGTGACATTCACTCTGGTGACGTTCACCCTGGTGACGTTCACCCTCAGGGCATCTGCCTGTTCCGCCAATTCCTGATACACTGTATCCTGATAGGCGCAATCATCAAAGATTGCCCTAATCAGGATACAGTTACAAGAGGAGAACCTATGACAATCGTACTGGCGGCTACCACTTTATCTGAAGCCACTGCTGCTGGTATTGAGTAATTGGGCAATTACCTCCCATGCGTTTTTTCAGCCAACAGTGGAGTAAGGGACGGCTGCCACAGGTGGACGGCCGTATCTACCTCCCTTCCCTGCAACACCCCGTCACCATTCGCCGGGATCGATGGGGCATTCCCCATATCGAAGCCCAAAACCGCCATGATTTGCTGCGGGCACAGGGCTTTGTTCATGCCCAAGAACGCTTCTGGCAAATGGAGCTGAACCGGCGTGCCGCCGCCGGTACCCTGTCCGAACTGTTTGGCAACCGTACCCTGGACACCGACCGGCTGGCACGCACCCTCGGTTTTGCCCGGCTGGCGCGGCAGACATGGGCCGTATTGCCGCCAGATGTGCAGTTTGACCTTATTGCCTATGCGCAAGGTGTCAATGACTGGCTGACCACTTGCCCCTCCTTGCCCATTGAATTCAGCCTCATTCAGCATCAACCGGCGGCCTGGGAGCCGGTGGATAGTGTGGCTTACGGCCGTTTGCAGATGTGGGCGCTCACCAACGGCGCCTCTGGCGAATTTGTGCAGGCGCAGCTAACGCAAAGTCTCAGCCCGGAAATGGCAGCCGATTGGGGGCTGTGTTACCCGGCGACTAACCCCTCTACCCTACCACATGGTATTGAAATTGGTGGGCTGAAGTTGGATGGTCTGGTGGGCGCGTGGACGAATCCCTTTCAGGGCAAGGCGGCTTTTGATGGATTGGGGCGTGGCAGTAATGGCTGGGTAATTGCCCCTGAGCGCAGCGCCACCGGTCGCGCTATTTTATGCAACGACATGCATCTGCCGATGGGAACGCCTTCGCTGTGGGTTGCCATGCATTTGCGCAGTCAGGATGGGCTGCATGTGACCGGTTTTAGCCAACCGGGGCTACCCTATGTGTTGGTGGGGCATAATGAACATATTGCCTGGGGCGCCACCCTCTCTTATGTGGACTGCGAAGATTTTTTCCTGGAGCGATTGCACCCCCACCACCCCGGTTATTACGAATTCATGGGGCAGTGGCAGGCGGCAGAGGTGGTGACAGAGATGATCAGGGTGCGCGGACGGCCGTCACACCAGGAGCGAATCATCGTTACCCAACATGGGCCGTTGGTGAACGGGCCGTTTGCCAACGGCGTCCTCGTTGACTACGCGCAGCCGGTGGCTTACTGTTCCACCGCGTTGCAGCCAGATGTGGGACTGGATGGCTTCCGTCGGTTGAATGAGGCAAAGGATTGGGGGGAATTCGTCACGGCCGTGGCCCACATCTATTCTCCCTCGCTTAATCTGCTGTATGCTGACCGGCAAGGAAACATTGGCTACTACGTCTCCGGGCGCGCTCCCATTCGCACCAAAGGGGATGGGCTGACGCCCGTTCCCGGCTGGACAGGCGAGTATGAGTGGATGGGATACATTCCGTTTGCCGAAATGCCCCATGCCTTGAACCCGGCCCAAGGGTATATTGTCAGCGCCAACCACCGCATCGTGGGCGATGCGTACCCGCATTACCTGGGCAATGTATGGCGCAACGGCTACCGCGCCCGGCGCATTGAAGAAATGATCAACGCCCGGCCCACCATTTCCCTAGCTGACTGCCGCGCCATGCATAGGGATGTCACCCACATACCAGGTCAAGAATTGGTGAAGTTGCTGGCGGAATTGGAAACCAGCGAACCCGATGCGGCGCTGGCATTATGGCTGCTGCGGGAATGGGACGGCCGTTTAACAACAGACAGCGTAGGCGGCATGGTGTATGAGGTGTTAGTTCGCCAGTTAAGTGCGGCATTGCTGACGCCCCATTTTGCACGGCCGTTCCGGGAACAACTCCTGGGAAAGGGCGGTCATCCCTTGTTGCAGCCGGTGAATGATTTTCAAGGGCAGTGGCTGGTATCGCTGCTGCACATATTGGGGGAAGGATCGGCGCGTTGGGGGGTGGATGAGGCGCTGCTGGTGGGTTGTCTGGCACAGACAACGGCCGTGCTGCGCCAAAAATTGGGGCCTGACCCGGCAACCTGGCAGTGGGGGCGGCTGCACCGGGTGACGTTTGCCCATGCCCTGGGGGTAGCACCGGTGTTAGGCCGCCTGTTTAACCAGGGGCCATACCCCATTGGCGGCGACGAAAACACGGTGCTGCAAACCGGCATTCGCGCCGACCTGCCCTATGACAATAACGCCATTTCTGTCTCTACGCGGTTGATTGTGGATTTGGGGGAAGGGATGCCCACGTGGGGGATTCATCCACCAGGACAGTCTGGGCATGTGGGCAGCCCCCATTATGGCGATTTGATCCAGCCCTGGCTGGACGGGGCGTATTATCAGATGGCGTGGGATGAGGCGGCGGTCATGGCCGTGACACGACACATATTGGCGTTACGGCCGTGTGCCCGCCACCCACGCCATCACCGCCTGCACGGCAGGCAAGTTATGCGCAAAATCACTCACGCGGTAATCGGGTAACAAAACGGAGATGGCGGGAATGCCTTGTGCATCCAGCCAGTTGGTAGCGTCCCCGGTTACTTCCTGGTTCACCAAAGTCTCGAAGTCAGCAATGCGATAATCAGCCGCGACGCCATAGACCTGGGCCAACGGCCGTGACGCCACCGACTCATCCCCGCAAGCGCCCGGCGACGACAACCCCAAAGCCGCCCTTCCCTGCCAGAATACCACCGCCTGCACCGGCTGCTGCTGTATAAAATCTGCCAATGCCTGCACCTCCGGCTCGGAGAAGGGGACCGCACCGCCCATGCCGGTTTGTGGCGTCCCGGCCCACAGCGGATCGGCCGTCCAGCGGCAGTCCCAATTACGGTTCAAGTCTACCCCATTGCCATTGAGGCGGCCTGACAACTGACCGGGGGTAGCCGCACTGTCCGGGTTGGCATTGGTAATGATGAACAATGAGAGACCCGGTGGAATATCTTCAGGATGCTGGTTAAAGTGGGCAATCATTTCTTCGGCCAACTGCACGCTGCCAGGGGCAAAACCGGCATGAAGACCACCGATTAAAACGATCGCTTTCTCGCCGCTGCCAAATCGCACGGCTGATAAGAGGGAATCCTGAGCAGAACGGCCAATTTCTATGAAGGCCGGTGTGGGATACGGGGTAGGCGGCACGGCCGTGGCTGTCGGTGTCGCTGTGTTGGCCGGATGTGTCCTCACCACAGCCAGGGGCACTTCATCTGCTGTTGGCGTCAACGTGGCCGCAATTGGCGTGTTGACAACAAGTTGAGTCGGCTGCGGCAACTCATTATCCTGTATACTATTCAAAATGGCGGAGCCGCCGGCCAACAGCAGCAGGACCACCAGCAGAAACCCACCAGCCAACCACAGTCTGTTCTTTTTTGCCGGTGGGCTGGGGAGTGGGGGCAGCTCGGGGACCGGTCTCTCAAAGGTTAAGGCAGCCGTGCCCACCTGCGTGGGTGACTCCGTTCGCGGCGGCGGCGGCGAAACAATGTGGGGCGCCGGTGAAAGGGGAATGGCTGCTGATGGCGCTGAGGACACGACGGGTGGCACGTCTATGGTAGCCGTTGCCTCTTGCTCCTCGCTATCGCCGGTGGTGGCCTTGCTGTCGCCGGTGGTGGCCTTGCTGTCGCCGGTGGTGGCCTTGCTGTCGCCGGTGACGGCCTTGCTGTCGCCAGTGGTGGCTTCGCTATCGCCGGTCACGATGGAGGGGAATCGGCCCGTCAATGTGATGGTCAAAGCCTCCGTCAACTCCTCGGCGCTGCTAAAACGTGCGTCTCGGTCTTTGGCTAACGCCCTTTGGATGACTGTATCACAATCGGGCGGCAAATCCGGGTTGAACGTTAATATGTTCGGCACCGGCTCCAACACATGCGCCATTAACTGTTTAACCGGCGTGTCTGCCAGAAATGGTTTGCGTCCGGTCAGGCTCTCAAACAAAATAACGCCAAGCATGTAAATATCGGAACGGCCGTCAAGCTGTTTTTCGCCGTGAATCTGTTCCGGACTCATGTAAGCCGGTGTGCCAATGACACCGCTGCCGGTGAGATCGGCCGTTTCCTGGGTTAGTTTGACAATGCCAAAATCAGAAAGAAAGGCGTTGTTGTATTGATCAAAAAGGATATTGCCCGGTTTCAGATCTCGATGAATCACCCCCTGGCGGTGGGCATGGTCTAAAGCCGACCCAATGCGGCGAAAAATGGGCAAGAGTTCGGGTGGGGTAAACGGCCGTGACTGAATACGGTCCGCTAGAGAGCCTCCCGGCATATAACGCATCACCAGATAAAGCTGCTCATCGTCCTCGCCAAAATCATAAACCGGCACAATGGCTGAATGTTCCAGTGTGGCCACGGTGCGCGCCTCTCGTTCAAAACGACCGCGCAGCGATGGGTCATCCCGCAGCGCCTGGTTGATCACTTTCAGCGCCACGTCACGTCCAAAACGAGGATCATGCGCCAGATAGACGGTGGCCATGCCCCCGCGCCCCAATTCTGACTTGATTTCGTAACGCCCCAGACTTTTATTCAATCCTGCACCTTTTCCTCATGAACCTGATCCTGCGCGTGCGTATTTTAGGAATGAACAAACAGAATGTAAACCAATCAGCAGGCAAATCCGCCCAACCCGCAGTGAATCCCCTGTCTGGCAACAGCAATGTTACAGACATAAAAATCTCCTGTCGGACAGGCGCTCATATGACATAAGTATGTTTGACTTGCCATTTCCCCCCATGTATAATGCCCACGTTAATGGGACAAATGAGGAAAAACACCATCCCGTCCACGTTTTCAACCAAAGCAAATTACAATAAGTGCTCATAGAAACACTTATTGCTGATCAAACCAGAAGAATGCAGGAATAAAAACTATGGCCCTAAAAGGCAACCTGCGAGATTTCTCAACAACACAGTTATTAAATCTCATAAATCTTGCCAGGAAAACAGGCACCCTGACGATTCAGCACAGCGGTGAATCTGCCCACATGTCATTTCGTGAAGGCAAATTGATCTATGCCTACATGGGTGATAATGACAACAATCACCTGGCCATGATATTGCAACACAGCGGCAAGCTATCGGCCGAGCAAGCCCAAATCATCCAGGCTCATGCCGAAGGCAAGAGCGATAAACAGTTGGGCCACTTGCTCATCACGGCCGGCAGAGTGACCCAAAACGACATTATCCAAAGCGTGCGCCAAAACGTTTTAGACATTGTCTACCGACTGTTCACATGGGTTGAAGGCATTTTCCGGTTTGAGGCCAACAAACTACCTTCACCCGGCCATATTACCATCCCTATTGATCTGGAAAGCGTCATTATGGAGGGCAGCCGACGCTTAAAAGAATGGGAAGTATTGCAAGAAGAACTGCCAGACCTGGACGTTTCACTGCAATTTACCGACCGCCCGGATGCTCGCTTGCGCAACATCAATCTGACGGTGGAAGAGTGGCGCGTGGTCTCCTTTGTTAACCCCCGTAACACCATCCGGCAAATTGCGAAAGCAAACAATCTGAGCGAGTTTGAGATTCGTCGCATTGTGTACGGGATGTTACAAGCTGGATTGGTTGAGTTTGTGGACAGACCTAAACCAACACCTGCGGTAGAAGCTGCCGATCAGGCCAGACGGCCTAAACGTCAGGCAGTGGAACAACCCCCAGATGTCAAGCGTTCCGTTGTCGAAAGACTAATTGATCGCATTAAGAGTATCTAGCTCATTACAGCAAGTCCGTTTTTATTATTTAATCGGAACATTTATTAGGAGAAAAGCTGCGCTTTTGCAGACGCGAGTGTGGCTTTATAGAATACATTTTTTAGATAAGGGCTGTTATTTATGCAAGCTGTAAAAATGGTAATTACTGGCCCCTTTTCGGCAGGGAAGACTGAATTCATTGGTGCTGTTAGCGAAATTGATGTCGTTTCTACAGAGAGAAAAATTTCTAGCGCGGCCGAGCAAATCAAAGAGACAACCACTGTGGCTATGGACTTTGGTCGCATCACGGTTGGCGACGACCTGGTGCTGTATTTGTTTGGTACACCAGGCCAACGTCGTTTCGACTTCATGTGGGACATTCTGTCACAAGGTATGTTAGGTTTTGTGGTCATGGTGGACAGCACAAAGCCGGAAACATTTCGTGAAGCCAAACGGATTTTGGAAACGTTTGAAAGCTACGCTTCTACACCCTATGTAGTGGCAGCCAACAAACAAGATATGGAAGATGCGTGGGAGCCGGAAGATTTGCGGATTATTTTGCGGCTGCGGCAGGAAGTAAAGATTCTACCATGTGTGGCGACAGATAAAGAGAGTGTGAAGAACGTGTTGTTGGAACTCTTGTACTCAATCCTGGAACAGCTTGATCAAAACAGTCAGTAGATCGTTAACCAGACCAAACACAGGTGGCGTTCCGGGGGAGCGCCTGCTCATATACAATTTCCCGCCATCGAGCCATTTTTTCGCTGCGTTTACGCGCCATTTACACCTCCTTTACTTTCTCTTCACTTCATTAGAATACTGCCAATGTTACCATCCTGGTAAAGTTATCTCCCTGCCCTAAATTTTGTTACAATCTGAGCAAATACATTTGTGGGCAACAAAACAGCAAATAAAACAAAGAGCATGAGAAGTGACGCTCATTTCCACTTGAGGCCAATGTGAGTTCTATCGTTACTGAACAAGGAATTCTTCATTATGAATCGCTGGGGCGGGGACAGCCAATTATTCTATTGCATGGCTGGATAAATTCGTGGGATGTCTGGCGTGACATGATGATCGCGCTGGCAAAAACAGGCAGGTTTCGGGTTTATGCACTTGATTTTTGGGGGTTTGGGGATTCGGCCAAGTTATCCAGTTCACAGAATACGGTTTTTCACATTGACAGTTATGCGGAGATGGTGCGCCAATTTATGGATTCTTTGGGCATCCAACATGCCCCAATTTTTGGTCATTCTATGGGGGGCACAGTGGCGTTGCAAGTTTCCCTGACACATCCTGGACGGGTGGAAAGGGTAGCGGTCGTGGGGTCACCTATTATTGGCTCCTCGCTCAATCCATTCTTGCAATTGGCCGGTTATGGTTCTATTGCCAAATTGTTGTGGCGTTATCCAATCTTGTTACACTCAATCATGCGGCTGCTGCTGGCGAAAGATTCAAAGAAAGTACGGGGGATGATATTTCGGGATGTGCAAAGGACGACGATTGAGTCGTTTTTCCGCAGCATTGGCGATTTACGCGATACAGACTTGCGGAGCAAACTGATTGCCCTGGAGATTCCTACATTAGGCATTTATGGCGTTAAGGATAACATTGTGTCGCCTTCTAACGCGCAGTTGCTCCAGGCCAATGTGCGCACATCAGAGGTTTCCATGCTCCAGCGCTCACGGCATTTTCCGATGACTGATGAGCCAGAATTATTTTTGGAAACTGTCAGTCATTTTCTGAATAGTTCCCACCATATGTAGTCACTCATTGTCAACGAGTGGCTCCCAGAAGTTGTATCAACATGCGGCGTATCATACTCACAGAAACCAGTCATATTGAGCCGTTTAATGAGCCTGCTCGTGATTTGCGGGTGCAAAACAAGCCTTTATGGTTGTGGCAGCGGGATATTTTGGTGCATCATACGTCTGAGGAGCGGGAATATCCCAATTGGGAATTGGCGCGCCAGTTTGAGACGGAGCAGATCGAGTGTTTTGTGCATCGTGACAATCTGTTCTTTAATCAAGAGTTGATTGATGATTTTCTGGCGCGGGCGCGCGACGGCCGTCGCCCTGTCCGGCTGGCCTTTAAAGCCAATGACCCGGCAATTGCCCGCCATGTACGGCCGTTGACCCATTCCTTTTTCCAACAAGACGACCTGCTGTTAGCCGACATCTGGTATTTGCCACAAGGGCTTTCACAAAGTTTGGAGGCTAAACCATTGGTGGTAGACACAGAAGCCCGCGAACGTGGCTATTACCACATCCCTCCCTATATGGCTTCTGAGTTTGGCGATCTGGTTTATGAACTACCACGCAAGGTGTTTGTGCTGGTAGAAAACTGGGTTCATATTTTTGTGGCCGATATTTTGTTGGGTGTTTTTACCAGGGGCGCCAATGTGGAAGACCGCGTGACCAGCGATTGGAAGTATAAAATCAAAATCATGCTCCACTCTATGCTAGAACAAAAGCAGTTCTTGTCCAATTCGGAGGTAGTACGGGTGGGGCATAACTGTAACATTGACCCGACGGCCGTTATCAAAGGATTCACCACCATCGGCGATAATGTCACCATTGGCGCCGGCGCTGTGATTGACAACTGCATCATAGGCAGCAATGTCACTATCTCTCAGGGCTGCCAACTATTGTTGAGCGTTGTCGGCGATGGCTGTTTTTTGCCCTTCCGGGCCGCCCTGTTTATGACCACCCTTATGGAAAACACATCCATCGCCCAAAACACCTGTTTACAGCTTTGCGTCGTGGGGCGAGATTGTTTCATTGGCGCCGGTAATACCTTCACGGATTTCAATATTCTGGGTGGGCCATTGAAAACCTTAACCCACAAGGGCATATTAGAACCGGCTAATTTGCTGGTGTTAGGTGGGTGTGTGGGTCATCACTGCCGTATTAGCTCCGGCCATATTGTCTATGCTGCCCGCACCATTGAGTCTGACGTCGTCTTGATTGCCAATGACAACAAACAGTTTATTACTAAAAACGTGACCTTTGAAGATAGTGACCATCATCCTTACAAAACAAAATATCCCTATCCTCGTTTATATCCGCGAGAAAATGGCACATAAAGAGTAAACGGGCAATGACGCAATTATTCAGTTACTCAATTATGCAAAGGACAGAATTACTATTGAAGCGTGAATTATCTCCATTACACTCAGGAATATGATGCACGACTCGTTTGCCTTTATCATCCATCCCATTGACCCGAAACGTGATGTCAGCCGCAAATTTCCCACTCTGGGTAAACTCCCAGCCTGGTTAATTGATTATCTGTCCTTGTTTTTTCCACCTGTCTATATTTCAGAGATTAAAGGGGTGCGGTCTGTGTATGACGGCCGTACCGCCCAGGGTTGGTTCGTAGCCTGCCCGCTAACCCCCAAGCGGATGATGTCCCTACCGCCCAGCGTCGTCTACAAAAAGATCATCCAGACGGGTAAACTGGCCGAAAAACTGGGGGCGCGTATTTTAGGGTTAGGGGCCTTTACCTCCGTTGTGGGTGACGGCGGCATCACCATAGCCAGACATTTGCAGATACCGGTAACCACCGGCGATAGCTATACCATTGCCCAGGCCATCCATGCCATCCGACGGGCTGCCACTATCATGGATGTGCCACTCAACGAGTCAACCGTAGCCATTGTGGGCGCAACCGGAGCTATTGGCGCTGTTTGCGCTGAAATGTTGGCCTCAGAAGCGAAAAACCTGCTGCTGATTGGCCGCCGCATGGACAGGCTAAACGAAGTAGCCAACCGCACGCGCCTGGCTGGCGGCGCACAGGTGACTATTACCGATGACATCAATCAACTGACCGAAGCCCACTTCATCATTACCGTTACCAGCGCGGTGGATGCCATCATCGAGCCGCAGCACCTGCGCCGAGGGGCTATTGTGTGTGATGTGGCCCGCCCGCGTGATGTCTCCCGGCAGGTAGCCGAACAAAGGCCAGACGTGTTAGTCATTGAAGGGGGCATGGTGAAAGTACCCGGCGCGGTAGATTTTGGCTTTAATTTTGGCTTTCCGCCTAAAATGGCTTACGCTTGTATGGCCGAAACGATGGCGCTGGCCTTAGACCAACGCTATGAGTCATACACGTTAGGTAAAGATATTTCATTGTCGCAAGTTACGACAATTGATAAAATCGCTACGCGACACGGATTTACTTTAGGTGGCTTTAGAAGCTTTGAACGAGCCGTCAGTGAGGAAGAGATTGCTTACGTCAAGGCTTGTAAACAGTCTGATGAATCATTACCCTTAAAGCCCCTCCATATGCACACGAATCACTTGTTTATTCAGTAGTATGTTTTGCCAAGGAAAAAGCTCATGAGCAACGGCCGTATTCTAATAGTTGAAGACGACTTTGACATTTCTAATATGTTGCGCATCTTCTTTACCGGTCAGGGGTATAACGTGGAAGTGGCAGCGCGTGGACATGACGCCCTGGACATTTGCCGCAAAAAGCTGCCCGACCTCATCGTCCTGGATATTATGCTGCCAGATATGGATGGTTATGCCGTGTGCAAAGAACTGCGCACCACCACCCGCACCAGCCATATCCCCATCATTTTCCTGACCCAGCGTGACGAGCGCAGCGACCGTATCGCCGGTTTAGAATTGGGGGCGGATGATTACATCACCAAACCGTTTGACATTGAGGAACTGAAGCTGCGGGTGCGCACAGCTATCAACGTCCACAAACGTCTCAATATGACGGACCCCATCACCGGCTTGCCCAGCAGTCGCCTGATCGAAGAGCAACTACGTGGTCTGATGAAGTTGGATGAATGGGCTTATGTGCAAATTGGCATTGACTATATTGAGCCATTTAATGACGCCTATGGTTTTGTGGCCCGTGACGAGGTGATGCGCTTTACGGGTATGTTCCTGAACGAAATTGTAGATGAGTATGGCACACTGGATGATTTTATCGGCCATGCCAGCAGTTACACTTTTGTCTTGATCACGATGTCAAACCGGGTACAGGAGATGGTGGATAAACTGCGGCAGCGTTTTAACGATGGCATCCTGGCCCACTACAATTTTATGGATAGAGAACAGGGGGGCATTATGACATCAGACGGCCGTCTGGTACCCATCATGCGTCTTTCTGCCGGTATCGTTTCCAGCAAAACACAGCGTTTTTCTGATATTCGGGAAATTACCGAAACAGCCGCTGAACTGCGGCGCCTGGACAAAGAAAAGCAAGACAATAGCAACTAGACAACAAAGGCAATTGACTGATAACCAGAGGCATTTGATTGATTAACAAGAGAAGTAACGGCTGAGGTTTAAGGTACGAATAATGGAAAAGGAATTAACCTCGGCTATTACCTGGAATGTCTTTGATGACCTGAGTGATGGAATTCTTCTGGTTGACCCTGCGGGACACGTGGTCTATAACAACCAGGCGGCATCATCTTTGCTCGGTTTGAGTCATCAAATTGATTTGTTGCATGAGGTCAACCAGGTCTTAGCCTCAGACGACAATTGGTCTGAACTACAAAATCGGCCCAGAGCCTTGCTGCTGCATACCAGCAACGGCCGTGTCGTAGAAGCCCACTCACGCTGGCAAGATGGACCGGACGGCCGTTTCCTGCAAATAATCCTTCGCCTCCCCAGCACAGAACCCCTCACCATTGAACCACTGTTGGCGCTGACCCAAATCAGCCAGGAAACTGATTTCGAGAAACAACTACAATCACTGGCCGATGGTTTACACGCCACCGGCTGGCAGCGTGTGGTCATTACCTTGCGTGACGACGCCTTCCACCCCACGCACCTGATTACAACCGGCATTTCCCCGGCAGAAAAAGCGGAACTGGAAAAAAACCTGATTCCACCACAAGCCTGGCTCACCCTTTTCCAGAACGCCGATATGTTGAAATACCGGCTGGGGCAGTGCTATTTTGTGCCTGCCGAGAGCAAATGGTCGCAAAAATACCTCCAGACCAGCGGCCACAAAAATACCGATAACACCCTTTGGCAGGCCAAAGATGTGTTATGTGTGCCCCTTTACGGCCGTCAGCAAAAGCTCATTGGGCTGGTGGGGCTAGACAATCCCGTCAACGGCCGTCGCCCTGACAAACGCACCTTGCAAACCATCGAACTATATGCCCAATTTGCCGCCTCGCTCATTGAGAATTCGCGTCTCGTCCAGGAAACGGTAGACCGCAGCCAGGAGTTTGAACTGCTATTGACCGCCAGCAATGACCTTTCCAGCAGCCTGGAAAAAGAAACCGTCCTCTCCGCTTTAGGTCGGCACATGGTCAACGCCATAGACGCCGATGGCTATTCCATCTATGAATGGCAGACCGCCACCGAAAAATTAGTTGTGCTCAAAGATTACACCCGGCGACAATCAGCGGTACGACAAATGACGGGCACGGCCGTTCCCGTCACCAACATTGACCTGCTGGAAACCGTCCTCATTGACAAACAACCCCTGGCCCTGTCCATTGGCGAGAGCGACGCCTCTCCCCTGGCTGAACCACCCTGGCTACAACCAGGGCAGCCCTACAACTGCGCCCTGTTGCCTCTCATTTTGGACGACGAAACATATGCCGTCATCCATCTGGTCAAGTACGGCCGTAAAGAAATTACCCACCGCGATCTACGGCTGTTGGCCGCATTGGCCAACCAGGCCAGCACCGCTCTGGAAACTGCTCTCCTTTTTGAAGACACTTACGAGCGTGAACGATTCTACGGCGCTATGGGCAATGTGAGCCTGGCCCTTAGCTACACCCTGGACCGCCGCGCCGTGCTTTCGCTGATTTGCACGGAGAGCCTGCGCATTTTCAACGTGCATGGCGCTTACATCTGGCAGCTAGACAACAACACCTTCACCAGCAGCGCCGCCAAAGGGCATGGCGAAGAGCTTTTTGTCAACCGGGCCGTGCCATTGGCCGACCCGCACACCTTTGTCGCCCATGTTGTCCGCACCGGCCTGGGCGTCTTTCTCAACGACGCTCAAAATAGCCAGATGGAACTTCGGCTGCCCCAACCAGAACGAATTCAGGCGCTTCTGGGCGTGCCTCTGGAAGCTGAGGGCAGTTTGATCGGCGTCCTTCTCCTGGCCGATACCGAAAATCCGCACCGCTTTACCGACCGCGATGTCACCCAGGTGACGACGTTTGGCGTCCAGGTAGCCAGCGCCCTGCAAAATGCCAAGCTATTTGAAGAACTGCACCATCTCAACGAAGAACTGGACATGCGCGTCGCCGTTCGCACCCACGAACTAAATGAAGAGAGTAACCGCGTTAAAATCCTGCTGCGCATCAACACCGAACTATCCGCCAGCCTGGATCAAGATCGCGTCTTAACCAAAGCGCTCGATCTGGTTAATGAAGTGGTCAGCGCCACCGACGGCGCTATTTTGCTGCTCAATCAGGAAACCGACGAATTTGATTTTCGCGCCACCCTGGACAAAGAGAAACAGCTCACGCACCGCTCCATACCCAGCGGCCTAAAACGGGATGAAGGGTTAGCTGGGTGGATGCTGCAAAACCGCACGGCCGTCATCATCTATGACACCAAACGAGATCCCCGCTGGCTGGAATTGCCCACCAGCAGCGCCTATCGCTCTGTTTTGGGCGTCCCCCTCATCACCAATGAAGAAGTCATGGGAGTGCTGCTGCTCTTCCATACCGACCCCAACGCCTTTACCACCCAACAACTGGAACTGGTGGAAGCCGCTGCCATTCAGGTGGCTAATGCCATCAACAATGCCAGCCTGTATAACCTCATCTTTGACCAGGCCGACCAGCTTGGAACCATCCTGCGCGGCGAAATCATCCAGAAGGCCAACCTGCAAGCCATATTGGAAAGTATTGCCGACGGCGTGATCGTGGCAAATAACAAAAATGAGATTGAAATAGCCAACGCCTCTGCCAGCAAGATATTGGCCATACCCCGGCAGCAACTCATCGGCAAACCGGTAAACCAGTTATTAGGCGTATATGGGCAGTTTGGCGACACCTGGATGAGTACCATCAACGATTGGGCTAAAAACTCAGACCAGATTCCGCAGGGGATTTACCTGGCAGACCAATTAGCCATCGAGGATAAACATGTCAGCATTCACCTCTCACCGGTGCTGTCTGAAAGCAACTTTTTTGGTACCGTCTCCATTTTCCGGGACATTACCAAAGATGTGGAAGTTGACCGCCTCAAAAGCGAGTTCGTGTCCACCGTTTCTCACGAACTGCGCACGCCGATGACTTCTATCAAAGGTTACGCCGACCTGATGTTGATGGGCGCAGCGGGCCAACTCACCGATTCCCAAATCCGCTACTTGAAGGTGATCAAGAACAATGCCGACCGCCTGCATGATCTGGTGAACGATCTGCTGAACATCTCGCGCATTGAAACGGGCAAGACAACTCTGGATTTACGGCCGTTAGACATCCCCCAAATTATCGAGCAAACAGTGGGGCATTTACACGGCCGTATCCAACACGAAGAAAAGCCCATGGCCATCAAAACCGAAATCACCCCAGGGCTGCCACTCGTCAACGCTGACCACACCCGCGTCACCCAGATATTAACCAACCTGGTAGACAACGCCTTCAATTACACCCCGACCAATGGGCAAATTACCATCCACGCCAGAGCCACCGATGCCCATGTTTACATCAGCATCAGCGACAATGGTATTGGCATATCCAGGGAAAACCGCGAAAAAATCTTTGACCGCTTCTTCCGCGCCGATGATGAGGCCGTGCAAAAAGTGTCTGGCACCGGCCTGGGGCTGGCCATTGTGCGCAGTCTCATTGAAATGCATGGTGGCTACCTGCAAGTTGAAAGCGAACTCGGTAAAGGCAGCACCTTTACCTTCAACCTGCCTGTAGTTATAGAAGACAGTGACCCAACCTGACATTGAAGGTTTAAGGTAATGACAAAAATACTGATTGCCGAAGATGACAATGACATTCGTGAACTAATTGTACTCACCCTGCAATTTCACGGCTTCATCGTAGACAGTGCTGAAGATGGACAGGCAGCCGTAGAAAAAGCTCAGGCAAATCCCCACTATGATGTCATCCTCATGGATGTGCGGATGCCACGCATGACCGGCTACCAGGCCTGCCATGCCCTCAAAGCAAATGAACAAACGAAAAACATTCCCGTCATCTTCTTATCCGCCAAAGGGCAGGAACAAGAAATTCAAACCGGAATAGAAGCAGGCGCATCGGACTACATCCTAAAGCCCTTTGCCCCAGACGATCTGGTAAAAACGATACAAAGAGTTCTAAGCAAATAAGACCTGACAGGTTTTGAAAAACCTGTCAGGTCTCCAGAAGTAACTATAACTATGAGTATTACCACCATCGGTAATCACTTGATTCACTACGAAGTCTTAGGACGTGGTCAACCCCTGATATTCATTCATGGTTGGCTCGGTTCCTGGCGCTACTGGTGGCCCTCCATGCAGGCCATGTCGGCGCAGCACCGCTCCTTTGCCTACGATTTGTGGGGTTTTGGTGATTCCAGTAAAGCGCCTGATATGTACAACCTGGACACCTACGTCAACATGATGGATCAATTCATTGATCAATTAGGCGTCGCCCGTCCAGTTTACATCGTTGGTCATTCATTGGGGGCAGCCGTAGGTTTACGTTACACCAGCAAACACCCGGAAAATGTGGAAAAACTGGTAGCCGTCTCACTCCCCATCAACAGCAGTTACATCAACACCAAATTGCCCGGCAGCGACCCGGAAACAGCGATGAATCGCCTGTTGGGCAAGGCCAACAGTTACCCCGAAGTGGATACCGAAATACGCAAGGTTGACCCCAACGCCTTCTCCAGGCTGGTGAATGAAATGGCAAAAATCAATTTTGCCCAGGAATTGGCCGATTCACCCCGCCCGCTGCTGCTCCTCTACGGCGACCAGGACCCCATCATCAGCCCACCATCCGGTGAACATGAATACCTGACCGAATCGGGAAATAACCGCTTTTTTGTCAAGTTTGAGTGCAACCATTACCCGATGTTGCATGAAAAGGTAAAGTTCAACCGCCTATTGCTTGATTTTATTCTGGCCGGAAATGATCTAACCGAACTTGCCCCCAAAGAATATTGGACCCGGCGCACGCGCTAATTGTCAAACGCTGTACAATACATCCTCATAAATCAAATGGTTGCTAGTGGCTGGTGGCTGGTAAAAGTAACTGGCCCCAAGCAACCAGCCACCAGCCATTATTAAGGAGTTCCCCATGAGTGATTTTAAGTTTGAAGCATGGCCAACTGAGTTCCGCAGCATCAACCAATACTTTGGCGCCAACCCCCAGAACTACGCCCAGTTTGGACTACCAGGTCATGAAGGAATTGATGTGATGGCGCCCAGCGGCAGCAAGATCTTCGCCGTCGCACCGGGCACGGTAGGGTTTGTGCAAACAAACCCCAGCGCCCACAACTATGGTGTGCATGTGCGGGTGGAACACGCTGATGGTTGGCAAACGATATACGCCCATTTGCAGCAGGCGTTGGTTTCACCTGGGCAGCAAGTGAAAGCCGGTGATGTATTGGGGCTGGCCGACAACACGGGTAATAGCTTTGGCTCTCATCTGCACCTGACGCTGAAAAGAAAAAACCAATCATTCCAGCACTGGCCTTATAACATCTTTGACCCCACGCCGTATTTACTGCC
Organism: Chloroflexota bacterium; assembly: GCA_035444285.1. Taxonomy (GTDB): domain Bacteria; phylum Chloroflexota; class Anaerolineae; order Promineifilales; family Promineifilaceae; genus CAADGU01. Next base: position 267,223 of record DAOMOK010000003.1, read on the forward strand.
GTTGATGGGTTTTCAACGACCAGCCGGCCCATACACCGACGGTTGGGCCCATACAGGCAGCATCGTCACCGTAGGTGACCTGGCACAGGTCGCTTCCGGTGGCATCAATTTGCGAGAGACAGCCAGCATTAACGGCCGTATCATTGACCTGGTCCCCGGCGGCACGATTGTCATTGTCACCGGCTCGGCTCAAAGCCAGTACGTACCGGTCAAAGTACCCACCGCCACCCTGCGTAACATACCGCAACCACCGCCCCCCACGCCCACTCCACCACCCGCCGCTGGTGACGATACCATAAACGGTTGGGGTTTTGCTCCCTACCTGACACGCCAGGGCAATCAGGCCATCGTGGGCCAGTTTGGCATCAATTTGCGTAATGCGCCCCACCGCGACGCCGCCAATATCGGATTGGTGACAGGTGGCAGCACCGTCACTGTCACCGGCAACCAGCAGGGCGAATATGTGCCGGTGCGGGTGCGCCGCAGCGACTTCACCGGCCCGGTCAATGCCCCCGGCGGCAGTACACCATCCCCCGCGCCAGCCCCGGTCACACCCCCCGCCGACACCATCCTGGGCTGGGCGTTTACGCAAAACCTGACCACCAGCGGCAACCAGGTCACGTCAGGACGATATGGGACGAATGTGCGGGCACGGCCGTTGCGCGATGGCGCACTCATTGGCCTGTTCACCGAAGGCAGCATAGCCACCCTTGCCGGCAAACCGGTAGGTGAATTTACCCCCGTTTTTGTGCCCCGCCGCGCCTTGCAAAATCTGGTCGCCTCCCTACCCCAGACACAGCAGCCCGAACCGCTGGCTACCGGCGGTGCAGCCCCACTACCCCCACCCCAACCCATCGCCGACACCACACCAGGTTTTGCTTTCACCACCGCCATCAACCTGGCCGGCGGCATGGCCACAGCCGGGCAATTCGGCCTGAACCTGCGCGCCGAACCGCGACGCGACGCCGCCAACGTTGGGTTTGTGCCCGGCGGCGCATCCATGCTGGTGATTGGCCCGGCACAGGGTGAATACACGCCCGTGCGCGTGGATGACAAGGTGCTGCAAAAGCCGTTCACCCCCAGCAAACCGGTCACGGACACCACCGCCAAACCAGATGAGGTCAGCCCGGAACCGACGCCGCTGGGCAACACGGCCATTGGCCTGCATGCTTCGGCCGACCCAGATATTTCGTCGGCGGAGATTGCCGAATTCCAGGCCTTACGCCCCGGCATGATTAAGGTGCTGTCGTTCCACAACCCGGATGCGGTACGCAAGCTGGTACAAAACCACCCCGACGCTCGCTGGATTGTGCGCGCCTTCCTCAGTTTTGGCGGCCGCAACATCAGTCCGCATCAATTCCTCAACGATACCATCAGTGATGTGCGCCGCACGTTAAGCATCATCGGCCAACGGGATGTGGTGGTGGAACTGCACAATGAGCCAAACCTGCGGGACGAAGGATTGGGCAGTTCATGGCGTAATGGGAGTGAATTTAGCGCCTGGTTCCTGGAAGTGCTGCGCCTATATCGGCAGGCCATACCCGGTATGCGCTTCATCTATCCAGGCCTATCGCCGGGGGCTTCCGTACAAAACATCAAAATGGATCATGTGGAGTTTGTTGAGACCAGCCGGGATGCGGTAAAGGCATCTGACGGCCTGGGCGTGCATATTTACTGGTCAAACGTCTACCCTATGGCGACGGCGCTCAATGTGCTGGATGATTACATCACCCGTTTCCGCTTTAAGCCCATCTGGGTAACAGAAGCAAGCAACAACAAAGCGGGTACGCCGGTCGCTACCAAAGCCACTCAGTACCTACAATTCTGGCAAGAGCTGCAGAAACGGCCCACCGTGCAAGGCGTGACTTATTTTGTGGCTTCGGCCAGTAACCCGGAATTTGCCGAGGAGATATGGGTTGGCCGCAACATTGGCGCATTAGTGGGAAGACGGTAACATTGGTTCGTAGTAGGCGATTTATCGCCTGCTACTGGCGATAAATCGCCTACTACAAACATTTTGAAGGAGAATCTCATGGCAAAAGAATGGAAAACATCCCCGGCAATGCAAATTGACCCGAAGAAACAGTACACAGTCAATATGGAAACGAACAAGGGAAGCATTGTGATTGAACTATATCCGCAATATGCGCCCAAAACGGTCAATAACTTTGTCTTTTTAATTGGCGAAGGCTTTTACGATGGCGTCACCTTCCACCGGGTTATTGATAATTTTATGATTCAGGGTGGCGACCCCACCGGCACGGGCCGTGGCGGCCCCGGTTATCGTTTTGAGGATGAATTTAAGGGCAACCCACTGAAACACGAGACGGGCGTGCTTTCAATGGCGAACGCCGGGCCAAACACCAACGGCAGCCAGTTTTTCATCACCCATTCGCCGCAGCCGCATCTGGACGGCCGTCACACCGTGTTCGGCAAAGTAACATCTGGCATGAACGTGGTCAACAGCATTCGCCAGGGCGACACAATGACCAAAGTGACCGTCAGCAAAACATAAGCCTGTTGGAGGGTTTTGGAATGAGTACCCACGTTTTCTGGAATCTGGAATGTGCCGTCAAGGAAGGTCAGCTTGATAATGTGAAAGCATTGATGGCGGAGATGATAGAAGCCACGCAAACCAATGAACCGGGTGCATTAAATTACGAATGGTCTATCAGCGAAGATGGGCAAAAATTGCATCTGTTTGAGCGGTATGCCGATTCGGCGGCGGCCGTTTTGCACATGAGCAACTTCGGCGCACACTTTGCCGGGCGGTTCCTGGCGGCTTTGGACATTAAACGGTTCACCGTTTATGGCAATCCAGATGAGCAGGCGCAAAAAGTGTTGGGCCGAGCGGGAGCACAATTTATGTCGCCGCTGGGCGGCTTCTCACGGTAATTTGTTTGGCTCTTTGGGATTTCCTGGGGTTTCACGCCAAACCCCAGGAAATCCCAAAGAGCTATAAAGTGCAGAGGCGACATGGAAGGCATTGCGGAACGGGTCACGGCCGTGCAACAACGCATAGAATTTGCCGCCGCCTGCGTAGGGCGCAACCCGGCGGCGATCACGCTGGTAGCTGTGACCAAAACGTGGCCGCCGGAGACGGTGCTGGCGGCCTATGCCGCCGGGCTGCGCCATTTTGGTGAGAATCGGGCGGAGGAGTTGGCGGCGAAACGGCCGTTCCTGGAAACCCACCTGGGCATGGACAAGGCCAAATCCATTACCTGGCACCTGATCGGCACGCTGCAAAGCCGCAAAACCGCCCTGGCTGCCGCCCACGCCGATGTGTTTCACGCCCTGGATCGGTTGAAAATTGCCCACCGGTTGGCGCGCGATCTGGCAGACAACGGCGGTACCCCCGGCCAACCATTCACCCTGCCTGTCTTTCTGGAAGTGAATGTCTCCGGCGAAGCCAGCAAGTCTGGTTTTAACTGTACTCGTTGGGAAGAAGATGCGGCGCAGACGGCCGTGCTGCGCACGGCCGTTGCCGAAATCATCACCCTGCCCGGCCTGGCGTTTGCCGGGCTGATGACCATGGCCCCCTGGGATGCACCACCCGACGAGATTCGCGCCGTATTCCGGCGCACCCGGCAGTTAGCCGCCCGTTTGCAAACCGACCTGGCCCTGCCCACCCCATTGTCGCTTTCTATGGGCATGACCGACGACTTTGAGATTGCCATTGAAGAGGGGGCGACTCATGTGCGGGTGGGACGGGCGATTTTTGGGGAACGGCCGTGAGGATAATTGGGTAATTACCCAATTACCCTTTAGTTGTTATTCATCCCATGGTTTACAGCCGGTTCCACCACTTCCCCCTCGACGGTGATTGTGCCGGCGTTGGCAAATTCCAGCTCAACCTGCACCTTTGTCCCCAGTTCCAGCGGCGCGGCTTTTTGCATACACATCACATGCAGCCCACCTGGCTTTAGTTCCACTGTTTGCCCTGCTGGAATGGGTATCTGCCCGCCAGCTACCGGGCGCATCACCATCACATCATTTTCCATGATCATGTCGTGCAGTTCAATCACGCCACAGCCATCAACTTTGGCGCTCATCAGCGCATCGTCCGTATCTGAATTGTTCGTGATGAGCATCCAGAACGAACCGGTATCTGAAGGCAAGGTCATGTTGGCGCGCACATTTTCCACCGTAATGGGCGCGCTTTCCGTTTCCGAACCACTACACGCAGCCAGGGCCAGCAGGCCTGCCAGCAAAAGGGTAAAAAGTAAATAACGTTTCATTTTCAACTTCTCCTTGATGTAATTTTTGTGATGGAACGTTCAAAGTAAACATTCAGCCCTTCTGGAGACCTGACAGGTTTTTGGCCCGCAAAGTTTCAAGTTGACGAGTAAAAAACCTGTCAGGTCCGAACGGTTACTGTCCGAACGGTTTCATCACTGGTTTTTAATCAGGTATTCTACATCTCGCAAAAGAGCGTCCATTGGCGTCTCATGCGCATATGCCATGATGATATTGGCATCCCTGTCCAACAAAAAAAAGCTGGCTGTATGGTCAACCATATAACCAGATGTCTCTGTTCCCTGATGCTGGTGATAATAAAGACCGAAGGGCTTGCCAATGGCATCAATGGCTTCCTGGTCACCTGACAGGCCCACAAATGAACTATCAAAATAGTCCATATATTCGGCCAATGCGTCGGGAGTGTCCCGCTCCGGGTCAACGGTGATCATCACCACGGCCATCTCGTCACCACGATCTCCTAAATCTGCCTTGACTTGTTTCAGTTTGCCCATGGTGATGGGGCAAACATCAGGGCAAAACCGGTAACCAAAATAGACAAAGGTGTACTGGCCCGCAAAATCATGCAGGCTCACCGGGCCGTCTGCCGACTCCAGGATAATGTCCGGCGCCGGTTGTGGCTCAGGCAGCAGCGTACCCGCAAATTTGTGCGGCGTCTGACAGCCAATCAAGAAGAAAAAAAAGATAATGGCTGCCCATTTTGTCGAACTCATGTTTTCCTTGTGCCCACAACGATTGAAAAACGAGATTTGTCAGTCAACCAGGAATGCTACTTGTTTACTCGATTGTTATTATGTGATATTTATCTCAGATTATACCACTACAGCGAGTTGGCACAAATTTTAGGGACCGCGAGGCAGCAATCAGTGGTGGACGTGGTGGGAATGGGAGAGGTAGGCATACACTTGTGCTAATTGCATCACCTGCCCACCGAAACCCTGCTGGAAATCGGCGGCATCGGCCTGGCTGGCAAAGGCCAGCACACTGGGCACACAGCAAACGGCAATGCGACTTTCCACGACAAAGTAGGCTTGATGCACATTGATGATACGGCCGTAAATAAAATCCCGTAACAACGCCGTGACCACATCTGTTCGGGCTTGCAGCAGCAGCAAGCCACAATGGGGACAGCAGGCGCGGATGACCGCATTGTCACGGGTGGTCAGCACAAAATGCAGCCGTCTTTTCACCGGCATGTGGCACATCTGGCACGTTTCGGTGGTGACCAGATTGGGGTCTGGCAAACGCACGCCACCATGAACCTTTTCCACCAGTCCTGCTTCAGACAAAGCCGCCAGGTCACGGTGAACGGTCATGGTGGAGACGCCGAGGCGCTGCACCAATTCATCAATGCGCAGCAATTGGTCTTCGCGCAGCCAGGCCACAATCTGTTCGCGTCTTTTTGCCGGGGAATTATCCATAGAGTCACAAATTTGATCTTTTGGCGGCGATGGTGTCTAAGAGGGCGTCGAAGGCTTTTTCAAATGCGATGACGCCTTCTATCTGTAACTGCTCGGTAATGTCGTCCAGGTTGATGTGTAGTTCGGCCAGGTTGTCCAGCAGTTCCCAGGCTTTGTCTACCTCTTGTTCCAGGGTGTTTGCCAGACGGCCGTGATCCCGAAAAGCTTCTATTGTTCCCGGCGGCATGGTGTTGACCGTCTCCGGGCCAATGAGTTGATCCACATAAAGGGTGTCTGCGTAAGCCGGGTTTTTGGTGCTGGTGGAGGCCCACAGCAGCCGCTGCCGCGCTGCCCCGGCTGCCTGCAACTCTTGAAAAGCGGGGCCATGGAAAATCTCTTTGAAGCGTTGGTACACCACTTTGGAATTGGCGACGGCCGTTTGCCCCATGAGCGCCTGGGCTGCGGTGTCATCCAGTTCGGCCAGTTTTTTGTCTACGGCCGTGTCTACCCGGCTCACAAAAAAGGAAGCCACCGACGCCACTTTGCGCGGGTCGCCGCCATCGGCCAGCAGGCGCTGCAAGCCATTGATGTACGCCTGGGCCACCGCTTCGTAATGAGCCATGTTAAACATCAGGGTGATATTGACGTTGATGCCGCTGCCAATGAGCGCCTCGACCGCGGGGATGCCTTCCGCGGTGGCCGGCACTTTGATCATGAGGTTGGGGCGGTTGACGGCCGTAAACAGCCGTCTGGCCTCGGACACAGTGCCCACCGTGTCCCGCGCCAGGTGGGGCGACACTTCCAGGCTGACAAAGCCATCGTCGCCATCCGATTCCGCATACAAATCGGCAAACAGGTCACAGGCGGCCTGAATATCGGCCAACACCAGCGCCTCATAGATGGCGTCCACATCCGCACCCTGGGCTACCAGTTCCCGAATTTGGGCATCATAATCATCGCTGTGCCCAATCGCCTTCTCAAAAATGGACGGATTGGAGGTCATGCCGCGCAAGCCATCCTGGGCAATCAGTTTTTGCAGCGTGCCGTCTTGCAAAAATTGGCGGCGGATATTGTCATACCAAAAGCTCTGCCCGTAGGCGTGCAGTTCAACCAGAGGGTTCATTTACAAATCTCCTTTTTTGGCGGCTGGCGGCTGGTTGCCTGTACCAGCAACCAGCCCTATCATTTACACAAGGGATATGATCCGTTCTTTCATGGCGGTATTCACGGAAAAGTGGGTTTCCAAAAAGTGCAAAATGGCCAGGGCGGCCTGGGGTGTGTGGTCATAACCGGGCACAAAGTGGGACAGGTTCACGGCCGTGACCGGAAACCGCTGCTCAAACCGTCGCTCCTCGCCAAACACGTCTCGAAAGGCCGGTTGTTCGTCTTCTACCAGCGCCGCCAGTTCCAACACACGGTCAACGGCGTACCCCTGCACAAAACGAGCCGCCGATAATTTTTCGCCGCGCCGGTAGCGGCACAAGCCCACATACAAATTGGTGATGGCTTCACCCACCAGCCAATCCGCATGGCGCGATTGAGAAGACGCCTGTTTGGGCTTTATTACCGATGCATCAAAGGCGGCTACCTGCCAGACAATGCGTTCAGCAGCAAAGGGGATGTAGGCCAGTTCGGCCGGTTCAAAAATGGCAAACTCGCAAAAAATGCCGTCGGCAAAAAGCAGTTTGTAGCCGTCAACCGTATTCATAAACTGGAAGACGATGGGGTGTACGGCCGTCAGCCAGCCTAAATCCTCAATAAATGCCTGTTTGTGCCCGGCCTGCACAATCACAAAAAAGTCGAGGTCAGAAAAATCATCCATGCGCGCCGTTTCGCTGCCCGCCGACCCCAGGCCAATGAGCGCCAGCGCACCGGCGGCGTCTGCCAGCGAACGGCCGATGTCATCCAACCGCTGTAATAATCTCTGTGAATGGGTCATGGCTGCCACACGGTAATCAAACGCCATGCGCCAATCGTTCAACCAGACGACGCGGCATCCCAAATTTTTCCATGCGCCGCTGCGTCAACTGTACCGGATATTCCACCCGCTTGAACATACACACCAGCGCCTCGGTATCCAACAGGGCATAAGCCGCTCGTGGATCAGAATCTCGTGGCTGCCCCACGCTGCCAGGGTTAATGATCAGACGCGATTCGCCCAACACAAAAGGCTCGCCAGATTCCATGTAAAAAGGGGCGCGCATATAAATTTCCCGGCGTGAGCTAACCCGCTCTTCAAAAATAACCGGTACATGGGTATGCCCCACAAAACAGTACGGCGTTTGAAACCAGTCAAAATTCTCAGCGGCAGTGCCGGGGTCAATAATGTACTCCCAAACCGGATAACGCGGGCTGGCATGGGCCAGAGTAAAAGGTTCTTGCACCGTCTTAGAGGAAAATGCCTGCAAATAAGTGCGGGACTCTTCGCTCAATACATCCTGTGTCCAGCTAATAGCAAAGTTGGCCTCCCGATTGAAGAGCTTGATGTCCAGATTACCCAATACAGCCTGATCATGATTACCAGACAAGGAAATGTGGTTGTGTTTTTTTAGTTCAGCCACACACTCATTGGGATCCGGCCCATAACCCACCAGATCACCCAAAAACCAGATAATATCCCATTGTCCAGTAGCGTCTGTTAATACTGCTTCAAATGCGGCCATGTTCGCATGAATATCCGAGATTATCAATACACGCATGTATGTTCCTCAATGCTAATTTCTTCTCCCGATCCAGATAAAGAAAGGGCGACAGTTAAAGATGCAAAGACACTTTGTATTGTATCCCTTACACCTCATCTGGATAGAGTGACAATGATACCATCTTTGCCAGGTAAGGGTATAATCCTCATACCTCCAAATACTTGGGGATATGAGGATTATGGCGATATTAGACCCCTGGACATTGGATTTTGTGAGCAGCAGCGAAGAACAGACACTGCGGCTGGGTGTGCGGCTGGGTGAACTGTTACAGCCGGGAGATTTGCTGTGTCTATCTGGAGAATTAGGCGCAGGCAAAACGGCGCTGGCGCGTGGTGTGGGGCGTGGTTGGGGCACCACGCGGCGCGTAACCAGCCCGACATTTGTGCTAGTGAACGAATATCCACGTCTGCACGACGGCCGTGTCCTTTACCACCTGGACTGCTACCGGCTGGAAGGCCCCGGTGATGCCTTCACCGCCGGGTTAGAAGATATACTGGCCGAACCACACACCGTCATGGTGGAGTGGCCGGAACGCATTGAACAATGGTTGCGCCCGGACAGGTTATGGATTTCCCTGGCCTATGCCAGCGAAACCCGGCGCAAAATGCAAATCAAAGCACAGGGCGACCGCGCCCAGAAATTGTTGGAAGAGTTTAAGAAGAGCGCGTTTGGGGTGTAGCAATCCGCGAAAAACGCAAAGGAACGTGAAGGTATAAAGGATGATTCTGGCAATTGATACAGCAACGCGCTGGCTGGGGCTGGCGCTGCACAACGGCACGGCCGTACTCGCCGAAAGTGGCTGGCGCTGCCTGAACAACCATACCATTGAACTGACACCCGCCATCCAACATATCCTGCAACAAACGGAAACGACGATGGCTGATTTGACCGGTATTGCCGTGACCATTGGGCCGGGTTCATACACCGGGCTGCGGGTAGGGCTGGCCGTGGCCAAAGGGCTGGCGCTGGCCAACCAGACGCCGCTCATGGGCGTCTCCACGCTGGATTGTCTGGCAGCGGGCGTTGGGCCACAGCCTGGAAAATTGATAGCGGTGGCCGAAGCCGGTCGCACCAGAGTATGTACGGCCGTGTACGAGTGGCAAAACAACAGCGGCTGGCAGCCAACGCAGACACCAACCATTGATGCCTGGGATGAATTATTGACCCGGCTGGATGGGGACGGCCGTCTGCTTTTTGCCGGTGAGATTTCACCCGAAGCCGTCAAAAAAATTCGCGCCGCCGGCAAAGAGTTCCGCGTGGCTCTGCCCGCCGCCTCCGTGCGCCGCGCCGCTGTGCTGGCCGAAATTGGCTGGCGTCGCCTGCGCCAGGGCCAGGTGGATGACGCCGCCAGCCTGGCGCCGCTTTATTTGAAAGAACCGGATGGGCGTTAACGGTAAGGGCGATGGAGGGGCGAGGCAGTTGGGACAGTAATGTTCTTGCCAGACCAGGTAAACTCCAACTGCCTCGCCCCTACAAATAATCACCATGCTCACCCCGCCCCCACCTTACCACCTGCGCCGCATGACAATGGATGACCTGACGGCCGTTGCCGCCATTGACCGTCTCTCTTTCCCCACCCCCGCCCGCCCCGGATTGTTTGAACACGAGGTAGACGGCAATACCCTGGCCTATTACCAGGTATTGTGCGCCGACGCGCAGGTCATTGGCTATGCCGGATACTGGCTCATTGGTGATGAGGTACACATCAGCACCGTTGCCATGCATCCAGAATGGAGAGGCAAAGGGCTGGGGGAACTACTGCTGCTGAATATGCTGGCGCTGGCTTATGCCCACCCGGCCAACATCGTCACGCTGGAAGTGCGCCACACGAACCTCAGCGCCCAACAACTCTATCTCAAATATCAGTTTGAGATCGTTGGCCGCCGCCGTCGCTATTATCGAGACACAGGCGAAGATGCCCTGATTATGACCGCGCCGCCGCTGGATGCCCGTTATTATCAATTTCTGGAAAGTCAGAGAGAACAACTTTTCTGGCGGCTGACGGGTTGATGGGTGAGGGTTGACGGCCGTTATGATGTATAAAGGTGCTATGCGGCACGAATTCACGCTTTCCTTGCCTGTCACCATCCGCCCGGCGCGGATGGATGATATTCCCCAACTGGAATGGTTTGGCATGATCACGCCATTTCGGGAAATACTGGCAAAGGATTTTGCCGCTTCGCAGACCGGTGAACTCGTTTACCTGGTGGCCGAGGTCAATGACTTCCCGGTAGGGCAGGTAGAAGCCGATCTGATTCGTTTTCGAGATACCGGCGTGGGTTATATCATGGCGTTGCGCGTACTGCCGCCATTTCAAAATCTGGGAATAGGATCGGGGCTGATGACGGCCGTTGAACAAGCCATCTGCCACCAGAGGTTATTTGTGTCGCAACTGAACGTCGGAAAAACAAACCAAGTGGCCCAACGACTATACAAGAAGTTGGGGTATCAAATCGTCGGCGAAGAGACGACACCCTGGAGCTATACAACGCCACAGGGCGAAGTGAAAACCATAGAGGAACCAGAGTTGGTTATGCAAAAATCATTAAAGGAAGCGGGAGCATGAAAATTTTGATCACCGGGGGCGCCGGCTTTATTGGCTGCAACAGCGCCGCCCATTTTTTACAACAAGGCCATGAGGTGGTGGTCTTTGACAATCTCTCACGCAAAGGTGGCCCGGCCAACCTGGCCTGGCTGCAAGCGGAATATGGCGAACGGTGGCGATTTATTCAAGGGGATATTCGGGAGTATGAGGCATTGGCAACGGCCGTGCCCGGCAGTGATGCCGTCATGCATTTAGCCAGCCAGGTCGCCGTCACCACCTCCGTGCAAAACCCACGTGAGGATTTTGAGATAAACGCCCTGGGGACTTTTAATGTGCTGGAAGCGGTGCGCCACCACGCGCCTGCTGCCGCCATCCTTTACGCCAGCACCAACAAAGTGTACGGCGGCATGGAAGCCGCCAGAGTGGAACTGCAAGGCCCCCCCTCAGGCAACCCGCCAGGCAACCGCTATGGCTACGCCGACTATCCCTACGGGATTCCCGAAAGCTACCCCCTGGATTTCCATTCCCCCTACGGCTGTTCCAAAGGCACAGGCGACCAGTATATGCTCGATTATGCGCGCATCTATGGTTTGCGCACGCTTGTTTTCCGGCAAAGCTGCATTTACGGCCGTCGCCAGTTTGGTGTGGAAGATCAGGGGTGGGTGGCTCACTTTGTCATTGCGGCGGTGCTGAACCGGCCGATCAACATTTATGGCGACGGCCGTCAGGTGCGCGACCTTTTACACGTATCCGACCTGATCCGCGCCTATGAACGTGGCATTGAAAGAATGGATGAATTAAAGGGACAGGCTTTGAATATCGGCGGCGGTCCCCAAAACACCCTTTCCATCTGGAGCGAATTTGGACCACTGCTGGCCGAACTGTCCGGGCATGAAATTCCGGTGCAGTGGGGTGATTGGCGGCCCGGCGACCAGCGCGTCTTCATCGCCGACATCCGCAAAGCCAGCCAACGGCTTGGCTGGCAGCCCACCATTTCCCCTGCCGCCGGCATCCGCGACCTGTATACCTGGGTAGCCAGTAATCCAACCTTGTTCTAAACAGTTCAAAAGTAAGGCCGGTTGCCGGGGATTTGCCGGCAGCCAGCCGCTCTTTCAGGCTATCCCCAAAATTTCAGAAACCATTACCGACAGTTCACGAGGCAAAAAAGGCTTGTTCATATAAGCGACATTTTGCAGATGCCCAATCAGCCGGTGTGTGGGATTGGTGAAAGCTGTTAATACCAACACCTTTGGTTTTTGAATCTCCAGTTTGCTGATATTTTGCAGCACATCCCAACCATTCATATCTGGCAGAGAAATATCCAGAATGACCAGCGCCGGTTGGCTGCGGCCAATAAGGGCCAATGCTTCGCGGCCGGTAGCCGCATGGTGTAACTCAATGGGTAACTGCCGCAGCGAAGCCCGAATAATCTGGTATATACCTACGTCGTCTTCTACGCTAACAACACAATAAGGGGAAGTCATGAAGCCATCAGAATCGAGATTGAGAGATTAACAGATTAAGGAATTATGAATGCGGCCAAAGTTTACCTCAACTGGTAAGAAGTGGGTATGTTTTTGACGAAAATGTGTGGTTAATGACGCCAGAAACCAAGTGGATATTTGTACCAGAGGTAATAAGTAGCAGCCGCCCACCCCAACGCCAGACAAACGACAAAGGTCACGGCCGTAACCCGTTCCCAGGCAATCCCCCCCAACCCCCATACGGCCGTGACCAACACACTCAGCGCCATGCCGATCAACCCCAGCATCACGCCCACCACCGCACCCAGAGCAAATGCCCCCATCCGCCGCCCCTGGCGATGGCTCTGCGTCTGCAAACAGGCGCGTAAACCACGAGGCGCCATATCCAGGTTGGTACTGGGGTCAATCTGGTAACGTTGAATCAGGTCGTAAATTTGCCCGCGACGGTTCGCATCGTTAATGCTGGTCAGCAGAAGATAGAGTTCCCCCTGGTGCGACCATACGTAGCTGTTTAATGATGGATTGACCTGGATGGCCTGTTCCACCTGCTGGCGCAGGGCTGGCTGCAAAATGCGCACCACCTGCCGCTGCTCCAGCAGAAAATCAACATTGGCATCCCCGGCAAACATTAGCTGTCTTTGAGATATACCCGAATCATTCATAACGTCTGGTCTACATTGCCCAATTTCCATCACATGCTACGGCTTATTTTATTACGGTTCTTACTGCGACCATTATTAAGCAAGGAGGGGGATGGGTCAACGGGACAATTGTGCCAGCCAGTATCCGTATTCGGTAATCCGTATTTCGTAATCCGTGACCTGTAATCCGCCCGAAGGCTCTACCTCTGGAAAATCCGTCGGACAACGGTTTACGGACTTCGGGTTACGGATACTAGAAGCCAGGGCAGTCCTAAATTAACAATTCATCCAACACGGCCGTCAGACGTTCCAACTCTGCCTGTGCGGCGGCCTGCTCCTGGCGCAGACTTTCCACCTCTTTGCCAGCCGCCACCGCCTGTTCCACATCATGCGCCAACTGCGCCAGCCATGCTTCCGTTTCTTCAATCTGCTCCTGTACCTCACGCAGATGCCGTCCCCGCTGGCGGCGTTCTTGTTTGCTCAGACGAACCGATTGGTTTGTTGTTACTTCTTCGATCCAATCCAGTGAGGGGGTGGCTTTTTCGGCAGTGGGCAGCGTTACTTTGGCGGTAACGGCCGTCGCCTCTGCTCCGGCGCGCCCTGCCAGGAATGCCTGGTACGTGCCGTCAAACACATGCAAACGGCCGTCGCGCAGTTCCCAAATCTGTGTCGCCAGCCGGTCTACCAGATACCGGTCATGCGAAACCAGAATAATGGCCCCATCAAACTGTTCCAGCACCGTTTGCAGCACCTCCTGAGAGGGAATATCCAGATGGTTGGTGGGTTCATCCAACAGCAGGAAGTTGGCCCCGGCCAACGCCAACAGCGCCAGCGCCAACCGCCCTCGTTCGCCTCCGCTCAGGTCGCTGACCTGCTTAAACACATCGTCCCCACGAAACAGATAGGGGGCCAGGAAGTTTCGCGCCTTGTCCACAGGCATGGGCTGGCGGGCCATCAGTTCATCAATCACCCGCCGATCCAGGTTGAGCTGCTCATGTCCCTGGGCAAAATAACCACGTATCAGGCCATCACCATAACGCAGCTTACCTTTGAGAGGCGATAGTTGACCCATGAGCGTGCGTAAAAAGGTGCTTTTGCCGCTGCCATTAGGGCCGATCAGCGCCGCACATTCCAGCCGTTCCAGGTGCAGATCATCGCTGGCAAAAAGGGGCGCGCCGGGATAACCAATTTCCAGCCGTTTACTGCGCAGCACAAAACGGCCGCTGCGCTGTTCCGGCTTCAGGCGAATGTGCATTTGTGGCTGGCGAGGGGTGGGGGGCGGCAAGTCACGCAGTCGCTGCGCCGCTTCGTTGACGCTGAGGGTGCGCACGCGCTCACCAATGTGCAGCCAGCTTTGGCCGGGCACGGCCGTAGCCCCATATGTTTCCAGCAGCACAATATCGCGCGTCAGCCGCTTCAACTTGCCTTTGGCTATATCGCTTTTACCACCGGCGATATTTTTGCGCACAAAATCTAGTTCCGTTTCCAGCCGCTCTTTTTCCGCCTGGAACTGGGCGGCGGCGTAAGCCCAGGCGCGTTCTCGCTGTTCAATATACTGGCTGTAGCTGCCTTTGTAGCTGTGCAATTGGCTGGGCGTCAGTTCCCAGATGTGCGTCACCACCCGATCCAGAAAGTAGCGATCATGGCTGACGATGAGCAGCGCCCCCGGCCACTGTCGCAGCGTATTTTCCAGCCACTCCACGGCCGTGACATCCAGATGGTTTGTCGGCTCATCCAGGATGAGCAAGGCGGGCTGCTCCAGCAACAGCCGCCCCAACAGCACGCGCGTTTTCTGCCCGCCGCTGAGGTGCGCCAGCGGCGTCTGCCAGCTTTCCGGCGCAAAACCCAACCCCAACAACACCCGCTTGATCTCGTGTTGGTATAGGTAACCGCCGCCCATGTCATAGGCTTCCTGGACACGGCCGTACTCGTCCAGCACCGCCTCTGTTACCTCCCCCGCGGCCATTTGCGCTTCCAGCGCCCGCAGAGTGGCCTCCTGAGCCGTCAGGGTGGCAAAAACCGTCAGCATTTCCTCATAAATCGTGTTGTCTTGCCCGGCAAAAGTTAATACCGCTTCCTGCTGCAAGTAGCCCAACGTCAAATCAGGGGCGCGGCTGATCTGCCCCTCTCTGGCCTCTTGCTGCCCGGCCAAAATTTGCAGCAGGGTGGTTTTGCCACAGCCGTTGGGGCCAACCAGCCCCACCCGCTCTTTGGCTTGCAGACGCAAATCTATCTCTTCAAAAATATCATCAGCGCCAAATGATTGCGCCACTCCTTTTGCTTGCAGAAGAATCATGGAAGAAAACTTTTAATGGTCAATGGTCATTTCATTGGTCATTGGCTATTGGTTATTGGTCTATTGACCATTGGCAATTTTTCGGTTTGTTCCCGTGGTAAAGCCACAATGAAGGTGGCCCCCATGCCGGGCTGGCTGGCTGCGGTAATGGTTCCGCCGTGTCGTTCCACAATGAGGCGGCAAATAGCCAGACCAATGCCGGTGCCGTTATACTCAGTACGGCCGTGCAGCCGCTGAAACAACGTGAAGATACGGTCCAGGTATTTCTCGTCAAAGCCAATGCCATTGTCTTGCACCATAATCTGGCAGCGATTATCAGCCAACTTTTGCCAGGAGATATGGATAACCGGCGCTTCATCCGGTTTATGGTATTTCAGGGCATTGTTGAGCAGGTTCAAAAACAGCTGCTGCATCTGGGTGGTGTTTGCTTGAATGGTGGGAAGCGGGGTGAGATAGACACGGCCGTTCACCGCTTCAATCTGCTCCGCCAAATCCACCAGTAGTTGCTCAACCACCTGGGTCAGATTAACCCACACAAACGGGTCAGAATGTGTCAGCACCCGTGAAAACGTCAACAAATCCCCAATCAACGACTGCATCCGCCCCGCCGCACTTTGCATCCGCGACAGATAATCTTGCCCCCGCTCATCCAAATTATCCAAATAACCAGCCATCAACCGGTCGCTAAACAATTGAATCTTGCGCAGCGGTTCCTGTAAATCATGGGAAGACACATACGCCAGATTCTGCAACTCCCGGTTACTACGCTCCAATTCAGTTGTATAGATTTGCAGCCGCTCCTCCGCGTTGCGGCGCTCTAAAATCTCCTGGCGCGCCGCTTCATACAAGCGAGCATTCTCAATGGCAACCGCTAACTGCGCGGCAATGGCTTGCAGGGTAAACAGGTCATCCTCATCAAATGCATGGACGTGTACACTTTGCGCATCCAGCACGCCCATGACCACCCCTTTCAGTTCAATCGGCACCGCCACCTCCGCGCGCGTTTCCATTCTACTGAGTTCAGCGTGGTAACGAGGTTCCAACGACACATCGGGGGCCAATAACGCTTCACCATGCTGCGCCACCCAGCCGGTAATACCCTGCCCCAGTTTCAACCGCGCCACCCCCTCCATCTCTTGCAGCGTTGGCAGTGATGTCGCCCTGAGAACAACATAATCCCCCTCCACCATGCGAATGACCACGTTGTAATAAGCAAAGGTACTGCTGATCAGGTTAACCGACTCATGCAACAAATCATCCAGCGCCAGAATGGCCGTGGCCCGGCGCCCTATCCGCACAATCAATTCCAGACTGGAAGCGCGCGCCTGCAAGGCCGCTTCCGCCTGTTTGCGCTGGCTAAAATCTTGTTTGATGGCGATAAAATGGGTAATGCTGCCATCCTGATCCCAGACCGGGGTGACGGTCATCTCTTCAGCGTAAAAGGAGCCATCTTTTCGTTGGTTTGTGAATTCACCCTGCCATTTTTCGCCGCGCTGTATCGTTTGCCAGATGGCGTCTCGCAGTGGGTTTGTGCCTTTCTCACCATAAACCTGGCCGATGTGTTGGCCGGCCATATCGGCCAACACATAACCGGTAAGACGGGTAAACGCCGCATTCACCCACTCGATCAGCCCGTTTTGGTTGGTGATGAGAATACCGGTGGGTGCAGCCTCCAGGGCGCTGGATTGCAGTTGTAACTGCTTTTCGGCCGTTTTGCGGCTGGTTATATCGCGGCCGGTGGCATTGATGTAGTTCACATTGCCATAGGAATCATAATGAACGCTGATAGACCAGAGGATGTCAAAAATGGCGCCTGTTTTGCTAACCTGCCGGTTTTCAAAGGTGACATGGGCCACATGCCCCCGTATCCACTCCAAAAAGCCCATTTCGGTGCGTTCCAGATCATCGGGGTGTAGAAAACTAAAGGCGGAATACCCGACCAGCGATTCCTGTGATAAACCATAAATTTGTTCAGCCGCATGATTCACATAGATGAACTGTCCGCTTTTATCTATTTGCACAATGATATCGTGGCTGCCTTCGACAAAGTCGCGGTACTTTTCTTCACTCTGGCGAAGAGCGGCTTCGGTCAGACGTTGTTCGGCAATACGCTGGGTGAGGTCTTCCACCATTTCTTGAAGCTGGCTGATGAGATCATTGACGCTGTGCTGCAAATCGCCAATTTCGTCGTCTTGAATGGGTGGGGGAATACGGGCGGACAGGCGGCCTGTCTGGGCAGTGTGTAAGACCTGGCGCACGGCCGTGACCCGCATCAACGCCAATCGGTCAATAGCCTGAAACAAAATGAGAGATGTCAACCCCACAACCAGCAAGGCGCTGAGCACAAAAGTGATCACAAGCCTGGTTTGTTCGGCCTGGTACTTGGCGGTGGATGCCTGCACATACACAAAAAAGAACGGCCGTGAACCATCAATGGTAAAAATAGGAACAATACTGGCCACATCATGACTTCCCCGCAAGAAAAGACCGCTCGTATTGTCGGCCGTAAACCAGTTCGTATCCAACCCCATTGTTTGGGTGATACGCCTGCCAATCATCTCAGGGTCAATGGCATAAATGATGGCGTTGTTGCCGGAACTGACAAAGGCACTGGAAACGGGCGAGCCAACCAGTTGTTCAATGGTCGCCCGGTCATTAAATATGGTCAGGTTGGCCCGGTTTGCTTCTACCACAGCCGCCGGGATCAGGAGACGAGATTCGATGTCTGCTTGAAAATGGCGGGCAAATTGACGCAGCATCAGCGAACCAACCGCCACCAAAACCAGCAGTTCTACCAGGATGATAGTCACGCCAATTTTGAATGTAAGGCGGCGGTAAAAGGGTCTCATAGTGACGGTGCTTTTACAAGAGAGTGGTCACAAGAATGTGGTCACAAGAAAGTGGTCACAAGAAAGTGGTTGCAAGAGAGTGGTCGCAAGACAGCGTCCGCAAAAGAGCAGCCGGGCGATTGGGCAAATTGCCTGACGGAGCCAATCGCAACGACTGGCGCAGTCTAGCCTAATACCTTGCCTGGGTTCAAGATGCCATGTGGGTCTAGCAATGCTTTTATCTGGCGCATGAGACCAATGGCCACTTCACCATGTTCATACACCATGTATTTTTGTTTGCCGATGCCCACGCCATGTTCGCCGGTGCAGGTGCCATCCAATCGTAACGCTTTTTCCACCACCTGATCATTAAAGGCTTGCAGGTCTATCTGCTGGTTATAGTCGGGGGGAAAGACAACGGTGTGCAAATTGCCATCACCGGCATGGCCAAATAGCGCGCCTTTCAGCCCCATGCGGCTCATCAGGTCAGCCGTATAAGCGGCCAGTTCCGGGTAATGGGAAATAGGCACGGCCACATCGGTGATGAGGTACCGCTCGCCGGGATGGGCACGGAAGAGAATTTCACCCAGTTGGTGACGGCCGTGCCACAACCGATCCCGCTCTTCCCGGCCGACGCCGGCGCTAAAATGGGTAGCGCCGCCATCAGCGCAAATTTCCTGCACCAATGCCAGTTCCGTTTGCAGCGTTTCCGCCGTTGGCCCATGAAACTCCATCAGCAATGTAGGGGCGACGGGCAGGTTGATCGTTTCATCCATGTTCATATAGGTGATAGCTGCTGCGTCTAGCAGTTCCAGCGCCGCCGGCCCCAGGCCAGAACCAATGATTTGGTAGACGGCAGCGGCGGCTACGGCCGTGCTGCCAAACGTGGCCAATACGGCGCTGAAATGCTCTGGCAGCGGCGCCAGTTTCAGCGTGGCCTCCGTCACCAGCGCCAATGTGCCCTCCGAACCGATGATCAGGTGCGTCAGGTCATACCCGGCGGACTGTTTCACCGACCGGGAACCGGTACGAATGACCTCACCGTTGGCTAAGACCACTTCCAACGCCAACACATTGTCCCGTGTGGCGCCGTACTTCACTGTGCGCGTTCCGGCGGCATTATTGGCGATCATACCGCCAATGCTGGCGTTAGCGCCTGGGTCCGGCGCAAAAAAGAGGCCATGCTGTCCCAGAATTTTGTTCATATCCTTATAGAAAATGCCGGGCTGCACTACTGCTTGAAAGTCGGCGGCATGAATGGCCAGAATGTGGTTCATCTGCTGGAAATCCACCACAATGCCGCCCTGGGTGGGAATGGGGTTGCCTTCCAAACTGCTGCCCGCACCCCAGCCAACGACGGGCACATGCCGCTCATGCGCCAGTTTGAGGATGGCGCTCACTTCGGCGGTGGTATGGGGCCAGACGACGGCGTCTGGCAGGTGGGGGGCGTGGGCGGATTGGTCACGGCCGTGCAGCAGCCGATCCGCTTCTGTGGCCGATACCCTTTCCGTGCCCAACATGTTGACTAATCGAGCCAGCATATCTGTATCCATTATATGCATCCTAAAAATAGTTGCCGGTCATTCAACCAACTACCAACCAGCAGTATCCAACCACTATCAATTACCGGAAATTGTACGCCAGCCGCCGTGACTAAGCCACCGCGCTTTTTTTGACACTGCCCCCTGCCCGTGTTATACTCGGCCTTCGAGTTTGCGCCTGTCGGACTGGTGCAAAACAGCTCTTTACGATAGAGAAATAGGTCCTCCAATGGAGGGATGGCAGAGTGGACGATTGCGGCGGTCTTGAAAACCGCAGTGGGCTTATGCTCACCGGGGGTTCGAATCCCTCTCCCTCCGCCAGCATCATTGTTTACAAGCGATTGGGGAGGTGCCAGAGTGGTCGAATGGGGCCGCCTGCTAAGCGGTTAACGGTCGTTAAAAGCCGTTCAAGGGTTCGAATCCCTTCCTCCCCGCCTTTCCATACTGGCGGTGGCCGGTTTCCAACCGGGCCACTTCCACCTATGCGCCCTTAGCTCAGTGGATTAGAGCGTCTGGCTACGAACCAGAAGGTCGGGAGTTCGAATCTCTCAGGGCGTACACCACTATAAGACAAAACAAAAACTGCCTTTGACCTGTGTGGTCAAAGGCAGTTTTTGTTAGTATGCAACAACATCTGGGCTGGCGCCAGCCTTGACCCTATGTGGAATTAGACTCTTAATTCTTCTCGAATAAATTGGACAGCGACAGGTCGTGCAAGAAAAAGCGCTGCAAGATGAAGAACATCAGAATCACCGGCGCCGTCATCACCACCGCGCCGGCCATGAGCAGCGGCCAGTTGGTGCGGTCAAGCTGGTTGAGGATTTGCAGTCCCACGGCCAGGGTGTAGTTTTGGGGGGTAAAGATATACAGAATGGGGCTGATAAAGTCGCTCCAATACATGACAAAGGTGAGCACGGTAACGCCAATGATGGTTGGGCGAGCCAGGGGTAACGCCAGCCGCCACCAGACGGTCACGGCCGTGGCCCCATCCAACTGCGCCGCCTCAAACATTTCGCCCGGTATGCGTCGGAACGTCCAGTAAAAGAGCAGCACAAACAGGGCATTGCTGCCGGTAAAGGCCGGCAAGATGAGCGCCCACATGGAATCAAGCAACCCCATCCAGCGCAAAATTTGGAAGCGGAACAGCCAGACAGCCGCCGCCGGTACAATGAGCAGGGCAATACTGAAATACACCAACTGGCGGCGGGGCCGGCCGGGCAATTGGCTCATGCCAAATCCGGCCATGGAGGCGATGATCAGGGTGATGGGCACGGCCGTAACCACCACCAACAGCGAATTTTTTAAGTAACGAATCATGGGGACTCGTTCAAAGATCGTCTGATAGTTTTGCCACTGGGGGTTGGTGGGCCACCATTCCACCGTCGTTGGCGGCGCCAACCCCACCTGGCGCAAGGAAGCCACCAGGACCCAGAGGAGAGGGAGGAGGAACACGGCCGTTAAAACCCACCCCAGGCTATGATGCAAAATACGCTTCATGTTTGCCCTCATCTAAAAACGGGAGATCAATCTCCCAATCTCTCAATCTTCTAATCTCAAAAATCATCCGCCCCTCGCTCCGACCCCACCAGGTTCAAAATACCCATAATGATCAGGCCAATAACCAGATACGTAAAAAGCAACAAAGCCGCCGCCATGCCAAAATCAAAAAAATCAAAGGCCAGTTCATACAACAGCAGCGGCACAAAGGTCGTGGCGTAATACGGCCCCCCATACGTCAACACAAACGACGGCGTAAATGTATTTTGCAGGCTGATCACCAAATCGCGGAAGGTGAGCAGCAGCAGCCAGGGCAAAATCAGCGGCAGCGTAAGATGCCAGAACGCCTGCCACGCCGACGCCCCATCCACCCGCGCCGCCTCAAAATAGGAACGGGGAATGGTGCGCAGCCCGGTGAGCAATATGACAAACCCCTCGCCAATGGTAAACAGGGAAAGCAGCACAATGGAGAAGCGGGCCGTGCCCGGCTCCGTTAACCAGGCCGGCCCCTGGATGCCCAGATTGCCCAGCAGCATATTTAGCGGCCCATAGACCGGATTCAGTATCCACAACCAGATCAGGGCATAGGCCACTTCGGGAATGACGGTCGGCAGATAAACGGCTGCCCGGTGCAAACCAAAACCACGCCGCTCAGATTGCAACAGCAGCGCCAGCAGCAGCGCCCCCAACAGGCGCAGCGGCACAGCCAATACCAGAAAATAGATAGTGTTGCGCAGCGAAATACGCACATACGCCGAACTAAGCAGCCGCGTGAAGTTGTCCATGCCCGCCCAGGTAGGCGCAGACACCGCATTGTAATTGGTAAAGGCCACCGCCACCGTAGCCAGCGCCGGTAAAATGGTCAGCACCAGCGCCCCTAACAAAAAGGGGGCTACAAACAACCACAACTGCACATTGTAACGCCGCAACGACAAACGACTGAAAAATGAACTATTCATGCGCGGCGAATGGTAATGATATAGAGGTTCAGCAAGGCCGCCTGCACCAACAAGACTATGATCAGCTTCATCTGGAAGGAGCGTTTGCTGGTCTTATGCCGAAATAAGGCCATACCGCCCAAAGCCCCCACCGTGCCGCCGACAAATGCCAGCGCCAACAAAGCATTTTCTGGCACCCGCAATCGCGCCGACCCGGCAATAACTTTGTCGTAACCATAGGTGAAAAAAGTGACAACGGTAATGCTGATGAGCCAGGCCCACAAGGCATCCAGGAAACTAATCAACTGCATCAACACCAACACTCCAATCAAAGCGATGATGGCAGGAATTACAAAGTAACGAAACATAAATTTCTCCAAATTGTGTCAGGTGTCAGGTGGGCGATAGTTGATACTTTGACACACCAAAGCCTAAACACCTGACACTTCCTATGCCACCCACCCCCAGATAAAAAATTGTCCACTAAAGTAGAGGGACAGGATGAGTGATGGATATAAGATAAGCCGGTTTACCCAGGGATTTTGCCCCCAACGGGCCAGCAGCAGGAAGGTGGGGAAAAAGGCCAGCGCATACCGGGAAAAGGAGTAAAGCGGCTTCAACTCTGAGGTGGGCAGCAGCATGAAAAAGAGCAGCAGCGCCCCATACAGGCCCCAGGTGAGACCCAATCGGCGGAAGGCCAGGATGGTTGTGACCAGCAGCAGGACGGCGCAGAAAAAATCAAACCACAAGGTGAATTCGCCGGTGCGGGCGGCTGCGCCCAGGAACATGGTCTGCAGGGCGCGCAGCAAATCGTAACCAGGGATGCCGGTTTGTTGGTACCAATACGCGCCATAAATCTGGCTCAAGGGTGGCAGCCCAACCGCCCACCGGTAAACGAGAAAGAGAAAGGTGCCAACGCCGGGCAGCAACACGGCCGTGCCCTCTCCCGCCCCTCTCACATCTTTCACCATGCCAGGGGACCAGCGCTGCCGCCAAAACTCATACGCCAGGGGGACCACCAGTACCCACCCCGTCAGCCGCGTCAGCGAGGCCAGCAGCCCCAGCAACCCTGCCTGCCAGAACGCACCCCGCCGCGCCGACCAGAGCGATGCCAGCGCCAGCAGCAAAAAGAGGGATTCGGTATACGGGGCAAAGAGAAAAAAGGCGGTGGGGAAAAGCGCCAGATAGATGACGGCGCGGGTGGCATGTTCTGGGCCAATTTCGGACGCAGCCACTTTGTGCAGCAAGATAAACAGCCCCAGGCAGGCCAGATTGGCTACCAGGACGGCGGCGGCCATGTGCATCGTGTGGCTGCTGCCAAAGGGGAAGGCGATGGCGCGAATAAGCCAGGGATAAAGCGGTGGGAAGACGGAATCGGCCTCATTTTGGTAGCCGTTGGCGGCGATGGCGGTGTAATGCAGGGTATCAAACCGCTGCCAGGGGCCGAGGAGCAATCCGGCCACGCCGCTGCTGAGGATGGGCTGGCCCTGATACGGCCGTAGCTCCTCGTCCGGCTCCAGCGGCAGCGGCTGCACCAGCAGCACCAACACCGCCCATACCGTCAAAAACAGGCGCAGGGCAATAAAAATGATCAGACCTTGTTTCACGGCCGTGTCCCGCCACCACCTCATCCTTTCCTCCTCAAGCCTATTACCGATAACCGATTACCGTTCACCGTCCTCACGGCCGTCCGGCAACATCCTGGCATCATCCTCACCCACATCATACGCGCCATCAATCACTTCCCCGTCCACTACCACGCCATCTCCCTGAATCGGCCACATCTGTCTAGCCACCAATCCCCCTTGCCGCCAGACGCGAAAACCGGCCACCAGCAGCAGCGTCCCCACCGCAATAGAGAAAATACCCGTCACCCAGACCAGACTCACCGCCAGAGGCCCGGTCAGGGCAAACATGAGCAGGCCAAAACCAAGCAGCAGCAACCCGGTAAAAATAGTCGTCCACGGCCGTTGCCCCTGAATGGCCTGCCACACGTTCACGCCGCCGCTAATCAGCAAACCAAAACCGGTCAGGTAAAGGATGAAGGTAAAGGCGAAGGTGACAATTTCCAGGGCAGCGGCAAAGATGAGCAGCCCCATAATGCTTTCAGCCAGCCCCATGAACAGCCGATTGCCCCAGTTGGATTGGCGGTGGATGACGGCCGTAGCCATCCGCCGCAGCCCATCCAACACCAGCAAAACGCCCAACAGTTGCACCGGCAGCGCCGCCGTCGCCTGCGGATTGACCAACGCAAACACCCCCATCGCCAATGCGATCAACCCAATCAGGACTAAAACCAACCACAACCGCTGCCAGACGCGGATGACATTTTGCTCGTCTGTGTTCATAGGCTGAAGGTTATATCCCCGACCCGCCCGTCACTTCTAGCGTGTGCCCGGTGACGTAAGCGGCCAACGGCGAAGCCAGCAGCAAAATGCCACCTGCCGCCTCTTCTGGTGTACCGGGCCGCCCCAGCGGGATCATGATAGGGGCCATCTGGCGCAGGTGATCGGGAATGCCAATGGCGATTTCTTTATCACCAACGGCAATGGTCTCTCCTTTTTCTTTGGATTGAGTCATGCGCGTGTCAATAAAACCAAAAGCCACCGCGTTGCAGCGCACCCCAAACGCGCCCCACTCTTTGGCTACCGTTTTGGTCAGGCCGACAATACCCATCTTGCCGGTGGCATAGTTGATCTGCCCCACATTGCCGTGCAACCCGGAGGTAGAGGAGACGTTGACAATGCAGCGCGGCTCCACCGGGCCACCTGCCTCTTTTTCTGCTTTGGCCGCCTCGCGCATGTAGGGCGCGGCGGCGCGAATCATCCGAAACGGGGCGGTGGCGTGAATGTCCAGCACCGCCTGCCACTGCTCGTCGCTCATCTTGTGCAACATGCCATCCCAGGTGAAACCGGCGTTGTTGACCAGGATGTTGATCTTGCCATAGGCGGCGATAGCAGCCTGCATCAGTTGATCGGGGAAGTGGGGATCGGTGACGCTGCCGGACACGGCCGTAGCCTCACCTCCCGCTGCCTTTATCTCCGCCACTACCTCTTCACAAGGGGCCGCATCCAGATCATTCACCACCACGCTGGCTCCATGCTGCGCCAACAGCTTCGCCGCCGCCGCACCAATCCCACGCCCCGCCCCCGTCACGATTGCTACCTGATTTTGAAACATCACTCTCTCCTCATGTTATTTTCAACGCAGAGACGCGGAGGCACAGAGAGATAATTCGCGCTCCTTCGCGTCCTTCGCGGATCATAAACGCATCTCTACGGCCGCATGGGTAATTGCCACCACCCCACCCCGTTCCTGGATACGGGCGCGGAAAAGGATACGGCCGTTACCCTCATCCCACATCTCCGTAATCACCGTTTCGCCGGGGAACACAGGCTGGCTAAAGCGGGCGCGTATGCTCTGAAAACGGGCCGGGTCATGGCCGCCAAATGTTTTCAACACCGCCCGCGCCGCAAAACCAAGCGTACACAAGCCATGCAAAATGGGGCGGGTTGCTGTCGCCGGAGGCCAGCCGGTAATAGAGCGCCTGGTTGGGCTGCGTGGTCTGGGTGACGACGGCATCGGGTGGCCGGTCAGGGGACACATTGACACTGCCAGATGGCCCGCGCTCCCCACCAAAACCGCCGAGTCCACGAATGAAGGCGGATACCTGGTTGAAGGCCACTTCGTCCCCCTGCTCGTTCACACTAGAAATGTCCAGGACGACAAGCGCGCCAGAGCCTTTGTCATAAACCTGGCTGATGCGGGCGTGGCTGGTGAGGGTGGTAGAAACGGGCAACAGACGTTGGGGTAACGGCCGTCGCAACTCCATCACCTGCTCCCCATGCAACAGCAGCATCGGGTTAAACTCCAGCCCCGGCACATCCAAAATCTGCCACATCATCGGAAAGGGAAAAATCATCGGGAAGGTGGGAAACACAAAAAAACCGGCCCCATTTAATTCATAGACAAACTTCAACTCATCCCGATCCAGCGGGTCAGCCGCCGCCCCAATGGAAAGGGCATACAGGCTCACATCCCGCTCCGTATACCGCGTCTCCACCGGTTTGAATTGGTAGCCTAATACTTTGTTTACGTCTATGCTCATTGGTCACCTCGTGATGCGTGACGAGTGATGCGTGAGAAAATCACTCGTCACCCGTCACCCGTCACCCGTCACCCGTCACTCGTCACTCGTCACTTCAGCTTCGGATTATTCGCATGGCGCTCTTTGTCCCGTGCTGTCTTCTTCGCCATGTTTTGGTGGAAAGCGGCCGTCAGGTCTACACCGGTCTGGTTGGCCAGGCAGATGAGGACAAACAGCACGTCGGCCATTTCGTCGGCCAGGTCGGGCGCTTCGTCCGTCTGTTTGAAACTCTGGTCGCCATACAACCGGGCCATCAGCCGGGCTACTTCGCCGACTTCTTCCATGAGCACGGCCGTGTTCGTCAACTCCGAATAATAGCGCACCCCCACCGTCCGTACCCATTCATCTACTGTTTGTTGGCAGTTGCGTAGTGTGATGTCGTCCATACGTTTGAGCACTCACTCCCAAATCGGTCCCATTTTATCTTCTGCCAGACTGCGCAGGTATTGGCAGTAGGGATTGTCATTAGAACGGTTGGCGATGTCCATCAGTTGGGCGGCGCTGATGTACCCTTTGCGAAAGGCGATTTCTTCCACGCAGCCCACCTTCAACCCCTGCCGGTGTTCGATGGTCTGCACAAAGTTGCTGGCTTCCAACAGACTGTCATGGGTGCCCGTATCCAGCCAGGCAAAACCACGCCCCAGCAGTTCCACGCGCAACTGCCCGCGCTGCAAATAGATGTTGTTCACATCGGTAATCTCGTACTCGCCACGCGCCGACGGCCGTAGCTCCTTCGCAATCCGCACCACCTCCGCATCATAAAAATACAGCCCTGTCACGGCATAATTGGACTTCGGCTGCTGCGGCTTCTCCTCAATCGTCAGTGCCTTGTAATTATCGTCAAAGGAGACCACACCATACCGCTCCGGGTCTTGCACGTAATAGGCAAACACCAGCCCGCCCTCCTGTAACTGCCCCGCCTGCCGCAGCCGCGCCGACAGCCCATGCCCGTACAAGAAGTTGTCACCCAACATCAGGGCGCATGGCTCATTGTTCACAAACTGCTCGCCAATGATAAACGCCTGGGCAATGCCATTCGCCTGCGGCTGTACCGCATATTCAATGTGCAGCCCCAACCGCTCGCCATTACCAAACAAACCCTGGTACAACTCAATATGCTGCGGGGTAGAGATGATCAAAATCTCCCGAATATCCGCCAGCATCAACACCGACAACGGGTAGTAAATCATCGGCTTGTCAAACAACGGCAAAATTTGCTTCGACAGCGAAATAGTCAACGGATACAACCGCGTGCCCATCCCGCCGGATAAAATGATTCCTTTCATAGTTTCCTTTATTTGATTCGTGACGGGTGACGAGTGATTTTCTCACTCGTCACCCGTCACTCGTCACCCGTCACTCAAAATCCCATCGCCCGCCCAATAATCTCCTTCATAATCTCCGTCGTGCCACCATAGATGGTCTGCACGCGCGTATCCAAAAAGGCTTTGGCGATGGGGTATTCCATCATATAACCATAACCGCCATGCAGTTGCAGGCAGTCATCCACCACCCGCTTTTGCAGTTCCGTTGTCCACCATTTGGCCATCGCTGCTTCGGCAGCCGTCAGATTGCCCGCGTTTAGTTCGGTGATACAGCGGTCTACGAAAACGCGGGCGATTTCCACTTCCGTTTTCATCTCCGCCAGTTTGAAGCGGTTGTGCTGGAATTTGCCAATCGGCCGGCCGAACGCTTCTCGCTCCTGGCAGTATTTGATCGTCATATCCAGCACCGTCTCACAGGCAGCCACGGCAATGACGGCAATGGAGAGCCGCTCCTGGGGCAGTTGGAACATCAATTGGTAAAAACCCTGCCCTTCGCCGCCGAGCATGTTATTGAGCGGCACTTTGACGTTGTGGAAGAACAGTTCGGCCGTATCCTGCGCTTTGAGGCCAATTTTGTCCAGATTACGGCCGTGCTCAAACCCCGCCATGCCCCGTTCCACCACCAACAAACTGACGCCAGCGTGCCCGGCTGAGGGGTCTGTCTTGGCCACCACAATCACCAGGTCACTGTTAATGCCATTGGTGATAAACGTCTTTTGGCCGTTGAGCAGATAGTGGTCGTCGTGGCGCACGGCCGTTGTCTGAATCCCCGCCAGGTCGCTGCCCGCGTTCGGTTCACTCATGGCAATCGCCGTAATCGTCTCGCCGCTGATCATCTTGGGCAGCCAGCGATGTTTCTGTTCGTCCGTGCCATAGGTCAGAATATAGGGCAGCACAATGTCATTATGCAGGCCAAAACCCACGCCCGACGCCCCGGCGCGGGTCAATTCCTCTGTCAACACCACGTTGTAGCAAAAGTCTGCCAGCCCCAGCCCGCCATATTCCTCCGGCACGGCCATCGCCAGAAAACCGGCGGCGCCCGCCTTCAGCCACAACTCGCGGGGCACAATGCCATCGTGTTCCCACTGTTCGTGGTAGGGTCTCACCTCTTTCTCCACAAAGCGGCGCACCGCCTCCCGAAACATCAGATGCTCATCGTCAAACAACGTCCGCTTCATCAATCTCATCCTCTTCTGTTCGTAGTAGGCGATTCATCGCCCTCTTACGGCGATAAATCGCCTACTACGAACGGCCGTCGCTACAAACTCATCATAGCTTAACTGGCTTCGGTTCATCCGGTTTATCAATCCACCAGAAACTGCACACAAACCGGGTCATGGTCAGAAATGCGCCGCGCCGGGTCTGGCGAGGCCAGGCGCACCCAGCGCTGCGGCGTCAGCCCCTCGCCACGATACAAAATATGGTCAATACGCCCGCCGGGAATATCCGGCAGATCATACAAAAAGGTAGCCGATTCGGGGGCCGCCACGACTTCATGCGCATCGCGCCAGCCATCCTGCATCAGCAGGGCAAAATTGGCATCATCCGGGTCAAAGTTCAGGTCACCCATAAAAACGAGCGATGGGGCGCGGCCCATAAAATTAGCCAACCGCTCCCGGCACAGTTCCACCATCGGGCGCGGGCTGCGGTGGTCAATATGCGTGTTGAAGATGATCAGGTCACGGCCGTTGTGCCGATATTGCAGATGCGCCCACAGCACCGCGCGTGGGGCCACATTGCCAAAACCAATAGACGGGCGCTCCGGCATTGGCGACAACCACCAATAACCGGAATCTACCACCTCAAAGAAATCTGCCCGGTAAAATAAAACCAGTTCATAGGGATCAGGAACCACCGGCAGCCCATACCTGGCATATTTCGTGTGCCATGTCGCCTGCAATTCCGGGTCAGGGTCAATCACCGGCACAGTCACGGCCACAAATTCCGGCAACTGTTCCTGAAAGAAGCGCAACTGGCGTGGCGTCACTTCCTGTAAACCGATCAGATCAGGCAACGCCTCACGGACGGCCCGCACATACAGCGCCCTCCGCTCCTCCCATATCGGCACACCCGGCGGCGTCAAAAAATCCGCCGAAACATTCGAAGTAATGACAGTGAGTTCCATAAATGAGCGGAGGCCCTAAGGGTTTTCTGAAACCCTTAGGGTCTGGCTGCCTCTATTGCGGCGGAGGCAGTTGACCCAACGACAGGTCAATGCGCGATTCCTGCACACCGGACTGCCAGCGCAGCCGCAAATTGGCGCTCAGGGCCGCCTGCGGCACAATAAACACCTGCTCCCCGGTGGCCGACTGTCCGGGGCCAATTTCGGCAGGCAGCGCCGTTAGCTCCCGGCTAAAGGGAGCGCTGGTCTGCCACGATTCATACAAGTTCAGATATTCGTCAATCAATCGAAATTCTGTCGCCAAAACAGACTTTTGACTCTGGTTTGTAATGGTCATCTTCACCACCACATACACATAACCCGGCTTCAACGCCTGATCGGGCGGCTCGTTGCCAGGGCGGGTGCTGGTTTCATCCACCTGAATAGTGACACCTTTTAGCGTCACCGACTTGGAGGCGTCACCGGCGGCATAATCATAATTGGCCGGGAGTTTGTCCGGATTAACCTCTTCCTGGGGCTGGCAGGCCACAAACCAGAATAAAAGGGCGAAGAAAATGAAAAGGGTACTACGTTTCACGTCTTTCCTCCTTGAAATTATGAAGGATGAATTATGAATTATGAGTTTCATCCTATTTGCGCCGTTCGCGGATCAAACAGCATGACATAATGATACCGCGAGAGGGGGAAAAGATGTAATTGAGTAATTGAGCAATTACCCCATTACACAATTACTCAATTACCAACGAAGCTATATCCATCACGGCCGTATCCAGCACCATGTCCACCCCACACTGGGCAAACAGGCTGGCGGCAACTGCCGCACGGCCGTCCCCCTCCACATCCAGCGACCATTGGGCATGTTCCGCCAGCAACGCCAGCGCCAACGCCCGGCCTATGGTCAGGGCAAAGCGGCGCGCGCCCGCTTCCAACAAAGCCGGATTGCTGGCGGCTGTTTGCGCCAGCCAGCTTTGGGCGTGAGTCAGGGCGTGTTGAGCGGTGGTCACGGCCGTGACCAATCGTTCATCGCGCACGGCCGTGGCACACGCCGCCACCTTTTGCGCCAGCGCCGGCAGCGCCGCCCCATCCCGCAGCGCCCGCAGGGTATCCAAGGCCAGCACATTAGTCGTGCCTTCCCAAATCGGCAATACCTGGGCGTCACGCAGCAGCAGCGGCAGGCCGGTATCTTCCACATATCCCGCGCCGCCATGCGCCTCCAAAATCTCGCTGGTCACCGCCACTCCCTGCCGCCCCGTCACCAGTTTATTGATCGAAGTCAACATGCGCAGCAGCGCCGCCTCTTCTTCTGAAATCTCACCCGCCTCATCCTTGCCAATCAGTTCCACGCCATAAAACGTCAGATGGAAGGCGGCTTCAAATTCCGCTTGCAGCCGCGCCAGCGTGTCCACGTGCAGCGGTTTTTCCGTCAGCGCCGCGCCAAAAGCCACCCGCTTACGCGCATAATCCCGCGCCAGCGCCAGTCCCCGCCGCATAAAAGCGATGGCGCTGACGGCGTTCCAGGTGCGCGTCAAATGCAGCATGGGCACGATGTGGCGCACGCCGTCCGTCAGAGCATAGACGGGCATGGCAGGCGCGCCGTGTAACATGATTTCGGCAGTGGGCACTTTGCGTGTGCCCAGTTTGTCTTTCAGTCGCAGGATTTCCATGTTTTGCAAACGGCCGTGCCCATCCCGCGTCTCCAGATAAAACAGCGCCAGCCCCTTGCCGCCCGGCGGATTGCCTTCCGGGCGGGCCAACGTCAGCGTCATTTGCCCGGTAGCCGCCGACGTGAACCATTTACGGCCGTGCAGCCGCCACGTCTCTTCGTCGTCCAACACCGCCACCGTCTCGCTCAGACCCACATCCGAACCACCGGTAGATTCCGTCATCCACTGCCCGCTGGTCCAGAAGTTGGCCGGGTCGCGGCTGGTCAGGTGGGGGATGGCGCGGTCAATGAGTTCCTGATTGCCGGAACGCAGCAGCGTCCGCGCCGCCCCGTCGGTCATCGCCAGCGGGCAGGTGTAGACATCGGTCGAGGGATGGAAGAGGTAGGTGAGGGCAAACTGGTGAATGCGGTCGTAACGGCCGTACTGCCCCTCATACGCCGCGGCCACAATGCCAAACTGCGCCGCCAGTTTTTCCGCCTCTTTCCACAGCGGCGTAATTTCAATGTGGTCAATGCGGTTGCCCCAGGCATCCCACTGCGTCAGTGTCGGTTCATTCAACCGATCAGCCAACTGCATCTGGTACAGCCGCCCTCCGGTCAACTCCCCCAATTCGCGCAGCGCCGGTTCAATTTGCACCAGCGCGTCCGGCGGCAGCGCCTGCCGCAAATAGCTGCGTAGCACACGATCCTCGTCATACTGATTGCCCAAAACGGGCGGGGATTGATTAAATGGTTGTTTCGTCATATGGGAATGCCCCCAGACCTGACAGGTTTTTCAAACCTGTCAGGTCTACTGTTTACTTACAACTGCAAGGCATACACAATGGCCTCGTCCAGCGAAAGCTGCCGCCCGGCAGCCAGCCAGCGTTGTTCTTGTTCTTCAGGCAACTGCGCCCGCACCGGCGCCAGCAGTTCATCCATCTTTTGCTGGTAGCTGGGCGGCAAAGGCGCGCCAATCTCTTCGCGCAGCGCCGCCGCTGCCCCGTACAACCGGAAAGCCGATTCCGGGTCATTTTCGGCTGCTGCCAGGCAGCAAATATCTTCCAGCAGGTACGCCAGCGCCCCCTTGTCACCCAATTCGCGGTTGATGCGCATACTTTCCCGGTACAACTCCCGCGCTCGTTGGTAGTCACGCTGGTCGCGGGCCACGCTGGCCAGATTGTTCAGCGAATTGGCCAGCGCCCAGCGGTCGCCCACTTCGCGCAGCAACAATACCGCTTCTTCCAGTCGGGGCCGGGCCGTATTCAGATCGCCCAAATTCAACGCCAGCAGGCCGAGATTGTTGAGGGAATTGGCAATGGCTGATTTGTCGCCAATTTCCTGACGAATGGCCAGACTTTCTTCATACAATCGCTGTGCCGTTACATATTCACCCTGGAAACGGGCGACAATGGCCAGGTTATTGAGCAAACTGCCAATACTGCTCTTATCACCGAGCCGCCGCCGAATTTCCAGGCTTTCACCCCAAAGGATGCGGGCTGTCTGATAATCGCCCCGTTGCGCGGCCAAAATACCGGAAAACTGCAACACCTGACCGGTACCGGCTTCATCGCCCAGTTCTTCATAATTGAGGCGAGCGCGCAGCAGACGGGCAGCAGCCTCATCATACCGGCCCTGTTTACGCATATGCTCAGCCAGGGCGGTTTGGGCGGCGGCACGGCCGTGTAAATCTGCCAACTGCCGCGCCAGGGTGAGTGATTGTTCCAGCACCGTCTCCGCTTCCGGCCAACGGCCCACCGTTTGCAGGGCCTCACCCATTTTCAACATCACCAGCGGCTTCTCCGCGTCCGGCAGCAGCGGCATGGCCCGCTCATAATAGGTGATGGCTGCTTCATGCGCGTATTTGGCCTGGGCGTCGGCGGCAGCCAACAACAAATAGCGCCGCTTCTTGGCCTCATTTTCACCAAGCGAGAAATGATGGGCCAGAATGGGCACATAGGCTGCCAACATATCCTCATACGAGCGTTCGATGTATTCGCCAATCTGGGTGTGTAGACGGGCGCGGGTGGCATAAGGCAGGCTTTCGTAAGTGGCTTCCTGGGTGACGACGTGCTTAAAAATGTAGGCCAATTCCGGCTCCGGCGTGTCCAGCGCCGTCAGTTCCATCTGGCGCAGCGCTTCCAGGTCAGCCTGCACATGGTTGGCGTCGCCCAGTTCTGGGTAGGCGCCCCACAGCAGCGCCACCCGGAACAGCCGGCCAATAACGCTGGCAATCTTGATAGTGCTCTTTTGC
The DNA here is from genome assembly GCA_035444285.1 of Chloroflexota bacterium. GTDB lineage: Bacteria > Chloroflexota > Anaerolineae > Promineifilales > Promineifilaceae > CAADGU01. The sequence goes on from DAOMOK010000003.1 coordinate 300,842, forward strand.
CCTTCGGTCAATTGATCAATACGGCTCAGGATGAGGCTGTGCAAACTATCGGGTAGATCGAGAGTAGCCAGGGCATCGGCAGATTGTGGATCTATGTGCCGGTCTTGCAGATAATTGAGCAGTTCTTCAATGTAAAACGGGTTACCATCGGCTTTGGTGGTAATGCGCTCAACGAAGCCAGGAGATACGGCCGTGTCCGCTCCAAACAACTGCGCCACCTTGAGCTGCATCAGATCCCGCGCTTCCTGCGGTGTAAACTCTGTCAGCAGCACTTCGGTATAGTACGGCAGCTTATTGACACGCGGCGGAATATCACCACCCACTTCCACCACTCGATACGCCACCACCAACAGCACTGGCATATCGGCCATAGCCCGACCCAGAATTTCCAGCAGATCATGGGAGAGCGGATCAATCCAGTGGGAATCTTCCAATACAAAGAATAACGGCCGTGTCGCGGCCCGTGCGCGCACACAACTCACCAACAATGATTCCAACGACGCTTTGCGCAATTTGGCGTCAAACGAGCGGGTTAGCTCATTGTCAGGGATAGCTCTGTTCAAGGCCATACCCAGCAGTGGTAAACGGGGCAGCAGCGCCGGATCAATTTGTGTCAGTTCCGCTTCCAACCGGGCAATCACTTCATCCAACGGCGGGTCGCCCATAACGTTGAAGAAGCCGCGCCAGATGGTGTGCCACACGTGGTAACTACTTTTGGAAGCGTAAGCGTGACATTCCCCACCAAAACCGAGCATACTATGCTCATTCGCCAGCCGGATGACTTCGGCCACCAGGCGCGATTTTCCCATGCCGGGGTGGGCCGTGATGCCAATAATTTGCCCTTGCCCGGCCATTACTTGCTCAATCCGTTCGGCAATCAAAGCCAGTTCCGCTTCTCGGCCGACCATGGGCAAGGCGTAACCGGGTTCTAACATACGCATCATGGAGCGTGGGCGGGGGCGGACAACGGCCGTCACCGGCATCTTGCCACTTTTACCCTTCACCTCAATGGCGGGCAATGGTTCCCACTCGAACCCCTCAACAGCCTGTTGAATCTCCGCCGTCACCAAAATCTGGCCGGGTGCAGCCCGCTCCATCAACCGCGCCGACAAATTCACACTGTCGCCTAAGACACCGTAGGTACGGCGGGCGCTGCCGCCATACGCTCCCGTCCGCATCCGCCCGGAGGCAATACCAATTTGCACGGAAGTGATAGCCGGCATGGCCGCCGTATAAATGATGTCCCAGGCCGCCGCCACCGCGCGGGCGGCGTCATCTTCATGGGCAATCGGTGCGCCAAATGCGGCATACAGATAACTGCCCTTGTCGCCAATGGTCAGTTGCAGCAGCGCGCCATCATATTCCTGAATGACCCGCTGCACGGCTTGAATGTACCAATCCAGCTTGACTGTTGCCGCCGGATCATGGTCATAATCAATGCCGGTGAACTTCATAAAGAGGGCAACGGCGGGGCGCAGTTCGGCCAGAAATTCACCACGGCCGTGCTGTAACTGCTCGACGATGGAGGGCAGCAGCCAGGGCTGAATCTGTTCATTGCGCAGGGGGTGAGGTAAATGGGGCCAGGGTTGGGGGGAGACGGCCGTGAGCAGTTCCCGCACCACGGCAAATTGGGCGTTATATTCCGAGGAGGTGCGCCATTCGCCGATGATCAGGTGAGGTTGCAGGGCTACGGCCGTTTGCGGCGTCAGCACCACATCCCCCTTGCCCGCCAGATGCTCGGCCGCCGTCAGCCATTGCAGCGTTTCCCCGGCCAACACATCCATCAATTGAATAGCGGGGTCGCCCACCACAAAACGCCGCACCGAGCCGATGGCGACGGCCGTTTTCACCGCCAGCGAGACCGTTTTGCCGGAGGGAATCAACACCTGCGCAAACTGTGTCATGGCCTGCTGCATGGCTAAGGCACAGGCCACCCCCCGCAGCCCATCATCCCCATCCAGCCAGCAAGTGATGGCATCCCCGGCAAAAGAAATGACGCTGCCGCCAAATCGGTGTAATTCCGTAATCAGCGCGTCATACACCCGGTTCAGATGGCCGGTCAGCTCTTCCGCGCCGCGCCGGGTGCCCAGTTCTTGGGCCAGGGCTTCGGTCAGCGGGGTAAAACCGGAGATGTCGGCAAACAAGGCCGAGCCAGTCGTGCGTTCGGGTAGCTCTATACCCTGCGCCAACGCCTGCCGTCTGTCCATGGGGATGTAGGTGGTGGGGTTTTCCATACATCGCTAACTATACGCCACAGCGGGCAGGGCTGCAATTGGGAAAGGCGTAAAAAGAGAGGTTCCTCAGGATTTCGTGGGGTCCGGCCCTTCGACAGCCTCAGGGCAGGCTGTGATGTATGACACGTGAATTCTCTCTGGTCACGTATCAAGCATCATCGGTTGTCAACCCCCGGAACTCCCAAATCTTTAAAGAATTCCTGCATCGTTTTTTGCCTGATTTCATGCGCCTCTTCTTCCCGGCAGAAGCGGCGCGGCTCGATTTCAGTACGCTCACCTTTCTGGATCAGGAACTACGCATCAACCTGCCGGAGCAAACGCTGCGTGTACCCGACTTTGTGGCCGAAGTCTCAACCCTCGACGGAGAGCGTGAAGCCATCCTGGTGCATATAGAAATAGAAGGGCGCAACCAGCGCAGCCTGCCGCAGCGTATGTTTGAGTATTATTCGCTGCTGCGCATCTTGCGCCAGAAAAAGGTTCTGCCGCTGGCGCTGATGCTGCAACCGCAGGCCAGTCACCAGCCCGTTTTTCACCGGCTGCCAGAGAAGTTTTGATACGGCCGTGAGGTGGTGAACTAGCCGGTTGCGGCAGACAAAGTTGGGGCGGTACGATCTGGAAGGCCGGCCGCAGCAACAGGTGGAAATTGACACATAACCACCTGAAAAATCAGCAATTCTCAGTTTGAAAAGGTTCGCCCTTTGCCCCTCGGTTGAAACCGGTGGCTAATAGATAAACCTGTTCAAACAGGTTGGGGAACGTCTCTCCGAACGTGTTTTAACACGTTTTTTGTCTCAGCCTGGGAATCAATTCCCAGGCGATGATGGCAAATTGAGAGGCAAATTAAGAAATGCTGCGGAATAACGAGGATCTGGAAAAGCTATTGCGCCGCATGATTCGGGAAGAGATCACGGCAATATCATAGCGCCTGCTCAATTGCTGCCCCCATATAAGAAGCGGTAAATGACGTAGCCCTCATAGATGCGGTCAATGTAGAGGCGGGTTTCGGCAAAGTTGACGGTTTCGATGTAGAGGTCCAGGTCACTGCCGGCGGCAGCATACCAACGGGCGGCGTTGCCCGGCCCGGCGTTGTAGGCGGAGAGGGCGGCGTGGGCTGTGCCATCAAAAGCGCGCAACTGCTGCGCCAGATAGAACGCGCCAAAGTTTAAGCCCACGTAGGGTTTGTACAGGTCTTCATTTCGGTAATTGGGCCAGTTAAGCTGCTGGGCAATGTAGGCGCCGGTATCGGGGATCACCTGGCTGAGACCCTGGGCGACGGCGCTGGAGGTGGCAAAACTCTCAAACAAACTTTCCTGGCGCAGCAAGGCAAATTGCAGGCGAGGATCGTAGCTGTATTGTTGCGCTAATGGCAGTACCAGGTCATTGTAATACACCGGGTACATCAGACGGCCAATAAAGGGGGGCAGGGCAAATACGCTTTGCCCGGTAAGGCCGGGCAGCCGCGCCGCCGCCAGAATGGAGGAACGGTACAACCCCAAATCACGGAAAAAGAGGGCCAACTGGTAGCTGCTGAGGGCATCCTGGGCATAGGCTTCGCGCATCGCTTCCAATTCGCGTTTGCCTTCTTCATACAAACCCAACTGCCACAATTTTTGGCCGCGTATGAGGCGGGCGTCATTGGCCAGGGCGGGCGGCAATGTGCGAATATCCGTCCCTGGTTCCAGGCCAAGCCAGCGGCGCAGCCAGCTTTCGGCCTCGTCTTGGGCGGCGATCTCTTCATCAGCGGTGGGCAGTTGGAAGGGGCCAACGGCCGTAAATGGCTCAATTCCCTGGGCGATGTCTCTGGCGCGGAGAGCGTAGTAGTTCACGGCCGTGCCCTCCTCTGCCTGCTGCTGTATCTGCTCTAGCAACTTATGCGGGTCGGGCACGCCGCTGCCATCTTCGGCGTGGGCGGAGGTGTAAGTGGGCAGGGTGCGCAGCAGCCAGACCAGGGCGGCGCTGCCATATTCGTTGGCGGGGTAGGTTTGGGCGGCGCGTGTCCAGAGGGTAACGGCCGTGTCCGTATTTCCACTCTGATTTGCCAGCCAACCGGCGTGGAACAACGCTTCCGGCGTGCGTTCATACCAGGGGTAGGCATCGGCCAGGGCGGTGTAGCGGGTCACGGCCGTAGCCACATTTCCCTGATTTTCGGCGTTCAGCGCCGCCCGCCAGGCCACAGCCGGCGCATTCTCGGCGTCAGGGAAATTCTGCAAGAAAAAGTCATAATTGCTCAACGCGCCGGGTAGATCGCCAGAACGTGCCAACATCAGGCCACGCTCAAAAGCAGCGGCAGCCGGGTTGCTGTTGGCGTAGCTGTCCAGTTCGGCCAGGGCGGCGGGCAGGTTGCCCAACGCTTCATAGCTCTGGGCAGCATAGAGGTGCGCCTCCGGGGTGTAATTCTCCGGGTTGGCTTCAATATAACGAGTAAAAGCGGCGATGGCCGGTTCATACGATTTAGCATGAAAGTTAACCAGGCCGCGCTGGTACTCATCTACGGGCACGCCTGCTTCCACCAACCGCACCAGCCCCAGATAGGTGTCATAGGCGCGAGGGTAGGCGGTGAGCGCTTGCCGGAAACGGCCGTAAGCGGCCTCGGTATTTCCCGCTAACAGCTCGGCGCTGCCCGCCAGATAGGTCATTTCCCCTTTGGTCACTTCGGTGATGGCCAGGTCGCGCATGGCATCGTATTGGGCAATAGCGGCAGCATAATTACCGGCGTCCAGGTAAAGCCGGGCCAGCGCGCGCCGGTTGGCAATTTCGGTGAGGCGATGGGCCGGAGCGTTGGCTGCTGCTTCACGGGCCAGTTGGGCGTTGGCGGCGTCGCCGGTAGCGGTGTAAGCGGCGGCGATGAGCGGATAGACATAGGCGCCCAGGTCCGAATTGGCCGCCAGGTACGCCTGGTAGGCAGTGATAGCGCCAGGATAATCGCCCAATGCGTCACGCGCCTGGCCCACATGGAAATGGACGGCCGTGGGCATCTGCTCTGCCGCCATGGAAGTTAACTGCTCAAATGCGCCCAGTGCATCGGCATACCGCGCTTCGCGCAGATAGGCGACGCCGAGGTTGTAGAGGTTGTCTATTTGCTCTGCCCGACTAAAGGCGTCGGCCTGCCGCACGTTGGCTTCCAGTAAAGTAATGGCCTGGGCAAAGTTGCCGTTGTGCATATTGGCATCTGCCTGGGCCACTCGTTCAACGGGTGAGGGTAGATTGGTGGGGGTGGGCAATGGCGTGACGGTGGGCACGGCCGTGAGCGTGGGCAGCGGTTCTGTGGTGATGCCAGCGACGGCCCCTTCGCCTCCGCTCAGTGCCGGTGTGTCTGCCGGTGGCTGCGTGGGCGGCGGTGGCGGCACGGTGGGCAGCCCGGCGGCGAGGGTGGGGGTGGGTACGGCCGTGTGGGAGATGGTCTGGGCAATAGGCCGGGCTTCCTGTTCGGTGCAGGCGGCTAATATCCAGAGGAGTAGAAAAAGAATGGGACGCGGATAAACGCGGATAAACGCGGATAAAATCTTAAAAAAATCCGCGTTCATCTGCGTGAATCCGCGTCCTATTTCCAGGCTGTCATTCCGAATGGCGTCTTCGGAATGAGGAATCTTATCGCCACAACTGGTAAAACAAGATTCCTCCTCGAAGACTCGTCGGAATGACACGGGGGTTTTTGTTAATTTCATGGGCAGATTGTCCGAGGTACGGCCGTCTGAAACCCTACGATTGCCCACTGTCAGGCTGACGATACGGCCGTGTTCGGAGCATCAGTGGGGTCATTTTCACTTTGCGCCAGTAGTTTTTCGTACCTCGCCATCCGTTCGGTGAACTCTTTTTCGGTGACGTACTGCTCAATGCCGCGCTCCCCGGCGGCCATTTCCAGCCCCAGATAGAGCGGCACCAGTTGGAACAGCAGCATCCAGAGGAAAATGAAGTTGAATATCTGTTTCACCTGCGCGGCCTGTTCGTCAATTTGGCCGCTGGCCAGGCGCATCCGGTCATTCACATCGGTGACTATGCGGATGTACTCATCCAGAACAGGCTGCACTTCGGCAATAGAACTGTTCAGCGTCGCCATGTCGCTGGCTAACTGATCCATATTGCCGCCCATAGTGTCCAGACTGGCCTGTGTGGTCGCCAGTTCGCTTTCCAGGCCGCGTAATGTTTCCGGCAGCCCATCCAGACTGCCGCCTAACTCGGTCACGGCCTGGTCAAATGGCACTTCGGGATCATAATTGACGCCGAGATCATACTGGATGCGGTAATTGACAATGGGGATGGTCTGGTCAATTTTGAAGCGGCTGAGCGTGTGGAGGGTGTCATCAATCACGGTGGCAACTTCCACCAGGGTGGGGATACTGGCTTGCAGCGTTTCAATGCTGTTGGGCACATCAGTAGCAATCACCGTGCTTATCTGGTTGATGAGCGGTTCGGCGTCTTGCACGGCCGTCGCCATATCCCCGGCAGTCGTTTCCATCGTCGTCAAGGTGGCGCCCAGGTCGGTGAGGGTTTGTTTGGAGACAACCAGGGTACTTTCGACATTGGTCAGCGTGTCGGTGGTCAGTTGCAGGGCGCTTTTCATACCAGCCGCCAGATTATCAATGAACCGTTCGGTCAGTTGCATTCCCTGGTAAGCCACCACCGCGCCGATGATGGCAATAATGATAAAAATGACGCCAACTATTCTACGAATCATCGTTTCCTCCTGATATTTTGACGCAAAGGCGCAAAGAGACGAAAAGGGCAAAGAAGAAAAAGCAAAGAGAAATCCGCGTCTTCCGCGTTTGCCTACGTCCTATTATTCTCCAAGATCCAATAAGTCTTCAATGGCAATCTGCACCTCTTCGCGGGTAAGGCCGCCGCCTTCCAGAGCGGGGTCGGGCAGCAGGAGCAGGCGTTGGAAGATTTCCAGGCCGGTCTGGGCCGGATTGGCCTCGCCGACCAGTTCGGGTGGGGTGTTTTCCAGCCAGTCGAAGAGGAGATTTTCGACGGCCGTATAATCCCCCATCTGCTCGTAATAGCCAAGCAGCCGCACACAGCTTTCGCCGGGCAGATGAAAATCGGCCAATGCCTCTACCACCTGGTCAATGTCCGGTATCAGGTCATTGGCCGGCAGTGGTTCGCCTTCAATTTGCGCCAGCCAGAGGAGTAGATGCAGGGATTTGAGGTAACGGCCGTAAGCCGCCTCCTCTTCTCCTTCCTGCATCAATATATCAGCCTCGGCCACCAACAGGGCGGTGAGGAACTGGCATTTGTCATCCCAGGCCGTCACATTATCTGCTTGCAGCCGGTCAATAATCGCTTCGTCCGGCAATTTCACCAGCCCATCCGTACCAATGCCCACCAGTTGCCGCACCGCCTGGTCAATAACGGCGTGCGCTTCGGCATAGTTGCCCGACCGGGCCAAATCCAGCACATACGGCAGCAGCCCACGCAACTGCTCAATCATTCGCATTAGAAAGTCTTGTTTAGGCATGTTTCTCCGTAATCCGTAGCCCGTAATCCGTAGCCCGTGACCCGTAAACCGATTACGGATAACCGATTACGGATTACGGATTACGGATAACCGATTACCGATACAACGGCCGTAGCCGCCCATAATTATCCGGGTAACTGCACAAATCGGTATTATCACTCATCTGATCCACACTACCCAGATGGGGCAACTTTTTCACCTGTTCATCGCCAATAGCCGCCCAGATCGTACCCGCATAATCGCCAACATGCACACGGAAGGGACGGCCGTAATAGCTCTGGCAGCCGGTGAGCAATGGCGGCGTTATCTGCAACCGGTTGTGCATTTCGCCAAGAACTTTGAAAGCGGCGCACAAGTGGCTCTCCCGTGTTTGCCAGTCCGTCGCTGCCAACACCGCCTGCAAAATGGGGCTGAGTTCGGCGGCGCAGTCCAACCGGTTAAAGGCGCTGCCAAACCATTTGGGGTACGGCGCATACCGTTTTTCATACAGAAAACCGAGCATCATCACATCATGCACCAGACGCGCCGCCAGCAGCCGCGAGCCGATGTCGTCGCCGCGAATGCCGGTGCGCCCCACAAAATGGTCTTCCTGCCCGATGCGCCGCCACTGGCAGGCCAGCAGGTAGAGCCAGACAGCATGCGGGAAATAAGCCAGCTTTTGCCGCAACGGGGCCAGTTCGCCTAGATCATCAGCAAATACACGCCCCGCCGTTAATGTGAGTAGTCGCTGTTGGGGAATGATGGCCCATTCGACGGCCGTCCACTCCCCCACTGGATCAACACCCAAATGCCCTTCAAAAAAACGTTTCGCCGTCGTCACTTCAATGCGATGGCTGACCGGGCCGGATTCTATCTGCTCCGGCAGCCGCGCGCCTTCTTCGTCGGGCGGGCCAAAGTGAACGGCATAGCCGCAATAGGTGGGCGGCAGGTGGTGGGCGAGCGTTTGTGTAACGGCCGTGCCCCACCGCTCTATATCCTCCTCCCGCAGAAAAAGCTGCTGCCGGATGCCCCAATCATGGTCGGTGGACATGCCATCATCAAAACCCAACACTTCCGAGCCATTCCCCAACCGCGCCGCGCCATGCGCCAGCCCAGGGAAATGGGCAGCCAGAATGGGCCGCACCACCTCGTGGTAAAACTGTTCGTTCAGGTCTAAACCAGGTGTAAATTCGGTCATGGTTTGTTATCCGTCATCCGTAAACCGTGTTCCGTAACGGATGACGGGTGACGGGTGACGAGTGACGGGTGACGGGTTACGGCTCACGGTATTCTGCGGCAGATAGCCCATCAGCCACAATCGCCCGGTCAAGTCGGCCGTGCATCTGCTCTGCTTCCGCCAGGATTCGCCAGAGTTGTTGGAAGGCGGCGTAGGTGGAGGCAGCGTAGGGGCCGGGTTGTTCGTCAAAGGGGGTTACGGCCGTGTACCTGTCCACAAAGTCCGCCGGGAACGTGGCCGGGTCGGTAGGGCCAAAGGGGGGCGCGCCCATGAGGATGAAAGGGAGGTTGGCCTGGGCGTAGAGGGGAGTGGTCACGGCCGTTGTCTCCGGCAGCCAGTGCCCCAACACGGCCACCACGGCCGGGTCTGCTATCAACGCCTGCGCCGTTTGCCGCGCCAGTTCCGGGTCGCCGCTATCATCCAGCGCCACCAACGCCACCTGGTAGCCACCAATACCCCCTGCCTGGTTAATCTCCCGCACCGCCAGCCGGGCACTGTAGATCACATCATACCCAATTGCCCGCTGCGCCCCTTCAAACGGCGCCACCAGGCCGATTTTGATGACGGGATCAACGGAGGCGCAGGCGGTAATAAGCATGAGAAAAATGATATTCAAAACCAGATATTTCAGGCAGAGCCGATTTGACCTGACTTGTTGGCATTTTCCCTTTGTCCCTGGGAGGAGTGAATTCCCAGGCTGATACACCAAGTGCGCTGAAACGCACTGATGGCAAACGCCGCCAGTCTGCTTTAGCAGACTTTTTTTACCAGGCACCGAATTCCATTCGGTGGGAAAGGAGAAATGATTTGATGACACTCACAATTCCATTATCGGCATCTTTCCACATTCGCCAGATGCTCCTCAAAGGTCACGCTAAAAACGTGGCTGCCGGGGGCCATGCCATCACAAGAGGCTACAAAAAAGATGAAATCGCTTGGGGCAGGATTGGCTACCGCCTGCAAGGAACTGAGGCTGGGGCTGGCAATGGGGCCGGGCGGCAAACCGCCGTAAACGTAGCTGTTATAGGGGGAATCAAATTGCAGGTCTGTCAGAAAGAGCGGCGTTTTCCACCAGGTTTGTCTGTCCGGCTGGTAGCCCAGAGCGTATTGCACGGTAGGATCAGCTTGCAGCAATATGCCATCCCGCAGCCGGTTGAGAAAGACGCCGGCGATAAGCGGCCGTTCGTCGGCGATCACCGCCTCGCGCTGCACAATGGAGGCCAGCGTCACCGCTTCGCGCAGGCTCAAGCCTTGCGCGCCATATGCCTGACGCATCTCCGGCGTCACCCGTTCGCCAAAGTTGGTCAGCATCAGGTCAATCAGATAAGCGGCGTTGGCATCCAATGGCATGCGGTAGGTGTCGGGAAAGAGGTAGCCTTCCAATGTGGCGTCGGGCGGTAGGGAAGAGAGAAAGTCGTAACGGCTCAGGTCAAAGGGCGCCTGGCGTTGGGCAATGGCCTGGAATTCGTCGGCGTTGATGTCGGCCGGGCGAATCTGGCGTAGGGAGTCGGCCATCTCTTCTAGCCGCCAGCCTTCGATGAAACGGAGGGTTATTTCCCGCGCTCGCGCATCGGTCAGGGCCACTGCCATTTCCGGCAGGGGCCAGGTGGGGTCGAGCAAAAAGTCGCCTGCTTCCAGCCGGGAATCGAGGCCGAAATAGTGCAGGTAGTTCAGGAAGAGTTCAGGGTCGCGGACCAGCCCGGCAGCAGCCAGGTTGACGGTAATCTCGGCAGCGGTTTGGCCGGGTGTGATGGTGAAAGGCACGGCCGTAGTTCCCGTTCCGGCCGGCCCTTGCAACTGTTCCGCCTGCGATGCCAGGTACGTCTGTAAATAGAGTCGCTCCGCCGGATTGAGGTGTGCGCCGCCGCCTTCCAGCCGCACCCCACCCTGCCCACTGTTCAGCCAGCGCGCATACAACACCAGCGACGCCGTCAGGCACACCACCATCACCAGCAGTAACAAACCACCCCGGAAAATCCACACGGCCGTTTTGTTACAACCACTTTTTTCTTTGTATGGGTCTTTGCGTATAGGTTTGGTTGAGGTCATAGGGTAATTAGGAATTATGAATTAGGAATTATGAATTATGAAGGGATGGGCGTCGATCTCATCACCTGCTCACCTGCTCACCCCTTCACCTGCTCACCTTCTCCCGCATGAGCATCCAGGTAACTTTGCAAAATAAAGGCGGCGGCGACGGCGTCTACGCGAGCTTTCGCTTTTTTGCCTCGTTGGCCGCGTAGGGCCAGGCTTTCTTCGGCCTGCCGGGTGGTGAAACTCTCATCCCAAAACTCGATAGGGATGTTTGTCGTCTGGCCGAAAGCGGTGGCGTAATCGCGTATCCAGGTTGCCATGTCGCTGTCTGAGCCATCGCTGCGGGTGGGCAACCCCACCACCAACAGCGTCACATCCTGCTCGGCCATAATCTGGCGGTAACGAGCATAATCCTCCTGGCGCGATTGCCGCTGCATGACGCCATAGGAACCGGCAATGGTACGGGTGGCATCGCTAATGGCAATGCCAATGCGTTTGCTGCCCACATCCAACGCCATCACCCGCCCTTTTTTCTCGAAACTGGTTTCTTCCATGCCGCCAAGAGTACAACGAATCAGGAAAGTTGTCATTCCGAATGAAGTCTTCGGAATGAGGAATCCTTCTCGTTATCAATGTGCGGAAGATTCCTCCTCGAAGACAAGCCTGCCCTGAGGCATCGAAGGGGCGGAACGACATGACGCGATCTTGCTGGTAACGATCTCACAAAACGGCCGTACTCACCCACCATTTCGCCTACGTTACTTCACCTGTTTTGGTGTTGGGATACGGCCGTGTCCACCGCCTCATTCCCCCGTTTGAATCTCCGTGCTGATGCGGGTGGTCAGGTAAGGGATGCGGTCAAACCAGGTGGGCCAGACGTGGATTTGCGGTGGTTCACGCAGAGGGAGTTGCTCATTCAAGTAGGCAACGGCCGTACCCACTTCCTGCCCCTTCACCGCCTCAATGGCCGCCCCCGGTTGCAATTCCCGCACCAGTAGCCCGGAAGCGAGCATGGAAAAGTAAACCCGCCCCGCTTCATCCACACCGGTAATGGGGCCGCTGGCAAAGCGGATACTGTCCGGCGACAAGACGTAACCGGGCTGGATTTGCTGCCCCAGGGCGTAATAGGCCAGATCAGAGGCGGCGGTGGTGTTCACGGCCGTGCCCGCCACCTGCGCCCGCATTGCCAGCGTCAATCGCCCCGTCTGCTCGCCCACTTCATGGGAATAGGTCTCATCCAACACATTGACTACGCGCAGAGAATCCGGCGTCAGGAATTCAAACGGCGTCAACTGCGCCTCCATTTCCGAGGTCGCCAGCGCCAGCAAAAATTGCACCACCTGAGCGCGTAAACGGTCCCGGTCTTCTTGGGTGACGGCCGGCGCCTGGCGTACATCCCCGCCCTCAATCGGTTCCAGGTTGCGCACTTCCACCTGGATGGCCAGCGACCCTTCTACCTGGTTGACCAGATTGGCGGCCACGTTGCCCGCCGGGCCGGGGGTGATGGCGATCACGTCCACTTCGGCCGTGCCGCCCACCGCGCCGGGCAGTGTCACTTCCACCGTCGTCTGGTAGACGCGGTCGGTGCCATCCGAGGTGCGCACGCGCGTCCCCACCGGGATGACGGTCGGCTGGTCGAGCAAATTGGCAAAGATGACTTTGCCACGAGCGGGCGTCTCCGGCGTTTCCACCGTGCCGGTGGTTTGCACCTCCGCCTGCCAGTTTTGGCTGGTTTGCAGCAGACGGCCGGGCAGGATGCCGTTTTGGAAGTCGGTCACGGCCGTAGCCGGGTCGGCTACAATGGGCCGCTCCACCTGCACCGGCAGCGTTTCCGGTTTGAGTGTCACGCGGGCGGAGGGCAGCAGGTAGAGGAAGGTGATGTAGAGTACGGCCGTTGTCAGAAAAAAGAGAAAAATGGCAGCATACCGCCACAGCCAGCGTCGCCGTTCGCTCTGCGGCGAGAGCCGTTTGTGCGCTTCGGCCTGGTCAGCCAGATCGGGGCGGATGCGCCCTTCGTAATCGGTAAACCGGTCGTCACCGATGGTGGAGAGACCGACGATTTCGCGGCGACGCCGACCGCGCCGCCAGTCCCGTTTGCCCTGCCGCGCCGCGCCAATGGTCAGGAAAACGGGCAAACCCAACGCTCTGGCCTGGCGGCTGATGTCGGTATCGCCCGTGACCAGGGCAATCTCGGCGCGCATGTTATCGGCATGGCGCAGCAGCCGCACCAGGTCTAGCCCTTCGCGCAGCACCCCGCCATCCTCCGGCAAAACAAAAATCACCTGCTGGTCTCTGGCCCAGTCCAGGTGATCACAAATGGAGACGATGTCGTCTTCGGGGGTGAGGGGGATGGTTTTCATTGGTAATCGGTAATCGGTAATCGGTAATCGGTGGCAAAAAACTGATTACCGATTACCGTTCACCGATTACCTCTTTCACTGCAAAGCCTGCTCTACCAACCGGGGCACAATGGATAGGGCTTCGGGCAGTTTGGCGGGGTCCTTGCCGCCGGCTTGGGCCATGTCGGGCCGGCCGCCGCCGCCGCCGCCGACTATTTTAGCCACTTCGCGCACGATATCGCCGGCTTTGAGGCCGCGGGCGATCAGGTCTTTAGTGACGACGGCCACGATGAGTGGTTTGCCCTCGTACACGGCGCCGATGACACCTACGGCCGTCTCATTTCTCTCTCTAAACCGGTCAGCCAGGATGCGCAAGCCTTCGCTGTCTACACCTTCGGCGACGGCCGTGACCACCCGCACCCCCGCTACCTCCTGCCCTTCCAACATAACCCGCTCAAATTGCACCGCCGCCAGCTTTTGCTGCAACTGCTCAATCTGTTTTTGCAGGGCGCGGTTTTCATGTTGCAACGATTCCAGGCGGGTTTCCAGTTCGGCGACGGGTGTATTCAATTTGTGCGCCAGCCGATCCAGCACATCCAGCCGTTCGGCGATCAACTGCTGCGCCCCGCGCCCTGTTACCGCTTCCACGCGGCGCACGCCGGCGGCAACTGCGCCTTCGCTGGTGAAGCGGAACAGGCCAATGTCGTTCGTCTCGCCCACGTGCAGGCCGCCGCACAGTTCAAAGCTGTACAGGTCGCCCGGTTTGCCAATTTGCACAGTGCGCACGATGTCGCCGTATTTTTCGCCAAAGAGGGCCATTGCCCCGGCCTTGATCGCCTCTTTTTGGCCCATGAATTCGATGTTGACCGGGTAGTTCGCCAGGATGGCCTGGTTAATGTCGGCCTCGATTTGGGCCAGTTTGTCGCGGCTGACGGCTTCGCCATGCGAGAAGTCAAAACGTAGCCGGTCGGGGGCAACGAGGGAGCCTTGTTGGGTGACGTGGCTGCCCAGATGCCGCCGCAGTTCGCGGTGCAGGATGTGGGTGGCGGTGTGGTTGCGGCGAATGTCGCTGCGACGGCCGTTGTCCACCGTCAATTGCACGTAATCGCCCACGGCCGCACGGCCGTCTACCACCTGCCCCACATGCACCACCAGCCCGTTCAGCGGCTTGCGTACCTCATCCACAAGGAAGGTGAAATTATCATGGGTGATGCGCCCGGTGTCGCTGACTTCGCCGCCAGCTTCCACGTAAAAGGGAGTCACGGCCGTGACCAGTTCCACCTTATCGCCCGCCTGCACCTCAGTTACCAACTCGCCCTCTTTAATCAGGCCGACCAGTTCCGATTCCAGCCGGTAATCTTCGTAGGGGTTGTATTCCACGCCTTCTTCCAGACCGGAAGCGACGAGTTGGGTGAGCAGACGGCCGTAGACCCCCGCATCCTGGGCATATCCCTTAAACGCGCCGGAGCCGCTGGCCCGCGCATGGGCTTCCCGCGCCGCCGCGTAACCCGCCTCGTCCACGGTCACGTTCCAATCCTTGATCACGTCTTTGCTGATTTCCAGCGGCAGGCCGTAGGTGGCATACAGGCTGAAAGCCACTTCACCAGGAATGACGCTTTCGTCCTTTTCGCGCAGGCTGGTGGCAATTTCATACAGGTGGATGAGGGCGTTGTCTAACGTGCGGGCGAAGCGTTCTTCTTCCTGGGTGATGGTGTGCAGGATATGGTCGCGGCGCTGGCGCAGTTCCGGGTAGGCGTCGCCCATTTGCTCAATGTATACCTGGGCTACTTCGGCCAGGAAGGGCTGATTGAAACCAATGGAACGGCCAAACCGGGCCGCCCGGCGAATGATCATGCGCAGCACATAACCCGCGCCGTCCGGGCCGGGACGCACGCCGTCGCCGATGATGAAGGTGGCGGCACGGCCGTGATCGGCAATGACCCGGTAGCCCACATATTTTTCAGCGCGTTGTTCATCGCTGTCGCCCAAGAGTTCCTGCACCCGGTTCATGGCCGAGGTGAAGAGGTCATTGTCGTAATTGACCGGCGTTTGCTGCACCACGCTGGTCAGCCGTTCCAGCCCCATGCCGGTGTCCACGCCCGGTTTGGGCAATGGGGTGCGTGTGCCATCGGCCGCCTGGTCATATTGCATAAAGACCAGATTCCACACTTCCAGCCAGCGGTCGCAATCATTGTCCAACAGCACGGAGCAGTCAGGTTGGCCGCAGGTACAGGCTGCCGGCCCCCAGTCGTAATGCAGTTCGCTGGTGGGGCCGCAGGGGCCCACATCGCCCATCATCCAGAAGTTGGTTTTGTCGCCCATGCGCAGGATGTGGTCGGCGGGCGCGCCTACTTTGTCACGCCAGATGGTATAGGCTTCATCATCGCTGGTATGCACGGTAAAGTACAACTTTTCCGCCGGAATGCCACACACTTTGGTGAGAAAGTCATAGGCGAAGAAGATGGCCCCTTCTTTGAAATAGTCGCCAAAGGAGAAGTTGCCGAGCATTTCAAAAAAGGTGTGGTGACGCGGCGAGGGGCCGACGTTTTCCAAATCGTTGTGTTTGCCCTGGACACGCATACATTTCTGGGAGGTGGTGGCGCGGAGGTACGGCCGTTTCTCTTTCCCCAAAAACACGTCCACAAACTGGTTCATACCGGCGTTGGTAAAGAGCAGCGTGGGGTTATCGTGCTGCGGCAAAACGGCGCTGGGCACAATTTCATGGTTCATTTCCTGGAAAAATTCCAGAAACGCGGTGCGTATTTCGTTGCTGGTGGTGGGTTTCATTTTTTCTCCGTCATTCGTCATTCGTCATCCGTAAACCGTAAACCGTGATCCGAAGTCGGATGACGGTTTACGGGTAACGGATTACGAAATTTTACCTTTTCAACAAAAAACCGCCAGACCGGGGAACCAGTCTGGCGGTGTAGGCTACCAGTTGAGTTGTGCGTGATTCAGGCAGCCGACGGTACCAGACTGTTAGTCTGAGCGGCAGCGGCGGCGAAAATCACACAGTTTTGTTTCATGGGCGAGATGGTAGCAGAGGGTGACGGCCGTGTCAAATAATGATAACAAAGTTGGCTACGCTTCAGTTTTCCAGGTTATGTTGCCCTGCGGCTCGACCCAACTCTGCCAGAATGTGCATCGCTTCTTCGCGGCGCTCCCAGGGGACAAAGAGGTGGTCATGGTAATAGGCGGAGACGGGGTTGACAGGAATGCCCGCCTGCGCCAACCGCCCGGTGATGGCAGCCAGGAAACCAACGGCCGTGAGCGCCGAATGCACCGTCAGCGTAATGCAGGCCCAGGTTGCCTCAAATGCCAACCCACATGTGCTGGCCTGTTCCTGAGTAGCAATCACTGTAATGCCTTCCGCTTCGCGGAACATGCCGAGAGGGGCAAAAGGCAACCGGTCATAGTCACCCTGGCTGAGGGTGGTGAAGACGTACGGCCGTGCCGCCAATACAGGCCGCATCGTGGCTAACAAGGTTTTCAGATCGGTTTCACTATTCATATCCGGACTATATACCAATCCAATCGGCAATTCAGCAACACCTGTTCTCGTCACCCTCTACGATCTTCGAATTTGGCTCTGACCGCTCCTTGATGATCACCCAGCGGGCGCCGGCATCAGAAACGGATATGATCTGATGCCACTCATCAGGTTCCACCATAATGACCATGCCTGCCTTCATCGGGATGATATGTCCGTTTGCCTCAAGATAGGCTTCCCCCTCCAAGATGACGTAATACTCGTGATAGGGATGTTTGTGCCGAACTTCACTTGGGGGCACGGCCGTCAGGCGACCTTCACCAATTTCAACCGGCGAACCATTCCAGTGCCCGCAAAACAGGTGCGAATTTCCCTTCTCGTAAATCTGCATTCCACTCCTCACGCTTTCCATCCACCAAAGGGAGTTTTATAAACCACCTTTCTCAAGTTCTGGCCCGCACCGCCCAGGCACGGGCAACCAGATTAAGCGAACCATCTGCACCAATCGGCAGGGTGGCGCGCAAATGCTCCTCCAGGGCTGTGCGTTCAGCCATCCCCAGTCCGGCAACATACCCCGGCGCCGGCCCTTGATCGCTCAAGAAGGGTGACCAATAATCGGCAAAGTCGGTAAACATCATGGTCACTTCGAGACCCGTGACTTCAATGTGATGCAGCCCGGCCTCGGCGCAGAGTTGCGTCAGCGCGTCTGGCTGGCAAATGGGAAACCGAACACCTTCATCCAAGACGCGGGCGGGCGGGTCAAGGGCGACCACGCTGTCCCAAAAATAACGCAACATCTCCATCTTGCCGCCATAATCCCATACATACAGAGCCATTATCCCGTCGGGTTGTAACACCTGATACAACGTTCGTAAAGCGGTGACCGGGTCAGGAATGAAGTTAAGCGCCAGGCCGGAGACCACAATCTGTATATCTTGGGCATCGGCGGGCAAGTGCAGGGCATCTCCAGGCCAAAACGCGATGCGTGCGTCACTTATTTTGTGTCGGGCATAGGCAATAAACGCTTCAGAAGGATCGACGGCGAGCACGGCCGTTGGCGCTACATAGGCCAGGATGGCTTCGCTCAAAGCGCCAGTGCCGCAGCCGAGGTCGAGCCAGCGCAGCCCTGGTGGTGGTGCGAGCCATTGCATAAAGTCGTGGGCGATCAGGCGGCTCCAACGGCCCATAAAATCGTCATAGGGTTGACCAGCTAACCAGGGATCAGAAATATTCATCGTACTCACCATGAAATTGTTAGAACCGTCATAACGGGACAGGTTTGATGTCTGCGCGTTTGTAGAGGGGGTGTCCGGGACGGCCGTGTTTGAGCCTGACCAGACAGTGCGGCGCGTTCAAAAACGCCAACACCTGTTTATCCCGGTTCTGGTACGCCCCCAATGCGCCCCAGGCGCACACTACCAAAGCTGCTTCTGCCTGAAGTTTTTTCAACCAGTGGTCATTTTCTGGGCCAATGGGATCGGCCGTTTGGTAAAGGGCCGCCGGATCGGTGGCGCGGTGGGCAAACAGGTTGCCCAGCAACAGGCCGCCATACCCCCAGCGCCGGGCGTAGTTGATGCAGATGCGGGTGGTTGGGTCGTCCACGATCCCGTCGGCGGTGGAGGGATTGAGGCAGATGAAGAGGACGGACGGCCGTGACTCATCCCACACCCGCCGTAGTTCATACCGATACTGCTGACAGGACGAAACTGTAGCTGAGGTTTTCATGTACAGAGGCTTGTTAACAAGATGATCAGATGTAACGCACCTGATTTTGCATTTCGTCGGCCGTAACATTGTTTAAGAAACGCATCAGTCGTCGCACCACTTCATATGGTGGATTACGCACGGCCAAAATAATGCCGTAATGAGTTTTCCCCACGCTGGCATACTCTTGGGCTAGGGCTTCAAAATCGTGGCGATTATGAGTGAGCAACGTTTTGCGCTGGCTGACGGCGTAGGCTAATTGCTCTTCATCACTCCTGGCAAGCTGCCCTTCTTCACGAGCGGTGGTTGCCGAGAAACCGCGTCCCCGCAATAAATCCGCTATGATGACATGGACATCCTCGTCAAGATAGAGTTCGATGAAAAGTTGGCTCACATATCCCTCATCAAGAGGCTCTCACCAATGGATCAATTAACTCATCAGGAATTCGATTCCGTTCAATATATTCGTTGATCTCGGCCTGATGCTCACTGTAATAACTCAAGGCATCAAATACCTGAGCTAATGTCAAATGCGGCAACAGATTTGGTATTTCCTCTGCCATCACGCCTTGTCGCCATGTTTCCACAATGGCTCTCACCGGAGTGCGTGTGCCCTTAATAATCGGTTCGCCGCTCAAAATTTTGTCATTTCTCACAATATACCGGTTCTCTGTAATCTGAATCATCGTAACTCACCTCATTTGAGAGCAGTAATACTTCCAAAATAATCCATATTTCGTTGAGACGCAATGTTACCCTGCTTCATCCCACACCTGCCGCAATTCATACCCATACTGCTGACAAGGGGAAACGCTGTATCAACCGAATGAACCTTCAAAAAACGACGTAAGGGTGCTGGCGTTATTTGATCAAAGAGTATCTTCATGGGTTGGCTTCTGCTAATTCCATTACCTCATAATCAAGAACTGCTTCCACCTGTGGTCGCTGTACACCGGGAAACCATGCCAGAAACTCATCAATAGACGCCCCATCTCGTAAATTTTCAAAGAGCGCCGCTACAGGAACACGTGTACCACGAGATACCCAGGCGCCGCTTACTTTGTCAGGACGTCGCTCAACTGCTTCGATTGTTTCCCAATTTTTCATATCATCACCTCGCCTGTAGTTTGCCACACGGCGATCACCCACCACTCACCTTCGCCCAGGTATCTTTGAGGTTGACGGTCAGGTTAAAGATCGGTTTGTCCGGCGTGGAGTCGGGGTCACGGTGGAAATAGCCCTGGCGCATAAACTGGAAATGGTCGCCGCTGGCCGGGTCGGCCACAAAGGGTTCCACCAGGGCGTTGTCTAAAGTTTCCAACGAATGGGGGTTGAGGTTGGCCGTGAAATCCTGTCCTTCTTCTACCGCTTCCGGGTCTGCCTTGTCAAAGAGGCGGTCATACAGCCGCAGTTCGGCCGTCACGCCATGCCGGGCGCTGACCCAGTGGATGGTGCCTTTCACTTTACGGCCGTCTACCGCATTCCCCCCCCTCGTCGCCGGATCATACGTACAGTGAATTTCGGTGATGTGGCCCGCCTCATCCTTGACCACATCCGTACACGTCACCAAATAGGCCCCCAACAGCCGCACTTCCCGCCCCGGCGCCAGCCGGAAAAATTTCGGTGGGGCGTCTTCCATAAAGTCATCCTGTTCAATGACAATTTCTTTAGAAAACGGAGCCTGGTGGACGGCCGTGTTCTCTTTGTCCTGCGGGTAGGTGGGGATGTCAAACCACTCTTCCTGGTCATCGGGATAATTGGTGATGGTGAGGCGCAACGGCCGTAACACCGCCATCCCTCTGGGTGCAACCTTGTTCAAATCTTCGCGCACCGCATACTCCACCAGCCCAAAATCTACGGTGCTGTTCGCCGTGGAAATACCCGTCAGGGCAATCAGGTTGCGCATCGCCGCTGCGGTGTACCCACGCCGCCGCATCCCGCGAATGGTGGGCATACGCGGATCATCCCAACCGCTCACATAGCCCTCCTCCACCAGCCGCCGCAGCCGCCGCTTGCTGGTGATGGTGTAGGTCAGCGCTAGCCGGGCAAACTCAATCTGGCGCGGATGGTGAATCCCCAGCTGATCCAAGAACCAGTCGTACAATGGCCGATGGTTCACATATTCCAGCGAGCAAAGCGAATAGGTGATGCCTTCCATCGAATCCGACTGCCCATGTGCCCAATCATACATGGGGTAAATGCACCATTTATCGCCAATGCGGTGGTGCGGTGTGTGCAAAATGCGGTACATCACCGGGTCACGCAGGTTGATGATGGGTGAAGCCATATCAATTTTGGCGCGCAACACCCGCGACTCTTCGGGGAATTCGCCATTTTTCATGCGTTCAAACAAGTCCAGGTTTTCGGCCACGGAACGATCCCGGAACGGGCTGTTTTTGCCCGGCTCGGTCAGCGTACCGCGATGCTCTCGGATTTCATCCGGGCTAAGATCATCCACATACGCTTTGCCGTCTTTGATCAACTGCACCGCCCACTCATAAAGCTGGTCAAAATAGTCAGAGGCATACAACAGCTCTTTCCACTCAAAACCAAGCCAGTGAATGTCCTCAATCATGGACTCCACAAATTCGGTTTCTTCTTTGACCGGGTTAGTGTCATCAAAACGCAGATTGCACGCGCCGCCATAATCTTCGGCAATACCAAAATCCACACAAATAGCCTTGACATGGCCGATGTGCAGATAGCCGTTGGGTTCCGGCGGAAAGCGGGTCATCACCACGCCGTTAAAATAGCCGGTGCGTAAATCTTCTTCTACCTGGCGGCGGATAAAGTCCAGGGGTTCGGTTGGGGTAGCCACGCCGGCACTGAGTGCAATCGAAGTGGCCGTGTCGTTTTCCAATTTCTCGTTCATACAAAACCTCTCATCCTTGTGAATAAGGGCACAATTCTAACACGAGATGGCATATTGCGTAGGGAGCATTAGAGATTATACTTGCCCTTATTCAAACCACATTCTCTAACCACCACACAAGGTCAATGATGAAACGACGCCATCTTTTCCTGTTTATCATGCTGTTTAAGCTGGCTGCCTGTGCCCGCAGCGCGCCGCCAACGCCTGCGGCCATGCCCTCTGCTACACCCACGCCCGCCGCCCCACCTACTACTACGCCGGGAACACTGACCGTTGATCCGGCTTCCTCTCTAGGGCCAATTAGCCCCTATCTTTTTGGCACCAACTACGGGCCTATGCACGCCGTGACACTGGACGTGATGCCCCTGGTAGAAGAAGTAGGCTTCACCACCCTCCGCTTTCCCGGCGGCGCATGGACAGATTCCACCGATGTCAAACCATTTCAGATTGACCAATTTATAGACTTCAGTCAACAGTTAGGCGCAACGCCCCATATCAGTGTGCGATTGTTAGGCGGGTCACCGGAAACGGCCGCTGCGTTAGTCCGCTATACCAACATCGAAAAGCAATACGGCGTCACCTATTGGAGCATTGGCAACGAGCCATCCATATATACCCAACTGGGTCAGGCAGACTACGACTATACGACCGAAAACCTCAACCGCGACTGGCGGCCCATTGCCGAAGCCATGAAAGCCGTTGATCCTACGATTCAGATCCTTGGGCCAGATATTCATCAGTGGGCAGCCACCGGAAGCGCCACGCCCAAAGATTCCGCCGGGCGTGACTGGATGGCTGAATTCCTCAAAACCAACGGCGACCTGATAGACATCGTCGCCGTCCATCGCTATCCTCTCTACTCCCCCAGCAACCCGGTCACAGTAGCCAACCTGCGCGAAAATACCCGCCAATGGGTGCAAGAAGTAGAGCATTTACGCCGCGTGATACGGGAAATCTTGGGGCATGAACTGCCCATCGCCATTACCGAACTCAATTCCGACCCCAGCCCGGCTATGCTTCAGGAAGCCTCCCCCGACTCATTCTATAACGCCATCTGGTATGCCGATGTGCTGGGGCAGTTAATGAACGCCGATGTATTTATGGTCAATCAATGGGTACTTTCCCAACGCTCCACCGGATTAGGACTTTTTCAAGGCAGCACCGCCCGGCCCACATTCTATGTGTTTCCGCTCTACAAAAATTTTGGTAGCGAACAATTGTATGCGACCTCCGGCGTAGAGGATGTAGACATTTTTGCAGCCAGACGGGATGACGGCGCGCTGACCCTGATGGTAATCAACCTGTCAGATGAAGAGCAGCAAATCCCCCTTCAAGTAACGGGTGTGGAGTTGATTGAAGCAGAGGTCTGGCTACTAGACAAGGCACACAATGCTGAAAACCTGGGCTTGCAACCATTTACGGCCGCTGGTCTTCTCACTCTCCCCCCGCAATCAGCAACATTGTATGTGATCAAAAGTTCATCAATCTGGCGACTCCACCCACACCTCGCCGTTTTCGACCTTCACCGCATAATGGGGAATGGGCCGGGTAGCAGGCAGCGCCAGCACCGCCCCCGTGCGAATATCAAAACAGGCGCCATGACGCGGGCACTCAATTGAATACCCCTCCAATTTGCCGTCTTCCAGCGGCCCATCATCGTGTGTACACAGGTCGGCAATGCAATAAAACTCCCCATCCACGTTGAGCACAATCACCGACTCATATTCAAACTCATAAAAGAGCCGCTTCCCCAGCGGTATCTCTTCTACACGAGCCACTTTCACAAATTTCGCCATCACACACCTCGTTCGTAGTGGGCGATTTATCGCCTTCCTACGGCGATAAATCGCCTACTACGAACCTTCTTCGCGCATATGGGTAGGATCGGGGATGCCATAGGCGCCCGCTTTCAATACTTTCAATGAGAGTAACGCACATTTCACCCGCGCCATGCTTAATGGGACGCCAATCAGTTCCAACAGGTGATCTTTGTCAAAGTTGCGCACTTCTTCCAGCGTCAGCCCCTTGATCTCTTCGGTCAAAATGGACGCCGATGCCTGGCTGATGGCGCAGCCGTCCCCACGCCAGGCAACTTCGGCCACACGGCCGTCCCCACCCAACTTCACCTCAATCCGCACCACGTCGCCGCACAAGGGATTGTCTTCCTCATACGACCAATCCGGCGCATCCAACTCGCCATAATTCAGCGGATTTTCATACAAGTCAATGATTTGTTCGCGGTAAATGCTCTCGTCCATGGGGAGTAATTGAGTAATTGGGTAATTGCGCAATTACCCAATTACCTACATCCTGAACACCTTCTTCACCCGGTGCAGGCTAGCTACCAGTTTATCCACCTCTTCGGTGGTGGTGTGAATGTAAAAGCTGGCGCGGGCGCTGGCGTTGATGCCCAGTTTGTGGTGCAGGGGCATAGCGCAGTGATGCCCGGCGCGGATGGCAATGCCATCCTTATCCACAATCTCGGCAATGTCGTGCGGGTGGAGGCCCTGCATGGTGAAAGCCGCCACCCCGCCCCGCTGCCGCGCCGACGGGCCAAGCAGCGTCAGGCCGTCAATCTCGCTCAACGCCTCCAAAGCATAGGTGGTGATGTACTGTTCGTAGGTGTGAACCTCGTCCATACCCAGGCCGGTCAGGTAATCTACGGCCGTGCCCAACCCAATCGCCTCGGCAATAGCCGGGGTGCCCGCCTCAAACTTCCAGGGCAATTCATTCCAGGTCGAACCGGCCAAAGTCACCCGCCGAATCATGTCGCCGCCGCCCATAAATGGCGGCATCGCTTCCAGCAAGGCGCGTTTGCCATACACCACACCAATACCCGTCGGCCCACACATCTTGTGGCTGGAAAAGGCCGTAAAATCGCAGTCCCACGCCTGCACATCCATCGGCAGATGCGGGGCCGCCTGGGCGGCGTCCACCATCGCCAGCGCGCCCACTGCGTGCGCCATCTGCACCAGTTGTTTGACGGGATTGACGGTGCCAAAAACATTGGACACGGCCGTGAACGAAAAAATCTTCACCCGCTCCGTTAATAAAGCCGGGATAGCGTCCATGTCCAGCGTGCCATCCGGCAAAAAGGGCACATATTTCACCACCGCCCCTTTCTCGGCCGCCAGCATTTGCCAGGGCACCAGATTGGCGTGGTGTTCCATCTCCGTCAGCAAAATTTCGTCACCCGGCTGGATATTGGCCCGCCCCCAACTCTGCGCCACCAGGTTAAACCCTTCGGTAGCGTTGCGCACAAAGATCACTTCGGCCGTGTCCGCTGCATTGATAAACCGGGCAATTTTGGTCCGCGCCCCCTCATACGCATTGGTCGCCGCTTCGCTCAGCGCATAAATCCCCCGATGCACATTGGCGTGCATCTGCCGGTAATAGGCATCCATGGCCGCAATCACCACCTCCGGCTTTTGCGAGGAGGCGGCGCTGTCCAGAAAAATCAGGGGCACACCGGGATGCGCCTCTACCTGGAGGATGAGAAAGTCGGCGCGGATTTTGGTTACGTCTAACATGCGGTAATCCGTAACCCGTGACCCGTAATCCGTAACCCGTCAATTCAGCGGGTTACGGATTACGATTTACGGATTACTTGCTTTTGGACGGGTTCTCAATCGGCACACCCACCAGATTGCCCCATTCTGTCCAGGAGCCGTCATAGTTACGCACGGTGGGGTAGCCTAACAGATAGGTTAACACAAACCAGGTATGCGAGCTACGTTCACCAATACGGCAGTAGGCGATGACGCTTTTGTCCGGCGACAGTCCTTTTTCGCCTTCGTAAATGGCGCGCAGGTCATCGGCCGTTTTGAACGTGCCATCTTCGGCCACCGCCCGGCTCCAGGGCACGCTGGCTGCCCCTTTGATGTGGCCGCCGCGCAGGGCGCCTTCCTGCGGCGAACCGGGCATGTGCAGCAGTTCGCCGCTAAATTCCTGCGGGCTGCGCACGTCTACCAACGGTTGTCCGGCGTTGACATGGTCTAGCACCTGATCGCGGAAGGCGCGGATTTTGTAATCGGCGCGGGCGGCGGGATGGTAGGCGCCTATGGCAAAGGAAGGAACTTCTTTGGTTGTTTCGCGCCCTTCGGCCAGCCACTTTTGGCGACCGCCGTCCATGACGCGGCAGTCAGCATGGCCAAACAGCTTGAAAACCCAGAAGGCGTAACAGGCCCACCAGTTATTTTTATCGCCGTAGAAAACAACGGTGGTATCATTGCTGATGCCGTGTTTCTCCATCAGCGCCGCGAACTGTTCTTCGTTCAGATAATCGCGGCGAATGGCATCGTTCAGATCGGCCACCCAGTCAATGTGAACGGCATTGGGGATATGGCCGGTGCTGTACAGCAGCACGTCCTCGTTTGACTCTACCAGGCGAATCTCATTAGTGTGTCCCAGATGTTCGGCGACCCAATCGGTGCTAACCAAAACGTCCGGGTGTACATATCCTTTGTCACTCATGTTCAACCTCCATAGCATTATAGAAGTTCAACTTCTTCTGAGAAGTTGAACTTCTGACTTATAAAACAAAAGTGGTAACTTCACCACAAACCGGGAAAGGCGGGAGAAGTTACCACCGTTATCATTCGCTTTGCGCAGGCGAGTACGGCCGTTACCCCTCCCGCCTCTTACACAAGCACCAATCAAGCCAGATGACCATAATCAAGCGTAAATTTTTTCCACAATGCGGTCGAAGATGCGATTGCGCACCCCTTCAAAGGGGATGCGGCGCATGAGCGGGTCAAAGAAACCCTGCACCGACATTTCAATAGCGGTGTTGCGCGGAATGCCCCGGCTCATCAGGTAAAACAACTCTTCCGGGTCTAGCTGGCCGATAGCCGAAGCATGGGTGCATTTCACGTCGTCGGCTTCAATTTCCAGACCAGGGATAGAGTCGGCGCGAGCGGTTTTGTCTAGCATCAGGTTACGGTTGGCCTGGAAGCCATCAATTTTTTGCGAACCAGGCTGCGCCTTGATCATGCCCTGCCAGACGGTACGCGATTTGTCGCGCAGCGCCCCTTTGTAGAGCAGGTCGCTGGTGGTGGAACCGGCGTTGTGGTTTTGTTGGGTGTCCATGTCCAGGTGTTGACGGCCGTTGGTGAAGAAAATCCCACTCATCCGCCCCCAACCACCGGGCCTGTCCAGTTCCAACGTCTGGAACGCCTTCGTCAGGCGCGACCCCATGACACTTGTCACCCAGTCCAGCCGCGCATCCCGGCCAATACGGCCCCGTTCATGGTTGAACTGCCAGATGTTCTGGCCAAAATCTTGCAGCCCGGCATAGATGAGGCTGGCGTTGTCTCGCACCAGCAGTTCAATGCAACCGTTGTGCAAACCGGGCAGTTCGCCACCGGCCGAGGCGTATTCATCCATGAATACCGCTTCCGCGCCCACCTCGACAATGACCAGGGTGTGGGTGAAGGTCTTGCCGTTCACCGACCAGAGAACGCTGTGCAGCGGGGCGGCCGCCTGCACGTTTTTGGGCACGTATAAGAAAGTGCCGCCGCGCCAGAAGGCAGCGTGCAGGGCAGCAAACTTACCTTCGTCCGGGAGTACGCCCTCAGTCATAAAATGTTTTTGCAGCAGATCGGGGTGTTGGGCAACGGCCGTGTGCATATCACAAAAGATCACACCTTGCGCCTTCAGTTCGTCGCTCAGTTCGTAGCGGCGCACCACACCGTCTACCTGGAGCATACGGCCGCCGGCAGCATCTTCGGCCAACTCCTTGCCCAGAAATTCAGGGATAGCAGCGTCTACGGCCGCGTCGCCATTCACCGATGGCCCAATCTCGTTCAACTTAAAGCGGCGAATATCAGTGCGCCGCCACTCTTCATCTTTCGTTGTGGGCATGGGCATACTTTCATACAATTCCCACGCCTGCAAACGCCGCGCCAACATCCATTCCGGCTCGTTGAGCGACGCGGACAATTTAATCACTGCGTCTTTGTTAAATGTACTCATAATCAAATTATGAATTATGAATTATCAATTATGAAGGGGAGTCGCCTTTCATAATTCCTAATTCCTAATTACCCAATCGTTCCTTCCATCTGTAACTGAATCAGCCGGTTCATCTCAATGGCGTACTCCATTGGCAGTTCTTTCACCAACGGTTCGATGAAGCCATTGACGACCATCGAAGTGGCTGTCTGCTCATCAATGCCCCGGCTCATCAGGTAGAAAAGCTGCTCTTCGCCCACCTTGCTCACCGAGGCTTCGTGGCCGATATTCACATCTTCTTCCTCAATTTCGATGTAGGGGTAGGTGTCGGAGCGGCTTTCTGGGTCTAGCAGCAGGGCATCACACACTACATTGGATTTGCAATGGTAGGCGCCTTCGTTCACCTTCAACATGCCGCGATAAGAGGCGCGGCCGCCATCTTTGCTGATAGATTTGGAGATGATGCGGCTGGTAGTGTTAGGCGCTACATGGACGACCTTGCCGCCGGCGTCCTGGTGCTGCCCTTTCCCGGCGAAGGCGATGGAGAGAATTTCCCCATGCGCGCCCTCGCCCATCATGTAAACGGCCGGGTATTTCATGGTTACTTTGCTGCCCAGGTTACCATCCACCCATTCCATCGTCGCTTTCTCGTAAGCGACGGCGCGTTTGGTAACCAGGTTGTAGACGTTGTTAGACCAGTTTTGGATGGTGGTGTAGCGGCAACGGCCGTTACGCTTGACAATGATCTCCACCACCGCCGAATGCAGCGAGTCTGAGGAGTAAATGGGGGCAGTACACCCTTCGACGTAATGCACGTAGGCCCCTTCGTCAATGATGATGAGGGTGCGTTCAAACTGACCCGCGTTTTTGGCATTGATGCGGAAATACGCCTGCAACGGCATCTCCACATGGACGCCCGGTGGCACATAGATGAAGCTGCCGCCTGACCACACGGCCGTGTTCAGCGCCGCAAACTTATTGTCGTTATAAGGGATAATCGTGCCAAAATACTCTTTCACCAGGTCAGGATATTGGCGCAACCCTTCGTCCATGCCCAGGAAAATGACACCCTTTTCTTCCAGTTCTTTTTTGATGTTGTGGTAGACCACCTCAGATTCATACTGGGCGGCTACACCGGAGAGGAATTTCTGCTCCGCTTCAGGAATGCCCAACTTGTTAAAGGTATCTTTAATGTAGCTGGGTATGTCTTCCCAATTGTCCCCTTCGCGGTCACTGGGTTTGATGTAATAGTAGATATTGTCAAAATCAATGCCACTCAGGTCAGCCCCCCAATTGGGCATCGGGCGCTCCAGAAAGTGATAGTATGCTTTCAAACGAATATCCAGCATCCACTCCGGCTCGCCTTTAGACAAAGACATAGCGCGGATGACGCCTTCGTTCAGACCTCTTTCGGCCTTAAAAACGTAGTTTTCCACATC
This sequence comes from Chloroflexota bacterium, assembly GCA_035444285.1. Taxonomy (GTDB): domain Bacteria; phylum Chloroflexota; class Anaerolineae; order Promineifilales; family Promineifilaceae; genus CAADGU01. The sequence continues at coordinate 329,577 of DAOMOK010000003.1, forward strand.
GGAAAAGCCATATTTAGTCGCGTAATCCTGGTTTACTAGGGCGACAATTTCCTCTTCCGTCATTTCGCGTTCTTCTACTAATAATTCTGCCATTGTTACCTCCGGTATCCGTTATCCGTAATCGGTTATCCGTAATCCGACGTCGGTTCACGGGTTACGGATTGCGAGTTACGATTTACGGATTACGCTACTTCCAGCACCCCATGTTTCTCACGCAGCCAGTCGTAACCGCGTTCTTCCAGTTCCAGCGCCAGTTCGGGGCCGCCACTTTCGACAATACGGCCGTCCAGCATAATATGCACATAGTCCGGCTGAATATAGTTAAGGATGCGCTGGTAATGGGTAATCACCAGGACACCCATATTCATGTCCGCTTGCAAGCGCCGCGCCCCTTCGGACACCACACGCAGGGCGTCAATGTCCAGGCCGGAGTCCGTCTCATCCATAATGGCAATCTTCGGCTCCACCACCGACATTTGCAAAATCTCCACGCGCTTCTTTTCACCGCCGGAGAAGCCTTCATTCAGGTAACGGCCGGCCATCTTATGGTCAATGCCCAGGCTATCCATCTTCCTGGTCAACAAACGGCGAAATTCGGGGATGGATATGCCGGCGTCTTCAGGGTTTTCCGCTTTGCGGCGGGAGTTGATGGTCTGGCGCAAGAATTTGGCCAGGGTGACGCCGGGCACGGCCGCCGGGTATTGGAAGGCCAGAAAGAGACCGGCACGGGAACGTTCGTCCGCTTCCATTTCCAATAAGTCTTCGCCATCAAAAACAACCTGCCCGGCGGACGGTTCGTAAGCGGGATGCCCCGCCAGGGTATAAGCCAGCGTGCTTTTGCCGGAGCCATTTGGCCCCATGAGGGCGTGGGTCTCACCCTGCTTTACCAACAGGTTGATTCCCTTCAAAATTGGCTGGTCGCCAATGCTAACATGCAAATTTTTAATCTCTAAAGCAGTCGTCATTGTGAAACTTTCTCCTGTAAGTGGTTGATCAGAATCCCGATTTTTGGAAAAATCGGATTTCTAAACGCAGGCGGGATTATAACAAAGGGGGGGGATAGCGTCAATTATTCTTATAATAATGATAAAAATAGCTCAAATTGACAAACTTACCCCCTCTGGCTATACTCTGGCTGGTTTATGAGGTGATTATTCGCCTTTACAAAGGGATTGTAGCGTGAAATCTGTAATGACCAACGGTAAAAAAAGCACACGAGACTTAATTTTACACTCCATTAAGTCAACACCACAAGTGACGATTGAAGAGTTGGCGCTGGTGGCTGATGTATCGCCGGTCACGGTGCGGCATCACCTGAATACGTTGCAGGCCGACGGGTTGATTGAAGTGGCCAGTGTGCGGCGGAAGGTGGGACGGCCGTATTACGTCTATTCCCTCAGCGAACAAGGCCAGGAACTCTTCCCGCAACGTTACTTTAGCCTGACCAACCGTCTACTGGATGAACTGAAAACCAGGCTGCCCGAAACCGTAGTCAATGACATTTTCATTGGCGTGGTTAAATCGCTGATCAACGATCACAAAACTGAGTTTGAATCACTCACCTTTGAAGAGCGGCTCAACTATGTTATTGAATTATTGGCCGAGGAAGGATTTTTAGCTCGCTGGGAGCGCACCGATCAGGGATACCAGATCATTGAATATAGCTGCCCTTACATTTCGGTGGGACAGAAACACCAGGAAGTCTGTACGTTTGACAAAGAGTTGATGCTGACTGTATTGGATGTGCCCATCCAGCAACATAGCTGTATGCTCAATGGGGACGATTGCTGCCACTTTTCAATGGTCAATGGCACGGCCGTGATGGTAGAATCGTAAGTAAATTACGATGGGAGATTTTCGATGGTAACAACAAAAAACGAAGAATTGATGGAAAGCCTGCGGGTGGTAATTGACCCGGAGATTGGCTTGAATGTAGTGGAACTTGGCTTGATTCGCGGCATTGACGTGAACGAAGAAGATGACACCGCCAACCTGACCATGATCTTAACTACGCCTTTTTGCCCGTATGGGCCACAGTTAATTGAACAGGTGCGCATGGTGGGCAACAAAGTGATGGGCGGCGGCGTCACCGTTGAGATCGGCACTGAATTGTGGGACCCTTCCATGATGGAAGAAGGCGCCGGCGGCGACTGGGGTTTGTTCTAACCCACCCCACCGACCGGCAAATTGTGTTGCTTGCACCGAAAGATTCCGTAGATATAACTGAGAGGCTCTCATTAAGAGAGCCTTTTTTTATACATCCATTAAGTTTCGTTTCATAGACGAGACCGTAAAGTTCTACTACACTCACACGCAAAATCAGGCCTCTATCCAGAAATCAAATAATCAATAGGAGGTGGTATGGGGCAGATCACACAACGCCAAACGGCGCTTGCACTAATTTCGTTCGTTTTTATTAGCCTGATGGTCATCCTCGTGAGCGCCTGGTGGCAGCCAGGTGGTTATCTGGCGACACAACGTCTCCAAATTGTTTTTTATCTGTTGATTGTAGCCGCCTTATGGTTGCTCACATGGTACGACTGGCGTTATGCTCGCCATCTGACAGTCACGCTTATTACCGTCATTACGGCCGTCGCCATTCCCGAATCTTCCCTCAACCAAACCGTCTCTCAGGGGGCGCTGCTGCCGCCAATTTTGGCTATGGTTATCACCGGAATTCCCGGCATCATTGGCAGCGCACTGGCAACCTGGTTTATCCTCTTGTGGCGTGGTGGCTTAGAAGGCATGTATGCCAGCCCACCGCCCATTGCCATTTATATACTGGCGGTTAGTGGCCTGGTATTAGGCAAGCTGGTGGTAGATGCTCACCTGGCAAAAGAACGAGACTTACTGCAAGCCATCATGGATAACAGCCCCGACCATATCTACTTCAAAGATACCGCCTCCCGGTTTGTGCGCATCAATCGCGCCCAGGCTGCTTACCTGGGCATTCCTTCACCTGAGGCAGTCATTGGTAAAACGGACATGGACCTTCAACCGGAATCGCTATCACAAGAATTTATGGCTGAAGAACAAGAGATGATGAAGACCGGGCGGCCTATTATAGACCGCATTGAGCACAACCCCACATCAGACGGCCGTGATCGCTGGCTCTCGGCTACAAAAGCACCCATTTATGACAAAAAGGGTCGTATCATCGGCATGGTCGGTATTTCCCGTGAGGTCACCGAGCGCATAGGCATGGAAGAGGCGCTGCGCCTGTCCGAAGAACGGCTGGACAAGATATTCCGCGCCAGCGCCGACGCTATCTCGCTTTCCACATTGGCAGATGGTCGCGTGATTGACATCAATAATGCCCATACACGTATATTTGGCTTCACGCGGGAAGAAATCATCGGACAAACCGTCTATTCCCTAAACGTCTATGCTGACCCTGCTGACCGCGCCCTGCTTCGCGCCCACTTAGAGGAAAAGGGGGAAGTACACGATCTGGAATTGAGAGCACAGCGAAAATCAGGTGAGATTTTTGATGGGTTGTTCTCCGCGCAGATCATCAACATCCGGGGAGAGCTTTGCATTGTCGGCACAATGCGGGATATTACTGCGCAAAAACAAGCAGCAGCCGCATTACAAGCCTATGCCCGTGATTTAGAGCGTAGTAACCGCGAACTCAATAATTTCGCCTATATAGCCTCTCATGATCTGCAAGAACCACTACGCAAAATTCAAACCTTCAGCAACCGCCTTTTGGAAAGGTACCAGGGTAAGCTAGATGAACGGGGCCAGGATTACATTCGGCGTATGGATAATGCCGCTGCCCGAATGCAATCACTCATCCAAGATTTATTGGTCTACGCACGAACCGGGGCCAATGACAAAATGGTAGCCCCGGTTTTATTAACGCAAGTGGTACAAGATGTGTTAACTGATTTGGAAGAGAGGCTGGAGGCTACGGGGGGGCAGGTGAAAGTGGGTGAACTGCCTACCATTGAGGCCAACCAGACTCAAATGCGCCTGCTTTTGCTAAATTTGATTGGAAATGGATTGAAATTTCACCGGCCAGGAATTCCGCCTGTCGTGCAAATAAACGGCCGTGTCCTTTCCCACACCGACCACCCCCCCACTCTCCAACTCACCGTAGCCGATAACGGCATCGGCTTTGATGAAAAATATCTACCGCGCCTGTTCACCATGTTCCAACGGCTGCACGGCCGTGACGAATATGACGGCACCGGTATTGGCCTGGCCATCTGCCGCCGCATTGTGGAACAGCATAATGGTTCCATCTCCGCCCAAAGCCAGCCAGGGGCCGGCGCTACCTTCACCGTCGAACTGCCCATCAAACAGCCACCGCCTTAAGCCACCTACCTGACCTTGTGATAAACTTGGCTCGTGGCTGGTTGCTGGCGCCAGCAACCAGCCACCAACAACCAGATAAGGAAACAACATGAACCAACGCGAAACCTATACCATTGAAGTCGCCGGTCTTATCCGCCACTTCCCTTTATTTGAAGTCGCACCCGGCGTGCGCATTGCCATCTTCAACATGTTAGGCGACACCTACATCGTGAAAGCATCCGCTGCCGCCCTGGCCGAAAAGTTAAAGGACACCGCCGCCGACATCCTGGTTACGGCCGAAGCCAAGAGCATCCCCCTCATCTACGAAATGAGCGCCCTCATGGGGCTGCCCTACATCGTCCTGCGCAAGAGCTACAAGAGCTACATGGGCGACGCCATCAGCGCCGAAACTATCTCCATCACCACCGGCAAACCACAAACCCTCTACCTGGACGAAAAAGATCGGGCCATTGTTCAGGGGCGGCGGGTCATCCTGGTAGATGACGTGATCAGCACCGGCAGCACCTTGCAAGGCATGGAAACGGTTGTCAACAAAGCGGGTGGTACTGTAGCGCAGGTTGCCGCCATCTTCACCGAAGGCGAAGCGGACTGGTCACACGTCGTGGCCCTGGCTAACCTGCCCGTGTTCATTGACCACACCTGACAGGTTTTTTGAAACCTGTCAGGTGTTTGTCTTTCCTCCTCAAAGACCGGAATGACAGGGCAAAACACATTACCTTTCCAGCGCCAATTTGACCGCTTCATAGGCGTTGACGATGCCATAACCGGCGATGTTGTTAGGGACAACGGCCGTGTCCGTTTGCGCCAGACAAGTATCTCCGGTGGGGTCAGCGGCCTGATTCAGCATGGGCGAGAGCAGCGCGGCCGTTTCCGCGTCCATCTGCTCCATTCCGGTTGGAAAACTGGCAGCGGCAGTGGGCTGATAGGGTGCGGCGCTGGCACGCAAAATCTCCTCCGTCGTCTCAATATCGCCAATCAATGCCGAATTGGCCGACCAGATGAGGGCCACCACGCCCGCCACATGTGGCCCGGCCATGGAGGTGCCGCTGGAGTACGCATACCCATTTCCCGGCCAGGCAGATAACACATCCACGCCCGGCGCGGTAATATCTGGTTTAATCCGGCCGCTGCCATCGGCCAGCACCGGGCCAACACTGCTGAAATTGGCGATATTGTTGTTCATATCTACCGCGCCCACTGCAAACACCTCATCATACAGCGGCAGCGGGTCGCTGACGGTGCTGCAATCCGGCCCGGAATTCCCGGCGGAGGCGACCACAAAGATACCCGCTGCCCGTAAGGCCTGCACAGCCGTCAACAGCGACAACGGATCACACCCTTCGTAATTTTCCGGGCAGCCCCAGGAATTGTTCAGCACGTGCGCGGATTGGGTGGCACGGCCGTCCGCAAACGGATCGCCGCCCTGTGCATAGGGGGCTAACATGAACTGCATACAGTCCAGATAGAGCGCCGGGTTGCCCAGGTTGCGCACCAGATTGGCGCAGGCAAACCATTGGGCATCGGGGGCCACGCCCACGCTGTTGCCCAGGACGGAGCCGAGGGTGTGGGTGCCATGCCCGCTGCTGTCGGTGGGTACGGCCGTGCCCCGCCACGGGTCTAACCAATAACCATCGTGGTTGCCGTCCGCGCTCAGGTAGCTGTCCCGCAGTTCGGGATGATCCCACTGCACCCCGGAGTCGCTCTGGCCGATGATGATGCCCTGCCCGCGCACGCCAAATTCCGCCCAGGCCCGGTCGGCGCCAATGTTGGTGAGATTCCACTGTGGTGCGGACGGGACCGCGCCCAACTGTGTGGGAATACCCAAATCGCTGGGCGTGGGGCGCAGCACCGGGCTGGGAATGACGCGATCCACTTCGGGCCGGGTGGAAAGCCAGAGGCGGTGCAGCAGGCCGCCGCGTACCTCGATGGCGTTGACTAGGTAATAAGGCGTGTAATCCACGCCGAGCAGATCCAACGATCCACGTAAGTCGGCCTGCGTCTCGTTGGCATGGGTGGTGAGGGTATCATAGACAAATTGGCGACGGCCGTCGTAATCCTCCATCGCCGCCGCCGCCGACACATCCGCCTGCTCCTTGAGGATGACAAAGAGGCGGTCGCCATGAAAGCCGGTTTGCCCGACCAGAAGGTAGACGCCCACACCCAGAACGATGGCGGCAAGGGAGAGGGCAGGGAGCAGACGGCCGTTTACCCCAGCCAACCATTGCCAGCGAAACAGCAGCATGAAAAAGCCAACCAGCCAGGCCAGCCAGACCGACACTATCGCCGCCTGGAAGGAGTAGCGCAAGATGCCGTCGAAGGCGTTCAGGAAAATGGCGTCGGTGTCGGTGAACATGAGGATGAAGGCGGCGCTGAACCCGGCCAGCCAGCCAACTGCCCGACCCCGGTCACTATCGGCCACCGCCATGCCCATGAGCGCCCAACCCAACGCGGGTAGGGCCGTCATCAAGAGCAACTGCGTGCCGTTGAAGCTGAGACCGGAAGCCAGGATGAGTACGGCCGTGCCCAGCACCACCCCACCGGTGAGCATGTCCCACCCTAATCCACGCGAATCCTCCGCCAGCGACCGCAACCAGGGGCGGCCCACCAATACCACCACTGCGCCCCAGGCCAGCCCCAACCCCAGACTGAGCAGGCTATCCAGCGGCGACCCCAACGCACCCCAGATGAACCAGGGCAGGGAGACGAAGACGGCCGTGCCTGAAGCAGTGAGCAGTGAGCGGTGAGCAGTGAGCAGTGGGCGGTTATCCGTGACCCGTGATCCGTATTCCGTAATCGGTAATCGGTTATCGGTAATCAGTTTTCGTCTGGTGAGAAAGAGAAGTGGTACCACAGCGAGAAGGGTGAGGAGGAGTTGGATGAGCAGCAAGGGCTGGCTTTGGGTGGGTAGGAAGAGGCGGGTGGGGGCCAGCAGCAGGGGGTAGAGGCAGGCCAGCAGCCAGCTTTGGAAGATGGCGCGGTAACGGGGAGTGGGCCATTTCCAGGCGAGGAGAAGTAGAGGCACGGCCGCCAGCCCCACCTGAATCAACGACGCCCACACCCAGGGCCAGCCGTCGCTGCTGCCGCCGGAGCCAACCACAAACCAGACAATACTTTGTGCGCTCCACACTACATTCAATATCCAGATGGCTAACAGCGCGACCAGAACACGCCCACCCCAGGCAAACCCGGATGTGGAATTTTCGTTGGCAGACTCTTCCATGAAATGCTCCTTTGTTTACGGCCGTTGCAAAGCCTGATGGATAGATTGTGCCCAGGCCCGAACCAATTCACAATAATTTTCGGGGCCACCGGCAATCACGTCTACGGCCGTCATCGTCCAGTTCACCGGTTGATCATATGCGCCAAAGGATACGGCCGTGCCTGTAATTTTCCAGTTGCGGTTTGTAGAATCCACGTGAGCGCGGTTGCGTTGGCGCACTTCAGCCGGAGGCGCTCCATTGACCACAAACTCCGCCAACAGCTGCCGGGCATACACCAACCCCTCCGGGGAATACAGGTGGGGATGCTGCAAATGAAAACATAGTACCATCAGATGATGGACTTCCCACAACGGCGGATATTCCGCCTCCCAGAACAACATCTGGTGGAAATCATCCTGGCAACTCCTCCCCATCGGCAAAGCCGCCCCACATGCGAGGCATCTATATTCTGAACCCATACACCGATTCTGGCACAGAAATTGCGGCTTGCCCAAACTCAGCCAGATTTTGCTTATGGGTCTTATTGACTTCTCACCACCGGAGGACTAGAATCCCGCCGCTGATGACAGGGGCAAGATGTGCCCTGAAATTTCCAATGGAGATACGAGTGAATACCCAATCAGAGCCTGGCAGTAGTTGCTGGACAACTACTCTCAGACCAATCAACCGCATACATTAACCCCTGGTTGCTTGGTTCCCCGCGTTCCACCTCCAGGGAGAATAAACCTGGAGGTGACCCATGTCATTTACACAGTTAGAAGAAATCCTGGCGCAGGTGCGCGCCTCGCTGGAACGAGACGATGTGGCCCAGGCAGTGGCCGTTATCGAGGGTTTATATCCGGCCGACCAGGCCGATTTGTTGTCGGAACTGGATGAGGATGACCAACAAACCCTGCTGCCAGAGTTCGCGCCAGATACAGCTGCCGACATTCTAGAAGAGATGGATGACAATGAAGCCGCGGAACTGGTGGCGACGCTGCCGACGCGCACGGCCGTGCGCATCATTGACGAAATGGCGCCCGATGAAGCAGCGGACTTGCTGGGCAGCATGGCAGAGGAACAGGCGCAGGCTGTTTTGTCTGCGCTGGAAGACCCGGATGAGATACGGCCGTTGCTGCTGCACCCCACCGATACCGCCGGCGGTATTATGACCTCCGAATTTCTGGCGCTGCGGCGGCGCATGACCGCCGCCGACGCCCTGGCAGCCATACGCGCCTGGCTGCCCGACCAGGAAGACCTCTTCACCCTCTTTGTGGTAGATGGAGTTGGCAAGCTGTGTGGCACGGTCAACCTGCGCCAGTTGATCGCCGCCGATCTGCACACACCATTGCAAGAAATAATGGAAACGGAGGTTTTATCTGTCCCGGCAGGCACAGATCAGGAAGAATGCGCCCGCCTGATGTCCCGGTATGATCTATTGGCGCTGCCGGTGGTGAATGAAGAAGGCATCCTCATGGGCGTGATAACCATTGATGATGTGGTGGATGTGCTAGAAGAAGAGACGACAGAGGATATTCAGCGGTTAGGCGCCACCGAGCCTTTGAATCGGCCGTATCTGGATACATCCATTACCAGTGTGATGCGTAAATGGATTGGCTGGCTGCTGCTGCTGTTTCTCACGGAAACGCTGACGGGCAGTGTGCTGCGCCATTTTGAAGGGGAGCTGCAAGCAGTGGTGGCCCTCTCGTTTTTCATCCCCTTGCTCATCGGCACAGGGGGGAATGCCGGTTCACAAACCACCAGCACAGTGATCCGGGCGCTGTCACTGGGGGAACTGGAAACAAAAGGGTTGTGGCGGCCTTTGTGGCACGAAATACGTATCGGCTTGCTGTTGGGGATGGTGATGGCGACAGTGGCTTACGGCCGTGCCCTGTTGTGGCATACCGGCAACGCCGTCGCTTTAACGGTGGCCGTGGCCATATTGGCCATCATCGTCTGGGCCAATTGTTTGGGTTCTTTGCTGCCGGTAATCGCGGAGCGAGTGGGCATTGACCCCACCGTTGTCTCCGGGCCGGCTATGAGTACGCTGGTAGACGCCACCGGCCTGTTTATTTATTTCACCATTGCCGGCATCTTGTTGAATTTATGAAAAACGTTATAAGCGTCCCCCGATTTTTGCACAAAATGATGATATTACGTTATCTCCACCACCAGCAACGTCATATCATCAAACTGCTCGGCGCTGCCCTGGTGCGTTTCCAGGTCGGCGAAGATGGTCTGGCCAAAGTCCATTAGCGGCAGGTGGGCGTGCTGCTGGATGAGGGAGAAGAGTTGGCCGGGGCTGAACATACGGCCGTGTTCATTCACCGCATCCGTCAAACCATCGGTATACAGGATTAGCCTGTCATCAGTTTGCAGCGCCAACTCTTCCTCAGATAACTGCAAATCATCTACACCGGGAAATCCCAAAAACAGGCCATTGCCGCCCAACCGCTGCACCGCTCCCTGGCGCAGCAGCAATGGATAATCATGCCCGGCCCGTGCATAAGTCAGGCGGCGGGCAGGCATCTCCACCACGCCATAAAACACGGTGACAAACATGCTGCTTTCCCCCAAGGCCAGCAGCAGCCGGTGAACGTTTTGCAGCACACGGGCGGGAGATCGCTCGCGGCGCGCTTCGGCAAAAATGAGGCTGCGCGTCAGCGCCATGTAGAGCGCGGAGGGCATCCCCTTGTCGGAGACATCGCCAATCACCAGGCCTACCGCATCCGCATCTAGCAAGATCACATCATAAAAGTCGCCGCCGACATGCCGCGCCGGGCGGTTGAGGGCGGCAAAGCTATAACCGGGCGTGAGTGGGAAGATGCGTGGCAACATGCTTTCCTGCACCTGCCGCGCCAGGTCTAACTCTTGCTCCAAACGTTCCTTTTTGACAATTTCGGCCTGGGCGGCTTCTAGCTGGTGGATATGGTCTTGCAGGGTGGTAATCAGCCCGGCGCGTTGCAAGGCCAGCGCCGCCTGGTTGGCGAAGGTTTCCAACAGGGCGACCTTGCCCGGTGCAAAGCTGCTGTGTTGGGTGGTATGTACGATCATCACCCCCACCGGTTCACCTTGCGCGATGAGGGGCAGCCGCAGCCCGGCGCGTTGGGGTAATTGCCCGGCTGCCGGGAGATGAGGGGCAATACCCGGCGGAAAGTTGGGGAAGGGGGTCACGGCCGTGTGCCCATCAAATAGCTCGGCGGCGGCAACCTGGCGCGTGACGTGGGTTTTGTCCCAACCAGTGAAGGCCAGGATGTCGGCCGTTTCGGGCGAGCGCAAGTAATACAACACCGCCCGGTCGGCATCGCACAGGCCGTAGGTGTGGCGACACACATGTTGGGCCAGTTCCTCCAGCCCCATCGCGCTGATGAGCGCCTGTCCCATTTCTTGGAGCGAGATGAGGGCTTCGGTGCGCTGCTGCAAGACACGGTTGGCCGCCTCTATTTCCAGCAATTTGGCCTGTAGGGTCAAGTTGGTCTGGCGCAGGGTGTGTTCACTGGCGGTGAGCAGGTTGTAAGTGCGGCGTAGTTGGTCAGATTCCAGATTGAGGGCGTCATCCAGGCAGAGATGGCCGGCCGCCGCCAGCCGCAGCACATATTCCTCCAATGACAGCAGGCTGGTCTGGGCGAGCGATGTCTCCGGTTCGTCGGCGGCGCGGAAGATGTCGAAGGCGGTGACTTCGGTTTTCTGACGGCCGTGCCCCTGACACTGTTCACACCCCGCCGCCCGGTAAAAGGTCAGCGGGTTTACCACAAGGTCGGGGTAATGAGCCAGCCGCTCGGTCAGGGTGGCGGGCAGGCTGGCAACCGGTTGGCGGCAATGGGGGCAGAGCATGGGCAGCCGCTGCACCGCGACAATCCAACGCAGCGCCCTCAGTTGGGTCTGGCTAACACCCCAATCGAGCAAGACGCGGCCCACATCCGCGCCGCGAAAGATGGTGTCCAGGGGGGCTAACACGCACAAGCCCTGTTGCGCCGCTTCCAGGGCGTGTACGGCCGTTTCTGGATTCAGATGATCCAGGACGAGCAGGTACGGCCGTTGTTTAATGGCCTGCGTAATGGCCCCTTCGTAGGTGTAAACGCCGTGCACCAGGGTGAACTGCACACGGGGGCGCAGGTGGCGGGGCAGCCTCACCGCTTCTTTGTGCGCGGCAACAACGATGGCCCGCGCCGTGGGGTTGGCTTCCATCATCTGGCGCATGAGGATGCGAAAGACGGCGGCGCGACCGCTGGGCAGAATGCCGGACACCCCGTCCGGTTGGTGTGGGTCTGACCCGGCCACAATAATCAAACCGGCGTCGCTGGTGGCGAGTTGGTCAACGAGGGCGTCCAGTTGCGGAAGGTGCAGGAAATCCTTGAGTTCGAGCATTTGTGTGGTTCAGATTGGTTCAATCTTGGAGATTGAACCAACCTCTACAGGTTTGTTTTGACCGATGATGAAGTGTGCCCCCCATCTTCATTTCTGGCAACTTGCCGCCCACTGCAACATCTGTCACCTGATGGCTGATGGACACGGCCGTGCCGCTATGCTCTGTCCACCTGCCATATGCTACAATGGATGCTATCCGCTCAGAAAAGGGTTAAGTCAGTTAAAAACCGTACAGGCAATTGTGGAAGATAATCAAATTATACTACTGGAAGCTGTGCCCTTGCGCGCGGGGCAAAGGCTGCTGATCACCTTTCTAAATGACCCGGAATCGCAATTCTGGGCCGAGGCCAGCCAAAACAGTTTAGAGGTTATCTGGGATAACGAAGAGGATGATATTTATGCCCAGGCAATCGCATACTCAATTCCCGGCGATTAAAATCGCGGCTACAGAGGGCAAAGTCGGCCTTCGCCGACTGGAACCCAGCCCACGAAGGTGGGCTTTGCCCTCTGTTGGTGCAGATTTATCTGCCGCATGGAGGAATATGCGATTGCCCTAGTCGCCTCACCGCCCTGTTGCCCGGTGAATTTCTACTGGCTGATTGGCAGCTAGCTGGACTCAATATCACCTCGGTCGTCAAACGTGGCCTTAATACCATTCAAGAGCAACTTTACTTGAAAAGGATCGGCCACTTGACCTCGAAAGATTTAGAGCAGCGAGATCATTCCTTGAGGCAGTGGTTAGGGCTGTAAATCTGCCAATACTCCTACTTACTCGTCGAGTAGCACGGCCGTAAGGGGATTGGTTGGTGGGGGGTACGGTGGTATCATTCCACCATGTGCGTTGGGCAAAACCGGTGTGGCGCGGTCTGGAAGGAGAGACCCGAAGGGTTTTCCCAAACCCTTCGGGTCTTTTGTTCACAAACGGCCGTCTACTCCATAATCGTAAACAGCAGGCCGGCGGCACGGCCGTTTACCTCTGGGAAGTACGTTTCTTTGGCGAACGTAGGCATCACCTGGTACACGCCGGGCATGAAGGTGTTCAGCGTGTAGGTGTACTGGTAGGTGCCAGCCGGTAAGAAGCTGGTCAGGAAGACCACCTTTTCATCGCGGAATTCCACCCGGTCAAACAACCACCAGCCCCAGTACCCCCACAGATAATCCAGCGGGATTGGCCTGTCGCCGCCGCCCGAAGGTGTGGTCGCCAGATTCGGGTCAACTGCTTCCGCGCCCGCCGGGATGGGGTCTTCAATGATGGCGTGCAGCAGGTCATTTTCTGTTTGAATAGTCACCACCACCCGCACCGACTGCCCCGCTTTAATTTCGGTAATCGGGGCGCACGTTTCCACGTCCGGGTCACAGGCCGCGTCGAAGTAGGCGCGTTCCACGTGAATGCCGCGATTGATGGGGCTGACCTGGCTGGCGTCAATCGCCGTGTTCAGGTGCATGGTGTAATACAGCGTACCATCGCCCGCGCCGCGCCGGAACTCGAAGAAGTTGGGATCATCGCTAAACAAACCGGGCACAGGTACCGTCACCTGGTTGCTCTCCGCAATGTTTTCGCGGCTGAACGCGCCGTCGGCCGTCGGCTGCAAATTCACCTGCAAACCATACTCATAATTTGCATCCAATTCGCCGGTAGCCGCCAGCCATTCCGTCAGACCAAAGATGCTCCAGGCAGACTCATGGGTCGTCGGCCAGACGCTGGCGGTGCGCGCCGCCATCAGCCAGCGCACTGCGCCGGGGGCCAGGGCGTTGTCCGGCTGCCAGCGCGAGAGGGCGTTGATCACCATCGCCGTGCCGCGCACGTCACTACTCAGGTTGTTGAAGTCCTGGCTGGCATCTTCCCAATGGGTGCCGGTGGCCGAGGCAATGGCGCTGCCGCTGAGGTCGGCAATAAGCGCGTCAACGTTGGCTTCGCTGCCGGTGATGTGGTAAGCCATCAGCATAAGCGCCTTGGCATACGGGTCAAGCAGGCCGCGCGCTTCGGTAAACAGGTTGTCCATTTCCACATTCACATCCACGCCCAATTCGGCCAACACGTAGAGGAAAAACGCCTGCCGGTTGGCGTCTGACGCCGTGCGGAAGTTTTCCGGGCGGCCTAACTGCCGCACCAGATAATTGCCCGATTTTTCCAGCATCGCCTCGTCTACGGCAAAACCGATCTGGCGCGCTTTGGCCAACCCCAGCAGCACATAGGCGGTAATCCAGGGGTCACTGTCGTCTTCAAAACACCAGGCCCAGCCACCATCGCTGTGTACCAACGCGGTCAATTGGCCGATACCGGCATTGATCATCGCCGCCGGTTCATCGCCAAATTGGGCTTCCACTTCGGGTGCGTCCAGCCGCGTGGTCAGGGTTTCTACGGCCACGTTGGGCAGCAGCCGGTCGGCAATAGCCGCCGGGCAATCGGAGAGGAACTCGATATTGTTATTCAGGCGGATGCTGTCCAGCAGGGCTGCCGCCAACGAGGGGCTGAGAACGATGTCCACATTGCCTTGGGCCATATCCACGCCGGGCGGCAGCAGAATGGATTCCACGCGGCTGCCCTGGGCGCCCAGTTCGCCGGATGTGCCGGTGATGTCCTGAGCGTTGTAGCGGTAGATGGGGATGAGATTGTCCGGGCCAACGCCGAAGGTGGGTTTGGTGGCGTCGCTGAAGCCGCCGCCGCTGACGCGGAAGGTGAGGTCGGCAAACGCCTGCCCGTCTACAAATTGGGCGTCGTCTACGGCCGTGTCCCACCGTACCAATGTCTGCCCATGAGCGGGCACGTTCACCGTCTGCTCCGCCGGGCCGTTCAGCGTGACGCCGGTCGCAGCCAGGTTGATGGTGGCTTCGATGGCGCTGTCGGTATTGTTGTTGATGATCGCGCCCAGTTGTAGCTGGTCGCCCACCGTCAGGAAGCGGGGGGTGACGGGGCGAATGAGCAGCGGTAGAGTAGTCACGATGTCGGCGCTGTTCTGGCCGACCAGGGTGTCGGCGGTATTGGCCTTGCTGGACAAGCGCCAGGTGGTCAGGTTATCTGGCAGGGTAATTTCCACGGTAGCACGGCCGTCGCTGTCGGTGAGCAGGTTGGCCTGCCAGAAGGCAGTGTCGCGGAAGTCACGGCGCACATCGTCTTCCTCCTCCAGACGGAATGATTGGGCGGCTTCCATATCGCCGCCGCCGCCGCCCAGGCCGCCGCCCGGCAGCGGAATTTCCACGGGCAGTCCTTCGCCGGAGATGAAGAGGCCGCCGCCGGTCTGGCTGCGATAGGGCTGCCGCTCGTAGAAGGTATCCAGAATGGGCGGCGCGTTGTCTGGCAGCAGGGTCAGCACCGCCAGGTCTACCAGCGCCAGGGAGATGTCGGCGGAGACGGGCGCGCCGGTATGGTCGGTGGTGCGGATGTCAAACACGGCCGTGTCTCGTGGCTCCAGCACCCCTTCTCGCGGCGTCAGTTCGATGTTGACGTTGAAGATAGCCGGGTTGACCACCAGTTCGGCAATGCCTAACCGGATTTCGGCATAGGGATCGTCGGCATTATTGGGGTCGGTGGGTTTCACGGCCGTGACAGTCACAAACGCATTGGGCGCAAAAACTTCGGTGAGTGGGATGCTGATGATGTCACTGCTGGGCTGCAAGGTGACAATTCGCTGGCTGATGAGGCTGCCCCGTTCCAGCGTTACCCATGCCTGCACGGGCACGGTGAAGGGGTTTTGCACCAACACCTGGGCGGTGTCCCCCACCGTGTATTCGGCGCGGTCGGGGATGAGATCCATGGCTTTGTCATAGGGGTCGGTTTGCCAGGCAATACGGCCGTCGTCCGTCACCCAGACGTAAGTGCTGCTCAGACTGGTGCGCCCGCTGCGGTCGGTGAGGGTGGCTACGGCCAGGTAAGAGCCGCCCTGATCGGGCGTGAAGGTGGCGCTGGCAATCCCCTGGTCATCGGTAGTGACGCTGGTACGCACCACTTCCGTGTCGGTCGCATTCCAGGCGGTGTAATACATGCCGAATTGTTCGGTGCGGGATGGCGTCCATTCGCGCCGGTAAAAGACGACTTCCACATTCTGGTTGGCAACTCGTTCACCTTCCCAGTTGACCGTTTTTACTTCTACTTCGGCGCTCTGCCCGGCAGCCACAAAGCCGGTGAGCGCCCGGATGCCGGCGTAATTTTCGGCGGCATGGAAAGTGATTTCGGTGCGGCTGGTAACGGGCAGGTTGGAGATGTCTTGCACGGTGGCTTCAATGCGCACCTGGCGGCTGCCGGCGTCGCTGTCTGTGAGCAGGTCGGCGGGCAGGGTGATCACGAGACGGCCGTTGCCATCCGTGACTCCTTCGCCGCTGCCGACAAAGTTCTCGCCCTGGGAAAAGAAGGGACCAGAGTCTTCGTAATCAAAACCGGCGCAGTCAGTCCAGCAGTAATAAGGGCCGGGGAAGTCGGGATAAAAAGCGTTGTCATAGATGCTCCATTGCACCGGCAGGTCGGCGGCAGAACCGCCAAAGAAGTATTCGGCTTGCAGCGTCACATCCACCGTCTCGCCACGCAGGGCGTCCGTCGTCTCCGGCGTCAGCGTGACCAGGAATTCCGGGCGGCGGTATTCGGCCACGGTGAAGGAGACATAGGCGTTCCAGTTGAAACCCTGATTGCCCAGGCTCATGCTGTATGCGCCCAATGGCCCATCGGCAGGTACAACAAACTCGCCGTTAAATGTGCCATCCGGTTGGGTGTTGACGGTGATATATTCGCTGAATTCGTTTTGGCCGGTGAAGTCAAAGTAGTAGATGTTCAGTTCCAGACTGAGCGATTCGGCGGGTACAAAGTAACGGCCGTAACCCGTCTCGCGCACAATGCCTTTGTAATAGACGGTGTCGCCAGGGCGGTAGATGGGCCGGTCGGTATACAGGTAGGCAAACAAGGGTGGCTCATCATCAGAGGCGGCGTTGATGCCAAATTGCCAGGGGGAGGTGTTGCTGTTCCAGGTGCTATTGCCGGCACCAAACCCGGCTTCGCCAGGCGCATTGCTGATGACGGTGACGCCTTCCAGGTAATTGTTGGCAGGCATATAGTCCATGCGGGCCAGACCATTGGCATCGGTCACGGCCGTGCCCAACCGCACACCCTGGCTGTTGTAGAGCGTCAGATTGCGGTTGGGGGCCGGTTGGCCGCTGCCAATATCGGTGGCCCATACATACACATCGCCAAACATCTCCTTCACCACCACGTTGGTATCGGCGATGATGAGGAGATTCTTCTGGTTTTGCCACCAGTAGGAATCTTCGGGCAGCTCATCTGCCAGTAGTTGGATCAGGTAAATGCCGGTGGGCAAAACGCCGCCGTCAGCCAGCGGCAGATTCGTCACGCCCACTTCATTGCGGGCGGCGGTGATGGGTAGTTCCCAGGTGCGCAGCGGTTCGCCGGCGGGAGAGTAGTCGCGTATGTCCCAGGGATTGCTGAGTAAATTGATGGGCAGCCCCAGGTTGTGCAGGGTCACATCTATCACGGAGACGTTGTTGTGAATAATGTCCACCTGCGTGGGGAAACTGGTGCTGAGCAAACTGTGGTTAGGCGGCAAATTGAGGGAGGCGATGGGTGGCGTGCTGGGTGAACGGAACGTCCATTCGTAAGGCGCAGCCATGGTGTTGCCATAGGGGTCGGCCACCGAAGCGGGGATCACCACCCGGTATAAGGTATTGGGCTGGTAGTTAAAATCTACATAGACGCCGTTTGACCAGGGATCTATGTGGTAACGCGGCGGCACGGCGGGGGCGGGGGAAATGCTAATTCTGCCTTCCACGGTGTCCCAATTCATGGGCGAGGCGAACTGGATTTGAACGCCGCGATCCCATTGTTCAGCCGTTTGCCCGGCGCGGGGATAGACGCTGATGACGGCGGGGAAAGGGTGGGTGTTGTAGGTGAAGGAAACGGGTTCAACCAGGGTGGCCTGGCCGTTAGCGGCGGCGGCCGTAGCCCCAATGATGAATTCGTATTCCGTTCCCATTTCCAGCAAATCAACAGCAGTGACGCCAACAATACGGCCCGAAGCCGCTTCGGATTCGCCGTTATCTATCCAGTTGAACGTTAATGCTGGCGTCTCTTCACCACCTTCAATAGATATGGCGGCCTCGGTGCTGGCCGTGTCCATGGGCATGTTGAAGGTGACGGTGAAGGTGGTATCGGGGGCAATGGGCGCCGTCTCGTCAGGGAAGATGGTGACGACATCGGGGTTGAGAGTAGTGAAAGACCAGCTAAACGGGGCAGCCATAGCCACACCGACGACATCGGTAAGTGATGGGTCTACGCGGACGGTGTAGGTGGTGGCGCCCGCCAGCGGCGGGTCGGGCACAAAGCGGTAGATGCTGGTGGATGTCCATTCGCCGCGCCCGGTGGCCGGTGGGTCGAAGCCCAGCGGCTGCGGCAAGTTGGCCTGTTGGCCGGTACTGACTAATGGCACAACGGGGCGGTTGAACATGACGGTGATGGCGCCATCGGTGGGCACACCATCGGTGTTGTCAGCAGGCAATACCTGGCTGACGGCCAGGTCGCCGGCGGTTTGCAGCAGCAGTTGGATGGGGACTTCCAGGGGACGGCCGTTCTGCCCCTCAGCGCGGGCATCAATGCTGACGCGATAAAGTTGTTTGCCATGCAATTCGCTCTTGGGCGTGAAGATGACGGTATCGGGCCGAGGCCAGCTAAAGTCGCCGGTCACGGCCGTGCCATCTTCTTCAGCGGCGACGGACATGGCCTGTTCGACAGAGGTCTGGTCCATTGGCTGGTCAAAACGAATGGTGATGGCTCCGTCCAGCAGCAGTTCTTCACCGGGCAGCGGGCTGCTGTCTATCACCTGGGGCGACCAGGTGATGTCCGCCGGGTTGATGGTGGTGGGGGCTACCGGTTCGCCGGGCGGCGGTGTTTCGCCGGGGGCCAGGGTGGGGCGGGGTGTGGGGGTGCTGGTGGGCGACGCCGTAGGCACCGCAATGGTAGGAACGGGGGTTGGCAGTTCCTCATCTTTGCGACAGGCGGCAATCACCAGTAAGAATAGAATCAAAATAAGTGTAACGCGGACGTGTTTAAGCATGATCTTGTTTTCTCCTGAATTACAGGTTAGCCGTTGTGATAGGGAGTGGGGGATCATAGGTTTGGTCTCGTATCCACCCGTCTCTTTATCAGCATGACCTGTTGGTTATCAACATATTTGGGTACTGTACCATTATCGTGGAAAGGGTGTGTGGGGGTTCAACGTCTACGCTACGAATACACCACAATCACACGGTACGGCCCATTATGGTATGTCGTATTTCATGGCAGAAGTGTAACAGACGGTTGTAATGAGTGACAATATGATCAATGACACGGCCGTGTGACCCTCGCACAGGTCGTGGCCTCAAACTCGCTGCGTTTACCTGGTGATGTATAATCCCGTTCATGTTACTTGCCATCACCACGACCAGAGCAGTTTAAGGGTAGGCACAATGATTTCAACCTCAAAGAAGACAAACCTTTCTTTTGCTGAATTTGTCATCCTTTTATCCCTCCTGATGTCCTTAACGGCATTGTCTATTGATGCCATCCTGCCCGCCCTTGCGCAAATTGGCAGTGATTTGCAGGTACAAAATGCCAATGATCGACAGTTGGTTGTTTCCATGATCTTCCTGGGGTTAGCTTGCGGACAACTGTTTTTTGGGCCGCTATCAGACAGTACCGGGCGCAAGACAGCCATTTACGCTGGATTAGGCCTATACTTGGGCGGGACGGTGTTATCCATGCTGGCTATTAGTTTTCCGCTATTGTTGTTGGGTCGCCTCATGCAGGGTATTGGCGTTTCGGCGCCCCGGGCGGTTTCAGTGGCGCTGGTACGGGATCAATATGAAGGTCGGGCGATGGCCCGCGTGATGTCCTTTGTTATGACAGTGTTCATCCTGGTGCCCATGATCGCCCCCGCATTTGGCCAGGCGATCCTCCTTTTCACCGGGTGGCGGGCTATTTTTGGCAGCTATTTGTTGCTGGCAGCAGGAATCATGATCTGGTTTGCTTTACGGATGCCGGAAACCCTGGCTCTCGAAAATCGCGTCCCACTGTCATGGCGACACATCATGTTAACTATGCGCGGGGTTGTCACCGTTCGACCGGCCCTCGGCTATACGGTAACGGCTGGTCTGGTCAGTGGTGTGCTGATTGGCTACCTGAATTCTTCCCAACAGATTTTTCAAGAACAGTATGAGCTGGGCGAACGATTTCCTCTCTACTTTGCTATTCTCTCTTCTGCCGTCGGGTTGGCGTCATTGCTCAATACGCGCCTGGTCATGCGTTTTGGCATGCGCCTTTTGGTTAGAACGTCACTGTCTTCTATTCTTGGGCTGTCTATCGTTTTTCTTGGGTTCGCTGTGTGGGCCGCGGGCACACCATCATTGTGGAGCCTGATGGTGTATCTGATGATCTGTTTTTTCTGCATTGGGATTCTGTTTGGCAATTTGAATTCACTGGCAATGGCGCCATTGGGCCATATAGCGGGGACCGGCGCTGCTGTTGTTGGTGCTCTTTCAACGTTAATATCCGTCTTGCTGGGAACGCTGATTGGGCAGAGCTACAATGATACAATTTTGCCCCTGGTGGCTGGTATGGTCATTCTCTCAGGTTTGTCGCTGACGGCCGTCCACTGGGCCGAATTGCCTCAATGATGATTATCTCCCTTATACTCTACAAGTGATTTTCTGCCGGGTAGATCATTGACATTTGTTACTGTACTGCCCGGCTCTTTCCGCCAGACTATATTAAGGATAGTGTCACAAATATGTTGACTTCTTTATGCGTGTAGTACGGCCGTGTGGCCCGCCTGGAAACGAACGCCCACCGATAGACCCAGGCGCATTACACGTCTACCTGATAATGCCATGAACAGTAAACCTACTCTTTGGGGGGAGATAGACGCCCAGGGGCGCCTGATTTTACCGCCGGCGTTGGCAGCACAATACGGCTTACAGACAGGAGCAAAAGTCCGCCTGGAAAGTGACGGCAACCGGATAAAAATGCATCGCCCTGTTACCCATCTGGCTAAGGTATACATCGAACCAACTAACCTATGTAATATCGCCTGCCGCACCTGCATCCGCAACAATTGGGAGGAAAAATTGGGGCGAATGAGCGACGAGACGTTTACCCGTATCCTGGACAGCGTGCAGCAACTGGAGATGATGCCTGCCATATTCTTTGGCGGATTGGGCGAGCCGCTTTTCCATAAACAAACGGTGGATTGGATAGCCCAGGCGCACGCTGTCGGAGCACGCACCGAACTCATCACCAACGGCACCATGCTCACCGAAAAACGCTGTCGCGCTCTCATAGAGGCCGGTCTGGATCTCATCTGGGTCTCTATTGATGGCGCCACGCCGGAAAGTTACGCCGATGTACGCCTGGGAGCAGAATTACCAAAAGTGATCGCTAACCTTTCCCGCTTGCGCCAGATACGACCAGGTGGGCACCATCCCCACCCGGAGATTGGTATCGCCTTTGTAGCCATGGCGCGTAACATCCACGATCTACCAGAAGTACTGCGGATCGGACGTTCCGTAGGCGCCAAACATTTTTCCGTTAGCAATGTCCTGCCTTACACTGAAGAAATGCAAGCTGAAATGCTTTACACACATACCTTGCGCAATCTGGCTTATCTGGACTCTCCCTGGCTACCTAAATTAAGCCTACCACTCATGGATCTCAACGAAAAGACACAAACTGTTTTCTTTCAGGCGCTGCAAAGCGGCTGTAATGTCAACTTTGCGGGGAACAGCCTGGGAGCCGCCAATGACGTCTGTAACTTTATTGCAGGGGGAGCAATCTCCATTGGCTGGGATGGCGGCGTCTCTCCCTGCTGGCCTCTGATGCACAACCACACCAGCTACTTACACGGCAAGCCACACAAGTCGCGGCAACATGTTATCGGCAACGTTAACGAGCAAGATTTGCTAACCATCTGGTTAGATGAGGAATATGTCACTTACCGGCAAAAGGTGCAGAGTTATTCCTTCGCCCCCTGCACAGTTTGCGGTGGCTGTGATTTGTCAGAAGAAAATGAGGAGGATTGTTTTGGCAATGGCTTCCCTGCTTGCGGGAGTTGTCTGTGGGCGCAAGGGGTGATCCAGTGCCCATAGATGAAGATCAAATAGCCCTATACGACCTTAGACCTATTGATTCCTGTCTGCCGTCATGTTAGACTATGATTATCTTATCAACCTATTTATGAATGGAGGTATTTAGAAATGTTGTTTTTACACCGTGAAGATGGACAAGGTTTGGTAGAATACGCGCTGGTTTTGGTGCTGGTCGCTGTGGTCGTCATCGCAATCCTCACCCTGCTCGGCCCGCAGATTGGTAACGTCTTCAGCCGCATCACCAACGGCCTGAACTAAACCTGAGACGAACTCATTAGTGAAAAAAGCCCTATCAAATGATAGGGCTTTTTTTTGCCTGGCGCTATTTGCAGCAAAACCTTGCAAAACAAATAACAATGAGTCTGGTGGGGCACGACTTTAGTGCTATTGCTTCTCACTCTATGTCAGATTAGACTACGTGTATCTTATCAATTTATTTATACATGGAGGTATTAAGAAATGTTGTTTTTACACCGTGAAGATGGACAAGGTTTGGTAGAATACGCGCTGGTTTTGGTGCTGGTCGCTGTGGTCGTCATCGCAATCCTCACCCTGCTTGGCCCGCAGATTGGTAACGTTTTCAGCCGCATCACCAACGGCCTGAACTAAACCTGAGACGAACTCATTCGTAAAAATAGCCCTATCATCCGATAGGGCTATTTTTTTGCTCACTGTGACTATGTTTGTTAGATTACACTGATGATGAACCTGAACCCCGTTCAAGAATCCGTGCGCCAACGTCTGACTATTACGCTTTTTGTTGGGCAAAGCCTGTTTGCGGCCGCGATGATCGCTACTTTTACCCTCATGGCGATTGTCGCTGCCGATCTTAGTGGTAGTGATGCCATGGCCGGTATTCCCAGCACCTTGACGCTGCTGGGGCGGGCGGCAGCCGCTTACCCCATTGGCCTGCTCTTAGACAGAGCCGGGCGGCGCATGGGCTTGTCTGCCGGGTTTGGGTTGGGGGTGGTGGGCAGCCTAACGGCCGTTTATGCCATTGTGATTGGTTCTTTTCCCGTTTTTTGTTTGGGGGCGCTACTTATGGGCATGGGACGAGCCGGCAGCGACCAGAGCCGTTATATTGCCACTGAAATTCATGTGGCAGATAAACGGGCTAAAGTCATCGGGCTATTGGTGTTTGCCGGGACGATTGGGGCCGTGTTAGGGCCGGCGCTGGTGGCTCCTTCACAATCATTTGCGGTGGCCAAAGGATTGGCGACCACAACCGGGCCATTTCTGGCAGGTATTGGTTTGTATGCAGTGGGGTTGGTGCTGACGACGCTGTTTTTGCGTCCCGACCCGAAGGTCATTGGCGCGGCCATTGAAGCCGAAGAGCAAAAGATGGTTATTCAGGCGCCGGCACGGCCGTTGGGTGTTATTTTCCGGCGACCGGCTGTCATTTTGGCGGTGGCGGCTTTGAGCATTGGGCAGTTGGTGATGGCTATGTTAATGGTGATTACACCGCTGCATATGAACCACCATGCACACGGGGCCGGCTCCATTTCATTTGTCATCAGCGCCCATACGTTTGGCATGTTTGCTTTGTCAGGTGGAACCGGCTGGCTAATTGACCGCTACGGCCGTGTCCCTCTGATCGTAGCCGGTGCATTTGTACTGATCCTCGCCAGCATTCTGACGCCTCTGTCTACGGCTGTGTTGCCACTGGCGATAGCTCTTTTCCTGTTGGGTCTCGGTTGGAACTTTTGCTTTATTGCCGGGTCTTCACTGCTCACCGATTCATTAGCAGCCAATGAACGCCCCCGTACCCAAGGCGCCAGTGAAATGTTGGTAGCGTTGGCAGCAGGCATTGCCGGGTTAGCTACTGGGGTACTGTTTGATCAGGCAGGCATGACGGCCGTGAGCATTGTTGGACTTCTGTTTTCAATCAGTTTATTGGGATTTGTCGCTTTTTATGCGGTGTCACGGACATCGGTACAGCAGCCTGAACCCGTCCAGTAACCTATCAGGCTGTCTAAGAAAAGGCCAATGGCGAATGCTCCTGCCAGAAGTGGGATAACAGCCCGGCACCGGACACCAGAATCAGCACACCAGCCAGCAAGACACACCCGGTAAATGTCAGCCCAAACCAGGCAGAAGCAAATGTCAGCGCCATGAGCAAAAAGGCATAAACAGCCCAATTAAGCGCCCGGTAAAGATAACCTACCAGTCCCACACCCAGTGACAACAGAATGCCCAGCGGCAAACCATTGAACTGGCCCAGCCAGGCCGCCAGTTGTGGCCTGTAAGTGGCAGCGATAAATATGAGGATGCCCACAAACAAAACAACGGTAGCCACGGCCAGAAGGATACTCTTCCGCCGTTCTTCTGCCTTAAACTGGGCGGCACTGTACCGCATCGGAGCTAACCGGGGGACTGTAATACGCCATTTGGCTTCCCACATAAACGGCACTGCCAACGCCAGGAGGATAACCAGCATGGTAAATTCTTGAGACAGGAAGCCAAAACCCAGTGCCAACAGGAATAAACCAAGCCATATATCCCACAAACCATCAGCAAAATAAGCCATATATGGCGCGCGTTCTAAAGGGGAGAATTGATGTTTTTCGGACATATTGAACCTCCGTATATAGGAGACAAAACCAATCCACCTACCATCCAGTATGCCGAAAAATAAAGGAGAAAGGAAGTGACAAACGGCCGTTTCTCAAATGACAAACGGCCGTTTCTACCATGTTACACCTGGCGGGTCTAAGAAGGGGGGTTTTGCCGGGGGTCCATCAACTCATCCAAATGCATCCAGACCACACGCGCATAATGAAAAATCAAAGGGATAGCCAGCACTAAAGCCACACCTGCACCGATAAGATAGCCATTCATGGACGGCCGTACCATCACATACAGCCCCACCAAAACCGGTATCACTACAAAAAAACTCATCACATAACCCACAAACACCGACATCATAAAATAACCGCGTTCCCGCTCATACACAATGCCACAATGCGCACAGGTACGGTGCATCACAAACGGTTTACTGAATACAGGCCCCTGGCAACAGTGGGGACATTGAAGCCGCAGAATAGCTTTTAAGCGCATGGTTGACGGTAATCGAGGCCCAAAATTCTACTTGGGAGCCTGGACTTTGAATTTCGGCACTAAACCGGTTCCCAGGTAATCTCAATCCCCTCAGACTCACCTACTGCCTGACGCAATAAAGCAATCAATTCTGGATCACCACCCCGCACTTCTAGCATATCTATCATATCCTGGTTAATAAAATAATCGGCGTCTTCGACCGATTCTTCCTCTAGCATATCCACCAGGAAACGCATTTCCACCTCATTTACTTCGCCAATGACCTTCCCTGTTTCTTCATTCATCAACTTCAGTTTCATCATACCTCCAAATTAGACTGTGTCATTATCTGCAAATAAGAGCGCAGTTTGGTAACTGAGTGTTTGTTACCAAACGCATACCAAAAATCTATTTAATTTTATCTCCGGCCTCTACTCAAATCCATTAACCTGCTCCCACCAGACCCGAATTTGGGCAGCATCTTGCCTTTCGTAATAGACCACCGTCACATCATGTTGGCCTGCCGTCAGTGTAATTGTGCCGGAGACCTGCCGCACTGTGCCATCTTGCCAGGCATCAATTACCAAAACGCCATCCACATACAACCGCATCCCATCATCAACCAGCGCATTAAAGCGATAGCCGCTGGAATTGAAGGGCAGTGTGCGAATCCAGATAACCGAAAAGTTATTAGCCGGCATTCCTGCCGCCGGTGCGCCTGTACCCCAATCGAAATTAATGTCCTGGTCATTGCGAATAAGAACAGGCTGTCCCTGCAAATTGGGGTCAGCAATGTAAGAGCCGCGCCACTGTGGGTATTTTGCCTGCGATTCGGCCCAGACATGGACGCTGGCCAAACCGGTGGCATGGTAATACTCCACCCGGACATCAAGCACTTGACCGGGCTGCAAGGTAATTTCGCTTTGGAAGGTGGCATTTTGACCACTACGCCATTCATCAAAGAGCAGCACGCCATTCACCCACACACGCACGCCATCATTGCTACGCGCCAAAAAGCGATAGTCTCCACCGGGCACAACAATAGAACGTGTCCAACGCACCGAGAAGTTGCCATTTTGCAGCCCGTTGCCGGGCGAACTGGTACCCCAGTTGAAGTTAATTTCCGGGTCATCCCGCACTAGCACGGGTTGCCCAGAGAGGGTCTGATTGTTGAAATACTCCCCACGCCAGCCGGTAAAGGGAGGTACGGCCGTAGCCGTTGGCGGCACGACTGTAGCCGTTGCCAGCGGGATCACGGCCGTTGCTGCCGGTGTGCTGGTCAGTTGCGGTTGGGTCACGTTGATACTGACCGCCGCTGGTGGCTGCAAAAGCAGTCCATCCGCCATTTGCGGCTGCCAAAAACCTATGTAAGCACCGGGGACAGATGGCGCTACCAACGCCAGATTCACATCCACCGTTTGCCCCGGCCCGGCAGGTGGCAAGGTCACCAGGTCTGGCCCGCCCAACTGATCGCCGCCGGTAAACAGCCACACCGCACCCACATCCCAGGCGCATGTTCCATCATTGCGCAGCCGCCAGGTTTGCAAGAAAGTGACGCCGGGCAACAGGTCAGCGCCAGGCGTGGTGAAACTTTCCACCAGGGTGTATGTAGAAAAACAGGTGGGCGCAGCCACGGCAGGCGCGGCCACTATCGTCTGGCTCTGTTCGGTCTGGGGTGGCTCAGGCGTTGTGGTGGGTACGGCCGTGTCCGCCACAGCGGGTAATGGTGAAGGGGTAGGCGTTTGCGAGGGCAAAATAGCAGCCCCGTCCACAGTGGACAGAACGGCTGTCTCTGTTTGCACAGTTGCCACAGCCTGGATCGGGGTAACTGTCGGTTCCGCTTGCTGGCAGGCAGCTAATATCACCAACCAGAAGAGGATCACGGCCGTCAGCCGCATCCCTCTTTGACACCGGCAAAGGGCAGCAACGGACTTGTTCCACCCCATCATCCCATCACCTTATCCCCCTTCATCTCTTCCTTCAACGCACAGGCCACACAGTCCGTTTTTGTTTCGTTCACCTGGACCACAACACCATCACAATGGCTGTTCGTGTCCGCTACCGGTTTATACCAACTGCGCCACTCACAATCCGGGTAGCGGTTACAGCCATAAAAAACTTTGCCCCGTTTGGTACGCCGTTCCACAATCTGACCACCACGCGGACATGTGGTTAATACCTTGACAATCTGTTCTGTATAGCGACATTTGGGGAAAGTGCTGCAACCGATAAAACGGCCGTATCGCCCTTCCCGGTACACCAGCGGATTGCCACAAGTGGGACATTCGCGGCCTACTAATTCTTGTTCGCGCTGCACCTCAATTTTGGGAATAGATTCATCAGCAATTTCCAGCTTTTCCAAAAGCTGCCCATAAAAACTGCCTACCACTGGCGTCCAGGCATCGCCTTCCGCGATCTTATCCAACTCATCTTCCAGCCGGGCAGTAAAGTCCACCGAAACAATGTCCGGAAAGTATTCCACTAACAAGTCGTTAACCACCTGGCCCGTTTCCGTGGGCGTCAGCCGCCGCTCTTCCCGCGCCACATACCCTCGCTGTTGGATGGTGGAGATAATACTGGCATACGTACTAGGGCGGCCAATACCATTCTCCTCCATCGCTTTGACCAGTGTGGCTTCACTAAAACGAGGCGGCGGCTGCGTAAAGTGCTGTTCTGGCAGCAGCCGCAGCAAATCTAGCTGCTCCTGCGTTTTCAGCGAGGCAGGCACCTGGTTTTCACCGTCGTCTGGGCGGTCTTCGGGGCGGCTTTCTTCGTACAGTGCCAGGAAACCGGGGAATTCCAGAGTAGAACCGGTCGCGCGGAAGAGGTACGGCCGTTTCTCAGCCGCCACCTTCTCCTCACCTGCCCACACATCAGCCGACACCGTATCATACCGCGCCGGGGACATCTGACTGGCCACAAAACGATCCCAAATTAACGTATACAGCCGGTATTGATCACGGCTGAGATGCTCTTTCATCTCCGGTGGGGTGCGCATCACCGAAGTAGGGCGAACAGCTTCATGCGCTTCTTGCGCCGCTTTTGCTTTTGTTTTGTATTCTGGCGGTTTCACCGGCACATAGGTTGGCCCAAACCGTTTGCCAATGTAAGCTCGCGCCTCGGTTTGCGCCTCGGTCGAAACGGTTACACTGTCGGTGCGCATGTAGGTAATTAACCCCACTGCGCCCTCACTGTCACCCAGGTCAATACCTTCGTACAATTGCTGGGCAATGCGCATGGTCTTGTCGGTGTTGAAGCTCAGCCGGCGTGATGCTTCTTGCTGCAAGGTGCTGGTGGTAAAGGGGGCTGCCGGGCGACGTGTCCGTTTGCCCAGGCGCACTTCGCCCACCAGCCAATGGGCGTCAATCAACACATCCAGATGAGGCTGTACCTCGGCCTGCTGGCGAAAGACCGGGTCTTCACCATTCAGTTTGAACAGTTTGGCCGTGAAGGACGGCCGTGACCGTTCCCCGGCTGTCGTTTGCTGGCTCAATTCTGCCGCCAACGTCCAATACTCTTCAATGATAAACTGTTGGATTTCCCGCTCCCGGTCTACCACCAACCGCACCGCCACCGACTGCACCCGCCCGGCAGAGAGACGGCCGTGAACCTTGCGCCACAACAACGGGCTGAGCTTATACCCCACCAACCGGTCTAAAATGCGTCGCGCCTGCTGCGCATTCACCCGATCCATATCAATATCACGCGGGTGCTCAAATGCCTTTTGAATGGCCGGTTTAGTAATTTCGTGGAACTCCACCCGCCGTGTGCGCGCCGGATCCATCTCCGCCGCTTCGCGCACATGCCAGGCAATAGCTTCCCCTTCACGGTCAGGGTCAGTTGCCAGGTAAATTTCGGTGGCGCGTGCTGCTGCCTCTTTCAGATCTTTCACCACATCACGCTTGTCATTGGAAACGCGGTACTCTGGCTCAAAGTTGTTGTCCACATCCACGCTGAGGCGAGATTTCAACAGGTCCCGCACATGACCAACGCTGGATTTGACGACGTAACCTTTGCCCAGATAGCGACCAATGGTTTTGGCTTTGGCAGGCGATTCGACGACGACCAGTTTGCCACTGCGCCGGGGAGCCGGTTTTGCGGCGGTAACGGCCGTGCCCTGAGATGCCGGCTTTCTGGCAGCCTTCGCTCCGCCTTTTTTGGCCGCCCCCTTCCTGGTGGCCCCCTTCTTAACTGTCGCTTTTTTGGCCGCCGGTTTGCGTGTGCGTTTGATGTTCTCCGGCTTCGGCAGGGTATCATGTTCTGGCGTTCGCATCGCCTTATACATCGCGCCGCCACAATTGGCGCATGTTCCCCGCACCCCCGGCGACCCATGCGCCGACCATTCCGCCTGCGGGTTCACCATCGGGTGTTTTTCTTTGCACTTAAAACAATAACCAATAATTTCTTCCATAAGCATGGTCTCTAACTGTAATTCTCTAAGTCTGTGCCATCCAGGCCATCTACCAGTTTCTTCACCAAAGGAATTTTGTCTTTATGAACCACTAAAAGGGCATCACCCGTATTTACCACAATCATCCCTTCCAAACCAATGACCGCTACCAACTTGTCCGGCTCATAGTTATAAACCAGGCAATCCTGGGTTTCAGCCACCTTTACCAGCCCCTTCGTCACATTCACGGTCGGGTCAGGATTAATGGCTTCCTTTAGCGCATACAAAGTGCCGGGATCACTCCACCCCATTTCGCTGTGCAGCACCAATGCCTGATCAGCCGGAATGTAGTGCAAAATGGCATCATCAAAACTCATCACATCAAGCTGTGGGTAAACAGATTGCAGCGTTTCCTGGTAATTTTCACGGCCAATGGTGGCCTGAATTTGCTGTAACTGCGCCCACATCTGCGGTTGCTGCTGTTGGTAAAGCGACTGCACAAAGCCAATGGTCGTAACGAAATAACCAGTATTCCACACATGTGTGCCCTCGGCAAACATGCGGCGGCACGCCGCCAGCGGTGGACGGTAAGTGAGCGACTCAAACCCATAATACGGCCGTCCATCCAACCGCCCCTTCTCCGATCCCAACCCTATCCAGCCCAAATTCTCATTGGCAAAACGCGGCGTTTCACCAATGAAGAAAATGTTGGCCTGTTTTTGCAGCAGCAATGTTTCCGCCGCTTGCAGCACAGCCCGGAAATTGTCCACCTGGTCCATGTAATTGTCGCCCCACAAAATGGCAACAGGCTCGTCCACGTCACTGGTGTGATGAGACAGATGAGCCAATGCCAACCCTACCGCGGCTGCCAGATCACGCCGGGTAGGTTCACCAATAATTTGCTCCGGCGGAATTTCAGGGAGCTGCCCACGCACAATCTCCACATATTTTTCGTTGGTGGAGACAAAGATATTGGCCGCGCCATAGACATGGCGCACTCGTTCTACCGCCAATTGTAGTGTGGACTGATTACCGATAATTTGCTCAAATTGTTTAGGTGATTTCTGGCGGCTGATGGGCCACAATCGGCGGCCTGAGCCACCGGCAAAGATGATTATTTTCATAGTAATATTTTGATGTGAGGAGATCGGCAGACTGGGAGACTGAATCTCTCACTCTCCCAATCTCTCAATCTCCTTGTTTTTAATTTCCGCCACCTCGTATGCCGGGTCTGGCTCGCGGCAAAGGATATAATTCATGCCACCTACCTGCCGCACCATACCTTTGAGTTCCATGATGGTCAACGTGCTGCTGACCATGCCGGTGGGCAGACCACTGGCCCGGCTGAGGTCATCAATATGCACCGGTTGGCTGGACAGGTGGGTATAGAGGGCAATTTCTTCGGCGGTCTCTGGCAGTGCCATTTGCACGGCCGTATGCTCCGCCACCATGTGAATGTTTAACTCTTCCAAAATGTCCTCAACGCCCATTACCAACCTGGCCCCCTGCTGAATCAGTTGGTTGGGGCCTTTACTGGCAGGGCTGTTGATATTCCCTGGCACAGCAAACACATCCCGGTTTTGCTCGGCAGCGAAGTTGGCCGTAATCAGGGCGCCACTGCGTTCGGCCGCCTCAACCACCAATATGCCCAGCGACAACCCGCTGATAATACGGTTACGCGGCGGGAAATTTTTGGCTTCCGGCTGCACACCCAGGCCATACTCGGAAACAAGTGCGCCATGCCCCTGGGCAATGCTGTGCGCCAGTTGGCGGTGTTCGGTGGGGTAAATGGCGTCCAGACCAGACCCCAACACGGCAATGGTACGACCACCCATTTCTACGGCCGTTTTGTGGGCCACCGCGTCAATTCCCCGCGCCAGGCCACTGACAATGGTAATGTTATGGCGCACCAGACCGGCAACCAAATCTTGCGTTACCTGACGGCCGTAACTGGTGAGCCGCCGGGTACCCACCACCGCTACCGCCCATTGATCGGCTTCTTGTAGCTCACCCTGCACATAGAGCAGCGGCGGCGGCGTTGGTATCTCTTTCAGATAGGCCGGGTAATCAGGTGAATCCCAGGTCAGCAGATGAATACCGGCAGCCCGCACCTGTTCCCAGGCACGATCCAGGTCAACGGCCGTGCGCGTCTCTTGCAAATTTTTAATGGTGCGCCGATCAAAGCCAATTTGTGCCAGTTGCAGTTCGGTAGCTTGCCAGGCCGCTGCCAGGGAGCCAAAATAATCCAGCAGCGCCTGCACTTTGGCCGGGCCGACGCCATTTACCAGGTTGAATCCCAACCAATACTTCTCATCGGGCATTTTATGAGCATATCATCACGATGGGCGCAAGGCAAACGTGGGGCGTAAGCCGTGACCCGTAAGCCGTGACCCCTAAGCCGACCACGGATTACCGATTACCGGCAATAGGTTCACTCAGGCAGCAAACCCGGCAGCAGATGAACAGTGACACGGCCGTTATCAAAGTCAATATCCAGGATCACTTCTCTGGTATCCGGCAGCAGCACTTCGCCACGCGGCCCAACCACCCGAAAAACATTATTCGCGCCGGTTTCGAGCACTTCCACCAGGGCACCCAACAAATCACCCGTGTCAGTTACCACAGCCAGCCCCTCCAACTGATATAAGAAATATTCACCCTCGGCCAGGGGGATGGCTTCTGCCTCCGGCACTTGCAGCCACGCGCCGCGCAGGGACTCAGCCGCCTCACGGTTGTCATATCCCGCCAACTTCAGCAGCACCATATTTTGATGTAAACGCGCCCCTTCCACCGCCACCAGCCGCGATGGGTTCTGGCCTACGTACACCTCTTTCAGCCAGGTAAAACGCTCTGGCACGTCGGTGTGTAAAACTACGCGCACTTCACCATGCACACCATGCGGTTTGCTCACCTGCCCAATGGTCAAAAAAGAAGGCTCAGCGGCTTTTGCCACCGAGCCTTGTGCTGACTGTGGGGAATGGGGGTCGTTTGACTTTTTAATCAATCGTACACACTTTTGGATAGAGATTGGAGATTGAGAGGCTGGATATTTGTTGATCTCCCATCGCCGATCTCTAATCTCCAAACTCCCCATTACTCCAAAATTTCTACCGTTACCTGGGCGCCTTCTTTGGCCGCTGCTACCTGCACCAATGCACGAATAGCATTGATCACGCGGCCACCCTTGCCAATAACGCGGCCCATATCTGCCGCCGCCACCTGCAATTGCAGGATTTTTTCTCTGGCGTAACCCGCTTCTGTTACATGAACTTCATCGGGGTTGTCTACCACACTTTTGACAATGTATTCCAACAACGCCTTACTGCCGCCTGATTCTTCGGCCATCACGTTTTACTCGCTTTCAGTCTCGGTGGTTTCATCATCAGCAGCTTCTTCGGCCACTTCTTCTACAACCACTTCTTCTTCAGCTGCTTCTTCTTGATCTGTTTCTTCGGCAACTTCTTCTTCAACCGCATCTTCAAACTCAACTACTTCAACCACGGCCGTTTCCACTTCCTCAGCTATTTCTTCAGCCACTTCTTCTGCCACCACTGGTTCGGCAGCGGCTACGGCCGTCGCCGCCACACCCGTATACTCTGCCACCAGAGCATCCATAGGTTCACCGGCATGGAAACGCTGTAAACGGGCAATAGTACCTTGCTTCTCCAGCAAGCGGCGCACCGCATCCGTCGGCTGCGCGCCCACGCTCAACCAATACAGAGCGCGGTCTTCTTGAATACGATATTCGGCCGGATTCACCAGCGGATTGTAATGGCCGATACGTTCCACCACACGGCCGTCACGCCGGGCATCCTTGTTCGCCACTACCACCCGGTAGCTGGGCTGCTTTTTCTTACCAGTTCGAGCTAAACGAATTTTGAGCATATTTTTCTCCAAACTATCTACATAAAAAAGATCAATGACTTGAGATGTGGAGATTAGAGATTGGAGACTGAGGTAATCTCTCATCTCCAATCTCTAATCTCCTCTGTTCACATGCCAGGAAACCGGCCACCCAACAGGTTAGCCAGACCCCGGCCGCGCCCTTTGCGCATTTGTTTCATCATATCTTGCATATCACGGAACTGCTTCAACAGCATATTCACTTCTTGCACTGACGTGCCCGACCCCGCTGCCACCCGCCGCTTGCGGCTCGCTTTCAGGATTTTAGGGTCACGCCGTTCTTGCGGCGTCATGGACTGGATGATGGCCTCAATGCGCTGCAAATCCTGCTCGGCCGTACTCATGTCCACACCCTGCGTCATCTTGCCGATGCCGGGAATCATCTCCATCAACTGCGTCAGCGGGCCTAATTTACGAAGCTGCTGCATCTGCTTCAAGAAATCATCCAGGTTAAACTCGCCGGCCATCAGCCGTTCGCCTGCTTTGGCCGCCTCTTCCTGATCCATCTCCGTCTGTGCTTTTTCAATCAGTGTCAGCACATCCCCCATGCCCAAAATACGGTTGGCCAGGCGGTCGGGATAAAATGGTTCAATGGCAGTCAGCTTTTCACCCGTGCCCAGAAACTTGATGGGCACGCCGGTCACTTCACGCATGGAAATAGCTGCGCCGCCGCGTGCATCGCCGTCAATTTTGGTCATAATCAGGCCGGTAATCTGCACCGCCTGGTTAAAATCGGTGGCTACACGCACTGCTTCCTGGCCGGTCATGGCATCTGCCACCAGCATAATTTCCACCGGATTGACTGTTTGTTTGATGGCGCGAATCTCGTCCATCATCATTTCGTCA
Source organism: Chloroflexota bacterium (assembly GCA_035444285.1). GTDB lineage: Bacteria > Chloroflexota > Anaerolineae > Promineifilales > Promineifilaceae > CAADGU01. The sequence goes on from DAOMOK010000003.1 coordinate 363,759, forward strand.
ATGTTCAGGCGGCCGGCCGTATCCAGAATCACGGTAGTCAGGCCCTCACTTTTGGCGCGGTTGATACCGTTGGCGCAGACTTTGACAGGGTTGGCCTGTGGCCCTTCATCATAAACGGGGATGTCCAATTGGCGGCCCAGGGTTTGCAACTGGTTGATAGCCGCCGGACGGTACACATCAGCTGCCACCAGCAACGGCCGTCGCCCTTGTTTGCGCAAGTACAGGGCCAGCTTACCGGCCATCGTCGTCTTGCCTGCGCCTTGCAACCCAACCAGCATAATGATTGCCGGTGATTGCATCCCCAGATTCAGGCGCCCCGGTTCCCCCAGGGTGTTGATCAGTTCCTCATGAACAATCTTCACCACCTGCTGCCCGGGCGTCAGGCTGCGCATGACTTCCTGCCCCACCGCCCGCTCGCGCACCCGTTCCACAAAGCTCTTTACCACTTTGTAGTTTACGTCCGCTTCCAACAAAGCCAGGCGCACTTCACGCATGGCTTTATCCACGTCCGCTTCGGTTAGTTTGCCGCGGCGTTGCAGGCCATCAAAAACAGTTTGCAGGCGTTCGCCCAGTGTCTCAAACAAGATGTCTTACTCAGAAAATGAAACGGGCTGATGGTACCCATCAAACCCGTTATCATTATGTAAACTTTAGAATGTATTTCTACAAATAGTGCCAGGCACAGGGCAAAATGGTTTTGGTCATCCCGAATAAAAATGCCCTGTGCCTGGCACTGCCGGAAAATCAGAACCTCGATATTGTCTTTACAAGACGTGAAATTCTAACCCAGGCATACCAGACCGTCAAGAAACGATCCGGGTGACACTGACAGAACGTCAGAAGTTGTGATATGCCCGGTGTGTACAATGTGAGAATTCAAGGATTGGGCGCGACTGCCAGGGGGACCATTTGCCGGCGACGGCGTACTTCCGCCGACAGGCGATAGGCCATCACCAAAGCATAACTCAAAGCAATCGTCATAAAGGGGTATAACAAATCTAGCATGATATTGCGTGTATCAAAGACAAACATGGTCAGGCCAAAGTATAACACCGCCAGACCGCCAGCCAACAGTAACCCCAACCAGGGACGTACACAAAGTAGCCCGGTTAATACACCTAAAATTAATAACACGGCAACCCGAGTTACCGTGCCAGGATAGGCAATGAAATGTTCAGACCAGATGGATTCGATGACATTAGCCAGTATTTCCACACCATACATGGGACGTCCCCGGCTAACGGCCGTGAGATAACTATCTGGCTCGGAAGTAGCAGTGATGCCGAGCAAGACAATCTTGTTCTTAAACATCTCATCCGGCACACGGCCGTCCAATACATCCGCATAACTGACCATCGTAAACGTTTGCTGTTCGGGGGTAGCTGGCGGCCCGGCATAATAGATGCTCATCTCACCCACCGTCCCCACCGGAATTTGCCGACCAAGAAACGGGAGTACGCCATTTTCTACCACTGGCAATTCCGCCAGTGCGCTTCTACCGACAGTGAAGACGAGTAGGGCAGCCATTGGCAGGCTGAGATAACGCTCTTCACTGGTAGCCATAATTGTCGGTAGCCGGCGTACATACCCATCCCCATCATGCAAGATATTGGTATGGCCCACAGCAGCCGACACAGCCAACAGTGGCGCATAAGGTAAAATGCGTTCTTCAAACCGCAGTGTACCTGGTACATCATGGAAAGCGTCTCCCCGGCCCAATACCGGCTGCACCACATTACCCGCCTCCGCCATAGCTGCTGCCAGACGGCCGTCCGCTTCCGCATCGGCTGAGGCGGCATCAAACATCACGTCAAAAACAATCACACGCGCCCCGGCCGCCGCCAGACGTTCAACCATATCAGCGTGTAAACTGCGTGACCAGCCATCCCAACGGCCGTACCGCGCCAGACTGGCATCATCAACCGTCACCATCGTGACAATGCCACTCACCGGATAGGGCGCCAACAGCACATCTTGCATTTGCGCCGCCGGTTGTGAAAACAGCCCCCACACCATCAGGATACTCATGATAATGCCGGCCAACAGCCCAATGGCCGCGCGGGGCACGGAAAGTATCTCCGTATCACTGAAAAAATGCTGCCGCAGCCGGGCTGCCCCAACCCTAAATCGCATACCGGCAGGCACCACAGCGGGCAGGCTGCCCGCCACCGCCCGAATCTGCTGCAAGACCGGCTGAACATCCCGCTCCGGGGCCGCCGCCAGGATTGTTTGCACGGCCGTCACACTGCGCACCTGCCCGATGAGAGCCGCCGCCTGGGCTGCGTGGGCAGAATTCCCTAAAGCCAGTTCGGCCAACCGGGCATCGCTGGCAGGGGAAAGAACCACCGGTCGCCAATGGGAAGCGGCTGACATGGTAGCCGCCAGGATTTGCATCCCATTTTGGCGTATGTCTTCGCTTTCGGCCGCCAGGGTTATCTCTAGCAGTTGTTCCTGCGCCGCCGGTTCCAGGACAATACCCGGCTGCTGGTTTATCAGCTCCAGTAAACGCGACAGGGCACGGGACACGGCCGTGCCACTTTCGTTGGCTACCGTTTCCACACACACCCGCGCCTGCTCGGCCAAGTCTGCCGTCCGCTGCCACCAATCATCCAGCCGGTAATCATGGGTCAGGGCGCCGCGCAACATAAAAGCGGCTTGTTTTTCAGTGAGAACCAGTGGCCTAAACTTTGCATTGGCAGCGGCATCAATCAGAGCCAGATGCGACAGGCGCGCCGGGAACGGCTCGGCGTCGCTTTGCCAATCAAACGTAAATAGATTAAGCAAAAATACGGCATCTTCGACCGCCAATTCAGCCTCATTTATCTGACGTGGCGGCACGCGCAAGGCGTTTGCGGTAGAAGGGGGCAAGTCTGGCACGGCCGTCAACAGTAGATTGAGAGCGTCAACGGCCGTAAACGGGCGGTCACGGAAGTTAAAGGCTGTGAGGCGGCGCAGAGCGGCTGTCAAACTCGCCGGAAGAGAGGGATCAGATTCTCGCAAATCCGGTAATTCTGCACCCTCCTGCTTTTGCTGAATTGCCAAAAATTCCGCCCCCTCCCAGGGCAAATGCCCGGTCAGTATCTCATAGACCACAATACCCAAACTGAAAATATCCGACTGGGGCGACATAGAAAAATGAACATGCTGCTCATAGGGAGCATATGGTCCCGTGCCCCGCCCCGTGTGAAATGGCAGTGTTTCCTGTGAAAGCTGCCGGGCCAGGCCAAAATCAGACAGGAAAACATTATCCTGGCTGCTCAACAACACATTGGTCGGTTTCAAATCCCGGTGAACGATCCCCTGGCTGTGGAGATAAGCCAACGCATGGGCCATTTGGGCAATGATGGGCAGCGCCTCAGCCAGAGGCAGGGGGCCGCCTAACAACCGGGTAGCCAATGAACCCGTGCCGTTATACTGCATGACAAAATAGTAATGGGTTTCGTTTGAGCCAAACTCATAAAGAGGCAAAATCCCCGGATGCTCCAGACTGGCTAACAAATGAACCTGACGCTCAAAGTCACGCGAGACCATGACCATCATCGTCGGGTCATTGCCTACGGTAGAAACCATTTTCATGGCTACCACCCGCTGGCGATGATTATCCCAGGCCGACCAGACAACCCCTTCTCCACCCCGGCCTATCAACTCCAGCAGCGAATAATCACCTATCTGGCTGCCACGCTCTAAATTGTCATTGGTGAGATCGTGCGTGGTGAACATTCACTAAACCTATACGCCCGATTTATTGTACTCGCAAGAATAAAGAGTCATAATTGAATTATACAGTAAAATTTGATTATGTTATGTAATCAGTAACGGTCTAAACATGGAAGCAAAATTTTGCCCTTTTTGCCAGCGAAAGAACAAACCGGACGCCATTCGCTGCGCCCACTGTGGAGTGCTGTTGATTGCCCATCGGCCAGGCGCATTTACCACAATGAACGTCTCGTCGCCGACTGCCATGGGGAATCAGGAAGAAAGCGACTGCGCCGAACGTATTGGACATTTGCCACCTGATTCGTTTGCTCTTTTTATTCTCGATTTTGCCGAGCCTATCGTGCTTAAAAACCAGCCTGTGTTGATGATTGGCCGGGATAACCCGGACCCGCAGAAGAACATGGTGCTAGATATGTCTCGGTATGGGGACCTGGCTCAAGGAATTTCGCGGCAACACGCTCAAATTCATTATGCGAATGGAGATTATTCAGTAGAAGACCTGGGCAGCACCAACGGCACCTGGCTGAACCGCAGCCGCCTGACGCCTGGTCAGGCCTACCCACTGCACAATAATGATCAAATATGGCTTGGCCCGCTCAAGCTGCTTTTTTGTAAAAGCTCCGCTGATGCCAGCAGCCAGGTGATTTTTTCACTGCGGTTGGTGAATACGCTGGCTGCACAACCCCGCCTGATGCCGCCTGCGGTATTATTGACCCAAATTGCGCCTTATTTGCAGGCGCTGGAGCAGATGGAGGAAATACGGGCGGCTTGTATGCAAGAAACGGCCGTGCCGATTTTTGTCACTTCCATGGAAGAAACAGCCGCGCACATTCAGGTTCAGGCAGATGGGTTGCACCATGTGGCCAGACTCATGGGGAAATGGGTAAACCGTTGGCGCGATGAACACCTGGAAATGGTCAACGTGGCTGATGCTGATGAATCCCAATGGCAACAACAGCTACGGCCGTTAGCCACACGCATCGTCGAATTTTTGCAGCCGACCCTGCCACCCGAAGAACTGACGCCATTTATTGACGCCATCATCCCCCCCTTATCTCGTTTAGTCACCAGCCCCTTTGAATTTAATGTGATGTAGGGCGATTTTTCAAATCGCCCTACATGTTCTTCATTCCTTACTGGCCTTTAATGGCCGTCCACATCTCATCCCATACAAATAAACCATCCCCTAATTCGGTTAACCATTGCAGCTTAGCCTCAACTTCAGGTGGTGGGAAAATACCCGGGTCGGCCAGGATGTCCGGCTCAATATACGCTTTGGCCGCTTCATTGGGGCTGGCGTAATAGGTAAAGTTGGTAATAGCCGCCCCGTTCTCCGCGTCCAACAGGTAGTTGATAAAGTGGAGGGCTGTGTCTCGTTTGGTGCTGGAAGCCGTGACACAGATATTATCCATCCACTTCACCGCCCCTTCCTCCGGAATGGCGTAATACCAGTTACCGTCTTCCGTCTCATCGCTGTAAGTAGACCAGTAGGCATTGGCGGCATCACCACTCCAGGATTGGGACAAAACGACTTCATCGGCAATGAGCAGAGAATCATCATAATCCTCACTGTTGAAAGTTTTCCAGTACGGTTTGGCGCGCCCTATCACATCACGCGCTTCTTCCAATTGGCTGCGGTCGGTGGAGTTGGGTGAATAACCCAGGTATAACAAAGCAGCCCCGATCAACTCTCGCTGATCGTTCAGGACGTTGATACCACCACTGGAGTATTGGGCAAGCAGTTCGGGATCAAACAGGTAAGCCCAGCTATCCGGTGTATTTTCCTCAAAATAGGGATGCCCGGCGCGGTAGGCAATACCGGTTGTGCCCCACTGGTAGGGCAGGCAATGTTTGTTGCCAGGATCAAAGGGGGCATTTTTGAAATCTTCGTCAATGTTGGCAAAGTTGGGGATGGTATTAGGGTCAATTTCGGCCAACAAGCCCAGTTCAATCATTTGGGAGACCATATAATCCGAGGGAACGATCACGTCATACCCGGTAGCGCCGGCTTGCAGTTTAGCCAGCAGGTCTTCGTTTGAGGCAAAGGTGTCATAGATGATCTTGACGCCATATTCTTGTTCATAATTAGTGAGCAGTTCTTCGTCAATGTAATCAGCCCAGTTATAAACGCTCAGTTCGGAAGCAAGTTGGGGCGCACCATCATCGGCAGCCGGTTCGCTGCTCTCTGTACTGGGGCCACCACCTGGCCCACCACCACACGCCGCCAGAAACAGCACGGCCGTTACCAATAAAACCACTATTTTTATCTTCATCTTTTTCCTCCGTTACGATCTCCGCTGTAATACCAGCGACAAGACCACTAAAAATGTTGATCCCAACAGCATGAGCGTGGAGATGGCGTTAACCTCCGGCGTCACGCCAAATTTAATCATGGAATAAACCCGCACCGGCAGTGTTGTTGATCCCGGCCCGGACACAAAAAAGGTGATGACAAAATCATCCAGCGACAGCGTAAAAGCCAGCAGCGCCCCCGAAATGATCGCCGGCATGAGCAGCGGCAGCGTGACGCGGCGGAAAGTCGTCCACTCGTTGGCGCCTAAATCGGCCGCCGCCTCTTCCAGATTGCGATCCATATCCGCCAGCCGCGCCCGCACAATGACGGCCACAAAAGAGATGTTAAAAGCCACGTGAGCAATCAGAATGGTATATCGGCTGAGTGGGATGGCTACAATCACAAAAAAAAGCAACGCTGACAGGGCCATGACAATGTCTGGGATGATGATGGGCAGGTACATGACAGCGTCAAAGGGCAGCTTGCCCCGGTAGCGATAACGCTCCAACGAAATGGCGGCCAATGTACCCAGGATGGTGCTGATCAGGGTAGACCAGGTGGCCACCCATATGCTCACCTTGAAGGCGCTGATCATGGCCTGATTGTGCCAGAGTACCCGGTACCAATCGGTGGTGAAACCGGTCCACACCCCGACCACCTTATTGGCATTAAATGAATAGATGACCAGGATGAGAATAGGCAGGTAAAGGAACAGAAAAATACTGTAGGCAAACCAGTTCAGCAGCCGGGCGCGCACGGCCGTGCCCCGTTCCCGCCTGGGGCGTGGGTGGGCCAGAACAGCCGGCTTGGGGGGGGAAGTTGTAATGGTACTCATGTTTTGTATGCCATGTCCGATTACCGATTACCAAATCACCGCAACTGCTGGTTCTTGGCCAGGGTGCGGAAATAAACCAGCGTCGCCGCCAACATGATAGCCATCATAATAAAGCCGATGGCCGAACCAAACGGCCAGTTACGAACCGTCATAAACTGCTGTTGCAGCAAATTGCCCAACAGCGAGACTTTGGCGCCGCCCATCAGGTCGGGCGTCACGTAAGCGCCCAATGAGGGAATAAACACTATCACCGAACCGGCCACAATGCCAGGCATGGACAGCGGCAGCAAGATGCGCATAAAACTTTGCCGGGCATTAGCCCCCAAATCGGCGGCGGCCTCCAGCAAATTCCAATCCAACTGCTCCAGGTTGCTGTAGAGCGGCAAGATCATAAAGGGTAAAAAGCCATAAAAGAGACCCACCATCACCGCTGGCTGATTAAACAACAGCGGCAATTTGTGCGAGGTGGCCTCGGCCAGCCAGGCAAAAAAAGCGGAATTATCGGCCAACAACACCGCTTGTTGATGCAGGGTGATACTCCAAAAGTTATTGATGGGGCCTGAATCACGCAAAATCAATATCCAGGCATACGTGCGCACCAGGAAATTCGTCCAGAAGGGGATCATCACCAGGAAAATGAGCATCCCGCGATATTGTTTGGGCTGGCGGGCAATCCAGTAAGCAAAAGGATAGCCGATCACCAGGCAAATGATGGTGTTGAGAATGGCGATCCACACCGACCGGACAAAGATGCGCAGGTAGATAAATTCGCCGCTAATCCGGCTGAAAAAGCGAACGTAATCGTTGAAGTAGATACCGATATTGTTCAATTCAAACGGTGGATAGGTGACAGTGCCCAGCCGGCTACGTTCACCCAAACTAACGATGAATACGATAATCATGGGCGCAATGAAAAAGACGCCCAGCCAGAACGCAGCCGGGTAGGCCAGCGACCAGCCCACCTGCCGTGTGAGCAGCAATACCTTAAACAGCGACAACGACAAAATAACCGTAGCGCCCCAAAACTCGCGCAGCAAAGCGAAATAGATGATGGCAAAGAGGATGGCGATCACGGCCGTGACCAGCCCCGCCACCCGCGCCCATTTCATCCCCCGCAACAGCCCCACACCCACCACCAGATCAGCCGCCAACAGTCCACCATAAATGAGATAAGGCATAACCGGCGACCAATTGGTGAGCGCCAGTTCTGCGCCCAGTGGCGTCCAACTTAACGAGCTAAACGTCATCCAGCGAAAGAGTAAAAAAGCCCACAACACGGCCCCACCCAGGGACAGGTACGCCGCCATTTTCCACATGGGGTCTACACCCGCTTCCATGACCACACGGGGCGGCGTGGCTGCCTGTTGTTCAGTGGTAGAGATTGCCATGATCCCTCCGCACCCGTAAACCGTCACCCGAAGCTCGTAATCCGACTGGAAAATTCGGATTACGGGTCACGGGTCACGGCTTACGAATTACTCAGTCAACACCTGGGCATTTTCCGCGGCCCAATGGACATAAACGTTGCTGCCGATGTCAAAAAACTGGTCATAGCGGGAGCCAAAGTTTTGCACGCGCACAAAGATGCTGGCGTCGTTGACCAGGGCCACACGATAGCGGGTGTCGGTGCCAATGTAGATTGCTTCCTGGACACGGCCGTCTATCACCACATTATTCCGTTCCGTTGCCAGCCATTCCCGCATGTCAATCTTTTTGTCCGGGATTTGCCCGCCAAACAACTGCTCAATCTCATCTGCATCCACACCGGCCTTCATCACATCCACTTCGCCGGTGGGGTACAGGTTCATCTTCTCCGGGCGAATAGCCAGCGTAATTTCCTCGCCGATGGCGAGGTCACGGCCGTCGGCCGTACCCAACACCACCAATCCCCCCAAATCAATCGAGGTAAAATGACCCAATTCGGCCACCTTGCCCGTCACAAAATTCGTTTCGCCGATAAAGTCAGCCACAAACCGATTTTGCGGATGCTCGTAAATTTCGCGGGGCGCGCCCACCTGCTGCACAATGCCCGCATCCATCACGGCAATCCGGTCAGACATCGTCAGCGCCTCTTCCTGATCATGCGTCACATAAATGAAGGTAATACCCACTTCCGCCTGGATTTGTTTTAGCTCTAACTGCATCGCTTTGCGCAGTTTCAAATCCAGCGCCCCCAATGGCTCATCCAGCAGCAGCACTTCCGGCTTGTTCACCAGCGCCCGCGCCAGAGCAATGCGCTGCTGCTGCCCACCAGACAACTGCTTGGGGCGACGGTCGCGCAAGTGGGGCAGCCGCACCAGTTCCAACACCTCATCCACGCGCCGCTGAATTTCCGCCTTTGGCGTCTTTTTCATTTCCAGGCCAAAGGCCACATTTTGAGCCACCGTCATATGGGGAAAAAGGGCGTAATTTTGGAAGACCGTATTCACCGGGCGTTTGTAGGCAGGGATACCGGCGACCGGCTGCCCATGAATGAAAATCTCTCCTAGCGTAGGCTGCTCAAAACCGGCAATCATACGCAGCGTCGTCGTCTTGCCGCAGCCGCTTGGCCCCAACATGGAGAAAAACTCCCCGTCCCGTATATCCAATGAGATGTTATCTACGGCCGTAAACTCCCCAAACCGCTTCGTGACATCAACTACCCCCACCGCCACTGTGCTTGATTGCCCCGATGTCGTTCCCAATCCCTTTCCTCCATGTTGCGTAACTCGTAACCCGAAGTTCGTGACCCGACCTTTCCGGCTTCGGGCCTCGAACATCCGATTACGGATTACGAATCACGGATTACGGTCGAAACAGGCCGCGCCCCGTGCGCCATTTTGTAAGTATGCAAAATAAAAAAGGTTTGGGTGCGCTGTACGCCCACCACGTTCTGCAAGCTGTCGCGCAAGAATGATGCCAGATGTTCCCGATTTCTGCAAAGAACTTCTACAATCAAATCATACTCCCCAGAAACCATAATAAGATAGCTAACTTCGGGCAGCGCGGCAATGTTAATTGCCGCCTGTTCCAGATAAGGCGCCTGCACTGTCACCCCAATCCAGGCCGGGGCATCATACCCAATTTTATGAGGATCAATCACGCCAATAATTTGCAATGCCTGGCTTTCTACCAACCGCCCCACCCGGTTGCGCACCGTCCCTTCTGTCACGCTTAACTCTTTGGCAATTTCAGTAAACGGTTTACGGCCGTCCCGCTGCAACTGTTCAATAATCGCAATATCTAAATCATCCATCTTGCTCTTGCCCAATTTACGAAAACTCAGTATCATTCCCGTATATTCTACGATATTCGTATTGATTTACTATTTTATTACGAAATTCGTAATATCGCAAACGATCCTCCTTGTATGGACGACCGATTACAGATTACGGATTACCGATTACGGAGAAACCCATGCCCTACCAAGGCCCCAAATCCCACGAATTTTTTGAACGCGCCAAAAAGGTAATGCCCTATGGCGTCAACTCCAACTTCCGCTACCACGACGATTACAACACGCCCGTGGTGGCGGATGCAAAAGATCAATATGTATTTGACTTTGACGGCCGTCAATACATAGATTACCGCCTCGGCTTTGGCCCCATCATCCTGGGGCACACCGACCCCTTCGTCAACGCCCGCGTCAAAGCCGCCATTGATCATGGCATCAGCTTCGCCTCCACCCAGGAATTAGAGGTCAAAGTCGCTGAACGTATCATTGACATGGTGCCCGGCGTGGAAATGGTGCGCCTCACCAACACCGGCTCCGAATGCACCATGCACGCCCTGCGGCTGGCGCGTGGTTACACCGGGCGCGACCTGGTCGTCAAATTTGAAGGCAGCTACCACGGCGCGCACGATTACACGCTCTGGTCAACGGCCGGCGGCAACCCCGAAAAAGTCGGCAACCGCCAGCGCCCCACTGCCTACAAAATGAGCTGGGGCATTCCCGAAGTGATGCGCGACCTCATCCAGGTTCTCCCCTTCAACGATGTAGAAATTCTGGGCGACTTCCTGCAAGAAAGAGGCAATGATGTCGCCGCCATCATCGTGGAACCCATTTTGGGCAACGGCAATGGCATCATGCCCCGCCCTGGTTTCCTGGAATTTATGCGCCAGCAATGTGACCAGTACGGCATTGTGCTGATTTTTGATGAGGTAAAAACCGGTTTTCGCATTGCCGCCGGCGGCGCCCGTGAAACCTTTGGCGTCATCCCAGACATCTCCACCTATGCCAAAGCATTAGGCAATGGCTACCCCATCGCCGCCATCGGCAGCACGCGGGAGATCATGATGAACATTGCCCCCGGCAAAGTATTTCAAGGCGGCACGTACACCGGCAACACCGTTTCCACGGCCGCGGCCGATGCCGTATTGGAATTCATGCAAACCGGCCAGGTATTCCCCCAAATTGAGAAAGTGGGCCGCATGATTATGGATGGCTACCATGAAATTCTCACCCGCCACAACGTGCCGCACGTTATCAACGGCGTCCCGGCCATGTTTGGCTACGCCCTGATGACGGACGAACCGATGTACGACTGGCGCGACCTGCACAAAGCCGATTGGGACATGTACGAAGAGATCACCCGCTACATGATCGATCACGGCGTTTTGCCCGAAGCCGACGGCCTGGAACCCTACTTCCTTTGCTCTGACCACACCGAAGAAAACGCCGCCACCACCTTGCAGGTGTTTGAAGACGCGCTGAAACACGTGTTGGCTAAATCGTAGAGCATTGTAGAGACGTTGCAATGCAACGTCTCTACAGCGTCGCCCATGAAAACCACCCCCTTCTGGACCGACCAATTCCCCCGCCCGGCTGATCTGCCGGTAGCGGTTAACATGCCCGATGAAGTAGATGTGGCTGTTGTTGGCAGCGGCTACACCGGGCTGAATGCAGCGCGGGTATTGGCAAAAGCCGGGGCAACGGTGGCCGTATTGGAACGGCACACCATCGGCTGGGGGGCCAGTTCACGCAATGGCGGCATGGCCACACCGGGGATCAAACGGCCGATCAAACAAATCTATCAGGCTTACGGCCGTGACTACGCCCACCAGTTCTGGCAAGCCTCCCTCGACGCCATTGACCTGATTGACCAGCTCGTCCGTGAGGAAGGAATTGATTGCGACTGGAAACGCAACGGCCATATCGCCCTGGCGGCCAAAGCCAGCCACTTTGAAAACCAGAAACAATCCAGCCAATGGCTGAAAGAAGAGTTCGGTCACGAAACCACCCTGGTCGCTCCTGGCGATTTGCACAGCGAAATTGGTTCAGACGCCTACTTTGGCGGCCTGGCAGATGACTATAGCGGCGGTCTGCAACCGGCCAAATACGTCTTTGGTCTGGCGCGGGCAGCCACCACCTACGGCGTCCATCTCTGCGAAAACGCCGACGTGCAACGCATCGAACGGCTGCCCACCCGTTTTCTTGTTCACACCAAAACCGGCAGCGTGAACGCGAAGGAAGTTCTCATTGCCACCAACGGCTATACTGACCGGCTCGTGCCCGCCCTCAAGCCCAAAATCTTCCCCGTCGGCAGCTACATTATCGTCACCGAGCCGCTGCCAGCCGACCTGCAAGCAAAATTAAGCCCCAAAGGGCGCATGTTTTATACCACGCGCAACTTTTTGCACTATTATCGGCTGACGCCGGACGGCCGTATGCTCTGGGGCGGCCGTAACAATCTGAGCGTGGACCAGGAGCCGCAGGAAAGCGCCCGGCAATTGCGCACCAGCTTGAGCCAGGCCTTCCCCGAACTGGCGGACGTGCCCATCACCCACACCTGGACGGGCCAATTGGGCCTCACCTTTGACCTCATGCCGCACATCGGCCGGGCGGATGGTATTCATTACGCCTTCGGCTACGGTGGGCACGGTCTTTCCATTGCCACTTACGTGGGCACAGAAGTGGGCAAGCTGCTCGCCGGGCAAATCAGCCACAGCCCCTTTCAGGAAATCCCGGAAGATGTGCGCTTCTTTTACCGCAACCGCCCCTGGTTCCTCCCCTTCGCCGCCCAATACTACCGCTTCAAAGACCTCATTTCGTAAGCGGTTCGGCTAAAGCCTCGCCTCCTAATAGAACGCGGAGGCGAGGCTTTAGCCGAAATGGGTAAGGAGGAACGTCTACAGCCTCGCCTCCTCTTCGCTTATGGACGGCCGTCACCTCCCTCACCTGCTCTCTACCCCCTGCCACACACGGTCGGTTTCGCCGATGTAAGTGGACTGGGGGCGGATAAGACGGCCGTACCGCTGCTGTTCCAGACAATGGGCAATCCACCCGGCAGCGCGGCTAATGGCAAACGTTGGCGTAAAGAGGGCGGTCTCTAGCCCCAGACCATGCAGCAGCAAGGCGGTGTAAAATTCCACGTTTGTTTGCAAGTTACGGCCCGGTTTGTATTCGGCCAGGAGGCGCACGGCCGTAGCCTCCACCTCTTTCGCCAATTCATACAATACCATATCCCCATCGGCGGCAAACATTTGCGCCGCCGCCGCAGCCAACACCTCAGCGCGGGGATCACGCACCTTGTACACGCGGTGGCCGAAACCCATCAGCCGTTCACCCGCTTCCAGTTTGGCGCGCAGTACCGGTTCTGCCCTTTCCGGCGTACCAATTTCAAAGACGGTATCCAGCGCCGGGCCGGGCGCGCCGCCGTGCAGTGGCCCTTTTAGCGCTCCCACCGCCCCGGTTATGGCTGAAACCAGGTCTGAATTGGTGGCAATAATCACCCGCGCCGCAAACGTGGAGGCGTTCAGCCCATGATCCACCACCGTGTTCAGGTATGTTTCCAGGCCACGAACGCGGGCGGCGCCTGGCTCCTCACCGGTTAGCATGTACAGGTAATTGGCCGCATGGTTCAGGTCAGCGCGGGGAGCAATCGGTTCTTGCCCCTGCAAGTAACGCCAATAAGCCGCCACAATCGTGGGAAAGCGGGCGATGATGGCAAACGCCAGATGCTCATCGGCCACTCCCAGACTAAGAGCGCCCGCGCCCATGCGCAGGGCATCCATCGTCGGCGCATTTTCGGCGGCAACCGATTTGAGCAGCGACAGAACGGCCGTTGGCAATGAACGATAGGCCGCCAGTTCTTGCTGAAAAGCGGTGAGTTCGGTGACCGTGGGCAAACGGCCGTGCCACAACAAATACACCGTCTCTTCAAATGTGGCATTCGCCGCTAACTCCACCAGCGGGAAACCGCCGATAATCAATTCACCCGCCAGCCCATCCACATGGCTCAACCGCGTTTCCGCCGCCACTACCCCTTCCAGTCCGGGGACAAAATTCGTTCCGTTTTTCATGTTTGATATGCTCCTTTGTAGGGCGATTTTCCAAATCGCCGCTCGATTTGGAAAATCGAGTTACAGCAAGGATATTAGGTTGATTTTATATTGTCAATGTTGATTTTATAATCAATATATGATACGCTACAATTAGCGCAAAACTTTCAACGCAAAGGTACAAAGTGGAAAAGATGGTAAGAGGTCAGAGAAAGAGAGCGTTAGACAACCAGGTGCGGCGATTGGCAGCGCAGCAGCAGGCAAAACAGACACAGGCAAGTCAGATTATCCATTTCCGATTGGCGGCATTTGTACTGGCGGCCGTGATCAGCGGTTTTGTGTTTTTCCAATGGGGGGCGACCCTGTGGCTGCCGGTAACAGTGGTGGTTTTTGTTCCCTTTGTGGCGCTGGTCATCTGGCATCGGCGGGTGGACACGGCCGTGACCCGCCTCCACCTCTACCACCAGATCAAACAAACTCACCTGTCCCGCCTGGCGCTGGATTGGGGCAACCTGCCCCCACCCCTGCCAACCCCAGAACGGGTTGAACATCCGTTTGCCATTGATCTTGACCTGGTAGGGACGCGCTCACTGCATCAGTTATTGGACACGGCCGTGACCCAACAAGGCAGCGAGCGGCTGCGCGACTGGCTGCTGGAAACAAACCCCCACCCGGCCATCATCGCCCAACGACAGGCATTGGTGGCCGAACTAACGCCACAATTCCGCTTCCGCGACCGGCTGGCATTGCAGGCCATGTTGGTAAATCGTGACGGCCGTTTCTCCGGGCAGACGCTGACAAATTGGCTAAGGGAAACGACCCCACCTGAACAATATCGTCGCCCGCTGCTGATATTATCCGGCCTGGCGGCTGTAAATATCGTGGCCGGTTTTGGTTTCCCGACGCTAGGATTACCTGATTTTTCGCTCATCACCTGGCCGATTTATATTGGCCTCTATCTGCTGTGGGGTTTCCGCCAGACTGGGGCGCTGCTGCGCGACACGCTCACGCTGCAAGACGCGCTGGAAACCGCCCAGGTGATCTTTGGCTTTCTGGAAAATAATCATTACGGCCGTACCCCCCATCTGCAAACTTTATGCGCCCCGTTTCAAGATGAGGCGACACGGCCGTCGCAATACATCCGGCGGGTGCGCCGCCTTTCCGTCGGCGTTGGCGCGGCACAAAATCCCGTGCTGGGTTTCATCCTCAACATATTTGTGCCCTGGAATCTCTTCTTTGCCTACCGTATCACCCGCTGCCGCCAGGATTTAGCCGAACGGCTGCCCATCTGGTTGGATGTGTGGTACGAACTGGAAGCGATCAACGGGTTAGCCGCGTTTACCTGGTTAAACCCAGAAGATGCCACCTTCCCCACCATTGACCAGACCGGCAGCAGTCTGACAGCCCGGCGCATGGGGCACCCTCTAGTGCATCCCGACAACCGGGTTTGTAATGACTTTGCCATCCACGATCCCGGCGCCGTGTTCATCATCACCGGTTCCAACATGGCTGGGAAAAGCACCTTTTTGCGCACCATTGGCATCAATCTGGCGCTGGCCTACGCCGGCGGGCCGGTGTTGGCGACCGAAATGCACACATCCCTTTTTCGCCTCTTCGCCTCCATCCGCGTGGCCGACTCCATCACCGACGGCTTCTCCTTTTTTTACGCTGAAGTGCGGCGGCTGCAACAATTATTGACGGCGCTGCAAATGAAGGAGCAACGGCCGTTACTCTTCCTCATTGATGAAATCTTCCGTGGCACCAACAACCGGGAACGGTTGATTGGCAGCCGCGCTTACATCCGCGCCCTGGCCGAAGGCAACGGCCTGGGGCTGATTGCCACCCATGACCTGGAACTGGTACACCTGGCCGAAGAAAACGGCCGTATCCACAACTACCACTTTCGGGATGACGTGGCCGACGGCCGTATGGTCTTCGACTACACCCTCCACCCCGGCCCCTGCCCCACCACCAACGCCCTAAAAATTATGCAGTTGGCCGGACTGCCAATAGGCAATGATCAATTGACAATTGATCATTGACCATTAACCATTGATGACCACCTATCTTTCCGCCAAAGAAACTGCCGCTGAACTAGGCATTAGCCTGCCTACCTTGTACGCCTATGTCAGCCGGGGGCTAATTCGCTCGGAAGCGGGTGAAGGAACGAGCCGCGCCCGGCGTTACCGGCGCGAGGATGTGGAGGCGCTCAAAACGCGCAAGGAGCTGCGCCATCGGCCTGAACTGGCGGCGGAGACGGCCGTCAAGACGGCGTTACATTGGGGCGCGCCCGTGTTAGAATCGGCTATCACGCTCATTGACAACGGCCGTCTCACCTATCGCGGGTACGACGCCCTCACCCTGCCGGATGCGCACACCTTCGCCGATGTCGCCAACCTGATCTGGCGACAAGAGTTAACTACCGGCGCGCAATTTTCGGCCGACATCGGCCCGCAGTGGGCGCCCATCGCCCCACTCTGGACGCACATTCGCCAACTGGCGCTGATGGAGCGGCTGCAAACGGTGCTGCCGCTGGCCATGGCCCATGATCTGGCGGCGTATGATTGGCAGCCAACGGCCGTCTCCCAGACCGGCCAACGCATCCTGCTGCTGCTGGCTACGGCCGTGACCGGCCAACCTGTGACCGGCTCCATTGCCGCTGCCTTGCAACAGGCATGGACAACGAACACAGTAGTTACGCCGCTGCTGGAATCAGCCCTCATTTACTGCGCCGACCACGAATTGAACGTCTCTGCGTTTGCGGCGCGGGTAGTGGCGTCGGCGCGAGCAACGCCATATGCAGTGGTGATGGCCGGGCTGGCGGCGCTGCAAGGCACGCTGCACGGTGGGGCCACAGAGCGGGTGGATGCCTTTTTCCGCGAAGTGGGCACGCCGGAAAATGCGCGGGCAGCCATTACCGCCCGGCTGCGGCGCGGCGAAACCATCCCCGGCTTTGGACATCCGCTTTACCCGGAGGGAGATCCGCGTGGGCGGGCGCTGCTGGCAAAAATTGCGGCCGTTTACCCGACGGCTCCCGGCTGGCAGTTGGCACAGCAGCTAATGGTAGAAATGGAGACGGCCGTGGGCCGTTATCCCACGATTGATTTTGCCCTGGTGTCGCTGTCCTGGGTTGCCGGATTGCCACCAGGCGCGCCATTGGCGCTGTTTGCCCTCGGTCGCACCGTCGGCTGGCTCGGCCACGCCCTGGAGCAAATGGAACAAGACCAGATGATCCGGCCCCGCGCCCGGTATGTGGGGCCGTTATCCGTAATCGGTAATCCATAATCGGTTGACGGATTACGGGGCACGGATTACGCATCACGAGGAATATGACCAAAGTATTGATCACCGGCATCACCGGCTTTGTGGGTAGCGCGTTGGCGCGGGCATTAGCGGCAGAAGGCGTGGAACTGTTTGGGCTGGTACGGCCGTCAGCCGACCGCTCCCGCCTGGATGGATTGGATATTACCTGGTTGGAGGGGGATGTCACCGTCCGTGAATCGTTGGCAGGTATGTTTGATTGGGTAGATTGGGTCATTCACGCCGCCGGCATGTTGGGGCGAGCCGGTATGCCCGAATCGGCCTATCACCAACTGCATGTAAATGGCACGAGCAACGTACTGGGTGAGATTGAAAAGCTGGATAACCCACCGCAGGTGTTGTACGTCAGCAGCCCTGGCGTTTTAGGTCCTATCTCTGGTCAACCCGCCGATGAAACCGCCCCACACGCCCCCTCCAATGCCTACGAACGCAGTAAGGCAGCGGCAGAAATGGTAGCCCAGATTTATGCCCGGCAAGGGACGCCAGTTGTCATTACCCGGCCAGAATTCATCTACGGGCCAGGAGATTTACACGTGTTGGGTTTGTTTCAGGCGATACAAAACGGCCGTTTCTTCACCATTGATCACGGCCGTGCCACCTGCCACCCCACCTACATTGACGATGCTGTAGACGGGATGCTGCGCTGCCTGAAACAGGGTCAGCGCGGCCAGGTTTACCACATTGCCGGGCCAGAAGCGGTGACGTTTCGGACGTTGGCGGATACGATAGCAACGGCCGTTGGCGCTACCCCACCCACGCGCAACTTGCCCCGCTGGCTGGCGATGGCCGGGGCGACGGCGCTGGAAATCGGTGGCGCTCTGGTGAAAATCACGCCGCCTCTGAGCCGGGACGGGGTCGCCTTTTTCAGCGACGACCGCCGATTTAGCTGGCAAAAAGCACACCACGAATTGGGTTATATCCCTCGCTTTGACCTGGCAACCGGCGTAGCGCAGACAGTGGCCTGGTATCGGAAGCGGGGGCTATTGGAATAGGCATCTACTGGCATGACAGATACATTAACCAAAACATCCATCAAATCTCTCTACACCCTGGCGCTGGCGGAAGGTGAAGGCGTGGGCACGGCCTATGAATACTTTGCCAAGCGGCTGGTATTACGGCCGTGGCTGCCCACCCTGTCCCCCATCAAACGGCTGCTGATCGCCGGGCTGCCGGAAAAGTATGGTTCCAGCCTGGATTATCTGCTGCTGGCGCAGGAGTTGGGGGCTACGGCCGTCATCGCCGATGACCGCCCCACCTTTTTACAAAAGTTTCAGGAGTCCCTGCACAAGGCGCAGCAAATGGGGTGGCTGACGGCCGTGCAGCCCGAACTGCTGCGGGTGCAAAACATGGCAGAAATGGCCGAAGTAAGCGGCCCATTTGACCTGGCAATTTCCAACGAGGTGTTACAGCGCCTATCGGCTACCGACCGCCCGGTGTATGGGCAAAGACAGGTGGAATTGGCGACGGCCGTAGCCAACTTCTGCCCTAACGCCGCCAACCCCGACCACGCCGCCCACAGCGGCCTGACCACCCTCCACCTCCCCGACCTGCTCACCCTCTTCACCCCCTCCACCCCCTCACCCCCTCACCCCCTCACCCCTTCACCCCTTCACCTTGTCACCCATTCAGGTTTCATAGACATGCCCCCCTTTCCCACCGGCGTCAGCCGCAGCGAAGAACAGCGGGCGCAGGCCGAAAGCGGCGCGTTTGAGGCGCTGGCGATGTGGGGGTTGGGCTATTTTGCGCGGCTGGAACGGTGGTTGCCTACGGCCGTGCGCCGCCAGAAATCGCACATCATTTACGCCCTGATAAGCAGTAATCGGTAAACGGTAAACGGGTCACTGATTACTGATAACCGATTACCGTTTACCGATTACCTTTCACCTACGTTATAATCCCTTCATAAACCATTTACAAAGAAGGAAATCAATATGCCAACTGCTTTAATAACCGGCATTACCGGGCAAGATGGCTCTTATCTGGCCGAGTTTTTGCTGAAAAAAGGATACAACGTGGTGGGCATGGTACGGCGTACCAGCACCATCAACTTTCATCGCCTGGAACATATTCAGGACAAAATCACCCTCGTTCCCGGCGACCTGGGCGACCAGGTTTCTCTCATTCATATCCTGGAAGAACATAAACCAGAAGAGGTATACAACCTGGCGGCTCAATCTTTTGTGCAAACGTCGTGGAACCAGCCCGTTTTTACGGGCGATGTCACCGCCCTGGGCGTGACGCGCATGTTGGACGCCATTCGTTTTGTGAACCCCCAAATCCGTTTTTACCAGGCCAGTTCCAGCGAAATGTTTGGCAAAGTGGTGGAGACGCCACAACGCGAGACGACGCCCTTTTACCCGCGCAGCCCGTATGGGGTGGCCAAAGTGTACGGTCACTGGATCACGGTCAATTACCGCGAAAGTTATGATATGCACGCTTCGTCCGGCATTTTATTCAACCATGAATCCCCGCGACGCGGGCTGGAATTTGTGACGCGCAAGATTACCTACCATGTGGCCCAAATCAAGCTGGGGTTGGCGCATGAGCTGCGGCTGGGCAATCTGGATGCGCGGCGGGATTGGGGCTTTGCCGGAGATTATGTGCAGGCGATGTGGCTGATGTTGCAGCAGGATACGCCGGATGATTACGTGGTGGCGACCGGCGAAACGCACTCGGTAGAAGAGTTCCTCAATCTGGCGTTTGGCAGTGTTGACCTGGACTGGCACGACTATGTGGTGCAGGACCCGCGCTTTATGCGGCCGGCCGAGGTAGACCTGCTGGTGGGCGACCCGACCAAAGCGGGGCAGAAGTTAGGCTGGGAACCGGCCGTCTCTTTCCCCCAACTGGTAAAAATGATGGTGGAAGCAGATCTGGCGCTGCTGGAAGCGGGGCGGACGGGTATGTAGTTCGTCATCCGTAAGCGGTTATCCATAATCGGTTCACGGATTACGGATTACGGATTACGGGTTACGGGTTACGAACAAGGATTTCAACATGAGCGACATCAAATTTGGTACGGATGGCTGGCGGGGGCGGATTGCGGAAGATTATACGTTTGACAATGTGCGCCGCTGTGCGCAAGGTTTTGCGAACTTTGTTCACCAACAAGGGTTGGCGGAAAAGGGCATTGTGATTGGGTATGACAAACGCTTTCAGGCGGAATTTTTTGCGGCAGCGACGGCCGAAGTGCTGTCAGCCAACGATATTCACGTCTGGCTGACAGACGGAGCCACGCCCACACCCACCATTTCTTATGCGGTGGTGGATAAACAGGCAGGCGGGGCGATTAACATTACCGCCAGCCACAACCCCCCCTGGGACTGCGGTTTTAAGGTGCGTGACCCACTGGGCGGGGCCATTCCGCCAGAGGATTTGAAACGGATTGAAGCCGCTATTCCCGACCTGAGCGCCGTAAAACGGATGAAACTGGACGATGCGCTGAGCGACGGCCGTGTCCGCATTTTCGACCCCGCCCCCGCCTACATCGCCCAACTACACCGGTTGATGGATATTGACGCCATCAAAAACGCCGGTTTTAATGTGTTGGTGGACTGCATGTGGGGCAATGGCGCGGGCTGGTTTCCGCGGCTGCTGGCCGACGGCCGTACCCGCCTCACCGAAGTCCACAACGAACGCAACCCCATCTACCCCCACATGACCCGCCCCGAACCGATTCCGCCCAATGTGGATCACGGCCTGAGCATGGCCGGGCCGCTGGGCGCGGATGTGGTCATCATCAACGACGGCGACGCCGACCGGGTGGGATTTGGTGACGAGAATGGGCAGTTTATGGATCAACTGCGCGTCTATGGGCTGATGGGCTATTACCTGCTGGAGGTGCGCGGCGAACGGGGGCCGATTGTTAAAACAATTTCCACCACCAAGATGCTAAACAAACTGGGCCAGATTTACGGCGTGCCGGTGCATGAAACCGGCGTGGGTTTCAAATATATTGCGCCGAAAATGGTGGAAGTGGATGGCCTGATTGGCGGCGAGGAGAGCGGCGGCTACGCCTTTCGCGGCCATGTACCGGAGCGGGATGGCATTTTGGCCGGGCTATGCATGCTGGACATGATGCGGCTAACGGGTAAGAAACCGTCGGAACTGCTGGCAGCGCTGTTTGAACTGGTCGGCCCCCATTATTACAACCGGGTGGACTCGACGTTTGACCAGGCGCAGCGAGCAGAAATCTGGCACAATGTGGACGCGGCACGGCCGTCTACCATTGGCGGCCTCAAAGTCACCGATATTGTTACCATTGACGGTCATCAGTTCATCATGGAAGATGGCGGCTGGCTGCTGGTGCGTTTTAGCGGCACCGAACCCATCATCCGCGTCTACTGCGAAACGACACACGAAGAGCGGGTGCAAGCCATCCTGGAGGATGGCCTGCGCCTGGCAGGTTTGTGGTAACACGGTTAAGCAAACCGCGTTACAGTTATCCAGGAGGTAAACGTATGGACAGTCTGGAACAACCCACCCTATCGGCCACAAAAACAAATCGGCGACCATTACTCATTGGCTGCGGGCTAATCATGGCCTGCATTGTCGTTAGTTGCGGCGTCTTCACGGTGATGGTCAGCCGGGCTAACAGTCAGTATGACAAAGCAGTCGCAGCGCTGGCAGCCGGAGATTGTGTCACGGCCGTGCCTGCCCTACAAGCTCTGGCGGACAATCCCTTCGCCACTGAGGACGACATCAAAAAACCAGCCCTCATACACATTGCCACCTGCACCCGGTTTGAGCAATTGGTCGCCAGCCAGAATGGCGGCGATGCAGCCGGGGCGCTTGTGGGTTATGAAGACCTGATGACGGAACACAAGGACAGCCCCTTGTTCTCCACCATTGAAAACCAGGCCAAAACAGTGTTCACGGCTGCACCCACCCAGGTTGCCAACCTGACCACCTGCAACCGGTTGGACAGCTACCTCAAGCGCAGTTGGATTCCCGACCAGGACACCAATTTGCCGCTGTATTACCAGGCGTGTGGGCAGGCTTATACGGCTGCCGGCGAATACACCAGCGCGGTGAAGGTTTACCAACGTTTTGTCACGGCTTATCCCAATCATCCCGACTACACGATTGTGGAGGCTCAAATGGCGAAAGCAGCCGTGGCCGAAGCCCGAGCGGCAGGGGCGGGTGAAATTGCCCCACCAACGGCCATTGGCGATGGTGATGGTTCTGGTCCGGCAGTGGTCGTCATTCAAAATGACTCCCGCGAGGAACTCAGCCTGGTTTTCAGCGGGCCAGAAGCCCGGTTTGAAACGTTGGAACCATGCGCCGAGTGCCAGGATTATTTTGGCAGCGGCCCCGAATTTTGCCCGGAACTGGGGCACATTGGCACGTACGAAGTGCCGCCCGGCACGTATGATGCTGTCGTCAAATCCATCAGCGACGAGGGCGTCACCCCGTTCACTGGCACATGGGAATTGACCGCCGGGGAAGAGTATTACAGTTGTTTTTTTCTGATCACGGAGTGATGCGTGATACGTGATTCGTGAAAGGTCACGGCTCACGCATCACGCATCACACATCACGCATGTTTGTAGATACCCATTGCCATCTGGACTTTTATCGCTTCGACGCCGACCGGGCCGCGGTGGTGGCGCGGGCAGTGGCGGCGGGCGTGGGGCGCATTGTGGTACCGGCGATCAGTATGGAGAATGTCACGGCCGTACTCGCCCTGGCCGAGCAATTTACCGAAGTATATGCAGCCGTGGGTATTCATCCTAACTCGACTGCGGGTTGGGATGATAGCTGGTTAGAGTCCATTCGTGATCTGGCGCAGCATGAGAAGGTGGTGGCAATTGGCGAGATTGGGCTGGATTATTATTGGGACAAATCGCCCCAGGCGGTGCAGCATCATGCTTTTCGGCAGCAGCTACAACTGGCGGCGGAACTGGATTTGCCGGTGATTGTGCATAACCGGGAGGCCAGCGCCGATGTGGTGCGCATGTTGCGCCAAACACCGGGCAAGGGAGTGCTGCACTCGTTTGCGGCTGATGGGGACACGGCCGTGCAAGTTCTGGACATGGGTTACTATCTCGGTTTCACCGGGCCGGTGACGTACAAGAAGGCGGCTGAACTGCGCCAGATTGCCGCACAGACGCCGCTAGATCGGATTGTGGTGGAAACGGATGCGCCGTTTTTAGCGCCTGAGGTGAATCACAAACGGCCGTCACGCAATGAACCGGCGTTTGTCACCCATGTAGCCGAACGGATTGCGCGGGAACGAGAGATGGACACGGCCGTGTTTGCCCATCACACTACCCAAAATGCTGCACGATTGTTTCCAAAACTGAAATTTTGATCCGCGAAGGGCGCGAAGGAGCGCGAAGTTTTTCTCTGCGCCTCCACATCTCTGCGTTAAAACAAGCAAGAGGAATTCTATTGTCACCAGGAAACTGCCAGTTGTCCATTGTGATTGTGAGTTGGAATGTGCGCGAGTTGTTGCGCGATTGTTTACGTTCCATTACCCAAACACAGGGCGATCTGGCCTTAGAAACCATTGTGGTGGACAGCGCCTCCAGTGACGGTAGCCCGGAAATGGTGGCTGCCGAGTTCCCTCAGGTAAAGCTGATTGCCGCTACCGAAAATGTCGGCTTTCCCCGCGGGAACAATATGGGGATTGCCAAAGCGCACGGCCGTTATATACTACTGCTTAATCCAGACACCGTCCTCCATGAAAACGCCCTGGCGCACATGGTAACGTATCTGGAAAATCATCGGGATGTAGGCGTCGTGGGGGCACAATTACTGAATGAAGATGGCTCGGTACAATCTTCCCGCCGCCGCTTTCCTACCTTGACAACCGCATTTTTTGAAAGCACCTGGCTGCAAGCCCGCGCGCCGCAGCGAATTTTGAATCGGTATTACGCGCTGGATTTGCCCGATGACCAGGTAGCCGATGTGGATTGGGTGATGGGCGCCTGTTTGATGACCCGGCAGGAGATTGCCCAAAGCATTGGCGGCCTGGATGAAGGGTACTTCATGTACTCGGAAGAGCTAGATTGGTGCCGCCGTATCAAGATGGCCGGTTGGCGTGTGGTTTATTTACCAACGGCGCAGGTGACACATTACCAGGGCAAAAGCAGCGAACAGGTAGTGGCGCAACGTCATATTTATTTTAATCGGGCCAAGTTACGCTACTTTCGCAAATATCACGGCCGTATCCCCACCCTCCTCCTGCGCCTGTTTCTATTGCTGAACTACCTGGTGCAACTATTATTGGAGGCAGGCAAAGGGGTGGTAGGGCACAAACGGCCGTTACGCTGGCAGCGTGTACAGGCATATTGGTTAGTGCTACGGTCTGGCCTGCGCCCGGCCGGATATTGAGTCAGGGGTGGCGCGGTTGGAAACCGGCCACAACAACCATAGTAAGGTGAAACCATGAAAACCCACAAAGTCACCATTGAATTATCGGACACTGATTATAACCTGCTGAAAGAGATGGCCGATGCTTCCAAATGGCCGATGCAAGAAGTCATCATGCAGTGTATTCAGGCCGGTATGCCGCCATCACTGGGCAAAGTGCCGGAAGCATTCCACGCCGACCTCATTGTCCTCAACAGCATGAGCGACAAAGAATTGATGCAGGTAGCCGACGGCCGTTCACCGGCGCCCGTTAACCAGACCGAACTGCACCGCAAAGCTGACTTTGACTCTTTACGGCGCACCTATGCCCTCTCCCTGCTCAAATGGCGCGGCCATCCCATCATTGCCGAAGATGTATTGTTGTAGGCGTAGGGGCGAGGCAGGCGGGTGTTACCATGTCTTGCCAGACCAGTTTGCTCCCGCCTGCCTCGTCCGTACCGTTGTATGAAAATTGGGTTTGTGACCGGTGAGTACCCGCCCATGCAAGGGGGAGTGGGCGCTTTTACACAGGAATTAGCCAAAGCCCTGGCCGAGCAGGGGCATGAGATTCACATTATCACCCGGCGCGGCGTTATACCGCCTGGGCTGACGGAAAAGAGCCGCAAACCGGGTGAGCCATTCCAACTCCCATTTGCCCAACTATATCCATTGATTAACCGCTGGCGCTGGCCTTCCATTGCCAGAACCGCCGATTGGGTGCTGCGGCATGAATTTGATGTAGTCAACATTCAGTATCAACCGGCCGCCTATAACATGCGCAGCGCCGCCATCAACCTGCTGCCCTGGCGACTAAAAGGCGTCACCACTACGGTTGTCACCTTTCACGATTTGCGCGTGCCCTATTTATTTCCTAAAGTGGGGCCGTTGCGGCAAACGGCCGTGACCCTCATGGCGCGGCAGGCAAGCGGCGTCATCGCCACCAACGCCGCCGACTATCAAGCACTGACTGCGCGCACGCGCACCCCCATCGCCCAAATTCCCATCGGCAGCAACATTTTTGCCAGAAAGGTGACGGCCACAGAGGTCACGGCCGTGCGCCACCAATGTGGGCTAAAGAATGGTGATTGTTTACTTGGCTACTTCGGCTTTTTGCACGAAAGCAAAGGGGCAGACATCTTACTGCAAGCACTGGCACATTTACCGGAGTATGTGCATCTGATCTTTATCGGCGGGCGCACCGGCAGCAGTGATGAAACCAATAACCAGCTTTTTTATAAACAATTAGACGCTTTTATCCAGCAGCATAACCTGAGCAACCGGGTTCACTGGACGGGTTTTGTGTCGGATTATGAAGCGTCGGCTTACCTGACGGCCGTAGACCTGATGGTCTTACCGTATCGAGATGGCGCGTCATTGCGGCGGGGCACGTTGATGGCGACATTGGCGCACGGCCGTGCCCTGCTCACCACCCACCCCACGGCGCCCACCCCGGAACTGGTTCACGGCCAAAACGTCTGGCTCGTCTCCCCAGATGATCCGACGGCGCTGGCCGAAGCCAGCCGACATTTACTGGCAGACGCCAGTTTGCGCAGCCAGTTGGGGCAGGAGGCCACGGCCGTGGCTGATCAGTTTACCTGGGACAAAATTGCTGCGCGGACGGCGGCGTTTTTTGAGAAATTGCGGGGAGAAAAAAGTGGTTGAGTCATTGAGCAATTGGGTAATTGGGTAATTGGAGTGATGGGTATGGTTGATGAGACTTACCAGCGATTTGCGGAACGATATGCGGCGGGGCCGGTGCCCTGGGATAACCCGGAACCGCCGCCAGAGGTGGTGGCGCTGACGGCCGTATTACCCCCAGGACGGGCACTCGATTTGGGCTGTGGCTACGGCCGTACCACCATTTATCTGGCGCAGCATGGCTGGCAGGCCGATGGCATTGAGTTCATCCCCCAGGCCGTTGCCACTGCCCGGCAACGGGCCGAAGCCGCCGGCGTGGCTGACCGGGTGACGTTTTATGAGGCGTCGGTGGCGGAGTTGGGGTTTTTGCACGGCCGTGAACACGGCCGTTACCAACTGGCAATAGACGTGGGCTGCCTGCACGCCCTAAGCGAACCGCAACGGTTGGCGTATCGGGATGAATTGGCTCGCCTGCTAGAAGCAGGCGCTACTTATTTACTGTTTGCCCGGCTGGGTATGAGAGAGGGAGAAGAGGGGCCGAGGGGGATGGCGGAAACGGCCGTACACGCCCTCTTTGCCGCCGATTTTGTGCTGGAAAAAAGTGAAATCGGCGCCACCCACGTCGAAGACAAAAGCTGGCAGTCTGGCTGGTTCTGGTTCCGCCGCCAAAACAAATAAAACTGCCGATGCCCACTGTACTTTTTGTGGGCATCGGCCATTTTTGTTTACCTGATCTTATTGTCATAAACTGTTTCTAACAGGGGGAAGGTGACTCCAGGACCAGATAAACAACGTGTACTGGCACGGGGATTGGTTGGTCGTTTGGCTGTAATGCCTGCCGTTCATATCTGACATTCCGCACAGCAGCTTCACAGCCAACTTGTTGCATGTACCTGGCGGCATCCCACAGCACCGCAGGCAGTGAGGTTCCTCTGAATGGGATCTCCTCCCAGATACCTGAGGGGGTGGTTAATGTTGTCCTTGTCAGGTAGATGATCAGACGATGGCTGCCCGCATCAGTACGTTCATAGGCAAAAAAAGCGACCTGATTTTGGCAGCCACAGGATTGTATGGTTCTGGCCGCTGCACTTAAAACTTCGGCTAACAATGGCCCTTCAAAAAGGAAGGTTGCGGGAATCTTATCCTGTTGGGCATTGATTTTGCCTGTTTCTGCGGCGTTTACCGCACTGGTCCAAAAGAGGGCAACGAATAAACACAAGCCTATCAGTCGCCATCTGTTCATATTTTTACGGTTAGTAAACATGGTAAATCTCCTTTTATCATTCACGATGGGTGCGCCTTGCCGTTACTGCAAAATGCGCCAATTGATGCAATAAATTAGTAAGTGAAATAACACCCCTAAGTTGGGAACGGCCAGCCGATGACCACATAGACCACATGTAGCGGCGCAATTGAATCCGCCTCAAGGTAAATTCGTTCGTAAGTCATATCCATCACATAATTCTGGCATTGGCAGTTTTCCAGGTATTTGGCCGCCTCAATTAGCACAGTCGGTAGCGAAGCCCCTTGGAAGCGGGCGCGTTCCCAATAATCAGGCAGAGAAGGGACCATAGAGGTCGGGAAGGGGCCATGAAGATAGATTGACAGGCGAAACCAGGGGTCGGACGGCCGTTCAAGGACGAAGTGGCTGACCATGATTTCGCAGCCACAGATGCGCATGGTGCGGGCAGCCAGCGTCAGAACTTTGGGCAACGATTCACCTTCAAAGGTGTAAACTGACGGCACCAGAGGGGTGTTTGTCTGTAAGTGGCGGCTGGTGGGGGCGGCGCTGGCTGTGTTGCCCAGCCACAGGGAAACCAGAAGGCCGAGCCACACAATAGAATATAGTCTGTACCTTTTGATCAAGGACAACATGATAAACTCCTATGGCAAATAATTGCCTTATAAAAAAGTATTCAGATAACAGGATGAGTTTGAAAACGGTTTAATACCGGTGGGAATAGGGCATCATCACCTCCTTCCGAGAGCAACCTGGAGAATCTGCGTCGGCATACAGGTCATGGTAATGGCTTGAGCCGTACGCACTACTCAAGCGGCTGATTACCACAAACCTGGTTGTATGCTTAAGGCGGGTTTTTCTGGGATGCGCGTTGCTTATCGGACAAAAGACACAATACAGGTTATACCAGACTGTTAAACGGGATTTTAAGAACCTTCCGTTTAGCCAGCGTTTAAGTGATGGAAGGCACTTTAAGCGAGCGCTCTCTATGACTATTGGATACTAGACCACGACTGTTAACAGCCATGTTTGATGATGGACCGACTTTGTAAACAAAGTGATGAGCGCTTGACTATAGGACGTATGACAACCCTTTTGCCTTTCCACGAACTTTGAGTTGTAGGCATCACTTTATGGCACGGCCGTCCACCAGCGTCTACGGCCGTGTCATTTCACCATCTTTTGCCCCAGTTCCATCCTTGAATCCGGTCGGCGCAGTGTTATAATCCCCCTGGCAGTCAACAACATTCGCCCCTTGTTACATCATTGCCACAATTCGCGTAAACCAACCTCTTAAGAGGTAGAGCAGCATGTTAGAAATCAGGCTGTTAGGTCGGTTTGAAGTGAAAGTGGACGGCCGTACCGTTCCCCTTCCCTCACGCCCTGCCCAATCCCTGCTGGCCTACCTGGCCCTCAGCGCGGGCACGGCCCATCGCCGCGAGAAGCTGGCCGGGCTGCTCTGGCCGGATAGCAGCGAAGAAAACGCCCGCCGCAACTTGCGCCAATCCCTCTGGCACATTCGCAAAGCATTGGGCGAGGCCGCTCCCCATTACCTGCACAGCGATGATATGACCGTTGCGTTTGCGGCGACCGTTTTCTGGCTGGATGTGGCTTTGCTGGAAAAGCCAATTGGCGCGGAGGCCACGCCAGAGGAACTCATGGCGATTGTGTCCGTGTATGGCGGCGAACTGCTGCCCGGTTTTTATGATGACTGGGTGATGTGGCAGCGCGAACGGCAGCAAAGCCTGTTTGAACGCAAAATAGAGCAGTTGCTGGACAGGCTGACGGCCGTGCGCCGTTGGGATGACCTGCTGGAATGGGGTGAACGCTGGCTGGCCTTCGGCCAGTCGCCGGAAGCGGCCTACCGTGCCCTGATGGTGGCCCATGCCGGTCGCGGCGATCTGGTGCGCATGGCGGCCGTTTACCGCCGCTGTGTGGACGCGCTGGAAAATGAACTGGGGGTCGAGCCATCGCCACAGACCAAAACATTGTTTGAACGGCTCTCACGGGGCGAAGAAGGCGATGCGCTGGCGGCGGCCTTGTTTCCGCGACGCTACCAGCTTTTAGAGGAAGTGGGGCGCGGCGGCATGGGGGTGGTGTACCGCGCCCATGATACCCGGCTGACACGGGATGTGGCCGTCAAAATGTTGGCTCCGAATGCCCTGGACGCCGACGGCCGTGCCCGGCTGCTGCGGGAAGCCCAGGCCATTGCCCGCCTCAACCACCCCAACATTGTGACCGTGTTTGATACCGGCGAGGTGGACGGCCGTCCCTACATCGTCATGGAACTGGTACCCGGCCACTCCCTGCGCCAGCACAAACCACAAAACCTGGACGAATCCTTAGCCATCAGCCGCCAGATTTGCCTGGCCCTGGAACACGCCCATTCAAACGGCATCATCCACCGCGACCTGAAACCAGAGAACATCCTAATCACCAGCGAGCAAATAGCTAAGTTGATGGACTTTGGCCTGGCTTATGTAGCCACCAGCCCGCGACTGACCCAAAGTGGGGCCATGATAGGCACCCCCTACTATCTATCACCGGAAGCGTATAATGGGGAGCCGATTGATAAACGGACAGATATATGGGCATTCGGGATTGTATTGTTTGAGATGTTGGCCGGAATACGGCCGTTTACCGGTGACACCATTATTGCCATTATGAATGCCATTTTAACCGAACCTGTACCCGATCTGAGACAATACGAGCCAGAGATTCCGGCTGATTTAGTTACACTCATTCAACAAATGCTGGAAAAAGATGTCACCCAAAGAATCGCCAGTATCCATGAGGTGAGGGCAGAGTTAGAGGCTATATCTCAAGGGCGAAAAACTAAAAAACAGACGGTCTATCTGCAACGAGAGAATATCCCAGCAAAAGTCACCGTGTCGGCTGCTGGCATTCAAACGGCATCCGCAGAGTCTTCCTCTCCAGCGCGTCTTTTTATCAGCTACAAACGCTATACAAACAGAGATTCCCAGTTGGCTAGTTACTTGCATCAGATGTTGACAACCCAGGGATATGAGGTATTTGTAGATTCCACCATAAACACTAGCACTGCCTGGCTAGAAAAGATTGATTACCAAATTAAAATGGCTGATTGTTTCGTTGTAATACTCTCGCGGGAATCAGCCGATTCAGAAATGGTACAGGCCGAAGTGCGACGAGCCTACAACTACCACAAACAGCAGGGTCGCCCTCATCTCTTACCCGTCAGGCTGGCTAACAATGATTTACTGCCCTATGCAATTGATGCTTTTCTAGACCCTTTCCAATATGTTTTCTGGCAAAACCAGACTGACAATGACCGAGTGGGAAAGGAAATTTTGGCTGCTATACACGGCCGATTTCCCCATCATACTCCACTTTTAGCTGCCCTCCTCCAGGTGTCATCCATTTAACGGAAGATGGCCGTCCCTTCAGCAACGACCAAATGGGCCTTGCTCCTTTACCTGAATTTGACCCTCGCTTCCTAGAAGACTTGGTGGCTCCTGGCGGCACGGTTCGACTCAGCGACAAACTCTACATTGAACGCGAAGCTGATAACTCCCTAAAACGCCAGATTTTGCGCCCTGGCAGCATTACTACCATTCGTGCAGCCCGCCAGACTGGCAAAAGCTCTCTGTTGGTACGAGGCATCCAACATGCCCGCCAACATGGGGCCAAAGTGGTCAGCCTCGATTTGCAACGAGTAGACCGCGAACACCTGAACAATCCGAATGCCTTTCTGCGTTACCTGGCAGATTTTATGGTTCGTAAACTTCATCTGGATACCGAACGTGTTGAAAAGATCTGGCAGGGAACGCTTGGGCCCCAGGATAAATTAACCTACCTCATGGAAGATCACATCCTGGGCGCAGCCGATACACCCATCATTTTAACCATAGATGAAGCTGACCGTCTAGTAGAGACCAACTTCCATACCGATTTTTTTGGTCTGATTCGCTCCTGGCACAACAGTACGGCGTATGATGAGGTCTGGGAAAAGCTAAATATCGTCATGGTTATTTCCACTGAGCCATACCTGCTTATTGCCAATATAAACCAATCCCCCTTTAATGTAGGCCTCAAACTTTACCTGGAAGATTTTACCCTCGCGCAAGTTACTGACCTGAACCGGCGACACGGGGAACCTATCGGCCAAAATGGCTTTGACCAATTTATGACCCTATTACACGGCCACCCCTATCTCACGCGCAAAGCTTTGTATACCCTGGTCACAGGCTCTATGACATGGGACGAGTTACATCGGGGGGCAGCCAGCGATAGTGGCCCTTTTAGTGATCATCTACGTCATCAACTGTGGCTCTTGCGCGATGAAGCAGCTTTACAAACTACCTTGAAAGAGATCATCCGCCAAAACCGCGCCAGTAATGAGATGGCTCTGTTCCGGTTGTTGCGGGCCGGTCTGGTGCGTGGGGCTGGCACTTTGTACACCTGTCGTTGCGAGTTGTATCAACGGTATTTCGAGGATAGATTATGACAACAGCCGAATCTCACCCAGATCCTTCGCGCTTTTTTGTGGCTGGTGGGACACTCCACCACACCTCCCCGTCCTACATCAAACGACCGGCTGACAATGAACTGCTCAACCTCATCCTGGCCGGCAAATTTTGTTACGTCCTCACCGCCCGCCAGATGGGCAAATCAAGCCTGATGGTTCGTACAGCCCAAACCCTTCAGGCACAAGACATCCAGGCAGCCATTATTGACCTGACCAAAATAGGCACCGATGTCGATGTAGAGCAATGGTATTTGGGGCTAATTACGCGCCTCAAAGCACAGTTGCGGCTGGACGTAGACCCAGAAAAATGGTGGGCGGAACGGATAAACTTTAGTGCTGTTCAGCGTTTCAGTGACTTCTTGCACGATGTTGTTCTGGCTCAGCGCCGGAACAAGGTCGTCATCTTTGTGGACGAAATTGATACTACCCTCAACTTGACATTCTCCGATGACTTTTTTGCCGCGATCCGTTCCACCTATAACGCCCGAGCCACAGATCCGGCTTATGAGCGGTTGGTTTTTGTTTTGTTGGGTGTTGCTACCCCGGCAGATCTGATTAAAGACCGTAACCGCACTCCCTTTAACATTGGTGAAGGGATTCGTTTGCCTGATTTTGCCTTTGCAGATGCTGCTCCTCTGAAAGAGGGTCTTCAGTTCACCTACCCAGATGATGCAACCACCATTTTTGAACGCATCTTTTTCTGGACAAACGGCCATCCTTACCTTACACAAAAGCTATGCCTGACGGCGATTGAAAAGAACCAAACTGGTTGGAGTGAAACGGCCGTAGATGACTTGGTGGGAATGTTGTTTCTTACCGATGAAGCCCGCAAAGAGACCAATTTGCAGTTTGTCAGTGATAGCATTTTAACCAACTCGCGTCGTCGCCAACTCCTGAGATTATATGAACAGGTATATCGGGGCAAAACAGTTCCAGAAGATGAACGTTCCCCTCTCCAGAACCGCTTAAAGCTTTTTGGGCTGGTGGGAGCAAATAAAGGAAATCTGGTGGTTCGCAATGAGGTATACCGCCATGTATTCGACCGAGACTGGATTAAAAACAATACCCCAGGTGATTGGACACGCCGTCTGATGGTTGCCGCTGTAGGACTTATTATCCTGTTGTTGCTCGTTATTTATCGCCAACGGCAAGAGGCAATCCGGGCTCAGGCCCAGGTCTCAATTGACAATTTTCGTAATACCATCAGCGCGGAGGTACGAGTCACCAGTCTGGCCGAGCTTTTTGAATTGCCGGGTTTTGAAGATGAAGCGCTCATACTCTTTTTTGAGGAACTCAGCCGGGAAGAACAACTCGCCATCTTTGTCTTGGATAACCCGGCCACGGTAGCTTCGCAATTGATTATTACTATTCGTCGTTTGTATACACGGGTTCCTGTGTACCTGGATTTAGAAGGCAACCTGCCGGAGGAAAGTTTGCTTTATGCCATGGGGCAGGCTTTACGTAAACTGGACGATCAGGTAGGGAATGGCGTGGCAACAGAGATTGAACAGTGGCTGGCCGGGCGGGCGCAGTTTGGTCAAAAGGCGTACGAGCCAGCGATTAATCTGTTTAACGTGGCGATTGGCTTGAATGACCGGCACCCTGGCACTTATTTTGATCGCGGCTTGGTTTATGCCGCACAAGGGCAGATAGACCTGGCACTGGCCGATTTTGATACGGTAATTAAACTGGATGGGGAATGGGAGTCGTTAGTGAAGAGGGCAATTGAAGGGAATAGCCAACTGTATAGCGCATTTTGGGCCGGCCGTGAGACTTATACTGAGTTAGCGGCCATTCTCGTTACCGCCACTGCCTCCCCCATCCCCACTGCTACGCCCCTGACCCCCTTTATTGTGGTCTCTCCAGATTGTGTGATGGATGGAGAAATAGCCGAAATAACCATTCAAGGGTCGAACTGGGCAGCCCAAACGGAAGTGGTTTTATTGTGGCAGGGTGAGGTAATAGCTAGGGTAACGGCCGATTCCGACGGCTTTATCGTGCAAGAGGTGACATTAACGGGCATTGCTGATGGAGAACATCAAATTTCGGCGATGATCGGCGACCTGGGCCAACCGCGATTTGCTACCAGCGATACCTTCCAGGTGCCCTGCGCGACGAACACCCCGGCAGTCATTGCCCAGGTTTCTTCCACACCTACCGCTTTACCCCCACCTCCTACTATACCCCCTTCCTCTATCAGGCCCAGCCTTACTGCCACCTCTGCCTCTACCACGACGCCATTTCCAACTTCTACGCCATTAATTGCCAATACCAGTCCACCACCCACAGTGGGTTATACCCCTGTACCAACCTCATCCCGTACCCCCACGTCAACCCCTACCGCTACTCCTTTACCCACACCATTTCCTTTACCCACACCATTCCCGACGAATACACCAGTGGTACCTACCAACCCTCCTGCGCGAACAAATACCCCAACTGCCACTTCCACCCCATCACCCACCATAACGCCAACGTCGCTGTCTGCGCCTTATACCACCTTGGTACCCAACTGCGGTACACCAGTGACAAACCCTGGCCAGATACAGTTTACCGTCTACTTTGGAAACTGGCCCACAAACGAATCTTTGACGCTTTCGTGGGAAGGAACATTGCTACAGACTTGGTTAGCCGGTCAGCATGCGGGCACATTCGTCAGCGTGTATTCAATCTCGATACCACAACAAAACGCGACGTACACGGTCACAACCATATCAGGCAGTGGTGCTACCGATTCCCAAATCTTTACTGTACCCTGTCTTGGCCCAGATCTGTTGGTAGTTGGCCCACTACAGTTAATCAGTACACCGCCCATTATTGCTTACCAACCCGTGCAATTCAATGTACTTATCGCTAACGCGAGCGATATAAATATCATTGGACAGTTCTTTGTGGACATTTACCTGGATCCGAATCCTGACCTGGTATTGACAACGACGATTCCCATTACCGAAAGTGACGGATATACAGCTGTTTCCTTTTTGGCCGGAGGGGAAACTAGACTGCTCATGGTTACTGCCTATCTGGGCTTCGCCAACCCGACGCCACACGTAGTCTATGGTTTTGTGGATTCTGATGAACATATCGATGAAACAGACGAAACAAATAATATCACCGGGCCTCTGATGGGTATCCAAGTGACGCCGGCCGCCCCCACACCCACGACTGCCTCTGGCCGCGGTACGATCAGCGGCAGCACCTTTGTACTTGGTGAATTACGAGCAGGGGTATATGTAAATCTCATTGATGAATCAGATGGGCGAACAATGGCCCTTACCGTTACTGACCAGTTTGGCTACTTCCGCTTCAGTGAAGTTCCGGCTGGGACTACGTACACCGTCACCGGGTGTATTATCATAGAGGGTGAAGCGTGGCATGGCTGGCTAAGCGGTATCGCCCCCCCAAACACAGCAGCGCATATAATCCTAATTCAGCAGCCATGTAGCTAAATACACTGCATGGTGCTTGGGA
Source organism: Chloroflexota bacterium (assembly GCA_035444285.1). Lineage (GTDB taxonomy): Bacteria > Chloroflexota > Anaerolineae > Promineifilales > Promineifilaceae > CAADGU01. Next base: position 399,394 of record DAOMOK010000003.1, read on the forward strand.
CAAATTGGGCTGCAGACCCTCTTTGAACGCAAGAAGGAACAGCTACTTCGCTCAAAACCAGGTAGAGAACGAGCTCAGAACGACGGAATAATAAAGCTCTTCACCATCGAGTGCCAAACAGGATAAAGACGCTACTTTTCGCTGCTAACCGAACTCTGCCCACGTTTGGGCCACCAGTAGAGCAGGGTGCTGCCATCGGTAAAACCAAGGGGCAGAAACGCGCCGAGGAAAAAGAGGAAGAAGTTTTCCAGTGTGAAAAAAGCCGCCAGATAATAGGGAATGCCGCCCGACGGCCGTAACACCCCCACCAACACCGCCCCCACCACGCTTAAAAACAGGCTCATCGCCGGGCCGCCCAACGCCCGGCGGATGTGGGTTTCGGCGGGCAGCGGCGGTTCATCTTTGGGATACAGCCCGGCGGCCAATGCGTACCAGGTGCGAATACGCTGCATGGGGTAGCCCACCCGCCGCGCTGCCAGCGCGTGGCCCATCTGATGCAGCCACTCCCCCAACCAGTGCAGCAGCGTAAACAGGATGCCCATAACAATCGTGGCGGCGGGTGACAGTGGCAGCAACCACCAGGCCAATAACGTCAACAACAGCCACAACACGGCCGTACCCACCAGACCCGTTTGCGTCAACTGCACCTGTACCCCCATCACCGTAAAAATTGTGCGTGTTTTCATACTTTTTCTCCGTGATGCGTGATACGTGATGCGTGAGTTTTCTGGTCACGCATCACGCATTACGCATTACCTTTTCGCACTCCTTCAATCAATTCTGGCAAATGAGCCACATCCTGACCAAGCAGCAGATGGTACACGGCCGTCTGCCGCGACAACTGCTCCATTACATCCACATGCGCATCCAGGACGGCCGTGTCCCAGCGGTCGGCGCTTTCTTCCAGCAGGTGTACCAGAGCGACGGCGCGATTGGCCGGTTGTAGCTGACTGCACGGCCGGGTTGCTTCAATTTCCGGCAGCAGCACCAGAGCCGCCCGCGACGGTTCGGCCCACTGTCCCTGGCTTAACTGTTGACCCGACAGACTGACTTGCCCATTTTGGGGGTTCAACCACTTTTTTAAAGCCGGCAACAAATCAAAAGTGGCCGGGCGGATGCTGACCCCGCCCGGCGTGGGCAGCGCATACAGGCCATCTGCCCGACTCTCCAATAACAAAATGTCGTTTGCTAACAACCGCCAGCCGCCCAGCAGCAGACTCAGCCCGGATGTGGTTTTGCCGCTGCCCGACGCGCCCACAATGAGTACGGCCGTGCCATCCTTCGCCGCCGCAAACGCATGAACCAGATAATATCCCTGACGCCGCAACGCCGGCGCCAGGCTGGTAAACGTGATGTCTTCAAAACGACCGTATGTTAGCGCGGATGACATCGCTATCCCACGAATCGTAGATCGTGATTCCGTTGTTGCCAGTGGTGTTTGCACCAGCGCCCCATCATGGTAATGCAACCAGACCACCCCCGGTTCGGCTGTATACACCGATAAAACGCCTATATCATCCGGCAGGGGGCGGGAATCGGTAAAGATGGGGGCTGATGCAGGCACGGGGGGGAGTTCGTCAACCAGGTTAATCTGCATATGGATGTCCACCTGGGGTGGATTAGTCACCAACCAGCCAGCAAACAACCGCTGCCACTCCTGGTTCACGGCCGTGTCCTCACTGTCCAGATGAATGGTTAACCGATGGAGTTGCAAATACATGGCGCAAGTGTAGTGTGAAGTGGTCAGGTGTTCAAGCCACGATTTATGAAGGTTGGGGTGTCAGGTAAAGCCATGCACCGGTATAATCAGGGCATGACAGATCGCCTGACCTACATTGGCCATGCCACCGTATTGATTGAACTGGACGGCGCGCGGTTATTGACCGACCCCCTGCTGCGCCATCGTATTGCCCATTTGCGGCGGCGACGGCCGTACCCCACCTTTGACAATCTCACCCCCCTGGACGCCATCCTGCTCTCCCATCACCACCGCGACCACCTGGACATCCCCTCGCTCAAAAAGTTGGGACGCGACATCCGCCTGATCGGGCCAACCGGCACGGCCGAGATGCTCAAAGGGTACGGCTTCAGCCACATTGAAGAGATCAGCGTCGGCCAGAAAACGGCCGTTGGCCCATTAACCATTGATGCGGTGCTTGCCGACCACATCAGCCAGCGCACCCCCATGGGGGCCAGGACGGAATGTGTGGGGTTTGTCATTCACGGCCGTGCCACCGCCATCTACTTCGCCGGCGATACCGACCTCTACCCGGAAATGGCCGCGCTGCACCCGGACATCGCCCTCCTGCCCGTCTGGGGCTGGGGGCCAACCCTGGGCGACGGCCACATGGACCCGGAAACGGCCGCCAGAGCGTGCGCCCTCATCCAGCCCAAAATGGCAATCCCCATCCATTGGGGCGCTTTCCACCCCATCGGCTTCGGCTGGCTTAACCCCGTCTTCCTCACCCTGCCCCCCATCACCTTCGCCGACCGCACCGCCGCATTGGCCCCCGATGTGCTGGTGCAGGTACTGCCGCCGGGTAACAGCCTGGAGTTGGATGAGCAGGTGAGCAGGTGAAGGGGCGATCCCTTCATAATTCATAATTCATAATTCATAATTCATAATTCCTAATTCCTAATTCTTAATTCTCCCCATGAACCTCCTCACCCTCGAAAACGTCTCCCACTACTACAGCGAACGGCTGCTGCTGGACAAGGTGAACCTGCTCATTAACGAGGGGGATCGCATTGGCCTGATTGGGCGGAATGGCAGTGGCAAGACCACGTTGCTATGCCTGATTGCCGGGTTGGAGATGCCGCGCAACGGCCGTGTCAGCCGCACCGGTAACATCCGCGTCCAATATCTACCCCAAGAACCACATCTTGATGAAAACCTGACCGTGTTGGATGCCATTTTCCAAAGCGATGCACCCCAGATGCGCCTGCTGCGCGATTTCAACCGCGCCAGCGACCGACTGCACCATGATCCGCACAATGCCACCTGGCAAGCCGAATTTGCCAGCCTTAGCCACCAGATGGACCATAGCGGCGGCTGGTCTGCCGAGGCTGACGCCAAGACAATCCTGACCCGTCTGGGCATCACCCAGTTTGACGCGCCGGTAGCCACCCTCAGCGGCGGGCAGTACAAGCGCGTGGCCCTGGCCCATGCCCTGCTTGACCCGGCCGACCTGCTTATTCTGGACGAACCGACTAACCACATTGACGCCGACACCATCGGCTGGCTGGAGAGCTATCTGCTGAATCGTCCCGGCGCGCTGCTCATGGTGACGCACGACCGCTACTTCCTGGAGCGGGTGGTGAACAAGATTGTGGAATTAGACCGGCGGCAGTTGGTGATGTATCCGGGCAACTACGGCCGTTACCTGGAACAACGCACCCGCCGCGACGAACAACTCAGCACTGCCGAAATTAAACGGCAAGGCATCCTGCGCCGTGAACTGGAATGGCTACGGCGTGGCGCCCAGGCGCGTAGTACCAAACAAAAGGCGCGCAAACAGCGGATCGAAGAGCTGCGTGAAATTCAATACGACCGGGGCGATGACCGCGTAGCCATGGCGCTCGCCTCCCGTCGCCTGGGTAAGCGCGTGTTGGAAGCCAGCGGCCTGAGCAAAAGCTACGATGGCCTGATGCTGTTCCAAAACCTCGATTTTCACCTCGATCCCGGCGACCGCATTGGCGTCATTGGCCCCAACGGCGCCGGCAAAAGCACCTTTCTGGATGTGTTGGCGGGCAAAACCGCGCCAGACAACGGCGCCATAAACTGGGGACAAACCGTGCAGTTGGGCTATTATGATCAACATGCCAGTGGCCTACCGGAAAACAAGCGCGTTATCGAATACATCAATAGCATCGCCCCCAACATTCGCACCGCCGACGACGAAAAGGTGGAAGCAGCGCAAATGCTGGAATGGTTCTTGTTTCCCCGCCCTGAACAGCAGTCAACCATCGGCAGCCTGAGCGGGGGTGAACGCCGCCGCCTCTATTTGCTGGCGACCCTTATCCACCAACCCAACGTCCTTTTTTTAGACGAACCGACCAATGACCTGGATGTACAAACGCTGGCGGTCTTGGAACAATTTCTGGATCATTTTGAAGGCTGCCTGGTGGTGGTCAGCCACGACCGTTTCTTTTTAGACCGCAATGTGGACTTTCTGGCGAGTTTTGAAGATGGCGTCATGGGTACGCGCTACCCCACTCCCTATGAAAGTTACCAACAACTGCGGGCGGCAGATACAGAGGTCACGGCCGTAACACCCCCGCCTAAAACAATACCACAGCCGACCAAACCAGCCGAACGGCCGCGCAAATTGACCTGGCAGGAAAAACGGGAGCTGGAGAGTCTGGACACGGCCGTACCCACTCTCGAAGCCCGCATCGCCGAACTGGAAACCGCCATTAACCAGGCGGGCAGTGACTATACGCGCCTGCAAACGCTGGTTGCCGAACTGGAAACAGCACAAAGGGAACTGGACACGGCCGTGACCCGCTGGTTGGAACTCTCCGAAATCGGCGACGGATGAACAAATATAGTTCATCACAACAGGTCAATGAGTGGCAAGTACCTGCAACTTGCCACCTGCAACTTGCCACTTGTCAGTTATAATCCCCCCTATGGACAATCCAAAAGCGCCTGGTTCCCCTTTCTGGAGTGACAGCAGCAAACGCACCGTCGTCGTCATTCTGCTGGTGCTGGCGCTGCTGTTATTCTACCGCATCAATATCGTGTTGTTGCCCCTGAGCCTGGCCACCATCCTGGCTTACCTGATCACCCCCCTGGTTAACCTGATCACCCGCACCTTACGTCTGCCCCGCCTGCTGGTCATTGCCGCCATCTATCTGGCGCTAACCATCTTCCTGATTTCCATTCCCGTCATTGCCATCCCGCCGTTGGTCAGCCAGATAACTATTTTTATCGGCAACGTGCCGCGCTACCTGGCTGGCGTCGGCAATTTTTTCACGGAGCCTATCGTCCTGATCGAAGGGTATGAGATTCCCATGGATGAACTGCCATTTGACCAGATCGTTCGCTCCTTAAGCGACAATCTGGTTGGCATTGTTCAAACCCTGGGCGGCCAGACGCTCGCCATTTTCAGCAGCGTAGCCACTGTGACCATCTCCACCGTAGGCTGGTTAATTCTGGTTCTGATCATCTCCTTCTACATGGTCAAAGACCATGAGCGCCTGTTTGAAACCGTGCTGAATCTGACGCCGGCCGATTACCGCGCCGATGTCCGCCAGCTTGGCGAACAAATCAGCCTGACGTGGAACGCCTTTTTACGCGGCCAATTGGTCTTGTGTTTTGTAGTGGGCATCATCGTCTATATTGCCGCTTCCATTTTAGGGCTACCCAATGCCGGATCGTTAGCTATTTTTGCCGGATTTATGGAACTCATCCCCACGTTTGGCCCGGTGCTGGCGGCCATACCTGCCATCTTCCTGGCCTTCTTCCAGACGGATAGCAGTTGGTTAGGCAATTTCATGTCCCCGTTCTGGTTTGCCTTACTGGTTGCCGGTGTTTATGCATTAATTTATCAGTCTGAGAACTATATACTCGTGCCGCGCATTATTGGGTATCATTTGAAGCTGCATCCGCTGGTAGTGTTGATAGGGGTCATTGGCGGCGCGGCCATTGCCGGTGTATTGGGAATCTTGCTGGCCGCGCCGGTATTGGCCAGCGCCCGCATCATCTTGCGGTATATCTATAGTAAACTGCTCAATCAGCCGCCGTTTGCCCAGGGACATGAGGTGTTAGAGCCGGTAGACACGGCCGTGCTACCCAAACTCCCTCTCCCCCTGGAAAAACGGCTGGAACGGGCAGATAACGAAAAAAGTTCAGTTGAAATGGAGAAAAAATGAGCAAAAAAGAGAATGACGACGTGGAAATGGACATCCTTTCGGAAACGGAAAACTTCGCCGTCTGGCGCAGCCCGGATGAGGATGGCTTTTTGTATCACATCGAACTGGGCAGCATCACCCTGCACCTGGCCGCCGATGAGTATGAGGAGCTGATTCTGTTGCTCAGTGGTTCGGCGGAATAAGTAACGCTTTTAGGAGGGGAGGCTTTAGCCGACAGTTTCGGCTAAAGCCTCCCCTCCCCATGCAAATTATGGATGCTCGCACAGACGGGGAAACAGACCCCCCCAAAGTCGCTTACGCGCCTATGATCCGGGACATGGCTGCCGGGGAACGGCCGCGCGAACGGCTGGTGCAGGTGGGGCCAACGGCCGTGTCCACTGCCGAACTGCTGGCTATCCTGCTGCGCACTGGAGTGCCAGGTGAAAACGTGGTGCGGCTGGCGGAACGGCTGCTGATACAGTTCAAGGATTTGGCCGGGCTGGCCCGCGCCTCCATCCCTGAACTGATGACCGTGCATGGCATCGGCGAAGCCAAAGCCGTGGAAATTAAGGCCGCGCTGGAAATTGGTCGCCGTCTGTTAGCTACCGCACCGCAAGAGAAACCGCGCGTCACTTCCCCCGCCGACGCCGCCAACCTGCTCATGTCGGAGATGATGTTTCTGGAAAAAGAGCATCTCAAACTGGTGCTGCTGGATACACGCAACAACGTCCTGGGCACCCCTACCATTTACGTGGGCAGCCTGAACACCTCCGTCATTCGCGTGGCCGAACTGTTCCGCGCTGCCATCCGCGAAAACGCCGCCGCCTTTATCGTCGCCCACAACCACCCCTCTGGCGACCCGTCTCCGTCACCCGAAGACATTCGCGTCACGCGCCAGTTGGCCCAGGCGGGCAAACTGCTAGACATTGAGGTGCTGGACCACGTCATCATCGGTCACCAGCGGTATGTATCGTTGAAAGAAAGAGGACTTGGATTTGATACGTGATGCGTGATGCGTGATGCGTGAACCGTGAGAGCGGTCACGCATCACGCATCACGGGTCACGCTCCACACAGAATGGCCCAAACACGACTCTTACTCAACGGCGCAGTGGGCAAGCCGTTTTACCCTTATCGAGATAACAATCAGTTGATCACAGCCGTAGGCTGGGCGCCCTGGTGGGTGGAACCGGCGGCTGGTGATCCCAGTTGGAAAAATCGCCAACCCGTTTTCAGCCCCATCACCCTGGATGAAGCGCTGACACAGCAAGTTGCTACCCCCTTTGGTACGCACATCGGCGGCCTGTGGCAGCAAGTTCCCACCGCGCCGGGCAACAGCTATGAGTTTTCGGTGGAAGGGCAGGCGTGGTCGAGCGAAGATACCACCCCCGCCAGCCGTTTAGAAGCTAGCGATGTCAATTTGCAAATTGGCGTTGATCCGACAGGTGGCCTGGACCCAAACAGCCCATTGGTAGTGTGGAGCGGCAAAGCCAACCCGCTCAGCCATTGGGAAACGCTGCATCTGACGGCCGTCGCCGAAGCCAACATCATCACCGTCTACCTGAAATCAGCCCCATCGTTACCCAAACGACAGCAGACGGTCTTTTGGCGGCAGGCGGAACTACGCCCCATCGGGCGACACAAACGGAGCGTCAACATCGTCGGCGCGGGTGACACCCACATTGCGGTGGAACCGGAACGGCCGAAACCGGGGGAAACGGTCACGGCCGTTATCTCCTCCACCCGTGACCACCCCACCGTTGACCTGCTGGTGACACGCCCAGACAACAAACTCACCACCGTCATACCGCGTGGCAAGACGCTGGACGGCGACCGCCACCTCTGGCGCTACGAATTCAAAAGCGATTACGATGGCCTATACGAACTGCGTTTTGTCAGCGACAAGGGCGCCCGGCTGCTCTCCTTACGGCTGTTGCAAGTGGCTCTTGATGTGCAGTTGGTGCCCAGTGATAGTTCCCGCTACAACTACCGTCGCGTCTACGTGCTGCTGCCACCCACCGCCGATATGAAATGGCTGCTGGCAGCGGCCAAGGGGGGGTATGACGGCCGTTTCACCATCGGTTTTTCCGCCGACGACGCCGGTATTGGCGACCTGGAAGCCCGGCACGTCTTGGCCGTCAACCCGCACCACTGGCCCGAAGTGCTGACCGCTTCCTGGTTTCAGCAGCATTATCCGGGGGCGCGATTCACGGCCGTTGTCGCCAACAAACCGGAAGATTTGGAGGCGTGGCTCAAAAATTGGACAGGCCTTGATTGAATCAGTGAGCAGTGAGCGGTAAGCAGTAAGCAGTAATTCCCACTGCTCACTGCTTACTGTTTACTGCTTACTTCTCGACTATGAAATTAGACATCCACCTCGTAGAAGAACCGGCCGACTACTGGGCCGTTGAAGAAATCTCCAAAGCCGCCTGGAGCCTGGACGATTACCGCGAAGTCATTCCGGCGCATTTAATGATCACCTTCCAGCAAAATGGCGGCCTACTGCTGGGCGCGTGGCTGGATGGCAAACTGGTTGGTTTCTCCATTGGTTTTATTGGATTGACAGAAGATGGCACGGCCACCAACGGCCGTGTCAAATTCTGCTCCGAACAACTGGGCGTGCTGCCCGAATACCAGAGCTACAACATCGGCTACCAGATGAAACTGGCCCAGCGTGAATATCTGCTGGCGCGGGGCATCAATCACGCCACCTGGACGTATGACCCGCTGGAAACCAAAAACGGCAATTTGAACCTGCACAAATTGGGCGCGATCTGCAACACTTACTACATCAATCTATACGGCACGGCCGCCGGCATCAACGCCGGGCTGCCCACCGACCGCTTTCAGGTGGATTGGTGGCTGGACAGCCAGCATGTGACCGGCCGATTAGAGGGCGCATCCCCCCACACCCTGGACGATTTGCGCGATGCCGGTGTGCCCATTATCAACCCGGCGCAGGGCGTCCCTCATCCGCGTCCGGCCGGGGCCATTATCCCACCCGGTCATTCACGTCTGCTGATGCAAGTGCCCGCCAGCATCCGCACCCTGAAACAGGCCGACCCGGAACTGGCCCACACCTGGCGGCTGCACACCCGCGACCTGTTCATCTCCCTGTTCGCTCAGGGCTATAAAGTCACCGACTTACTGTACACACCAGAGGCTTGTTACTATTTATTGGAAAGGTAATTTGGTTATGAGCGACTGTCATTCCGAGCGGAGTCTTCGGAGCGAGGAATCTTACTCCTTAAACATTGTGGGAGATTCCTCCTCGAAGACTCGTCGGAATGACACTATTACGCAATTTCAAGAAGGTTTAGCATGACAGATTTTCCGATTTTTGATGGACACAATGATACGTTGTTGGATTTGTATGAGAAGGCGGCCGACGGCCGTACATTCTGGACACGTAACGACACCGGCCACATTGATTATACCCGCGCCCAGGAAGGTGGGTTGGGTGGCGGCTTTTTTGCCATCTTCATCCCCAACGAGCGCAAGCCGGGCGAAAAGAAGAAAAAGTTCAACCCGGCCAAACTGCCGCCGCCTCTCAAACACAAGTATGCCCTGCGCGAAGCCACCGCCATGGCCGCCATCCTCTTCCACCTGGAGCAGGAATCGGAGGGCAAACTGCAAATCATCCGCACCGCCAGACAGTTGGCCGCCTGCCTGAAAAACGGCGTCATGGCCGCCATCCTGCACTTTGAAGGGGCGGAGGCGATAGATACCAATTTTGACTCGCTGCACATTTTTTATGCCGCCGGGCTGCGTTCGTTGGGGCCGGTGTGGAGCCGCCCCACCAAGTATGGCACGGGCGTACCCTTTGCCTTCCCCAATTCGCCGGACATTGGCCCCGGCCTGACGGAGGCGGGCAAAGCATTGGTGCGCGAATGTAACAGCCTGGGGGTGATGATTGATCTCTCCCACCTGAACGAAAAAGGGTTTTGGGATGTGGCCGCGCTGACCGATGCGCCGCTGGTAGCCACCCATTCCAACGCCCATGCTCTCTGCCCTTCGCCGCGCAACCTGACGGACAAACAACTCGATGCCATCAAGGAGAGCGGCGGCATGGTGGGGGTGAATTTTAATGTGGGCTTTTTGGATGCCGACGGCCGTCGTGACCCCAAAAAAGTCTCCTACCAGGAAATTGTGCGCCACGTGGTCTATCTGGTGGAGCGTATGGGCATTGACAAGGTGGGCTTTGGCAGCGACTTTGACGGCGCGACGATGCCCGCCGACCTGGGCGACGCCGCCGGGCTGCCCCACCTCCTCACCGCCTTGCGCCAACACGGCTTCAACGACGCCGAACTGAAAAAGCTCACACACCAAAACTGGGTGCGTGTGTTGAAAGCGACCTGGAAATGAGCCGTGAACCGTAACCCGTAATCCGTAGTCCGTAATCGGATTACGGTTCACGGGTTACGGATTACGGACTACCGATCACCACCTATGAACCTCACCACCCTCGCCACCTGCAACCTCAATCAATGGGCGCTGGATTTTGATGGCAACTGGCAGCGCATTGCCGAATCCATCCAATTTGCCAAAGCCGCCGGAGCCAGATACCGCCTGGGGCCGGAACTGGAAATCTCCGGCTACGGCTGCGAAGACGCCTTCCTGGAAGGAGATACCCTCCGCCACTCCTGGGAAGTGCTGGCGGAAATCCTCTCCAGTGACCTGACCGACGGCATTTTGTGTGACATCGGCATGCCGGTGATGCACCAGGGAGTCCGTTACAACGGCCGTGTCCTGGCCCTCAACGGCCGTATCCTCCTCATCCGCCCCAAACTCATCCTGGCCGATGATGGCAACTACCGCGAACCGCGCTGGTTTGCCGCCTGGCAACATCCGCGCACCGTCGAAGACCACGCCTTGCCGCGCATGATTCGGGAAATTACCGGGCAAGAAAGTGTGCCCTTTGGCGACGCCGCCATCGCCACCCGCGACACCGTGCTGGCCTCGGAAACGTGCGAAGAACTGTTTGCCGTGTCCAGCCCACACACCTATCTGGGGTTGGACGGCGTGGAAATTTTGGCGAACGGCTCCGGCTCTCACCACGAACTGCGCAAGCTGCACCGCCGCATTGACCTGATCAAAAATGCCACCGCCAAAGGGGGCGGCATCTATCTTTACGCCAATCAACAGGGGTGTGACGGCGGGCGGCTCTACTTTGACGGCTGTGCCCTGATTGCCGTGAATGGGCAGGTGGTGGCCCAGGGGTCACAATTTTCGCCACGAGATGTGGAGGTAGTAACGGCAACCGTTGACCTGGAAGATGTGCGCTCCTACCGGGGCAGCATTGGCAGTCGCCAGGTGCAGGCCAGCAACGCGACGGCCGTGCCCCGTATCGTCATAGATTTTGACCTGACCACGCCCGCGCCAATACACCAGCCCGCACAACCCATTGAAATCCACTACCACAAGCCAGAAGAAGAGATCGCCTACGGCCCGGCCTGCTGGCTGTGGGATTATTTGCGGCGGTCGGGTATGGCCGGCTTTTTCATTCCTCTCTCTGGCGGGGCAGACAGCGCGGCCGTCGCCACCCAGGTGGGGATTATGTGTCAGATGGTCACGGCCGAAGCGCAGGCAGGCAACGAGCAGGTGCTGGCCGATGTGCGGCGGCTGGTAGGAGATGAGGCATACACGCCCCAGAATGCGGTTGAATTGGCGAGCCGTCTACTTTTTACGGCCTACATGGGCACCAAAAATAGCTCCAAAGAGACACGCAAACGGGCGAAGGCTTTGGCCGGGCAGATTGGGGCGCGGCATCTGGACATGAATATGGACACGGCCGTGACCGCCATCACCAAACTCTTTACCACCCTCACCAAAAAGACGCCCCAATTCAAAGTGTACGGCGGCTCGGACGCCGAAAATGTGGCGCTGCAAAACATTCAGGCGCGACTGCGTATGGTGCTGGCGTATATGTTGGCGCAGTTGTTGCCCTGGGTGTACGGCCGTAAAGGGTCTTTGCTCGTCTTGGGCACAGGCAATGTGGATGAGGCCCTGCGCGGCTACCTGACCAAGTACGATTGCAGCAGCGCCGACATCAACCCCATCGGCGGCATCAGCAAGGTGGATTTACGCCGCTTCCTGCGTTGGGCGGCCACGCACAAAGGCTACCCGGCCCTGCTGGATGTGGTCAATGCTGCGCCAACGGCCGAACTGGAACCCATTACCAAAAACTACGCCCAACTGGACGAGGTGGACATGGGCATGACGTATGAAGAACTCAGTCGTTTCGGCCGCCTGCGCAAAATTGACCGCTGTGGCCCCCTCAGCATGTTTGAAAAGCTGGCGGCCGAATGGCATCATTTGCCGCCACGTGAAGTGGCCGACAAGGTGAAACGCTTCTTCACTTACTACGCCATCAATCGCCACAAAGCCACCGTGCTGACGCCTGCCTACCACGCCGAATCTTACTCGCCCGATGACAACCGCTTTGACCTGCGCCAGTTCCTTTACAATGCCCGCTGGACCTGGCAGTTCCGCCGCATGGACCAGTTAGTGGCGGAGATGGAAACACAAGAAGAATAAATAGAACGCTGATGAAGGCAGATTTTGTGGATTTTCAGGACAGAAATCACTTGTTAGTTTGTGATACAATCAAGCAACATGTTGGAGCGAGCAGAGGTGAGACTTATGACTGTAAGACAGGTAATAAAAGGCAAATTATCTGGTCAGGAGGCGGTGGGCATTGCCCAGGAGTTTGTGGCTGACTATTTAACTGACCTGATGGGCGTGGGTGTGCCCTGGCGGATGCAATCGCCGTTGGGTCGCATTTGGGTAGTGCCTGTCTGGATCGCTTATCCTGGTTTTGAACAGCCAGCCACTATTGGCTCTATTGCCGTAGACGAAAACAGCGGCACGATCATCTCCTGGACGCCAATTGAAGAAATGAAGGCAAATGCCGCCCAATTCCATGCCATAAACAGTGGGCAAATTGTGGCTAACTTTTCAGCTTTGCCGAAAAATTAACCGTCGTGTCGCCCCCGATTTTTCTTCAAGAAACCGAATATTCTTGCACAGTTGCCTGCCTACGCATGGTGATGGCCCATTTTGGCATTACAGTTGCTAAAGAGTCTGATTTGTATGAGTGCTGCCAGACCTCGCCGATCGGCACCCATGCCGATGACGCCGTCGCCTGCGCCCGGCGTCATCAGCTGAATGCCAACCACTTGCGCCAATGTCAATCCAGTGATCTGCAAAGCTGGCTGTCTGCTGGACTTTACCCGATCATCCTCATCAACACCTACCCACTCATTGCCCGCTGGTGTATGCACACGGTTGTGCTGACTGGGATAGAAAATGACGTCGCTCGGTTTCTTGACCCGGCGCGAGGAGAGCGGCAAGCGCCAACAGTAGCTTTTCTGCAAGCGTGGCAAATGAATGCAAACCGTGCCATTCTCGTAACTTTATAGCCAGCCAGGGCAAACGAACTGTCCATCATCAACTAAACCTCTAGCTCGCTTTACGCAGGGCGAGGCGGAGTTCCTGTTCGCCGACGGTCACGGCCGTGTCATACAACGTATTCTCCAACCGCCCCGCCACCAGCGCCGTCGCCAGCGTCTCCTGGGCGATCAGGTCGCCAAAGTGGGCGAAGGTGGCGGCTACATCGTCGGTCGCACCGTAGGCCAGTTCGATGCGGTCCGAGATTTCCAGCCCCGCCTTTTTGCGCATCTCGTTCACGTGGCGGATGATGTCGCGGGCGTATCCCTCTTGCAGCAGTTCGGGGGTGATGGCCGTATCTACCGCCACCGTCACACCTTTATCGCTGGCTACGGCCGTGCCGCCCCGCGATTCCGTCTGCACCATCACATCCTCGGCCGTCAGTTCCACCTGCTGCCCGCCCGCTTCCAGTTGCAGGGTTTTCCCGGATTGCAGCGTGCGGGCTACTTCGGCCGGATCGAGCGCCTCCAATGCTTTACGCACCTGCGGGAACAACGCGCCAAACTTCGGCCCCAACGTGCGGTTATTGGGCAGCACTTTGTAATTCACTAACTCGCCCACCTCCGAAACCACCTCGATCTCTTTGACGTTGATCTCTTCTGCCAGCACGTCGGCCAGTTCCAGCAAGTCCGCCTGTTCCTGGGCGGAAGCCACATTCACCCGCGCCTTGCTGAGCGGTTGGCGCAGTTTCAGGTCTTCAGACGCCCGCGCCGCCCGCCCCAGGCTGGCGGTAGTGATCGCCAGGCGCATCTTCGCCAGCAGCGGTTGGTCCAATTCGGCCACATCGCCGCCCGGATAAAAGGTGTGATGCACACTCAACGGTGCATCCGGGTGTACGCCGCGCACCAGGTTTTGGTACATTGCCTCGGTGACAAAGGGCACAAACGGCGCGCACAATTTGATGAATTCCACCAGCACATGGTAGAGCGTAGCATAGGCCGCGTTTTTGTCGGCGTCGGCTTCGCTTTTCCAGAAACGGCGGCGCGACCGGCGCACGTACCAGTTGCTCAAATCATCCAGGTATGCTTCCAACACTTGCGTCGCCTTTTCCGCGTCATACTCATCCAACGCCGCCCGCGTCGCCAATGCCGTCTCGTTCAGCCGCTCCACAATCCACCTGTCCATCTGCGCATTCGCCGCCACCGATGACTGCTTACGGACGCTGCGTCCGTCGCCCACTGCTAACTGCTCACTATCCGGCGTCCACTTATCCAAATTCGCATACGACACCAAAAACGAATACACATTCCACAGCGGGATCAGAAAGCGGCGGCGGGTTTCGTCGCCGACGTGGTAGCCGAAGCGCAGGTTTTGCTCCGGTTTGCAACTGGCGTAGAGCCAGCGCATGGTGTCCGCGCCCATCTGGTCGGCGGCCTCGTTGAATTCGATCATATTGCCCCAGGATTTGTGCATGGCACGGCCGTCTTCCGCCAACAGGGTGCTGTAACCAAACAAATTCTTAAACGGCCCCACGCCATCGGCCATGAGCGTACTTTGCGCCAGCAGGCTGTAAAACCAGTTGCGGAACTGGCCGGGGAAACTCTCGCTGATCCAGTCGGCCGGATACCACTTTTGCCAGTATTCCCGGTCTTCGCTGTAGTGCAGGGTACTAATGCCCACGATGCCTGCATCCAGCCAGGGATTGCCCACATCCTTGATGCGCTCCACCTCGCCGCCGCAGCCGGGGCAGGCGATTTTCACCGCATCTATGTACGGCCGATGCGGGGTATGCCCCTCGAACTGTTCCCAGCCGGCCACGGCCCGCTCTTCCAATTCATCTTTGCTGCCCACCACATGGAAATGGCCGCAGTCGGTACATTCAAAGATGGGCAACGCCAGGCCGTAATACCGCTTTTTGCTGATCATCCAGTCGTGCATATTGCGCAACCAATCCATCTCCCGGTCATAACCAAAGGCGGGATACCAGTTGGCCTGGCCTACAGCGTCCATGATCTGGTAACGGAGACTGGCCGCTTTTTCCTCCGGCGTTACTTCTTCGCGCGGTTTGTCATACAGTTCGCCCATGCTGATGAACCATTCATCCACCAGCCGGTACACCAGTTCGCTGCCACAGCGCCAGCAGTGCGGGTAACGGTGGGCGTACCGCTGCTTGCGGTAGTAGACGCCCTTTTCGCGCAAATTTTCAAAGATAGCTTCGGCCACTTCATGGGCCGATTGGCCAGTGAGCCAGTCAAAATCGCTGATATAGATGCCGTTCTCGTCAATGGGAGCGATGACGGGCAGGTTGTTTTCTTTGCTCAGTTCAAAGTCCTCCGCGCCGCAGCCGGGAGCGATGTGGACGATGCCCGTGCCTTCCTCCGCGCCCACTTCTTTCCAGGGGATGACGCGGTGGGTGTAACCGGCCTCGGCAAAGGCTTTTTGAGTGGCGGGCAGTTCGTCAAAGGGGCCGGTGTACGTCCAGCCAAGCATCGCCGCACCTTTTAGTTTGCCCACCACTTCATAGTGGCCGATGAGGGTATTTTTCATAGCCGCTTCCGCCAGGTAATACGTCCAGCCATCTTCATGCCGCACCTGCACATAGTCCAGTTCCGGGCCAACGGCGGCAGCCACGTTGCTGGTCAGCGTCCAGGGGGTGGTTGTCCAGACAAGCAGAGCCTCCTGCTCGGAAACCTGACAGGTCTCCGAAGACCTGTCAGGTTTGGCGGTGAGCGGGAAGCGCACGAAGACGGAGTCATGGGTCACTTCCTGGTAGCCTTCGGTGACGATCTCGTGCTGGCTGATGCCGGTGCCGCAGCGGGCGCACCAGGGCATGACATCCCGCCCTTTGTACATCCAACCCTTGTCGAAGCACTTCTTGAGGAAGGCCCAGATTTGGTAATTGTTCTCGTCGCTGAAGGTGAAGTAGGAGCCGCCCAATTGGGGCATACCCAACTGCCCCACGATTTGCTCGACAGTGCCGGTGACGGGGCCATTTGGCCCGCTGACGGTGATGGTTTGGGTGGGGTCATCTTCCAGCAGGTCTCGCAGGTGGCGTAGTTCGTCGGGGTCGTTCCAGTCCATCCAGTTGCCCAGCCGTTTGGTCTGTTCGGTCTGGATGGCGGCGAAATGGAGTACCTGCCGTTTACATTCGGCCGTGAAACGATCCAGGCCGTACTTTTCGATCTCACGCTTGCTGTTGAAGCCCAGCCGCTTTTCCACGTTGACTTCTACCCAAAGCCCCTGGCAATCGAAACCGTTTTGCCAGCGCTGGTTTTTGCCAAGCATGGCCTGGTAGCGCTGGTAGAGGTCTTTGTAGGTGCGGCCCCAGGCATGGTGGACACCCATGGGGTTGTTGGCGGTGATGGGGCCGTCTATGAAGCTGAAGATGCCGTGTTCGGCTTCGGTTTGGGCGCGCAGGCGGCGCAGTTCGTTGAAGGCGTCGCTGTCGTGCCAGAATTGCAGGATTTCCTGCTCTAGCTGGACAAAATCTACTTTATTGGAAACATCTTTGAAAGGCATAACTTGGTTCTCCTAAATTTTTAACGCAGAGGCGCGGAGGCGCAGAGAGTTGGTAATTGGGCAATTCCGGTGACGGCCGTGTGTGATGGTATACGGCCGTGACCGGGCCGGTAATTCGCAGGTCAAGATATACTGTTTGAGCGGACATGCGTTTATTCCTCACTAAAATAATCGGAATCTATACGTTTCATTTCATAAGAAGCAAACATGGCAACGCCAATGTTGTAATCAATCATCAATTGAGCCAGTGTATTGCCATCAATCAACACTATTTTTGAATCAATGCGAGACACATAATCTTTGGCGCTTTCCGAGAAAGTGGAAGTCGTAATAAAGATGCCTTTGCGCGCCCGCTGTCCTTGTAATGCCCCGGCAAATTTCTGGATTTCCGGGCGTGAAACGACGTCTTTCCATCGCTTGGCTTGAATATATACAATATCAAGACCTAACCGATCTTCCTTGATGATGCCATCAATCCCTTCATCACCGCTGCCACCAATTGCTTCACCGGCGTCTTTGCGTGTGCCGCCATACCCCATTTGCACCAACAAATCTACGACCAGTCGCTCAAAAAATGCTGGTGAACATCCTCTGATCGTTTGTAACAAATCATTCGCCAACTGTTGGCGAACACGTTGATAAGCAGCCTCTATTGCCTCTTCTGGCGTTTGTGATGCTGTCAATTCATCAGTTACGGCCGTTCGCTCGTCTTGATTAGCTGGCCTGATAAATTCCAAATACTCTGGGAATTGCTTGAGAAAAGCTACGTTGATCTGGTTTGGATTTTGCGCCAGAACAGTTCGGCCTCGTTCTGTTATCTGGAAATAGCCACGTTTTGTAGAGGTGAGCAACCCCGCTTTTGTCAAATGTGTGCGTGACCAGCCTACACGGTTGTCCAACGTGGCTTGTCGCCCACTAGGCAGCATTTCTTTGCGTTCTTCTCTGGTAAGTTGGAACTGATCGGCTAGAAACTCGATAGTCTCTCGCAATGAATGTTCTTTGCCATCAGCCGCAAACTGCATCAAGGGCAGCATAATTGTCTGGAAATCTGGAACCGCCATTTTTCACCTCATCTGTTCAATAAACGGTAGGACTCTCACAACCATATCCAACCTATCCACTTGCCCTTATCTCCATCACCGATAGATCAATCACTGCACCGGTTTGCTGCAAAAAGTCAAAACCCAACAACCCATCAATAGCAAATCCATAGTTCATTACGCTCATGTCCACAGCAAAATTCACTAATCGCAAATCACCCACTGTGATGGATTCGATCCGTTTAGCCACAACGGTTTCGACGCCACCAACACCACGCACTTGCTCCACGACATCATCAGCCGCGAAAGCAATCCCAAGTCGTAATAAGTCATCCGTGCGAAAAAGCGTGGAGGCAGACCCAGTGTCGACGACAACATTTTCCAGGGTGATGGTTTTACCATGATAGGTTAACTTAGTGGTGACGTAAGGCAAACCTTCGCGGACTTCAATTTTCATCGTACACCTCGCAGTCCCAGCCAACGTTTGATAGTTATGTCCAATTCCTGGCGATCTGTATGAAATACAAACATTTCTCGATCTGGGTTTTCCCTGTGAACTGTTGCATAAGCCTGCCAGGCTGTCTGCCCATCAACAAAGCGATCTATCACGCTGATCTTGTCAAGGATACGTTTATCGCCTTCCGTGTGGGCTTCAATTGCCTCAATCAACAACCATGTATCTGGATAAATCTCACGAACGTCTTGCCATTTCATACTGAACCTCCATTTGCCAATCAGTTCAATACCAGACGGCGCGGGTTTCTACGGCCGTCAAGCCATCCCCCCGTTCCATCTTCACCACCCAACCATGTTCATCCAGCCAAATCCGGCGTTCATTCTCCAGCCAGCGGATGGTCAACGGCCGTTCACCACTCACCATCACCTCTACCACACGCAAAGCAAACACTTCTGACCGCTCACCGCTCACTGCTAACTGCTCACTGTTCACTGATGTCAACGTCATGGCCGTGCCGCCGCCAAAACCCGCCAACAGCCCCAGCCCGATGCTGGATGGAAACCAGAACCCGTAACCGGATCGTAAATCAACGTCATCGGTGTAGGTTGTGCCGTTCACCGTGCGCGTATTGGTCACGGCCGTGTCCTCCAACAATAGCGTACCTTCTATCATTAAATCGTTGTCCCAAAAGCGGTAAGAGAGACGTTCGGCACGGCCGTCGGCCCGCCGCACCAGGTGGTACAGATACGAATGCCCCGATTCAACCGTCCGCGCATCCAAATCCACCCGCAAAATCTCATACCCCTCCACCGCCCGCGTTAGCCGCCATGATTCGACTGCACCGGTCGCACGGCCGTCGCGCTCATACCGCAACTGCCCGGAGGCAATCGGTTTTTCATATGCTTGTTCGTGAACGATAAATCTCATATTCGGTGTTCGGTAATCGGTGAACGGTAATCGATCAGGCTACTGATTACCGATTACCGGTTACGGATTACGGGTTACGGATTACGGGTTACGGATCAAGTTCCACATAAATCCGCTTGTTGATCTTGCCTTTGCTCTTGTAATCGGTAATGCGCATCTGGCCCACTTCGCGGGTATCGGCGACGTGGGTGCCGCCATCAGCCTGCAAATCCAGGCCAACCAGTTCCACCGTGCGCACTTCGGCAATGCCTTCCGGCAGCAGATTAATTTTGGTGCGGATCAGGTCGGGAATCTGGAAAGCCTCTTCGCGGGGCAAAATAGCCACGCGCACTTCACGGGCGGCGGCTACTTCCCGATTCACGGCCGTTTCAATTTCCGCCACCAACTCCTGCCGCATCGTCTCAAATTCAAAATCCATGCGCCCTTGCCGCGGGTCCATATTGCCGCCCGTCACCTGCGCCCCGTAGTCACGCCAGACCACGCCGCACAAAATGTGCATGGCCGTGTGGGTGCGCATCAATTGGTAGCGGCGCGTCCAATCGAGTTGGCCGGTCACGGCCGTGCCCACCAGTGGCGGCTCCCCTTCCACAAAATGCACCACCTGACCACCCACTTTTTTCACGGCCGTTACAGGCCAGGATTGGGCAACGGCCGTCAACACGCCATAATCACACGGCTGCCCGCCCCCACCAGGATAAAACGCCGTGCGATCCAACACCACGCCACCCTCTGCCAGGTCTGTGACAACGGCCGTAAAATTCTGCACATACGCATCCGTCTGATAAAGCAATTCCGTCATTCTACACCTCAACTAAAAAACAAAAACGCCCTCATCCCCATTGGGACGAAGGCGCAAATCTCCGCGGTACCACCCAGGTTTCTGGCCATAGCCAGACACTCATTTCCGCCACATGATAATGGCAGCAGCCCCGTTAACGGTGGGCGAATCCGTCTGAGCCTACTTTTTCAGTGAGCAGTTAGCGGTTAGCAGTCAGCAGTATTTAAGAAATCTAACTGCTCACTGCTCACTGACTACTGCTTACTGACTTGTTCAGTCAGAAGCTCCGGAGGGATTTTCAACGACATTCCTGCGCCTGGCTCGCACCAACCCAGACTCGCTTGGCAGATAACAGGCCGTCTACTCGTCTCCATCATCACTTATGTGGTTATTAAGCTGCGGCAATTATGCGCCAACGGCCGTAACCTGTCAACCTGACCGCGTATAAATAATAGTCGTAACTTTTCCCCCCTGATAAACGACTATGTAGGCAATGAAGCAACCATTCGCGGGCATCAAGCCAGCACGATTAGTCAAAAGGAGTGTTTATATGAACCGGTTTGCCTCGAAATCCCCCACATTCTTTCGCAGTCTGATCATCTGGTCAGGTTTACTGTTGTTTGTCCTGGCACTGTCGCCTGCTGCAAAAAACATTCGCGCCGCCAATCCTGCCGTTCCATCTTTTACTATGGCGGATCGGATTACCTGCCAGACGGCCGTAGAAACCATCTACTGGCAGCACCGCGAATGGCCGGCTGTCAATCCCACACCCAAACCAGCCCTGTCCGAGGTCATGCCCGCCGCCGCCATTGCCGCCAAAGTCGCCGCTACCGCCCGCTACAGCCACGCCCTGGAAAGCTATTGGCACACCCCCATCACCGGCGAGATGCTCCAGACGGAAATGGAGCGCCAGGCGGCCAACAGCCAAAACCCGGCCATGCTGCAAGAATTGTGGGCGGCATTGGAGAATGATCCGGCCCGAATTGCCGAATGTCTGGCCCGGCCCGTGCTGGCGAAACGGCTGGTGCAAAACTGGCAGGCTCAAGATGCCCGCTTTGCCGATACCGCCTTTGCCACCTGGTGGGCCGATGTCAAAAACGACCTACCCACTACCGTGACTGCGCCCGTTTACGATTATCATCTGCCCACCATCACCCGCGCACCGCAGACAGATGATACCTGGGTAGACACCGCCGCCATCCCGATAAATGGAGAAGGCCTCTCCGTCTGGACGGGCACGGAGATGATCTTCTACGGCCGTTCCTCCACCCAGGGCCACCGCTACAACCCCACCACCGATACCTGGGAGACGATGAATACCGTGGGGGCCCCCCATCGAGTGTCAGATTTCACGGCCGTCTGGAGCGGCACAGAAATGATCACCTGGGGCGGCTGCACAGGCCAGCATGAATTCTGCACCACCAGCGCCGGTGGACGTTATAACCCGACCACCGATACCTGGACGCCCACCGATACGTCCACTGCGCCCATCGAACGACGGCGACACGGTGCAGTCTGGACAGGCAGCGAAATGATCATCTGGGGCGGCTGCCGCGAAGATGCCAATGGCAACCAGAACTGCAATATCGGCCTCAACTCGGGTGGCCGTTACAACCCGGTCACCAATTCCTGGCAGGCCACCAGCCTGAGCAACGCCCCCGCTGCTCGTAACTTCCCGGAACTGGTGTGGGCCGGCGACCAGATGATCCTCTGGTCGGGCGCAGCTAACGCCGATCCGGGCCGTCGTTATGACCCCGTCAGCGATACCTGGCAAACCATCAGCACCATCAATGCCCCCGCCGGGCGGGACGCCACACTTATCTGGACAGGCGGCGAGATGATCGCCTGGGGTGGCTGTATGGGCAGCCCATTTTGCGATACCCCACAGAATGATGGCGGTCGGTATGATCCCGTTAGCAATAGCTGGACGGCCGTGACCACCACCAACGCCCCCGCCGCCCGCTGGGGCCACGACGCCATCTGGACAGGCACAGAGATGATCCTCTGGGGCGGTACAAACGGCACCGGCAGCCATCTCAATAGCGGCGGTCGTTACAACCCGGTCACTGATTCCTGGACGCCCACCAGCACAACCGGCGCGCCCTCGCCGCGCAGCGCCAATGTCTTATGGACCGGCAGTCTGATGTTAGTTTGGGGCGGTGTAGGCAGCAACAATTTACGCAACGGGTCACGGTATGAACCGGGCAGCGATAGCTGGACGCCCATCAGCGCCAAAGACCCCAACTCATACCGCCAATTTCACCGTGCCATCTGGACAGGGGCGGAGATGATCGCCTGGGGCGGTCAGGGGGATGGCACTGCCTCTACCGGTCTGGACACCGGCCGCATTTATGACCCGGTCACCGATTCGTGGAGCAACACCAGTGTGGTGAATGCGCCCAGCCCGCGCGATGGGCACAGCGCCCTTTGGACGGGCACAGAGATGATTATCTGGGGTGGGGATGTGCATTCCTGGTTTACGCGGGGTACCGGTGGGCGGTATAACCCGATGACCGATAGTTGGACGCCCACCAACGAAGCCACAGCCCCCGTCGCCAAATGGAATCACACGGCCGTATGGACAGGCACAGAGATGATCATCTGGGGTGGCTCTGTTTGGGACAATCCCTGGGACGGTACGGGGGCGCGATATGACCTGGCTGGTGATAGCTGGACGGACATCACAAATAGTGGCGCGCCGGCACCCCGTTACCTGCACAGCGGCGTCTGGACAGGCAGCGAGATGCTCATCTGGGGCGGCGCTGGCTCTACCGGGCCGCTGGGCACGGGGGCGCGTTATGACCCGACCAGCAATACCTGGACGCCCATCACCGGTACCAATGCACCGGCAGAGCGTGTGTTGCACAGCACCATTTGGGACGGCACAACGATGATTGTCTGGGGTGGCACGGGTGATTACGGCCCCTGGATTTTGCACAATGACGGCGGCCGTTATGACCCGGCCACGAATACATGGACGGCCGTGACCACCGCCAATGCCCCCACTGCCCGTGCCCGGCACACGGCCGTGTGGACGGGCGACGAGATGATCGTCTGGAGCGGCTGCACCAACAGCGCCAATTGTCTGCAAGGGGATGCGGCCGGGGGGCGCTACGATCCGCAAACTGATGCCTGGACAGCCACCAATACCACCGGCGCACCGGAAGCCCGGCAGTGGCATACGGCCGTGTGGACGGGCGACGCCATGATCGTCTGGGCCGGTCTGACAGATGATAACGGCATCAGCCACACCGGTGGGTTGTACTTCGCCAGCACCAGCGGCAACAATGCACCCCAGGCCAGCAATGACAGCTATGAGGTGCTGGCAGGCGAGACATTGACGGTACCAGCGCCCGGTGTATTGGCGAATGATAGTGATCCGGATGGGGATGAACTGACGGCCGTGATGCTCACCAGCCCTACCCAGGGCACGCTTGCCTTCAATCTGGATGGCTCTTTCATTTACACCCCAACCGTTGGGTATGTAGGCACGGATAGTTTCACCTACCGCGCCAGCGACGGCGATAAATTGAGCAATGCGGCGGTGGTGGGTATTAACGTGATCAATGACAATAATGCGCCTACGGCCGTGCCGGATGCTTACGAATTGAACGAAGATGAGCCGTTGATCGTGGTCGCGCCGGGCCTTCTGGAAAATGATCATGACCCGGACGGCGATCCGCTAAGCGCCGAATTGGTGACGGCCCCACTCAGCGGTACGTTAAGCCTTCAGGTGGATGGCTCGTTTATCTACACACCGACGGCCAATTTTCATGGCCTGGATTCTTTCACTTACCGCAACAGTGATGGGCTGGCGTACAGTCTGGAAACGGCCGTGACGCTAACAGTCAACGCGGTGAATGACGACCCGGTCGCCACTGATGATGGGTATGAGATGGTGCAGGATGCCGTTATGGAGGTCAGCACGCCGGGTGTTTTGGCGAATGATGAGGATGCCGATGGGGATGAGTTGACGGCCGTGCTCGAAACCGCACCCACCCATGGCGATCTCACCCTCCAGGCTGACGGCAGTTTCACCTACACCCCTCACGCCGGTTTTGTGGGCAATGACAGTTTCACCTACCAGGCCGAGGACGGACAAGGTAGCAGTAGCCTGGCTATTGTATCCATCACGGTGCATGAAACGGCCGTGTTCTACATCATTTACCTGCCCATCCTCACTTCAAACCCGTAAGGTGTACAGAGGGATTCAGCATCGGCTGAATCCCTCTCTTTTTCTCAGGACTCATCTCTTATAGACCCTCCGGCCAAATTATGCTATAAAACTTCGGCAAGTGTAGACAACCCCACATGCTTGTGATAATCTTTAGTCACTGAATCAATCCTAACACCGATAACAACACAAGTAAGGTTGAGGAACAGCAATATGGCCGACGAGGTGAAAAAAGTAGTTTGCATTGAAGACGAACTGGAGATGATCGAGTTGGTAAAACTCATCCTCGGTCGTAACAAGTTTGACGTAACCGGCGCTGTAGGAGGGCATGAAGGTCTGGAAAAGATCACAGAGATTAAACCTGACCTGGTATTGCTTGATTTGATGATGCCGGAAATGGATGGGTGGGAAGTCTACCAAAAGATGAAGGCTTCTGACGACATGCGTGACATTCCCGTCATTGTCGTCACGGCCAAAGCCCAGAGCATAGATCGTGTCCTGGGTCTGCACATTGCCCGTGTAGATGATTACATCACCAAACCGTTTGGCCCCCAAGAATTGCTGGACAGCGTAGAGCGGGTCATTAACAACCGCACCAAACAAAAAACCGCCTAGACCTTCCTTTTTTTAAGACCGATCAAAAAGCCCATTTGACAACAAATGGGCTTTTTGTTTTGTCTGAAACATCTTTCCCTTATAACGTGCCGGTGACTTTCCTCAATGCCAGTGATGCTATTTATCACTATCCCCACAACAGGTTAAGTTTTATAGTCTCAGAAGAGGTAGTAGATATTTTCTACCCTTACGGAGGCGAGCATGTTTACCCATATACTGGTTCCTCTGGACGGATCTAAACTGGCCGAGGCGGCGCTGCCGATGGCGCTGGCCATAGCCGGGCGGTTTGAAAGCGCCATCACCTTATTGCGTGTGGTGAGCGCGCCTCATTTTGTGGTCAACAGCCACGATTTTGCCCAGTTGTACGTCAGTCTGAATGAAGACCTGCGTGAGGAAGCCGCTGCCTATATTCAGTTGAAACAAAATGATCTGATGCGCGGCGGTTTTGTCGTCAACGGCCGTGTCGCCGAAGGCGAATCTGTGGCCGACATCATTCTAAATGCTGCCGATGAGCTGGGAGTGGATGCCATTGTGATGAGTACCCACGGCCATGGTGGTATCAAACGCTGGGTGTTTGGCAGCGTGGCCGACAGAATTTTACAACAGGCGCACGTACCGATTTTGCTGGTACGGGCACAAACAGCAACAAGCGGTACCTGATCCCCCTCCCCTATGCCCAACCGTTGCCAAAGAGATAGGTGTCCGCCGCTGCGCCAACTGTTTTAAGGCGTTACCACCGGCCAAATGTGGCAACGCCTGGAGAGTACAACCATGACAACCCATCATGCCCCACAAAGAGGACAACACGGCCGTTCCGGTTCCACTCTGGAATGGATTTTACTGATAATTTTGATCATCTTGCTCATCGTCGTCGGCGGTTTGCTGACCTGGCAAATTCGGCGGACCTACTTTGCGCCGCCTGCACAGCCTACCCTGGCCCCGCCCGTTGTAGCGCCACCCGCCACCGCTGCCGAACCACAGGTGCAGATCACGCCAGGCATCGGCGTGGCAGGCACACTCATTACCGTTTGGGGCCGGGGCTGGCAGCCCGACGACCGGCTGATCGTCTGCCTGGATGACCTGGGCGACCCGGCCGACCCGCCCATCTATGCCGAAAGCACAGTGAACGGGGTCGGTGAATTTTATGCCACCTTCACCTTTCCCACCGACGTGCCGTGGCGCAGCCTGCCTGATATTCCGGTGGTGGTGGAGTCCAGAACCACACAGGAGAAGCAGACAGCCGTTTTCAAACTGATCACCGGCAGTCCCACGGCAGTAGCGGATGTGGCCACGACGTCGGCGCCCGGCATAATCATCCCTGCTACCGCTACACCGTGGCCGCCCACACCCACCCCGGTACTGCCCACGGCCACACCTGCCTGCATCTACAACATGGCCTTTGTAACCGACGTGACCATTCCCGATGACACCGCCATACCCCCCGGCATCAATTTCACCAAGACCTGGCGCCTCCGCAACAACGGCACATGCGCCTGGCCGGCAGGCAGTAGTTGGGTGTTTGCCGGCGGCGACCAGATGAATGGGCCAAATGCCGTCTCGGTACCCGCCGCCCGGCCCGGTGAAACGGCCGATGTCTCTGTGCTGCTGACGGCGCCCACCGTTCCCGGCCGTTATACCGGTTATTGGACGCTGCGCCTGCCTGACGGCACGCTGATGAACCAGAGTTATTATGTGCGCATTATTGTGCCCGCGCCCACGGCCACACCAACCCGCACCCCCCTACCGGTTGCAGCTACGCCAACGGCCGTGCCCGCCACTGCCACCCCTACCGTTACCCAGACGCCCACTGCCATGACGCCCACACCCACCCCGGTGGTCATCTATGACTGGCGTGGCGAATACTTCAGCAATGCGGGTTTGGCCGGATCACCCACACTGGTACGGAATGATGCGACCATTAACTTCAACTGGGGCACAGGCGCGCCCGCCAGCGGCATGCCCGCCGACAACTTCTCCGCCCGCTGGCTGCGTACCTTTAGCATGGCCGAGGGTAACTATCGCTTTTATGCCGCCATGGATGATGGGTTGCGCCTGTACGTGGATGATGTCCTGATCATCAACGAATGGCGTGATGCCAGCTACCGCCAGGTCAGCGTGGACCGCTGGCTAAGCAGTGGCAGCCATCTCATTCGGGTGGAATACTATGAGCACCTGGGTGATGCCCTGGCGCAGGTGTGGTGGGAGCCAGTGGCCGGTTATCCTGATTGGCGCGGCGAGTATTGGGCCAACAAGAATCTAGCCGGCACACCCACGCTGGTGCGGAATGACCGGAACATTGATTTTAATTGGGGCTTTGGAGCTGTAGCCGCCGGAATGCCCGACGAACAATTCTCTGCCCGCTGGACGCGCACCATCAACTTCACCGCCGGTACTTACCGCTTCTTTGCCCGCGCCGATGACGGGGTGCGGGTGCTGGTGGATGGGCAAAAAATCATTGATTTCTGGCGTCCCAATGACGGCAGACGCATCTTCCAGGCGGATATGACCTTACAAGGCAACCATACCGTGGTAGTTGAGTATTACGAAGAGACAATCGCCGCTGAAGTTCACGTCTGGTATGAACGAATCGGCAACTAACGAGGGAAAAATGGTAATTTTAGACAAACCCATTTATTTGACGGAAAAAGGTCGGGCGGACCTGGAAGCAGAAATGGCATACCTGCAAAACAACAAACGCCTGGAAACAATCGCCCGCTTGCAAGAAGCCAGAGGTGGCGGCGACTGGATGGACAACACAG
The DNA here is from genome assembly GCA_035444285.1 of Chloroflexota bacterium. GTDB lineage: Bacteria > Chloroflexota > Anaerolineae > Promineifilales > Promineifilaceae > CAADGU01. The sequence continues at coordinate 426,907 of DAOMOK010000003.1, forward strand.
AGCACATGCTCATTGAGGAAGAGCTGGCCTTTGTGGATGCACGCATCCAGGATATCAGCTTCATGCTTGACCATGCCCAATTGATTGAACCGGGCAATGAAGATAACCAGGTAGACGTGGGCGAGACGGTGATCATCCAGGCCGAGGATGGCGAGATGGAAGAGTACACCATCGTCGGCGTAGCCGAATCGGACCCTGGCAGAGGTTTCATATCCAATGAATCGCCGCTGGGCCATGCCCTGCTGCACCACAAAGTGGGCGATGATGTGATTGTCAAAGCGCCTATGGGGGAATTGCATTATCGCATCGTGGCGTTGGCGTGACGGCCGCTGCACCGGGTAGATGGGCAATCTACCCGGTGCAATGGTCGGGCAGCTGGAGTATACTTTGACCTGTCGCTCTGGCATTAGCTAAATTTTGCGACGGGATGATAGTATGCCTGGGATGCCCTATTTACGATTGTGTTTATTAGCCAGTGTTGTACTGGCTTTTTTCTTGTCAGGTGGTCTGGCAGGGTGTGGGCAAAGCGGGGATGTGCCAGCCGTGCCCACCCCGTTTGTAACCACCCAACCGGCGTTGGCAGCAGTGAACACGGCCCCTTCGTCAGGCTCAGGGCAGGCCGCGCCCACACCACCACCCGCCACCAATTTGCCGCCGTCTACGCCTACGGCCGTGCCCACCCGCACCCTCTCACCCACGCCTACGTATACGCCCATTCCCACCGAGACACCCACGCCGCTGCCCACGCCCACACCCACGCTGCCGCCCGCCCCACCAGAGGTATACGTCAATGGGACCGCGCCCGGTTGGTTTGTGCTGCTGCCGCCAGAAACGGTGCAGCGTTCGCAGGAAATATGGGCGCAAGGGCAGGCAGCAGGCCGCGACCCGCACCGCTTTTCCAAAATTGGCGACAGCATTGTGGACACGCATGAATTTTTTACCTGGTTTGATGAGGGTAATTACGATTTAGGTGACTACGCTTATTTGCAAGGGGTAATTGATTATTTTGCGGGGTCCTACGGCCGTCATGGAGTGGCGCTCAAGGTAGGGCTGAACAGCGCCGTTGTCACCGACCCGGCCTGGGCCGATAAAGAGGTATGCTACGCCAACGAATCACCCCTTGCCTGTGAAATCCGCCTGAATAACCCGGCCATCCTGCTTATCCACTTTGGCACCAACGACTATTCCGGCTCGTATGAAGGCAACATGCGCGAGATTGTAGAATATGCCCTGGCCGAAAGCATTGTGCCCATCCTCATTACCAAAGCCAACCGCATTGAGGGCAGCAATTACCACAACAACGTCCTGCGCCAGTTAGCGGCCGAATACCACATTCCGGTGTGGGATTTTGATGTGGTGGCGGAAACGCTGCCGGGGCGCGGCCTGGAGCAAGACGAACACCACATGACCTTTAACCAGCGCCCCGTTTACAGTAGTGACCGGATGATCTACACCGGCTACGGCGCCTTTAACCTCACCGGGCTGATCGTGCTAGACACTTTCCTACGCGAAGTAATTATTGAAGAATAGCTGTGCCAGACATCCGATTTCTTGAAGAAATCGGATGTCTGCTCTCGACAATCATAGGTAGACCACTGGCGGGGGACATGGTGATGAGGGCTTCGGGCTGCACGGCCGTACCCGCCACCAATCGCAGCCGATAACGTTGGGCCATCGTCGCCAGGATCAACTGCGCCTCCATCATCGCAAACGAGTTGCCAATGCAAACGCGCGGCCCGCCGCCAAAAGGCATGTAGGCGTATTTTGGCAGTGATTTTTCCATCTCCGACGTCCACCGTTCCGGCAGGAATTGTTCGGGATCGGGGAAATGCTGCGGCAGCCGGTGCATGACGTAGGGGGCAATGAAAATCATGCTGCCTTGGGGGATGGTGTAGCCGCCAATTTCCACATCGGTCAGGGGGGTACGGCCGTTCAAAATCCAGGCCGGTGGGTAAAGGCGCATTGCCTCCTTGATTACTTGCAGCGTGTAGGGCAGGTGGGGCAGGTCGTCCAGGGTGGGCGTGCGACCGTCTAACGCCTCATCCAGTTCCGCGTGTAATTTCGCTTCCGCATTCGGATTTTGCGAGAGCAAATACCACGTCCAACTAAGGGCGTTGGAGGTCGTTTCGTGCCCGGCGGCAAAGAGGGTGGCTACCTCATCCTGCAATTGCCGGTCATCCATAAAGCCGCCATCTTCATCTTGAGACAACATGAGCATGGAGAGCAGGTCGCCACTGTCTTCAATTTGTCCGTTCACGGCCGTGGTTCGGCGCTCGCCAATGATGCGTTCAATCGTCTGGCTGTAGTCAGCGATAGCCCGCTTACGTTTGCGATTGCCCTCGGTGGGCATCCAGGCAGGCAGCACAAAGCCGCGCCGGTAATCTCCATTTGAGACCGCCTGCAAATCGTGAATGGCCCGGCCAACGGACACGGCCGTGTCCTCTGTTTCCGTCACCGCGTCCGCATCAAACAACGTCTTGGAAACAATGTGCATCGTCAGGCGCATCATATCATCGGCCACATCGCGCCGCTGCCCATCCTGCCAATCGGCCAGCAGATGGTTGGTGTAATCCACCATCACTTCTGCATAAGCGCGGATGCGCTTCATATGAAAGGCGGGCTGGGCCAGCCGCCGCTGTCGGGCATGGAAAGCGCCTTCGCTGGTCAGCAGCCCATTGCCCAAAAATTGCCCCAAAATTTTGCGGTCGAGCGGCGCTTTTTCAATTTTGTCTGATTGCGCCACCAGCACTTCCCGCACATAGTCGGAATCAGCCAGCAAATAAGTGTGGTACTGCATCAGCCGGAAATGAACCATGCCGCCGTAGCTTTGCGCCAGTTGCAGTAAAAATCCGGGTGGGTCTGCGCTAAAATCGGTGATGTTACCCAACAAAAAGTGGCCCTTGGGTCCAGGGGGACGATTGACGGTCATATGGTGAACTCCTTTTAGAGATAATTGACAAGATGTTGATTTATCAATGAATTGTCTATAAAATAATGCGAATTGTTATCCCTGTCAACCGGGAATTTGCCCGGCGTGTTGCAAACTCGACATGTGTCGAAAAATGGGCCTGACAGGTTTGGCAAAACCTGTCAGGTCTGAGCAGGAGAAAGTTATGGAAAAAGTAGACCGCCGCGTGCGCCGCACCCGCGCCTTGTTAGGGCAGGCGTTGCGTGACCTGATTACGGCCAAACCATATGAAACTATCACCATTCAAGACATCACCGATCAGGCTGACTTGAACCGGGCTACTTTTTACCTGCACTACGCCAGCAAAGAAGAACTGCTGATGGACAGTCTGGAGCAGGAATTTGATAACCTGGTGGCACAAATGGAATCGGAGAAAAACGGCCGTCCCTTTTGGGAAGATCCGGCTACGGTACGACTCATTTTTGAGTACGTGGCTGCAAATGCCGACTTGTTCAAAGTGCTGCTGGGGTCACAAGGCCAGGGGTATGTGATGTACCGCATTATCCACTATATTGCCCAGGTGGAAATGGAGGAACTGCAAAGCGCCTTTGGCGCGGAGACGCTGCCGATTCCACATGATATTCTGGCGCGGCATTTTGCCGGGGCGCTCTTTGCCCTGGTTAGCTGGTGGCTGGAAGAGGGTATGCCCTACTCCCCCACCTACATGGCCGAAACCATCCAACAGCTTTGTATGGTGGGCTTCATGCCGGTATTGGCCGAGGTACAAGCCAATTGAACCGCTGGCTGCGGGCAACACAGGCTGCGCCTGCGGTCTGGGAATGGCTTGCGGTGACGCGCCAGGCAAGGATTTTGCACCTGTTTGACCATGCCTGTAATCTGGTCAATGAGCAGGGTCAGGTGTTGTCGTTGGTTTCAGAACAAATTGGGGCTGGGCCATTCCACGTAGTCCTGCCCAATTGGTTCGTAGTAGGCGATTTATCGCCCAATGGTGGCGATGAATCGCCTACTACAAACGTGGTGGCTTATCTTGATGGGCTTCAGGTAGGCGGGTGGTATGTGGATATAAGCCGGGCGGCGCGATGGGAGCCGCGTGTGGATTGGGAGCGGCTGCGGGCACACACGGCCGTCTGGCAACCGCACATCCCGCTCATACAAACAATGGTACAACAATACCGGGCACAATTGGGGCTGGACACGGCCGTGTGGCAGCCGCCACTACAAGCCGGACTAGACCGATTGTTAATGGGCATTCGTGTGGGGGACACGGCCGATATACAGACAGCTACGACGCAGTTAGTCGGGCTTGGCCCTGGGCTAACGCCCGCCGGGGACGATGTGCTGCTGGGGGGTATGCTGGGGTTATGGGCCACAAGGCCGAAAGTGGAGGTACGGCCGTTGGCAGAGGTGATAGCAGGCGCAGCTTGCCCTGAGCTTGACGCAGGGGCCGTGCCGCGCACCACCACCCTGTCGGCGGCCTGGCTGCGCGCTGCCAGGCGAGGGGAGGCGGGTTGGCTGTGGCATGAGTTTGGTCATCGGTTATCGGTAAATGGTGATCGGTGGGGAGAGACGGTGGCGCGAATTTTGGGGACGGGGCATAGTTCAGGGGCGGATGCGTTGTGGGGGTTTACGGCCGTTGTTGGTTTAAGTTGACGCAAAGAATAATAAGGAGCAAAGAAAGAAATGGAGAGACAAAACATTTCCAGCGGTGCGCCATGGGAGGAGACGGTGGGCTATTCCCGTGCGGTGCGGGTGGGGCAATGGGTGGTAGTGGCAGGCACAACGGCCGTAGACGAAAACGGCCAAACGGCGTACCCTGGCGACCCCTATGGCCAGACACGCTACATTTTACAGAAGATTGAACGAGCGCTCCAGGAAGCCGGCGTCGGTTTGTCTGATGTGGTACGCACGCGGCTGTTCGTAACCAATATAGCCGACTGGCAAGAAATAGGCAGGGCACACGGCGAGTTTTTTGGCGCCATTCGTCCGGCTGCTACTATGGTTGAAGTGAGTCGGCTCATCTCCCCCGACTTATTGGTGGAAATTGAAGTGGATGCTATTGGCTCGATTAGAGAATAGAGATCATCCAATCTCTAATCTCTAATCGCTAAAAAGCGCTGCTGCCCAGGCTGACAACCAATGACAATATCATGCTGAGCGCAATGACAATACCAAATACTATCATTACTTTTTCAGCCTTCGACCGTTTACGATTGTATATGCGGTCGTGTATAGAACGCTTAGGCGGTGACTTGGGCGGTTCGCGCCGTTTTCTATTCTTAGCCATCTGAAAAACTCTCCTTGAATCAATCACAAAATAGCGAGCGGGAGTATAACACAAAGTCACGGCTGTGAGAAAAAGGTTAACGTAAAATTATATGCGCCAGGCACAGGGCTGCCCAAAGCGATCTTGCATAACGCAGTGCCTGGCATCGCTCTGCATACTTTGACGCTACGGCCGTCTCTTATATAATCCATTGCACAATTTGATATGTACCTTCGGGGCAGGGTGAAATTCCCGATCGGCGGTAAGGTCTACACAAACCAAGCCCGCGACCCGGATCAATCGTCAATTGAAAATTGGCAATTTTCAATTGACGATTGATCCGGTTGATCTGGTGTAATTCCAGAGCCGACAGTTATAGTCTGGATGGGAGAAGGTCAAAACCAAAACGTTTGTATCGTTTTGCCTTTGCCACACCCTGGTGTGGGGCTTTTTGAGGCAATGCATGGGGTTGGGTAACGGCCATTATTCCCTCTATCTTTGTATCTCTTGCCCAGTATTGTAAACCGAAGTCTACAATTCCATATTCCGCATTGGAATGAACTTCGGCTGATGGCTGACGGAAATGAACACTTTGCGCAGACAACCTGTCTGGTTGACAACAATTATTTCCTTTGCTTTGCTCGTCATCGCCTGGCAAATGCTGGTCACGCTTGGTGGCTACCAGAAATTTATCCTGCCAGGGCCTCTTGATGTGTGGGGGCAAATGCAGATTGTGGTGGGCGACGGCCGTTTGCTCAAACACAGCCTCATCACCATTAGCGAAATCATCCCCGGCCTGCTCATTGGCTGCCTGGTCGCAGCCCCGCTGGGCTATCTGCTGGCAAAATCCCCGCTCGCCGAACGTTTCCTCTCCCCCTACCTCATCGCTTCGCAAGCAATTCCCATTATTGCCATTGCCCCCCTGCTCACCATCTGGATCAGTTCCATTTATTGGTCACGAGTAGCCGTGGCGGCTCTGGTGGTATTCTTCCCTATCTTGATCAACATGGTCGTGGGACTGCGTTCCGTACCATCCGAATTATATGAGTTGATGCATGTGCTAAAAGCAGATACCGGCCAGATTTTCCGCAAGCTGGAATTTCCGGCGGCCCTGCCGGTCTTCATGGCCGGCCTAAAAATTGGGGCCACCCTGGCCGTTATCGGCGCTCTGGTGGGAGAGTTTGTACAGCCCCAAAGCCGGGGGCTGGGTTTTCTCCTCATCATGGCCCGCCAATCCTTCAAGACCGATCTCGTATTTGTCATTTTGCTGACACTGGCGGCCATTGCCTTGTCATTATATGGTCTGGTCGCCCTCCTGGAAAAGCGGGTGCTGCGCTGGAAATTACATAAGTGAACCCGGGGGTGGCGGAGCATATTTATTACCGCATTATCCCCATATCAACACATCTTAAAGGAGTAGAATAAGATGAAACGTTTTCTGATTCTTTTATTGGCTATCGTTACTGTTTTGTTTGCCTGCACATCGCAAGAAACGACAACAGAAACGACGATGGAAACGGTGGCCGAAGCCCCGCAGGAAATGACCCGTATTAACCTGCCAATGGGATACATTGCAGACCCGCAGTATGCTCCATTTTATGTGGCGCTAGAAAAGGGATATTTTGCCGAAGAAGGAATTGAGCTGGAATTTGACTACAGTTTCGAGACAGATGGGATGGTGCTGGTGGGGGCAAACCAACGGCCGTTTGCCATTGTCAGCGGCGACCAGGTGATTTTAGCCCGTGCCCAGGGATTGCCGGTAGTCTATGTGCTGGAATGGTTCCAGCGTTTTCCCATTGCCGTCATCAGCAAAGCCAGCGCCAATATCAAGGCCCCCCAGGATTTGGCCGGACACAGCATTGGCTTGCCAGGCTTTTTTGGCGCCAGTTATGTGGGGTATTTGGGTCTTCTCTCGGCTGCCGGGTTGCAGCCTGAAGATGTGAGCACCAGCGAAATCGGCTTTACCCAAGTCGAGTCACTGCTTACGGACAAAGTTGAAGTGATAGTCGGTTACATCAATAATGAGCCGGTGCAGTTGTCTGGAATGGGTGAGGATGTGAATGTAATTGATGTGGCCGATTACATTGACATGGTTGCTAATGGCATCATCACCAATGAGACGGTAATCAAGGAAAATCCGGAGTTGGTAGAAGCCTTTGTCCGGGCTACCCTGCGTGGGCTGCAAGACGCACTGGCCGATCCGGCTGCCGCGTTTGAAATCAGCAAAAAGTATGTAGAAGGGATGGACGACAGCCGTATGCCTGTCCTGGAAGCGTCATTACCCATCTGGCAGGCTGACAGATTGGGCATTACGACTGCCGATTCCTGGCAGCAAACCCAGGCTATCCTCTTGAGCGCCGGCCTGTTGGATGCCCCGGTAGAAAACCTGGACGCGGCGTTTACGAATGCGTTTGTGGAGAAGGTGCAGCCATAGCAGAAGTAATCAGGTAACTGGCTGATTGAGTCATTACCCAGTTACCTGATTGCCTGATTACCTACTTTAGATGAGTTCTCCATTTTTAACGGCCGTCAACATCAGTCACACCTTTCACGATTTACCCGTGCTGGAAAATATATCCCTGGAAATTGAATCTGGGGGGTTTGTGGCGCTGGTGGGGCCTTCGGGCGTGGGTAAATCTACCTTGTTGCGTATATTGGCGGGGCTTTTACGGCCGTCGTCCGGCGAAATTCACATGGCCGATGATTCGCGCCAGGAGCCAATTGGTCTGGTTTTCCAGCGCGATAACCTGATGCCCTGGCGCACGGTAGCCGAGAATGTGCGCCTGCCGCTGGAACTGATGGGGGTGAACGGGCGGGAAGCTAAAGGCCGTGTGCAAGAGATGATCAATCTGGTGGGCCTGGCCGGATTTGAGCAGCGGTACCCGGCGCAGTTGTCTGGCGGCATGGCGCAGCGGGTGGCGCTGGCGCGGGCGCTGGTGCATGAGCCATTATTTTTGCTGCTGGATGAGCCATTTGGCGCGTTGGACGCCCTGACGCGGGAGCGGATGGGGCTGGAACTACTGCGCATCTGGCAAGCCATGCCCGTCACCGTGCTGCTGGTCACGCACAGTATCAGTGAAGCGGTGTTTCTGGCGGATGAGGTATTGGTGATGGGGGGCAGCCGCCCCGGTGTGGAGCGGCCGGCCACCATCACCCATCGCATTCCTACTGGTCTTCCCCGACCGAGAGATTTAGCCATGGAGCGCACGGCCGCTTTTCAGGATTGTGTCACGGCCGTGCGCGCTGCCATAGAAGCCAGGAGCTAGGTCCTAACTTGGCTGATAGTCGCCTTATTCGCCGGACGTAACCGGGGCCATATGTTCTATTTTCCGCTGTTGCCGGCGGCGGCGCACAAAACGCACCAGCAGCCAGAGCGGAATACCAATGAGCAGAGAAATAGGCAGGATAACAATAAACAGCCAGATCGCCAGAGTGGCCAGACCTTGTAAGGCGCCGATCAGGGCCTCAACCGCATCTCTGACGACGCCTTGCGGTCGCCAACCGGCGACCTGCACCGGGCGGGTGGCAATATCCGGCATCAGCGAGACGGTGATGGTGGAAAAGGCGGCGGACTGGCTCAGATATTGCATCCGCCCCTTAATCACCTCAATTTCACCTTCCAGCCGGCTAAGTTCCTGATTGACGGCCAATGCTTCTTCGACGGTGGTGGCTTCATCCAGAAAAGAACGCACGCGCACGGCCGTGGCTTCCAGATTGCCCAACCGCGCCGCCAGGTCTACATACTCCTCGGTCACATCCTGCCCGGAGACGCTTTCGCTTTGCACTTCCACCGCCATCGCCTTTAGCGTATCCATCATGCCCACAAAACCGGCGGCGGGCACCCGAATGGTAATGTCACCCGATTTAGCATCAGACCCGTATTGGCGCAAATTGGCGCTAACCACCCAGCCCCCACTCTGTTCCGCCAGCCGGGTTATGTCCGCCGTCGTTTCTTCGGTATCCGTCACCACCAGCCGCAGATTGCCGGTGCGAATGATGAGCCGTTCCACCTGGTTGGCCTGCCCGGTCGCACCTTCGCCGGAGGCAAAAGCGAGAGTGTTTGCTGTATTCAAGGCAATCTCGGAACCGTCGGCAGCTTCCATTGGTGGTTGAGCCGGCGCGGAAACCGCGCCAGAACTGGGCATGTCGTAAGCAAGTTGCGCCTCCTGCATGGACGAACCGGCACAGGCTGCCAGCAGCAGCGTCAGTAATAATAGGGGCAGAAAAAGTTTCTTGTTGAGCATCTTAACCTCCTGGGTGTGGTAATTGTGGGCGGTGGATGTTGGTTTATCACCCACCGCCAATGATATGCAAAGGCTAAGACGTTGCCGTGAACAGATTAGTTCCCCTATTACCGATAACCGATTACCTTTCCCCGATTACCCCATCTTCCCGGCCACCATCGGCGTTGTTTCGCCTTTAGGCATCTGCCATAGTTGATACGCTTTATGGGCCGCCGACAGCAGTTGCGCCAACAGGATGATGGGCAAAGCCAGACGGCCCAGTATGTTAAATATCTGCGCCAGCACGACCAAACCCTCTGCCGGGAAATCGGTCGTTTGGGCCAGGGCTGCGTTTTCACCAAAGACGGGGCCATTGATGATGAGAATGTAAACGACAACGGCCGTGAACAAATTTACGCCAATATCCAGCAGCAAGGTCGTCCGGGTTTGCCAGCGGAAACGCAGCTTATACAAATCTACACCAATAGAAACGAGTAATAACAAATTGACCCAGGGCAGGAGATTTTCATAGAAGTTAGCCGAGAACAATGGTACCGTCATCAACTGTTCATCGTGAATGACAATGATGCCCGCCCACTGCGGGAAGGCATTGAGCAGCAGCAGAAAAATGACGCCAAACACAATCCCGGCAATGAGTTCGCCTCGTTTCATTTCTCGCCCATTATCAACGGCCGGCAATTTGCGCGGATCCCATTCCTCTTCTTCATCTGACATCAGTTCAGATTCAGGAATGACCCGTTCCAAAATAGCAAAGACGATGGCAATGGAGCCAAAGGCGCTAAACAACGCACCGATAACGTCGGGAATGGCCCGCACGATTGAACCTGTTACATCGGTCAGGAAGGCGTCCGAATTCCAGGCCGAAAGCACCACGCCAAAGAGGGTCACGGCCGTGAGCACCACTGCCACCACCGTCACCACAATCTTAAAGATGGGGAACAACTGCGGCCCAATCAGGTATTGGGGGCGAGTCTGGTAAGAGGCCGCCACTTTTTCAGGATGCCCCATTTCCAGCAGCACGGCCGTGACCACCGCCTCATCCGCCTTATCCACTTTCGTTTGCGCCCGGTCTTCCACCATATCTTGCAGCAGCGAACGGAGTTCCGTCTGCACATCTGCCCGCTGATCCCGCGGCAAATGCCGCCCTACCTCGGTTACATATCGTTCGATTAAGTCACTCATTTATTTATCTCCTGAGGCAATTATTCAATCACCGTCTCATTTTTGTTTTCGTCCACCAATAAACCCTCCATCACCATACCCAGATATTTCCATTCCGCTTTTAGTTCCGTGAAAATGGTCTGGCCCAGTTCGGAGAGGGTGTAATAACGGCGCGGCCGGCCGCCTTCTTCCAAATCCCATTCACTGTTCAGCAATCCCTGGGACTCCAACCGGCGCAGCAGCGGATACAGCGTACCTTCGTTTACATCGAAGCCCTTATCCGCCAATGCCTGCCGCAGTGAATAGCCATAATGGGTCTGGCGTAGCTGGCTTAACACGGCCAGTACAATCACCCCACGCCGTAGTTCTAACTGCAAATTCTCGGCATACTGTTGGTTAACTTGTGTCATGTAGCGCATTGTACTGTATAACACACAGTATTGTCAAGCACACAGTAAAAACTGGTTGATCATTGTCTGGCATGTGTGGTACAACCTCCTCTACCCATCATGCGTAATAGCCAATGTTCGTAAGTTCAATACTCAAGGAGATTCCAACATGGAAAAAGAAACCAAAAAACTTTACCGGAGCCAATCTGACCGCTGGCTGGGCGGCGTGTGCGGTGGATTAGGGACATACGTGGGTATAGATCCCACCCTCATCCGCATCCTGTTTGTCTTGTTGGTTGTGTTTGGCGGCGGCGGCGGCTTGTTGTATATCCTACTCTGGATTTTTATTCCGCAAGAACCCACCGGGACCGACGCGCCCTCCAAGAATTTCACGGCAGATGAGTAACCACAAAAAAAGCCCGGCATCATGGATGTCGGGCTTTTTTGTCGGCAACGGCCGTACCCCCCACTTACCCAATCACCCTCCCCATACGATAGTAGGTTGGCTCAGCATAACCGGGATGGGTACCCGACCCAATAATTTCATAACCAAGTGACTGGTAGTAGCGCACATTGTCCGACAGCGCCACGCGCACGCCCAACACCACCTGCCGGAAACCTTGTTCTCTGGCTTGCTGCTCCACCACAGCAATCAGACGCCGGGCAATGCCCTGTCGCTGGTAAGCCGGTAGCACGGCCAACCGGCCAAAATAGAGAGCGTTCGTGTATTGCTGGTGCGGTTTCGTAAACACACAGGCCACGATATGCCTCGAAGTCGTTTCGGATCCGTCGCTTATTTCCGCCACCCACAACGTTTCCTGCGCCATTTTTCCCCGCAGCGCTGCCACCGTCTCCCCGGTAACACCGGATGGCGGGGCTAAATTCTGGTAAACACCAAACGCCGCCTGCAAAACAGTCAGCACAGCCTCACAATCTGTTTCATTACCCTGGCGGATGTGGCACATGTTTAAGAATGAGATCAGGAGATTGGGCGATCTCCAATCTCCCTATCTCTCAATCTCCAACCGATGTCAACGTCAGTTGCCGGGCAAACAGACGCCAATTCGCGCCAATGAACAGCAGCAGGGCGGCCAATGAAGCCCATCCCGCCCACTGAAACGCGGCCACAGCGCCATAGGCGTCATACAAGAAGCCGCCGGTAAATGCGCCCAACGCCGCCCCCAGGCCAAAAACGGCGCTGCTAAACAAGCCTTGCGCTGTCGCCCCTAAACCGGGCGGCGCGTTTTCGTCGGCATACGCCACGCCCGCGACCCACATGGCCGCAAACGTTGGGCCGTGCAGCAAGCTGATGGGCAGCACTTGCCAGGGCGCGGTCATCCAGACGTAGGCAAAGGCGCGGATGACGGTGCCGACCATGGAGAGCATCAATACAAAAGGCGCACCCCACCGCGCCAGGAGTCGCCGTGAGTAAAGAAAGACGGGTATTTCGCTGATGGTGGCAAAGGTGAGCGAGAGTCCCATGATGGTGCTGCTGGCCCCCAACTCTTCCAGGTAGAGAAAGAGGTAATTGAGGAAAATGCCCAGCGTCATGCCTTCCACCAGGGCCACGGCCGTGAACAACAACCAGTGCCGATTGGTGAGCAGCACCCGCAAGCCACGCCGCATGGACTCACCCACATGCCCGCCCGGTACCGGCAGCCACACCGCCACTAGAAAGAGCACAATCATCAACAGCAGGTAAGCGGTAAAGGCGATGGACAGACCCTGCGCCTCGATAATGAGGCCAATGATCAGGGCGGCGATACCCCAACCGACGGAACCCCAGACACGCACACGGCCGTACTCTGCCCGTTGCTCTCCCAACCGTACCATTACCGCATTGTCCACCAGGGGCACAATGGGCGCGATAAAAATGGCATACAGGCAAACAATCGGGATGAGCGCCGCAAATGTCGTCACCTGGGTCATGGCGGCAATGGAAAACCACAAGCCGGCAATCGTCACCAGCAGCAGCAGGTGATGTTTGTGGGTGGCGTCGGCCAATGCACCCCAGGCGGCGGCAGCCACCATCGTAATCAGCGGCACAATGCCCGTCAGGAAGCCAATTTGCTGCCCGGTCAGCCCCAGACCCAGATAATGCAAGGTGAGGAAGGGCAACAAACAGGCCCCCGCTCCGAAGAATACAAAGTAGAAACTTTTTGCTGATCGCATAAAAGGTTTGTGGTAATCGGTTATCGGTAAACGGTAATCGGTTAGTTATCACTCCTTTAGAAGTATGGTTGGTCGGATTATATCACCCCGGTGAACAGGGGAGTATTGGCAATCGGTCACGGGTGACGGGTGACGGACATCAAACGGCGGGTTACAATACCCCCATGCACAATTATCTGGATGAATTGAATGAAGCACAGCACACGGCCGTAACTGCCGACCCCGGCCCCATTCTTGTTCTCGCCGGGCCTGGTTCCGGTAAAACCCGCGTCTTGACGCATCGCATCGTCTATCTGATCCGCGAACTACACGTGTCACCCTGGCACATTTTGGCCGTTACCTTCACCAACAAGGCCGCCCGCGAAATGGGCCACCGCATCGAAAAAGTGCTGGAAGGGCAGCCGCGTGGCCTGATGATGGGCACATTCCACGCTACCTGCGCCCGTATCTTGCGCATTGAAGTGGAGAATTTAGAGGGGTACGGCCGTGATTTTGTCATTTTCGACACCGAAGACCAGTTAGCCGCCATCAAACAGGCGCTCAAAGACCTGAATCTGGACGACAAGAAGTTCCCCCCCTTCAAAATGCGCAGCGGCATCGGCAGCGCCAAGAACGAACTGATCACCCCGGAAATGTACACGGCTGCCAACTACGTGGCCGAAGTCACCAAACGAGTCTACGCCCGCTACCAGCAAATATTGATGGCGAATAATGCCATGGATTTTGACGACCTGCTGATGAATGTGGTCACACTCTTTGACCGGCGGCCTGACGTGTTGGCAAAGTACCAGGAGCGGTTCCAACATATTCTGGTAGACGAATTTCAAGATACCAATACGGCGCAGTATGGCTTGTTGAAGCGGCTCACGGCCGTGCGCCAAAACATCTTCGCCGTCGGTGACGCCGACCAGAGCATTTATATGTGGCGCGGGGCCGATTACCGCAATTTGAACCGCTTCCACGACGATTTTCCGGGGGCACGGCAAATTCTGTTGGAGCAAAATTACCGCTCCACCCAGGTCATTCTGGATACGGCTATGGCCGTAATCAAACACAACCGCAACCGCGTCCATAAGCAGCTATTCACCGAAAGACCAGGTGGCGAAAACGTGACTGTGCGCGAAGCGTATGACGAAAACGAAGAGGCGGAGCGCATCGTGGGCACAGTGCAGGATTTATTGCTGCGTGGTTACTCGCCGGGTGACATGGCCGTCATGTACCGCACCAATGCCCAATCTCGCGCCCTGGAAGAGGCATTCATACGCACCAACATCCCTTACCGGCTGGTCGGGGCGACGGCCTTTTACCGTCGCCGCGAAATCAAGGACGTGATCGCCTATTTGCGCGTGGTGCATAATTCGGCCGATTCCATCAGTTTTAACCGCATCATCAACACGCCTACCCGCGGCATTGGCGGCAAGACGCAGGAGCAGTTGCAGCAGTGGGCGGCGTCACTGCTGATGTCGCCGGCAGACGCGCTCGTGCGCCTGGCCGTTGATCCTGATTGCCAGCATCCGTTTAACGGCCGTGCCCACAACGCCCTATACAACTTCGGCCAGATGTTACACGCCTGGCGCGCCATCCGCGACGAGGCCAGCGTGGGGGAACTGCTCGATCTGATTTTGCAGCAAACCGATTTCCACGCTTACATTGATGACAGCGCCAAGGATGAAGATGAGGCCCAGGATCGCTGGGCCAACGTCATGGAACTGCGCAACGTGGCGGCCGGGAATCAGATGTCCTTAAGCGAATTCCTGGAACAAATCGCCCTTGTTTCCGAAGTAGATGACCTGGAAGAAGAACCCAACCGGGCCACGCTGCTCACCCTACACGCCGCTAAAGGGTTGGAATTCCCCATCGTCTTTCTGGCCGGATTGGAAGATGGCATTTTGCCACACAGCCGCTCGTTGGATGATGTGGAATCACTGGCCGAGGAGCGACGGTTGTTTTATGTGGGCATCACGCGGGCTATGGATCGGTTGTACATTTCCCACGCCTTCCGCCGCCTGGGTTTTGGTGGGTATGATGTCTCTGTGCCTTCCCGTTTCTTGCAGGATTTGCCCCATGACCTGGTAGATGGTGGCAGCGCCAAAAGCCGACGGCAGCAGACCAAAAGCCAGGCGAGCAAGTGGGAATGGTCGTCAGGGTCAGCCGGCAGTACCAGTTGGTCAAAATCATCGTCAACGGCAGCACGGCCGTCGGCAGCGGCACGGCCGTCGCCCCCTTCCAATACACCCAAAGCGGAAACACCCCTGCCGCCACCCAGGTACCTGCGCTCAGATATTGCGGATGATGATCACGATATTGCCCCAAAAACTACCCGCTACAAAACCGGCCAAAAAGTCCGCCATGCCAAATTTGGTGCCGGCACCGTCATCGAAAGCAAACTCACCGGCAGCGACGAAGAAGTCAGCGTCGCCTTCCCGGAACACGGCATCAAACGATTGGCCGCCAGCTTTGCGAATTTAGAGGTGATTGAGTAATTGGGTAATTGGGGTATTATTTCACTGTGGAGGTCAGCATGATGGTCAAAACAAATGTATTAACTATTCCCTATCCTGAAGATTTGCTTTTGGTATTGAAGGAAAATCCAGAAACTTTTGAGGCCGAAGCCAAACTATTATTGGCCGTCAAGCTATACGAGATGGGGCGCGTTTCTACCGGTATGGCTGCCCAAATTGCTGATATGAGCCGGGTTGCTTTTATGTTCGCTTTGGGGCGTTTCGGCCTATCGCCTATCGGCGTCAGCCCAGATGAATTAGAACAAGACCTGGCCAATGCCTGAACAACCAATTGTTATTTCCAATTATTTCTCAGTTGCAGAGCGGTGGCATCCGGCTAAGCGGCCCTCTAGTCGCTAAAGTTTTACACCTGACCGGTGAATCTCTGTAAGAGTCATGCATTACTTGATAGACGGCCACAACCTGATTGCCCGAATGCCGGATATTTCCCTCAACGATCCGGATGATGAGGTGCAGTTGATCCTGCGGCTGCGCAGTTGGACGGCGCGCAGCAAAAAGCGGCAGGTAACACTGTTTTTTGATGGCGGCATTCCCGGCGGCAAGAATGTGAAGTTGTCCACGCCGCAGGTGCAGGTGATTTTTGCTTCGGCCGGGCAAACAGCCGATGCCCTACTTATCAATGGCATCAACAGGGTGAAAAACCCGCCGGAATTCCAGCTCGTCAGCAGCGACCAACAAATCATTGCCGCCGCCGCTGCCCGCAAAATGCCACATATCACGTCTGACAAATTTGCGGTGGAACTGGCGGCGCAATGGCAAGAGAGACCGCCCGGCCCCACCATCGCCGACGATGACCCGATTATTAGCGATGCGGAGGTGGCGGATTGGCTGGCGGCTTTCGGCCCGGTGGATGAACGGGCCATTCGCAACCGGCCCAAACCAGCGCCGCCCAATTTGCCGCCGCCTGCACCGGAGCCGGTGACTACACCGGACACACCACCCCCACCGCTTAACCGCGAAGAGCCACAACTGAGCAATAAGGAGTTAGAGGAATGGCTTACCCTCTTTGGTGGTGAACCGAAAAAGAAGAAACCGGTGCAGGGGGTACGCTCCCCAACCACACCTGCTGCGCCGCCGGCTACTTCTCCCAAAAAACCACGCCGCCCACAGCCCTCAGCCAACAACCCCCACAACCTCAGCCCCGAAGACCTGGCTGCCTGGCAAGACTTTGCCAGCCGGGAAGAGTAGACCTGTCAGGTTTTTTGAAACCTGACAGGTCTTTTTTACTACACTATAATCCCCAACTCCTTGCCGCCGGCGATGATGGTGTCGGCGCAGTAGTCAATGTCTTCCATGGTGTGCGCGGCGGAGACACAGGCCCGTAAACGGGCTAACCCTTCTGGCACGACCGGCGCTACCACCGCCTGCACAAAAATACCCCGCCGCTGGCAGTAATTGGCCAGCAGCGCCCCATGCTCGGTAGAGCCGCAGATGACGGGCACAATAGCCGTCTCAGTATAAAGAAGGTCAAATCCAGCGGCGCGCAGCCGGTCGGCAAAGTGGTTGTAATTGTCCTGAATCTTCTTGACGCGCCAGGGTTCTTCCTCAATTACGTCGAAAGCAGCTTTAGCGGCTGCCGCCGAGGCGGGTGGCAGCGCTGCAGAGAAGATGAAGCCCCGTGCTTCGTGTTTGAGGAAGGTAATAAGTTCTTCATTGCCAGCTACATAACCACCGGCGCTGGGAACGGTTTTGCTGAGGGTACCCATTTTGATGTCCACGCAGTCCGGCGGTAGATCAAAATGCTCTTCAATACCATGACCATGTTCACCCAATACACCAAGCGAGTGCGCCTCATCTACCATCAGGTAAGCATCATATTTTCGGCATAGTTTAACCATTTCTGGCAGGTTGATGATGTCGCCGTCCATGCTAAACACGGCGTCGGCAATGACCAGTTTACGGCCGTGAGGATTCGCCTCCCTCAATCTCCGTTCCAAATGATCCATGTCATTGTGCCGGAAGCGGACATGGTGGGCCATAGCCAGCATACAGCCATCCACGATGCTGGCATGGTTCAATTTGTCACTGATGACCGTGTCCCCTTTGCGCAGCAGCGAGGAAATTGTCGAGAGATTGGTCACATAGCCGCTGGAAAAGGTGATTGCCCCATCCGTACTCTTGAATTGGGCAATGCGTGTTTCCAGTTCATTGTGCAGCGATAATGACCCGGCCAGCAGGCGCACCCCATGGGTGCCTGTGCCGTATTTGTCAATGGCCGCTTTGGCCGCCTCGTTGATTTTGGGATGCCCGATCAACCCCAAATACGAGTAGCTGCCGAGCATGATCATCTCGCCATGCCCTTCCACGTTGACACGGCCGTTGGGCAAAATATCTTGTGTTGCTTCTAAATAAAAGTACAGGTCGCGTTCCTTGTAAAACTCAATCGGCCACAGCATCTCCGGCGTTAGCGGCACGCGCTCCTGTGTGGGTGTATCTATCATCGGTATTACTCCTTCGTTGCAGGTTGCAAGCGGCAGGTGGCAGGTAAAAGAGGCTCTTGCCTGCCACCTGAAATGATTTAGCAAAGTCTAAAAGTTCAATGAATTGCCCAATTTTAGCAATGAACAGGGGAATAAACGAATGGTCAGGCTCAGTGTTTGATAAATGTGTTTGCCCATCGGTTGCCTTCCGGCGACAATCCCCTAAACCGTAACCCGTCAATCGTAATCCGACTTTGGACGCATCACGGATTACGGATTACGCATCACGCATCACGCATCACGGACTACCAACTATGCCCAAATCTACCCGCATCATCAACTGGCGCTACCGCCAGGAACAGAAACGAAAACGCAGCGGCACGGCCGTACTCAAAACCCTGACCATACTCCTCTTTGTCTTCCTGTTTACCGGCTGCCTGGTGGTGACGATGGGTGGCGTGGGGGTCACGGCCGTGTACGCCTACTTCACCCAGGATTTGCCCGACTTCACCGAACTGGAACAGCTAGGCCAGCACGAAACCACCACCTTCGAGACCACCAAAATGTATGCCTGGGGGCCAGAAAGCGTCAGTGGCAACCGTGACCTGACCCTCATTTACGAAATCATTGACCCGCTTGGCGGCGACCGCCAGTGGCTTCCCTATACCCAGATTCCGCAGCACGTAGTAGATGCTACCGTGGCCATTGAAGACCGCACCTTCTGGACAAATCGCGGTTTTGACCTGGTAGGCATCGGCCGTGCCTTTAACGAATACGTCATCAAAGGTGGCGACATTCAGGGCGGCTCCTCCATCACCCAACAGGTGGTCAAGAACAACCTGATCGAGCCAGAGCGCCGCCTGGTGGGTGAGGACGTGGGTTTTGCCGATTACGAGCGCAAAGTTCAGGAACTGCTGCTGGCACAACGCGCCACCGACACCTACAGCAAAGAGCAGATTATGGAGTGGTATCTCAATACCAACTTCTACGGCAATCTGGCTTATGGCATTGAAGCCGCCGCCCGCGTCTACTTCAACAAAACGGCCGCCGAACTGACCCTGGCGGAAGCGGCCATGTTAGCCGCCATTCCGCAATCGCCGACCATCAACCCCATCAACAACCCGGAAGCGGCCAAAATACGGCAGGAACTGGTGCTGGATGCCATGGCCCGCGAAGGCATGATTACCCCGGAAACGGCCGTCGCCACCAAAACCATCCCCGTGCCCATCGCGCGTGGCATTGAGGAACGCTTTGACATTATCGCCCCTCACTTTGCCCTCTACGTGCAGCAGCAGTTGGAGCAAATGTTTCCGCCAGAACTGATATTGGGCGGTGGACTGCGCGTCTACACTACGCTGGATTTGGAAATGCAGCGGCAGGCGGAATGTGTGACCCGCGCCCAATTGACCCGGCTCTCCGGCGCGGTGGGGCCAATTTTGCCCGCCGATGAAGCCGCTGCCTGCGCGGCGCTGGCTTTTTTGCCGCCACAGCCACCCGGCGACCAGGGCAAAGATTTCCGCGTAAACAACACGGCCGTTGTCATGCTCGACCCCACAACCGGCGAAATTAAGGCATTGGTCGGCAGCGCCAATTATTGGGACACCACCATGGATGGCTCCTTTAATGTGGCTGTAGACGGCCGTCGCCAACCCGGCTCCTCCTTCAAACCGTTCACCTATCTCACCGCCCTGGCCCAGGGCTACAACGCCGCCACCATGCTGCTGGATGTGGAAACCGATTTTGGCACGCCCTACAACGGCGTTCCTTATGTGCCTCAAAATTACGACCGCCAGTTTCATGGCCCCCTGCGGCTGCGGCAGGCGTTAGCCAACAGCTACAACGTGCCTGCCGTGCAGGTGCTTAGTTGGGTAGGTGTTCCCAAAGTGCTGCGCACGGCGCACAGCATGGGCATTGATACGCTCGACGCCGGCAACAACGTCTACGGTCTTTCCCTCACCCTGGGCGGCGGTGAAGTGACACTGCTGGATATGGTCTACGCTTACTCGGTCATAGACAACATGGGAGCCATGGTGGGCCAGCCACGTCCGCCAGAACGTCAGCGCCCCGGCTACCGCACCCTCGACCCGGTATCCATTTTGCGGGTGGAAGACCGCAACGGTAATGTGCTATACGAATATAACCAGCCGCAACGCCGCGAAATTTTGCCGCCACAACTGGCTTACCTGATGAACGACATCCTTTCTGACCGCAGCGCCCGCTGCGCCGCTTTTGGCTGCCCCAATGTGCTGGAACTGCCGGGCAATCGTCCCGCCGCCGCCAAAACAGGCACCACCAACAATTACCGCGACGACTGGACTATTGGCTACACGCCAGAACTGGTGACGGGCGTCTGGATGGGCAACAGCGACAATAGCCCCACCAACGACTTGCCCAGCTACAAAGGCGCCGCCCCCATCTGGCACGCGCTGATGAGTTGGGCATTGGATGGCAAGGCGATTAGCGTCTGGCAGCGGCCGCCGGGCCTGATTGAGATGGCCGTTTGTAACGTCTCCGGCCTGCTGCCCACCCCCTACTGCCCTACCGTCTCCGAACTGTTTATTGATGGCACACAGCCAACCACGTTTGACACCATCTACCAGGAGTTTGCCATCAATCGGGAAACGGGGCGGCTGGCGACAATCAGCACGCCGCCGGAGTTGATCGAGCGCAAAGTATTCCGCGTCTATCCGGCAGCGGCAGCCGACTGGGTGCGCGAAAATGAAATTGAGCAACCACCCCGCGAATACGATACCATCACCGCGCCGACGCCAAATAATGAGATTGGGATTGGATCGTTACGGCCGTTTGCCTTCATTCGCGGCCAGGTCACCATCACCGGCACCGCCCAAAGTGAGAACTTCGCCTTTTACCGCCTGGCCTACTTCCAGGGCTTGACGCCACAAAACCTGCAAACCCTGGCCGACAACGTGACCGAACCGAAAGAAAACGCCCCCCTGGCCGTCTGGGATGTCTCCGCGCTGGACGGCTTATACACCCTGCTGCTCACCGTTGTGCGCGGCGATGGCAGCTTTGCCGAATTCAGCGTGCCCGTCACGGTTGATAATGAGCCACCCCAGGCAGCCATCCTCTTCCCCCTACCCAACCAGCAAATTTTCACCGACGAAACCTGGGTGTTGGTGCAGGCGCAGGTGACGGACAACGCTTCTATCAGGCAGGTAGAATTTTTTGTGGACAACGCCGAAGTGCCCTATGCCATCAGCACTGTGCCCCCCTTCACCGAAAAGTGGACGATCCCCGGCCCCGGCTGCCACACTTTCCGGGTGCGGGCGACGGATGCGGCCGGCAACCAGACCACCAGCGAGCCGGTATCGGCCTGTCTGGTGAAGCGGGAATGAATGGGTGTATTGTTCTGAAAGACGATACTCCCTGCCGGCGCCTCCCGCCCCCTGACAATGTGATGCTCTATCGGCCCATCATCGTCAAGCCGCCAAACAAGAAAACCCAAAGGGTTTTGGAACCCTTCGAGTCTCACGGTTTATTCGGTTTCCTATAGCACGTTGTTCACCAACACGCCCACCACGAATTGATCGGGCGGTTGAGGTTCTTCGAGATGTTGAATCGTCATGCCTAGTTTTTGCATCACCTTTTGTGATGCCAGGTTTTCGTAGCCTGTGGTAGCGATAATGCGCCCGAGTTTTTCACGGGTGAAAAGATATTCCACTAGAGCACGAGCGGCTTCTGAGGCAAACCCTTTGCGTTGATGAGTAGGCGCAATCACCCAGAACAGACCGATCTCCGCGGTGGCGGAGGTACTGGGGGCACGGTTGAACGCCGCAACCCGGTTGAAGGTATCTAAATACGGCACAATGCCCACTGCGCCGATTATCTCCCCTGTTTCTTTGGAGACTACAGCCCGTTCCCCATAGTGAGGTTGTTCGAGCATGGCAAACATTTCATATCCCAGCACAGTCCATTGTAACCAGCGCTGACATTCACTCAGGGGCGTTTCCGAGCCAAAGGAGTTATTGAGAATATTGTTGATAGCCTCAAGATCATCCATGGTCAATTCCCGGATGATCACTCTTTCGGTTTCGAGTAATGGAATTCGTCTGCTCATTTGGGATAATGTACTTTTATCGCATCATGGAGGGTCTGGGCAAAGGCACGGGCGCGGGCTACGGCCGTGCCCACATGCCCCTCCGCCCGCATCAACTCTCGCACATCCTCCGCCCCCAAATAGCCCAATATCCGCATATCACTGATCAAAATACCAACCAACGGGTTGTCCTTCCCCTCTTTCATCGCCACCCACGCCTGCAAACTGGCCTCCCGAATCCACTCATGCCCATCCTGGCGGCTGGCCCCCGCCGCCACCAACGCCATCAACACCCGCTCCGTGGCCGCAAACGGGCCATAAATCGCCATATTGCGGGCAATGGCGCGTTCATCAATCGCCATCTCCCGCACCAGGCGAATAGCACGGCGCAGCATCTCATCCGTCGCCAGAAACCCATCCGCCTGAAAGACGCGCCGGTTGGCCGAATCATCCAGGCTGCGCTCTAAAATCGCCTGGCTGGCATTGTCCCAGGCCACCGCCGGCAGCCCGGCCACATACCGCGCCAGCGAGCAGATATTCTCCGTGTTGATCGGGTTACGCTTAAACGGCATCGCCGATGATCCCACCTGCCCCTTGCCAAACGGCTCCGCCCACTCGCCAAACGGCGGCGACTGCAAAATGCGGAAATCCAGGGCAAATTTATGCAGCGAAGCGGCCATACCCGCCAACACCTGCTGCACCCGTAAGTCCTGCTGCCGCGTGTAGGTCTGGGTGGCGATGGGAAAATAAGGCAGTTCCAAAATCGCCATTGCCGCCGCCTCCATTTCCTCCGGCGACATCCCCGTGCCCGCCAGCAGTTCGGTGTAACCAGCTTGTGTACCCACCGCGCCTTTGAAGCCTTTACCCTTGAGATTGGAGATGAGAGATTGGAGATTGGTGTAATCATCCAGCAAGTCCTGGGCGTAGACGGCAAAACGATAGCCCAGGGTGGTGGGTTCGGCCGGCTGGATGTGTGTGTGGGCCATGGTTGGCAGAGCGGCGGTGGCCTCGATTTTCTCTGCCAGCAGCAGCAGCAATTCCCGCAGTTGGTTTTGCACCAATCGTGCCGCTTCCCGCAGCCGCAGCGCATCGGCATTATCAGTAATATCGGCGCTGGTCGCTCCCCAGTGAATAATGCCGCCACCCACCGGACACTGTTCAGCATAGGTACGGATTTCGGCCATTACATCGTGGCGCGTTTCCTGTTCAATTTCCAGGGCACGGGGGATGTCAATATCGTCTTGATGGGTTTGCAAGTCGGCTAACTGGGCGGCGCTGACCAGCCCGGCCTGGTGCTGCGCTGCTGCCAGCGCCACCCACACCCGGCGCATCAGCCGCCGCTTGTGTTCTTCTGACCACACCTGCCGCATGGCCTCGCTGCCATAGCGCCAGGTAAAGGGAGAGATGTAGGTAGAATGAGTGAACATGGAAGAGATTAGAGAGCGCAGATGGGAGATTAGAGGTGCGTCAATCTCTAATCGCTAATCTCCCATCTCAGACATCCAATGACAAATGAGCGCCATAGTCGCCGTTTTTCTCCTCAAGTCGGGCCAAACGACGTTCTTCGCGTGACTGTTCTTGCAAGGCGCGCGTATCTTCTATTAACTTGCGCCTCTCTGCTTCCAAATGGGCCAGTATTTCTGCATTTTTACGAGCCTGTTCTTGTGTCAGATGAACTTCAATCTTTGCCATTTCTCTTTCTCCGCACTCCATGACCCGTAATCCGCGAGCCATCGGATTACAAATTACGGATTACCGATTACCGATTACGGATCACCGTCTCACCTGATAGTTGGGCGCTTCTTTAGTGATGGTAATGCCATGTGGGTGACTTTCCAGCAGCCCGGCGTTGGTAATGCGCACAAAGCGGGCTTTGTCATGCAGTTCGGCCAGATTAGCCGCACCCACATACCCCATGCCAGAGCGCAGCCCACCCATCAGTTGGTACATCACGTCACCCAGTTTACCACGATAGGGTACCTGCCCTTCCACTCCCTCCGGTACCAGCTTGTCGCGTTCACCATTTTTCTTGACGCCGCTGCCGTAACGGTCGGCGCCCTGCCCCTGCATGGCGCCCAGGCTGCCCATGCCCCGATACACCTTGTAGCGCCGCCCTTCATAGAGGATGATCTCACCTGGGCTTTCTTCCAACCCGGCCAGCATGGAGCCAAGCATGACGGCGCTGCCGCCGGCCGCTAATGATTTGACAATATCGCCGCTGTATTTGATGCCCCCATCGGCGATGATGGGAATGCCGCGTTTGGCGCCGGCGGCGGCACATTCCAACACGGCCGTCAACTGCGGCATACCGGCCCCGGACACAATGCGCGTGGTGCAAATAGACCCCGCGCCAATGCCAACTTTGACGGCATCGGCCCCGGCTTCGGCCAGATCATGTACCCCCTGGGCGGTGGCTGCATTACCGGCAACAATGGCTAACCGCGGGTATCTGGCTCTGGCTTCACGGACGGTACGCAGCACCAGGGCAGTATGCCCATGTGCGGTATCAATTACGGCCACATCCACACCCGCCTGCACCAGCACATCCAGCCGGGCCAACCCTTTTTCGCCCACACCAATGGCCGCCGCGCTGAGCAAACGGCCGTTCCCGTCCGTCGCCGCATGGGGATAATTTACCTTTTTCAGAATGTCTTTAACCGTGATTAGCCCCTTGAGATGAAAGTGATCATCTACCAACGGCAATTTTTCAATGCGATGACGGTGCAGAATCTCTTTGGCTTCATCCAGGGTGGTGCCGACGGGAGCGGTTATCAACCCTTCGCTGGTCATAAACTGCGAGATGGGCTGGCTACCCGGCTTTACAAAGCGGGTGTCACGGTTGGTGAGGATGCCGACGAGACGGCCGTTCCCCTCCGTAATGGGCACACCAGAAATATGGTAGCGGCTCATCAGGTTTTCGGCATCGGCCAGGGTATGTGACGGCCGTAACGTCACCGGGTCCACAATCATGCCCGCCTCTGAGCGTTTCACCATGTCCACCTGCTCCGCCTGTTCTTCCACGTCCAGATTCCGGTGAATGACGCCAATACCACCCAGCCGCGCCAGCCCAATGCCCATGCGCGCCTCAGTCACCGTATCCATTGCCGCCGACAGCACCGGAATGTTCAAAAACACATCACCAGCCAGACGGGTACGCAGTTCCACATCGGCCGGTAATACTTCCGAATATCCCGGCGCTAATAACACATCATCAAACGTCAGCGCCAGCTCCCCAATTTTTTCTGAAAGGTCAACCATTGTTTCCTCAATTGTTCGTAGTAGGCGATTTATCGCCTGTTTACGGCGATAAATCGCCTACTACAAACGTCACCATTAACTCCGTTTTGGCTTTGGTTTGGACGGCCGTTTCTTACCACTGGCCAGCGCTGGCAATCTCTCATTCCGGGCCAGAGCAATAAAGACGCCCACCAAAACCAGTCCAATAGACATCAGCATCGAGTAGGTAATAAATGTATTACCCACCGTCGTCTGGTCGGGTCGGAAGAGTTCGATCCAGGCGCGGTTGCCGCCCCACCATACCAGGAAAATGCCAAACAACGTACCCGGCTGCCATACGCTCCGGTACCGGTTGTTCAAGAAATGCAGCAAGATAAAACCGACAAACAGGGCGATGGATTCATACAAAAAGGTAGGGTGGAAACGGGTGTCAGCCGAAAGGGTAATATATTCTGGCAGGCGGTAGGGCGCCTCAATGCGCAGCCCCCAGGGTAAGGTAGTCGGCGGGCCATAGAGTTCCTGGTTGATGAAATTCCCCCAACGGCCAATGGCCTGCGCCAGCAGCAGCGCCGGGCCAGCCACGTCAGCATAATGCCAGATGGGCAATTTGCGCCATTTAGCATACAACCAACCCACGACGGCTGCGCCGACAAAACCACCCAGGATATTAACGCCACCAGCGCGCACATTCACCATATCGAGCAAGGTATCATATTGGCCGCCATCCATCATATCCAGGATGACATAGGTGATGCGGGCGAAAAAGTAGCCGGAAAAAACGACAATAATGAGGCCATTATAAAATTCGTCAATAACACGGGGGGGCTGATCTCGCTTTCGCAGTTCGCGGACGGCCCACCATGCACCCAGAGCTATACCGATGACGATGATGATGCCATACCAGAAAATGGGAAAACTGGGGCCCCAGCCAAAACGCTCTTGCAAAAACAGGGGGATGGGAATTTCAAAGGCGATGCGGTCTATTTGCAGTTGGTCAAACATTTTCTTCCTCAGTCATGGGGTCATTGGGTAATTGAGTAATCGAGTAATTACCCAATTACTCCATTACTAATCAATATAACCTAAGGCGCGCAAACGCTGCGCCAGGTTGTCATCAATTTCTACTTCGACGCTGGTTGCCAGGTGGTCGCGTTGGCAGGCGACGTTGGCGGCAATGCGCCGGATGTCGTCGTTGAGGGAGTTGGTGGTCAACGGCCGTGCCGCCAACACATTCTCCACTTCCTCCACATCGGCTGCCAGGTCAAACAGTTCATCTGGCTGGTCATCTACATGAATCAGCTTATAGGTGGAGGCGGCTTCTACCCCGGTCTGGCGCACCACCGCCCGCCGCGTGGAAAGGCAGCGGGCAGCGGACAGCAGTTCGGGTTGGCGCTTTTCGATGGCTTTGACAAAGGTGAGCGGGGGATAAACTTCGGTGTAGGCCACACCATTTTCGGGGTCACGGCCCGCAGCAACTTCGGATAAGCCGTAAGCCGATTCCAGCAGCGTCAGCCCATGCACCGAAGCCGGTTCCAGACCGGGCATCTCCGGCAGACGACCGGCCGCATCCAACATGGTGTGGAATACACGGCGGGTACTGACGGGTGTATCAATACGCCCCGGTTGTGTAATCCGTTTGGGCCAGTTTACAATCAGCGGCACATGCACCAATTCCTGATAAGCCACAAAAGCGTGCCCCATGTAACCATGTTCACCCAGCCCATCGCCATGATCGGCAACGATGATGGTAAGCGTGTTCTGCTGGTTGGCACGGCCGTTGATCACCGCAAACAGTTCGCCCAGATAATCATCCTGATACGCCACCTCCGCATCATACATATCGCTCAATACACGGCTTTCCAGTTCCGTATGCGGTTCGGTCAGGGGCGCGGCCCAACGGTAGGCTTCCCGGTTCCAACGGCGCATCACGTCTCGCGCTTCTTTGTTCTCGCGGAAATAGGGCGCCACCTGGTCCACAAATTCCCCAGGCGGCCAAAAAGGCAGGTGCGTCTCCATCAGATTGAGAAACAAAAACAGCGGTTTCTCTGTTGTTTGCGTTTCCCGCTGGCGCAGCCAATGGCTCACATCTTTCACCGAACGTTGATTTTGCCCCTTAAAATTTGCCAGCTTCGACCAGAGCGGCGTTAACCAGGCATTGAGTGAAATCTGAAATGCCAGGTCAGACTGCCCAAAAAAGTTCTGAATGGGGTAAGAGATACGGCGCAAAAATTGGGTATACCCTTCCACCAATTGGTTGAACGGCCAGGGCAAAGCAGTGGAATGTCCCGGCATACTGGGGATTGCACCACCATAGTTGTAAAACGTATCAAAACCCCGTTTCAACCCGTTATTCAAAATACCCACCAGCGGATTGTTACAAAAGCCAACCGTTTCATACCCGGTCTGGCGCAGCGCCTCAGCCAGATGCAGCCGGTCGGGGGGCAGGCTTTGGTGCGCTTGCAGCAGTTGGTGGGCCGTAGGATACAGGCCGGTAAACATGGCCGCGTGGCTGGGCACCGTCCACTGCGCCGGCGAAATGGCCTGCTCAAAGAGCAAACTCTGGTCGGCAAAACGGTCAAGGTTAGGCGTGATGGGGCGTTGGTAGCCATAACAACCCAGCCGGTCAGCCCGCTGGGTGTCCAGAACAATGAAGATGATGTCAGGATGATTCATTGGGGGGGAATTTTACCCACTTCTGAAGCGATAACCAACCCCACGCACGGTTTGTAACCAACGCGGCAGGGCCGGGTCGGCTTCGATTTTGCGGCGCAGGTGATGGATGTAGGTTTTGACGCCGTCTACGGCCGTGTCATCCGCCCACCCCCACACCGCCTTGGCCAGGTCAGCCGTTGTGACCACTTCATCGGCATGGTCAACCAAAAAGAGCAGCATGTCAAACTCGCGGGGGCGCAGTTCCACCTCTTGCCCCTGCACCCACACCTGGTGCGCCGCCCGGTCAATCACCAGTTCGCCATCCCCAAAAGAATCAGGCGGCGCTGTGGCAGCCTGTTCCAAATGGCGCAGACGCACCCAAATCCGGGCTAATAGTTCGGCCGGGTTAACCGGCTTTACCAGGTAGTCATCTGCGCCCAATTTCAGCCCTTTAACGATGTTGTCGGTGTCGCCGACGGCCGTGAGAAAAATAACGGGCACATTGGAAAATTCACGGATACGCCGGCACAATGCCCACCCCCCCATCACCGGCGCCATCACATCCAGCAGAACCAACGCCGGGCGATGCAGCCGCGCCAGTTCCAATCCATCCTCGGTGGTATTTGCTACCAACGGCTCATAACCCGCTCCCCGCAGCAGCGCGTCCAGCGTCATAGAAAAGGGTATTTCATCTTCAACAATCAGGATTTTGGTTTTCAAGGCCATACCAGACCTGGCAGTTTTTACCAGACCTGACAGGTTTTTTGAAACCTGTCAGGTCTTGCTAAAACTTCATGCGCCGGAAAATGAAAGAAGGAATATGACGAATAATGAGACCAACCAGACCCCACCGGGCAGGCAAATAGATGGTTTGTTTCCGGCGGCGAATGGCCTGAAAAATGGCCGCTGCCGCCTGCTCCGGCGAGATGACCCAAAAGGTTTTGGGCGCATTTTCCAGCAGTACCGTGTCTACAAAACCGGGTTTGATGGTGGTAACGGTAACGCCGTGCCGGGTGAGCCGGTTACGCAGCGCCTCCAGGTAGGTATTCAACCCGGCCTTGCTGGTGTTGTAGACGGGCGCGCCCACCCGCCCCCGGTCGCCGGCAATGGAGCTTATACCCACCATATGCCCGCCGCCTGCCCGTTCAAAGCGCAGCGCCGCCTGGTTGAGCCAGGCAATGGCCCCCAGCAGGTTGACATCTATCATCGCCTTATCTTTGGCAAAGTCATATTCATCCAGGGCCACATTTGGCTGCGTCCCGGCAACGTACACAATCAAATCCAGGCCACCCAAGTCACGGGTGATGGTCTGGAAGAGGCCGGGGATTTCGTCATAATTGGTGACGTTGTGGGCATAAGGGAGGATTTTGGCGGGGGACACGGCCGTGTTCACACTCTGGCACAACTCTTGTAGTAAAGTTTCGCGGCGGGCCACGGCGGCGACCGTGTAACCTTGCCGCACCAGTTCGCGGGTGAGCGCCGCGCCAATGCCTGAAGATGCGCCTACCACAATGGCGCGTTTTTGTGGTTCTAATGGTCGGGTTGGGTTGGAAGTAACATCTGTCATAGCCGCGGATTGTATCACAGCGCCACACCGATTACCGATCCACCGATCACCGATTACCGGTCTGGCGCTGCTGCCACACGGCCGTCAGCCTTTCGTGTGTCATCTCGGAAAGCTGCACCGGGGAAGCGCCTGGCGTCGGCAGCACCGGCTCCAGCAGCGTTATTTCCGCTATCACCGGCCCCTTGAACCGGGCCAACCGCTGCAAAGCTGCGCCAATCCCTTCATCTCGTTGCCAGATAGCTGCTTCCAAATGGCTGTAGGTAATGGCACAGGGCAAAAAGGCCGCGCCCACATCCGTCACAATCTCAAACGCGCCATAGCGGAATGGCAGCAGTTCCGTGCCCGGCCCCCGCTGCCCCTCCGGGTATAACACAATCGGCGGATGGTAGGAAATGCGCGACAGCGTATGCCGGGCCGCCTGGCGTGACGCCTTATCGGTGCGTTCCACAAAAACGCAGCCAATCGCTTTGGCAATCCAGCCAATAAACGGCATTCGGCGCACCTCATCCTTCGCCAGAAAGCTCACCGGCGTCACCGACAGCAACGCCAAAATGTCCAGGTAAGAAACATGGTTAGGAAAAAGAAAACCGCTGAAGTCTGCCAGCCGCTCCGCTTCTGGGCAAATCACTTCCACCCGCAGCACGCGCAGCAGCCGCCGCACAAACCACTGCAACACCAAAAAAGACGGCCGATATCCGCCGATGTGAAACGGCAGCAGCGCCGCCAACAGCACAAACACCGTCGCCGCCATCACCAAAAACCCACTCGCCGCCAGGCGATACATACCCCGAATTCGACTCATATAACTCCGATTACCGACCACCGATTACCGATCACCGATTACCCCTCGCCTTCCACTTCTTTACCGGCGGCGCGCCAGGCGCGTTTGGCGTCTTCATAGCCCATGCGGTAGAGCGTTTCGTGCCCTTCCTGAGTGTAACGCAAGATGCGTTCCACCGGAATCACCTCTTTCGGGGCGACAATGATGGGTTCGGGTAATTCATGGAATTTGTTTTCAAATATATCGGGGATGCCGTTGCCGTCTTCGTCTCTCAGGTCCAGATTCTCACCCCGTATCTGGCTGAGCAGGAGGGCATTTTGAGCGCGCAGACGGCCGTTCTCCACCTGCAAGCGCACCAGTTCATTGATCCGATGAAACATGCGCAAATCAGACCGAAAAGACGCTAACAATGCCCAATCCAGTACAGTGCTAACTTTCTCAAAAAAATTGCTGGGATTTTCTAGCTTTTGTTCTTCTTCCGTCTCCCAGGGCGTCATCATTACCACTACAATCTCTTCCGCGCCGGCATCAATGGCCGGGCCTAGTGGCGTGTTGGCAACCGTAGCCCCATCCCAATACAGGCTATCATTTAGCTGCGTAGCCGGGTAGACAATGGGAATGGAACAACTGGCAATAATATGATCCAGCCCTATGGGTTCTTTCTGCATTTTGCTGGGGTATACGTCGGGGCTGTTGCCAAAAACGTGAAGCTGACCGGTGCTGATTTCCGTGGCTGTTACGCGCAGGTGTACGGCCGCTTTATCAGAATTGAGACGGTCGAAGTTCACCCAGCCTTTTTCCTGCAACGTCTTCCGCAGCGGGGCGGTATCCAGCAAATAGTTGCCGGTCAGCGCCCCCAGCCCCGCTTTTTGCACATCATCCGTTTGCAGCCGCCGCCACAGCGCCCACAGCGAGTTGGCATTGTGCCCGGAAGCGATGGCCGCCCCGTTTACCGCGCCAATAGACGTACCGGCCACAATGTGCGGATACCATTCATGTTCTTCCAGGAACTTCAGAACGCCCACATGATAAGCGCCACGCCCCCCACCGCCAGACAAGACCAATGCATTTTTACGCGATTTGTCAGACATTTACATTCCCCTTCTTCGTTTGTAGCAGGCGATTGATCGCCCACGATTTATCGCCCCCATGAAGAGGGCAATCAATTGCCTACTACGAACCAATTAACCAACCAGATAAGCGGGGCGCACGGCCGTGTCCGACGCCTCTCGAATGACAATTCCCGGCGGCTTCACCGGCAGGATAATGTGGAAACGGCTGCCGGGTAAGCGGGCCTCGTCTTCACCCTCTGATTCCACCCAGATACGGCCGCCGTGTGCTTCAATCACCCCTTTGGCAATGGGCAAACCCAACCCCGGCCCCGCCCCCTTGAACTTGGTGCTGCCGGTGGAATGAAGCTGTGGGTCACCCACACGAAAGAATTTTTCAAAGATCAGGTCATGATATTTGGGATCAATCCCAATGCCGCTGTCGCTGATCACAATTTCCACGTACTCCTCAGCGTCTACACTGGGAATGAGAGCGGCGGTGACGTGGATACGGCCGTTGTCCGGCGTATATTTCACCGCATTGCCCAGCAAATTGGTAAACGCCTGCACCAGTCGTTTGAAATCGGCATAAATAGGCGGTAGATCGTTTACCCCTTCCACCACCATCTGAATACGCCGTTCACGAACGGCTTGCGCCAACGGCTCACCTGCCAGCCGCACAATAGTATCAATACGCGCCTTCACAAACGTCAATTGCATCCCATCCACATCTAATTGACTGGCGTCTAGCATCGCCGTAATCAGGCTTTCCAGTTGCAGCGTAGCCCGGTTAATGTGCCCAATGATCTCGCGGGCCTGTTCCCGCGTTAGCGCATTCTCATCATTCATCGCTGCCAAAATGTCCGAGTACCCCTTCACCTGAGTCAGCGGCGTGCGCAATTCGTGGGAAGCAATGGTGATAAAGTCAGACTTCACCCGATCCATAATTTCCAGCCGCTCATTTTGCTCTGTCAGGTCGGTGTTCAAATGGCGAATTTGTTCATTTTGGATGTTTAGCTCGCTGTAAAGCCGGGCGTTTTGCAGCGCCACCACCGTCTGGTCAGCCAGAATTTGCATGAGTTCCAGTTCACCCGGCTGGTAAGGCACGGCCGACAGTTTAGGGCCAACGGCAATAATGCTCTCCAACTCATCGCCGCTGCCAACGGGCACATACACCTCCATCTGCTGCTCTTTCAACCAGGCGCGCTCTTCATGGTTCAGCCCCTTGTAATCCGGGCTAAAATCAAGATCATATTGCAGGAGCGGCTGGTTTTGCCGGGCAAGGGTGGTAAAAAAGAGGCTATCGGCAGGCAGCGTTACGCGACCACGCACAATTTGCCCCATCCCGGTTACAGGTGTTAACTCGATACGGCCTGAAGCGGTTTCGGGTTGGCCGTTGTCCAGGCGCGTCAACAACATCAGCCCACACCGGTTTGTCTCTAACAATTCGCTCAACGTACCGGCAATCAACAGCGCCAACTGCTGCACATCCAATGTGCGGGAGATGGCCTGGCTGTAATTGCGCATCACCTGGTTCGTGTTTAACCCTTCACCGCGCAAATAACGGAATGTCAGCCGTTCCACCAGGCTGCGATATGGTTCATACAAGAAAAAGCCTAAGGAGAGCAAAACGGCCAGAATCACGGCCGTAACCAGCTCATCCAACCCCAAATTGCGGCTAACCTGCACCGCCGCCAAAATAATGATAATGAGCGGCAGCGCCGAAATGGTATTGACGATCAGGAAGGCAATCGCCCGCAGCGCGCGCGTCCGCACATCAAAAATGCGGAACGTCGCCACCCCATAGGCCATACCCAGCACCCCTAAAAAGCGCAAAAACTGGCCCACCAACACCAACACCAGATTGTCGAAAAATTGCAGGAATTCACCCAGGAACACGGCCGTTAACACCGTGAACCAATACAGCAAACGGTTGGCGTGCCAGGGGAAAGGGGTAGCCTTATATTCCCGCCATGTTTTGCCCAACAGCAACCCGTTAATCGCAAACCACACCAGGTAGCTCAAAAAGACGCCGTTAGACATATTCAGGTCAATCAGGGCCGATTGGTTGGTGGCGGGCAAGAAATCCACCAGGATCGCCATCAGCGCCGCCACCGCCACCACCAGCAGCAGTACGCGAGGCACTTTCCACTCCAAAAATGAAGCCGTCAGACCTACCAACAAGATGGTGCTTAGCAACAAAAACTTGACCGATAGATTGGGATAATCCACCAACGGCGCCGCAAACAGTGAAAACTCCCAAATGACCGAGGCCGCCAACAACAGCACCAACCAACGCCGCTGCGCAACATGCTGACCTCGCCGGGAGAGAGGCGAAATCAGCAGCAATGTGTATAAGGCTGCACCGATGAGGGGGATAAACTGATTATTTGCGTATACGCTCATAAAGTTGCGTAGTCCGTAATCCGTTTACCGCAATCCGAGTCCCATTTACCGATTACGGATTACGGTTTACGGTTTACGGATTACCGACTACGGATTACCAACGTGACCATTGGCTCTGAAGACTGCGCCTATTGTAACGGCCGTAACCACCCCCGGCAAAACAAAGACCCTAAGGGTTTTGAAAACCCTTAGGGTCTCTCTCTGGCGGAGAGGGAGGGATTCGAACCCTCGATGAGGTATAACCCCATACACGCTTTCCAAGCGTGCGCACTAAGCCAGCTATGCGACCTCTCCAAAGGTGCGTGGGAATTATAGACGATGGCCGCAGAGGTGCAAGGGCAGATGAGAGTTTACCGTTCACGACAGCAACCAGAGAGCCATCATCCCCGCCACAATCGTCCACAGCACATTTTTGGTGCGCCAGGCAACCAGGATAGCCAGCAAGCCGGCCAGGAGACGGCCGTTCCCCAACGATACATCCACACCATCCCCCGGCATCAATAGTTCCGGCAAGATAATGGCCGACAGCACCGCCACCGGCACAAACTTCAGCGCCTGCCGCAGCGCCGGACTGAGCGTAAACCGCTCCAACAGCAAAATCGGCGTCAGCCGAATGGCATAGGTGATAACGCCCATACCGATGATTGTGAGCCAGGTGATCATAGTTTCGTAGTTCGTAATCCGTTGGCTGTGGGCCGTAATCCGTAATCCGTGACCCGTAGTTCGTAGTCCGTAATCTGATGTCGATACACGGATTACGGTTCACGGATTACGAATTTTTCTCCATCCACACACCCACGCCAATGCCCGCCAGCCCGGCCAGAACCAGACCCAGGTTGTAAGGCAGGCCATGGGCGAGTACGGCCGTCACGCCCGCAACTACCGCCGCCGCCAACATGGGCCGCGTGGTCAGCAGGGGCACGACAATGCCAATAAAAGTCAACGCCAGAGCAAAATCCAATCCCCAACCGGCCGGAATCTCCGCGCCCAGGAAAACGCCAACGGCCGTACTCCCCTGCCACGTCAGCCACAACATCAGCCCCGCCCCCAGGAAAAACCAATGTTTGTGGGCGAGCGGCGTTTCCCGGTTGGCATAATGAACGGCCGTGGTCGCATACGCCTCATCGGTCAGCAAATACGCCAGCAAAAATCGCCAGCCGCGTGACAAATGCTGCAAATCGGGGCCAAGCTGGGTGCTGTACAACACATGGCGCACATTCACCACAAACGTCGTCAGCCACAACACCGGCAGCGGCGCCCCCTTGCCCATCAGCTCCGCGCCAATAAATTGCGCCGACCCGGCAAAGACAATAGCCGACATTGCCTGCGCCTGTGCCGGCGTCAGCCCCGCCGCCAGGGCAACCACACCATAAATCAGCCCAAATG
The DNA here is from genome assembly GCA_035444285.1 of Chloroflexota bacterium. GTDB lineage: Bacteria > Chloroflexota > Anaerolineae > Promineifilales > Promineifilaceae > CAADGU01. Next base: position 462,142 of record DAOMOK010000003.1, read on the forward strand.
GAATCACGCCCAGGGCAATGGGCAGTTGAGACTTAACACCCGCCCACAATTCAGCCTGTCTGGGCGATTCATTGGGCGTCATGGTTTCCTCGTGTATCATGCAGCTAATTCCGTCAAAGCCTGCCAGGTAATTTCCAGATCACGATCGGTCGTTTGCCAGTTAGAAAAGGCAGCCCGGATACCGGGAATGCCCTGGTATACCGTTGGCGTCAGGAAGACACGGCCGTCATCCCGCACCTTTGCCAAAAAGCGATCCACCGCCGCGGCCGTCGGTTCACCCGCCAGCGTAAAACAAACCACATTCAGCCGCACCGGCGCCAGCAGCCGGAACTGCGATGACCGGCTGATTTGTTTCCCCAACCAGCCCGCCTGGTCACAATTGCGCTCCACGATGTCACGGTAGCCGTCACGGCCGTAAGCCAGCAGCGTCAGCCAGGCGGGCAGCGCCCGGAAACGGCGCGAGTTTTGCGGCGTCCAATGCACCGGTGCCGGATTTTCACCCACTTCGCCCAGATAAGCGGCGGCATTGTGAAACACCTCCACCTGTAACCGGTGATGGCGCGTGAAGGTCATGGCAGAATCATAGGGCACGTTGAGCCACTTATGGCCGTCAATGGTGATGGAATCGGCCAGTTCCGCGCCGTGCATCAGGTGCGCATACCGGGGCGAGCAGGCAGCGAAACCACCAAATGCCGCATCCAGATGCAGCCAGAAATCATGCTTCGCCTTGAGCGCCGCAATCGCCGCTAGGTCGTCAAAATCCACCGTATTCACCGTGCCCGCGCTGGCAATCACAATCGCCGGGCCATTCACCGCCGCCAGCGCATCCGCCAATGCAGCCACATCCATCGCTTCCCGCTCTGGCAACATGGGCACACGGCTGAGGTGGCGCTTGCCCATGCCTGACATCGCCAATGCTTTGTAACTGCTGGAATGAGGTGAAGCGGCCAAAACGGGTATCGGCGGCAAGCCATACAAGCCATCCTGAGAAGGATCATAGCCTTGTTGCCGGGCTGCCCACTGCCGCGCCTGAGCCAGGCCCACAAAGTTGCTCATGGTGGCCCCGCTGACAAACATACCGGCAAATTCATCGGGCAAAACAAACAACTGGCGCAGGAAGCGCAAGGCTTCTTGCTCTACCTGCGGCGCGATGGAGTCATGATCGGCGGTGGGGTTCTGATCGTACACGGCCGTGAGCCAATCCCCCACCAGGGCAGCAGGCGTTACCCCACCGGTGACAAAGCCAAAATAACGAGGCCCGGCGCTGCCGGACAGGCCATGCTCATACTTTTCCCGAAAATGGGCCAGCGCCGCGGCCGCACCCATGCCATTTTCCGGCAATTCCTCAAGCTCTGCGGGAAACGGGGCTACGGCCGCCGGGCGCGTGGGTAATGATTGCAAAAATTCGGCAGCGACTTTTACGGCCGTAGCCAGAACCTCGTCCTGCTGGGCCACATCTCTTCTCAATTGTTCGTTCATGGCCGCCCCGCCAGCACATCCTGCAAAGTAGGAAATTGATCTTCAGACATTCTTACCTCTCCAAAAGGTTCGTAGTAGGCAATTTATCGCCGTTTGCAGGCGATGAATCGCCTACTGCAAACAAAAAACAAAGCTCATTTAGTGCTGCCGCGCCGCGCCACCAGGATACCGCTTAACACCACCAGACCACCCAGCATTTGTACCGGCGAAAGCCGTTCGCTGAGCAGAAGCCAGGCAAAAATGGCAGCCATCACCGGCTGCCACAGTAAGCTCACTGCCGAGAACGTAGCGGGCAGCGCGGCCATGGCATGGGCGATCAATCCCTGACCACCGGCATGAACTACCACGCCCATCGTCAGCAGCACCAACCAGCCAACGGCCACTTCGGCGGCGCTCAGTGCCGCCGTGCCCGGCCAAAACGGTTCGCCAGACAGCAGCGCCGCCGGCAGCAGCAGCAAAGCGCAAAACGTTCCGCTCCAGGCCATGAAGGTCAGCGCCGTCATGTTTTGCCGCAGATGTTTGGTGGCGAGAAGATAGCTGGCGTAGAACACGGCCGTGCCCAATGCCAGCAAATCCCCTAACAAATGGTCGGCGCTCAGGCTGAAGCTCTCCCCAATCAACAAGGCCGCACCGCCCATAGCCAGCAGCAGCCCCAACAAAAACAGGCGCGTCACCCGCTGCCGGAAGAAGAACCAGGCGCCAATGGTCACAAAGACCGGGGCCATATTGGGCAGCAAGGTGGCATTGGCAACCGACGTGTACTTAATTGCCAGATGCCACAAAATCAGGTCCCCGGCAAAGAAAAAACCGGCGGCAGCCAGGAAGGCGATGTCCCGACGGCTTAACGGCGCGCCAGAAGCAGTTTCCGGCTGCATGAGAGATGTTTCTCGCCGTCTGGCCCACCACACCCCCAGCCACAAGACCGGCAGCGCCAGCGCCAACCGCCAGAAGGCGGTGGAAATCGGCCCGGCGTCGCTCAGCCGCACCAAAATGGGGGCAAAACCAATGGCCGACGCCCCCAACAACAGGGTAAACAACGCCACACGCGGGAAAGGGGTGGTGAGATATGAAAGGGGTCGAGTTGTCATCAAACTCCTTAAAGTGTCAGGTGTTCACGCATCACGCATCACGGGTCACGGTTCACGCATTACGGATTACGGCCTCCCGCACCACCTCTGCCAGCCGGGTCATGCCGGTTTCAATTTCAGCGGCGTCGGTATTGGAAAAGTTGAGGCGCAGCGTGTTTTGGCCGGTTCCATCCACGTGGAACGGGTCGCCGGGCACAAAAACGACGTTTCGTTTCACGGCCGTTTCAAACAGGCGCATCGCCGACATCCCTTCCGGCAGGGTGAGCCAGAGGAACATGCCCCCTTCCGGCAGGGTGAATTGAATATCGGCCGGGAATAATTCTTCAATCATGGATACCATCAGCGCCCGCTGACGGCCGTAAACCTCACGAATGGTGGCGATGTGCGCGTCCAGGTCGTTGTCTTGCAGATATTGGTTAATGATCAGTTGGGAAACGTAGTTGGAGTGTAAATCGCTGGCCTGTTTGGCGATGATCAGTTTGTCCATCAGTTCTGGCTGGGCCACAATCCAGCCCATGCGGAAGCCGGGGGCCACAATTTTGCTGAAAGAACCGAGGAGGAAAGCGCGTGTACGGCCGTAAGCCGTCATCGGCGGCAAATCTTCGCCCATAAAGCGCAGTTCACGGTAGGGATCATCCTCAATGAAAAATAGCTGATTCTCGTTCAAAATAGCCGCCACTTCTTCCCGTTTGGCGGCCGAATAGGTGATACCGGTAGGGTTTTGGAAGTTGGGCAGGGCGTAAAACAGTTTGGCCTGGGGATGGGCGGCGTGTTGGGCGAGTACGGCCGTGTCCGGCCCATCTGCCCGCAGCGGTGTTGCAACAAAACGGGGCTGAAACAAAGAACATGCCTGAATGCCACCCAGATAACTGGGCGATTCCAAAATGACATGGTCGCCCGGATCAAGTAAAATTTTGGCAACCAGTTCCAACCCCTGCTGTGAACCATTGGTGATCAGAATATCCTCGGCAGACACATCCAGGCCACAGGTAGTCTGGTATCTGTCAGCAATGAATTGGCGCAATTCTGGGTTGCCCAGGGTCGGTGCATATTGCAGCGCCCTGGCCCCATTTTGCGCAAACACTTTATCGGCCGCCGCCCGCAGCGGCGCCACCGGGAAATAATCAGGGTTGGGCAGCCCCCCGGCAAAGGAGATCACGTTGGGGTCTTGCGTCACCTTCAAAATTTCGCGGATAAAAGAGCGCTGCATCGTCGCCATGCGCCCGGCAAATTGTCCTTTCACATGTACCTCCAAATTTTTCCCGTTCGTAGTAGGCGATTTATCGCCACCAGGTGGCGATAAATCGCCTACTACGAACAGACATTGGCCTATCGTATAGTAGGCCAATGTTATACCGTAAAGAGATAATTCAGCCAGATTGTGCAGGGCAATATGAATTATGAATTATGAATTAGGGATTATGAAATAGGAAGCGCCTGGCGTGTCTGCCTTCGCCCGCCTTTGGGTCTGGTTCCACCCCCTCGCCGCCCAATACTACCGCTTCAAAGATTGGGTTTCGTAACAAAAATTGGTTTTCTCATTCGGCCGTAGCGATAGCAGCCAAAAAGTCCGCCGCCATCACAATCTTTATGCCTTGATAATTACCAATCGGTAACAAATGACGACGATCATAATCGGAGTGGAGGCTTTAGCCGTAACGGGGGGAAGAAACGGCTGAAGCCGTTTGGCTCCGGTTCAGTTTTTACGGAGCAGGAGCAGGCCGAGCAGGTTGGCGGAGAGGCCGGCGAGCAGGGAGATGAAGGCCAGGGTTTGCAGGGTGTGGGCCAGCAGCAGCACGGCCGTAACCTCCGCCACCACCACCAGCGCCAACAGAAAAATATACGGCCGTGCCCGCACCGCCAGCGCATAATTCAGCCAGATATTCACCCCCGCATACAGCGTCACCGCCAGCCCAATCCAGCCCAGCAGCGCCCCCGGATTTTCATATTGCCCGCGAAAAACCAACGCCACAATCGGGCCGGGAAAGAGGAAGTAGAGCAGCGTCAGCAGCAAGCCGGGGATGAGGGTGGCGGCCAAGGCTAACAGCAGGTACGGCCGTGCATCCTGCCCCAACGTATGTTTCTGCGTCGCTTTGGGGAACAGTACCATGCCAATGGCAATGGGCACAAACAGGTTCAGCCGCGCCAGGATGTTGGCGGGTGTATATTGCGCCGCCACCGCCGGCGGGAAAATGCGGTTCACCAGAATGGCGTCGCTGTAGACCAGCAGCGCAAACGAAAAAAGACCCACCAGCGTCAGCAGCGAATAGGGCAGGCTGACTTTTTGTATGTGGTCGGTGGTGGGGGCGCGGAAATACGGCCGTAACCACCACACCGCCAAACCCAGTGCAACCAGGCTGGCAATAGGCAGCGCCAATACCGCCCCCGCCAGTTGCAATCCGGCCAGAATCAGAGCAATGGTCAGGCCAAAACGCAAAATTTCTTGCAGCACCGTCACGCTGCCCAATCCCCAAAATTGCTGGCTGCCTTGCAGCGCCCCATCCGTCACCGGGCGCACAAAGAGCAGCAGCAGCGCCAGCGCCGCCGCCAGCAGGGCGGCGCTCTCCGGCACGTTGACCAGGCGGCCAATCAAGGGGGAGAGCAGGGCAAAGAGTACGGCCGTGACCACCCCCCACTGCCACGCCCAGCGCCAACGATTGCGCAAAAAGGCGCCCATGCGCGGCTGTGGCGCTGCGCCAATCGCCAGTTCCGCCAGGTAATAGGCGACCACGTTGCGGATGACCCACGTCACCTGTTCAGCGATTTTCAACACATTCATAATCGCCAGGAAAGCAATGGCAGCGGCATCATCCAGCAGCAGCCCGGCGGCCACCAGCACCAGGTAAGCAAAGCCACCGGCAACCAGCGATGCCCCGGCCATGACCAGGCCGTCGAAGGCATCTTGGGAGCGGGCGAGGGTGCGGAGGCGAGTGAGCATAGTGAGCAGTAAACAGTTAGCAGTGAGCAGTGAGCGGTGGGCGGTGAGCGGTGAACTGCTTACTGCTCACCGCCCACTGCTCACTGGTAGTAAGGCACGGCCGTCCGGGTCAGTTGTCCCGTCAGGAAGCAGCACCGGCCAACGGGCCAGCGTTGCCGGATTATATAGTCCAACCGCCAGTTGGGCAGCCGGTGGGCTGTCTGCTGGCAAGACAAGCGTGTGGGTATCGGCAATGAGGACGCCGGGGGGCCAGATGGTGAGCTGGTAGCTGTTTTGCACGGGGGCAGCGTCGCTTTGGGCGAGCAGGTTGTCATTTTCATCGAGCAGGTGGACAAAGACGGTGGCGTTTTCGGCCAACGGCCGTGCCGCCTGCCAGTATAACGTCACCTGCACGACCCCATTTTCCAGCGGCGTGATGGTGTAACCAGCCAACGTCACATCGTCGCCAAACTGATGCCCGGCGGGTTGGGCACTGGCGGGCAATTCGGCCAGCAGCCAATCCCGCGCCGCCAGCAACTGCGGCTGCACCCATAAGCCGGTGGCAGCGCCATCAACCAGTTCTGTGACCAGCCGTAGTTCCCCCCCCTGCCCGGCAATGGGGGAGAGATCAACATCAAAGGGATACGGCCGTCCGCCGCCCACCACCTCCTGTTCCGCCAATACCGATTCGTTGAACAATACCGCAAAACGTAAAACACCCTCTCCTTCAGCCTGGGCCACGGTTTGCAAACGGCCGTTGCCCGGCACATCCAGCGCATAACCCAACAATGAATTACCCGGCACTTGGATGGCGGGACGGCCGTTTATAATGGTCGTCTCCATCAACCGTTCCTCCGGCTCCCGCCGCGCCGTCCACAAAATCGGCAACATATCATTGACTACGCGCAGGCCATCGCCCAGAGCAACTTGCTGATCACACCCAAAAAATCCGCGTTCATCCGCGTCCATCGGCGTCCCCTGGCAATCCGTCATCTCTACATCAGCCCAGGACGGCAAACGGACACGGCCGTCCCCCACCTGCCACACCAGCAATCCGGCCAGCAACCCCGCCGTCAACCAACCCACTGCCTGCCAGAGTGATTGACCGGACGGCCGTGCCAGCACCAGATAGACCCCCGTCAACGCCACCATGAGCACAAACAGGGCGGCAAACCATTCCCCCTTGACCGTTTTATACTGCTGCAAACGCAGGCGGAAGAGGTCGGGCAGCAGTTGTTCAAGAAGGGCAGCGGGTACGGCCGTGCCGCCCACATACGTCCGCAATTCCAGATTGCCGGGGCGGGGATATTCATTCAGATGGATACCCCCACCCAATTTGTCGCCGCCGAGGGCATGGGTGATGGCCGGACGGTCGGCGGAGGAGGCGGGGGCGGCCAGCGTCAGCCAGAAGGTACGCCCGGCCGCATCCGGGATAGTAGGAAAAGGAAACCGCACCAGGCGACCTTTCGGCGTTTCGGGAAAATCCACCTGCCCGGCGTAAAGCGGGCCGGTTTCATCAGATAAGGTCACGTTCACCCAGCCATAGGGTGAGCCTAACAACCAGATTTCCACCATCTCCAAATTATCCGCGCCACTGACAAAGGGCTGGGTGATGGTGTTATCGCCGTAAAAAGCGACCGGGAACGGATCGGGCACACCGGGCGCTTCCTGTTCTTGTGTCCAGGGGCGCGGGAACAGGTAATGGGCGTCATAAAACATGGGCACCTGCACCTGTGCCCCCGTGGCCATGCTGCGCCAACGGCCAATTGCCAGCAACACCAGGAGGATGAGTAGGAGCACGGCCGTCCAGAGCCAGGGAGATTGGAGATTGGAGATTAGAGATTGGCGACTTGGCATCAAATTACTCATCGGCCGGTGTTATCTCGCCTGTCTCTGGATTTAACCAAGCGTAACCACCCGAAACATCCAACCACACCTTATTCGACTCTGACCACTTCACAATTTTCCGTAATGATGTATCACCTTCAACTATTGTCCTTTGCTCCAGAGTGTTCGCATCTATTAGAACAATGACATACTCATTACAAGTAGGGCAAGGTGGTACAACACATAAATCAATAGCACCTAAAACTAACAAAGCATTGTTATCAGGAGACCAGGTCAAATCAGAGAAATCAATGTGTTCATATACTGAGCTAATGTCTAACTGTGATTCAATTTCCTCACCTGTTGACAGGTCTTGTATAACCACACCCCTGTCGCGGGATAAATAAACTATTCTTTGCCCATCAGGAGAAAGAGCGAACCAGTATCCTTTTGAGACCATTTCAGTTACTTCACCTGTTTCCAGGTCGAGCTGGTATAAGTCCTTGCCCATTACAAATGGCCCACAACCATCACCAAAACCGCTGTGTGTAAAGTACATGAAATGACCATCACCAGACCATGCCACAGGGTTTGGATATGCTACTCCGAAAGAGCCTCGTTCATCGGGAACAATATGTTCAACCACCCACTCAATCTCACCACTTGCGCTTACTACCCGAAAGAGGTAGCTGTCGGGTTCGTCAAAAAAGTAGCCTTTTTCCAAAGTTGCCACCCACTCACCATTTGGGGACGTGTAACTGTCCAACACCTTCGGCGTTGGGATAGGTGTGGGCGTAGAGGTGGACGTAGGGATGGCGGTTGGGGTGTTGGTTTGGGTGGGTAACGGGGTTGGGGTTGGGGTGATGGTAGGTGTGGGAGTGGCGGTGGGCACGGCCGTATGCGTAACAACCCGTGTGGCAACGGCCGTGGCCACACCTGATGCTGTCTCTTGTTCGGCCGTTGGGATACAGGCAACTGCGATAGCTGCCAAGAAAAATATCCCAAAGACAAAATTTACAATCAAACGCATCTTATTCATCAGGTATTCCCCCTATTACAAATAGTAGCGCGGCAAAATGTAGAAAAGCAGCGCCACGATATTGAATAACACCGTGCCTATACGCAAGAAGTTGTGTACGGCCGTATCCCACCGCCTGGGCAGCAGAAACAGTAATCCCAACGTAAAAAAGGTGAGCATGGGCACAATTGTGCCCAACCAGTACCGCCCTTGCAGCCCCCGCCCCAGGCCATATTCCCACCAAAACGTCAGGTCATACACCTGAATCAGCAGCACCGGCAGCAGCAGTGTGCCCGCCAGAAACAGCCAGACCGGCGCCGGGGCCATTCGCCGCCCTTGCTGCCAGTCAGCAAACGTGGGGCGATTTGGAAAATCGCGCCACAATTTGAGCGCCAGCCCGACCATCGCCAGCACCGTCAACAGACGCAGCAGGTGGTAGACCCAGGGCGCGACCGGTGTGTCCAGCCAGCCAAAATGCGCCCACCAGGTTACAAAAATGCCGCCCCACACCGATTGAAAATAGTCAATGGCGTGCTGCACGGGGGCATAATCGTAGAATGGATTTTGTACGATGCGGTGCCCTTTCAACACCGGGTTGAAGTAGAACAGGTCATCGTTCAGCCGCAAACTGCGCTGCATCCACCAGCCGACGGGGATGATGATGAGTACGTTCATCAACAGCGCCGCCCAAAAGACCGACCAGCGCCGCCCTTTCCCACGCCACCAGTCGTACAAAACGACCAGCGCCACCAACGGCGCAAAGCCGTTGATGGTCGGTTTGATGAGCATGGCGGCGGCAAAGGTGAGGCCAATGGCGACGGCGAGTTTAGTGGTGAAACGGCCGTACAACACCAACAAACAAAAGTAAATCAACAGCGAATACAACACAAAAAAGAGACCGTCTACGGAGACAACGGCCGTCATCTGCGTTAGTTGCGGCTGAAAAGCGACCAGTGTGGGGATGGTCAGGCGCAGCGCCGGGTTGGTGGGAAAGAGCAGCCGGGCGATCAGGTAGGCGACGATGACGATGGGGCTGCTGACCAGCACGGCCAAGAGGCGCTGCACCTGCACCCGCAGCAGCAAATCCCCGCCGTAGCCCACCAGCCGGTAGGGGATGGCGGCAATCAGGTAATACAGCGGCGTGGCGTGGACAAGCTTGGCGGTGATGCCCAATTCGGTGCTAGTTCTCAACTCATGGGGCAATTGGGTCAGTTCGGATTCGCGCAGGCCAACGGCCGTGTCGCTCCAACCCTGGCGCTGTTCCGGGTGATAATCCAGCCGGCCCACGTCCGCCAATTCACGGGACAGGGTAATTTCGTCGGGCAGGATGGTGTCGGTGGTGTCGGGCAGACGGCCGTGTTCGCCGATAAACTGGATCACCGCATAATGGTCATCCTCATCCGGCCCCTGCCACAACGGAAACGCCAGGCTCCACAATGCTCCCTTCACCAGCATGATAGCAAACAGCAGCCCAATGAGCAGCCATTCCCGTCGAGATTGGGAGATTGCCAACCTTTGATTGGGGAGATTGGGAGATTGAAGACCTGTCCTGAGCGAAGTCGAAGGATTGGAGATTGGAGGTTGGGCGCGGCTCATGGGAGGCAATCAAACTAAGGTGAGAGGCGATTTTTGACAAACTCCAAAATGTCAGCGGCAGATAGTATGGCCTCGTTTGCCTCTGCGTGACCGGGCAGCCCATCAGGCTTTCCCCCCGGCACACTATCCGGGTAGCGAGTCGGAATGTAGTATTGATCAATGGCTATACAATTTGCCTGAAATTGAGAAAAACCTGGATCGATCTTTACACATTCATACAGGAGATCGGTCAACTTGTGAATTCGAGGATAAGATTGTGTATGGGCCAAAATGTATCCTTTCAAGGCTTTTTCAATACATTGCTGCGAGAGGAAACACACATGTGCGTAATACGCTTCCTCTTGCACCAGGCGAGCAACAGCCAGATCGTCAGCCGCTTTATCCAGCCATTTCAACGGCAGGTTGCCGCTCATACAGAACTTTCCCCTTTTGTAGCACCTCGTTCAAGATAAACGGATTTCGTTCAGCAATCATTTGATCAAATTCTTCCGGCGTGTAAACCAGGTAATCCACGCCCACCCAAACTGGACAAAGCAGCGCCACTTCTTTTGACCGTTGTGTGAATGGCAGGGGCGTATCTTTGATGATAACCAGGTCAAGGTCGCTCCATTCGCTCGTCTTCCCTTGCGCTAACGAGCCAAAAAGAATGACCTTTTCAGGCTCATATTGGGCAACAATCGCCGAGACGATTTGTTTGAGCGACTTGTTTAATTTCTGCCGTCGAACATTGTTCATAGCATATATTGTATCTATCCCCCAGGCATACACAAATCAGTCATATTGCGGGGGTGGATCGAAGAGGGTCAGGGAATCGTCAGCCACAAAATAATTTTCCAACTCTTCCTGCTCCAGAAAATCAATTGCTTCTTCAACCGAAGTGAACTCAAACAGTTTGACCTCGCCCAGATTGGATACCAATTCAATAACAACCTTTTCTATCGTTCGTTCAACGGATTCATCCAGAATTTGGGCCACTCTGGTTGTTAGCCTGTCTTGGATAACCTGGATCATGTTCCGACCAATTTGAGCCTTTTCATCAGCCGACAGCAGATTGTATTTTTCCCAGGCAATAAAGGCTTTTTCTTGCTCCTTTTCACCCCAGCGAAAATCTACGCCATAACCCTCCAACAGATCACATATGAATTCAAACGGTATGAAAAAAAGCGTAATGTCGTGGCTCTCCATCATGGCGACGGAAGATTTACTCCAACTCCCGGCCAGAACTGCTATTGAACTACGAATACTGTGATACCGCCGCCGAATAGCAGAGTGAGCGCAGTACACGCTTGTTGTAAATTCGCCATCATCATGGCGAGCAAAACGCGCTTCAAAAAGAACGAGTGGTGAAACGCGATGATCCGCAATGAAACCGCCTACTGGATACCGGTTGCCAAACTCGTCAAACATGATGAGAGGCTTAGCGGGTTTGTGGAGTTTGATGGAGGTTACGGCCGTTGCCCCACTCCCCGCATAATGACACCCCATATCTTCCGCCAACTGCTGGCACAGTTCATTCTGGCCCAATTTCAACAAACCATCAATCGCCTGACAAAACACATCGCCCAATCCGCTTACCCGCATCTGTACGTTTGTTCCTTCCAAATTCACAATCTTATCAACGCCATCTCACCAGGAAAGTCGGAATGAAACCACAGATTGAACAGCCTTGACGGATTTATGCGGATTTTTCGGCGGTCAAACCGCGCCCATCCGTCTCATCCGCTCAATCCGTGTACCTGATTCCCCGGTATCAAATTCGGTCTACATCATTCAAATCCACAAACGCCTGCTTGAGCCGGGCCACGAACGCTTCTTCGGCAGCGCGCAGCCAGCGGCGGGGGTCGTAATACTTCTTGTTCGGTGCATCCGGGCCGTCCGGATTGCCAATTTGTCCCTGCAAATAGTCGTGGTATTTGGCCTCATACCCGCGTATGCCATCCCAAAATGCCCATTGCAAGTCGGTGTCAATGTTCATCTTGATTGCCCCGTAAGAAATGGCCTCGCGGATTTCTTCCTGGCTAGAGCCGGAGCCGCCGTGGAAAACAAAGTTGATGGGTTTTTCGGCCGTGCCAAACTTCTCTTGCACATACACCTGCGAATTGTGCAAAATGATCGGCCGTAACTGCACATTACCCGGTTTATAAACGCCATGCACATTGCCAAAAGCGGCGGCAATGGTGAAATTTGGGCTGACCTTCATCAACTCCTCGTAAGCGTAAGCCACTTCTTCCGGCTGTGTATACAGGCGGGAGCTATCCACGCCGGTATTGTCCACGCCGTCCTCTTCACCGCCGGTCACGCCCAGTTCAATCTCCAGCGTCATGCCCATCTTGCTCATGCGCTCCAGATACCGTTTGCAAATCTCCACGTTCTCCTCAATCGGCTCTTCAGACAGATCGAGCATATGGCTGCTGAACAACGGCTTGCCGTGTGTTTTGTAAAACGCCTCGCCGGCGTCCAACATGCCATCTACCCAGGGCAGCAGCTTCTTGGCGCAATGGTCGGTGTGCAAAATAACCCGCGCCCCGTACATGGCCGCCACCTGATGCACATGGTGCGCCCCGGAAACGGCCCCGGCAATGGCCGACCGCTGCCCGTCGTTGTTCAGGCTTTTACCGGCCATAAACGAGGCTCCCCCGTTAGAAAATTGGAGGATGACAGGGGCGTTGACGGCCACGGCCGTTTCCAACACCGCATTCACACTATTACTGCCTACCACATTCGCCGCCGGCAGCGCAAACTGCTGCGCCTTGGCATACGCAAAAATCTCCTGTACCTGCTCGCCGGTCACCACCCCGGCCGGAATATGTTTCAATGACATGACTTACACTCCTTTTCAATTTGCAATTGTCAATTGCCAATGATCAATTGGCATTTTTTACTCCAAGTATGCCGGGATTGGGCAAAAATGCCAGTTTAGTTCTAAAGTGCCAGGCACAGGGCATGAACGCCATAACTGACCAATGCCCATTGCCCTGTGCCTGGCACTTGCCAGCAAACAACATTGAGCCATCCCCCCAAATAACGTATACTTGGACAGGTTAGCTGACAGGAAGCAGCATATACTACTGCACCAGGCGGCACACTCTATCACCTGAATACCTGACACCTGACACATAAACACCTGATCACACCATCCCATGAAGACCCACACACTCGGCCCCTATGAATTGTTAGAAGAAGTTGGTTATGGCGGTATGGCCACCGTCTACCGCGCCCACCAGCCGAGCGTGGAGCGGGATGTGGCCGTCAAGGTGATTTTGCGGGCGCGGCTGGATGACCCCGAAGCCGTGCAGCGCTTCCAGCGCGAAGCCCGCCTCATCGCCCGGTTAGAGCATCCCCACATCCTGCCGGTGTATGACTTCGACGGCCGTCACGATCCCCCCTACATCGTCATGCGCTACCTGGACAGCGGCACCCTGCGCGATGTGATGAGCCGGGGCGCACTACCCCTCACCGAAGTCAGCTACCTGATGCAGCAAATCGGCTCCGCCCTGGACTACGCCCATCGCCAGGGCATCGTCCACCGCGACATCAAACCCTCCAACATCCTGATTGACCGCGACGGCAACGCCTTCGTCACCGACTTCGGCATTGCCCGCATGGTCTCCGGCGGCCAACACATCACCATGACCGGCGCCCTCATGGGCACCCCCGCCTACATGTCCCCCGAACAGGCACAGGGCAACATGAACCTGGACCACCGCGCCGACATTTACTCACTGGGCGTCATCCTCTTCCAGATGCTCACCGGCGAACTGCCTTTTGCCCACGACAACAATTTCAGCGTGTTGATGATGCACGTCAACGAACCGATACCCAGCCCCATCCAGCGCAACCCGGAACTGCCGCCGGCCATTGACCACATCATCCAGCGCGTGCTGGCCAAAAAACCGGACAACCGCTACCAATCGGCGCTGGAATTGGCAAAAGCCGTAGCGATGGCCGTGGGCGCCACCATTTCCGTGGCCCCCACCCGGCTGCGACTGCTGGTGGAAGATTCGGCCGTGGCGCGTGGCGTTGCCCCCACCACCGACAGCAGCACCGGCAGCCGCACCACCAGCGAACAAAACAAGACGATCACCGCCCTCTATGCCAGCGTCACTGAATTTGCCGAGTTGGTAGACGAAAGTGGCGGCAACGAACAGGTGCGGCGGGCGCTAAGGGATTGGTGGACGGCCGTAGACCAGACCATCAACGAATTTGGCGGCCATATCTTCAGCCGTTCCGAAGATACCATGATGGCCATCTGGGGCGCGAACCTCACCCGCGAAGACGACGCCGAACGCGCCGTGCGCGCCGCCCTGGCCCTGCAAACGGCAATGCGCCAGCAAAGCGCCGCCTACCTCGGCGACGCCGACGACGAGCCACTGCCGCTCAACATCGCCCTGAACACCGGTCTGGCGCTGCTGACCCCGGATGATGCTGGCGGTGACTACACCGCCAGCGGCGCCACCATCAGCCTGACCAATCGCCTCATGCAGCAGGCCGATGGCCTCATCCTTATCACCCACAACACCTACAGCCAGGTGCGCGGCGTGTTTGAGATGGAGCCGGACACGCCCCTCAAACTGCGCCGCAGCCAGGACACCATGCAGGTCTACCGTGTCCGTTCCGCCAAACCACGCGCCTTCCGCCGCGGCGCCCGCGGCGTGGAAGGTGTGGAGACACAAGTTATTGGCCGCGAAAGTGAAGTGAAGGCGCTGCAAAACGCCTTTATGGACGCCATTGAAGACGATGAGACACAAATTTTCACCATCGTCAGCGAAGCCGGGCTGGGCAAATCTCGCCTGCTCTATGAATTTGTTGACTGGTCAGACCTGCGCCCGGAAGTGTTCTGGGTGATGCGCGGTCGGGCCACACCAGAAATGACCAACCGCCCCTACGCCCTGCTGCGCGACCTGGTCTCCTTCCGCTACGAAATTCAAGACAATGACAGCCCGTCAACCGCCCGGCAAAAGCTGGAAGAAGGCATCCGGCAGCATGTAGGCGAAAATGAGGCCATGGCTCACCTGCTGGGACACCTGGTGGGCTTTGATTTTTCGACCAGCCCTCACGTGAAGGGGCTGCTGGGCGACCCGCAGCAGTTGACGGAGCGGGCGCGGCAGATGTTTATCCGTTGGATCGAGGCGCTATGCGCTCGCAATCCGGTAGTGCTGGAAGTAGAAGATGTGCATCTGGCCGATGACGCTTCGCTGGATTTGCTCACCGATCTGGCCGCGCAGCACGATGATTTGCCGCTGTTGATGATTTGTCTGGCACGGCCGTCGCTCTATGAGCGGCGTCCGGCCTGGGGCAGTGGGCAATCATTCCATACCCGGTTGGAGTTACGGCCGTTAGACCGGCGCGAAAGCCGCAACCTGGTGCGTGAACTGCTGCAAAAGGTGGCCGACGTGCCCAGAGCATTACGTGACCTGCTGGTAGAACGCGCCGAAGGCAACCCCCTCTACATGGAAGAGCTGGTCAAGATGCTCATTGACGACCGTGTCATCATCAAACAAAACGACGATGCCTGGGCGGTGGAAGAAGAACGGCTGGGCCACCTGGAAGTGCCCGCCACCCTGGTCGGTTTGCTGCAAGCGCGGCTGGACAGCCTGCTCTACCCGGAGAAGCTCACCTTGCAGCGGGCGGCGGTGGTGGGTCGCATCTTTTACGATACGGCGCTCATGGCCCTTGACCAGGCCGACGAGTTCCACGTGGACAATTTGCCCGCCATTTTAGACCGGCTGGTGGCCCAGGATTTTATTTACGAAAGGGAAACCACCGCCTTTGCCGGTACCACCGAATACATCTTCAGCAAAACGATGCTGCAAGACGTGATTTTGAGTACGCTGCTGCGTCGCCAACAGGAACGATATAACCGCGCCGCCGCTCTCTGGCTGGTGGACGCGAGTGGGGCGCGGGCAGGTGAATACTTCGGCCTGATTGCCGACTATTTTGAAAAGGCGGGCGATTATGAACAGGCGGGCAGCTATTTGCAGCGAGCGGGGGAACAGGCGTTGCGCCTCAGCGCCTACGCCAACGGCCGTGCCCTGTTTGAACGCGCCCTGATGCTGCTGCCCGCGGAAAGCGCCACCCGGCTGGTGCTGTTTTTGCGCCTGGGCGAGGCCCGCTTTTTCCTGGGCGATTATACGGCGGCGCGGTCATCGCTGGAATCGGCGCTCAAAATGGCGCGGGCGCGGCAGGATGGGGCGCACACGGCCGACGCCCTCTACTGGCTCAGCCAGACGGCCGTGTTGCAAGGCAACTATCCACAGGCACAAACCTACCTGGAGGAAAGCCTGCCCCTGGCCCGCGCCGGCGCCCTGACAGACCCGGAAACTCTAGCGCAGGTGTTATACGGCCTGGGGGATATCGAATGGCGGCAAGGGCACAATGACACGGCCGTGGCCCTGCTGCACGAATGCCTGGAACTCAGCCGCCGCGCCAATCTGGTGACGCAGGAGCTATTTGCCCTTAACCGGTTGGGGGCGGTGGCCGTCGTCACCGGCGACTGGGAAAAAGCGAATGAACTGTATTCGCAAATTTTGAGCCGCTCCCGGCAGGTGGGCAATCGGGAACGGGAAGCCTCGGCGTTGAATAACCTGGGTGTGGTCGCTTATGAGCGGGGGGATTGGCAGACGACGGTGGATTACGGCCAGCAGGCGCTGCAACTGGCGCGGGAAACGGGGCAGCAGCAATTCATCTCCCTGCTGCTGAACAATCTGGCGGATGTGCTGCTGCGGCTGGATGATTTTGCCACCGCCAAACAGTATTTGCATGAAGCGATCAGCGTGGCCCGGCAAATTGGGGCCACGCCCCATGTGCTGACTGGCGTGCAAACGTCTGGTCTGCTGCTGGCGCGCCAGGGCGACCAGGCGCGCGGTCTGGCACTGATTGGCCTGAGCCTGAACCACCCCGCCGCCACGCCGGAACACCACCGTACCGCCCATGATTGTTTGCGCACATTGGGGCTGGATGCAGCGGACACGGCCGTGCAGTCCGCCCTGGCCCAGGGGAATGGCCTTGACCTGGATGCCATCGCCAACCAAATTCTGACTGAATGGGGAGCTTAGGGACACGGATGGGCAGGATGAACGGATCATCCAAATCCGTTCATCCTGCCCATCCGCGTCCTCTACACCCGCAACACCTTAAACTCCAACCGCTCTGGATAAAAATTCGCCACAATCCCCAATGGCATCTGTTTTTCCCGCAGCCACGCCTTCATATTTTCAATGCGCAAATCTTCCAAATTTTGGATAGCCACCGGAAAAAGTAGTAGCTGCCCCTCCACTTCCATATGTTGGAATTTGATCTGCCCTACAGATTGCCCATGATAAAAGACGGTAAATGTCTGGTGTGGTATCACTGCCAATCCCCGCAGTTTCAATTCCTGGTAGAGAGCATTGGCATAGATACGGTAAATAAAACCTGGCCCCAGATAGGTATGCACCTCGTACAATGCGCCAATGACCATCCCCGTCAGTTCAGGCGACAGGTAATTGTCAGGCCAATCAATCACCGGCTTCCCACCGGGCAATGCTTCTCGCGCCTGGAAATAGAGCCGCTCAAACTGGGGCACAGAACTGCCAAAGTTACACAGCAGCGCTACCTGTTTACCTGTCACTTTCAGATAGGAAATCGCCTGCGCTTTATGCAATTTGGTCAACTGCTCAGCCACTTTTAGCTCCACCACCACCTCTTCAGCCACAAAGAGGTCTAGTCGCTGCACACCTACCAATATGTCCTTGTAGAAAATCTGGTACTCTTCCTGCCGCCGGCAGGTAGTGCCCTGGCTTTGCAGTTCATCCATCATAGCCCGTTCGTAAATGTACTCAGGATATGTATGGGAAAGACCATTGTAAGCGTTGTAATAAACGCGGATGATCTTGTGCGTGAGTTCTTTGTGAAGTAGTTTGGTCATGGTGTGGACACGGATTTTCAGGACGGGCGGATCATACCAGCCAATCTATCTTCGTCAATCCTGTATCATTGGTGATTACCCATATCTTTTGAACCTCTAGAAAGAGCCTCAACCCTATGATAATCTGGAGATAGAAATTAACCAGTGAGATCAAGGAGAAAAGGCTCATGAATACTATACCAATCGCGGAAGTTATGAAGCAACTACCAACGCTTGAAATCGAAGCGTGTCTGGCCGATTTTTTGCAGCCCATTATGGAACGTTTACCGGATAAACGACTGAGCCGAGTGGTACCGCTCAGTGTGCAAGGGGTGTGTAAATGATATTTTGACGGTAGCCCCACGGGTGGATAATGGTTAAAGA
>DAOMOK010000004.1:0-451463 GCA_035444285.1 Chloroflexota bacterium
GTTCCCTCTTTGAAGGCGAGCTCCTCATGCCTCAACTCACACCTGAATAGTTACTAATCTTTATGTGCTAGACTTAAACACATTGGAACGTGAGTTAATCAGTACAAGATTCGGTTTGTTTCAATGGTCTGATGACGGGAATGGTTTGTATATTCTGGATGGGGCGGCTAATACAGCAGGCAATAATATATCCCACCAATTGGCCGGTTTACAATATGCCGATTTTTATTACATAGACCTGACTCAGGCAGGTTATCCAGAGCAGAAGTTGGCAGGCGATATACCTATATACCTTCCCAACGTTGGAGCGTGGGCTTATTCGCCAGAAGCAAGGGCCATGGCCGGTACTTTTGGTATAGAGGGGCAAGGTCCGGTTTTTAGTCTTCTGTTTCTGCCATAATAATTCTCCCACCCGCTTGCCGGCCGCCAGCCTGTTTTCTGCCGGTTTTGGCATGGCTTTTGGTGGGTTGCTGGTCTTGATCGTTAACATCCTGGCGGTGTTTGCGTGGCCGGGCAGGTGGCCACCCGCGTCACCGGCGACCCGGAACTGGACAACAACGGCATCTTCTTCATCCACAGCGACCATTTGGGCAGCACCAGCCTCCTCAGCTACGGCTACAACCTGGATGGCACACAACACGCACAAGCTGGACAGCCCGTGCCCGGCAGCGACGGCCGTTACCTGCCTTTCGGCGGCTGGCGCACACAGCCCACCGCCGGGCTGACCGACCGCGGCTTTACCGGCCACAAAATGAATGACGACCTGGGCCTGATTTACATGAACGCCCGCTACTACAGCCCTTATATTAACCGGTTCGTGTCGACGGACTCAATTGTACCAGACCCTACCAACCCGCAAAGCTATAATAGGTACAGCTACGGATATAACAACCCTGTCAAGTACCAAGATCCAACGGGCCATAGACCGACTGATGGCTGTGAATATGAGGGTTGTGAACTGGATGATTACTTAGACCCTAATGAAACGTGGATAACTGCTCAAGGTCAGGTGTCGCTCATTGATCCGGTTCTGGCTGCCCAATACCCTGGTGATTTCACCTGGGAAGAAGCCCTTTTTACAGCCACGGGCTTTGTTGGTATTTCGGCCCTCCCAGCCACAGTAGAATATGGCGTGAGCCAAGTCGTCTGGCCTGCTTTGGTCAAGGCTGGCGGCACAATTGCTTCATGGTTATGCTTAAAGGATGGAGATTGTGGCAACGAAGCTCAGGCTGCAGCAAATGTAGGACGACAATCTATCAATTGGCTAACTAATCAAGCTAACCGGGTAAACCACATAATAAATCCGAATGCGGGTGGGAAGTACCGCGCAGGTCATGATTGGAGCCAACTGATAAACTATAGTGGAAATCAAAGTCAAGATTATCAGGCTTTGCAACCATACTTGGATGCAGTTGTACAGCATGGTGCTAGTACAACGACTGCCACAGGTCAAAGCGTGTTTGCAGCAACCGTGAATAACGTCCCAATAGAAGTGATTGGAAATATGCAAAATGGTGTGTTTGTTATTACGGATGCATGGATAGTCTTACCATGAACGAAAAATTAAATACCCTAGTCAAACTTAACCAGTACAGGTTGGAAAACCAATACCAGGCCGCTATAGATACATGCAAAGAACTATTAGCAGAGGACGAAAATGACGCGGACGTAATAGCTGTCCTTGCCGTGCTTTATCATCGCCTTGCTTTCAACAGAACGGAAGTAATTAACGAAATGTTTGAGACAGCCATTCTCTGGGCTAATAAAGCAATTGAAATAAAGCCTGATAGGGCGGATTTCTATGCAATTAGAGGAAGGATTTTTCTGGACTTTCCTGATTACGAAAAAGCGGCTAACGATTTTAGGTTGGCATTGCAGATCAGACCAGACTTGTTAAGCGCATGTTTTGGTCTAGGTTTTCTTGCACGTGCTGCCGAAGAAATAGTGAGTGTAGATGAAGCAATTGGTGCAGTAGAAAGTGCAACAAAAATACACCTCGACAATCCGCTGGTGTTCAGCGAACTACATGGGTTGTTGACAATTAAAGGGCATCTGCATGAGGCGAACCAAACGTTAGCCAGAGCGTTGTTGAGTTTTGAGCCGCTACCAAGAAAATATACTTGACCCAAGTTGTTCTCTCGGTGTGGTCTTCTGGCAGGTATAGCCGATGTTCCATAATATAGTGAGGTGGCCTCGATTGTCATCTCCGGGATAGGGAGCCTGGCCTTTTTCTTTGGTAGTTTCTTTTTGGGCCAGTCCAAAAAGAAAGTACAGAGCGAGTTCCCGCCTGCGCGGGAATGACGCGGCGTGGCCGGGATGGGCGGCACGGCCGTCAGCCAACCAACATCCACCCTCCGCCTGCGCGGCCGCATTTTCAGTATGCAGTTGTCATCGGCACCTTATCAATCAGTCAGCCTCAGCCAGCTTCGAGGGCGGCAGTTTGAACTGCTTCGGCCCCCAGGGAATGTGGCTAACCTCTTGCCCAATGCCCAGGCGGTCTAGCTGTTGGCGGGTGTATTGGGTGGCGCTCATGCCGCGCTTCTCGGCGCCCAGCTTGTGCCCCAGGGCAAAATAGGCATTGGCTACCTGCTGCGGGTTGGCATACCTGTCCGCTTCGGCGTCCGTCAGCACATGCCAGACTGTCACCAACAGCTTGCGGGCAATGGCCACTTTCGCCTTTTTCTTGTCGGTGCGTTTACACAGATGGTTGTACTCGGCTTTCCAGTGGTCATGGCAGCGGGTGGCCGATTGGGCTGCTTCCACCATGGAACGCCGTAAATCACGCCGTCCCATCTTGGTGATACGGCCGTGCCAGGCCAGCTGCCCGCCCCCTCGCTGCGGCCGGTGTTCCAGACCGTGCCACATGTGCGCAACGGATGAGGTAAGCGAATAAGCGGATGGGCGATCCCTCCTGCTGTGGCGCGGTCTTCCTGGGTCGGTGTGGCCGGTGTCACCACCGCGCCACATGTGCCTGCCAGTCACCAGCCCGCTTTCCATCGCTGGCCGTCTGGCTGTTGGCGTGGTGTTGCTCTCTTGGGGGGATAGGCGGGGTTGGTGCATGGCCGGTTAAACAGCGTGGGCAACGGCCGTTTGTTCCGCCAATACAACACCGGTACGATCCCCGACATGTGGCAGAATGCAGGCAACTTCAAGGGCGCTACGGCCGTAGACCAGACAGGCAACACCGGTGTGGCTACGGCCGTCACCCCCTCACCCCCTCACCCCCTCACCTGCTCACCTCATCACCGCTACAATTCCCCCGCGACAGCTTCGGTCGGCCCGAAATCGCCCGCAACTACCTGGAAGAGTACCTGCCCGCCGACCTGCTGGCCTTGCTTGACCTGGATTCGCTCATCCTGCAAGAGGGCACGTTCATTGACGAATCGCTGCGCGAACAGCAGTCAGATTTGCTCTACCAGACGCGGTTGAAGGGCGACGGCCGTGCCCTCTTCCTCTACTTCCTCTTTGAACACAAGAGCCAGCCAGAACTACTGATAGCCCTGCAATTGCTGGGCTATTTGCCAGGCATCTGGCAGGGGCAGGTGAAGCAAAAGCAGCCATTATCACCTATCATCCCCCTGGTGGTGTATCATGGAGAGAAATTGTGGCACGTGCCCACCGACTTTTTCAGCCTGTTGGACGCGCCGGCGGGGTTACGGCCGTATTTGCTCGATTTCCACTATCAGATCAGCGACTTCTCCCACCTGTCTGGCGAAGAAATCAAAGGGGAAATCTGGCTGCGGGTCTGCCTGAGCGTGTTACGCGCCATCTTCCACCCTGGTCTGCGGCACGAGCTACAGCCGCTCATCGAGCTGGCTTTTGCCCTGTGGGAAAAAGAAACAGGCGTTGAATACATCCGCACCATCCTGTATTATTTGACCAGGGCGACCAACCGGGTAAGCCGTGAAGAACTGGAACAGGCGCTGCTCACCCAGGGTACGCCGGGAGAGAAACTAATGGGCACAATTGCCGACGAGTACATCAAACAAGGAGTACAACAAGGACTAAAGCAGGGATTGGAACAGGGGTTGTAACAGGGGTTGGAACGTAGCATTCTCCGCATCTTACAGCGACGTTTTGGCCCGGTACCATCACGCCTGCCTGACCGTCTGGCCGAACTGCCAGCCATCGTCTTAGAAGAGTTGCTCGATGAAGCGCTGATGGCTTCCTCGTATGAGGTTTTTGCTAGCCGGTTAACGGCCGTTGAAAATCCGCCAAAGTGATCACCACCACCGATACCAGTGCATCAGCACCACCCTGACCGAAAACTCCCTCCATCCCTCACCACCTGATCATGGGTTAACCACTACCACCAGGCGTGCCCACAGCGGCGGCCCCAGGATGAGCAGGCCAACCAGGACTGCGCCACAAGCGCCCACCAAAACGGCCGCGGCGGCTACGTCTTTGGCCGTTTTGGCCAGCGGGTGAGGGGCCGGTGATACCAGGTCAACCACCGCTTCAATAGCCGTGTTGATGAATTCGGCCATCCACACGGCCGTAAACGTCAGGATGAGAATGGCCCAATCGGTGCGGGGTAGGTGCAGCCACAGCCCGACGATGACGACCATGACGGTAATGAGGGCGTGAATCCAGGCATTTGGCTGCGTGCGTAACACGTGCCACCAACCGGCAAAGGCATAATGAAAACTCTTGACACGGCCGTGAAGTGGTGAACGATGGGGTTGTTCGGGCACAGGGTCACTCCGGTGAGGTAATTTCAGCGCCTATTTGGGCCAGAATGGAGTTTTGCGCCCACCACATCACCTTTTTTTCTTCTGGCTCTTCATGATCATGCCCCAGCAGGTGCAGCGTGCCATGAATGGTGAGCAGTTGCAGTTCGTCTTTGAGCGTGTGGCCGCTTTCTTTGGCCTGCCGCTGCGCCATGGGTACGGAAATAGCAATATCACCCAGATAGGGGTCTTCTTCGCCCATGATGGCCAGGGGTAATTTTTCGGCAGGAAAGCTGAGGACATCGGTGGGGGCGTCTATGCCCCGAAAATCGCGGTTGAGCTGCTGCAATTGTTCATCGGTGGTGAGCAAAATAGAGACAGTCGCTGGTGTTTTGACCCGTTCATGTCGTAGGGTTTCACTGGCTGCGCCGCTCACGGCCGTGACAATAGACCGGACCACTTTGGCTTTTTGAATCACTTCCACGTTATAGGTCATGGTCTTATCGGTCAATGACAACCTCCGATTTTGGTTCGGCTGCTAATGCTGTTTCTGGGCCATTAGTCGCCTGGGTGCTATGGGCTGGTTTATGTTCCGGTTGTTTCGGTGGTGGGGGTAACGGCCGTGTTTCGGGTATCTGCATGGCTTCATTGCCCGGATACCGGGCGCGTACATGGAAGCGTCCTTTCAGCGTCTTAATAAACGACGCGCGAATCATATGGATGTCACCCAATGTCAGCCCGGAATCATCCAACTGCCCCTCGGTTAAATCTTCATCAATCAATGTATTGACCAGTTTCTCGATCTCTTTTTCGGTGTGGGGTTGCAAAGCCCGTGAAGTAGACTCAACGGCGTCGGCCAGCATCACAATGCCTGATTCTCGTGATCGTGGCCGCGGCCCAGGGTAGCGGAATTTCTCCCGATCCACCTGTCCACCGTCCTCACCGGCCAATTCCACTGCCTTATGGTAAAAGCCTTTTACAATTCGCTGCCCATGATGTTCGGCAATAAAGTCCCGAATACGGTCGGGCAGTTTATATTGCTGCGCCAGTTCCAGGCCATCGGTCACATGGCTGAGGATGATACGGGCGCTGGTATACGGGTCGAGGGCGTCATGGGGATTGACGCCTTCCTGGTTTTCGGTGAAGAATGCGGGGCGGTTCATTTTGCCAATGTCATGGTAAAAAGCGCCCACGCGAATGAGGGTGCTGTTAGCCTTTATTTGTTCGGCGGCCTGTTCGGCCAGGTTGGCCACCATGATGCTGTGGTGGTAGGTGCCGGGGGCGCGCCGCAACAGTTCTTGCAGCAGCGGGTGGTCTAAACGGGACAACTCTTGCAATTGCAGGGTGGTGGTGACGCCAAAGATGCTGCCCATAATGAAAAAGCCAACCAATGTTAACGCGGCGGAGAGCAGCCCATTGCCCAGGGCATAGCTGAGGATTTCTAGTATTGAGACGGGGTCTGTGATGGTCTGGCTAAATTGAAAGGCGACAACAACCACGGCGTATCCGGTGGCGGCTGCCAGACCGGCGCGGAAAAAGGAGTTGATCCTTTGGGCGTCGTGCAATGTTAACACAGCCAGCAGCCCACCGGCGGCGGTATACAGGGCGATTTCCAGGGAGTTGGCGGCGTTAAAGCCAATTAGCCCGGCCAGGATCATAGTGATGACAATAGACAGACGGACATCGAACAACACGCTGAGCAGCAGCGAGAAGGCGGCCATGGGAAAGAGATAGGCGATGAGACCTGGGCTGGTTAACATGAAACGGGCAACCAGGGCAAAGACGAGGATAAGACCGGCGAGAGCGGTGAGGTAACGGCCGTTCCCCACGCGACGGCCGTGATAAAACTGCCGCCAATACAGGGCAATCAAGACACTACTCAGCAGCGACAAAACGGCAATGGCAACCGCAAAACGCCAATCAGTCTGGCGTTGTAGCAAGCCCAACTGCGTCATTTTTTCAATATGTCGCTCGGTCACAATGTCTCCGGCGCGTACCACTAATTCATCTTTGGCCACCGTTACCGGGAAGGGAGGGACGGCGGCGGCGGCTTCTTCCCGTTTCTTCTCCGTTTCGGCCGGGTCTGGCTCCATGGTGGGCACAATAAAGCGGGGCGCCAGGAATTTGACCACTCGTTCCTGGGTAGGGGTCAGGTCCAGGCTGGCGTCGCGCTGCGCCTGCTGCTGTAATTCGCGCAATTGGGAGTCGCGGATTTCGCGCCGCATCAAATCCCCCACAATGCGCTGTACCTCAGATTTTGCCCTGGCGTACTCGGTCTCATTCATATTCAACAGGTCAAGCGCCACCTGCTCGTCCAGGTTGAGGTCGGCTATGGCTTCCAGGTATGTGAGTTTGGCCTCCGTGGAAGACTGGGTATCGGCGCGGACGATATCAATGAAGGCAAAGGTTTGCACCACCCGGTTCAGTTGAATGCGGCCAACGTCGCCTTCGATGCGTTTGTACTGCTCTGGGACAGAGGCTCTGGCTTGCTCTTGCGCCTGACGCAGGGCAACGGCGCTTTCATAGGTGACGGCGCGGGGGGCGAAGATATCTTCTGGTGCGGGCAAACCTTCAACGATTCTGGCTTCAGTGGGCGTGAGCAGGGAGAAAGAGAAGATGAGGGTGAGTCCCAGCGTGAGTACGGCCGTAAATATCCACAAAATGGATTCCTGGACTGTTTGCCGCCACTGGCGTTGTTCTTGCATGGGGGGTTTTGCTGTAAACCGTAACCCGTGACCCGTTAACCGATCACGGTTTACGGTTTACGGATTACCGATTAAAGAGCGGACGACATCATTCACCATACGGCCGTCTGCCTTTCCTTTTACCTGAGGCATCAATTTCCCCATCACCTGCCCCATCTCTTTCACATCTGTAACGCCCAGGTCGGCGATCACCTGCCGCGCCAATTGTTCCACCTCATCTCGACTCATCATTTGGGGTAAAAAGCTCTCGATGATGGTTAACTGCTGTTGTTCTTCGGCGGCCAATTCGGGGCGGCCTGCCTTTTCATAGTCGGCAATACTCTCGCGGCGCTGTTTGGCTTGTTTTTGCAGCACGGCCTGCACGCCCGTGTCATCTAGCGTCACCTGCCGGTCAATCTCTTCTTGTTTTATGGCCGCTTGCAACAGACGAATTGTGTCGCGTCGTTCCACATTCCCGGCGCGCATGGCAATTTTTAATTCGTCTGTCAGTTGCTCTTTTAAGGTCATACCCAGTATCCTCCACTGCAAATTGTAGCATTGGCAGGGGGGGTGTCAACCGGCGCAGGTTTGATAAACATCACGGATGGTCGGTGACAAAAGACCCTTACCCTCCTTGCCAAAGTTTTGTACGATGTGCTTGGGCCACTTGCCACTAATGATAGGTCATGCCAGCTCTGCTCTTTACAAATACCAGATTTTTGCCAGACGGTGCCGGTTACACGGCCGTCGTTCTTCACCCATTCACACCGCAGCCAAAAACGATTCCCCAGTCTGGTTTAGCCAACACAGGAGGCGAAATGAAAAACAACAGAAAACCACCTGCCAATTTGGGCGTTATGTTGATCATCCTTCTGACGGCGATTATGTTTCTGCACACGGCCGTTCAAGCCGCCGTATTAAGAGAAGCAGATATCGCACCCGACCTGGCAACAACACAATTCCCCCAATTCCTTCAAACCACAGTCCCCATAACAGATACAGTAGATACAATCAATAACCTGACCGACGCGATAGAGTCGGTAAATGCCTTGACGGTGGACACGGCCGTGCCCCTTTTCGAATATCCAGAAGCCGTTTTATGGGACAACGGCCCCCAGGTGACCCACCCTGGCGTTGGCTATGGCGGCGCCGACGCCAGCGCCCTGCAAACAACTAGCGGCATGAATACGCTGGGTTTTGGCAACCAATTCGATTTACATTATCGTATGGCCGATGACTTTGAGATTGCAAACCTGGGTGGCTGGCAAATTGATAACATCACCTTTTTTGCATACCAAACCAATGCCTCGACCAGCCCATCAACAATTACCGGCGTCTACTACCGGGTTTGGAATGGCCCACCAAATGACGCCAGCAGCAGCATTGTCTGGGGGGATCTCACCACGAACCGGTTGATCAGCAGCGTCTGGTCGAATGTCTACCGCGTACCCGATGATGAGTTGTTGCTGTCCACCCGGCCCACGATGGCCAACAAGGTCAGCGCCGGATTTACACTTGCCTCAGGTGTGTACTGGCTGGATTGGACAACAGATGGCTCGTTATCTTCCGGCCCCTGGGCGCCTCCCATCGCCATCTTGGGCCAGACGAGTACCGGTAACGCCATGCAATATACGACCTCTTGGGCAGCGGCTCTGGACAGCGGTACAGACACTCCCCAGGGGATGCCGTTCATCATTGAAGGTACTATATTGGATGACCCGGTTGTTCCCGACTTTATGCTCCACTTGCCGGCCGTACTAAATAATTTCCCGTTCATACCCGGGGCGCCAGTTTTGGATACCATTGAAAATGCCGATGGGGACGGCAATTACACCATCAGTTGGAGTTCATCTGAGGGGGCAGATACGTATGTGGCCGAAGAGGATGATAACGCCGCCTTCTCCAGCCCAACAACGGTTTATACCGGGGCCAACACATCCGGCGCCATCAGTGGCCGCGACATGGGAACATATTATTACCGTGTCAGAGCCGCTAACGCCCATGCCAGCAGTGGTTGGAGCAATATCGAATCGGTTGTAGTAACGCAAGAGCTACCGGATTGCCCACAGTTAGGAGCATGGTCTGGAACAACCAGCCAGGGGCGCAACATTTCCTTCGTGGTTGAAAACAGTACACGGTGCCAGATTGCGGCCGATTCGCTGCGAATCACCATTAGAAACAGTTGTTACTTCGAGACAACCACGCATTTTATGAGGAGTTTCTCGATAACGAACAATCATTTTGATACTGGCAGTGGAAACACGCGGGTGATAGGTGACTTCACTTCCTTTAACACGGCCAGTGGCACATTCACGCAGTCCATCGCCAACCCGTGGCCGCCCCCATACAACTGTACTGCTTCTGGCACCTGGTCGGCGCACCCATAACCATTATTGAAAACCAGACGGCTTCAGATTGAACCAATCTGAAGCCATCTGGTAAGCGTTCAATCCCTCTGGAGACCTGACAGGTTATTGGTCTGCAAAGCTTCAAGTTGAACGGGTAAAAAACATGTCAGGTCTGAACGGCTACGCCATCTGGGTGCCGTTCTCAAGATTTAGAACAAGAGCAGGCGCAGACCGATTAGCAGCAGTAAAAAAAGTACAACCTTGCGGAAAGCGGCAGCAGGGAGACGCTCGCCCAATATGCCTCCCATGAACAGCCCCACTGCTGCCCCCGGTAGGGCTAACCAGCCATTGTGCCACACGATGGGAGTGATATTGCCTTCCAGCAAATGCCCAACCAGCACTAACAGACCGGTGGGCAAGAAAAAGCCCTGCAAATTTCCCTTGAATTCGGCCGGGGGCCAACGACGGCAACTACCGTAGATGATGACCGGCGGGCCACTGGTGTTGTAAAGACCACCAATCACGCCGGCGGTAAAGCCAAACAACCAGGCCCAACGAGGATGAGCTAACCGGGGCAAGTAGGGCGAGACCAGAGCATAGGCCGCATAAGCGGCCACAATCAGCCCTAACACCCGCGCCCCCATTGCCGGATCAACCACGCGCAGCAAATATAGACCGACCGGCGTACCGATGAAGGCCGCCAGGACTAAGCCACGCACCGCCCGCAAATTAACAGCTTCCCGAAAATGTACGAGCAGGATGAACTCCACCACCAGCCCGACGATAGACATGAGAGGGGCGGCAATGGGTAGACCAAGCACGGCCGTGAGCAACGGCATGGAGACCAGCGCCAACCCAAACCCGGTGGCTGCCTGCACAAAAACAGCCGCAAAGACGATAACAGCAACCAGAAACTCAGGTGGCACTATGTCAACGAGGCCAACCGTTGGCTGAGTTCAGCGTGGCTGGCTTGTAGTTGGGCCAGTTTGTCGCGCTCTTTTTGCACCACGGCCGTAGGCGCTTTTTGCGCAAACGAGCCATTCAACATGTTGCTGATACGGCCGATCTGTGCCTCCAATTCCGCCAGCTCTTTTTGCAGCCGTTCCCGTTCTTTATCCAGATTCACCAGCCCGGCGAGCGGCAGGTAGGTGGTGATCTCACCCTGGACAATGGTCACGGCCGTGTCCGGAGCGGGCACATCGGCGGCAATAACCAGCGTGGTTTCCTCCAGCCGGGCCAGGGCGCAGAGGATGGCTCTTTGACTGAGTAGGAAGGGGGTATGGCGGCCGGCGCTGATCACGGCCGTGACCCATTTCCCCGGCTCCACATCATTGTCCGAACGGGCGGCGCGGATGCCGCGTATCAATTCCCGCAACTGCTCAAAGTTCGCGGCGGCTTCGGAGTAATGCGGCCCCGCTTCCGGCCAATCGGCGATGATAAGCGCCTCCGCCCAACCTTCCGCCGGGGCAATGCCCTGGTCGGCAGCCACAAACGCTGCTTTTAGCTGCTGCCACGTCTCCTCGGTGACGTAGGGAATGTAGGGATGTAGCAGGCGCAGGCAGTCATCTAATACCTGGCGGGCGACGGCCAAGGTAGTCCAGGCGCGGCTGCCGCCTGCACGCAGTTGCACCTTTGCCAGTTCCACATACCAGTCGGCAAAGTCGCCCCAGAGAAAGTCATATACCTGCCGACCGGCTTCGCCATAGAGATAATTGTCCATCAGGCGGTTGGCGTCGGCCGTGACTTCGCTCAGGCGGGTGAGTATCCATTGGTCGGCGATGCTGTAATCGGGCGCATCGGTAGCATCCGCTTTGCTGGCCTTGTCCAGGTTGGCCGTAATGAAGCGAGCGGTGTTCCAGATTTTGTTGGCAAAGTTGCGGTTGGAGGCTACTTTGTCCAGCGACAGGTTCAGATCGTTGCCGGGGGAGCCGCTGGTGAGCAGGGTGAAACGCAGGGCGTCGGTGCCGTATTCACCCATCACGTCCAGCGGATCGGTGACGTTGTTGAGGGTTTTGGACATTTTACGGCCGTGTTCATCTCTTACTAACCCATGCAAATAAACGGTGTGAAAGGGGATGTCGTTGGTAAACAATAACCCCTGCATCACCATGCGCGCCACCCAGAAAAAAAGGATGTCATAGCCTGTTTCCATCACGTCGGTGGGGTAGAAACGCTGTAAATCGGCCGTGTTTTCCGGCCAGCCCAATGTGGAAAAGGGCCATAACCCGGAGCTAAACCAGGTGTCCAGCACATCCGGGTCTTGTTCCAGTGATTGATAGCTGCCATATTTTTCCCGCGCCAATGCGGCGGCGGCTGTTTCATCATGGGCCACAATTACCCTGTCCGGATCGCCATCCACATACCAGGCAGGGATGCGGTGGCCCCACCATAACTGGCGGCTGATGCACCAGGGTTTGATGTTTTGTAGCCAGTTGTCCCACACCTTCACAAAACGTTCGGGCACAATGCGGATACGGCCCTGATGCACCGCATCCAGCCCCATTTTGGCCATTGGCTCCACGTTCACAAACCACTGCCAGCTTACCAACGGCTCGATTACTTCGCCGCCGCGCTGGCTGCGCGGTACGTTCAGGGTGTACGGTTCGGTCTTAATGGTCAGGTCGGCTGCTTCCATGTCCGCCCACAATTTTTTACGGCACTCAAAGCGATCCAGTCCGGCGTAAGGCCCGGCGTGGTCGTTCATGGTGGCGTCTTTGTGCATCACGTTCAGGATGTCCAGCCCGTGCCGTTTTCCGATTTCAAAGTCGTTGGGGTCGTGGCCGGGGGTGATTTTGAGTGCGCCGGTGCCAAAGGCCATGTCCACGTAGGTGTCGGCGATGATGGGGATTTCGCGGTTGAGGATGGGTACCAGCACCGTGCCGCCGATGTACTGCTGGTAGCGTTCGTCGGCGGGGTGAACGGCTACGGCCGTGTCCCCCAAAATTGTCTCTGGTCGCGTCGTCGCCACCGGGATAAAGCCGCCGCCTTTGATGGGGTATTTGAAGTGGTACAGATAACCCTGTTCTTCGGCGTATTCCACTTCAAGGTCGGACACGGCCGTTTGCAGCCCCGGCGACCAGTTCACCAGATACTCGGCCCGGTAAATCAGCCCCATGCGATACAGCCGGATGAATGCCTCCTTGACGGCTTCGCTCAACCCCTCATCCAGCGTAAACCGTTCCCGTTCCCAATCACAAGTAGCGCCCAGGCGGCGCAGTTGTTTGACGATGTGCCCGCCATACTTCTCCTTCCATTCCCAGGTGCGGCGCAAAAATTCTTCGCGACCGATTGCCTCGCGGGATGTGCCTTCATTACGCAGCAATTTTTCCACCTGCAACTGGGTGGCAATCCCGGCGTGATCCGCGCCCGGCACCCACAGCGCCGCTCGCCCCTGCATCCGGGCGCGGCGAATCATCAGGTCTTCCAGGGCCACAAACATGGCATGCCCCATGTGCAGTTCGCCCGTGACATTGGGCGGGGGGATGGAGATGGTGAATGGCTTCGCCTCGACCGGGCGGCACTCCGGCTTAAACCAGCCGTTTGTCTCCCACCATTGATACAACCGCTCCTCAGTTTGCTGAAAATCGTAAGTCTTGGGCATTTGGGTCATAGTAGAATTCCCTTTGTCATTTAGCTTTTGCTTCCAGTCACTTTATTCTTGCTTCCGGTCAGTTTGTCTTTGCTTCCAGCCGGTTTATGCTTGCTTCTAGTCGCATTATCTTTGCTTTCAGTCGGTCTGTTCCTGCTTCCAGCCAGTTTATTCTTGCTTCCAGTCATATTGCCTTTGCTTCCAATCGGTTTGCTCTTGCTTCCACAGAAGCAAAGTCAAACCGATACCCATACGATGTGCAACTTTCGTTTTGCCAGAGGAACGGGCATGTTTTTGTGCTCCGCGTGGCACGTCCACGTTCCACACGCCTCGATTAACTCATACAAGCAGTTGCACATCAACAAAAAAGCCCTCATCCCATCAAGGACGAGAGCTAATCACTCACGCGGTACCACCTTGTTTTTGGTTATCGGTTATCGCTAATCAGTAATCGCTCTTTTTTGCACCGATTACCGATAACCGTTTACCGATTACCAACACTCTTCACGCTATAACGGGCTAACCCGGCACCAGCTATTGGTTCGTAGTAGGCGATTTATCGCCATTTACGGCGATAAATCGCCTACTACAAACGAACGTTCACCGGAGCGATTCGTGGGCGACTTGGGCGGCGCTTTTGCCTGCCGGTACTTTCAGCCACGATACCGGCTCTCTCAAGGGGGCGCTGCCTACTACTCCCACTCACAATCTTTACCTGTTTAATTGCGGCGGGAGTATACCTGACAAGGTGAGGGGGTGACAAGACAATGATGTGATTAAGCGGTTTACACTTCCCCACGAATGATGGATAATTACCCTCACACCAGGTAGTACAACAACCAGACAGGTAGCGCGCCTGGCAGTTGAGCAAACAGAGAATGGGCAATGATGCATGGATGAACATGATCCGTTATTTTATGCCACCCAATATACACTCAATGACCTCAAGACTATTGCCCGCACACAGCGTGTGCAGGAATTGTCTTCGTTATCCTTACCGGAAATAGATGAGATTGTCCACAAGATTGCTCGCCATGCTCCTGCCGGCAATGTGCCCGGCGCCATTCTTAGCGGTTTGCTGCGCCTGCCGCAGCGCATCCCGCCCGCTGATGTGGTACAGCGCGACATCAACTTACTCTTTAAGGGGGTAGAACAAACGTTGAAAGATCAAGTTGTCTACGGTGCTTTCTACGCCGCCCCCGCCGCCATTTTAGGCACGTACCAACACCTGCTGAAACTGGCGGGCAAAGACCCCAACCTCTCCTTCCCTGAAGGCATCTGGCAGTTTTATATTGATTATGCCCTGCGAGATGACACGGCGCGCCACACCTGCGAGACGCATGGCTTTGATACCACCCTCTATCAACACAAAATCCAGTTATCGCCGGTAGACCGGGTGGCGGCCTGGGCCATGGCCGCTTCTTCCTGCCTGCACCAGTATTATGACCTGCTGGAAAATGAATGGCGTGAACGGGTCTACATCTATGTGTTGCAAGAGCTAACGGCCGACCGTCCCGACGCCGCCCATTTTAAGCGCATGTACCGGTTGTGGGATGGCAAACGGCCGTACTCCCGCAGCCATGACGCCCAACCCCACGAAAACTACCCCACTTACCGCCGCCGCAAATTTGATGAATTTCTAGCAACCGCCATGGATGGCCTGCCCAAGGCGTTAATAGCCGAATGGGACACGCGCGTTCAGGCAGCCGAACAAAAAGACCTGGCTAACTACCAGCGGCAAATGAGCATCCGCTCCTACCTGGAACCGGGCGTCTACGGCGAGGTGCGCAAGCCAGTCCCTCTGGAATCGGCGCATATCGGCCTCATCCACCAGGGGCGATATTACCTGCTGCCCATCTGCGTGGAAAACTCCGCCTCGCCGGTAGATGTAGCGGCCATGCGCACCCGCATCGCCACCCTGATGACCTATCCCGCTGAAAATCCACCGGCGCAGCTGCACAAACTGACCTACGTGCGGCGGGCGGCGCTGCCGGACATAAAGGCGCAACTGCCAGACGTATTGAATAATGAACTGGATGGCCTGCGCCTGGCCCCCATCTGGATCAACACCGACAAACGCTCACGCCATTTGCCGCTGTCGGCCATTCGCCAGGGAGAACGGGCCGTGGGCGACCATCCGCTGACCATTTTTGACACAGGCGAGACCTTCGTTTTTGACCTCTCGCACATCTATTTTGATGGCGTGTGGGGGGTGGCGCTGGCGGAAATTTTAACCAACGAAGCATTAGCCTGGGCCGTGCATTTAGACAGGCTGCCACCGGCCCAACCAGGACAGAAACGGCCGTACTCCCCCGCCCTCCACCTCCATCCCGCCGACCATCAACGGCTGGAAGCCGCCCCCCAGGTAGCCATGGAAGCCAGCGCCGAAACCCAGTCCGTAGACATGCCTGCCATTTTGGCCCTGCGGGAACTGTTTAAGCGGCGTAACGATCTATTAGAACTCACCGTCAACGATTTGCTCATCCTCTACCGGGCTATCCATGCCGTCATTTATCGCCCCTCGCCGGAATTGGTGCAGATGCTAGAGCGGCTGCGTGATGAAGACCCGGAGGCGCGGACGGCCGTGGAATCCGCGCTGGTAGCCATCAGCCCGGACGGTGACCGCAACCCGGCCATTTTGGTGCCGGTGGACGCCAGCAAACGCTCCCCGCGTGACCGGGTGTACCCCATGACCTTTGGCGTGGATGTGGTCAGCCTGGAATACATCAGCCTGCACCAAAAGGCGCTGGCGGCGCTGAATGCTTATGAGCGCGCCTCGCGCAACCGGGAACACGCCTACAATCAGTTTGAAAAGGTGCAAAAAGAGTATATGGCTATGTTGGCCGGTTTTGGTTCCGGGTTGGAAGAGTATAAACGGCGCGCCGCCGCCGGTGAAAGCATGAGCATAACCACCATCCGTCTGTTAGCCAATTTGCCGGTGCCCATGCAGCGATTCCTGGACCGCATCCCATCCCAGTTTGACGTTTTGAATGATATGTTGAAGGGGCGGGAGGTGTTTTCTAATGTGGGCCAGGTGGCTGCTACCAGTTCACTCACCCGGTTTATGACGGCTAAGGATGACAACGAGAAGAAGGAACTGGTGTGGGGTCTGATGACCGATGCAGACCAGATCATGCGCATGACACTGCGGGATTTTCGGCCTCATGTGCGGCTGCTGACGGCCGTTGGTCGCCCCGACCTCAGCATCTACATTGCCACCGATTTGCTGGAATCTTATGCCGCCAGTTTGAACCAATACGTGCGTGATGTGCAACGTATTGCCGGGGCGCAGTTCAAACAGCGGGGATTGTTTGCCCGTGTTTAAGTGTCAGGTGGCAGGTGTCCAGTTATCTGACACCTGGCACCTGACACCTCTCCTGGAGTTCTATTGATTCGTGACACATTATTCGGCCGCAAATTAGCCAGCTACCGCCTGGAACGGCTGCTGGGGCGGGGTGGTATGGGCCAGGTTTATTATGCCTGGGATGAAGCATTGGATCGGCCGGCGGCCATTAAAATGCTGGACGAGCGTTACCGCAGCCATCCCACGTATGCGCAGCGTTTTGTGCAAGAGGCCAAAGCCTTAGCCCGCTGGCGGCACGAACACATTGTCCAGATTTATTACGCCGGTGTGGAAGAAGTGGACGGCGAGCCGCTCTATTTTTATGCCATGGAGTATGTACAGGGGGTAGACCTGGCGCAGGCGATGGCAAAATATACGGTTGAAGGCCGCCTGATGCCTCATGATGACGTGCTGCGGGTGGGCACGGCCGTGGCCGCCGCCCTCGATTATGCCCACAGCGGCGGCATCATCCACCGCGACGTGAAACCGGCCAATGTGTTGATTGATACACACGGCCGTGTCATCCTCTCCGACTTTGGCCTGGCCATGGACGTGGCCGAATCGGAATCCGGGCATGTGGTGGGGTCGCCCCGCTACACCGCCCCCGAACAGGCGCGTAAATCGGCTGCGGCTGTGCCCCAGTCTGATCTCTATTCGCTGGGCATTATGCTCTTTGAGATGCTGGTGGGGCGGGTACCTTTTGACGACCCCTCGCCCACCAGTGTGGCCGTGCAGCACGTCACCCAGCCGCCGCCGTCGCCGCGCAGTTTGAATCCGGCCTTGAACACGGCCGTGTCCGACGTTCTGCTCAAAGCCCTCAGCAAAGCGCCGCAAGACCGCTACCGCACCGGCCATGAACTGATGGATAACCTGGGGCGCGCCCTCAAAGGCACCCGCCGTCAGGCCGATGAACTATTAGGCCAACAGCTAGACGAATACCAGTTGGCCGAACTGCTGGGGCAGGGAGGAATGGCCCGCATCTATCGCGGCTATGATGTGCGCCTGAAGCGCCATGTGGCCATTAAAGTGATTGACGCCACTTACCAGGCTGATGTGGAATATCGCGCCCGTTTTGAGCGGGAAGCCCAGGCCATTGCTCAACTGGAGCATCCGCATATCGTCAGCCTGTATCGCTACGGCGAAGTGTCCGGGCTGTTTTACATGGCAATGCAATATGTGGACGGCCGTGACCTGAAAACCGTGCTGGCCGAATACCGCGCCCGCGACGAGACAATGCCCGCCGCCGACGTCAGCCGCATCATTCACGAAGTATGCCAGGCGCTCGATTACGCCCACAGCAAAGGCATCATTCACCGGGATGTGAAGCCCTCTAATATCATGATTGACCACGACGGCCATGCCTACCTGACCGATTTTGGCCTGGCATTGTTGGCCGACACGGAAACCAAAGGGGAGATTTTTGGCACGCCCCATTACATGGCCCCGGAGCAGGCCGTATCTTCCAAAGGGGCCACACGACAAAGTGATTTGTATGCGGTGGGCGTCATTTTGTATGAGATTTTCACCGGGCAGTTACCCTTTCAGGATGCCGAGCCGCTAGAAGTGGCTATGAAACATCTGAGCGAGGAGCCGCCGCTGCCCCATGACATTCGGCCAGACATTGACCAATCGCTGGAAGCGGTGATCATGATGGCCCTGGAAAAAAAGCCCCTAAAACGCCCCACCAATGGCGCGGAATTGGCGGCGGCGCTGGATAGGGCGTTGAAGTTAAGCCCAGAACCCCCATCCATTTTGGGTTTGCAGGTAACAAACCTGGACGCAGCCAGCCCGCCGCAGGTGCCGGTGATCGCTATTTCCACGCGGAAACGGGAACTGCCACCCGTGCCGGCGGCGGTGAATGTATCGCCAGGGCAAATGGTGGCCAAACCGACCACCAGCGCCCCGGAATCGGCCATGCAAAAATCTAACGGCCGTAGCTGTCTGGGTGTATTGTTCTTTGCCCTGGCGCTCATGGGTATGTTGGTAGTGATTCTCATTGGATTTGTCCTGGTGGTGATACAGGGGCGGGGATTGAATGATTTTACTTATCTGGCGGCGAATGGCGGCTGGCCACCTACGGCTACATCCGCGCCGACGCTGACGCCGACAGCCAGCGCCACGCCCACTGTGACCCCTTCACACACAGCCACCAGCCGGCCAACAGCCACACCCACGGTCACGGCGATAACGACGCAGACGGCCGTAGCCACGCAAACAGCCACCGCAGACACGGCCGTGTCTGGCGCCAACACCACGCCGCCAGCTACGCCATCCCCCACCGCTACCCCATCGCCAACAATCAGAGCTGCCAATACCCCGACTCCCGGCCCCACGCCGCTCGTTTTCACAACACGTGAGGCAGATGGGGCGGCCATGGCCCTGATTCCCGCCGCCACCTTCCTGATGGGCGCAACCGATGATGATCCCCTGGCCGAAGGGGATGAATTCTCACGGCACGAGGTCACACTGGACAGTTATTACATGGATTTGTACGAAGTGACGGTGGCCCAATATGCCGTCTTTATCAATGAATTGGGGGGGTATGTGAGTAAGTGCAACGGCTTTTTGTGTCTGGCCACCCACTTTGAAACGCTGAACAGCTACCTGACCGATGACCTGGAGGGGTATATTGCCCAACCCGGTTACGAGAACTATCCCATCAATAATGTCACCTGGCATGGCGCGGATGCGTACTGCCATTGGGTGGGCGGGCGGCTGCCGACGGAGGCGGAATGGGAGTATGCGGCAGGGGGCGGTGACGGCCGTCGCTATCCCTGGGGTGACGCTGAACCGGACGAGACGCTGGCCGTCTTTGGCAATCCCCTCTTTGCTACCTTACAGGCGGTAGACAGTCATCCTGATGGCGTCAGCCCCTTTGGCCTGTACCACATGGCTGGCAACGTGCGCGAATGGGTACAGGATGGTTACGACGTTATCTATTACGACCGGGGTGAGACGGTCAACCCCTCCGCCCCGCGCCAGAATAACTACAGTCCGCGTGTCATTCGCGGCGGTGGCTACCGCAGCCCCATCGCCGACCTGCGCCTCACCAATCGCGACAACATCCGCGCTGTCGAATTTCAAGGCATACCGGATGTAGGGTTCCGTTGTGTTGTGCCCGTGGCAGGCAATTGAGTAATTGGGTAATTATTTGAATTCCTGTAACCAGCGCACTGTGTTGTGCAGATGTTCGGCAGGCAATTTGTCCAGCAGATTTTTTGTCTGACGCAGCAATTCCCCACGAGGCAACTGAACAGACAGAATGATCCCCTTGTGTGCTTTGCCAGTTTCAAACCAATGTCGGGCCAGAGGAACAAAATCACGGTGATTATTGGTCAGGATAGCTCTGCTTTGGCTGACGGCAAATTCCAGCAGTCGTTCATCGTCAATGCCCCGATAAGGAGTAAGCGTGACGTGAATGACGTCAAAATCGAGTTCCTGCAATGCTGCCGCTAAACCCACCCAAACATGCTCGTCTAACAAGAGTTTAGCGGGTCGGTGGTTCATTTTTCTGGCCGGTTATTTGGAGGTAGCCCTCGTCCCCCAGGTGTTCGCGTAAGTAAGCGCGTGCGCTAGTTTCATTCATCGCCGCCAATTCGGCATCAATGTCCTCTCGATGATCATAATAGTAACTTAAGGCATCATAAACCTGAGCCAGATTGAGATGAGGCAGCAATTCATTGACAATAGACTCTGGCGTTTCCCCCACCTGAATGTAGCCAATGATCTGGCTGACCGTTACATTGGTATCTTTTATGATGGCCTGCGCCCCACTGTATTTTTCGGCGATTCTGACGTAAGCATGTTCTGGGTGCAGGTATAATTGAAGCAGGCTATCTGCTACCTTATCGGGAGTCGAGTCGGCTTTAGATGCTCGCCTCTTTAACCACTGATATGTTTTTTCGGAAAGCTGAACCGTGTTCATAGTTACCTGCAATTTCCTACACCAGATGTAGACATTATAACCCAACATGCAAATTGTGGCCGGTGGCTTGTGCCAACCACTGGCCACTAGCCACTGGCCACCAGCCACCGGCCACCAGCCACAATTTACAAAGATGGGTTTTACAATTGGAGGACTTTGCGGGCGTTTTCCAGCAGGATTTTTTGGCGAACTTCGTCTTTGAGTTCCAGCGTTTCAAAATCTTTCAGCCACCGTTCGGGCATCAGCACCGGGTAATCAGAGCCGAACAGCACTTTGTCTTGCAGCAGTGACTTCATATACTGTTGTAAAATCGGGCGGAAGTATTTGGGCGACCAGCCAGACAGGTCAATGTAGACGTTTTGCTTGTGCAAAGCCACGGAAAGCTGTTCTTCCTGCCAGGGTACGGCTGGATGGGCCATGATGATGGTCAGCGTGGGAAAATCGGCGGCAATATCATCAATATAGGGAATGGGCTGGCAATACTTCAGCTTGAAACCGCCGCCGCCCGGTTCGCGGGCGCCCACGCCTGTTTGCCCGGAATGGAACAGCACGGGGATGCCTAAATCGGCGCATGCTTCCCACAGGGGATAAAATTGGGGGTCATTGGGGAAAAAGGCCTGGGTGGTGGGATGCAGTTTCAGGCCCCGTAAACCCAGTTCTTTCACGGAGCGGCGGATTTCTTGCACGGCCGTTTTCCCCTTCCACGGATCAACTGAAGCAAAACCGATAAATTGGTCAGCATACTGTTGCGCCACTTGGGCCACGTAATCATTGCCAATGTACGGAACGCCGGTATTTGTTTCGGCATCAATCGAAAAGATAACCCCAAAAATGTCCAACGCCTTGTATTTTTCATAGAGCGCTGCCGGCGTTTTGGGCAAATCTTTCATGCCAAAATACGCGGCCATATCCTCTTTTTCTTTAACTGCCGGATGGCCGGGCGGGTCTGGTACGTGAACGTGAACATCAATTGCTTTCATGATTTTCCCTTATACCGAGGCAGACCTGACAGGTTTCAGAAAACCTGTCAGGTCTATTTTCTTTGTTAGTTGATCTGGCGTGTTATATCGGCCCAATAGGGCGCACGCAACACCTTTTTGAGAATCTTGCCAGCGCCGCTCATTGGCAGCGGTTCCAACCGAATCTCTACACTGCGTGGGCATTTATAACCGGCGATGTGTTGGCGGCAGTAAGCCATAATCTCTTCTGCCGTCAGGTCAAACCCCACTTTGGGCACCACGATGGCATGGACGGTCTCCCCCCATTTTTCATCTGGGATGCCAATGACGGCGCAGTCGGCCACGGCCGTGTGCTGGTAAATAACATGCTCCACTTCCGTCGAATAAACGTTTTCGCCGCCGCTGATGATCATATCTTTGAGCCGGTCCACAATAAAGATAAACCCATCCTCATCAAGATAGCCCACATCACCCGTGTGCATCCAGCCGCCGCGCAGTGCATGGGCTGTTTCCTCCGGCTTGTTCCAGTAGCCACGCATCACATGGGGGCCTTTGGCGGTGATTTCGCCAATAGCCCCATGCGGCACTTCTTCGTCGTTGACATCCACAATTCTGACTTCCATGGCGAACACGGGCTGTCCGGCCGACTCGATTTTGCCAGCAAACGGTCCTTCATCTGTATTGTATTTGTCTAACAGCATGGCCACGTTAGGCGACGTTTCCGTCTGCCCGTACCCCTGAATGAATTGGCAGTGGGGAAACAGTTCTCGCGCCCGCCGAATCACGGACGGCGCAATCGAAGAACCGCCGAAGTTAACCTTCCGCAGGCTGGAGACATCATACGCTTCCACACCTGATACCTGGCACAGCATATTGATCATGGTAGGCACCAGCGCCATGTGCGTTATTTGATGGCGGCTGATCAGTTCCAGTGTCTCTTGCGGCACAAATCTCCTGGTAAAAACGTGCGTGCCACCCACCATTGTCACGCCCGTGTTCCATTGAATGTCGGCAATGTGGAACATGGGCGCGGTGTGCAGGTACGTCCAGGGTTCTCCATCATACAAAACGGCCAGCGAAGACAAGGCATTGCTAACGGCGTTGGTATGCGTGAGCATGACGCCTTTTGGCAATCCCGTTGTACCCCCTGTATAAATAATGGTGGCAACATCATCTCCGCCTCGATTCGCATCGGCCATTGGCGCAGCGGCGCTTAAAAAGGCTTCATGGTGAATGAGACCTGCCACGGGTTCGCCGTCACCGGCAAAGATGATGTGTTCAGGTAGGGTGGTGTGGTTTGCAATTTTAGCTAACTGTGGTTGGAGAGCGTCATCAATGACCAGAATATGGGCGCCAGCATCGCTGAGGATGCTGCCTAATTCTGGGGGGGCCAGCCGGGTATTGAGCGGCACAAAAATGCCACCGGCCCAAATGGTGGCAAAGTAATACTCAAGATGCCGGTCGCTGTTGAGCGCCAGCATGGCCACCCGGTCATCTGTTTTTAGCCCCAACGAAATCAATGCCCCGGCTAACCGGGCCACGCGATCCGCAAATTCGCGCCAGGTGTGCTGGCGTTCGCCATCAATGGTGGCAATGCCTTGGGCATTGACCAGTGCTGCTCGTTTCAAACCCTGGGTGATGTACATCATGGCTGAAAATATAGCGCGATTTGGCAAATCGCGTTACAGATTAGGTTTTGGGAGACTTGACGTGTTACCGGGTTCATGTTAAGATTAAAAACATACCGGCTGACCGGTTTGTGTGTAAATTATACAACAACTTGCCCAAAAATCAAATCAAAAATGACCTATAGTTAAAGAAGGAAAGAATGCAGGACCGGTCTGTTGCTACTATCAACAATATCCTGGATGCCGCCAGGACGCTATTCACCGAGAAGCAATATGCTGACGTTTCGTTGCGGGAAATAACGGAAGCGGCTGGCGTTACTAAAGGTGCTTTATACCACCATTTTGCTACGAAAGAAGAGCTATATTTGCAAACCGTTTACCGGTGTCTGGACGAAGTGAAAGAGACTATTCAGGACTCGATGCGCAACAGCCGGGGAGAAAGCTGCCGTAACCGTTTACACCTTTCTTTGGCCAGCTTTTTACGCCTGCCTTTTGAGTCGTTGTCCATTATGCGGTCCATACGTCGCAATATCAATGTGTTCCAGGAGCCGGTGCGGACGGAGTTGATCCGCACGTATCAGGCGGCGTTGCCGGAGCAGATCGAATTGCTCTTGCGCGAGGGGATGACCAATGGGGAGGTTATCTCGATGGATGCCCGTCTTTTATCCTGGCAACATGTGGCCGTGGTTGAGGTGTCCTTGCATGAATACGGCCGTGAACGCTTAGGCGGCCCAGATGAG
Source organism: Chloroflexota bacterium (assembly GCA_035444285.1). GTDB lineage: Bacteria > Chloroflexota > Anaerolineae > Promineifilales > Promineifilaceae > CAADGU01. The sequence continues at coordinate 23,887 of DAOMOK010000004.1, forward strand.
ATGGCCGACTCGATTGTCAGCCTCTTTTTCAACGGCATTGAAAAACCGAAAAATTCTTAATGCCAATGGAGGAGACCCGATGCGACGCGGATTAACTTATGAAGAGTTTGAATTAGGCGCCATTTACGATACGCAGGCGCGCACCGTTACCGAGGCAGATGTGGTCGCTTTTGCCGGGCTTTCCGGTGATTTCAACCCGTTGCACACGGATGCGGAAGCAGCCAGGAACACCCCTTTTGGTGAACGTATTGCCCATGGCATGTTGACAGTAGCCATGGCTACCGGCATGGCCAACATGACCGGTTTGATGGCCGGAACGACCATTGCCCTCATGGAGCAAAACATCCAGTACAAGGGGGCGGTTAAGTTTGGCGATACCGTCCGGCTGCAAATGGAAGTGATCGAAAAACGAGAGACCTCAAAACCGGATCGGGGGATTGTGAAGCTGGCTGCCAAAGTGCTCAACCAGCGGGATGAACTGGTCGTGGACATGGTGTGGACGCAGTTGATGAAGCGTCAGGAGGCGGAAAATTAGATGTTACTGCAAAACGACGTAGCCATGATTACCGGCGCGGGCAATGGGATTGGGCGGGCCACGGCCGTGCGTCTGGCGAAAGAAGGCGCACGGGTTGTGATTGCCGACCTGGATGAAGTGGGCCTGGCCGAAACACAACAGCAGGTGGAAGCAGCCGGGGGCCAGGCGACTATTGTGGTCGGCAGTGTGGCTGCCCGTGACGACGTGCAGACAATGGTGGACACGGCCGTCGCCACCTATGGCAAGCTCACCGTCCTCATCAACAACGCCGGCATCACCCGTGATGGCCTCACCACCCGCATCAAAGAAGGCCAGGCATACTACCTGTCTGACGATAAGTGGGATGCTGTTTTGGAAGTGAATCTCAAAGGAACCTGGTTGTGTTGCCAGTTGGCCGCCGTGCCCATGATGGCAGCGGGTTACGGCCGTATTGTCAACACCGCCTCCATTGCCGCATTAGGCAACATCGGTCAGGCCAACTACGCCGCCTCCAAAGCCGGCGTGATGGGCCTCACCAAAACGCTGGCCCTGGAATGGGCGCGATACGGCATTGCCGTGAACTGTGTCGCCCCCGGTGGCGTCAACACCAACATGACCAAAACCATCCCCGAAAAGATCATTGAAAACCTGCTCAAAGGAATTCCGTTTGGCCGCTTTGCCGAACCAGAGGAAATTGCGGCCGTTCACGCTTTCCTGGCGTCCAGAGAAGCGAGTTATATTACCGGGCAAACTCTTTTTGTTGATGGCGGCGTCTCGGTAGGCGCTTGATTGGAAACAAAAGATGGGGCAGACAACCACTTCCCAACCGATTACAAAGCCCGCAACCGGGCTGTCCCGGCTGTTACAGTCCAGAATAACAGCCATCCTTGTTGTCATTTTACCCATCATCCTGGCGCTGTTTCTCATCGGCGGTTCCCGGTCATTGGGTATCTGGTTGGGGGCAACGGCCACCGGCCTTTGCCTGGCGCTGGTTGGCGTTGGTGTATATATCACTTTTCGTGTTCTGGAATTCCCGGACCTGACCATTGATGGCACGTATCCGCTGGGAGCGGCGTTTGCGGCCATCATGATCATTAACGGCTCTTCTCCCTGGCTCACCCTACCGATGGCTTTTTTGATGGGGGGTGTGTTTGGGGCGATCACGGCCGTGATCGCTACCCGGTTCAAAATCCACAGCCTGCTGGCCTCCATCATCGTCGCCACCGGGCTGGTCAGTATCAATCTGCGCCTGATGGGGCGGTCCAATATTCCCTTGCTCAACGAAGCTACCATCTTCTCCCCCTTTGCCGCCGGTTTTCGTGAATTTATCGCCACCCAATTTGGCGTAGACGCCGTGCGTTATGCCAATAATCTGCTCACCATTCTGCTGGTAGGCGTTATTGTCCTGGTGTGTAAGCTCATCTTCGACTGGTTTACTCAAACCGAGATCGGCATGACCATGCGGGCCACCGGCGACAACCGCAAAATGGTCAAAGCGCTGGGTCGCAACCCGGACATCTTTTTGATTTTAGGCGTGGCCATCAGCAATGCGCTGGTGGGCCTGTCTGGGGCCATCATGGCCCAATATCAAGGTTTTGCCGATGTGAACATGGGGCATGGGTTAATCATTGCCGGGCTGGCAGCCGTCATCGTTGGTGAAACCGTCATGCGCCCCACCAGCGTGCGCCGGGCCACGCTATCAGCCATTGTGGGCATGATCATCTATCGCATTGCCATCGCTGCTGCCCTCAGCCTCGCCTTTCCGCTGCCGGGCGGGCAAACCTTCCGCGTTGAGGCTACCGATGTTAAGCTGGCGACCGCGCTGCTGGTGTTGATTGTTCTCTGGCTGACCAACTTCAGAAAAAAGCGGGGGGCCGGGTAATGCTGCGTTTAGAGAACCTGCACCAGACATTTAACGCCGGCCAGGTCAATGAGGTCAAGGCGCTCTGTGGCATCAACCTGCACCTGGGCGCGGCGGAGTTTGTGACCATCATTGGCAGCAATGGGGCGGGCAAAAGCACACTGTTTAATGCCATTGCCGGGGAATTTGTGCCCAGCAACGGCCGTATCTTCATTGACAATGTAGACGTGACAAAGTGGCCGGAATACCGGCGGGCCGCCTACATTGGCCGTGTTTTTCAAAACCCGTATCACGGCACGGCCGCCCAGATGACCATTGCCGAAAATATGTCGCTGGCTTTGCTGCGCCGCCAACGGCTGGGCCTGCGCTATGGCGTCAACCGCCAACGTCGCCAAAAGCTGGCCGATGTGTTAGTACCCATTGGGCTGGGACTGGAAGATCGCCTGAATGATCGCGTGGATTTACTCAGCGGCGGTCAGCGCCAGGCCATGACGCTGCTCATGGCCTCCCTCACTTCGCCTAAACTTTTATTGCTTGATGAACACACGGCGGCGCTGGACCCGGCAACGGCCGTGCGCATTCTGGAAGTCACCCAGGCCGTCATCGCCGAGCAGCACCTCACCACCCTGATGATCACCCACAACATGCAGCAGGCGCTCACCTTTGGCACGCGCACCCTCATGCTGCACAAGGGCGAAGTGGTGCTGGATATTTCCCAGGCAGAACGGCAAGGGCTGACCGTGCAGGGACTCATTGACAAATTCAGCGAAGTCAAACACGAAGCGCTGATGGATGATGAACTGCTGCTGTCGGGATGATTAATTACAGCTTTAACATAATAATCTAAACTTTGCCTGTCATTCCGACCCGTTCGGCAAGCTCAGGGCAGGCTAGTCTTCGAGGAGGAATCCCTGCCACTTGTACAGGGGAGGGATTCCTCGCTCCGAAGACTCCGCTCGGAATGACAGGTGAGGGGTTTTCAAGTTTATTTACGTGCCACAGGCGGAAGATTGGGCCTCACCTGTGGCACGAATGAGGCGATAACGGCGCGATTTTGGCGAATCAGCCAGTTATCCTCTCCTAATCATATCAAAGGAGAATGAAATGAAGAAAAAACCTTTCCCCCTGTTTCTGATTATTATCGCCCTTTTGTTCCTGGCAGCCTGTGGTTCATCGGCTACAACGGAACCAACGGCCGTGCCCAACACGCCGACAGCCGCCTCCGCCGCGCCCACAGATGCACCAGAACCGGCCGAAGAGCCAGCCGAGACGGAGGAATTTACCATCGGCATGATGGTGATCGCCTCCATCCCTGCCCTGGAAACGGTGCAAAATTCCTTTATTGACACCTTGGCGGCCGGTGGTTACGTGGAAGGCGAAAACCTGACCATCATCCGCGGCAACGCCGAAGGGGACATTGCCACCCTGAACACTATTGCCCAACAATTTATTGATCAAGGCGTTGATCTCATCGTTACCACCAGCACCCCGGCCGCACAGGCAGCCCTAAACGCCACTAAAGATATGGCCCAGCCCATCCCCATCATCTTTACCACCGTCACCGACCCCTATGCCGCGGGCATTGCCACCGCCCCGGATGAGCATCCGGCCTGGATGACCGGTTCACAAATGTACCCCCCGCTGGAAGCTACCTTCGACACCATGCTGGAGATGAATCCCGATATTTCTGTCATTGGGCATCTGTACAATCCGGCGGAAGCCAACTCTGCTGCCCAAACGGAAGCCGTGAAAGCGATAGCGGCCGAGCGCGGCCTGACTTTGGAGATTGCCACAGTCAGCAACAGTTCGGAAGTTAAAACGGCCGCCGAATCGCTGGCAGCGCGCGACATTGACATCTTCTACTTTACTCAGGACAGCACGGTAGCCGCCGGTTCCGAAGGGGTGGTACAGGTGGCTAATGACAATGGTATTCCGATTATTACCAATGACATTCCCACGGTAGCCAAGGGAGGATCGGTGGCTGTGGGCAGTTCGCTGCGGGAAGACGGCCGTATTGCCGGTGAAATGGCGGTGGCTTTCCTAAATGGCGACCTGGACCTGTCCACAACCAACATTCAGCGGGTTAGCGTTTTTGATTTTTTCATCAACCGCACCGGGGCAGCCGCTCAGGGCATTGAACTACCCCAATCGTTGATTGACCGGGCGATTGACCAGACGCCGTAGTGATGCGTGACTCGTGATGCGTGATGCGTGAATTTGCCCTATCACGCATCACGTATCACGATTGGCCCCAAAACAGAGATGGTAGATGGCAATGCCACACGCTACCGCCACGTTGAGGGAGTCTTTAACGCCCAACATGGGGATTGCCAGAATCTGGTCGCACCGCTGCAAGATGGCCGGGTCCACGCCCACGTTTTCGTTGCCAACGACGAGCAGAACGGGACGGCCGTCTTCCCCCATCTCTCCTCTCACCCCATACAACGACACCGCTTCCGGTGCGTCTTCCAAAGCCCACAGCCGGAAGCCTTCTGTTTGCAGGCGCACGGCCGTGTCCAACCCATTCCGGCTGTAGCTCCATCCCATCTGGCTGTCTGCGCCCAATGCTGTTTTCGCCAGTTTGGGATGCTCTGGCGTGGCTGACATGCCTGCCAGGTGCATATGTTTCACGCCGGCGCCATCGGCCGTGCGGAAAATGGAACCCACGTTATACAAACTGCGAATGTTGTCCAGCAGCAGTTCCAGGTGCAGGCCGGAAGTGGGGTGGGGAGTGGCTGTCTGTCGCTTGGTATGTGGGGTGGCGACAACGGCCGTAACTTCCCCACACTGCGGACACCGCTCCCCACTGCCCACCACCGCCGGAAAGCGAAAACGACACCCCCTATTGCCGCACTGCCGTATCTGAAAAACCAGTCTACCGGATTCCATAGAATTAGGAATTATGAATTAGGAATTATGAAGAAGAGAGATGTGGTGTTGCCCATCACCCCATCACCCCATCACCTCTTCACCTGCTCACCTGCTCACCTCTTCACCTGCTCACACCACCGGCTGCTGCCGCCGGAACAGCAAGTTGGGGGCGATGATGCCTAGCGCCAGGGTGATGAGGACGAGGCCGGTTTTGATGCCAAGCACGGCCGTACTCACCAGTTCTTCCGCCGCCGGACTGTTGGTCAAATTGATCAAGCCCGCCAGTTCAAACACACCCAACATCGTCTGGTAGGCCAGCACCCCCGGCACCATAGGAATGACGCCAGCGACGCCAAAGACGATGCGCGGCGACTGGTATCGTTTTGCCAGCCATTCGCTCAAAAAGCCAACGGCCGTAGCCGCCGCCAATGTCGCCACTTCCAACGGCAGCCCCAGCCCCATAACCAGGGCGCGTAACGCATGGCCCAGCCCACCAGCCAGCGCACAGCCCGGCAGCAGCCGGCGCGGCACGTTAAACATCACGGCAAACCCTAACGCCGCCACCGTTGACCAAAACAGGTCATGCACCAGCAGCCAGCCGTTCAAATGCCCGTCCCCGTCAGCAAGATCGCCAGCAGCAGCCCCACCGCAATTGCCAGCGAGATGAGCAGCCCGGTGACGCCCCTGGCGACGCCGTTGCTCATGTAGCCGCGAATCAGGTCATGGGCGGCGTTGATCAAGGGCACACCCGGCGCCAGCAGCAGCACCGACGCCGACATGGCAATCTGCGGCTGCTGGCTCAGATGCAGCCAGGCGGCGCTGCTGGCAATTAGTCCGGCCACAAATGCACAGGCCGTCACCATCAGAAAAGGGTTTAACTGCCGCCGGATCAATTCCTGGCGGGTGAGCATGGCGACAGCCGCCGCCACAAAAGTGACGCCAAAAACAGGCCAGTCGCCGCCAAACAAACGGCTGAAAGCGGCGCATGCCAGCCCCACCATAACTACCACCAGCCAGCGGTTATATTCGCCGGGCTGCCGGTCAAGCTGCGCCAGCACGGCGCGGGTCTGAAAGCGGTCTAGCTCCCCCTCGGCCACGCGGCGGCTGAGGTCGTTCAGGGCGGTGATACGCGCCATGTTGATCCCCAACCGCACCACCCGCCGCGTTTTGGTGCGGAATTCACCGCCGCTGGTAGCGGTGATGGTCAGCGATTCGGTGCGCACCACAATATCCAGCCAGTCACAGCCCAACCCCGTGCCCAGGCGATGCACACTTTCTTCCACGCGCAGGCTGTTAGCGCCATGCTGCAAGAGCATCTGCCCGGCCCACAGACACAGGTCTATGATGTCGGTAAGTTCGGCGTGGCTTAACGGCCGTTTGCCCGTAGCTATCTCGTGTTCAGCCATAAACATTACAGTGATGCGTGATGCGTGATGCGTGAATGCCCTCTGGTCACGTGTCACGCATCACGCATCACTATGCAAACCGCTCCTGCAAAAGCGCCGTCAGTGTGGGTGTGCCAATGTCTTGATATTCATAGCGCACCCGTTGGTGCGGTTTTTGAATGTTGATCAGCTTGCCCAGGTCAATAGGGGTGGCGATGATGACCATATCGGCGTCGGCGCGGTTGATCGTCTCTTCCAGATCGGCAATCTGGTCGCCGCCATAGCCCATGGCGGGCAAGACAGCCCCGGTGTTGGGGTATTTCTGGTAGGTGGCGGCAATAGAACGGACGGCATACGGCCGTGGGTCTACAATCTCTTTCGCCCCAAAATTCTGCGCCGCCACCACACCCGCACCATAGGTCATCTCCCCATGCGTCAGCGTGGGGCCATCCTCTACCACCAGCACCCGCTGCCCGCGAATGGCCGCCGGATCATCCACAAAAATGGGCGACGCCGCCTTCACAATCACCGCGCCGGGGTTTGTCCGGCGGATATTATCTTGCACGGTGAGGATGTTTTGGTAATCGGCCGTGTCCACCTTGTTGATCACCACCGCCGCCGCCAGCCGTAAATTGGTTTCGCCGGGATGGTAGCGCAGTTCGTGGCCGGGCCGGTGCGGGTCTGTGACCACAATATGCAGATCAGACAAGAAAAAAGGCAGGTCATTATTGCCGCCATCCCAGATGATGATGTCTGCTTCCTCTTCGGCGGCGCGCAAGATGCGTTCATAATCTACCCCGGCGTAAATGACCGCGCCCCGTTCCACATACGGTTCATACTCTTCGCGCTCCTCAATGGTGCAGTCGTGTTTGTCCATATCGGCGTAAGAGGCAAAACGCTGCACGGCCTGCTGCGCCAGATTGCCATAGGGCATGGGGTGGCGCACGGCTACCACGCGCTGGTAGCCCAATTCATTTTGTAGCACGCGCAGCACGTGGCGGCTGGTCTGACTCTTGCCGCAGCCGGTGCGCACCGCGCAAATAGAGACCACCGGTTTACTGGATTTGAGCATGGTCAGGCGGGGATTCATCAAGCGAAAACCAGCGCCCGCCGCCAACACCCGTGAGGCCAGGTGCATCACATACTCGTGGGAGACATCGGAATAGGAGAAGAAGACATCATCAATTCGCTCTTTTTGGATGAGTTCTTCCAACTGGTTTTCCGGGTAAATGGGGATACCGGCGGGATAGAGCGGTCCGGCCAGTTCTGCCGGGTAACGCCGCCCTTCAATGTTGGGGATTTGGGTGGCGGTGAAGGCGACTACCTCCACCTGCTCATTGCCGCGCAGAGCGGTGTTGAAGTCGTGGAAGTCTCGGCCGGCCGCCCCGGCGATAAGCACTCGTTGACGATTATTTTGACTCATAGGAAATACCTCCAGGTATGGTTGTGGGAATAAGTTGCCGTTAGTTTACCCAAGATGTGGCGTTTTGGGTCTAAAGATTGTCATGCTTTGGGCATTACGTATGGCGTATGTGACTCAATACCCGGCGGTTGAAACCGCAGCTACAGAAGGCAAAGTCGGCCTGCGCCGACTATTGCCAGACCGCGCAGGCGGTTTTCGCCTTCTGTAGCCGTGAATTTATTCGCCAGGCGCGGATTGCAAAGACTTCACATGCGAAGTTGGGTAGAATAGGCACATTGATGAAGTTACGGTCAGCAGCAGATGGTTTGGTAGGAGAGAAACCGACGTGGCCTGGGTAGACGAGCGCCTGCACACCGTCGGTTTTCGCAGAAGCAAGTAGTCGCCAGCAGACATCCGATTTTTTGGAAAAATCGGATGTCTACGCAACTAGCGGCGATGGTTGCCCGGCCAATAAGGCAGCGGTCTGTCCGCCCGGCGATCAGTCCAATAAAAGGATGTATCCAGGCAGGGAATGACCTCGCGGGTGTTATCGGGGCGCTGGCCCGGTTCGTGGATTTCGCTGATGTAGCTGAAGCCATGCGTGCGGCTAGACCAGCCCACCAGCCCGTACCCCATGGCGTAAAAGTACCGCTCCTCCGGTTCGCCGTTGGGTGTAAGCAGCCAGGCCAGTTGCACCACATGGGCCAGTTCCAGTCCGCTGGGGAAGGTGTAGGTGGGATAGTACGCTTCAAAGAGCAGCCAGCTACGCTGTGTGCCCCCCAAAACGAACTCGCAATCTGACTTGCGAAAGAAGAGGACGGTGGGATTGCGTTCATAGAGGCCACCTACATGCCAATAACGGGGCGCCCATTTGGAGCCGTAGATGCCACTGTCGCGCAAGGTGTAATAGAGGCCGTTGCCGGGGCTGGTGTCGGTGCCCCGGTAGATGAACTGGTTTGTATACCACAACTCCTCCCATTCGGCGCTAATTTCATTTCCCTTGGTGTGAAAGAAGTCGCCGCCGTCTTGTTGTGTCTGGTGCCGCGCCTGGGAACCACCGCTGTGCTGCACTTCATAGAGACGGCCGTCGCTCGAGTCCATAAATTGTACCATGTCATACGGTGGTGGTAAGGCGCCGTAAAGATGAAAAATAATGGGCAAAAAGATGACGGCCGTTGGCAGCGGTTCTGGCGTGGGCGTGGCGGAAGGGGTGGCGGTAGCGGTTGGTGTGATCGTGACGGTCGGTGTGATGGTGGCGGTGGGCGTGATGGTCAGGGTGGGTGTGATGGTCAAAGTTGGCGTTGCCGTCGGGTCCCCGCCTATAACCGGTTGGTCTGGGATGATCTGGCTGGTCACCAGCGAAACCCCCAGAAGCAGGCTCACACTGACGATGAGCAAAACAGGAATGAATCTTTTCATGTGTAAAAATTTACCACCAGTCTGGATGGGTGGCTACTTTGTTAAGGCAGGGATAAAGTGACCCAAATGGGTAAATGGTCGCTGGCGGTGGCGTCGGGGATTTTACCGGCGCTTTGTGGCAACAAACCTTTGCTGAAAATGTGGTCTGCTTCCACTTCTAACCCATACTTGATCAGCGTGAAGCCGCTTTCTGCTGACGCTCTAACAAAACGGCCGTCCCCAAAAATCCTTTCCAGTTGGGCCACATCCGCCTTTGTTGCGGTATTGAAATCGCCACCTACAATGACATATTCGGCATCTGGACTGCTGTCTTCCAGCACGGCCGTGAACTGATTGCGGCGATAAGCAGGCAGCGTAAAAATCGTTTCGGTATGGACGCTGTAAACCAGGATGGACAAATCATTCACGGCGATTGTCGCTTTGGTGGCGCTGCGATTCAAGCGACTGCTAAAACTTTTGTGCGGCAAGATGAGCTTTGTGGATTCGAGGATAGGCCATTTGGCGAGTACAGCCGTGCCAAAATTCTGGTCATAACGCGGTTCAATTGCCGCCGGGAAATAGACAAAATTCATCTGAAGCGCCTGGGCTATCTGGGCTGTGCCTGTTTCATCCATCTCTTGCAGCAGGATAATGTCTACCCCTTTGGCAATATCCAATTCGGCCAATTCGGTAATTGCCTGTTCAATCTCTTGCGCGTAGCGAATATTGTAGGAAACAACTGTGATCTGATTGGTCTTTGCTGGTGGGGTGGTGGCAAAATTGCCGGAGAAACGGGGCGAATCGGGATCCTCGTAATTTTTTGCCGTATAGAAAATGTGGATGAGAAAAACTGCCACCACAATGCCTACGCCGAACAGACCAACCAGATATTTTGCCCTCAGTTTGCCATCTAATTTCATTTGCCCTTTCCGTTTTCGAACATCACTATTCCTAATTTGAGAGGCTCACTGAGATGTTCAGTCAGGGGATCATTGATTCAGGCGATACTTCTAAAATTATGCCGTCACTTCGTCCAAATACGTCAGGAAAAAACTCCTGGCTGACAGTAGCTGGCGGCACTTGAAACGTGCCAGGGAGGGTGGTTTGCAAGTAATAGGTGTATTGATACGTTCCGGCGGGTAAATATTCGGCCGTAAACATCACTTTCTCGTCATGATATTGAATCTGATTGAAGTACCACCACCCCCAATACCCATCCGAATATCGCTCCTCTAAATCGGTGCGCTGGATATTCCCCTGGTAGAAGGCGGCCGTAGTAGCCAGATTGGGGTCGAGTGCTTCGGTGCCTGCCGGAATGGGATCTTCAATGCGAGCGAAGAGCAAATTGGTGGGAGCTACAACGGTGAGTTGAACCCGAATGACTTCACCAAGCGGAATTTCGGTAAGGGGCTGGCAATCCTTTTCACAATCGGCCAGGTAGTAAGTGCGTTGCACGGTGATGCCGCGATCAACGGCCGTGACCTCCCCCGCCGGTAACAGACTGTGCAAAAAGGTGGTGTAATAGAGACGGCCGTTCCCTGGCCCGTGCTCAAAACTCATAAAATTCACCACTTCCCGTTGCAGGTCGGCCAACGGCAAGGTCATTTCCACCACGTCGGTATTGTTTTCCGAACTGAAATAGCCGTTGGTTACGGCCGTGTCATTCAGTTGCACGGTGTAGGTGTAGTCTGGCTGCAATTCGGCCGTCATTGCCAGCCAATCGGCCAATGCTTGGATTGACCAGGTGGTTTCGCGGCGCGTCGGCCAATAAGCAGCAGTACGTGCCGCCATTAACCAGCGCACGGCCGGGGACAAAAGCGGAGAATCAGGTTGAGCCTGAGTCAGAGCCTCCACAACTCTGGCCGTACCTTGAATGTCACCTCTCAGGCTGCCCCACTCCTGGCTATTATTTTCCCAGTGAGCGCCAGTGGCACTGATGATCGCCTCTTCGGCCAGGTCGGCTAACAAGGCTGCAACGTGGGGATTGTCTTCTTCATTCAACCGGTAGGCCAGCACCATCAACGCTTTGGCGTGGGGAGAGAGTCCCCCTGGATGCGCATTGTATAACCCATCTAACCGGGCAATAACATTTTTGTAATGAGCCAAAACATAAAGGAGGAAAGCCTGGCGGGTGATTTCATTGCTGTTTTGCAAACTGGCTGGAGGTCGCAAACGGCCGTCCAGATACGTCATAGTCTGGCTGATGTCTGCATTACTAAAGGTGGTATTGGTATATCCTAATGTTTGCGCGTGAAGCACAGCCAGAATAATGGATGCGGTCAAAATCGGATCGCTTTCCTTGCTGCCGCACCAGCCCCACCCGCCATCACTTTTCACCAATGTGAATAGGCGGTGCAAGTCGGCCGTTATCTGGCTGTCCAGTTGGCCCGCTAAAGTGTTATTTTCAATTTCAAGCTGCTCCAGAGCGCGTAAGACAGCTACATTAGCCAGCAACCGATTCCCCAATTCATGGGCACATGCATACCGATCATCCATCGGGCCGGTAAATTCCAGCGCCTCCACCAAAGTGGCCGCCAACGACGGTGTGAGTTGAAATATCACTTCTCCATTAGCAACCGTTTCTGGCAGGTAAATAGCTTCTACAGCTTCGCCTGTAGTTGTCAACACCCCAGAAGCGCCAACGACATCTACTGCTTCATAATGGATAACCGGGATGAGTTGGTTGGGCGCGATGCCAAAGGTGGGTTTGGTGGCATCGTTGTACTGTCCAGCAGTGGCAAAAAAGGTCAGGTCTACAAATTCCACATCTTCCACGCGCACGGGCCATTGCACCCAGGCACGTTCGCCAGGAGCGATGGAGACAGATTGTTCGGCCTCGGTGAGCAATGTCACACCGCTGGCATCCAGGCCCACCGTGCCATTCAGGGTTTCCTCTGTGTTGTTGTGCAGGGTAGCGCCCAGAACGACCTGATCGCCAAAAGTGAAGAAACGCGGCGTTAGGGGCTGGATAAGCAGTGGTTTGGTGACCACCACATCGGTGCTGGTCTGGCCCACCAGCGTCCCTTCCAGACTAACCGCCTTGCTGCTCAGTCGCCAAGTCGTGGTGCTGTCCGGTAGGGAGATGGTAACGCTGGCACGGCCGTTTTCATCCGTAGTGATGTTCCCCTCCCAATACGCTGTATCCGGGAAATCACGCCGGGCATCTTCTTCCAACCCATAGGCGTCTTGACCAGACAGCCCAATGCCACCATCGCCACCACCGCCGCCACCGTACATTTGCTCAGGGATGTTGATGGGCAGGCCCTCGGCCGAAATAAACAGGCCACTCCCTACCTTGCTGCGATAAGCCTGTTGGGCATAGAAGACTTCTTGGATCGGGCGGGAATTATCCGGTTTCAGGCTTAAGACGGCAAGGTCTACCAGCGCCAGCGAAAGATTGGCCTGAACCGGACGTCCCAGATAATCGGTAATGGTGATGTCGTAGGTAACAGTGTCGCCAGGAGCCAGTTGAGTCTCTTGTGGTGTCAGGGCGATGCTTAATTCTAATTGCTCCGTGGAAACGGGCAGGTTGACAATACCGAGAGTGGCTTCAGCGAACTGGCGGTTTTCGTTGGTGCCACGCACGGCCGTGATGGTGACATAGACATTGGGCGCATACTCAGACGTGATCGGGATTTCTACGATCTGGCTCGATCCGTTTAGGGTAATCAGTTGTTGCTCGACAGTAACGCCACGTTCAATGGTCAGCCAGGCAGAGACAGTCTCGGTAAAGGGAGATTGCACCAGGATGCGGGCGGTGTCGCCGGGTTTATAATTGTCCTGGTCGGCCACCAATGTCAGGTTACGGCCGTTAGAACCGCGCCAGATGGTGGAAGGATCGCTGGCGTAAAAAGAGGTGGTGGTTGTGTAGGGGCGGCCGGCGGGATCGGTGGCCACGGCCGTGACCACATAGGAACCACCCATTGGCGGTGTAAATGAGACAGGTGCATACCCCAATTCATCGGTTGTCACCGCAATAGTAGCCACAGGCGTGTCCACTGGTTTCCAGGTGTAGTAGCCACCACCTGTCCATTCCCGATGAACAATGGTGACAGCTACCGGCACAGCAGGCATCGGTTTGTTATCCCAATCAGTGGTCGTCACATTCAGGCGCATTTCCTGATTGGCTCTATTGACGTAAGAAACGGGTTTGATTTGCGCCAACGTTTCGGCCGTATGCAGGCGAACAGTGCTGAATCCGGCTACGGGCAACTCGCCCACTCCAGAGACAACAGCCATGATCGTCATCCATTGATTATTTTGACCATTTGGTAATGAAATGTTGGGTACAGGGATGGTGATTTGTCCGTTGTTATCAGTTACACCTTCGCCTGTCGGTTCCGGTGCGCTGCAATAATTCTGGGCGGTAGCTCCCCGGCCGTTACAGACCGCCCATTGCACCGGCATGTTTGCCGCCGGGCTGCCAAAAAAATAAGTAGCGGTAATGGCGGCTGTTATCTCCTCGCCCATCAAGGCTTGGGGCTGCTCCGGGGTAACAGTTACCTGGAGTTCCGGTTTGCGGTAATCGGCGACCTCGAAGAAAACGCCAGGGGTGGAATTGAAACTAATTTGTACAGCAATATCAAAGTCTTCAATGTTTAAGAAATACGATCCCACCGGCATGTCGTCCGGCAATACGAATTGGCCGGTAAAAGCTCCATTCTTATCCAGGGTAAAACTTTCTCGTAAATCGGTTGCCTCATCTTGATAATTTGCCCACGATTCAACGATCATAGGCAAGGTGGTCAGGCTGGTTGGATTATAACGGCCGTAATTCGTATCGCGCACAATGCCCCGAAAATAAACAGTGTCGCCCGGCCGGTAAATAGGGCGGTCGGTGTAAAAATAGGCCGCATACGGCCGTTCCTGTTGACCCCAATTGGCGCCCCTTATAGCCCCAAACCACCCGGTAAACGTCAGGCCAAAACCGGATTGACCAGGGGCATTACTGACCAATAACAGCTTTTGTAAATCCAGCCCCGGGCTGATATAAGGAATCGTAGCAAATCCATTCTCATCCGTGACGGCCGTCCCCTGCGGCTGTTCTCTTTCATTGTAGACCGTAATGGTTCGACCAGCCACAGGCAGCCCTGTGGCTATATCCGTTGCCCAGATATACAAAGCATCATAAGTCTGTTTCACCATCAAACTGGTGTCGGCGACGATAAAAACAGCGCGTTGTTTTTGCCACCGTTCGGGTTCTGGTATCTCTGGCGACTGCGCTTCTACAAAATAGACGCCATTAGGTAATACGCCCCCGTTGGCCAGAGCGATGTTTTGGATAGTGGCTTCATTAAGTACGGCCGTGTTCGTAAACGTCCAACTTCGCAATGGTTCTGTGCCTGGCATGTAAACGGGCAAATTGTTATAGGAGTCAAACAAAATCCCAAATGGCAGCCCGGCATCATAAATGTCCAACTGAGCCTGAGAGATATTCCGATAAATCAAGTCAACGGCCGAAGGAAAGCTCCGGCTCAAATGACCCACATTGCCCGGCAGATTCAAATGAAGCAGTGGTGGGTAATCGGGCGTGGTATAGGTAAAGGTGTAATCCTCGCCCAACGTATTTCCGTAATGGTCGGCTACGTCAGCCTGCACCGTAACAGTGTATTGAGCGCCGTGGGCCTGGTTAAAATGAATATCCAGAAAGGCTTTTACCGGAACGTCAGGGTTATAGGCAAACTCGCGGTAGGTATAATCCAGATCGTCGGGCGGGGGTTGAACAATAATACGATTCGCAAAACTCTCTGGGTCCATTGGCCCGGCAAACTCAACACGTGGCCCACCGTCGAACACAAACCATTCATCAGCCATACGACCATTGGTAGGAGTGGTAGCTATGATGGCCGGGTAAGGGTATGTCCGAAAAGTGCGCCGGTACTCGGCCGCTAACGACGACTGGCCGTCAGCTGCTTGCGCCGACTTTGCCACAATCAAATCGTGTACTGTTGCCAGCGGTAACGGCCGTTGTGGAGTCATAGCAACCACCCGATGTTCATCATCCCAGGCAAAACTTAAACCCCCTGGCGCTGCCGGGTCCAGGGAAATAGCGGCTTCCGTCGTCGTTGTATCCATTGACGTGCTAAACGTAATGGTGATTGTGCCGTCCGGCGCCAGTTTGGGCGGACCTCCTCCCAAGCTGCTTTCAATTACACGGGGAGCTTCCGTTCTAAATTCCCAGGTGTAGGTTTCGGCCACGGAGCTACCGGTCAGATCAGTAAGACTGGCCGGTATTTCCACCTGATAAGTGATACCACCCGGCAACGGCCCATCTGGTGAAAAGCGGTAGATTGTGGTTGAAAGCCATTCGCCTCGTCCCTCAATTGGTGGGTCGAAAAATAACGGTTGCGGAAGTTTTGCCTGTTGGTCTGTGGGTATAAGGGGGACAACGGCGCGGTTAAAGATAACAGTCACGGCCGTGTCCACCGCTACCAGGCTGTTATTTGTTGGAATCACCTGCTGTACGGCTAAAGGACCCACCGTTCGCACATTGAGACTAAATGATTCACGCAGTGGCAACTTGTTTATGCCCAAAGCCTGCGAATCAAGCCGCACCCGGTATAGTTGCTGTTGATTCAAATCATTGGGTGTAAACGCTACTGTATCTGGGCGCGGCCAGATAAAGACCCCTTTCAGGTGGCTTTCTTCATCATTTGCCGGAGCAAAGACAAAAGCTGATTCAACGGAATCCCTATCCATCGGCTGATCAAACCGAATGGTGACAGTTCCATCTAGCGGTAATTCTTGGCCTGAAGCCGGGTTGGCATAGACTACCTGTGGCGGCCAGGGCAGCGGGGTAGGCGTTGGTTCCGGGGTTGCCGTAGGAATCGAAGTAGAGGTGGGGGAAGGGGGTACGGCCGTTGGTGTTTCCGTGACCTCTGGATTCGTACAAGCAAAAAGCCACAGAATAATAACGAATAAAGCAAAAATGAAAATTTGGCGACTGCTCATAATACCTGCTCCTCCAACAAATTTAGCCAGACTATACTCCTCCAATCCCTCTGGCACAAGGGGGCGTGTAACAAACGTAGCCAACAAGTAGATGACTAATCAAGAAACAGGCACCTGGCCCTCGGACCCGCCGATAGACTTGCGATTTTTTGGAAAAATCGCATGTCTAAACCAGGGTGGTTAATAGGGATACCAGTAATCTTTTGGCGTATCGTCAAAATCCCAATGCACGTGTTTGGTTTCCAGGAAGCTGGCTAAGCCTTCCTCGCCCAGTTCGCGGGCGTTGCCGCTCATCTTGAAGCCGCCAAACGGCCCGCCGTAATTGTCCGTCAGCGGGTCGTTAATCCAGATTGTGCCGGCCTGCACCTCTTCAAAGAAACGTTTGGCGAGTCTGGCATCGTTGGTGCGAATGCAGGCGCCCAGGCCATAGTCGCTGTCGTTGGCCAGGACGATGGCTTCGTCAAACGTTTGGTAGCCCATGATGGGGATGGTGGGGCCAAACGTTTCCTGGCGCATACAGACCATGTCGTGGTTGACGTGGGTGAGCACGGTCGGTTCATAGTAAAAGCCGCGATCCAGGTGCGACGGCCGTTTGCCGCCCACCAGCACTTTTGCCCCTTTCAGCACCGCGTCGGCTACGTGGTCTTCCACTTTGGCGCGGTATTTGGGGTCGGCCATTGGCCCCATGTCGGTGGTCGGTTCCAGCCCCGGCCCCAGCCGCAGCCCGCTGACAAAATCGGCCAGCCCTTCGCTAAACGGCTTGAGCATGTGTTCCGGCACATAGACCCGTTCCGTGGAGGTACACACTTGCCCGGCATTGATCAGAGCGGCATAAGCCACGGCTTCTACGGCCGTTTCCACATCCGCATCCGGGGCAATCACAAAGGCATCCTTGCCGCCCAATTCCAGGTGGGTGCGTTTGATGCGGGCGGCGGCGAGGGTGGCAATGCGTTGGCCGACGGCCGTAGACCCCGTAAAGGCGATCACGGGCACATCCGGGTGTTTCACCATCGGCTCGGCCACCCGTGCCCCTTCGCCTGTGACCACATTCACCACCCCCGGCGGGAAATGGTCAAAAGCCATCTCCGCCAGCCGCAGCGTGGTCAATGGCGTCTTCTCTGCCGGTTTGATGATCACGGTATTGCCCGCCGCCAGAGCGGGGGCCACCTTCCAGGCCATCAGCAGCAGCGGAAAGTTGAAGGGCACAATGCACAGCACCACCCCATACGGCTCTTTGAGGACAAAGTTAAACTGGCTGTTAACGGCCGGGGCCAGCACCCGCCCCCGGTAGGTGCGCGCCATTTCGGCGTAGTAATCAAACGTGCCAATCGTCCACTCCATCTCCTCTTCATTTTCCGGCAATGGTTTGCCTTCTTCCATCGTCAGCAGTTCGGCCAGTTCCGCCGCCTGCGCCTTCATTTTGTGGGCGGCCTCGTGCAGCATTTCGCACCGTTCCAGGCCGGAAACCTGCCGCCAGCTTTGAAAGGCGGTATGAGCCGCCGCCACCGCTTTGTACGCATCCACTTCGCTGCCGTTGGGTACGCTGTCCAGGATTTCTTCCGTGGCCGGGTTGAGGATGCGCATGGTGTCGCCGGATTCGCTGGGGGTGAAACGGCCGTTGATATACATCTGCTTCATCTGATTTTCCTCCGCAAAAAATGTTCGTAGTGGGCGATTCATCGCCCTTCAGGAGTAGATGCGTTAGTGGTACATGGAACGGCTAAAGCCTCCACTCCGTCCAATTATCCCCCGCTCCGCCTTGATCTGCCACTACCCAGGAAGACCCTAAGGGTTTTCTGAAACCCTTAGGGTCTCAGCATATCTGACGAAATTCTGAAGTAGGACTATTGTGTCACCCCCATACCGGCAGAGAATACCAGAGAACTATTGAGGATAATCCTCACAAAAACTAATGTAGTGTATGGAAGCAGAGAGTCTTTAATAAATCACATTTGAGCAAGTATTGGAACAAAATGAAGATTAGAGATTAGAGATTTCCCAGTCTCTGATCTCTAATTGCCAATTCCTTTGAGGAAAATAATAAATGACCAACCAACCTGAACCAAAGCGCATACCCATCGTCCCACTGCGAGGGGGCGCCGTTTTTCCCGGTGTAACCACGACCATTTCCATCGGCCGGCGGCGCTCTTTGGCCGCAGCCCAGGCAGCGGTAGAAGCCAATGGCGACCTCTTGATCCTGGTGCAATACAACCCGGACGTGGAACTGCCACAACTGGATGACCTGGCCCCCATCGGCATCATGGCGACGGTGCGGGATATTTTGCGCGCGCCTCATATGGGTGTGCAAATGCTGGTGGAACTGCGCCACCGGGTGCGGTTGCAAAGCCTGATTGACCACGAACCCTACACGATGGGCACGTACCAGGAAATTGCGGATCAATCAGATTCGTCTGACCGGGCAGTGATGGCGACGGCCATTGCTTACCTGGAGCAGTACGCGGACACGTTGGGTGAGGCCAACCAGCAGGTGATGGCTACCACACGCAGTAAAACCTCTGCCGGGCAGTTGGCTGATTACATCGCCGGGTTGCTGAATCTGCCGCTGGAAACAGAACTGAAATTGCTGACTACTGTGCAAGGTGTGGAGCGGCTGCAAATTGCTACCGAGCATTTACAGCAGGAGCTACGCATTGCCGAAATCCGCAGCAAAATCCAGCAAGACGCCCGCGAAGGGGCCGACAAGGCACAGCGGGAATACCTGCTGCGAGAACAAATGAAGGCAATTCGCAAAGAGTTGGGGGATGACGCCGAAAGCAGTGGTGATGAATTACGGGACAAAATTGCCCAGGCGGGTATGCCAACGGCCGTGCGCGAACGCGCCGATAAAGAACTCAAACGCCTGGAATACCAGGGACCGCAATCGGCCGAATCCAGCGTCATCCGCACCTACCTGGAATGGTTGGTGGAACTGCCCTGGAAGCAGGCCACGGAGGATAATCTGGACATTCGCCATGTGCGTGAAGTGTTAGACGCCGACCATTACGGCCTGGACGATGTGAAAGACCGCATTGTAGAGTATGTAGCCGTGCGCAAACTGGCAGGCGCCAAAATGCGTGGCGCGATTATCAACCTGTACGGCCCGCCTGGTGTGGGCAAAACGTCCATCGCCACCTCCGTTGCCCACGCCATGGGGCGCAAAGTGGTGCGCATCAGTCTGGGCGGGGTGCGGGACGAGGCCGAAATTCGCGGCCATCGCCGCACCTACATTGGCGCCATGCCGGGGCGTATCATCCGCGCCCTGCGCGATGCCGGCACCAACAACCCGGTGATTGTACTGGATGAGATTGATAAGGTGGGCGCGGACTGGCGCGGCGACCCGGCGTCGGCGCTGCTGGAAGTATTAGACCCGGAGCAGAATGACAAGTTTACCGATCATTACCTGGAAGCGCCGTTTGATCTCAGCCAGGTCATTTTTATTACCACCTCCAACCAGTTGAACACCATTCCCGGCCCACTGCTTGATCGCATGGAAACGATCACCATGCCCGGCTACATTGAAGAGGAAAAAGTGAGCATTGCCACCGGCTATCTGCTGCGCAAGCAGTTGGAAGGCAGTGGTATTGCCGATGTAGATGTCTCGTTTACGGACGAGGCGCTGTGCCATCTGATTCGCCATTACACACGGGAGGCGGGGGTACGCAGCCTGGAACGGCATATCGGCCGTATTGCCCGCAAGGTGGCGGTGCAGGTAGCGGGTGGGGCAGCCGGGCCGTTTGTGATTACCCCGGCGGATGTGGCCGACTATTTGGGGCCGGAGATGTACCGCTATGGTACGGCCGAAGAACATGATGAGGTAGGCGTTGTCACCGGTCTGGCGGTGAGCGGTTTTGGCGGCGACACCTTGCCCATTGAAGTGAGCCTGAGCGAAGGCAACGGCAAAATCACCTTAACCGGTTCGTTGGGAGATGTGATGCGTGAATCCATCCAGGCAGCATTGACGTATGCGCGGGCTAATGCGCGGTCTCTCGGGCTGGAGCCAACAGTCTTTGACCACGTCAATTTACACGTCCATGTGCCGGATGGAGCCACGCCTAAGGATGGCCCCAGCGCGGGCATTGGCATGGCGACAGCGATCATCTCTGCTTTTACGCGACGCCCGGTGCGCCGTGACGTAGCCATGACCGGCGAGGTGACGCTGCGCGGTAAGGTGTTGGCGATTGGCGGCCTGAAGTCGAAAACGATTGCCGCCCATCGCGCCGGTATTAAGACGGTCATTCTGCCGAAGGAGAATGCCAAAGATATACCGGAACTGCCGGACAGCATCCGGGCGGAATTGACCTTGATCCCGGTCAGCCATCTCAGCGAGGTATTAGCCCAGGCGCTGCGGGAAGCGGAAGAGCCGCCGTTTAGGATTGAGCCGAAGAGTGAGCGCCTGCCCATGCCTGCTGTTAGTGGGCATACTGCCCCACTGCGGGCACGGCCGGAGTCAGACGACTATAGAATGGTCTGGGAATTTTAGGTAGCGATGCAGACCTGACAGGTTTCAAAAAACCTGTCAGGTCTATGGTCACGGTCAGGAACGCCATCACCTGTATGGGTGGTGGCGTTTTTGTTTGGGGATGTGGGGGAGTGGGGTAAACTTGGTCGCATGGATAGACGATGGCGACTGCCGATTATGGCGATGGTGCTGCTGGCGCTGCTGGCCGGTTTGTGGGCCGGGCTGCTGCGTTTGGGATGGGGGTGGCCGGTGTTACGGCCGTTGCTGCCTTCCCTGCATGGGCCACTCATGGTTTCTGGCTTTTTGGGCACGCTAATTTGTCTGGAGCGGGCGGTGGCGCTGGGAACAGTGAGCAGTAAGCAGTGGGCAGTGAGCGGTTTGAGGGTGAAGTGGTTTTATGTGGGAGCGGTGATGACGGGGGTGGGGGCGTTGTGGCTGGTCATCGGGCTGCCGGTGATGGTGGGACAGGGGTTGGTTTTGTTGGGTAGTGGGTGGTTGACGGCCGTTTCCCTTTTCATCTATCGCCAACACCGGGCACTGTACACGGCCGTGATGGGACTGGGTGCGCTGTGCTGGCTGGTGGGCAATGGCTTGTGGTTGGGCGGTTGGCCGGTACATCGTCTGGTGGTCTGGTGGGCGGCGTTTCTCATTTTGACCATTGTCGGTGAGCGGCTGGAACTGAGCCGGGTGCAGCGATTGTCGCGGACGAGTTTCTGGTTGTTTGGGGCGGCGACGGCCGTGTTTAGCATTGGTCTGCTGCTTTCTCTGGTGTGGGCCGATGCCGGCATTCGCCTGAACAGCGTGGGCGCGCTGGCGCTGGCGGCCTGGTTGTGGCGTTATGACATTGCCCGGCGCACGGCGCGCCAGCCGGCCATCACCGGCTATATTGGTCGTAACTTATTGGCCGGGTATGGTTGGTTGGTGGTGAGCGGTTTGGCCGGGCTGGTTTGGGGGCAGTTGGTGGCCGGGCCGCGTTATGATTTGTGGCTGCATGCCCTCTTTTTGGGCTTTGCTTTTAGCATGATTTTTGCCCATGCGCTGATCATTTTTCCGGCTGTTACCGGTTTGCCGGTGGTCTACCACGCCGGGTTTTACGTCCCGGCGCTGCTGCTGCAAGCGTCGCTGCTGCTGCGGGTGGCGGCGGATTGGACGATGCACAATCCGGCGCTGCGACAGTGGGGTGGCCTGCTGAATGCCCTGGCCATCCTGCTCTTTTTTGGTATGGTGGGCGTTGGGCTGGCGCGAGGAAGAAAAGTAATTGAGTAATTGGGTAATTGTGGCGAACCAATTGCCCAATTACCAAAGGAAGTTGTTATGAACGAAACAGTTATCCAAAATTTGCACGAACTATTGCCGGAGATACCGGCGGAGACGATTGTCAGCCGCAAGGTGTTGAGCAGTGATGCGGTGAAGGTGACATTATTCGGTTTTGCTGCCGGGGAGGAGTTGACGGAGCATACGGCCGCATACCCGGCAATACTGCATTTCTTAAGCGGTGAGGCGGATTTGCAGTTGGGGGAGGAGCGGACAACGGCCGTGCCCGGTACCTGGGTGTACATGCCCGCCAAATTGCCGCACAGTGTGTACGCGCGCACGGCCGTGACGATGCTGCTTTACCTGGTGGTGGCTGGCGATTAGTACCAGCCACCACTTTTAATTGTTCAACACAATCACCGGGCAGGGCGACCCTTTCAAAATGCGGTCAACGCCCGGCCCCAGAAACAACCGGTCGGTGCCGGGGCGCACATCGGTGCCCAGGATGATGAGGTCGGCTTCTTTCTCTCTGGCAACGGCCGTGATGATTGTTTCCGGGTCTGGCCCCAGGCGAACTTCGGTATCGGCCGTTACATCCAGCGCCTCCGCCCGCTGCCGCAGTTCGTCTACCATGTGCCAGCCAATAGCCAACTGCCGCTCAAACATCTCGCCGCTGGCATCAGGGCTGTAGTTACTTTTACCTTCCACCACCACATGCAAAATAATGACCTCTTCACCGCTTGTCGCCAGAGCAAACCCTAAATCGGCCGCCTGTCGCGCCGCCTCACTGCCATTGGTGGGGATGAGGATGCGGCGGGGCAGCCAATCTTCCTGTACCCGCTGCCCCTGCACAATCATCGTCGGGCAAGGAGAAAGCCGTACCAGATAATCCACCAGCGGCGTGAATAATACGTCCGCGCCCCGGTTTTCCTCCGATGCGCCCAGCACCATCAGGTCATAATCTTTCCTGGCTTCATCCAGAATATACTCAGTGGCGTGGCCACCTTCAATCACCTTTTTAACCAGTTCATGTTGGGCAAACAGGGGCGATAATTCGTTCAGATAGGATTGGCCGCCCGCCCGCTGCCCCTTCGCGGCGACATTGAGCAGCGTCACCGACAGATTGAGATTTTGCCCCAATTTCTTCAGTAGCTGCGCCTCGATGGTTTGCGTGGCGCCGCCGCCGGGCCGCTGCCGCACCGGCAGCAAGACCCGATGTACATTGGCGACCAGGCTGCCCGCCGCCATCTCTTCCTGCCGCAGCCGCTTGAGTTCCTGCTCTTCTGGCACTACCCGTTTGAGTACCCAGCGCAGGGCGGGCGGGGCCATCAGGGACGTGGTCATAGCCATGATGACGATGATGGAAAACATATCTTGCGAGAGAATGCCCAGGTTCAGGCCAATGGTAGCAATAATAATTTCCATCGCTCCCCGCGCGTTTAACCCCGCGCCAAAGCTAAGCGATGTCCAGTGATCACGGCGGCCAATGAGCCGCGCCCCCAGATACGTGCCCACCACCTTGCCGCCGGTAGCCACGGCAATGACCAGCAGGGTGATCATGATCAGTTGTGGGTCGAACAGGTTTTGGATATTGACCTTGAGACCGGCGACGGCAAAAAAGATGGGTGAAAAGATGCCCAGCGCCATGCTTTCTAGTTTGTGATGCACCGTCTCTGGCAGGCGGGGCATTTGCCCAAACAGGATGCCAATGACAAATGCGCCTAATACGGCCTCCAGGTTAAATGCCTGGGTAAGAGCGCCCCAGGCAAAGGTGAAAACCATCACCAGGGTCAATAATTTGTCCCGGCTGATGACTTCATCTTGCACGTAATCCAGCGATTTTTTGACGATCCAACGGCCGACGGTGAAACTGAGTACCATAAAAGCCAACACGCTGCCGACTGTCTGTAACAGTGAACTGGCGCTGACTGCCTCGCCGGTAGCCAGGCCGGCGACAACGGACAGCAGCATCCAGCCGATGGTATCATCACTCATGCCGGAGGCGATGATGGTCTGGCCGATGTCACGCCGCATCAGGTTGAGGTCCATCAGGACTTTGGCGATGACGGGGATGGCGGAGATAGACATGGCGGTGGCGACAAAGAGTGAAAACACCAGGCGCTGCGTGGGGTCGGCCAGCAGGTAGTCGGGCAGGTATTGGCCCAGGAGGAAGCCGGTGCAAAAGGTGACAATAATGCCGCCAAAGGAGACGCCGACGGCCGTGCGCGCATGACGCCTGATCAGGGTGAGGTCGGTTTCCAGGCCGGTAATGAGCAATAAGAACATGGCGCCAAGCAGGCTAATGACTTCGAGCAGGTAGCCTTGCACGGCCGTTTGCGGCACAATCCACTCGCCAAACGCTGGAAAGAGGCTGCTTAACAGGGACGGCCCTAAGATGATACCGGCCAATATCTCGCCCACGACGGAGGGCTGACCTAAACGCTGCGCGATTTCGCCCAATGCTCTGGCCGTAAAGAGCAGAATAGTGATTTGTACCAGTAAAACGAGAATGTCGTGATGAGATGCAGCGGAGAAAGATTCCATGAAAACTCCTTTTGATAATGATAAAGATTGGTTCAATTATCAAGATTGAACCAATCTATAAAGAGGGTACACCACAGTCGTATGGCAGGCAAAAGATGGTGGTGCATTTGGGGGCAGGTAGCCCCGGCTAGAGCCACTGCTACGAACCAAAAGCACTAACCTGACCAAAGGATCAATTGAATCGCCCAAAGGATCGTATATTTGTGTGTCGGATTCAGGTATAAACCGGAAAATGGATCATAACAAGGAGTTCTGATAAGGCGTATATGGCGAAACTATTAAAGGACCGTAATTTTGCGTTGTTGTGGACGGCCGTGCTCGTTTCCGGCATTGGCGATGTGCTGTACACGGTGGGCATCATGGTCACGATTTTTGAGACCAGCGGCTCGGCGCTGCAAACGGCCGGGGTGATGGCCGCTTCCCTGCTGCCCATCTTTCTGCTCAGCCCGGTGGCGGGGGCGATGGTTGATCGTTATTCACGTCGCCGCGTCATGGTCACGGCCGACCTGGTGCGGGCGACGCTGGTGACGCTGCTGCTGGTCTTCGTCCAGGGCGGTCAGTTGAACCTGTGGCTCATTTATCTGGTGGTGGCCGGACTGGGGGCCATGACCGCGTTTTACACGCCGGCGCGGATGGCGATTTTACCGGCCATTGTGCGCCGCGATGATCTGGCGCGGGCCAATGGCATTATGTCTGGCACGGTGCAGGGCACACAGGCGTTCGGTTACATTTTGGGCGGCTTTCTGGTGGTGTGGGTGAGCCTGCGGGCGTTGGTGCTGCTGGATTTGCTCACCTTTCTGGTATCGGCGGCATTGATCAGTTCCATCCGCTTGGAAGCAGTGCAACGGGAGCGGCGCACCGCACAGGCACTGGAGCTACCGCTGTGGCAATCGGTGAAAGAAGGCGTTCGTTACTTGCGCCACCACCAACTGGCACGGGCGCTGGTGACGATGGAGTGGCTGGAACATATACCGCATGGTGTCTGGACATCGGCGCTGATGCTGGTCTTTGTGGAGCAGGCGCTGAACGCGGATGCACAGGTGTGGGGGCTGCAAAATGGGGCGTTTTATACGGGGGTGATGCTGGGCGCGGTACTGGCTACGGCCGTGTCCGGCGTCATCATGCGCTGGCCGGGGCGCATCATCATCGTGAATGCCTTTTTGATGGGGCTGCTGACGGTGGTGTATGCGCAAACGGACAGTATTGCCGTCACCATCATCATTTCGGTGCTGTATGGGCCGACCTTTGCCCTGCGTGACGTGGCCCAAAACACCTTGCTGCAAACGAGTGTAGACGAAGACAAGTTGGGGCGTGTCTATTCGCTGCGCGAAATGGGCTGGAACGTGGTCTTTTTGCTGTCTGGCCTGACTTATGCGGCGTTGGCCGACCTGGGCGTACCAATTCGGGCTATTTATATGCTGGCAGCGGTGGGGTATTTGCTTACGGCCGTGTATGCCCTCTCCTCTCGCGCCCTCCGCCGCAGCCGGATTGGGACGGTGGCGGTAATCGGTAATCCGTAATCGGTAATCCGTAATCGGTAATCCGTTATCCGTTATCCGTTATCCGATTACGGGTCACGGATTACGGCTCACGCATCACGATGAATCACAACGATCATGTCCGGTTATTACAAAATGGAGTGCCACACACGGGCGGCGTCTGGGCTGATCTGGGTGCGGGCGAGGGGGCGTTTACGCTGGCGCTGGCGGAGTTGATCGGGCCATCGGGTACGATTTATGCGGTGGATCGAGACGGCCGTGCCCTGCAATCGCTCGAAAAAACCATGCGCCGTTCGTTCCCACAGATCACCCTGCACACCATCCAGGCCGACTTTACCCGCCCGCTGGCGCTGCCGCCGCTGGATGGGGTGGTGATGGCCAACTCGCTCCATTTTGTGGCGCAAAAGGGGCCGGTGTTGCAGCAAGTGAAGGGGTATTTGAAAGAGGCGGACGGCAGACTGCCGGACGGCCGTCTGCTCATCGTCGAATACAACAGCGACCAAAGCAACCACTGGGTACCTTACCCGTTTTCCTACCAGACCTGGGTCAAACTGGCGCAGCAAACCGGCTTCCGCCACACCGAACAATTAGCCACCTACCCCAGCCGCTTCCTCCACGAGATTTACGCTGCTCTTAGCCGGTAATTGGTAATCCGTAACCCGTAATCGGTAATCCGTAATCCGATTACGGGTCACGGGTTACGCATCACGGATTACGCCTCACCGAACCCCCGTCTGCACCCGCCATAGACCCGCATAAATGCCCGTATCTTGCAGCGACAGTTCATCGTGCGTGCCTTGTTCGCGCAGGATGCCGTTTTCCAGCACAAAGATGCGGTCGGCGTTGCGGATGGTGGAGAGGCGGTGGGCGATGACGATCATCGTGCGTCCCACGGAAATGCGTTCCATCGAACGCTGGATGGCCGCTTCCGTTTCGTTGTCCACCGAAGAGGTGGCCTCATCCAGAATCAACACCGGCGGGTCTTTCAGCACGGCGCGGGCGATGGAAATGCGCTGCCGCTGCCCGCCGGATAGTTTTTGGCCGCGCTCGCCGACAATCGTGTCATAGCCATTGGGCAGTTGCATGATGAATTCATGCGCTTCAGCGACTTTGGCGGCCTCTACAATCTCGTCCAGAGTGGCGTCAAATGTGCCGTAGGCGATGTTTTCGCGCACGGTGCCATGAAACAAAAACACATCCTGGCTGACCAGCCCGATGGCACGGCGCAGGTCGTGGGTGTGCAGGGTGCGAATGTCACGGCCGTCCAGACACACCTGTCCCTCTTCCACATCATAAAACCGCAGCAGCAGTTTGATCAGCGTCGTTTTGCCCGAACCGGTTGGGCCGACAATCGCCGCTGTTTCCCCAGCCGGGATGCGTAGCGACAAATTTTTCAGCACATGCGGCCGATCATCGCTGAACCCCTCATAATCGCGCCATTTGTAGCGGAAATTGACCGCTTCAAACGCCACTTCGCCCCGGACCTCGGCCAACGGTAATGCCATGGCGCCATCGGGGATGGACGGCCGTGTATCCAACAAATCAAACACCCGGTTCGTGGAAGCCATGGCCCGCTGGTACAAATCTAAGGTTTGCCCCAGGCGCGTCAGCGGCCAGAGCAGCCGTTGGGTCATAAAGACCAACACGCTGTACACGCCTACATTTAATTCCCCCTGCACCACCAGCAGCCCGCCAAAAATCATAATGGCAGCAAAGCCCAGGACGATGATCATGCGAATGAGGGGCACAAAGGCGGAACTCAGTTGGATGGCGGCCTCATTTTTCTGGCGGTACAGCTCGCTTTGCTCATTGATGCGGTCCACTTCGTAGGCTTCGGCCGTGTAACTCTTCACGGTGGCAATGCCGCCCAGGTTATTGCCCAGGAAGCCATTGAGAAAACCAACCTGTTCGCGCACGGCCGCGTACTTGGGCGCTAACTTCTGCTGAAATTTCAGCGTGCCCCAAATCACAAACGGCATCGGCAAAATGGTCATCCAAGCCACTGACGGGGCCAGCACAATAAACGCGCCACCAATGGCGATGACGGTGGTAATCAACTGGATGATGTCGTTGGCGCCCACATCCAGAAACCGCTCCAACTGGTTGATGTCATCGTTCAAAATTGCCATCAGGCCGCCCGTGCTGCGCTCTTCAAAGTAGGCCATGTCTAGCGATTGCACATGGTCATAGGTGTCCAGGCGTAAATCGTGCTGAATGTCTTGGGCCAGATTGCGCCACAAGACGGAAAACAGGTATTCAAACAGCGATTCCAACGCCCAGATGGCCAGGGTGATGATGCCCAGCGCCACCAACTGGCTTTGCACGGTGGCAAAACCTAGCCCGGCCATAAAGGAGTCTTCCTGAGAAACGACCACGTCTACGGCCGCGCCAATCAGCACCGGTGGGGCCAGGTCGAACAGCTTGTTGAGAATAGAGCAGATGGTAGCCAGGATCACCCGCCGCCGGTAGCGGTGGGAGTAGGCGGTTAATCGTTTGAGGGGGTGGGCTTGTGCGGTTGTCATGGGGGGAGTTTAGCGGAGGGTTCACTGAACGCAAAACAGTTAAAAGTTGATGGAGGGGAGGGAGTACGGCCGTGAATATCCACGCGACCCGGATCATGGTGATCCGACAGCCGTGAATGTTCACGCGACCTGGATCACGGCGATCCGACGGCCGTGAATATCCACGCGACCCGGATCACGGCGATCCGACGGCCGTGAATGTTCACGCGACCTGGATCACGGCGATCCGACAGCCGTGAATGTTCACGCGACCTGGATCACGGTGATCCGACGGCCGTGAATGTTCACGCGACCTGGATCACGGCGATCCGACAGCCGTGAATGTTCACGCGACCTGGATCACGGTGATCCGACGGCCGTGAATATCCACGCGACCCGGATCACGGTGATCCGACAGCCGTGAATGTTCACGCGACCCGGATCATGATGAGATGAAAGGGGGAGGGGAGGTATGGCCGTGGAACTTCACCATCTACTAAAAAACTAATGTGCCCGGCTCACCTGCGGCTTAGCCGCCGGGTGCAGTGGGTAGTTAGGCGGCGGTAGCCGTCCCACTGCACCCGTGAGCCGGGCACATTAGGTCGGGCGGCGTAGCCGTCCGACCTAACTATTTATTACCCTGCACCCATTGCAGGGTATCCTCTGATGGGGATGATAGCCCGCAACTATAGGCGTGCAACTATTTGATTTCAGGTGTTTACCCGGCAAGCATTAGTAAGGCAAACATCTCATTCCGGTTGACACTCTGCCCGCGACTACAAGAAAATCCTGCTCCCTACAAACAGCGTTGCCCAATCATTGTCTTTTCGGCAAACGGCCGTATCCCCCCACACTGCTTATTTCCATTACAATACCCACAGGGAAAATCTCCATTTATCTGCAAGCGAGGTAAAAATGAACCGCCTATTGCGACTTCCATTGATTGTGTTTGTTTTGTTAATGTTCACGGCCGTTAGTTGCCGCGAAGAAGAAAAACCAACCCCCAATCCCACGCCCACCACCATTGCTATCACGCCTACCCCCGCCCCCACGCCTTTTTTGCTTGACCTGGGCGCACCGTTGCCGCCGCAGGTTATCGGCCAGCATCCGGCTGCCGGGGAAGAAGCGCCGCTGGACGGCGCATTTGAGGTCTATTTTGACCAGCCCATGCAGCCGGACACGGCCGTGCAAGTGACCGACGACAACGGCGAAGAGATAGTCGGTGACATCACCTGGCCCCAGCCCCGTATCCTGCGCTTCAAACCGGCCCAACCGCTGCAACCGGACGGCCGTTATCAGCTCTCCGTGGACAGTTCCGCCATTTCAACGGAAGGGCTGGCCCTGGTGGAAGGTCTCACGCTCGACTTTTACACCATTGGCGACCTGGCCGTCAGCCAGATCAGCCCGGCTAATGGCGTGACCAATGTAGCCGTAGATTCCACCATCACCGTCATCTTCAATCGTCCCGTTGTGCCGCTCATGGTTGGCGAAGAGGCCGCCAATTTGCCCAACCCCCTGGTCATAGAACCGGCCATTCCGGGGCAAGGTGAGTGGGTCAACACCTCCGTTTACGTTTACCGACCCGCGCAAGCCCTCATCGGGCGGCAGGCGTATACCGTGCGCGTAGACGCCGCTGCCGTCAACGCCATCAGCGCCACCGGCGCGCAAATGGTCAAAGATGAAGTTTCTTCCTTCACCGTCACACCGCCCACCTTTGACTTTTTGGAACTGGTGGATAGCGCCTGGAATCCCCAAAATGGCTGGCAAAATCTGCCGCTGGATCAAAGCTATCGGCTGCATTTTAACCAGCCCATGGATGCAGAGAGTACGGAAACGGCCGTGACCCTGCAACCCAGCGGCGGCGGCAACGCCATCCCCTTTACCTACGCCTGGGACTCTGATTTTCTCACCCTGACGCTCACCCCCACCCAACTGCTAGCCTTGAGTACCGTTTACCAGTTAACCCTGGACGATTCGGCCCAATCGGCGTCGGGGGGAACGCTGGCACGGCCGTTTACCTGGAGCGCCAGCACCGTCAAATACCCGGCCATCCGCCGCACCGAACCCGCCAACGGTCAGACCGAAAGCCATTACTCCAGCGTCTTCCGCATCGAATTTTCGGCGCCGATGGATGAGGAGAGCATGGCCGGTAAGGTCATCATCAGCCCAGACATCATCGGCGACCCGGACGGCCTCTATTCCCCCTGGAATTGGAGCCAGAACTATTACGGCTTCCGCCCCTCCACCACCTACACCGTGCAAATTTTGCCGGGCATGAAAGACGTGTACGGTAATGAAATCAGCGCAGGGCAAACCCTCACCTTTACCACCGGCAAACTGCCACCCAGCGCCAGCCTCAACCTACCCTACTCCGTCGCCCTCTACCGCAGCGGCGGCTCGGATTCCCTCTGGGTGACGCACCAGAACATCACCGAACTCGATGTGGATTTGTACCAACTGTCTCTGAGCGAATTTGGCAAACTGCTGCACTACGATTTATCTCCTTACAACTATATGCCTCAAACCGACCAGCGTCTCTGGCAGCGTACCCTGTCCGTGAATACGCCGCTCAATGAACTGAGGCACAGACGGTTCATTCTCAACCAGGAAGATACCGGCCCGCTGCCCACCGGCTTCTACTTCGTGGCGTTGGACTCGCCGCAAATCAGCCACAGCGGACACCATTTGCAGGCGCAAGTATTGGCCATGGCTACTGCCAACGTCACCCTGAAAACCACCGCTACCGAAGCCATGATGTGGGCCACCGACCTGAACAGCGGCGAACCGCTGCCCGGTGTGCCGGTGGCGCTCTATGACAAAAGGTATCAGCTAGTTTTTGAGGGCACAACGGACGCCTTTGGCCTGGTGTATCGGGATGATTTAGACCTGGTACCGGGCTGGAACGGCCGTTACTATGCCATCGTCGGTGAACCGGGCAGCGACGTTTTTGGTCTGGCCGTCAGCAATTGGAACGAAGGTATCAGCACCTACGACTTCGGCATCTACACCGATTTTTACCTGGAACCCAATCAGCCCACCGGCTACATCTACACCGAACGCCCCGTCTACCGCCCCGGCCAACCCGTCTACTTCAAAGGTATCGTGCGCCTGAACGACGACCTGACCTACGCCCTGCCCGATTTTCAGAGCGTTAACGTACAAATTGCCTCCTACGACGAAACTGTCTACACCGCTACCCTGCCCCTCAACGAGTTTGGCTCATTCAGCGGCGAGATCACCCTGGACGATGAAGCCGCATTGGGCAACTACTGGATCGGCGTCACTACGGCCGACAATCAAACCGTTGGCAATGGCTACTTTGAAGTGGCCGAATTCCGCAAACCCACCTTCCAGGTGGAAGTGACGGCTAATGAAACCGATGTGGCCGCCGGTGAGACCATTGAAATTGCCATTGACGCCCGTTTCTTCTCCGGCGGCGCGGTGGTCAATGGCGCGGTGGAATGGCATGTGCGCTCCGAGGATTACACCTTCACTGGCGGGCCAGACCTGCGTCGCTACGACTTCCGCAATCAGGAGCGCGACCGGGGCGCCTACTATTACGACTACAACTATCAGCCCACCCAGGTCATCGCCGAAGGGGTGGGGCAGACGGACGGACAGGGCCGCCTGCTGCTGCAAATCCCCGCCGAACTGCAAGCCGGGGATGGCAGCCGCCGTTTTGTCATCGAGGCCGCCGTCACCGACCTGGCGGGCAACCAGGTCAGCGGGCGCAGCAATGTGATTGTGCATCGCAGCCGCGTCTACCCCGGCGTCGCCCCCGTGCATTCGGTGGGCGAGGCAGACAAACCGTCTGCGGTGGATGTGATCGTGGTGGATTGGCACGGCCGTCCCGTGCCCAATCAGCCCGTTACCGTTTCCGCCGTCGAGCGGCGCTGGTATAGCGTACAGGAAGAAGATGATCGGGGGCGCACTATCTGGCGCACCGAAGTGGAAGAAATCCCGGTGGAAGTGATGGGGAACAGCGAATTGGTGACGGACGGCAACGGCCGTGCCCGTTTCCAATTCATCCCCCCCAACGGCGGCGTCTTCCGCGTATATGTGACTGCCCAGGATGCCCAGGGCAATACCAGCCGCGCCTCCACCTACCTCTGGGTCTCCGGCGGCGACTACGTTCCCTGGCGGCAGAGCAACGACCACAGCTTTGAATTGATCAGCGACAAGAGCAGCTACCGGCCCGGCGAAACGGCCGACATCCTGATCGCCTCCCCCTTCCAGGGCGAAGTGTCCGCCCTGGTCACGGTGGAACGCGGGCACATCAAACAACATGAAGTCATCCGCCTGGTAAATAACAGCACCATCTATCACCTGCCCATCACCGCCGATATGGCGCCCAACGTTTTTGTTTCCATCATGGTGATCAAGGGCGTGGACGAAACCAGTCTGGCCCCGGACTTCAAACTGGGCATGACCCAATTCACCGTAGACCGCGAGCAGCAGGAACTGAGCGTAACCATTACCGCCGACCAGACCAACCTCTCCCCTGGCGAGACCGTCCACTTCACCATCAACGTGGCCGACCATGCCGGGCAGCCCGTAGACGCCGAACTCTCCCTCTCCCTCACCGATCTGGCCGTGCTGACCCTGGCGGCTCGCAAAGAATTGCCCCTGCTCGATCACTTCTACTCGGAACGTTATCTGAGCGTCAACACCGCCACCCTGCTGGCGCACAATATGGACGCCTACAACAAAGAACTGGAAGATGAAATCAAGGGCGGCGGCGGCGGCGCGGGGTCGTATGGCGTGCTCACCATCCGCGAAGAGTTTCCGGATACCACTTTTTGGGAAGGGCAGGTACAGACCGGGCCAGATGGCGAAGCCACCGTGGCCATTACGTTGCCCGACAGCCTGACAACCTGGCGGCTAGATGCCCGCGCCGTAACGTTGGACACTAAAGTGGGGCAGGCCACCAGCGATATTGTTTCCACACTGCCGCTGCTGGTCAGCCCCCAAACGCCGCGCTTTTTTGTAGCCGGCGACCGGGTGACATTGGGCACGGCCGTACACAACAACACCGACGAAGCGCTGGAAGCGACCGTCACCCTGGACGCACAGGGCGTGATCCTGGATGGGGACAATGCCCAGACCGTGACCGTGCCGCCACAGCAAGCCGCATTTGTGACGTGGACGGCCGTTGTGCAAGATGTGCCCCGTGTAGACCTGGTGTTCCGCACCAATGCCGGGCCATACAGTGACGCCACTCGCCCGCCGCTGGCGACGTTGGCAGGCGGTGGGATACCCGTTTACAAATACGAAGTACCGGAAACGGTGGGCACGTCCGGCCAACTGCTGGAAGGCGGCGTGGTGGTGGAATCCATCAGCCTGCCCATCTATCCTGGCTATGAACTGACGCAGGGCACGGTGACAGTGCAGGTCGCCCCCTCGCTGGCAGCGGCGATGACCGACGGCCTGGATTATCTGGAACATTATCCCTACGAATGTACTGAGCAAATCGTCAGTAAGTTCTTGCCCAACCTGCTCACCGTGCGGGCGCTGCAAGCAGCGGGTATTGATGACCCGGCGCTGCAAGCCAACCTGGACGCCCAGATCAACGTGGCCTTGCAGCGGCTTTACAGCCGCCGCCTGCCCGATGGCGGCTGGCCCTGGTGGGCAGGCAGCCGCAGCGATACGCTGGTGACCGCTTACGTGACCCTGGCGCTGCTGGAAGCGCAGGCAAGCGGCTACTCCGTCAGCGAAAATGTGCTGAACGGCGGCGTCACCTACCTGGAAACTCATCTGTCGCAGGTGGATCGGCTGAACGGCCGTAACAAATACAATCGCCAGGCATTCCTGGTTTACGTGCTGGCCCGCGCCGGGCAGCCCAATAACCAGCACATGAACGACCTGTACGAGCGCCGTTCCGCCCTTGACCTGTATGCGCAGGGCTTCCTGGCGCAGGCGCTACAGTTGACCGATGCCCAAGACCCGCGTCTGGACACCCTCGCCAGCGACTTCATCAGCCACGCCATCCTGTCGGCGACCGGGGCGAACTGGGAGGAGGCGGCGCGCGATTATTGGAACTGGAACACGGACACACGCACCACGGCCGTGGTGCTGGACACGCTGATCAAACTGGACCCGGAAAACCCGCTGGTAGCCAACGCCGTGCGCTGGTTGATGGCGCATCGCACCGACGGCCGTTGGGCCAGCACCCAGGAAACAGCCTGGACGCTCATGGCCCTGACCGACTTCATGGTTGCCTCCGGCGAGTTGCAGGCTGATTATGATTATCAGGTGGCGCTCAACGGTGAATTGGAATTAGAAGGCGCGGCCAATGCGGACACATTGCGCCAGACGGAGCAGATAAAAATTGACATCGGCGACCTGTTTGCCGACCAGTTGAACCGGGTGGCTTTTGGCCGCAGCGAAGGCCCCGGTAATCTCTATTACACCACCCACCTGGAAGCGTATTTGCCCGTGGCAGAGGTACGGCCGTTGGATCGGGGCATCATTATCTCCCGCAGCTACTTTGATCCCGCCGACCGCAACACGCCTATTACCCAGATTGCCCAGGGCGAAACATTCCTGGCTCGGCTGACCATTGTTGTGCCCAATACGCTGCATTACGTGGTGATTGAGGACTATCTGCCCGCCGGGTTGGAAGCCGTAGACCAATCACTGTCCACCAGCCAGCAGGTGGGCGCGCCGGAGCGGTATACCTGGGAAGAAGCGCAGGAGCGCGGTTGGGGCTGGTGGGTCTTTAACCATGTGGAACTGCGCGACGAAAAGGTGGTGCTGTCGGCCGATGTGCTGCCCGCCGGCACCTATGAATACGTCTACCTGGTACGGGCCGCTTTCCCCGGCCAATACCAGGTCATCCCGCCCACCGCGCAAGAGTTCTACTTTCCGGAGGTATACGGCCGTGGCGCTGGTTCCATATTTACCGTTTTGCCATAGGCTTAAACATTTAATTAACATAAGGTAAAGGAGATGTGGACATGACGAAAAGATTTTTTGCAGTTTTTTCCCTGATGATGGTTTCCGTGACGATGTTAATGTTGCTGCTATCTAATGGCATTCAGGCAGCGTCGGATGGACCTGGTCTGTTTGTTGACAGTGGGCAACTGTTGGGTTCAGCCTCTAGTTATGCTGTCGCTTTGGGCGACGTGGATGGTGATGGTGATTTGGATGCCTTCATTGGGAAGCATGGAGCTAATGAAGTATGGCTGAACGATGGCACAGGCATCTTTACAAACAGTGGTCAGATATTGGCGACAAACTCCAGTTATGGGGTGGCTCTGGGTGATTTAGATGGTGACGGGGATCTGGATGTATTCATCGCCAATCGTGCTTGGAGCGCCGCCCCTGACAAAGTCTGGTTGAATGACGGTCATGGATACTTCAACGTAACTGCCCAATCACTGGGTAACACCTCTAGTTATGACGTTGCGCTTGGCGATGTCAACATGGATGGCACGTTGGATGCGTTTGTGGCTGCCTGTGGTGATCCTTTAGCCAACCTGGATAACACAAATATCCTTTGGCTGAATGATGGCGCCGCGCATTTCAGCGATAGCGGCCTGGATTTTGGCACGTTGTGCAGTGTTGCCGTGTCGATAGGTGACCTCAACCATGACGGCAAAATTGATATTGTGGTGGCAAATGCCGGTATTTCTCATGGTGTAGAAGTCTGGATTAACATGACAGTCTCGCCCTCTGCTACCGTTGCTTTCAGCAAAACGCAGATTATTGATTTGACATATAACTTTGATGTGGGGTTAGGTGATTTCAATGGGGACACACACCTCGATGTTTTCATTGCCAATGCAGATGCATTGAGCGGAGTACAACCCGATCACATTTGGGTAAATGACGGGATGGGAAACTTTGTGGACTCAGGTCATTTATTAGGTAGCACCCCCAGTGGAAGTGTGGCGCTTGGTGACTTTAATGAAGACGGATATCTAGATGCGGCCGTCGCCACCGGATCTCATCAGCATGAGCTACCCGATACTGTCTGGTTTAACGACGCCGATTTCAATTTCTCCACCCAGGTTTTGGGTGTGACCTACGGACTAGATATAGCTGCCGGTGACTTAGATGGCGACTCTGACCTGGATCTTTTTATCGCAACAGTCCTTGCCGATCAAGTCTGGTTTAACCGGCTTATCATGGATGACCATTTTATCTTTCTCCCCTATGTACAGCGATAAAACATTCTTATCAAACGACCGGCGCATTGCAGGAAATGGTTATTTCTCAATCACATGAAACGTCTCAGGAAAATTAATCTACTTTTTTTATTGGTTTTACTGGGTGTCAGCATCGTCGGCGTAAAATGGCTCTTTGCCGATTTGCCGGATGTGGCGGGCTTGCAGCGTCCGGTGATGCTGCCCAGTGTGCGCATTGTGGATCGCTACGGCCGTCCGCTCTATGATGTGATCGATCAGGAGTACGGCCGTTACACCGTTCTGCCCCTGGCCGACATCCCGCTCGCCCTCCAGCAGGCCACCATCGCCACCGAGGACAAAAGTTTTTACACCAACCCCGGCGTAGACTTTTGGGGCATCGCCCGTGCGCTCTGGACCAATACCCAAAGCGGCCAGGTCGTCTCCGGCGGCAGCACCATCACTCAACAGGTGGTGCGCAACCTGCTGCTCAACAGCGACGAGCGCCATGAGATCACTATCCGGCGCAAACTGCGGGAGGTGGCTCTGGCCTGGCAGGTCACCCGCCGCCAGGACAAGGATGACATCCTGGCCCTCTACCTGAACCAGAGCTACTACGGCGGTATAGCCTATGGCGTGGAAGCGGCCGCGCGCACCTACTTTGGCAAAACGGCCGCCGATCTGACTCTGGCCGAAAGCGCCCTCATTGCCGGGCTGCCCCAGGCGCCCGCCCTGTACAATCCGCTGGTGAACCCGGACGCGGCCAAAACACGGCAAGAAGTGGTGTTGGGGCTGATGCTGGCGCAGGGCTATATCACCCAGGCGCAGCATGACCAGGCTGGGCGTGAGCCGCTGCAATACGCGGCCACGCCATACCCGGTACAGGCCCCCCACTTTGTGATGATGGTGCAGGCGGAACTGGACGGTTTGCTTTCCCCGGAAATGCTGCTTGACAGCGGCGGCGTCACCGTGCGCACCACACTCGATTTGGACTGGCAAAACCAGGCGCAAAAGATTGTGAGCGAGCAAATTGACCTGCTTAACAATCCGCGCAACGGCGCGCCCACCCATGCCGCTCACAATGCGGCGCTGGTGGCGCTGAATCCACAAACAGGCGAAGTGATGGCGCTGGTGGGCAATGTGGACTACTTTGACGAAAAGCGCCAGGGAGCCATCAACATGGCGCTGATGCCGCGCCAGCCGGGGTCATCTTTGAAGCCAATTGTGTATGCAGCGGGTATGACGCCGGGACAGGCACGATCTAACGCTGCGACTGGGCTGCCCTTTACCCCCGCCACGCTCTTTTACGACGTGCGCACCGTCTTTATTACCCATGAGCAAGACCCGTATGTGCCGGTCAACTTCTCGCGCACGGAGCATGGCCCGGTGCTGCTGCGCACGGCGCTGGCTTCTTCGCTCAATATCCCGGCGGTGATTGCCCTGGATAGGGTGGGGGTGGCAACGGCCATGCGCCAGGC
The DNA here is from genome assembly GCA_035444285.1 of Chloroflexota bacterium. GTDB lineage: Bacteria > Chloroflexota > Anaerolineae > Promineifilales > Promineifilaceae > CAADGU01. The sequence continues at coordinate 62,130 of DAOMOK010000004.1, forward strand.
GGCGCTGATGGGCATTGGCACGTTGGGTGAACCGGATGCGTATGACCTGTCGTTTGCATTGGGTGGCGGCCCGGTGCGCTTGTTTGACCTGACAACGGCGTATGCGGCCTTTGCCAATAGCGGTTCGCGCATCACGCCGTCCCTGATTCTGGATGTGACCGATGGGCAGGGCAATGTGCTGGTTCAGCCACCGTCCACAACGCCTACGCGGGTTCTGGACGCACGGGTAGCCTGGCTGATCAGCGACATGCTCAGCGATGATAAGGCCCGTATTCTCTCGTTTGGGCCGGATAGCATCTTGAACATTGGCCGCACAGCCGCTGTAAAAACCGGTACGACCAACAATTTCCACGATAACTGGACGGTGGGGTATACGCCGGATGTGGTGGTGGGGGTGTGGGTGGGCAATGCCGACAATACACCCATGTTTAATGTGACCGGCGTCAGTGGCGCCGGGCCGATCTGGCATATGTTTATGCGCGAGATTTTGCGCGGCACGCCGGATAAGCCGTTTCCACAGCCGGAGGGGGTGGTGCAGGTGGAGGTGTGCAGTTTGTCCGGCTTACGGCCGTCGCCTGATTGCCCGTTTCGCCGCTATGAGTGGTTCATCGCCGGTACAGAACCACAAGAGACGGATACGTTTTACCGCCGGGTGGAGATTGATAAAGAGACCGGTTTGCTGGCAAATGAAACGACGCCACTCGACCAGGTGGTGCGCCAACTGGCGCTGGCGCTGCCGCCGCCGCTCCATCCCTGGGCGCGGGCGGAGGGGCTGTTGCTGCTGGATGATTTGCTGCTGGCGCAGGCGGCGGTGGGCGATGCGGACACTGCGGCGGTGCTCAATGCAAGCGTGTCCCCCATCCACCTCATTTCACCAGACCCGCAAACGAAATACCGGATTTCGATGGCCGTGCCCGCCGCCGCCCAAAAGCTGCCGGTAGAAGCAGTGGCCGCCGCCCACATGCAGTCAGTCACGTTGTGGCTGGATGATGCGCCGCTGGCAACGCTGACAGGCCCGCCATACCGCGTCTGGTGGGCGCTGACGCCCGGCGTGCATACGATGTGGGCGGAAGGGGTGGATGCAGAGGGCACGGCCGTGCAAAGTGAACGGATTAACTTTGAGGTATTGGCGGCCATTCGGCTGTCAAATTGAACTATCCATAATCGCCGCCATCATGCGGCCACATATGCCAGCTTGCGTGGTTTACGTCGGGACTGTACGGCCGTGATAATCACCATCAACAAGACTGCCGCTGTCGCCGCCCAGGCTGCATTTGCTACCAGCGGTGTGTCTGCCTGCGCCACGCCAATTCCGGCAAAGGCCCACACCAGCACCAGCAGGTAGGCCACATCACGATGGCGCAGCGCCATCAACCCGGCCACAACCACGGCTACAACCAACATGATCACCGTCCAGATTTCCGGGGCAACTCCCCAGCCGCTCCAGTTAACATAATCTAGCAGGACGGTGATATTGGCAATGGTTGCCACCGTAATCCAGCCCAGGTATATGCTAAAGGGAACACGTACTGCCCATTGTTCGGCGGGGGACACGGCCGTGCGCCCCGTGCCCAATCGCAGGTAAATGGTAATCAGGCTGCCCAGCAAAATCGCCATCATCACCACTGAAACGGCAAAGTAGCCGTAGTGCCAGCAGAAAATCCAGACCGTATTGGCCAGGGAGCTGACCACAAATATCCAGCCGGTACGCTGCAACCGGGGATTTTCCCGTTGGGCGGGCAGGGCCTGGTAAATGGCATACACAATCAGCGCCAGGTAAATGAGACCCCAAATAGCAAAGACGTATCCGGCGGGCACAAAAAATACATCAAAGCTATCAGAAATTTCGGCTGTGGAAATGCCATTGATGGGCAGCGCATTCGCCAACCCATTGACCAGCACCATGATAATCAGTGAAACCAATACAGTAACTTGTCGAATCAAATCCTTGTTCATCTTTTTCATCCTTTGTGTACAAACCGATTGTACGTTGGTAGCATATCAGGGATTGCGCTGTTTGTCAATATATTGTATAGTTTGTGTTGACTTTATTGGCAGATGTTTCTATACTCTGTACAACTTTCTGTATCTTCTTTCTTTACATCATCGCCTCATTGCGCCTGCTTCGGCTGCACTCAGCACAAGTTTGCGTCAAGACACAAGGAGCAACGATGTCTACGGCCGTCTGGTGGATTCGCCGCGATCTACGCTTAACAGATAATCAAGCCCTGACCGCTGCCTGCCAGGCCGCCGATAAGGTCATCCCCCTTTTCATCCTCGACCCCTTTTTTGTCCGTTCGCCCTATGTGGCCGAAAAGCGGCTGGCCTTTTTGGTTGGCGGTCTGGCCGAACTGGCGGCGGCGCTGCGGGAAAGGGGCAGCCGTCTGATTGTGCGCCAGGGGGAGCCAACGGCCGTGCTCACCCACCTGCTCGCCGAAACCAACGCCCACGCCGTCTTCGCCGAAGCCGATTACTCGGCCTATGCCCGGCAGCGGGACACGGCCGTTGCCCAAAACCTCCCCCTCCACCTTACCGAAGGTCTGGTCGTCCACCGCCCCGTCACCCTGCTCAAACAAGATGGCACACCGTACACCGTATTCACCCCATTTAAGAAGAACTGGCTGGCAAAACCAGTTCCGGCACGGCCGTTGCCCGCCCCCACTCGCCTCCATACCCCATCCCAACTCGCCAGCCTGTCTCTGCCTCAATCCCCCATCCCTTCCACGTTTCCTCCTGGTGAAGCAGAAGCTCATCGTCGGCTCGCCACGTTCACCTGGGCATCATCGCCGCCCTCACCCCCTCACCCCCTCACCTCATCACCTGCTCACCTGCTCACTTCATCACCCCGGCGTCCTCGCCGCCCTCACCCCATCTCCGCCTACGCCGCCCAACGCGACCAACTGGCCGAACCCGCCACCTCCCAACTCTCCCCCTACCTGCGTTTTGGCATGGTCTCGGCGCGGCAGGCAGTCTGGGCCGCTCAGGACGCCCTGGCAGCCGCGCCAGACGCTGCGGCTGCCAGAGGCGCAGAAACCTGGCTCAGTCAGTTGATCTGGCGCGAGTTTTACACCGCCATCCTCTACCACTTTCCCCATGTGGCCCACGGCAGCTTCCGCCCGGCGTATGACGCCGTCCCCTGGCGCAATGATCCGGCCGAGTTTGCCGCCTGGCAGGCCGGGCAAACCGGCTACCCGGTAGTAGATGCCGCCATGCGCCAGCTCACCCAGACCGGCTGGATGCACAACCGCGCCCGCCTGATCGTCGCCTCATTTTTGGTGAAGGATTTACTGATTGATTGGCGCTGGGGCGAGCGTTTTTTTATGCAGCAGTTGGTAGATGGCGACCCGGCCAACAACAACGGCGGCTGGCAGTGGACGGCGGGCACAGGCACCGATGCCGCTCCCTACTTCCGCATCTTCAACCCCATCAGCCAGAGCCAGAAGTTTGACCCACACGGCCGTTACCTGCGACACTGGCTGCCCGAACTGGCCCACCTGCCCGACGCCTACCTCCACTCCCCCTGGCTCATGCCGCCCCTGGAACAACAGCGCCTCGGATTTGTATACGGCCGTGACTACCCCGCTCCCATCGTAGACCACGCCCAGGCTCGCCTCCGCACTCTGGCTGCGTACCAGCACACCCGCCAGACCTGACAGGTCTTGTTCCCCTTTTGTTCCCACGCTCCGCGTGGAACGAGATGCAAAAAGACATCCGATTTCTCAATTGTTTGAGAAATCGGATGTCTGTGATGGCAGGCCATTACAATCTAAAACAGATCCCTGGGCTGTGCCCTATACCTCATTCCTGCCCAAGCCAGGCTTGAGGCGCCCTGGTATTCAGTTCAGACAAAGACAGGTGTGGCGGCACCGTCCGTACCGAGTCACAGCCGAAGAACTTGAAAACGTTGCCACCGTCCACCCACAGACCCTTGACACAAGCCTCCGTATCCCCGTCCTGTATACCCGTTTCCTGGGTGCGGAAATGCAGAACCATGTCCAAATCACCGTCCCGCGTTACCTCGTCCAGTTCATAGGCGTCCTCAAGGTGGCCCATATTGTGGGCCTCAAAAGCGCCGCCGGTTTCGTTCCAGACATCGTTGCGCGGCCCAAAACGGACGCTGAGTGGATCAATCATGGTGGCGTCAAAATCAAGCGGCAAGTTATATTCACCGGCCAGGGTCGTCAGCACTGCCACCGGGATGACTCCGCGGCTGCCCACGTTGATGGAATTGGGGAAGCTGCCTGGCTTAATGTTGATCGCTACCGGGATGACACACTCAACCGTCACGTCTACGGCGGCGGTATTGTTTGACTGGTCGGGATCAGTGTCGGCCGGGTGAAGCGGTTGAATCTCATTGGTAAAAGTGAATGTCTGGTCTCCGGGTTGGCCGCAGTGAATGGTGAAAGTTTCTGTCACCAGGCGTGGCACGCCCAATTCCAGCCCAGGCTCTACCAGCGTGTCCAGCGTTGGTGTCACGATAGAACCAGGGGGGGCTACGGCCGTTAACGTTAGTTCCGCATCTATTGGTGCAGATGGCCCATTGTTCACAATATGCTTGGTAAATGTGATGATCACCTCCTCGCCGATAAGTACCTCTGGCGGCGCGCCCACCGCCGCAAAATCAATGATTTCCAGATCGGCTTCCGCCACCACCAGTGTATCTTCAGCCGCACTGTTGTTGCTGGGGTCAGGATCAAAGCCCGTCCCGGCTACACTGGCCTGATTGGTAATCGTTACCGGCCCGCCGTTGTTGTAAACCAGGTCAGCATCCACCACCACCTGAATTGTGAAAGAAGCATTGGCCCCGTCAGCCAGCAATGCCAGACTACAGGTCACAATGCCAGAGCCAGGCCCAGTTTCCACACAGCCATCGGGGCTGGAGGCAAAGGTAACGCCCGCTGGCAGCGTATCCGTCACCAGTACGTCTGGCACGTCATCGGGGCCATTGTTGGTGACTTCCAGCAAATAAGTGAGGGTGGCGCCGGCGGCAACCGGGTCTGGTGAGTCACTCTTGGTCAGCGCCAGGTCGCCCTGGATGGCCGCGCCCAGGCAATCCAATACACCTGCTCCCCAGGCGGTATCAAAACCGGCCGGGCCGCGATCAAAAGATGACACAGCCAGGCGCGCATTAACACCGGCCACCGTGGCGGCTGCACCCATATTCTGGCGCACCAGCACGTCACAGGCTGCCGCGTGGGGCGCCGCCGCCGAGGTACCAAAGAAGCGGCAGTCACCCTGGTTGACGGCCGGGCAGGTGCCGGCGCCAAAACCACCGGCGCCGCTGACGGCAACACCATCGGCGGCTGTCCAGGAGGGGGCGTTGGCTGTGGTCAGCGGCGGGCCGGCTACGCCGTTGCCGGGGCAGGGATATGCACCACCGGGGCAGACCGTTGTCAGCCAGAATTGCGCCGGGCCACCGCTGCTAAAGCCTTCCAGTGGCACGGTTGCCGGGTTGGTACTGTTACCGGCATTGGCCGCCGCCGATGACGTTGCCAGGCCGGTATAGTTGGAGTCAGGATTCAGGCTGCCATCCCGCGTGGAGCCATCCAGGCTGGCGGCACTGGCGCGCCAGCGCAGGTCAATGAGAGGTGTAGCGACTGCACCGTTGACGCCCTGTACGTCTACCACGATTTTCAGGTTGACGTTCGGGGTGTTGGCCGCGAAGGGAATAGATATTTGCTCAATTGTGTCGCCAGCGCCATTACCCTGTACGCCTACGCTGCTGCCCAGGCATTGTGTCAGGGCAGCGTCCATGACATAGAGATTCAGGTCAGTGAAGCCGCCCGCGCCGGCGGTGGGGAAGATGGCGCGTGGCTCGCTCCACTGTAGGGTGATGGCTAAGGTGGTGCCGTTTGTGCCCGGCTGTACCTGAATGTCAAAGGTGGTGTCATTGCCAGGAGCGATGGCCACCACGTTGTCCGGTTGCAGGGGGCAACCGGCAAAAGGCCCGGCGGCGCCGTCTGGCCCGCCACCGGTACCCACGGCCGTTACCCGCGCTGCATGTTGGGCGCCCCGGTTACCGGCCGAAGAGTGCATGGAGACACCGGCTGCGGCCACCGCATCCCCATTGGAGGCAGCCAGACCTTGCTGGAAGGCCGGCTCGGCGTCAAAGGCGATGTCTTCAGCTATTACGGCCGCGCCGCCGACTACCAGGTTGTTTTGAGCCGCCACATGGCTGACCACACCGCCGCCACCGGTAGCACAATACAGCAGCGCCGCGCCTGGGGCCATGTCGTGGATAATTTCCAGCATGGCCGTGCCTTCATCACCAGAGCCAACGGCGCAACCGGCAGGAATGGTCACTGTCGCCGGCAGATCGCCGGTGGCCTGGGCGGCTGCCAGATTGGAGACGCCATCAGAGATAGCGCCAACGGTAACGCCGGTACCGTCAATGCCCAAAGTATCCAGGTCATCGGCGTTGTGCAGAGCCACCCCTTCGCTAAGGAAAGCGCCTTCGTCTGGTGGGTTTTCTTCAACGGTGGTCACGGCCGTGACCCAACCAGCCTGCGCCGCCTCCATCACCCGGCCATAAGGCATCCAGGCCACGATAACCCCCAGGCCCGGAGGCGCAGACATACCGGCCGGCCAGATAATGTTGGCTGTGCTGATTTCAATGGTACTACCATGACTTTGTAAGTTGGCTGCCATGGCCGGGGTGATGGCCTGCCGGCTATGAAAGGCCAGGCGCATCTCGCCGGCGCTGTTGACCTTGATCAGGTTATCCGACAAGGCTGCCACCGCTGCCGGTGATAACGTGCCTGATACGCTGGTGGTTTGCATGGCTGCCGTCACCTGGTTGATGCGTTCCTGAATGATGTAGGCAACCTTAGAGGGCTGCACCTGGTTTCCGTTGTGAGCGATAATGGGCAGGAACGTTGTGTTGGCAGAAGGGGTAACCCCACTGCTTGCCTGGCTGATATTACTGCCGACTACGACCAGCCCGACCAATAAGATCGTAAACAACAAAGTAACACGGTTCATGTGATTCTCCTTTGTATGGCTATCAATTGTTTTAAGATGATGGTTGAAAGAGTTGTTATAAGGTGCCTGTCCATAAAAAAAAGAACTAGCCTATGAGTACTATCAGTCATCATAATGGAAAAGGGGGCGATTGAGAAGGTGCAAAACAAAAGAGGGGAACTTTGCCAAAGAATCAGCGCCTCGGCAAACAGGTACGGCCGTGTGTGCATCTGCCTGTTTCTGTTCCTATTGCTCACAGGCTGCCAGGCGGGGCCAGAGAAAGTGGCGGATGTGACCAGCCCCGTGGCCGAAACGCCGATCCTACCCACAGCCACCATTGAAACTGCTTTATCACCCTCAGCGACGGCGCCGCGGGCACAAGAGACGATGACCCCTGACTTTTCCTGGAAAATAGCCAGCAGCGTCCAGCAACGTTTAACCGCTATCAGCCAGGCCATGGCCTCTGGTACGGCCGATGTTTCCGGGTTATCAGATAACCTGCTGCGCATCCGGCCCGGCGGGGAGATGGCGTTGGTCTTTCATGCCGCCGGCACTGTGGGGCAGGCCGAAGAGGCAGACCTGGTAGCTCTGGGGGCGGAGATTGTAACCAGTACGGCCGATTTGACCTGGCCGGAAGGGATGCCGCCACCGCCGGGGCTGGGCCAGATTCAAGCCTGGTTGCTGTATGATCGGGTGGAGGATGCGGCCCGGCTGCCCTGGGTCACGGCCGTGACGCCCCCCAATTATGGCGTGTCCGACTGATACGTCGGCTCTTCCACCCGGTGTTGGCACCCGGTCAACCAGAGCCAGAAGTTTGATGGTCACGGCCGTTACCTGTGCCACTGATGACTCATGCCACGCAGCAATCACGCGATGAAACAATCCATTTGGCGCTGACGGCCGTAACCAGTATCCTTGTGCCGTACCGCGATTTGGCAAAATCGCGCCACAAGGAGGCCATATGGACATAAACCCCGTAACCGCTGCTGCGGCCACCGCCGCCATTGGCAAAACCACGTCCTGGCTCTGGGACAAATACGGCAAAGATTTGCTGTCTCGCCTGGGCCGGGAAGGCAAGAAGGAGTGGGATCAGCGCAAGTGGGAAAAGTCCGCTGAAACCTACCTGAAAAATCTGTATGACGACGTAAGCACCCTGCGCATCTTGGGCAAAAGCGAAAACCAGCCCATTGAGCGCATGTATACGGATGTGAACGTGTTGGGCCGACTCAGCGCAGAGCAGCGGTATAAATTGTCGCAGTTGCCGGACGAGTACGAGGAGCGGGTGGGGCTGCGCTGGCAGCAGAAGGAGCGACAGGATGGGTTGAAGTTGGCCCGTGACACGCGCCGACTCTTTATTTTGGGCAAACCGGGGGCGGGCAAAACCACCTTTTTGAAACACGTGGCTTTGCAAACGATAAAGGGGCAGATGGGCGAGAAGATACCCATCTTCATCGGGTTGTGGCGGCTGGCCAATTCCAAGCAGGAGTTGATGCCCTACATTGTGGAGCAGTTTCGCATTTGTGGCTTCCCGGAGGCCGAGCCGTTTGTGCGTGAAGTGTTGAAAGACGGCCGTGCCATCGTCCTCTTTGATGGGCTAGATGAAGTGCGTGTGGAAAATGAGCAGCGGGATAAACTGATCACGGCCGTTGAAGATTTCGGCCGTGAATTCCGCGACAGTCAGGTCTTCATCACCTGCCGCCTGGCTGTCACCGATTACACCTTTGACGGCTTCAGGTACGTGGAAATGGCCGACTTCAACGAAGGGCAGATGAAGACATTTGTCTTTCGCTGGTTTCAGCATGATATGGCGCAGCGGGACGCCTGCTGGGAAGCGCTAAAAGCCGACCACAACAAATCGTTGCGTGAACTGGCGCAGGTGCCGCTGCTGCTCTCTTTGCTTTGCCTGACCTATGAGAAACGGAATGAATTTCCCCAGGAACGGGACGAGATTTACAAAGAGGCCACCGACGCCCTGCTCAATGATTGGGACGCCAGCCGCCGCATCAAACGTGGGCGGGAGTTTGTGCGTGAAAACGCGGTCTATGAAAACCTGACACTCAAGCACAAACAAAAGTTGCTAGCACACGTAGCTTATCAAAGTTTTGCAGACGGCCAATACTTTATTAAAGTAGAGGATCTGGCACAGATGATTGAAGCATTTCTGCAAGGTGTGCCGAAGCTGCAAGAAGTAGAACTCGATGGAGTAGAAATCTTACGAGTGATGGAAGCACAACATGGTATCTTTGTGGAACGGGCGCATACCATTCATTCCTTTTCCCACCTGACGCTGCAAGAGTATTATGCAGCGCGTTACATCGTGGAAAACGAAGCCGACGGCACACTGCCCCGGTTGATGCAGAATGTGGGGGATAAACGCTGGCGCGAGGTCTTTTTGCTGACAGCCGGCATGTTGAGTGACGCCACCGACTTCGGCAAACGGTATTTGAAAGCTTTGCAGCAGATGGTGGTCGGGGAGAAAGAGTTGATAGCCCTACTGCAATGGGGGGTTGAAAGAAGTGCAGTCGGCGGATGGTCGCCTCTCGCTGGTCGCACTTTTTACATCTTCCTAAATCACTCCCTCGACCTTGATCGCACTGTTGACTTCGTCCTTACTCTCGATGATGCCCTCAAACGCGTCCTAACCCTCGAGCAAGACCACACCTTTACTCTCTCTCTCGACCTTGCCCACGACCTAGACCGCGTCCGCGCTTTCGGCCTCAACCTCGACGGCAGCAAAGGCTTCACCTTAGACATCGACCTTGTCAAGGGACTTGCCCAGGCCCGTACTCGCGCCTTGAGCCTTCCCTCCCCGTATGCCCTCGATTATTTGTTGAGTATGTTCTTATACGTTGCTCAAATTCTGACGTTAATGCGAGGAATAGCAATGGACGATGAACTAATAACTAGAGAACTAAGTGAAACGGCCGCACGGCTTGACCAGTTTTGCCGCGACGCCGATTTGCCGGCATTGCAAGCTGCTTTAGCTGCTTTGCCGCTGCCTGGGGCCAGCGCCAGCGATCAAGAGCTGCAAACATTTACCGCGCAATTGGGGACAATTGCCCGCACCCACCGCGACCTGGGGCATGAATGGAATTTGTCAGGGGAACAGGTGAAGTTGCTGGAAAAGTATTTACAGGCCAACCTGCTTTTTGTGGAATGTCTAAACTTGGCCTACGTGCCCGACCGCGCCGCCATTGAAAACCAGATTTTACTGCCACCGACCACGTCGTAGGGGCGAGGCAACCGGGTAAACCCTCTGCCACGCAGAAACCCTTTTGCCCCGGTTGCCTCGCCCGCTACCCTAAACCCCCAGACAGGGCGAGACGGTTGGTGACGAGGCATTGGTCAACCTTACAAATTTTACCCAACCGTCTCGCCCCTACGATAATGATTCGCCTTGCCCAACCGCGACCTGGGGCATGAATGGAAATTGTCAGATTGGCCTGTCATTCCGAACGAAGTCTGCGGAGTGAGGAATCTTCCGTCTCAGCCAGGTGAAAGATTCCTCACCAGGGACGGTTCGGAATGACACAAGAAAGTTCAGATTATTTTGTCAACAGTGTAGTAAACTATTTGCAGGCGAACCTGCTCTTTGTGGAGTGTCTGAAGCTGGCCACCGTGCCCGACCGCGCCGCCATCGAAAACCAGATTTTGCTGCCCCCGACCACGTTGTAGGGGTGGGACGGCGCGGCTTCCATTTGGGCCAAACAAGAGGTCTCCTCTCCGCGCCGTCTCACCACTGGCTCTAACGCCCCAGTGCCAAACAATCGGCAATAAGCACAGGCAGGTTAGGCTTTTCAAAGCTGATACCCTTTGCCGGTTGGCGATTATGTTTGATGTCAGGCTCTTCGTGAAAATGGTGAGGGTAGGTCGCCGTTAACGCCGGATTTTCAGGGTGTGGTTGTGGATCATACCAGCGAATCTTGTCATTACCGCGATAAATAGCATAGCTGTAGTTCTGGATGCGGCCATTTTTGAGATCCAGGATTTCCAGGATGCGGAGTTTCAGGCCATTATTGAACTGAACTTCGCCTTCGACAACGGCCGTTAACGCACTGGTACTGTAGAGGCGCAGCGTCGAAGCAACCACTTCTGGGTAGGTAGCTGCTACACCGTAGATAAGCGATTCATATTCGTGGCGAGAAGGAAAGGCCATGGCTTACGGAGCGGAAAGGGCCGGTTCACGGGGGTCAATAGCAATGGCAGAATCACCACTCTGGGTATGCAACTGTTTCAGACGTTTGTGTGACAGTTCTTGCAAGGCTGACTCCCGATCTTGCTTGATCTGGTGAAAACCAGCCCACATGGCAAAATCTTCGGCATGTTCACCATCATCCAGCCGCCCTTGCTGATAAAGGTCGTAAAAGTCGGCGGAACTTAGCCAATAGCGCCGTTCAAAGCGGCGTGTCACCTCATCAGCCGCCCGCAAATCGTCCAAAATTTCTGTTATGGTCACTTCCATCATATCCATCACCTGCCTGTTAGTTTAAGCCAATCATACTGACAGGCAAGACGTGCGTCAATTGGGAGGTCATAAAAAAGACATCCGATTTCGGCAACCAGAGGTTGCATGAGAAATCGGATGCCTCAGGTGTTTACTCAATAATCACCAGATCGCTGGCGCTACGGCCGTACACTTCCGGCGCATACATCTCTTCAGCCTTTGCCGGTGGGGTCACAAACCGGCCCGGCGTAGTGGCGCGGGTGACGTAGCTGTATTCATACACCCCTTCCCACAGCAGCGTGCTAAACGCCTCCAGCCGCTCGTCGCGCATATTTTCGTGATCATACCAGCTACCCCACCACCACCAGTAGGGCGAGGGGGCCGCGTTGGCGTCGCGCGGTACACTTTGCGAAACGGCCAACGCCGTGTTAATCGGCTCCAAACCGGCGGGCAGCGGGTCAACCAGGGCCACATGGTAACGGCGGTTATCGGCCACCATCATCAGCTTCACCCGCACCCGCGCGCCCAGGCGAATGTGCCAGTTGCCGTCCGCATCCTGGTACACATCCTCCGGGTCATCTACCGCTTCGTAGCTGCGCTGCACCACAAAACCACGATCCAGCGCCTCCAGCGTCAGGTCAGAGGGGGCATAGTTGAGAGCGAGACGGTAGTACAATCGCCCTTCCCCATCCTTACTCACGATCAAATCCTGTGTCGGGTCGCCGCTTGCCAGGTAGCTCATGGGGATGTCTAGCTGATACCGCTCGGTGGTGCGCCCCACAAACTGCTGGTCGCCCGCGTAGCTGTCACCCAGCCAGATTTGGGCCACAAAGTCCGGCGTTTGCGCTTCAAAGGTGTTGAAGTAGTTGTCCAGGGCCAGCAGGATAAACACATTTTCCTGGGTGTTGCCCCAATGCCCGGCGGTGCGATGCGCCAGCAGCCCGTTCACCACCTTGGGAATCAGGTCATTTTGCGGGTCTTGCGTAATCAGCGTGTTGAGAATGGCGCCATCGGTGCGGCGGTCGGAGTGCAGCATCAGGTAGTCGCCGTCGCCATAGCTGGTGGTGAAATTGGCGGCCCCGGCCGTTTCCACGGCGCGGTTGTTGAGATGCTGCCGGATGGCGGCTACGTCATTGGCCGCACCGGGATCGGTGGCCAGCACCGGCCATAACCAGCCCAACGTTTCCAGCGGCAGGTTTTCCAGCCCGGCTTCATTGAGCAAATTGCCCGCTTTGGCCGCGTCGCTATCCCCGGCCAGATGGCGCACATAGAGGGCGTAGGCGCTCAGACCCCAGCGGGTTTCCTGACCGTACCATTCGGGGTAATACCGTTCAATTTGTCCCAGATAGGCCATGACGCGGGCCTGCATATCGGCGGGTACGGCATATCCCTTTTGCTGCGCTATCACCAGGGCGTGGGCCACGTGGATGGAGTTGAAGGGGATGGAGTCGCGGCCCCGTTCCCAGTAGGGGAAGCCGCCGTCCCCGTTTTGCATTCCTTGTAGCGTTTCGATGTCGCGTTGCACGGCCGTTTCCATCTCTGCTGGCGTGGGCAACCCTTCGGCGTCAAAGGCGGTCAGCACATCCCGCAGCGCCGCTATCGCCAGAATGCGCGAGGCCAATGCCTCTGACGATTCATAGCGGTAGCTGGTCAGGTACAGCACCGCGTCCGTCAACGCCTGCAACGCGGTAGAGGATGTGCCGATTTCCAGCCCGCCATAACCGGTAATGACGCCGGAAGGCATGAGGAACGGCTGCGCCACCGCGCCCGCATCCAACACGCCATAGGTGGCAAACGCTTCGGTGGTAGCCGGGGTGTAAACGGGCAGTTCGATAGTGGCGGCATCCGCATAAGGGCCGGAAACGGCCGCTACCTGGAACCGCGCCGTGCCCGCACTCACCGTCGTTGCCGGGAAGCGCACTTCGATGCGGTCGTTGGCGGGGATGGTGACACGCTGCCCCTGCACGCCGGTCAGTTGCAAATTGCTCGTTTGTAGGGCCACGTCTACGGCCATCGGTTCGCTGGTCTGGTTTTGCAGGACGACGGGCAGTTCAAACTGGTCGCCAAAGTTGAGGAAGCGGGGGGCCGACGCCCGTACCATCAAAGGCAATCGTGCCGTTAGATTGCTTTCACCCGCGCCAAACTGCCGCTCGCCGGCTACGGCCGCGGCCATCAGTCGGTAGCGGGTCAGGTTGTCCGGCAGTTTGAAGCTGATTTGCGCCTGGCCGTTGGCGTCCGTTTGCACGGTGGGCGCAAACACCGCCAGGGGATCAAAGTTGGTGCGTACCTGAATCGGGATGTCAACGGTGACTAACTCCACATCAGCGGCATTCAGGGCGCTGCGTTCGGCGGTCATGGTGGCCATTGGCGCGGGCGCACCGGCCATGTCCACGGCCGATTCCTCCATCGCGGGTGCTTCTACAACTACTTCGGATACCACGCGAGTTACTTCGACTTGTTGATCGCCGATCTGCCCGGCCAGGGTTTCGGGGTTGACAAGGAGGATACTGTCACGGCCATAACGCTGCTCCAACCATGCCCAGACCGGCTGGTAAAAGGTGTTGAGCGGATTGCTCAACTGGTAGCCGGTCAGGGCCAGGATGGCCTCGTCCACCGCCCACAGCGCCACTTCGGCGTTGGGCACGGGCTGGCCGTTGGCGTCGGTGACGGTGACGGTCACGGCCGTGTCTGCCCCTGGTTCCAATTCCGTCGCTTGCGGCACAACGTTCAGCGTCAATTCACGGCTATAGGCGGGTACGCTCAGGTTGAGCGAACCGCTGGCATAAGCGGGACGGGGCGGCACGCCGGGCAGGACATTGCCCTGGTCGTCGGTGCGGGGGGCGCTGCCCACCAGTTCCACCTGCACGCCGATATTGGGGATGTGCTCTTCGGTGATGGGGATTTGCAGCGTGGCTGTGCCCTCTGTCAGTTGAAACGGCTCGGCGCTGAGGATGCCGCCGTGGCTGAGGATGAGCAGCCCTTCGGCCGGGCTAAACGGTGACTGCACCAGGATTTCGGCCACGTCACCGGGCTGGTACTCTTGCCGGTCGGGGATGAGGGTGGCCGTTTCGTGTTCCACGTCGCGCTGGACGGGCTGCGTGCCGCCGCTGACCCAACGGGTGAATTTGCTCTGGTTGGGTCGGCCGGCGCTGTCGGTGACCACGGCCGTGATCTCATACGTACCACCCTTTGTCGTGGTGAAGGTGCAGGTGACGGGTTCGGTAGTGGCGGTAACAACACAATCTTGCACGTCTACCGCTTCTTGTACCCAACGGCCGCTTTTGGTCGTCCAATCCAGGCGGGCGGCTTGCATGGTTACGGCCGTACCCGCGACCGGGTTGCCATCAATATCGGTGACGATGGCCTCAATTTCCAGCGGTTCACCCTGTTTGACAAAGGTGCGCGGACTGCGCAGCCCCACGTAGAGGCTGGATGGATGCACCAGCAAATTGGTGGACGATGCCCACACCTGCCGGTTCACGTCCATCACCCCGGCCTCGGCATTGACGCTGAAGGGGCGGTTGCCTTCCAGGGCCGTAAAGTCAATTTGCAGGAAATGTTCACCGTTGCCGTCGGTGACGCCGCTAAACGTTTCCACGACCTGCTCCGTCGGCCAGGGGGAACTGATACCGCGCCCAAAAACGCCCTCGATGCCATAACTGTATCCCATGTCCATCCACCACCAGGGAATCCATTCGCCAAAGGTGAAGTCAGACCAGCCGGGCGGGCTGTATTGGCCGGGAGTGGAGGTGACGGTCCAGTTAACCTGGGCGTTGGGCAGCGGCCCACCGGCAAAGTAATTGGCGGCAACGGCGACGGTAGCGGCATCGTTGACGACGTAGGGGCCAACACTTTCCTGGCGCGCGCTGACTTCAAATTCGGGGCGGCGGAACTCTTGAATTTGAATCTGGTGACCGGTGCTGCTGCCGGGCAGGTTTTGGCCGCCGCCGCGCACCTGGAAGTTCAGATAGGCAGTCCCCAGGTTGCTGTTTTCGGGAAGGGTGAAGGCCAGATCAAAACCGCCAAAGCCGTTCACGGCCGTTTCGCCGCTGGCCAGTTCGTTGCCTTGTGGGTCATAAACCTGGTAGATGACGCCGGTGGTCAGGCTACCAGGCAGAGAAATGGCCCCGGTACGGCCGTTGATATGCCGCAGCCACCCCTTCACATGCACCTCCTCGCCGGGGCGGTACATGGCCCGATCATCCAGAATATGCCAGCGCAGTTCGTCTGACACCGGCTGCGGCTGCCAGCCATAGTCATCCCAATAGTAGCCGCTGTAGGGCAAAATGGCGGTGTCGTCGCCCTGCTGCCCGACCAGATAGAGAATGCCGCCTGAGGGTATGGTGAAGCGGGCCAGGCCGGCGGCATCTGTGGCCGTTTCCACCGCGCCGCTGGTGATGGTCACGAAGGACAGCGGCGCGCCATCCTGCAAATCAGTCGCCCAGACGACCATTTCATCATTGTCTTTGGTGACGTCCAGGCCGATTTGGGTAGCCTGTACCCAGGGATGGATAGTTTGAGACTGCCGCTGCCAGCGGTCGCGGAAGGGGCCGGGCGGCTGGATGACGACGACCAGATGGCCGAAGCCGCCGCTTTGGGGGCCGTTTTCCAGGGCTTCGGTGAGTTTGACGGCCGTTTCCGTCAAGACATCCTGGGTGCTGCCGGTGGCGACAGTTTCATCATACACCAGACGGCCCGGTGGGGTAGGCGCGCTGTCTTGCTGGTCAAAGTTGCGCCGGTAGGCCATATAAGCGGGCCAATCGGCGGGGGTGACGGCATACGCCTGCACCCGCAGTTCGTCATAGTTCATCACGTAGAGCGTTAACTGCGGTTCACTGGCCGAGGGGTCCAGGGTGACGAGCATGTCGTTGGGGCCGCTGACAAAGGGTTCGGCCGTGCCTACTTCAAAGCGCAGCGACTCCGAGTCGCCCAATGTCTGGCCGAAGATGTCCTGGATGCTGCCGTCTATGGTGACGCGGTAGGTGGTGCGCCCTTTGGTTACGCCCTGAATGGTCAGGGTGCTGTAGCTCAGGTCAACCGTCGCCCCTGGCAGTTCCGGCTCAATGCGGATCATCGTTTCCAGAAATGCTTCCGGGTCGAGTGGATTGTTGAAGTTGATAATGAAGGGGGTGAGCGGCGGGCATTTGCCATCGTACCAGCCACAGGTGTACTGCTCAATACGCAGCGGCGGGTAGGTGCTAAAACTGAACGATTGCGTTTCCGTCGTCAGGCGCGGCCCTTCGGCGGAGGGGGTACCGGGGCCAATGGTCACGGTGATGGCGGCGTCGGTGGGCAACGGCCGTTCCGGGCGCAGCGCCAACCAATAGCCATCACGAGCATACCGCACCGTCTGGCTAACCATCTCGTCGGCGGCAATTTCGGCCGAGGCTGCCAGACGCACCGCCTGCGGGTTGCCATTGGCGGTGAGTTGGATGGTGGGCAGCACGGCCGTAGGCTCAATCAGTTGGTCAAATTCGATGAAAATAATCGGCTCCAACGGCTGCGAGCCGTAGTTGGGGTAGTTGGAAACCAGACGGACCGGCGGCGTGCTGAACGTCCAGCGCACGGTTTCTGCCAGTTGGCCGCCGGTCATGGAAGTGGTGCCGGCAGGGATTTCGGCCACAAATTCGGTGGCCATCGGCAGCCGGTCAATCACCGTTGAATCCACCTCAAAGCGCAGGGTTTGCGGGCTGACCCACTGCCAGGTACCGGGCAGGGACGGCGTCAGGTTGACGGGCACGTTTTGCGCCGCCAGGCTCTCTAAATCGGTCAGCGGTACCATCGGCTGGTTGAAGGTGACGTTGATGAAGGGGGCCAGCCCCACATCCCCTTCCGGCGAGTAACGTAGCACCTGCAGCGGGCCGGTGGGCGGCTCTGGCGAGCTGTAATCGGTCGGCGGCGGTGGGAAGGTCTGGGTGATTGTCTGGCCGGGGCGGGGCGGCGGCAGCAGTTTATCCGGCAGGCGGAACGGCTGGCTGTCGCCCACTTCGCCGGTGAGTTCCGGCAGGCGGGCCAAAATCTGGGCGATTTCGGCTTCGGTGAGCGGGTCGCCGGTGACGGGCGGCAATGCCTGGAAGGTTTGGGGCACAGCCTGCCCTTCGCTGAGGCGGATTTGTAGTTTGGCGGCGGTTTGGGTGAGGCGGTCGGCGGTGGTGGTCACGGCCGTTTCCACCCCAAAACCGCCCGTAATTTGATTCGTCCGCAAAATGGGGTTGCTAAACGTGCCATCAAACTGGTCGCGCTGGCGCAACCAGATGGCCCCCACCGCCAGCCCCACAATCGTAAGGCCAGTTATTGCCAGAATGAAAATGTTTCGCTTGCGTTTGTTTCCTGATTGCATTTCCTGGGACATGTTCCCTCTCCTGAAGTGGGGCGATCTCCAGAATCGCCCGACAGTTTTTTTAATTGGGAATAAACAGCGATCATTGCCTTGCCCGGCAAAGTCTACCAGCTAAACGCTGCCGGTGGTTCATTGGTTCCCCATAAATGATACCTGGATTTAATGAAGATGAAGACCTGACATTTGGCGACAAATTTCCCGACATTATGCACTTGAATGTATCTGGTAATAGTGCCATAGATGTGCCAGTTGGGGGTATGGCAAAGATAAGGAGAACGATATGATTGAAGAACAACAGCAGTTAAAGGAAGAAGAAAAGAAGGCGCTCAATGAGCGCCTGGAGCGAATTGGCTGGGCTTTGTTCCTGATTATGATCGGTGGGTTGGCGCTGGTGCCGGGGGATATGGTACCAGAGGGAATGTGGCTCATTGGCGCCGGATTGATCATGCTCGGCTTAAATGCGGCCCGTTTGCACTACAGCATCAAGATGAGTGGTTTTTCGTTGGTGTTGGGTGTCATTGCCCTGGCTTCTGGCTTTGGGGATTTGGTAGGAATTGATCTGCCTCTCATCCCGATTTTGCTGATTATTTTTGGGATTTCGCTGCTGGCACGGCCGTGGCTGGAAAACAAAACGGAATAGGATGAATAGGATGTGGCGCGTCCACACACGCGCCACACCCCATTTAATTATGGCGTAGCCACAAAGTTCATCACGCCGGGTGTGCCATCCGGCAGGGTGTAGAAAAGTTGCCCCGCTGTCACCAGGGTGCTGTTGCCCACCAGACTTTGCTCCCATTGATAACCGC
Organism: Chloroflexota bacterium; assembly: GCA_035444285.1. GTDB lineage: Bacteria > Chloroflexota > Anaerolineae > Promineifilales > Promineifilaceae > CAADGU01. The sequence continues at coordinate 80,680 of DAOMOK010000004.1, forward strand.
TAAGCGCGCCCAAACCGCCCAGGTAGGCTTGCTCTTGTGCCATGACATCTTCGGCGCACATCATCAGGGTGGTGATGATGCCCGTCACCTGGAAGTAGTCATCTACCGGCGCCACTGTCCCAGAATAATTGTTGCAACCGGCATTGCCGGAAACTGTGTCATTGGCAAAGTGGGCGGTGATTTCGGTGCCTTCCAGGATGGGCTGCGGCGCGTCGGCCGGGCCAAAGGAGGCCAGGTAGAAAGTGCGCCCTTCCGCTTCAGCAGCCGGTGCATCGGGCGCGGGCGGCGGTGTGCCCTGGGGTACAAAGCGCATGGTGCCGCTGTCAAACGGCATATCCAGGAACAGATTGCCATTCTGAATGAAGTAGATGACGGCATTGCTCAATTGGGCCATGAACTGGTCAGCCTGGGAATCTTCGGGGCAGGCCATCATGGTGGAGGGGCCGGGCATAATGCTGATGCTGCTGCCGTCGGTGGTGTAGCTGGCAATGACGTTGTTGCAATCGGCCTGGATGTAGGCGGTACCATCGGTGTTAAAACGAATCAGGTAGCGGGTAGGATCGTTCACAAACACCTCGCCCACGGCGGCGTCGGTGGTGGAAACCCACTGCCAGGGTGTGCCGGTCAACCCCGATTCCACGGATGATGCTGCTACCACAGGTACACCTTCGGTATTGCTGGCTTCTACCCACTGGGCGGAAACCCACACCTGGCCGCTGGGCAGGTTGGGGGCGTTGGCCAGCCACCATTGCCCATCTTCGCTGACGCCAATGATTTCGCCGGTTGTGCCTTCGGGGGCTGCGCCGACGGTGGGATAATTGGTACCGGGGCCGGAGCGTAAGAAGACGCCATCAGGCGCGGTGACGGTGCCGCTGGCGGCGCCTTCAGCCGGCGCGGGCAGTTCGACGGCAGGCACCAGGCGGTAATAATCTACCGGGCCGCCGGCCACCCAGGGGAAGACCAGCACATTGCCATCTTCTTCAAAGCGGTAATTTTGGGCGGGGCCGAACATTTGCAGCAAGGCCTGGTCATAGGATTCTTCACCGCAGAAGGCCATCGTCAAGAAGCCTGCTTCTATGAAGATGCTATCGGGTGGGGTAGTAGCGTAACGGCCGCCGCCCACGTTGCAATCTACTTTGGCGTTATAGGTGCCGTCTTCGTTGAAAACCAGGGTGTAATTTTCCGGGTTGCTGATGGTGATGGCGGGTATGTCGTTGCCGTTGGGATCGCGCCGTTCCCAGGCCCAGGTTTTGTCAATGAGCGCCGGGTCGGGCGTGTGTTCCATCTCATCTATCATGGAGCCGGGCGCTTCTTCCACCGGGGCGACGAGATTTTGGTAATAATCTACCGGGCCGCCAGCGGCCCAGGAGAAGATCAGGGTGTTGCCGTTTTCTTCAAAGCGGTAATTTTGGGCGGGGCCGAACATTTGGGTCATGGCGCTGTCCAGCGACCCTTCGGGGCACATGGCCATGGTCATGGCGCCACCTTCCATGAAGATGCTGCCGGGGGTGGTAGTGGCGTAACGGCCGTTCATCTGGTTGCAGTCCACTTTGGCGTTAAACGTACCGTCCTCATTGAATAACAGGGTGTAGTTTTCCGGGTTGGGCACCACGATTTCGTCAATCGGGTTGCCGTTGGGATCGCGCCGCACCCAGTGCCAGGTAATGTTGACCAGGCTGGGATCGGGGACATGCGTCAGGGTGTCTACGTAGGAGCCGGGGGATTCGGTGGTGGGGGCGACGGTTGGGGGCACGGCCGTAGGTGGGACGGGTGTGGGGGTTGGCTCAGAGCCACCACAGGCCACCAGGGCCAGCGCCAATATCAATAACAACAATGGTAACTTTTTCATACTCTCTCCTTTTGTGATGAGCCAGTTTGATCTGGCAAACAGGCAAGTTTTACCCGTTTTTAGGAGAGAGACAAGGAGAGAGGGGGCGGGGGACGGCCGTATACCACAACCTCTCATAAAGGGAGGATGGAAGATTGGGAGATTGGAGATTAAGAGAGTAACAATCTCTCAATCTCCAATCTCAATCCCGCTACTAGCGGGCTAATTCGGCGCTCAACATCTGCTTCATCAGCTCATTCCCCTCCGTGACTAGCGTAATGCGCGTGTCGCCATTCAGGATGTTTTCCGTTTCCAGCAGTTCAAACAGCACCCGCGCCACCTCCGGGTCCTGGTTGATCTGGTTCAGCGCCTCGCCCACGATCTTGGGGCGCATGGCGTTGGCGCGGGCAAACTCTACGGCCGCTTTCCGCTCTGCCGAACTGGTGATGACGCTGACCCGGTTGGCCCCATCCTGGCGAATGGCTGATGTTACCTGCCGCAGCCGGTTCACTACCTTTTCCTCAATCTGGCGGATCATGCCCACATCGCGGAAGTGTACCTTGCGGATATAAACCGAACCGAGTTTGTAGCCCCACTCCTCTGACTTGGGCGAGACTTCACCGCGCACGGTGCGGCTCATCACGTGGCGCGTTTCCAGCATATCGGCCAGCGGCATGTTGCTCAGGGTGCGCACGGTGGCATTGCTGACATTGGCGGACAGGGAACCGCGTGGATCGGTGTTTTTGAACAGGTACGCCACCGGGTCGCTGATGACCATCTCGTACCAGACGCCAATGCCCATGGGCGCGCCTTCTTCAGAGTTGACCGGCAGGCTGCGCAGGTATTTTTGATCCAGGCGCATATCCAGCACATGGCGCTTGCCCAGCCAGCGCACAAAAAAGGCCTGTGGCCCCATTTTCAGCCACAACCATTGCAGCCCCGGCTCTTTGATGACGGCGACTACTTTGCCAAAGAGGACGTAGACGTGGCAGGTGCCTTCCCGCACCACATCGTAAAAGCCAAAGATGCGCAGAAAGGCGCGGATGATCGGTTCACCGATAAGGAAAAAGAAGAAAGCAAAAAAAGCGGTGCCGAATGCGGCGATAATGTCGCTCATTTTTCCACCTCCAGAATGACGTTTTTGGCTTTTTTATACAGTTCCAGGCGCACGTTGCGCAGGTAGGCATTCAACACATCTGGCCCATTGTTTTTGATGACATGCAGCTGTTCGGCCAGCGAGTTGAGCGGCTCTACTTCCGCTTGCGCTCTGAGGGTCTCAATTTCCACGGCGCGTTTGGACTGCACAATGGTTTGGTCGGCCTGGGCACGCGCCAGGCTGATTTCCGAAGAGACTTCGTTGTGGGCGGTGTTGATGGCCGCCAGCGCCGACTCCACTTCTTGGGGTGGGTCTATACCGGTGATGAGCGAAGCGTCTAGCTCTACCCCATAGCGGGCGGCGGCGGAGGCGCACTCTTGCTCCATGTAGTTGTTGATTTCGTTCAGGTTTTTGCGCAGGTCGTTAATGGAGATGCCGGTGAACAACCCGGTAGCGACTTCTTCGTCATCTTCCGTCAACTGTGCCTGCGACTCAAAACTGGCGATGCGCTGGCGCAGAATGGAGATGAAGTAACCCATGACATGCACGATGGGGGTTTTTACGCCAAAGAGATAGGCATACAGGTTGCGTTCGCTGGGACGGTAGCGAATTTGCCCGGTGAGGCCGATGTTGAGGTGATCTTTGGTGACGGCATCCAGGATGGTGCCGTTGTGGTTGGCGCTGGGAGTTTCCAGATCACGGGCCAGGTTCATGGTCTCGGTGGCGATGCGAACTTTGTGTACCTTTTCCCAGGGCCAGCGGAAGTAGGGGCCGCCGGGCTGAATGACCCTGACCTGGGGATAGATATACCGTTCTTTGTCTTTTTCGTTCAAATAATCGGCGATAGGGTCGTCTAGGGTGGTGCCTTTACCCAGGCGTTGGGCACGGCCGAAGCTGGTTTTGACGGCGCGTTCGTTTTGGTCTACGGTGTAGAAGCCGGTGAGTACGTAGCGCAGAAAAAACCAGCCGAGAAAGCCGAGTATAATACCGGGACAGATGGCTGTCATGTGTAAAACCTCCTTTAGATTTGGAAATGATACTGAGACGATAAGGTATGAGCGTGGCTTATCAACCAACCAACGCTCGCCATGTATTACGGATGCCAGCGCCAATTGGTCGTAAGTACACAGCCCGCCCTATGATACCGGATTTGGGTGAAGAGGTGTAGGGGGTGAGGGGGTGGTGAGGGGGTGAGCAGGTGAGGGGGTGAGAGGGTGAGGGGGTGAAGAGTGTCAATTGTCATTGGTCATTTGTCATTGGTCAATGACCAATGACAAATGACCAATGACCAGTGACCGATAACCGATAACCGATAACCGATAACCGATAACCGATAACCGATAACCGCTTACCGCTTACCGCTTACCGCTTTCGGCGCGGCGGGCGAGGAGGATGAGGCTGAGGAGTAGGGTGGCGAAGGCGACAAGTTGCCAGCCGTGGTAGCCGGTGGCGGTGATCCAGGTGTTGTCGCGGAAGGCGTCCAGGAAAAGGCGAGTGGCGCTGTAAAAGGCTACGGCCGTTAAAAAAAGCTGCCCTTCATACCGTCGCCTCGCTACCAGGCGCCACCAGACGAGCAAGGTTAAAGCCCCGGCGAGCAGTTCGTATAGTTGCACAGGGTGGCGGCGGACGCCATATTGGCTGAGGCCCCAGGGCACGGCCGTGAGTGTGCCATATCCTGGTCCCCCCAGAAAGTCGGCCAGGCTGATGACCATCAAACCGAGGATGAGGCCGGGGGTGAGGGCGTCCAGGGTGGCGGCGAAAGGGAGTTGGCGGGCACGGCCGTAAAAAAACGCGGCCACTGCTCCCACAATCACGCCCGCTAATGGTTCGTAGCCAGTGGTCAGCGGCCAGAGGATGCCAACCAGGTTTTGCTGGTATGCGGCCCAATGACCGGCCACAAATGCCAGACGCGCTCCCAGGAATCCGGCAAATAACCCCACGACAGCCAGCGTGTAAGTAGCCTGGGCATCTAATTGCAGCCGCAGCGCCGCTTTTTCGATCACCCACAGGCAAAACCACGCGCCAAAAATGATGACCAGACCGGCAGTGGGAAAGATAAAAGGGCCAATGGGGAGGGTGGGGAGCATGGGAATTATGAATTATGAATTATGAATTATGAATTATGAATTATGAATTAGGAATGGGATATGCTGGGTCACGCATCACGCATCACGGGTTACGCATCACGGGTCACGCATCACGGATTACCGGCTTCGGCCAGCAGGCGTTCCACGCGGTCTTGCAGGACGGCGGGGGTAATGGCGCCCATGATCACTTCGCGCACGATGCCGTTGGTGTCTATGAAGAGGGTGGTGGGCAGGCCACGCACCTCGTAAAGACGGCTGATTTGTTGGTCGGTGTCTAGTAGTAGCGGGTAAGTGATGCGATATTCAGCGCCGAAGTCAGCCACGTTTTTGGCAGCTTCGCCCTGGTTGACGCCGATGATGGCGGCACGGCCGTTGTACTGCACACTGGCTTGCTGAAAGGCGGGCATTTCCACGCGACAGGGAGCGCACCAGGTTGCCCAAAAGTTTAGTACCACTGGCTGCCCGGCCAGATCGTGCAAGGTAATCTCTTCACCCTGCGAACTTTGCAGCATGAAATTCGGCGCCGGATGGCCAACAATGGGGGCTTCGGCCAGGGTGATGGCGCCAGAGCCGGCGGTGACCGATTCTTGTGACATCATAATCCAGGCGCCCCCTAACAGGGCGACTATAATGATTAGAATGACCCATTCAAAACGTGTTTTTAGCATGGCATTACTTTAACGCGATCTGTAGCAATTGCGTAATCAGTCCACCCCTTCTCTCATCACTCAATTACCCAATTACCCAATGACTTCTTCAGGGAGTGTTGTGGACAGTCTGGTAAATGGCTTGTAGCAGGGAGGTCTCGTCCTGGGTGTCGTGTTCCAGCGTCCAGATCATGAGGCCGGAAGCCTGTTCCAGAGCGAGCCGGGTTTTTTGCTGTATCGTGGGGATGCCGTTGTAATACTCGATACGGCCGTGCCACTCCGCTTCATCGGTAAACGCATTCGCGGGGTCGGCGGCGACGAGTTGTTTGTAGGTGGCGTAGTTGGGACGGCCGTAAAACGGCACACCCAACACCGTTTTTTCCAGCGGCAGGCCGCGCCCCCGCCAAAAGGCGAGCGATTCTTGAGCAAATTCCAGGGAGGAGTGGTGGCCTTCGCTGCCCCGGTCATACACCATCAGGTTCAGGAAATCTACTTCATCAAAAACAACCGGGTCCACACCATGCCCATATTCACCCAAAGCCACTACCGCCGCTGTCAGCAGTTTGCCCCGCGCCCGCATCTCAACGCCCAACGCCTGCATGAGCTTGACATAATTCTGGGAAGAATTGGGCGAGATGGAGACAGGATCGGGATATTCCCAATCCATATCCACACCATCCAGGTTGTGTTTTTCCACCAGCGCCACCAGTTCTTGCACGTGCCGGTCACGGGCGGTTGGGTCGGTGGCCAGGATTTCAAACGTCTCGTCGTGCCCCCAGCCGCCGACGGAAATGAGTACTTTGACGTTGTGTTCATGTGCCTGTCGCACCAGATTGTCAATCTTCCAACTATTCGCCATCGGTTTCAGCGAGCCGTCCTGGTTGGGAATGGCAAAGGCATAGTTGATGTGCGTCAGCTTATCAAACGGCAACAGTTCGACGATAACGGCATCGGTGACATAGCCGATGATGCGGAAAGGGGTAGGGGTGGGGGGTACGGCCGTAGCCGTGGGCATCGGCGTTTGCGTAGACGGCACGGCCGTTGGTGGGGCCTGCGTTCCACAGGCAGCCAGTAACAAAACAATAAAAACGACAAAGGGTATTTTAATTGACATAACTGCTTACCTGTTAAATTGAGGTGGCCGTTTTCCCACAAACGCAACCATCGCTTCCAGGTGGTCGGGGTGTGACCAGAGGTGGACAAACAATTCTGTTTCCAGTCGGTTTGTTTCGGCAATGGGCAAGTAGGCGGCGGCGTAGGTCAGTTGTTTGAGGGCAGCTAATGCTGGCCCCGGTAGCTGGCAAAGTTCGTGTGCCCAGGCGGTCACGGCCGTGTGCCAATCCACCCCCTTGTCTACCACCCGATGTACCAGGCCAATTTGTTGCGCTTCTACGGCCGTCAGCAGCCGTGCCGTCAACAACAGTTCCACTGCCCGGCTCTGCCCCAGCAGCCTTACCAATCGCGCCGTGCCGCCCCAGCCAGTGGTTAGCGCGTTTTTCACCTGGGCAAAAGAAAAACGAGCATGAGTGGCTGCGATGCGCAAATCACACGCCGTTAAAATCTCACAGCCGCCGCCAAAGGCGTCGCCGTTGATGGCGGCGATAACGGGGATGGGCAGTTCGGTTAGTTGTTGCAGGGCGTCACGCATCACGCCATTCAGCCGTTTCCCGGCTTCCGGTTCGGGATGGCCGCTCAGTTCCTTCAAATCGCCGCCGGCCACAAATGCCTGCTGCCCGGCGCCGGTGATGATGAGGACGCGGATATGGCGGTCTTGCGACACGGCCGTGACCCATCTGGCAAACTGCGCCTGCGCGGCCCAATTCAGAGCATTCCGCGCCGCTGGTCGGTTGACCATGAGCGTGGCAATCTGGTTTTCTACAGTTAAAACAATCTCCTCAGACATGACGCAAGTTTAGTGACAAGATGAGAGGGTGACAAGGTGATGCGTGACACTTCATAATTCCTGATTCCGTTAGTGTCACAAAGTTTTCAACACCCCCTTAAGACTACAACGGATGGAGAAATAAGCGGATAAATTTCCAGAGAGAAATCCGTTTATTTCTTTATCCGCTGTAGTCATGGCTAAAAACTAATGACACTAACTGATTCATAATTCCCGCAGCACGGCCGTGATTTGAGCTAAAATTGAGAGCATGAATAACAAAAACCAGCAGGTACAGATGGAAAGTCGGCGCGAGTGGCGGCAATGGCTGGCGCAAAACTATACCAGACAGGATGGTATCTGGTTGATCACCTTCAAAAAACATACCGGCGACAAATATGTTTCGTATGATGATATTGTCGAAGAAGCCCTCTGTTTTGGTTGGATTGACAGTCAGGCGCAAAAACTGGATGTAGACCGCTCCATGCTTTGGATGTCGCCACGCAAGTCAGGGAGTGGTTGGTCAAAAATAAACAAAGAGCGAGTGGAAAAGTTGACGGCCGTCGGCCTGATAACCCCCGCTGGGCTGGCCGTCATTGAAGCGGCCAAACAAGATGGCTCCTGGTACGCTCTGGACGCAGTGGAACGGTTGGAAATTCCGCCAGACCTGGAAACAGCCCTGGCCGCTTATCCCGCTGCCCGCCAACATTTTGATGCCTTTCCCCGCTCCGTGAAACGCAGCATTTTAGAGTGGATCAGCAACGCAAAAAGGCCCGAAACCCGCGCCAAACGGGTGGAAGAAACGGCCCGCCTGGCCCAGGATAACGTCCGCGCCAACCAATGGCGACCATGACTTCATTCGCCATCATTCAACAGCGGTTGCCAAACCAACGTTTACCAACCGCCATGTTCACCAGACAGGCTAACGTGGGGTATGGGCTGGCATCATCTAAGGAATCAGGCTGGTGATGCGGTGGTTACGTCTGGGGGTGGTGGTGTTGGGACTGACGGCCGTCCTCCTTCTCCTGCTCATCGCTCTTGGCCTGTTTGATCCGAAACCGGAGGGGGAATTTGTGGCAACGGCCGTGCCCCAAACCCTCACGATTCCACCACAGGACAGGCAAATAGTCTGGCTGCCGGAGTCCCTCCCACCGGACAACTTCACCATTCGCACCACCATCACCCACCAGAGCGGCGAATTGGATAGCGGAGCGGGTTTAATTTTGGGGGATGGGAATACGGCCGTTATCATTGCTATCTCTCCCCTCGGCTATGTCAGTGTCCAACAAAACAAACCGATTACCGATTACCGATTGCCGATTACCGAATTCCCCTGGCAGCCCTGGCCTCATGTGCGCCCAGGCAATGCCGCCAATGAGATTTGGGTAGATGTAGTGGAGGGGCGAATGCAGGTACGCATGAATCGGGAACTGTTGTGGGCTGGTGATGTGCTCATCCAGCCCACAACAGCCGGATTGTATGGGGAGAGTTTTGGAGGTACGGCCGTATTCCACTTTTCTGGCCTTGTTCTTTCACACGACAAGGCGGTCACTCTGCCCACACAAACCGCAGACTAATCGGCCAACAGACCTTGCAGCAACCTGGCTCTGTCTAATAGCCCCACCAAACGGCCATTTTCATCCACCACCGGCAGCCGTTTCACCCCATGCTGCATAATCAAGCGCAGCGCCTCATTTGGCGTGGCGTCTACCGGAACGGTAATGACCGGCGTGGTCATCAAGGCCGCGGCCGTTTCTGTGGTCGCCACTACTGATGCAGAAGCAGATGATTGGCCCGTGCCCAGGTAATGCAAACGCCCTCTGAGGCCGGGATGAGAGGCGTGTTGGCTGCGTTGCAGCAAATCCCCATCCGTAATAATGCCTGACACTTTCCCATCCGCATCCACGACGACGGCGCGGCGGCGGCGATCTTGTTCCAATGCCTGCAAAACTTCTTCCAGCGTGGCCTGCGGTGAAACCACCGGCACATCCCGGTACATCAGATCCGCTATGGTGATGGCGTGACGGTCAACCGGGGTATTGCCCGTCTCATAGGTTAACGGTTCATCCAATGATTGGTGCTGGGCGATGGCGCGCAAGATGTCTACCCGGCTGATCCAGCCCACCAACCGCCCGCCATCTACCACCGGCAGCCGCTTCAGATTGTGGGTGATCATCTGTTGCATCGCCTGGCGCAGCGCGGCCGCTGCCGGAATGGTGACGACCGGCGCTGTCATCAGGCTGGCGGCGGTGATGGCCTGGTCGGCCACCTCTGCCAACCGCTGCGACCAGTCATCACCAGATGGCGCCAGGCGGGTACTCAGATTGGCGCGGCGCAGCAGATCACCATCGGTGATGATGCCCAGGAGACGGCCGTTTTCGGCAACCACCGGCAGGCTGCGATACCCCTTTTGCAGCAGCAGCGCCACAATATCAGCGGCTGAAGCATCTGGCGAAACCGTGACCACTTCCGTGCGCATGACCCCGGCAACGGTTCGATCCAGCGGGTCTGTTGCCTGGCGGTTTACCTCCATCTTTTCGGCAAAGGGGGCCAGCAGCAGGCTTTCCATGATTGGCTGTTCGGTAGTTTCCACAGCCGGTTCGCTGCGAACGGTAGCGCCCAAGGCGGCAATCGCTTTATCCGCGCTCCAAAAGATGTGGTCTGGCCCTAACTCGGCCAATATCCCGGCACGTTCCAGCAGCAGCCGCACCCGGTCGTCCATAGAGGTGAGCAGCACATCCCCACCGCCGTGACGTTGGCGATGGACGATCTCACGCAGCACTTCAACGCCGGTAGCGTCAATGAGCGGCACACCGCGAATGGATAAAATGAGGGTTGTGTCGGGTGTGTCTTGGCTTTCAACAAATTCTACCAGACGCCGGGCTGCCGCAAAAAAGAGTGGGCCGCTGAGGTAATAGACGGCAATATTCTGGCCCGGATGCACAAACTGCTGGCCTACGGCCGTCAGGCGTTCCACCTCCACCGGCTTACGCGAAATTTGCAGTTCGCTCATTTGGGCCATAAAAATGAGCGTGCTGATGCCAAAACCAATCAAGATCGCCTGCGTCAAATCCAGCACGACAGTGGCGACCAGGGTAATGAAAAAGGCAATAAGGGCATGTTTCAGGCGGTGATCCACGTAAAAGCGAATGGTATGCCATTCGTTCATACGCCAGGCCGTCACCAGCAGCACCCCGGCCAACGCGGCCAGCGGCACCTGCCCAATAATCCCGGCTAAGAGCAGCGCTGCCAGCAGCAGCAGTATCCCATGCAGCATAGGTACTACACGGGTGACGCCGCCGCTTTTTATGTTGACGCTGGTGCGGGCGATGGCGGCTGTAGCCGGCACGCCGCCAAAAAGCGGAATGACAATGTTGCCAACACCCTGGGCCACTAATTCCATATTGTTATTCAGGCGTATGCCGGTCATATTGCCGGCCACAGCGCCACACAGAAGGCTTTCAATGGCCCCAAGAGCGGCAATGGACATGGCGGGTATGATCAGATTGCTGAGGTCGGCCCAGGGAATCTGGTCAAGAGTGAGCCGGTTTTCCAGCAAAATGGTGCGTGGGATGGAGCCGATGACCGGCACTTCCCAGTGGGCAACGACGACGATCAGGGTAGCCACAATGATGCCCACGAGAGAGCCGGGCAGCCGCTGCCCAAACTTGAAGCGTGGCCAGATGATCATAATTGCCATCACCAGCAATGCCAGCAGCATGGCTTCAGGATTGGGGGTGATGTCATGTTCGGTGTAGTAGCGCAGTTTTTCAATGACATTTTCGGCGGGCGGGGTTTTGATGCCCAGGAAGTTATCAATCTGGCCCAGAGCAATAATGATGGCGATGCCGCTGGTGAAGCCGGAGATGACCGGCGCGGGGATAAGGGCAACCACACGCCCCAGGCGGAAGATGCCGAGCAAGGTGAGCATGATGCCAGCCAGCACAGCAGCCAGCCACATCCCCTGTAACCCGTACCGGCTGACGAGAACGATCAACACGGCGGACATGGCCCCGGTGGGGCCAGAAATCTGATAAGGGGCGCCGCCCAGCAGCCCAATAACGAGGCCGGCGAGCACGGCCGTGACCAACCCCGCCGCCGCATCAGCCCCCGACGCCACGCCAAATGCTAACGCCAGCGGCAGTGACACGGCGGCAACGGTAATCCCTGCCAGCACATCTCTTTGCAATTTGTCGCGGTTGTAGTTGGCAAACTCACGCTGCCACATGCGCGGCCACTCTTGAATCATCATATGTACCTCTCTTCAATAATGATTTATGGCGCCCGGCACGTTGTCCACAAAAAAACACGCCAGAGGCGTGCCGTCTCGTTGTTTAGATTGGACTTATTGTCGGTTCGTCTGATTGGGCATTGTATGCCCATTCTGGCCTCCAGGCAAGAAAAAATAGTAGGACTTTTGCTTACTGTCGCCGCCTCTCAGTCCCGAAAGGCTGCTCTCCAGACTGAGCGGAGTGAAAGTCCTAAACTAGGAGGAGCATGTATAATTTGGATTGTTTCTACAAGAATTGCGAAGTCTTTGATATTTTTTACGGAGAAAATCATGTACCAACCATCTGAAACGCGATATGACGCTATGCAATACAAACGTTGTGGCCGTAGTGGTCTGAAGCTGCCGCTCATTTCCCTGGGGTTGTGGCACAACTTTGGCGGGGTGGATACGGCGGCCAACGGCCGTGCCATGCTGCGCCGCGCCTTTGACCTGGGTATCACCCACTTTGATCTGGCGAATAATTACGGCCCGCCGCCCGGTTCCGCCGAAGAGATGTTCGGCCATATTTTGCGGCAAGACCTGACCCCGTACCGGGACGAACTCATCATCTCCACCAAAGCCGGTTACGACATGTGGCCTGGCCCATACGGCGAATGGGGGTCGCGCAAATATCTGATCGCCAGCCTGGATCAAAGCCTGAAACGCATGGGGCTGGACTACGTGGACATCTTCTACAGCCACCGTTTTGACCCAGACACACCGCTGGAAGAAACGATGAGCGCGCTTGATTATGCTGTGCGCAGTGGGCGCGCCCTCTATGTGGGTATTTCTTCCTATAACAGTGAGCAAACGCGCCGCGCCGCCGCCATCCTGCGCGAACTGGGCACGCCGTGCCTCATTCACCAACCTTCTTACAGCATGTTCAACCGTTGGGTAGAGACGGATGGCCTGCTGGATACGCTGACCAATGAGGGCATTGGCTGCATTGTCTTTTCGTCGCTGGCCCAGGGCTTGTTGACGGACAAGTATTTGCTTGGCATCCCGGAAGATTCACGGGTGCGGCGTTCGGGCGTCTTTCTGAACGAGAGCCACATCACCCCGGAAAAGGTAGACAAAGTGCGCCGCCTGAACGAAATCGCGCAGTCGCGTGGGCAGACGATGGCGCAGTTGGCGGTGGCCTGGGTGCTGCGGCAAACGGCCGTGACTTCCGCCCTGCTCGGCGCCAGCCGCCCCGAACAGATTGACGATATTGTCGGCGTGTTAAGCCATCTCTCCTTGACTGCGGACGAGTTGCAGCAAATTGAAACGATTTTAGAGAGTTAACCGGCTGGCTCGTTCCAACGGTCTCCGTTGGTGTGCTTTTGTAGACGCTCTGCGCCCAGGTTGGTTACCCATCATATGGGTAAATGATTCGGCCACAACTGCCACAGTAGGCTTTTTTCCCCTCTCTGGCTTGTTTGATGTTGTTGGCGGAGACGGTCATGCGGCAGCCCAGGCACATATCTACCCGGATGCGGGCCACGGCCGTGCCTCCCTTCTTTTTCGCTAACTGTTCATACTCTTTCAATGAGGCCGCATCTACCACGCTGGCCTGTTCTTGCCGCCGTTGCAGCAGCCGGTTCAGACGAACGGCCAGTTCCGTTTTTTCCGCTTCCAAATCAACAGACTCTTTCTGCCAGCGTGTTTCGGCAGCGGTGGCGGTAGCGGCGGCTTCATTTTTTTCGGCTTCGGCTTCTTCCATGAGCAGCATCAGTTCCAAAATATCATCTTCGATCCCGGCGGCGCGCTGGTTCAACGAGGCGATTTCATGCTGCATGTCGGCCATTTCTTTGGTATTGACCACTTTGCCGGAGTAGAGACGGGTTTCAGACGTTTTGGCTTTAGTGCGCAGGCTTTGTAGTTCCAGGTTGAGGGTATTGCGTTGGCTTTGCAGGGTGTTGAGGGTGGTCACGGCCGTGTCCAAATCTGCTCTGGCCTTGAGCAGCCAGGGGGGGCCTTTCAATGTTTGCAGCACTTCACCTAGCCGCTGTTTCTTGTCTCGTATTTCCAGGTCGGTTTCTTGCAGTTGATACAGTTGGTGTACTTGGGTCATGGCTTACCTTATCTGGTTATCGGATTGTGGCGTGAGTTGATTGTATCACAACCAGGTAGTTGACAACATGGAAAGAATCGGTTATTATTTATGCATATTACCCGATTAACCGGGTAACGCGCATAATAGGATAAGTTGAATGAAAGGAGGCTGTCATGCCTGTTACCGATTTAGCCAACCCGTTGCCATTAACCCACACGGCCGTCCGTGTGGCATTAGAACCAGCCCACATCATGCTCAGCAGCCTGGGCCTCATCAACAAACGGGAGCAAATGCCAGGGGTGCATGAGTGGGTGGAACGCACGGCCGTGTCCCTGACCCCGGAACAGCGACACACCAATTTGCTCGTCATGGAAGGTTTCTTCTACGCCGTGTCGCCACACCGAAGCTGGTCTGGTTTTCCAACGTATCTGGAATACATGGAACGGGAAGACCCGCTGGTGCTGCGCCAGCGCCTCTTTGACATGTATGAATCGCTCAAGTCTTCGCCAGAACTAACCGGGCAACCGTTCCATATGCAAAATACCCTGGCGACGGTGGGCAGTTATCTGGATTATCTCTACGCCCGTTTTCCTGAAGACCATGTGCATGTGCAGATGGAGACAGAAGCGTACCAACTGCTGCTGAATCCGGCAGAAATGCAAGCGGTCATCGTCAGCCATTTGCGGCAAATGTGGTATCTGGTGTTACAAGAGGAGTGGGAACGGGTACGGCCGTGGCTGCAAAGCAGCGTTCAGGCATTTAACCAGCTTGATTTCAACACCATGTCCCTGACCGAGGCTGCCCAGGTAATCACCGGCGCTGATTTGTCTGAATGGTGGCAAAAATATACCAGCCGCGTCGGGCACACCCAATTTATCTTTGTCCCCTCGCCGCATGTGGGGCCGTATGTGAACAAATTTGTTACCGATAGCACCATGTGGCTGTTGTTTGGAGCGCGACTGCCCCAGGGTTCGGCCGTGAATGCACCCGACCTGAGCCGTTCGGAATTATTGGTGCGGCTCAGCGCCCTGGCCGATGATACCCGGCTGCGTATTCTGCAATTGCTCAAGGAAGAAGGCGAACTCTGTTCTCAAGAGGTGCAGCAGCGGTTGGAACTGAGCCAATCGGCCGGGTCACGCCATATGCAGCAACTAAGCGCCACCGGTTATGTGCATGAGCGCCGAATAGAAGGGCAGAAATGTTACAGTTTGAACGAAGAACGTATTGAAGACACGTTGTTGGCGTTATCCC
Organism: Chloroflexota bacterium; assembly: GCA_035444285.1. Taxonomy (GTDB): domain Bacteria; phylum Chloroflexota; class Anaerolineae; order Promineifilales; family Promineifilaceae; genus CAADGU01. The sequence continues at coordinate 95,776 of DAOMOK010000004.1, forward strand.
ACTTCTTAAAAGGGTGATGCCCAAAGGAGTAGAGATCATGAATCTCCCGCATGCCGAAATGTTGAATGAATTGCACCATCGCCGTATTCGAGAGGCAACGGCCGTAGAGCCATTGCCCACCTTGCCACCCCAACCATCTAACTGGCGGGGCCAGTTGGCTAATGGCGTGCAACTACTCACCCGTTTGCGTCAGGTGCGTGTGCAGGTGACGTTTGAACTGGTTGAACCATGCCCGGAAGGGTAATAAGGTATTGAGATATTGGGATATCGTCGGCCTCAATATCTCACTACCACCAAAAAGGAGAAAAATGATGGATTCTATATGGCCTAGTGTACAAGAGGCGTTTCAAGCGATTGGCCCGCATTATCAACCCCAGACTGGCCCGTTTGTCACCGAGGCGGGGTACCAGGATGGAGACTGGTTTATTTCATTTATCGCCTGTGGGTTAGACCCGGAACCGCTCACGGCCGTGACCCTGCAAAAGAAACTGTTCGTCTATTCCCATCCTGACCGGGTGCAGCAGCTATTGACCGGCGCAACAGAACGGGGTTTCCTGGCTGAAAATCAGCCCGGACAATATAGCCTCACCAAAAAGGGGCGGGACGGTATGGCCCGATTCTTTGAGATTGCCTGGGATGCGATTGCTGAGTTATTGCCCATTCCCGAACCAGAGATGGAAGTTCTGGCGCGTCTGCTCTACCGGGTGGTAGCCGCCACCGAAACGGCGGCTAAACCGGCCATCAAAACCAACCTCAAAGTCAGCCGCCGCACCGACCCTGGCCTGGATGGGCCCGCCATTGTGCGCATTGACCAATATCTGACCGACCTGCTGCGCTACCGGGATGACGCCCATATCGCCGTCTGGTCGGCGCATGGCGTCAGCGGGCCAGCCTGGGAAGCGTTCACCACCATCTGGCGTGGCGACGTGCAGACGACGGCCGAACTGGTGGAAAAGCTGCCCAATCGTGGTCATACGGCCGTTGCCTACGACGAAGCCCTGGCAACCCTGGTGCAAAAGGGGTGGCTGACGGTGCAAGATGAGGTGTATGCGGTCACGGCCGTTGGCCAACAAATACGCGACGCCGCCGAGTTAGAAACCGAAGAGAATTTCAACGTAGGTTTATGGGCGTTAGACGCCGCCGAAATCAAGACATTGCACGCGCTACTGGCCCAATTCAAAGAAAAAATGATCATTTCCGAGTTAGCCCCCGTATAACTGACTGAGTAACCCATACTCTGCTTCCTCTACCACTTTTTTGACAACGACAGACGGCCGTCTCCCAGACGGCCGTCTGTCGTTTTGGTCAATGGGCAGCCGATCCCATGACATCCATCACTACAGTTTGCCCTGCCTCTCTCTTATGCTTTGCCAAACTATTGCGCATCTAGCAAGGAGAAGGCACGTGAAACATTTACTTTTGATTTTGGTTTTTATCGGGTTGGTGTGGGGAGCAGTCGCCTGTACGCCAGCAGCCCCCTCACAGTCTGTGGGCGCGAATGCCCCGTCCGTGATTACCGTTTACAAGTCGCCAACCTGCGGCTGTTGTGATGGCTGGATTGAGTATGTGCAGAACCATGGCTACCGGGTGCGGGTGGAGCAAATTGCCGATGTCACATCCATCAAAAACCGGTACCAGATTCCGGTGGAACTGCAATCTTGCCACACCTCACTGGTGGCTGGTTACGTGGTAGAAGGGCATGTACCGGTGGAGGCGCTGGAGCAGTTATTGGCGGAACGGCCGTCGGTCAAAGGCATCGCTGTCCCCGGTATGCCCATTGGCGCGCCGGGCATGGAACAACCGGGTGTGGCTGCCGAACCGTATGAGGTGTTGACGTTTGATGCGGCGGGCAATACGGCCGTGTTTAGCCGCCATAATCAATGACAAGTGATGCGTGATGCGTTCGGCCATCAGTTTATACCAGAAGTGATCTACTTCTGCCTGGTCTTCGCAGTTGACATAAAAAGATACCGCCTCCGTAAATTGGAAACGTGGGCCGCCGTTTAAGGCCATAAACTGCTGCCCGTCAAGCTGGAACGTGACCATAAACACCGTCCCATCCGGCCCCCGCGAGACGCTGCCCAGGCTAGAGTTGGGGAATAGGGAGACGTACAACTTTGCTGCCTCTTCCGCCTGATTATCAAACCATAAGTAGGGAACTATTTTTTGCATGTTCATTTACATCCCTGCCAGTATCTCATCGAGCCGTTCGTATCCTTCGTTGACGCCGTATTCCATGCCCGATTCAATCATGCCGTCACGGTCAGCGACGGACTGGTAAACGGATTGGCTTTTGATGCGGGTACGGCCGTTTGGCAATTCTTCAAACACGGCCGTCTCCAAAATAACATGCCCACTTTCCGGCAGCCCTTCGTATTCAAAGGTGCCAATCAGACGTTCGGGAGCTTTCACTTCATGGTTGACGCCGTGGAAGGCGTATTCGTTGCCTTCTGCATCCTTTTGGGTAAAACGCCAACGGCCGCCGCTAACCGGTTCGAAAACTTCAAAGGTGGTGGTCAGGCCACGCGGGCCAAGCCATTGAGCATACAGGTCAGGGTCGGTGTGTGCCCGGAAAACCAGTTCACGAGGTGCGTCAAATTCCCTGGTGATAAAGAGTTCCTGTTTGCCGGGTTCGGCCGTAATAATGGTCTGATTTTTCTTATTCGTCATGTTCGTTCTCCTTTTTTTGTAATTCGGCGAGCAGGGCGTCCAAACGGCCGTACCGCTGCTCCCACAATTGCCGGTATTGTTCCAGCCAATCCGACACCTCGTTTAGCCTGTCCGGCTGCACTTCACAGTATCGTTCACGGCCGTGCCGCTGCATCACCACCAGCCCACATTGAGTAAGAATCTTGAGATGCTTAGACACCGCCGGGCGGCTAATGGCAAAATGGTCGGCCACGCCATTCACCGTCAGCCTTTGCCGGGCCAGTAACTCCAACATCGCCCGCCGGTGCGGATCTGCTATTGCTTGAAATACATCACGTCTCATCATATGTAACCAATTGGTTACGTATATTGTAGCATAAGACTAAATGTAAAACAAGTGTTCTATTGATTTTGGTGAGAATTCGACTGTGGCCCCGAAAATATGACAGTGCATCCTGGTCAGAAGCAGGGATAATCAGGATATGGCCAAACATAAAGACGTGGAATTCGGAAATGAACTATTTGCTCGGCTAGAACAGCTTACGGGAACGGCCGTAGGCACTGCTATGAACACGGCCGTGCCGCCCGAACTGCGCAAAATGAAAAAGTTTCGTTTCCAACTGCTGCACCGCTGGCTGGTCGCTCACTTTACCCCCTGCCGCGTGGCGGACATTGCTGGCGGCAAAGGGCTGTTGGCTTACCTGCTGCAAACAAGCGGCTGGCAAGCCACCGTGATTGATCCCCACTATCAGCCGCTTACTGAAAAATACAAAGATATAACCACCGGTCAGCGCATCAAGCTGTCGCTAACGGACAGCGTGCCACACATCAACAAACCATTTACCAGTGAAATGGGTGAGCAGTTTGACTTGTTGGTGGGGATGCATGCCCATGGCTGCAATGCTGAAATTATTGATGCCGCGGCCCGGTTCGGTTGTGCTTTTGTGCTGTTTCCTTGCTGTGTGATCGGTGAGCCGTTTGTGCCCGCGCCGGGTGAGCATTGGCTGGAGAGTCTGGCAGCTTATGCGCTGGATCGGGGGCACACTGTAACCCCCTTTCGGTTAAACTTCAAGGGGCAGAATATCGGCTTGTATGGGGTGGGGCGAGAATGAGGCGGAAAGGCATAAAAAAACGGCCGTTGCCAGAATTTCTGGCAACGGCCGTCTGATGAGCTGCTCTGATGTTGGCGGCCCGGTTAAAAGGGCCGTTCACACTTACCAGCGGCGGTTGTTACCACCACCACTATTGGAATAATCATTGCGGCGATTACGATTGTTCCCGCCACCATATTGACCGCCACTGCGCTGCCCACCGCCAGAACGTTCTTCACGCGGTTTGGCTTCGTTGACGCGCAGGTCACGGCCGTCAATATCTTTGCCGTCTAACGCTTTAATCGCGGCATTGGCGGCCGATGTTTCCATCTCCACAAAACAAAAGCCACGAAAGCGACCGGTATCCCGGTCTGTGATCATCGCTACGGACTCAACGGCGCCATGCTCGGCGAACAGTTCACGAACTTGCTCTTCGGTGGCGTCAAACGACAAATTTCCTACATACAATTTTTTAGACAATTTATTCAGGTCTCCTAAACTCAATTCTGGCACTGATTATTGTACATTCCAGCCCAGACACCAATATAACAGCGAGCAGCATACACACATTTGCCGACAATACCAGCGGAACGGCCGTTGTCGAGGCATACACTCATAAACCAACCACCACCTTTGACCGGCTAGAAGGTATTGGTTTTCACAAAATCAATCACCTCATCCACATGAGCAAATGCCAGGCAAACAACGGTGTCTGCGCCGCCGTAATAAATTGCCAGACGACCGGTGGCTGCATCAGCCAGCGCCGCGCAGGGGAAAGCCACATTGGGCACATCGCCGGTGCGTTCATAGGGGGCCTGGGGCGCCAGCAAGTAAGGTTCGCCGCGGGCGATCACTTTCCAGGGTTGGTCTAAATCTAGCAGGGCCGCACCAAAGCTGTAGACAAAACCGTTGCACGAGGTCAGGACGCCATGATAGATGAGCAGCCAGCCCTCACTGGTTTCAATGGGAATTGGCCCGGCGCCGATTTTGGTAGACTGCCAACCGCCGGCCGTGCCCATCACAAAACGGTGACAGCCCCAATGGGTCATGTCTGGGCTTTCACTGTAGTAGATGTCGCCAAAGGGAGTGTGTCCATTGTCGCTAGGGCGGCTGAGCATGGCATATTTGCCATTGATGCGGCGTGGAAAGAGGACGCCGTTGCGGTTGAAGGGCAGGTAGGCATTTTCCAACTGGTAGAAGGTTTCAAAGTCAGTTGTGTAGCCAACGCCAATCGTTGGCCCGTGGTAGCCATTGCACCAGGTGACATAGTAGCGGTCTTCCAGCCAGATGACGCGCGGGTCATAGGCATATTGGAACTGGTTGATTTCTGCGGCCCTGGCGTTGGCGGGTTGGAATTGGATGCGGTCATGCCCAATTTGCCAGTGGATGCCGTCGGCGCTGTGGCCGTTGTGTAGTTGCATTTGCCGGGTTTTGCTATCGCAGCGGAAGACGCCGGCGAAGCCGTCGCCATAGGGGACAACGGCGCTGTTAAAGATGCTGTTGCTGCTGGGAATGTGGTCGTGGTTGATGATGGGGTTTTGGTTGAACCGCCAGATGACATCATTGCTGCCAGACGGCCGTTCCTGCCAGGGTATGTGCGCTAAGGTATTGCCAATGATGGTAGACATGGTATTTTCCTTTTTAAGATAGAGATTGGAGAGTAGAGATTGGCGTTTCAATTTCTAATCAACTGTTGGGATTTTATTGGGTCTGCTGGCACTGCACAAGAAATCATCGGCGGCTAAGCAACGGCCGTTGCCCAACCATCCACTATGGCTGAAAATACAGTTCATGCCTCAAAAAAGGAGAAAACGATGGCAGCGAAAAAACCAACGGCGAAACCAACGGCGAAACCAACGGCCGTGACCGCCGACAAAACTCAACGACTACTCATCATTCAGTGGGAGGATGGGCACACCAGCCGCTTGCCCTATGCCGGGCTGCGCGCCAACTGTCCCTGCGTGGAATGCAAAGGCGGGCATCTTTACATGGGCACGCCGCCCGATCTGGAGGTGATGCGGGAAACGCCCAATGAAGGCGTGACAATTGAGCAAATTCAAGCGGTGGGCGCTTACGCGCTGCAATTCCAGTGGAGTGATGGGCACTATACCGGCATTTACACCTGGGAATACCTGCGCCAGGCGGACCCGGATAAATGAATCACGGATGCTGCGGATTAAACAAATAGGCACGGATCAAAATCCGTGCCTATCTGTTTAATCAGTGGTGAGATTGACCATCGAGGATTTTGGTCAGTTCCTGGTTGAGCAGTTCATACCCGACTGGATTCAGGTGCAGTTCGTCCGTAGCATATTGGGTTTGCAGGCGTTCTGATTTGTCGGCGAGCAGGGCATAGGCGTCCAGAATGATGACATTTTCGGCGGCGAGGGAGTGGATGTGGCTGTTGGTGGCGGTCACGGCCGTGTCAATTGCCGGTGACCAGACCAGACGACGATGCCAGGGAAATTCGCCAATGGGAAACACTGTTGTCAGAATAACGGTGGCGCCCATCGCTGTGGCTTCTTGTACTACCTGGTTGATATTGTGCTGGCAACTGGCGATGATCTGTTCCTGGTAGTTGGGGAAAATGGCGACGGTTTTCAAATCGTTGATGCACATTTGCACAATGAGGATGTCGGGTTGTAACGGCCGTATATGGGCGTCAAAGCGGGCGACTATTTGAGCAGACGTTTGCCCGCCGATACCCCGATTGATGAAATGGATGTCAGCGAGATCATCTGGCGCAGGCCATTGGGCAGCGCGGGAATCACCGAAGAACACGGCCGTCATGCCTTCTGTCTGCTCTGGAGGGGTAGCAGGAAAGTAGTCCAGATTAAGCGGGTCTAAGCGAACGCCATTCACGACCTGGTATTGCTGTCTGGCAACCAGCAGCAGCCCCCCATTGGCTGCCAGCGAGATGATCAACAATAACAAACAGGGTATCACCCAGGTACAGCGCAAATGAAGCATAACATCCCTCCTGATATATGGGGGAGAGTATGCCATAGCGTCAGGTAGTTTCCGATGCTTTAGGTGCAGGTTGTAGATGACTCAAGTGCTTGACAGCCATCCAGCAGGTGAGTGTAGTCCTGTCGTTTGCGGATGATCGCAGAGTGACCGCCATTGACTAGAATTTCGGCGGGTTTGAGACGGCCGTTGTAATTCGATGCCATCGCATAGCCATAAGCACCCGCCTGCATAACCGCCACCAGATCGCCGGGTTGTAAGGTGGGCAGTTTTCGGTCTTTTGCCAGCCAGTCTCCTGTTTCGCAAATCGGGCCAACAATGGTGTAAGGTGTAGCCGCAGAGTCGTCGGTCGCCTGGGCCACCGGCAAGACGGGGTGGTAGGCATCGTACAAAGTGGGGCGGATCAGGTCGCTCATGCCCGCGTCCACGATGGCAAATTGGGTTCCACCCTGGTTTTTGGTGTAGGTAACGCGGGTGAGCAGACAGCCCGTTGGCCCCACAATGGAACGTCCTGGCTCCATGACCACACCATACCCGGCGGCAAGAATGGGTTGGGTCACGGCCGTGACCCACTCAGAGATACTGGGAGACGGGCGATGAGAGATCAGAGATTGCTCGTGAAAATCTCCGATCTCTAATCGCCAATCGCCATAATCAATGCCCAATCCCCCACCCACATCCACATATTCCAGCCGGATGCCGCTGCTGGCTAACTCATCGGCCATGTGTACCAGGAAATGGGCGGATTGCACGAAGGGGGGCACGGCCGTAATCTGCGAACCGATATGCGCTGCCAGACCAACCGGGTGCAGAGCGGGGTGTTCGCGGGCGGTGTGCAGGAGGGTGACGGCCGTTTCTGGGGCCACGCCAAATTTGTGCCACTTTTCGCCGGTGGTCATGTAAGGATGCGTTTCGGCGTGAATGTCCGGGTTGATACGCACGCCAATGCGCGCCACCTGCTGCCGTTCGCTGGCGATAGCGGCAATTGCCTCTAGCTCCATTGCCGATTCCACATGCAGGGCACGGATGCCGTTATTTAGCGCCATCTCAATTTCATCGCGCCGTTTGCCCACGCCGGAAAAGATGATTTTGTCTGGCGAAAATCCGGCGTGTAATGCCAGAAACAGTTCGCCGCCGCTGGTCACATCCGCGCCCAGACCGGCGTCTGCCAGCAAGCGCAAAATAGCCGGGTTGTTGTTGGCTTTGATGGCATAACAGGCCATGCTGCCGGGAGCGGAGGCGACAAATGCTGCCGCCCGCGCCTGCAATTCTGCCTGACTGTAAATATAAATGGGTGTGCCTACGGCCGTAGCCACGTCCGCCAGCGCCACATCTTCACACCAAAGTTGATTGTCCTGATAATGAAAAGCTGCCATATGGATTTGTACCTTACTTGCCTGAATTCGTAATCCGTGAGCCGTGACCCGTAAACCGTGACCCGAATAACCGATTACGGATTACCGATTTTACTGGCAGCCGAAGTCTGACACAAAAAGCTCTTTTTCTATGCTTTGGCCGTCGCCGGAGACAATTTTAGCGATGCCAATGACGGGTGATTTGTCAGGGCTGTTGACTTCAAAGCCGAATCCTTCATTCAGTAGCGGCCCGGCCATTTTTTGCTCGTTCCAGTAATAGGTGTAACGGCCGTCGCCGCCATGACCCATCATAAAAACAGTCCGGTAGTAGGTATTGTTCTCGCAGCGAGGGGGATTGATGGGGTACGTGTCCAGGGATAACAAGGGGCAGTTGCCTGGCCGGCACGTGGCTGGGGTGGTGGGAGTGGGGTTGGAAATGGGATTGGAAGAGGGGTTTGGAATGATATTAACGGCCGTATCCATCACCGGCAAGGCGTCTATCTGTCCGGCCCAATCGAGGCGCGGCGCATGAACATAACCCTGAATGCCCTCGGCATTTTCCACAAAGAGCCATTCTCCATTTTCTGAACGCCCCATGACGGCTACCGTCTCGCCGATGCCGATAAAGGTTATTTCCGGCGCAGCCGTGTCCGGTTCGGTGAAGAGGCTGGAGGCCAGATGCGCCACTGCCAGATAGTCGGTGATGGTTGGGGTGGGCGTGGCAGGTTGGGTAGGCACGGCCGTTGCCAAAGCAGTGTGGGTAGGCGTACTGGTGCTGGGCGCAGCCGAAGTGCCCGTAGCCGTTTGTGTTGGTTTGTGGGTAGCGGTGGGTGGTGTGGTAGCCGTCTCTGTCGGTGTGGCCGAAGGCGCGACGACGACCAGGGCGGCACTGGCAGTTGGCGGGGAAATAACCTGCTGCCAGACCCAGCCACTGCCAATGATAAACAAAACCGCCAATAGCAGCGCCAGCAGCAGTACCGGCTTTCTCTGGTGAACGGGTGCATGGTGTGGCTGCGCGGCGGTGGGTGATGGGGACAGCAGCGGCAGAATGGGTGTCGGTGGTGGTGTTTGCGGATTGTGGCCGATCACAATGTGGCTGGCTTCCTGGTAGGCAAAAGAGGCCCACTTGTACGGCCGTGTCCCATTCTGCGACGTTTTGCGCTGCAATTGTTCGTGAACGTAGGCAAAAACCTCGTCAATGGTGACACGGCCGTTGCGGTCATGGTCGGCTGCACCCGTTTTTAATCCTTCGATGAAAAAATGGGTAAACAGTGAAGGCATCGCTGACCCCGTGACCCCATCACGACGCCATTCATAATGCACCCGATCCGCGGCAGACAGAATCACCCTTTCGTGTCCATTGCGGTTAAATGCATCATCTGTTGTTGCCACCCGCCCAATTAACTCTCGGCTGTCCCGGCTGCTGGCGTTGCTAAACGTGCAATCCAGGACTAACACTTGCTGCCATGCCTGGCTATCATCCATCACTTCAGCCAGGTAAGAAGCCGGAATGGCAGTGGCTCGCAGTAGATTGTGTTCGGTATCCTGAGCTGCCAGATAGAGCTTTTCTTCTGCACCTACGGCCGCATGTCCCATGAAGTAGAGCAGCAGCAAATCCTCTTTAGCGCCGTCGGCAAAAAAATGAGCCACTGCCCGCCGGATGGCATCGGCGGATTCATCTACCAACGTGGATACCTGATCAAAACGGCCAATTTGCGGGTCACGCAGTACATCAACCAGCCTGTGGATGTTGGCGGTGGGTCGCGTCAGGCTGGCCAGGGTTCGGTCTTGATGCTCGCTGGTGCTGATGATCAGGGCCAGGCGTCGCCCGGCCTGGGGGTGAGGCGGTTCTACCACAACACTGGCTGCCGGTAATTCAACGTCGGGCGTCAGGGCGCAAATAGCCTGGGCAAAGGCTACGGCCGTGTCATAGCGATCATCTGGTTGTTTGGCCATGGCCTTGTTGACGATAGTCTGAATTTCCGGAGGCAGGTCTGGCCGTGCGTCCAGAATGCGTGGCGTTGGCTCAAACATATGTTTGACGGCCACGGCAATGGGGGTGTTGGATTGGTACGGGTGTTTGCCGGAGAGCATTTCATAGAGGATGATGCCCAGGGTGTAGATGTCGGAACGGCCGTCTAACTCTGCTTCCCCTTGAATTTGCTCTGGACTCATATAGGCGGGTGTACCCACCGCTCCCCCCGTGTCGGTTAGCTGCGTGGTCGCCTTTGTCATCTTTACCGTGCCAAAATCTGAAATATACGGCTCGCCACGCTGGTCAAACAGGATATTGCTGGGTTTCAGATCGCGGTGAACAACTTTGTGAGCATGGACTTCATCTAATGCTGGCGCCAGCCGGCCTATAATAAAGGCCGCGTTAGCCAGACTCAATGGCCCCTGATGCAGCCGCTCAGCCAGCGACCCCCCGGGCATAAAGCGCATGACCAGGTAAGGCTGCCCCTTCTCTTCGCCAAAATCATAAACAGGGACAATCGCAGGGTCGGCGAGTGCGGCGACAACTTTGGCTTCCCGTTCAAATCGCTTGCGAAAGGTGGGGTGATGAGACAACTCCACCGGCAGCAATTTAACAGCCACCTCCCGCTCAAAATGAGGATCATGAGCGAGATAAACCGTTGACATACCACCACGACCTAGTTCTGCTTGAATTCGATAACGGCCGATCGTTTCAGGTACCATCACTGCCAGAGTATAAGAAGCGACCAAAGTGTAACAACGCAAAATTAGCGGCTTATTCACGTAGCGATGGGCAATCAGTACAGAAGTACCGGGTTTTATGCTATGACCGATAACCCATTTGCCATGCTTCAAAAATTAGACATGCTCTGTTATAATGGCTTGGTACCTTATGTTGAATTGTAGAGATTGGGGTGTGTAGAACAAATCGAGGAGGCATCATGCGAAAACCTGCAATAGTTGTAATATCCCTGTTGGCGATGGCGTTGTTGATAGCCGCGTGCGGGCAAATTGGTGGCGGTGGTAGCAGCCAGACTACCGACCCAGAACTCGTGGTAGAAGTAATCCCACCTACGCCCACTAACACAGCCACACCGACGCCAACCTTACCGGCTACTTTTACGCCCATTGCTATGGGTTATGGTGGTAGTTTGTATATCATTGGTGGCACCCGGTCTGTGCATATTGTGCAGGCTGGGGAAACATTGGGCATTTTGGCGAAGCAGTATGGTGTTACGGTGGACGCCATTGCCAAAGCCAATCGGATTTCAAACTATAATCTGATTAAGGTTGGTCAGGTGTTGTATATTCCCCCGTGTGAATGACCAGACTGGAAAAGGCCAACAAGATGGTCAACAAAAAAGCCCACAGTAAGCTGTGGGCTTTTTGTTACCTGCGGGTGTAGGAAACAGGGCCAAATTGGCCTATAGCCGACTCATTCACATGGCTGGCTCTGGTATGGCTTCCACTTCAAGTGTGGGTTCTTGTTCTTCTTTGTGACGCAGCACGATGTTGTCATCTTGTATATCAAGGTAAACCGTTTCGCCGTGGACAAACTTGTCAGCTAAAACGGCATCGGAGAGACGATCTTCCACTTCCATTTGGATAAGGCGGCGCAACGGCCGTGCCCCAAACTCGGCATCATATCCATGCTCCGCCAGCCAGTCACGGGCCACATCGGTGGCCTCAATCGTCAATTCATGATCTATCAGCCGGTCATTCACCTCATTCAAGATAATATCTACAATGCGGCGAATGTTCTCTTTGCTCAACTGCCGGAAGACAACGATGCTGTCCACGCGGTTGATAAATTCGGGGCGGAACTGTTTCTTTAGTTGCTCCAGCAGCGTTTTTTGCATTTCCGCATACTGCTGGTTGGCTTCGGTCACATCGTCGCGGCGGAAAGAGAAGCCCAGGTTGGGACCCCGTTTGATGGTATCTGCGCCCACGTTGGAGGTCATAATGATCATGGCATTACGAAAATTGACCTTTTGCCCTTTGGCGTCAGACAGATGCCCTTCTTCCATGATTTGCAGCAGCAGGTTAAACGCTTCCGGGTGCGCCTTTTCAATTTCGTCAAAGACGACAATGGAGTACGGCCGTCGCCGCACCGCTTCCGTCAACTGCCCGGCGTCTTCGTATCCCACATATCCTGGTGGTGAACCAACCAGCCGGGCCACATTGTGCCGTTCCATAAATTCAGACATGTCCAACTGCACCAGCGCTTCTTCGCTGCCAAACAAGAACATTGCCAGCGCCTTGGTTAACTCCGTTTTACCCACACCGGTGGGGCCGAGAAAGATGAAAGAACCGATAGGGCGGTTGGGGTCTTTCAAACCGGCGCGGGCGCGGCGCACGGCTTTGGAAATAGCCTCAATTGCTTCTTGCTGCCCCACAACGGCTTTGCGCAGTTCATCTTCCATGTGCAGCAGTCGTTCGGACTCTTCATGGGTAAACTGGTAAACGGGGATGCCCGTCCACATCGCCAGCACTTCGGCAATATCTTCAGCCGTCACACTGACCGAGTATTCCCCTTCGTTGCTGGCACGCAAACTATCAAGTTGGCGTTGCAGCTCTTCCTCACGAGTGCGCAAATCTTCGGCATATTCGTAACGGCCGTCTTCAATAGATTGTGTCCGTTCATCCCGAATTTCGCGTAATTCGTCATAGGCTTCACGGATATCGGCTACGTAGGGCACACGGTACATCCGCACACGGGAGGCGCTCTCGTCAATCAGGTCAATGGCCTTGTCTGGCAAGAAACGGTCGGTGACATAACGGGTGGAGAGGTTCACAGCCGCTTCAATTGCTTCCTGGGTTATAAACAGGTTGTGATGCTGCTCATATGCGCCTTTAATCCCCTGCAAAATCTGGACGCTTTCTTCGGGGGAAGGCTCATCCACATAAATTGGCTGGAAACGGCGTTCCAGCGCCGCGTCACTTTCAATATATTTGCGGTACTCTTCCAGGGTGGTAGCGCCAATGGTTTGTAGTTCGCCCCGCGCCAGTGCGGGTTTCAGGATATTAGCCGCGTCTACGGAACTGCCGGCCGAACCGGCCCCCACCAGCATATGTACCTCATCAATAAAGAGGATGGCGTCACTAGATTTCAACTCTTCGATGACGCGCTTGAGCCGTTCTTCAAACTGGCCCCGGTACATGGTACCGGCTACCAGGCTGCCCACATCCAGTTGTAGCACCCGTTTGTTGTGCAGGATGTCCGGGACACGGCCGTCTACAATTCGTTGCGCCAGTCCTTCAATGATGGCCGTTTTGCCCACACCCGGTTCGCCAATGAGCGCCGGGTTATTTTTGGTGCGCCGCGCCAATATCTGGATGACGCGCTCAATTTCCATTTGTCGGCCGATAACCGGGTCCAACTTGTTTTCCTCGGCCATTGCCGTCAAATCGGTGGCTAACTGGTCAACCATTGGCGTTTTGCTTTTTTCTTTCTTGGCTGGCGTACCACCCCGTTTGGCTGGTGCGGCCGTTTCTGCCGCTGCTACCGGACTTTCTTTCAACATCCGCCGTGTCTGGCGGCGAATCTGTTCCGGGCTGATGCCAAATTTACGTAGCACATCAATGGCCAGCCCTTCATTTTGGCGCGCCAGCCCCAACAGCAAATGTTCCGTGCTGATGTAATGCTGCCCCATGCGCCGCGCTTCTTCCACGGCCAATTCCAGCAGCCGTTTGGTGCTGGGCGAAAGTTCAATTTTTGTGAAAGGAGTGCGGGTTCCCGGCCCACCAGACAGGCGTTCTACCATGGCCTGGACGCGAGCCGCATCCAACCCTAATTCACGCAGCACCCGCCCGGCGACACCACCTTCTTCCCGCAGCAAGCCAATGAGTACATGCTCACTGCCAATATAGCTGTGGTTTAAACGTTCGGCTTCTTCTTGCGCCAGACTTAATACCCGTCGTGCGCGTTGTGTAAATCGTTCCCAGTTTTTTGAGTTCACCGGTGTTTACCTCGGTTTGGCTCGCCGGTCTTTGCCTGGTAATCGGTGACGATCCTCGGTAATGGGCATACCAATTACCGACTATTGTTCACTGAGTAACGCCAGGTCAGACTCGACGAATTTTGGAGAAGCAACCTGCCTGATGCTCAGACCAAGTTGCCGCTGCTCCGCGTCAATACGAATAATACGAACCGATACTACCTGACCTACCTTCACAATGTCACGAGGATGAGTGACATGCGTTTCTGAGATTTCCGATATGTGTATCAACCCTTCGAGCTGATAATCATCATGCAGCCGGGCAAAAGCGCCATACGGGGCCAATTTGGTCAGGGTAGCATCAAAAAGCTGCCCCACCTGATAATGCTCGTCAATGGTTGTCCAGGGATCAGGCTGCAATCGCTTCAGACTCAACGCCAGCCGTTCTTTTTCCTGGTCAATGGAAAGAACCTGGACTTTGACTTCCTGGCCTGTTTTTAAGAGTTCGTTGGGGTTATTGATGCGTTTCCAACTAATTTCGGAAAGATGGATTAGCCCTTCCAGCCCGCCAATGTCCACAAAAGCGCCAAAGTTTGCCAGGTTGATGACACGGCCGTCAAACACATCCCCTTCTTTTATTTCCGATAGCAATTTGGTTCGTTTGCCCTGGCGTATTTCGGTGGCGGCGTCCTTTTCAGACAAAATAAGGCGGTTGCGTTCCGCATCTACTTCCACTACCTTCACCGTAATCGGCTGCCCCACCGATTTCTGCAAAGCGCCTGGGCTTTGTTGCACTGCTTGTTGTCGCTCCCGGCTGAATTGGGATTTGGGTACAAAACCGCGCAGTTGCCCAATTTGCACCAACAACCCCCCTTTGTTGTGCCCGGCAATTTGCCCTTCACAGGCCTCCTTGGCGCGTAAGCAGTGTTCCATGTTTGCCCAGTCCTGGTATTCGACTGCCTTCGTGAACGACACAATCAGATTGCCATGTTCATCTTCCAGGGTCACAACATAGACATTTACTTCGTTGCCAATAGTCAACCGGTCACGGGTAATGGCATCCATCGTCTGTACTTCCGCCATCGGGATGATCCCTTCCGACTTGGCGCCAATGTCCACCAATATCTCATTGTTCCGGTGCGCCACCACCCATCCTTTCCGGGTTTCGCCTGCTGCGGGCAGGTTAAAATCCTCACCCAATAAAAAGTCCATGGGGTGACTTGATTCACTATCTGTAAAGGTTAATTCATTAACCAAATTATTCTTCCCATCCTTTATCACATTGCACTTTAACCTCGATTATACTGGGTTCAGGCATGTTGGCAATAACACAATTGGCCCGCTAATGAAGTTCATACGGCCGTGTGCGCCCCCACCGGCGATAGGTTATTATTGGCCTTCATGTCATACCGGAACTGGTTCAATAGTCGCCCGGCTTTACACGCTTTCCTTATGGGGAGCGTGCTTTTTTTGGCCGCGCTTTTGCCCCGCCTGGCGGCCATAGACCGGTACGTGACGCCCGATGAGTTGGTCTGGGTGTTCCGCTCGGTGCTGTTCCGGCAGGCGTTGTTGGCGGGGCAATGGGCCGACACGCTGACGGCAGGGCATCCGGGCGTCACCACCACCTGGTTGGGGACGCTGGCAATGAGTGGGCAGTTGGCCTTACGGCCGTCTGACCTGCCTGCCTACCACTGGATCAGCCACCTGGCCTGGTATGCCCCGGAAAATACGGCCATGCTGCCCCGGCTCTATACCTTTTTAACCGGGGCGCGGCTGCTGGTGGCGGTGGTCAACAGCCTGGGTGTGGTAGTCGCTTTCTGGCTGACGCGGCGGCTGTACGGCCGTGCCCCTGCTCTGCTCATCGCCCTCTTGCTCGCCTTCGACCCCTTCCTGGTGGGGCTGTCTGGCCTGCTGCACGTGGACGGCTTGCTCACCACCTTCACCACCCTATCACTGTTGGCGCTGGCGCTGGCAATCAGGCTACCACAAAACAAACCCTATGCCTGGGCGGCGCTGTCCGGTGGGTTGGCCGGATTGGCTATTCTCAGCAAAAGCCCGGCGCTGTTGCTGCCGCCATTTGCGGCGCTTTTTATTCTCTTGTCAATGTTCATGGGCCAAGAGACCCCTTGGCCGGCTCGTTTCAAGCGGATGGTGGGGCAGGGTATTTGCTGGTTGGCGGCTTGTGTGCTGCTGCTGGTTGCCCTGTTTCCTGCGCTGTGGCGCACACCGCTGCCGGTGATACAGCAATTGACCGGGACGTTTGGTGAACATGCGGCGGAGGCGTTACGGCCGTCTTACTTTCTGGGCCAGATCACCCATGACCCCGGCCCGCTCTTTTACCCGCTCACCCTCGCCTTTCGCCTCAGCCCGGTGGTATTGTGTGGCCTCATTCTTGCCATTTTCCTTATCGCCCGCGCCTTATGGCGGCGCTCTGAATATGACCCCTGGCGGCGGCTGCCCACCTGGATTTTTCTCTTCTGGCCGATTCTGTTTATCACGGCCGTGACCCAGGCCGCCCAAAAGTATGACCGCTATGCCCTACCCGCCGTGCCCGCGCTCATCATCATCGCCGCCTTAGGCTGGATGTATCTGCCCGCTCTCCAGACGCGCCTGTCCCCGGTTGTTTCACTGCTGGCTGGTATCCAGGCAATCTGGCTGCTGTGGGTATTGCCGTACCCGTTAACAGCGGCGAATCCATTGTTGGGCGGCACGGCCGTTGCCCGGCAGGTGATGGAACTGGATTGGGGTGAAGGGACGAGCGCCGCTGCCCATTGGCTGGCCAAGCAACCAGATGCCGCCGATAACACGGCCGTGGCCGGCATGTCCCCCGCGCTGGCATCCTTTTTCCCCGGCCGTTCCCTGGCCTGGACGCCGGACAATCTGCCCCAGGCCAATTACCTGATCACCACGCTGGACAGCGGCATTCTGCAACCTGAGCCACCCATTTCCGGCGCTGTCCCCGTGCAGACCATCCAACTGAATGGGCAGGATTGGGCAGCGATCTATCGGGCAACGCCTACGGCCGTGACCACCGCCCCCACACCACTCTCGGCCCCCGTTCGTTTTGGCGACGCCCTCTCCTTGCTGGCGACACAGGCGGAGGCCAAGCCAACGGCCGTGAACGTCGCTTTGCAATGGCAGTTGGCGCAGCCGGTGGACGGCCGTTACACCGTCAAGTTCAGCCTGCTGGATGAAACCGGTCAACGGTGGGCCGGTCTGGAAACACCGCTGCTCAACGATGTCTATTTCTACCCTGAACATTGGGGGCTGGCCGAGACGCCGGTTGTCCACTACCGCCTGTCGCTGCCGCCTGGCCTGCCGCCGTCCAACTACCAGATAGAGCTATCTTTGTTTGATGCCACGCAGTCGCAGTTGCCACTGTTTGCTGTTGATGGGGCGTTTGTGGGCATGACACAACCGGTGGGCCAGGTGCAAACCGGCCTGCGACCTGAACCTGCTTCCGCCACGCAGTTTGATCCGCCCATTGCCCTGATGCAGGATTGGGGCAGTCTCCGCCTGCTGGTGGCGCGTGACTTTCCGCCGCCGCCGGTAGTGAATGGCGATAACCTGTTGCTGGACTTGTACTGGCGCGCCGATGAACCGCTGCCGCCCGGTTTGCAGGTGGAAGTGAGCCTGGGGGAGGTGACGGTGCGCCAGCCGCTCAGCCGCTTTGACACTGGCCACTGGCGGCCCGGCGAAATCATCCACGAGAAAACGGCCGTACCCCTCCCCACCGATATGCCCCCTGGTGTGTATGAACTGTGGCTACGGCCGTTAACTGCTAATGGCGAACCCTCAGGCGAAGCACACCAGGCCGGTCAGGTAGAAGTGATTGCCCTGGATAGGCAGTTTGACCTGCCGCCAGATGTTCCCATGTTGCGCAGTGACCATTTTGGTGAGCAGATGGTGTTAAAGGGGGTGGATTTGATGGCCGCGCCCTTGACTGTCGGGGAAACAATCGGCCTGACCCTGTACTGGCAGGTGACGCAAAAGCCCGGCCAACTGATCTCTACCTTTGTCCACCTGTTGGATGAAAACGGCCAGATGGTGGCTCAATCTGACCAGTGGCCGGGTGGCCTGCCCGCCCACCTGTGGGCCGCCGGGCAAGTGATTGCGGATGCCCACACACTGACCCTGCCCGCCGACGCTCTGCCCGGCCCCTACCATCTGGCTATCGGCCTCTACTACCCGGCCAATGGTTTGCGCCTGCCCGCGTTTGACGCCAACGGCCGTGCCCACCCTAACAACCAGATCACCCTCCCCCTGGAGACCGCGCCGTGAACCAAGACCCGTATGCCGTAACCCGTGAGCCGTTATCCGTGACCCGTTATCCGATTACGGATTACGGATTACGGATTACGGATTACCGATTACGGATGACGCTTTCCGCTCTCCTCCTCCTCGCCTTTGCCCTGCGCCTGCACGCGCTGGCAAGCCAGAGCATCTGGTGGGACGAGGGCATCAGCCTCAATCTGGCGCGTTCGCCACTGCCCACGATTTTGGCCGACCGGCTGAACAATATCCACCCGCCGCTTTATTTCATCCTGCTCAAAGGCTGGGTGGCGCTGACCGGGCTGAACGCCTTCAGCGGCCGTTACTTTTCCACCCTCGCCAGCCTGCTACAAGTAGCCGCCGCCTACGCCGTCTGCCGCCGCTGGTTCCGTTACCCGTATACCGTTATCCGTTGTCCGTTATCCGTAATCCGTAATCCGATAACCGATAACCGATTACGGATTACCGATTACCGATTACGGATTACGCCTCACGCCCCCCTCCTCGCCGCCTTCCTCGTCACCATCTCCCCGCTCTCCGTCATCTATGCTCAAGAAGCGCGGGTGTATGCGCTGCTGCCGCTGGCGACGCTGGCGTTGTTGGCGATGGCCTGGGAGATTAGAGATTGGAGATTAGAGATTGGAGATTCACCTTCAATCTCCCAGTCTCCCCATCTCCCAATCTCCTATTGGCTCATCTTTGCTCTTGTCGAATGGTTGGCTCTGCATCTGCATTATGTGATGGTGTTTCTGGCGGCGTATGTGAGCGGTTGGCTGCTGCTGGTATTCTTGAAGGAACAGCGGTGGCGTGATTTACGCCGTTTGGTGCTGACGCAGGTGGTGGTAGGGTTAGCCTGTTTGCCCTGGTTCACGGCCGTGCTGCGCAACTGGACGGCCGTGCAAGCTGAAGCCAATGCCGGTACCTACCTGGCCGAACCGGCCCCGCTCGATTTTCTGCTCAAGCAGGTGTGGGTCTTCCACCACACCGGCCTCACTGCCGCCCTGTCCCGCCCCGGCGTCTGGGAACTGTCTGCGCTACTGCTGCTGGTCACGGCCACTTCGATTGGACTCAGTGCAAGCGTACTCACCCTCCTCCGCCTGACCGTTGCCCGTAATCCGTATCCCGTAAACCGTAACCCGATCACGCATCACGTATCACGCATCACGCATCACGGATTACGGATTACCGATTACCTCTTTCGCCTCCTCCTGCAATGGCTGCTGCCGCTCAGTGCCGCGCTGCTGGTCTGGACGGTGCGCTCCTTTTCCCACCCGCGTTATATTGCCTTTGCCGCTATCAGCTTTATTCCCCTGGCTGCATATCTGATCGCGCCCGGCGTCGCTGCCCGTAACCGGGTCATTCGCCTGGCGGAACGATTGCTGGCCTTCACCCTTTTGCTGTCGCTGCTCATTTTGTCTGGCGTGGGGTTAGCTTTGTACTTCTTTGATCCACAAACGGCGAAAGATGACATGCGCGGCGCAGCGGTTTATCTGGAGCAGACGTTGACGGCCGTTGACCTGATTATTGTGCCGGATGCGGGCTGGGCTTTCCCGTTGGAATATGACGGCGACACGGCCGTTGTCATGCCCCAACTGGCTGATTCCGATAGTTTATGGGCGCGGTTGGGTGAATGGACGGCCGTGCCCCATCGCCGTATTGCCCTGGTTTCTGCCGACGGTGGGCTGGCGCAGGGGCCGCCCATCGTCCGTTTTGCGCTGGAACAGGCGGGATCACTGGTGGAGACACGGCCGTTTGCCGGCCTCATCGTGCAAATTTACGAAATGAATCAACCGGCCACACCGCCCGATTGGACGCCGCTCGATGCCTGGTTTGGCCCGTTGCAATTGACGGGTGCCTGGGTGGAACCGGCGATGGCGGGGGACACGGCCGTCACCCTGGCCTTGCGTTGGCAGTTGCACCAACCCTTAGCTGACCGGGACACGGTCGTGCTGCAATTGCTCGATGCTTACGGCCTGCCGCTGGCGCAGTGGGATGAGATATTGGTGGCGGGCGACGGCCGTCCCACAGAATTGTGGGCAGCGGGTGAAGTGGTAACGACCACCCACGTCTTGCCCCTGCCCTGGGGCACACAGCCGCAGCCGGTGACGCTGCGCCTGGGGGTGAACGGCCGTGCCGTCGGCCCCATCGAAGCGCATAACGCCGCCGGGCAGTCACAAGGCATGATGTTGGAATTGCCACAGGTCATTGCCTTGCAGCCCGCCAACCGGCCCGGCGGCAACCCGTATGGCCTGTCGCCGGAACTGCCCCGGTTGCCGGAGCCGGTGAGCGTGGCGGATGGGTTGTGGCTCACGGCCGTGGGCCAGGATCGCGGGCAGATCGGCGGCGGGCAGCTTTTGCGGGTAGCCCTGGAATGGCAGGCCACATCGCTGTCACCGACGCTGAACCCTCATTTGCAACTGGTACAAAACGGGCAAGTATTGGCAGGTGTGCCGGTTACAACACTGTTTCCGACTGACCAATGGCGGATAGGTGAGGTCGTGCTGGAACATCATCTATTGGCAATTCCGGCGGGGGTGGCGAGTGGCACGGCCGTGTTGTTGTTGTCGCTCGATGGGCAGCAAATCCCTATCGGACAGGTGGAAATCATCGCTTCTGACCACAATTTCACGCCGCCCACGCCGCAGACGCCGCTGGAGGCCACATTTGGCGATATAGCCCGGCTGATCGGGTTTGATGCGCCTTCTCAAGTTGTGGCCGGTGAACCAATCCCGCTGACATTGTATTGGCAGGCGGTGGGCGAGGGCGGGCCGGTGGCTTATACGGTGTTTGCGCATGTATTGGCGGCGGACGGCCGTCTCATCGGCCAACACGACGCACCCCCGGCCAACGGCGAACGCCCCACCACCGGTTGGCTGGCGGGTGAATATATCACCGACGCCCACGCCATTACCTTCCGCGAACCGGATTACACCGGCCCGGCGCACATTGCCGTGGGCCTGTATGATCCGGCGACGGGGGCGCGTTTGCCCCTGGCGGGCGGTGGGGATATGGTGGTACTGCCGGGAGGGGTGGAGGTAATCGGTGAACGGTAATCGGTATTGGTGGGTCTATCTGGCGCTAACGGCCGTGCTGCTGGCGACGGTGTTGGTCTATGCCTCCTCGCTGGCGTTTGCTTTCATCTGGGATGACCCGCTTTGGTTTGGGCATGCTCTGGGCAAGGCGTGGTGGCAAACGCTGCTGCCCAACGCCGATTTCCAGTTTTACCGCCCGCTGACCATGCTCTACTTCTGGCTCTTCCGGCGCGCCGATGGCACATTTGCCATTGCAGTGGCGCATGGGTTTCAAATAGGGTTCCATCTGCTGAATGTGGCCCTGGCCTTTGCCATCAGCCGCCGGTTGGGATTGGGGTGGGGGGTGGCCGTGGCGGCAGCGGCGCTGTTTGCTTTTTACCCGATGGCCTATCAGGCGGTGGCCTGGGCCGCGCCACAGCAGCCGCTCACGGCCGTGTGGCAGAACGCCGCCTGGTTGTGTTATTTCTGGGCACGGCCGTTGCACCCCATCCCTCCGCCACGCCGCGCCCGTTGGGGGCTGGTCGCCAGCCTGCTCTTTTTTGCCCTGGCTCTGGCAACACAAGAAAGCAGCGTCACGGTAGCGGTGGTGCCCCTGTTGTATGAACTGCTGCTGCGCCATACCTGGGTGCAGGGGCGGTCAATGGGTGGCTGGTTACGGCCGTATGCCTGGGCGCTGGTGTATCCGGTAATGGCAGCGGGGTACGTGCTGGTCTGGCTGGCGGTGCCGCGCAAGGCGGGCATTACCGGCGCGTTTTTTGATGCGCGTAATCTGGCTTACGTGCTACAAGGTATGGCCTTTCCCCTGTTTGGGCGGCCGCAGGGGTATGCGCCGGATGCGGTGTGGAGCGAGTGGCTGGTGGCGAGTGTGGCCCTGGCGGGCGTGGCGGCGCTGCTGGTTTTGGCCGCCTGGCGCGGACGGGGCCGCGTGGCGTTGTTTGGCCTGGGCTGGGCGTTGGCGGCGGTGCTGCCCATGCTGGTGGGGCTGGGTTTTGCTTATGTGGCGCTGGCAGCGCGGTTGCTTTATGCGCCGGCGTTGGGCATTTGCCTGTTGTGGGCCTGTGCCCTCTGGCCGCGAATGGGGGAACGGCGTTGGGTGCAGGTGGGCAGCGTGTTGGCGATAGGGCTGATTTTGCTGCAAAGCGCCTGGCTGCTGCGCCAGTTTGAAGCGGTGTGGCAGCAGGGAACCGACCATTTGCGGGCGGCGGTGGCGGTATTGGATGAGGCGGGCGACGGCCGTCTCCTTTTCCTCAATTTCCCCGACAGGTATGCGCCGACTCGGCCGCCGTACCCGGTGGGGTATTGGGGGCTGACGCTGGCGCCGGTGGTGGTGGAACTGGCCGATTTTCAGCGGGTATGGACGGGTGGTCGGGCGGAGTCGTTGTCCCGTGCTATGCCCTGGCTGGACCAGGCGGAGCGCGAAAATGGCGATTTCACGGTGGATATGCGTGGCGTGATTGTGCCGCCGGATGAACTGGTGGCGCTGGCGGCGGATGCGGATGCGGATGGGGTGTATGTGTCGCGGTATGGGGTGGACGGCCGTTGGCAGTTGCAGTATGCGGGCCGGTTAGAGTCGGGTATGGCTGATGGTTGCCCGGTAGCCCTGATTGGCGAAGCAGTCTGTCTGCATGAGGCGCAGGTGGTGGAGACGGCTGATGGGTATGAGGTGACGCTGGTGTGGTCTACGGCCGTGCCGCTGCCGCCACACCTGACCATCTTTGCCCATCTGGGCCTGCCCGGCCAGCCGCCCCTGGCCCAGGCGGACGGCGATACCTGGCGCGGCGCGCTGCCGCTGGCAAACTGGCCGCCGGGTGTGCGCATCGTCGAGCAGCGCAGCCTGCCCCGCCCGGCGCTGGATGGCCTGGCGCTGACGGTGGGCGTGTATAACTGGGTAGACGGGCAGAGATTGGGGGAGGTGGCGGTGAGCAGGTGAGGGGGTGAGGAGGTGAGGGGGTGAGGAGGGATTTGTTCAATCTTCCAGTCTCATTAGATCTAAATTCTGAGAAAAATGTTATTCCGAGGTCTTCCGAGGAATCCCTACGGCACAGTTCTAAGGGATTCCTCACGCCGAAGACTAGCCTGCCCTGAGCTTACCGAAGGGTTCGGAATGACAGGTTATATGGGATCTACTGAGTCTCTCAATCTCTAATTCTCCCGTTCATAAATGATCGCCTGGATGTGTAATTCCTGACGGCCGTTGGCCTGCCCCCATTCATCTTGTGTGTAGAAGGGGATGATGAATTGGCGGCGGGTTGTTTCGTCGAAGCCGTTTTCGATGACGGCCGTGTAATCGGGCCAGGCGGGCGCGCCCCAGGGGCCTCCTTCCAGCACCACCACATACGCCGCCTGGCTCTCGGCCAGTTGATGGCGGAAACGGGCCAGATTGTCCGGCGTGGCCGGAGAGAGAACGGCCGAGGGAATTGTCCAGGTAGCCTGGCTGGTGGTTGCCAACCGCCAGGTCAAGGCGGCGGCGCTGAATTGATCCCAGGGGTTGACCAGGAAGAAGCGGGCGTCTGGTGGGATTTTACTTTGCAGCCAGCCGGCCAGGTCGTTCAGGGCGGGGTGGGTTTCAATTTCCACTGTCAGGGTGTCGCTAAATTGGCGAAAACGGTCGGGCAGGGTGCGGACGCTTTGCCCTGCCGCCAGCAACAGCAGCCCGGCGAGCAGGAGGATGGCGGCGCGCTGCCAGGTGGGGGCTTGCGGCCAGTGGCGGCGGGTGAGGTGCAAGGTATGGGTGAGCATCACGGCCGTGAGCAGATGCAGCGTGGGCACAAAGGTGGCAATAAAGCGGGGGTTGAAGGGGTGATTGATGAACATGATCAGCGCCATGCCCGCCAGGAAATAGAGTAGCAGCAGCCGGATGCCGGGATTGCGCCAGTTGGCAAAGGCCCAGATCAGCCCGGCCAGATTGACCAGGGCGAACAGCGGCGCGGGCGTCTCGTGCTGCGCCAGGCTGAGCGGGTAGTAAGCCAATCCGCGCCAGGAGAGCCAGGCGGCGTTGCCGGCTAAGGGTTGGGCATAGTCCACCGCGCCGCTGAGGTTGCCGGGGCGGGCCAGCCAGAGCAGCAGCGCCAGTATGAGGGGCCCGAAGAGGTAGAGCCAGCGGCGTGATGCGTGATGCGTGATGCGTGACGTGTGATGCGTGACGTGTGATGCGTGGTGCGTGATGCGTGATGCGTGACGGAATGTGCTGGCGGCAAGGGTAAGTTCGGTCAGGGCAACGGCCGTGAGGGTGACGGCGCCGTAGGTGTATTTGGTGAGGATGGTGAGGGTGAGCAGCAGGCTGGTGAGCAGGAGGCGGGCGGGGGACGGCCGTTTGAGTACACGCAGATAAGCCCACAAGGCCAGTATACTGACGAGCAATCCCGGCATTTCCAGCATCACCAGCGCGCCGTTGATGAGCGCGGAGTGCATGGTTAGCGTCAGCGTGGCGGCGATGAGGCCGCTGAGCCAGCCGTATCTCTGGTCAATTTCCAGGCAGATGGCGTAGAGGACGGGCGCAACCAGGAAGAGGGAAATGGCGCTAAAGAGGCGGGCGGTCACGGCCGTGCCGCCCCACAGCAAAAAGACCAGCGCCTTGAGCCAGGTGACACCCGGCGGATAAAAGTTCTGCGCGGCGAAAATGCGGCCAAAACTGCCCAGGTCGCCCGCGCCCAGGGCCAGCGCCATCTGCTGCGCGGGCAAGGCGTGGTTGGCTTCGTCGGCGTCGAACGGGAATTGTTGGAAGGCGAGGATGTGGTGGATGAGGAAGATCAGCACGGCCGTGTCCAATACCAATACCAGCAGCAACCCCCACCAGGCGCGACGGCGATTGGCGGGGGATGGGGGAATGGGCGCTTGGGCGGCGGGCATAGCCCGTTATTGTGGCGCAGTTTGGGAGGTGGGGCAACCGGGGAAAAGAGGGGTTAATGTTAGCGTCTCGAAGTTTTCGCCACTCCTTTAAGACTACAACGGACGGGGAAATAAGCTGATAAATATCCAGAGGGGAATCCGTTCATTTCTTTATCCGTTGTAGTCATGGCGAAAAACTAAAAACATTACCGGTCAATTATGTCGTCACGGTAAGTTTAACGCCTAAACTGTGAAGAACTTTGAGGATCGTGTCGTATCGCGGTTTTGCTCCGGGAGCAAGCGCCTTATAAAGACTCTCCCGGCCAAGACCTGTACTTTGGGCAATGGCGCTCATACCCCGTGCTTTGGCAACATCGGCAATAGCGGCTAAAAAGACATCAGGATTTTCGTCTTCAAGCGCGGCCGTGAGATATTCGGCGATCATTTCTTCGCTGTCTAAATAGTCAGCGGCGTCAAATTTTGAAAACTTTTCCATAACCAGTTATTCCTCTATTGATTTTGCCAATACTTTTGCCTTCTTTATGTCCCGGCTTTGAGAAGATTTGTCTCCACCCACAAGCAGCAAAATTAACAATCGTCCTCTCTGAGTAAAATACAGCCGGTACCCAGGCCCATAATGGATTCGCATTTCACTGATACCTTCTCCGACCGGCTGGACATCGCCCAGGTTGCCCAGTTCGGCCGATCTGATCCGGGCAATAATACGCGCTTTGCCCTTAACGTCCTTTAACTGTGCCAGCCATTTGTCAAACTCGTCAGAGCGGAGAACGGTGTACACGATTCATATTGTATCCAAGTGGATACAAGTTGACAAGATGAGAAACGTATATACCCATTGGTTCAATCTGGCCGATTGAACCAATAGGTAAAGGGGAAGGGGGTAGGGGAGGTTGACGGCCGTCGCATTATCTCACTCGTGCGCGTCCCCCCGGCCTGTTCATATTGGCTGCTGTCCTTGCCATAGGCCACACCCACCCCGGCTAACATGCTTTAGCTCTTGATAAACGTGCCTTAGCTTTTTGTTCAAGTTTATCTACGAATAATGCATTGAATCGCATTACTAGCTTCTAGCCTCAATCTATAATCTTGTGAAAAGTCTACGATCTTTTCAAGAAATGGTAAACTTGAATGAAGCAAAGTATTGCGACAGAATTCAAATAGGGCCTCTGAAGTGATTTTTCTCTCCCTTAAAGAAGAAGCAAAAATGTACAAATCTGTAAGATCGCAGGAAATCAGCCACTCATCAAGTCTTTTCTCTTCTTCAACTAGGCTTGCAATGTATACATGTAGTTCCTCATTATGTTTCTTGGCTGTAGTAATATGACCCTGACTCACCGCTAACAAGGTTTTTGTATAAAGCGAAATAAAGATATTGAAGTTTATTCTGTCGGGCTCAGGAAATGAGTCTAGATCATCTTGGTCTATGTCACCACGAAATACTTGTTCAATAGTCATTAGCAAATTGAACGCACTTTGAAAAATCGACTTCCCCTCAAAATCACGAAATTCAAGCACCTCTTTGGCAGCCATATGAACTTCGTAATAATTGGGTTTGGCAATGGCTCTTATTATGTCATACGTAAATTTGCTTCCCATACTTCCTAAAGTTTCAACAGCTAATACAGCTCTAGATAGCTCACTTGTATTTTGAATTTTCTCTACCAAGTAACTAATAATTGGAGAAGAATCTGTTATCATGGCCCCTAAAAATGCCAGTGTCTGAAAATTAAGCACCGTATCCGCTAGCTCCAAGGTTATCTCAATTGGAAGCTTAGAGAGCTGGCGGGCCGCAAAAAAATCTTGAAATGATGTGTGCCAAAATCCAAAAACTTCATCAGATGATACCAAGAGGTTATGAAACAATAACTGTGATATCAGATCCAAAATGGTTTGAGTACTAGACCATAAATGTTCTTCTTGAAGCAGTTTTACTTCTTTAGATAATACTTGAATTACTTGTTCACGGGTCACCGAATTCTCAAGCCTGTTTACCTCCATATGATAAGCTAGTACAGCCAGGGCACGTTCTAAAATCATCCAATCAATTGAGCTCGACTTACCCTTCTTAATATCTTCCCAGCCCTTTTTGTAAAGCTGTAATACATGAAAGTAAACATCAGTCAGACTGGTCAGAGTACCGGCATTCTGCCTGAAAAGAATTAAGCAGAATGTCAAAAACAACGGTGTTTGTATAATCTCCTCCAAACGATTCTGTTCAATAAAATGCATGAATGCATATCGATGATAGAAACCTAAATATGCTTCCGCAAAACGCAAAACAGATTCATCTTTGAGAGCCTCAATTTCATAGCAGACGAATCCGCTCAGTAGCTCAGGCTGTGGTTGTTTCCTACTTGTAATTACAATTTGTATATTTGGAAAAGACTGGCTATAGACTTCAATCTCGTTTACAAGATCTTCACGCCATTTTGACTGTACTTCATCTAACCCATCTAATAACAAGATGCATTTGGAATTATTCAATATTTCGTGAACAAGATTATTGTCCGCTAAGATTTTATGGCTACGAAGTTGTGAATTTAGAAGTGAGGAAAGGTCATTTTTCCCAAAATGTCTTAAGGAAACAAGAATTGGAATAGTTGTTCCTAAATTTGGATATGGTCGATTTCGTGAAATCGAATGGATAGTGGTAGACGCATAGTGATGGCAAATATAACGCAAGCAAGTTGATTTTCCTGTGCCCGCATTACCAACGATCAAGACCTTATTATTGTTTAGAGCTTCTTGCAATGTTGTTTTGAGTTCGCTTGTCTTTCGTCCTGAAACTCCAATTGATGGATAAGGGAATAATGTTTCTTCGGATATCTTTTTCAGATTGACGTAATCATCTATTGGGACAGGATTGACTTCCCAGTCGATAAGTGAAGCTAGCTCGTCAGGAATATGCCAGTTTGAGTATTTGTCCGCTATGCTCTTAGCATAAGCAAGTAAATCTTCGGTTGAATACCTCGCCTCTTTTGTTACTAAATTCGAATGGCTGGTCGGTGGCGGTCGTTTTCCTGCAACGAAATCTGAAAGAGCAACTTCCCATTGCCATTTCTTCGATCGTATTAATTCAGGTGGCAATGGATGACGTGAGATTTCCCACTTGCTATGTGCCTCTGCATGATGATTTAAACACAACACAACAAGATTTTCGTAGCTATCGTCCTGGGTTTTTGAATGCTCAACGATGTGATGAATAATAACTGGTTTGAGTTCACCATATTCCCAACATAGACAACACTTCCAATGGCATTTTTCGACGAGTTTCTCTACGATGTCCTTTGGGATCGGTTTACGTCTTAGATTGAGCAGTTTTTCTACTTCTTCTCCTGAAAAAGATTTTCCCAACTCTGATTTTGATCCTGATTTCAACCTAGTTAAGGTATAACCTTCATTTATGGCTTTTTCGGCAAGATTGGAATCCAGGCCAGCACTCAGGAGATTTAGGATTTTCTTGGATTTTGCAGGAGTACTTTCTATTCCCATTTTCTAGAACCATCTACAGAACCAGGTGGTATGTCCAACTAATTAACAAATAGTTATTCCTACCATCCACTTCCTGAATGTCTAGCCAAGATGGCCGATCATCAGACATCCGATTTCTTCAAGAAATCGGATGTCTTGTTTTATTACAGGGGAGGCGTTTTAGGACAGGCCGACCACTTTGCCCGTTTCCAGGTCAACGTCAATTTCGTAATACACCGGCCGAATCGGCAGCCCCGGCATCGTGCTCATCGCCCCCAGCAGCGGGTAGAGGAAACCGGCGCCCACACTGGCGCGAATATCCCGCACGGGCACAATGAAACCAGACGGCCGTCCTTTCAAGTTCGGGTCGTGGCTCAGGCTCAGGTGCGTCTTGGCCATGCAAATGGGCAGTTTGTCGAACCCATTGCGCGTGTACAGGGCAATCTTCTCCTCCGCCTCCGGCAAATACTCCACGCCATCCGCGCCGTACATCTCCCTGGCAATCGTCTCAATCTTGGCCTTGATGCTCTCCTCCACCGGGTAGAGGAAGTGGAAATCGGAGGGCTTGTTGCAGGCAGCCATAATCGCCTGGCCCAGCTCCAGCGAACCCGCGCCGCCGTCCGCCCAATGGTTGCTCATCACCGCATCTTCGGCCCCGGCGGCAATGGAGACGCGGCGCACCAGCGCCACCTCCGCATCCGTGTCATCCTTAAAACGGTTGATGGCTACCACCACCGGCACACCAAACGCGCGGGCATTGCTGATATGTTTTTCCAGATTGGTACACCCCTTTTCCAGCAGTTCCAGATTCTCTTCGGTGTATTCCGGGGCCAGCGGCGCACCGGCCGTCACTTTTGGCCCGCCGCCGTGCATCTTCAAGGCGCGAATCGTCGCCACCAGCACCACGCAGTTGGGAATCAGGCCGCTGGTGCGGCACTTGATGTTGAAGAACTTCTCCATGCCGATGTCCGCGCCAAAACCCGCTTCCGTCAGCACGTAGCCGTCCGGCCCCACCAGCTTCAGGGCGATCTGGTCGGCCACAATGGAGGAGTTGCCGTGGGCGATATTGGCAAACGGCCCGGCATGGACAAAAGCGGGCGTGCCCTCCAATGTTTGCATCAGATTGGGCATGATGGCGTCCTTCATTAACACTGTCAACGCGCCGCCCACACCCAGGTCATCGGCCGTAATCGGTTCGCCCTGTTTGTTGACGCCAATCACCATGCGCCCCAGCCGTTCGCGCATGTCCGCCAGGTCAGTGGTCAACGCCAGAATGGCCATTATCTCGCTGGCAACGGTGATGTCATACCCCGTTTCGCGCTGGAACTTCTCCTGCGCCCCTTTGCCAATGGTGATGCCGCGCAGGTAGCGGTCGTTGGTATCCGTCACCCGCCGCCAGGTGATGGAGTCCGGGTCAATGTTCAACCGCACAAAGCGGGTAATCTCCGCCGGCGTCAAGTCATCCGGGTCACTTTTATCAATCCCCAACTTTTTTAAGCGCCGCAGCATAACCGGAGCAAAACGGCGTTTGCCGTTTTTCCCCGCCGGGCAGAGCCGGTTCCACAACGTCTCATCAGAAGCGGTCTGTTCATGGTGCAGCCGCGTGTCAATGGCCGCCGCCAGCAGATTGTTGGCGGCCGTAATCGCATGAATATCACCCGTCAGATGCAGGTTGAACTCCTCCATGGGGATGATCTGGCTGTAACCGCCGCCGGCCGCGCCACCCTTGATGCCAAAGGTCGGCCCCTGGCTGGGCTGGCGAATGCAGGTGATCACCTTCTGGCCCAGGTGCGCGCCCAGCGCCTGGCTGACGCCGACGGTGGTGGTGGTTTTGCCTTCGCCCAGCGGCGTAGGGGTGATGGCGGTGACGACGATGTATTTACCGTTAGGCCGGTCGGCCAGCCGGTCACGGACGGAGAGGCGCACTTTGGCTTTGTCACGGCCGTAGGGCACCAACTCTTCCGGTAATATGCCCACATCCTCGGCAATCTGAGTAATGGGCAATGGCTCTTGCGCCTGGGCGATCTCAATATCGCTGGGCACGGGACGCAGTAAGTTTTGTAATTTGTGGGGCATGGGAATCTCCTTTGGAATTATGAATTAGGAATTAGGAATTATGAAGGGTGAACTGCTTACTGCTCACTGCTTACTGCTCACTATTCACTGCTCACCGCTCACCGTTCACTATTCACCTATCCAGTAACAGGTCTACAGCCAGGACATGCAGGGCGCGGGGCAGGCCGGGGATGTAGCCCAGGCCGATCCATAGATCAATCACGCCGATCATGCCCACCATAAACCCTAAATCTGTAAAAAAACCAAACCAGGCCAGCGACAAAACTTGGCAATCCGTATGATCCGTATGTTTGTGGAACCGGGAATGAGGAAAACGCTGCCGACGCTGAGGTTATGTGCGCCTGTCCAAAACACGAACTTTTGCATCAAATTCCTCCTGCCCGTTTGTAGTGGGCGATTTATCGCCTTCTGATGGCACTGAAGTGCCTACTACAAACGATGATTAGTCGCGCGCTCAGTTAAGGTTTGGCGGACGGCCGTTACGTCCTGGCTGATGGTTTTGCTCACTCTATAGTAGCAGAAGGCGGTCGGAATGACGACCAACTGGAAGAGGGCCAGGGCAATGGCGTAGTTATTCGGGGCGGGCACGGCCAATCGCTCTAGCAGGCCGCCGGCAATGCCCACACTGAGGGCGCTGCCCACGGCGCGGGTGAGGCGGCTGAGGCCAATGATGGTGCCGCGATGCTCCGGCAGATTGGCGTCTGTCATCATGGCGGCCCAGTTTGGCGCATCTACTGCCTGGAAGATGAGGGCCAGCGTGGCCGCCAGGAAAGCCAGCAAAACCCAGGGATTGGTGAACAGGGTAAACACGATGTGTACGGCCATTTGCAACATGGTGGCGTCATCCGGCAAGTTCAGCCCTTGCAGGGGGATGAAGTAAAGCAGGACAAAAAAGGGGATAGCCGCCAACAGCCCACCCATCACCAGCAGTGGACGGCCACGCGGGTTGCGTTTTTGCCATTTGTCGCCCAGATAGCCGCTGAGCACGGCCGTGAACGCCCCCAGACTAAACAGGGCCACAAACATATTTCCGGCTACCGTCGCCGTTTGCAAGTCATAGCCATCGGCCTGCACACGGGCAATGGCCCAACGGGGAATCCACAACGTGGAGCCATAGGCCAGGGCAAAGGTGAAACTAGCCGCCAGCAGCCAGCGCGTGCTGCCCTGGCGCAGCATCGGCAGCAGTTCGTCACGGCGGATACGGTAATTGTAGCTCTGGCCTGAGGCAAAAACGGATGCCAGTTCCGGCTCCGCCTGGCCTCGTTTGGGTTCATAGGTGAACAGGTAAAGGAAGGCGAATAAAAAACCCAACCCGGCGATGAAAAAGAAGGGCAGCCGCCAGTCAGCCGCGCCCATCGTCCCGGCCAATAAGGCGCCCAACGAGCCGCCCACGCCCTGCGAGATGCTCCAAAAGGCCAGCGCCAGACCGCGCCGCGCCGCCGGCACCAGGTCGCTGATGACGCTGAAACCAACCGACGCGATGCCGCCCACGCCAACGGCCGTGACTATCTGCCACCAGAAGAATTGGGCATACGATTCGGCAAAGGCGGTGAAGACCATGGCCGTAGCCCAGAGCAGGGTGCTGAAAAAGAGCAGCGGTTTGCGCCGCTGCTGGTCGCCGCGATAGCCCCAAAAGATGGCGGCAATAGCGACGACAAAGAGGTATACGGCCGTGACCAACCCCAATGATCCTTCGGTTGCGTTCAGGTCGCGGGCAATGATGGCGTACAACGGCGGCAAAACACCCGCCGCCGCATTATCTAGTGAGGCCAGGGTGATGAAGACGGTGAGGGTGAAGAGGGTTTTGATAGTGGACAGTAAGCAGTGAGCGGTGAGCAGTGAACAGCACTGCTTACTGCTCACTGCTTATTGCTTACTGATTCAAGAACGGCGTTTGATGAGGAACACGGCCGTGCCTGCTACCAACAGCAGCGCCGCCCCGATTAAGAGCAGGCCAGAATAGTCGGTTTCACCTGTATCCACGCTGGTTTTAGGCAGGGTAGGTGGTAGGGTGGGCTGAGGTACGGCGGCGATGCTGGTGGGTAGGACGATAGCGGTGGCGGTTGCCGTGGGCGTGACGGCGGCGCTCAGGACGCTGGTTTGGGTGGTGGGTTCGGCGGTAGCAGCAGGATAGGCGGCATGAGCGGCGCTGTCCAGAGGAGCGACAATGAGTGTATCGCTGGCGGCGGCGGAAGGCGTAGCCGTGGGCGATGGGGTTGCCGTTGGCGGCGTAGCGCACAGAGGCGGCGATGTGGGCTGCCAGGGCGCGCCCGGCGTTACCGTGGCGCCATCAAGCGGCGGGGCGGCTGCAATGGGTACGTTGACCGTATTGCCTTGCACCTCCACCACGTCATCAGCCACCCAACCCGTCTGCCGCTCATTCAGGCGAATGAGCCACCAGCGGACGACGGCGTCCCGCCCGACGATGGGGCGCACTTCGCGGAAGGCTAAACTTTCGATGACAGGATAACGGGTATCCGGCCCGGTGCGGACGTTGATGAAACTGGCATTGAGGGCCAGGATGGTAGGCTGGTCGCTGCACGGTACGGCCGTGGCGTAAAATGTGCTTTCGGCGGTGGATGTTGTGTCTGGGGCCACGGCCGTAGACGTGGCGGTGCCTGAGGTTCCCGGCGGCGGGTTATCCCCCGGAGGGGCGGTGGGCACAACGGTAGAGGCAGGGGCGGTGGGTGTCTGGGGGCCGGGTGTTGGTGTGCGTGTGGGGATGGTTGGCTCCTGAGCGGCTACAGAGGTAGCCATCAAAACAGCCAGTAAAACAAAAACAGAAAACAGCAATGCTGCTGAATAAAACCGCTTCTTCTTCATCGAATCTCCTGAATTAAACCAATGGTATTGGCCGGTTCAGTATAACCTAATCAGGGCATGGCTTCAATGATTGGGCAAGGTGTAGTTGACCATCAGGGTAGTTACAGCGTCATTTTGCAGTGTAAATGTGACCTGATTGGCGTCACTGGTGCTTTCTGGGGTGGTGGAGAGCAGTTGCGCGCCGGTGGGCAGGGTGACTGTGACCTGGACGGTTTGGGGACGAGCGCCAGCCTGGGGGCGCAGCGTGAGTTGGTAGGACGACTGTTCACGGCCGTCTACCTTCACTACTTCCGGCAGCACATACGCCAATGATACGGCTACCGTTTCCTGCTGCGGCACCAGGATAAAGTTGGCAAAGGTTGACCAATCGGCAAACTCGTTCAAGGTTTGCGCCGGCCCGTGCCACCCCTGGTGGGCGACCGCCAGCGTTTCCAGCGGCACCTCATGGCTGCTGGAGTTTGTCAGCGTGCTGCCGCCGGGCACATAGACGCGCAGGTAATTCCAGTAACACTCATCGGCTAACTCTTTATAAGCGGGGGCGTTGCCATAATCGAGCAGGGTGTCCTGGTAGCAGCCGGTTTCTTCTGGTTCCAGGGGAGCGTTGTTGGTGTAGTAAATGGTCAGGGCGGCATCGGCACGGCCGTCGGGGTGCAACTGAACGGCGTAATCGAGTGACCGCGTGACGTGCATATTGACTTTGTTGTAGCCCATGTTGCTGTCTATGACGCTGAGAAAGTCCTGACCGGCGGGGTTTTCCAGACGGCCGTCCCAGTTTAGCCCATCAAACAGCGCCATCTGTTTCGGATCACGCATGTAAATTTGCATGTGGCCGGTCTCGGCCGCTGTGTGCAGGGATTTGGCCAGGGTCAGTGGGTCAATATCCCCTAATCCTGATTCAATTTTAGACTGGATGGCCTGCCCAAATGTACCCAGAAAGGTCTTGCGCTCGCTGTACCAGTCATGGACGGATTGTTCATTGGTCTTGGCCCAGGCATCCTGGAAATGGCTGATGACGTTTTGGGCGGTTAATGTCTGTCCGGTATCGGCAATGGTCACGGGGCCGATGCCTTGCAGCAGCAGCCTGACAAATTGTTGGTCAATGGCAATAGCCCCATCGGCTTCCGGCACGTCCTGACCGTAGCTATACAGGCGGATGGCGGTCTCGGCGGAAGTGGGGAAGTCAGGCCAGAAGTTGGCGTCACGGTAGAAAAACAGTTCCAGGGCCATGAAGTCATAAAAGGGCTGGGGTGGGAATTCATACGGTTTTTCGGCCCAGTTGTCAATGTAGTTGCCGTCCTGGAATTCGAGGCTGGCGATACGTCCGTCGGCCACATGCAGCAGTCCAGCGCCGGTGATAAAACCACCAGTAGCCCGTACTTCATCTTCATTTTGGATGATGATGAGGTAGGTGCGTGGCTCTTCCATTCCCATGAGTTCTGGCAAAATCAGGGTTGTTTGCAGGCCATCCTGAGCCAGTGGCAGCCAGGGGTCTGCCCGTTCAAACAGTTGGCGGACACGCCAGGGCAGGCCGGAAATGTCGCCTAATGCCTGGCGGGCGGCAACCAGCCGGGTCATGGCAGCGTTGGCCAGGATCAGGTCTGGTTCGGCTTCGTCCAGGATATGAACGAGGGCGGACATCTGGCTGTCTTCGCTGTCGGTTTGCAGCAGAACCAGGGCGGGTTTGAGGCCGTTGAAGGTGTGGACGGCCGTTTCTGTGCCCGCGTCAGCCATTGCCATCAGTTCCGGGGCGGCTGCCAGCAGCGGGCCGGCCTTGGGAACCCAGGCCAGGTGGGGGGTCAGCGGCATCAGGAAAGCGGATTCCCGCTTCAGGGTGACGATGTCCTGGCGCAGCCCCAGGACTAATTCTTCGGCTGCGTCCGGGTTGAGGCTGCCGAGTCCACCTTCGAGTAAGGCTTCGGCCTGGGGTTGGCGCGCCAGGAGGGATTGTACGGCCGTGCCCATCCGATAGGCTTTTAGCCCTAGCCAGAGCAGCAGCAACACCACTGCCCCGGTTAGCAGCAGCAGGGCAACCCTGCGCCCGGATTGGGCGGCTGGTTGGGTAGCCAGAATTTCTGCTTGTGTGTTTGACTGAGCCATGCCGGGATTATAACACGACTACCGATAACCGATAACCGATTACCGATCACCTCTCTGCACAGTGCCCCAAGCGAAACCAAAACCTAAGGCCAGCGCCCGGATGAAAAGCAAAAAGGGGGAGACCAGGGCGACCGCATGGTCTTTGGGCCAGGCTTTGCGGCAAAAGGGAAGGGTGGTGAGGGTAAAAAAGAGCAAGGTGATGAGCAGCAGCCAGGATATGAACGGGAAGAGAGGGATAGCAACGGCCGTAGCCACCACCACCGCCGCCAGTCCCATTTGCACTTTCAGGATTTGCGGCGTGTGTGAATCTTTGATGGCCCGGTCGGGGTAGCGGCGGATGAAACGAGCTTTCCAACAGCCAATCCAGAATTTCTTGCGGGCGTATGGGCGCAAGCTGGCGCTGTGGCGGTGGGCGACGACGGCCGTTGGCTGAAACACCATCACACATCCCCGCGCTGCCAGCCGGAAGGAAAGCTCCTGGTCTTCCACATAAAAAATGGTTTCGTCAAAGCCGCCGCTGTCCAGCAACACCTGGCGGCGGTAGGCGCAGGAATAGGTGTCTACAAAATCAATGGCGGGCAGCCCGGCCATGCCATCATATTTATCCTCATATTCTAGCTGCACAAAACGGGCTACCAGTTGGCGTTGGTGGCTGATATACGTGCCTTTGACGGCCGTGATCGTCTCATTCTGGCGTAACGGCCGTGTCACTTCTTCAATCCAATGTGGCTCTGGCACACAGTCCGCATCGGTAAAACAAATTATCTCCCCCTGAGCGGCCTGGATGCCCAGATTGCGGGCAGCGGCGGCGCCCCGGTTCTGGGGGCTGCGTATGACCTGCACGCCGGGAAGTTGGGCATGCACGGCTGTGTCATCCACGGAGCCATCATCCACCACAATGACCTCATAACTTTGCCGGTCAACCGTTTGTTTTTGCAGCGCAGCCAGGCAATCAGAGATAACCGCTGCCGCATTGTAGGCGGGAACCACAACGGAAATCATAACCACTCTTGCCGTAGGGGAGTTTTGGTGTGGGCGGCGGCATAACTGCCCAGTAAGATGAGCGGCAGCACCACCACCAGATGATAAACAATGGTGTAACTGGCAATCACCGCCTCATTGTTGTAGCCAAATTGCAGCAGTAAAAAAGCGACCACGCCATCAAAAACGCCAATTTTGCCCGGCGTAGAAGGAGGGGCCAGCGCCACCATGATGGCAATGTTGATTATGGCGGCCTCTACCCAACCAAAAGGCAGGTGAAATGCCCACAGCAGCAATAAAGGCGTCGCTACCGAACAAGCAGCGATCAGAGCCGAGAGAGCCAGCAACAACAAGGCCAACCGCCGACTGCGCAAAGCCGCCAAACCTGCCAGGCCGGAAACCGTCCAGCGGGATAGGCGCTGCCCTAACACAGCCGGCAAATGGCCAAACATGGCTTCCATTACCCGGATCACCAGCTCGGTTTGGGCAGCGATGAGGTAAAGCAGCAGCAGGATAATGAGGGCAGCGGCGCTGACGGTAAGTGTGGTGGTGGTCTGGTTGAGCGAGGGGGGCAGGGTGACGGCCGTGATCACCACCAGCACCGTCAGTCCCAACATCAGGAGTTCTAACGTCTTTTCCAGCACCAACGTCGCCAATGCCTGTGTTTTTTTTATGCCTGCTCCACGATCAATGGCCACAATGCGGGCCAGTTCCCCCAGGCGCAAGAAGGGGATGAGCGTATTGATATAAGCGCCCAGCAGCATAGCCCAGAAGAAAGGCGGCAGCGGTGGCGCCTGGTGGCGCGGTGGAAACATCAATTGCCAGCGCCAGGCTTTCAGCAGCAGCGTGATGATCATGACCGCCAATGCGGTTGCAATGAGCCAGGGATTGGCTGCCGTTAGGGCCTGCGCCATTTCTGCCAGGCTCACTCGGCTGACCAGATACCACACGCCGGCCAGCAACAAGATAATCGTGAGCAGGATGCTGACCCAGGCCCACAGGCGTTGCGAAGTTGTTGGTTTAGGTTGTTGGTTTTGCAACAGGTCAGATTTGTTCATGGATTATGACAATCGCCATAAAAAAAAGACCTGGGTATTTCCCAGGTCTTTTCCAGTTGCACACTGGGGCTACGGCCCGGCAAAAGGGTGTTGCGGATCGTAGCGGGTGAAGTAATGCTGGGGATCGGAGGTATGCACCCAGACATATAAATCATTGGGTGCGCCTTCCGACCAATAGAAGACCCATTCGGCGTCACGTGGGGGCATGTTGACACAGCCGTGGCTGTGTTTATAACCGAAGCGGTCATGCCAGAATGCGCCGTGTAAAGCGATGTCATTATCAAAGAACATGGTATGGGGCACATCTTCAATAAAGTAGTAATCAATTTTGCCTTCAGCGCCGGACATTTTCGTTTTCAGATGGCGGTCCCATACCTGGAACAGGCCTTCCCACGTAGGCCAGCGGTTCAGGCCGCTGGAGACTAGCCCGGCATATACCATATGGTCGCCTTCATAAGCGGCAAATGTTTGTTCATACAGGTCAATTTCTACCCAATACTCATCCGGGCCAATGCCTTCGGGGCGTTGGTTAGGGTCAACCAGGCTGACGTAGGTCTGGCGCATCCAGCGACCGCCGCCAATGTTGTACCACAGCCAGCCTTCATCATCTTCTACGGCGTCATATACTTCCAGGAAGGTGTAACGAGGTAATTTAACGGCATCGGCCGGGGGTTCAGCGCCCGGTTCCAGGCTGTACCAGTAATCGGCAACCATCCAGCCAAACGGCCGTTCCAATACGTTATGTATCTCCATGCCGGTAAACTCTGACGCTTTGGCTAACGTCAGGTCTTCCGCCCGTACCCATTCGCCATAGTTCATTTCATACCAAAGCCGTCCCTCGCTTTCCATGCTGTAATTGAGTGTGGAAAAAAGAAAACCATCACCCACATTGCGCACAATGGGGCTGTTCATGCTGGGGGCGCTGTAGACATCAATCAGGTCTTTGAGGCGGGCATACCGTTGCGAAGGTAGAATGCTGTTGGCAAACGGCGCCGGGCGAACGAAAGTGGGGGATGATGGTTCTGCTTCACACACGTGCCCAATTTCGTCAGAAAAGAGATAACAGTCGGCGGCAGCGGCGGATCCGGCCACAGTCCACAAACCCGTTATGATGATGAAAATGGCGGTTCCCCATAATAAAAGTCGCTTCATTGATCTCCTTACTCCAATTTGTTGTCAGGTATATGACCCGTCTCAGGTATATGACCTGTAGTTTAGCACAGAGCGGGGAGTTTGGCATGACGGCCGTAAACCATCCCACGGCACCGATAGTACCACCATTAATTCTCCCCATACAAGTAAGAAAGCCGCCAATTCATTTACGATTCACCATTTTCCGTTTACCATTGTCCGGCTTATGAACCCGTAATCCGTAATCCGTTTACGGCTCACGGATTACGGATTACGGATCACGAAATACAGATTACGGATTACAAAATAATGACCGGAACAATCATCAATGCCATTACTGTGTTAATTGGGGGCATACTGGGCACCATTTTGGGCAGCCGGTTTCCGCAGCGGATGCAAGAGACGGTGTTTGCCAGCCTGGGCTTGTTTACCCTGGTCATTGGCCTGCTCAGCGCCCAGGCGACAGGCAACCCGCTTATTGTGTTGGGCAGTCTACTGGTGGGGGCGCTCATTGGTGAATGGCTGCGCATTGAAGCCGGGTTAGAGCGATTTGGCGGCTGGTTGCAACGGGTGCTCATGCGGGGACAAGGGGGTGATGCAGCCCGATTTATTCAAGGGTTTGTCACCGCCAGTTTGGTCTTCTGTGTGGGGCCGCTGACCATCCAGGGAGCCATTGAGGATGGGTTGACAGGCGATTACACCAAGTTGGCGATTAAGGCAATGCTGGACGGGTTCGCGGCGCTGGCGTTTGCCAGCACCATGGGGGCCGGGGTCATTGCCTCGGTCATCGTCATTTTGCTGTTTCAGGGTGGGCTGACGCTGTTGGCCAGCATGGGGGCAAGCGTTTTTACACCGGCGATGACGGCCGAGTTAACGGCCACGGGCGGAGTGGTGCTGCTGGCGATTAGCTTTCGTTTGCTGGAGTTAAAACAAATTCGAGCGGCTAATTTACTACCTGCTCTCTTTATTGCGCCGCTGGCGGTGGCGGTGATGGATGTATTGGGGATTGGGTATTATCCGAATCTGTAATTTCGTGACCCGTGACCCGTGACCCGTGACCCTGATATTTGAGATTGGATAGGCTATACTCGTTGGCAAACAGTGTCTATCTGAGACAGTCATTTACCTTAAATCGGCACAAAGATGTTATGAGCGAACCAGATCACAAACTGCCAAACCAGGAGCTAGAAGCGGCTCTACAAGAAAGCGAAACCCGTTATCGTCATTTGGTGGAAGCCTCCCCTTTGGGCATCGCCGTCCACGCCAACGAAAAAATAGTGTACATCAACCCGGAAGCCATTCGCCTGATGGGTGGACAAACGGCCGATGACTTTCTGGGCCGTTCTATCTGGAGTTTTATCCACCCAAATGATCTGGCAGGCGTCAAAGAGCGTATTCGGCAGCTATATACCATGCAGCAAGATGTAAACATGGTAGAAGAGAAGTTTATCCGGCTGGACGGCCGTGCCATAGATGTGGCTGTGGCGGCTACTTCGGTCAGCTACATGGGCGTGCGTGCCTCCCAGGTTGTCTTCCGTGACATTTCCAAACGCAAAGAAGCAGAACGCCAATTACAGCGCAGTGAGAAACGATTTCGCAGCATTATCGAGCAATCGGTAGATGGCATTATGCTCACCAACGAGGCCGGGGAAATTGTGGAATGGAATCCAGGTATGGAGCATATTACCGGCTACGGCCGTGATGTGGCCGTGGGCATGTCTCTTGGGGAAATGACCAGCCGTTTGCTGCCAGATGTTGAACGGCGCTGGGCGGAAATTCACAAACAAAAAAATCCGGTGCCCACTTCTTATGAGGCAGAAGACGCCACCCAAACCAACGACATAGAAGAACGAACCATACAAACCATTCATGGTCAATCACGCATTGTTCAGGTGATGACCTTTGACATTCCTACTGAAGCGGGCGCCATGAGGGGCAGCATCTTCCGCGATGTCACCGAAAAAATAGCCCAAGATCGGCAAATGCAGCAGCAAGAACGCATGGCAGCCGTGGGCCAACTGGCGGCGGGGATCGCCCATGACTTTAATAACATTCTGGCGGTCATTATGCTTTATGCAGATATGGTATTGCGTTCTAACCAACTGCCGCCCCGCGCCACCATGGCCATCAAAACCATTATTCAGCAGTCAAGCCGCGCTGCCGAACTCATCCAGCAGGTGCTGGACTTTAGCCGCCGCACCGTGTTAGAAAAGCAGTTGGTGGATTTACGGCCGTTGCTGCAAAATCTGGCCGACATGTGGCAGCGCACCCTCCCCAGTTCCATTCAACTGCAACTTGACGCCGGGCAGGATGATGTCACTGTTCACGCCGACCCCACCCGCATTCAACAGATTTTTATGAACCTGGTGGTCAATGCCCGTGACGCCATGCCTGATGGTGGGCAGCTTTCCCTGAGCCTGCAACGCATACTGGCGCACCAACATCCGACACCTGGTTTAGACCCGCAAATTGAAGAATGGGTGAAAGTGACCGTTACCGATACCGGCTGTGGCATTCCTCCAGATGTCATTCCTCGTCTCTTTGAACCCTTTTTTACCACCAAAGAACCAGGTAAAGGTACCGGTTTGGGACTGGCTCAGGTTTACGGCATTGTCAAACAGCACGATGGACACATTGAACTCACCAGCGAGGTGAACAAAGGCACTACTTTTACCCTGTTTTTTCCGGCGCTGGCCCAACCCCCGCTTCTGGATGAAACAACCGAATGGATTGGCCTGCACCTGGGGCAAAACCAGACCATTTTGCTGATAGAGGATGACCCCTTCGTGCGGGAAGCGCTCATAAACAGCCTGACGGCGCTTAAATATAAGGTCATCTCCGCCCACGATGGTCAGGAAGCATTAGAAATTGGCCGCCAACATTACCGGCAAATTGACCTCATTCTCAGTGATATGATGATGCCCCGTCTGAGCGGTTTGCGTCTGCGCAGCCTGCTGCCGGCGGAACTGAAGAGCAAACCATTTGTCCTGTTAACCGGTCATCTCGTGGATGAAGATCAGACCAAACTGGAAGAAATGGGCATCGCCGGTTGGTTGATGAAACCGGTAGCGTTAGAAAAACTATCCCAACTGCTCTATCAGATTTTGCAGAATCCCTGAAGCTGCCCTGTGATTTTGCGTAACCGTCCAGACCTGACAGGCTTTTAACTCGTTCAACTTGAAGCTTTACAGGCTAAAAACCTGCCAGGTCTCCAGAGGGACTGAACGCTTACGATTTTGCCAAAATGTAACGATAACTTTACACTTCAAATATGATCTTTCCAGATTGGAAGTTGCAAGAATTGTTGGCGCTTATGCGCCAGCGTTACGCTGATTGGGAAAGTTTTGCGCACCCGGCGTTTGTGGCCGATGAGATAACACCCAAACGAGCCTCGGTGCAAAAAGCACAGCAGCTTTTGAGTCAATCGGCTCTGGATGAATTGCTGGCCCAGGGCGATTATGATGGTTTTGTGGATCGTCTTAATCGTTTAGCCAAAGACAATAATTTATTGTGGCGGCTGGCGCCTTCGTCGGGGGACACGGCCGTACTCTATCACCCCAATCTGGATACCCCCGCTTTTTGCGCCCACGTGCGCAATCTGCTCTACGGCGACCGTCCCTCGCCAGAGCGCCTGCAAACCTTTTCCGATTACCTGAAAGAACAGGATCTGCCCAACA
The DNA here is from genome assembly GCA_035444285.1 of Chloroflexota bacterium. GTDB lineage: Bacteria > Chloroflexota > Anaerolineae > Promineifilales > Promineifilaceae > CAADGU01. Next base: position 138,217 of record DAOMOK010000004.1, read on the forward strand.
AGTGGCCGTTTGCCACCTATTACCTCTTTTTGCGCCACCCAGACAGTGACATTTTTGTCAAGCCGCGCACAGCCCGCTGGTTCCTCAAATTTATGTGGGCCGAAGAACCAGACGAAGAATCGGCGCTCAAAACAAAAGTCCTCATTTCCATGGCTCCAGGCGCAGGCAGTTATGACGCTTTGCTGGCGCACTCGGCCGAACTGCGGCAGGCGCTGGCCCCATTTGGCGCGCGGGATATGGTGGATGTGCAAAGTTTTGTTTGGGTATGTGAACAAGAAAGCCGGGAGCAGTCAGGCCGTTTGGATGCCCGCGGTCAGGTAGAGCTGGATGTACCACCGGCGCTGCCGGTGTTGCCCACTGCCTACCAGATAACGGCGCCCACGGCCATGCTGCATGAAACGGCTGCTTCGGTTGCACTGAGTGCCAGCGCCCCCACCGTACCACCCGCGGCAACTGCCTACACCCTGGCCGACTGCGCTGCCGAAACCGGCTGGCCGCAAGAGGAACTGCTGCATTGGGTCAGCGCCATCCAGCGCAAAGGGCAGGCCATTTTGTATGGTCCACCTGGTACAGGCAAAACGTTCATGGCCCAAAAGCTGGCGCAGCATCTAGCCGGGCAGGGGGATGGCTTCTGGGAACTGGTGCAGTTTCATCCGGCCTACACCTACGAAGCATTTGTGCAGGGCATACGGCCGTTCACCGATGACAGCGGCCATTTGCACTACGAACTGGTTCACGGCCGTTTCCGCCAATTTTGCACCCGCGCCGCCGCACACACCGACCCCTGCGTCCTCGTCATTGACGAAATCAATCGCGCCAATCTGGCCAGTGTATTCGGTGAACTCATGTACCTGTTGGAATATCGTCAGGCCGCCATTGAACTGGCCGAAGGCGGCCAATCCACCACACGCTTTAGCATCCCTGCCAATGTTCGCCTCATCGGCACCATGAATACGGCCGACCGCTCCATTGCCCTGGTTGACCATGCCCTGCGCCGCCGGTTTGCCTTCATCCACCTGCCGCCCGACGCCCAAACATTGCGCCACTACCACCAGCACACCGGCTGCAACCCGGACGGTCTCATCCAGGTAGTGGAGCAGCTCAACCGTCAGATTGCCGACCCGCACTATGCGCTTGGTTATACCTTTTTCATGCATCCGGCGCTGCCCGCGCACCTGAAAGCCATCTGGCGCATGGAAATTGAGCCATATCTGGAAGAATACTTTTTTGACCAGCCTGACCAGGTAGAAATGTTTCGCTGGGCGAAAATACACAAAGAATTGACAGCTTTGTAAAAATCTGTCAGCCACTAGCTGTGCCCGGTCTGAAGGCCGGGCACACCGGGATACGGTTATGTCGGGAACATATAGTTGTGATGTTTTGATTGTAGGCGCTGGTATGGCCGGGCTGATGGCCGCCAACCGGCTGGAAACAGCGGGCAAAACGGTGGTGGTGGTGGATCGGGAAGAACGGGTTGGTGGCCGCATTGTCACCGAGCATGTTGCCGGCGGCTGGGCGGATGCCGGCGCCCAATTCTTTACCGTGCGCGACCCCGAATTTGGTCGGTTTGTGGCGGAATGGTTGGCTGAAGGATTGATATTTGAATGGTCAACCGGTTGGTCGGATGGTTCGCTGCTGGCCCCCGCCAGTGATTCCTTTCCCCGATATGCGGCCTATGAAGGCTTAACGGCCGTACCCCGCTACCTGGCTCAAAACCTCACCATTCACAAGGCGGTCAACATCGAAGCTGTGATGCCGGCTGTGGATGGCTGGCTGGCTGTGGCCGATTCTGGCGTGGCCTACCAATGTCAGGCGCTTATTCTCACCCCACCCGTGCCCTTGATGTTGGCACTGCTGGCGGCGGGGCAGGTGTCGTTGGCGGCGGCTGATCAGGCGGCGTTGGCTGCCATCACCTATGCGCCTTGCATAACGGCCGTGTGCCACATTAATGGCGCCATCAATCTGCCCGAACCGGGCGCACTCCAGCGCCCCGACCACGCCATTAGCTGGATTGCCGATAACCGGCGCAAGGGCACGTCACCGCTCGTTTGCCTGGTTTCCCTGCACGTTAACCCCACGTACAGCCGGTTGTGGTGGCTCTCCCCGGATGTGGAGTTGGCGGGGGCGCTGCGGCGAGAGTTACGGCCGTTTCTGGCTGCCAACGCCACCGTGGATGAAATCACCTTTCACCGTTGGCCTTATGCCTTGCCAACAGTACTGCACCCGGAGCGCACGCTGCTGGCGGCGAGTCTACCGCCATTGGCCTTTGCCGGAGATGCCTTCAGCGGCCCTCGCGTTGAAGGGGCGGCTCTCTCTGGGCTGGCAGCAGCAAACGCGATATTAGAGGCAGTGATGTAATTGGATAATCAACGGGAATTACCCAATTATCCCACCGTCACTCTGGCTAATTTTAGCCGCCGGTTATATCGGACGCTTTCGGCCGTATAAATGAGCAGCGCCAGCCAGATGCAGCAAAAACCCACCAATTGCTCAATAGAAAATGGTTCATGGTAAAGAAATACGCCAATAGCAAACTGGCAGGTGGGGGCAATGTATTGCAGCAGGCCAACGGAGCTAAGGGGAATCCGGCGGGCGGCCATGCTAAACCATAGGAGGGGCACGGCCGTGATCAACCCCGTGCCCATGAGCAATAACGTAATTTGCCGGTCGCCCTGCGCCAGATGCCCTTGCCCCTGCTGCTGTAAATAAAGCAGCACAGCCAGGGCAGGCAAAAAGAGCCAGGCCGTTTCCAGCGTCAGCCCTTCCAACGCCCCCAATGTAGCTGTTTTGCGAATGTAGCCATAAATGGCAAAACTGATCGCCAACGTCAGCGCAATCCAGGGCAGTGAGCCATGAATCAGGGTGAGATACAGCACACCCAAAGCGGCAATAGCCACCGCTACCCACTGACCCCGGCGCAATTTTTCATGCAAAAACCATACCCCCAACATCACGCTCACCAGCGGGTTGATGAAATAGCCCAGGCTGGTTTCAATAACGTGATTGGCATTAACCGCCCAAATATACGTGCCCCAATTGAGCGCCAGGATGCTGCCGGACAACAAAAAGGTGAGCATAATGCGCCGGTTCCGAAAAGCCTGGGGCAGCCAGCGCCAATGATGGCGCACCGTCAGCAGCAGCAAAATGAAAACCAACGACCAGACAATGCGGCTGCTTAAAGACTCAATTGCCGGAATATCGTGTAGTGCTTTCCAATAAATGGGCAAAAACCCCCAAATGAGGTAAGCGCCGATGCCGTAGAGATAACCTTTGTTCATAATGGTCAATGGGGAATGGTCAATGGACAATTGGCAATTTAGAATTGACCATTGACTATTTTCAGGGGGTTGGGGTGGGGGTGGGCAGGACGTTGATCACCAGCGTGGTTTGAGACAGGGTTTCATCTTCACCGGCGGTGATGGTGACTTCGGCCAGCCCTAAAATATCAAACGGTAACAAGAGGGAGGCTTCCCAGTAGCCCCAAAAGTCGGTCTGGCTGATGGTCTGGCCCACGATACGGCCGTTTTCCATCACCACATCTACCGTTACCGGCCCATTGGTCACATTGTACGCCGTGCCGTACAGAAAAAGCTCCTCCCCGGCAAAAATCTCCGCCTCAGGGCGGGGGCTGGCGACCACCACACCTTTGGCATTGGCGTCATCCTGGGCAAACACCTCGATGGGGATCTGCGCCTCGCGCCACTCTTCCGTGCCCGGTTCGCCAAAGTAAGCGACGGCGCAGGCCGGACCAACCAGGTCCTTAGGTACCACCACAAAACCAGACCAGTAAAAGGGGCGGCTGCTGCTGCCCATTTGAAAACCTTGCCGGGCTACTTGCTCCTGGCACTCGTTGGCCCAAATGGAAACCGTGATGAAGTTATTGACCGGGCGGTTGACCATGCCGTCAAAGAAGAAACTGTACCCACCCACGGCCGTGTCATTCACCTGGGGCCGGTACAATTCCAGAAAACGCCCTTCAGTATCTGGATTGAGGGCCAGCAGCACCGGACTTTGGTGTTCGGCCAGCACATGGCCGGCCTCATCCAGCACCGCTGCCCGTAAATAAGCCAGTCCGCTGACCTGCGGCGGCAAAATGAAGGAGGCATTCCAACCTTGGGTGGTGCGCGCGCCAGGTGTTTGGGACAGGACACGGCCGTTGCTCGTTACCAATGACACCAAAATAGAGTGAGCCTCCTCCTTTTTTACCAGACCGCCAACGGTGATTTCTTCCTCCAATGTCAGCAGTTCATTTTCTTTGGGATAGCTGATGTTGATGCTCACATCAACCGGCGTCGGTGTGCGTGTTGGTTTTGGCGTCAGGGTTGGCGCAGGAGTCGCTGTTTCCATCACCTGTGAATTGCTAATATCCAATGTCGGCGGCAAATTGGAGGTAGGGGAAGGCTGTGGTAGTTGCAGCGACGCTGCCTGGGTGGGTATTGGCTCTGGCCCGCAGGCGGTCAGTAGTGACAGCATGATAATCAGCAAAAAGGGATAGGCTGCCACCTGCCACTTGCCACCCTTCAGCGACCGCAAAGCAGGCTCTGCCACTTGCCACCTGCTACTTGCCACCTGCCACCTGCCACCTGTCACTTGCCACCTGCTACTTGCTCTTTCACCAGCCATGTGCCCAATTGTAATCCCACCCTCGTCACTTTGCCAGCCAAAGACCAACGGGCTACAATGCGCCGCTTCTACGGGAAGAGGTCAGATTATGTGGATACCGGTATTGATTTTTTGTTTGCTGCTGGGTGGGTGGGTGCTATTACTGGCGCTGCCCGCACGTTGGCGTGTTTATGGGGGATGGACGGCCGTAGCCATCCCTGTTCTCTGCCTGCTGCTCTGGCTGCCCTTGCGCAGCCAGCTTCCTGTGGTTGCCACCCGCACGGCCGTTCCCCTGCCGCCATTTGTCTGGCAAATTGACGCCATTTCCTGGCCCCTTACCCTCTGGCTGCTGCTCTTGCTCACGGCCGCCCTCACCGTCTCATCTTTGGGCGAGGCAGGCGGGAGAAAAGATTCTGGCAATGGCCAAACCTCCCTCCCGCCTGCCTCGCCCCTACACCCCCTCACCCCCTCACTCGCTCACCTGCTCATCATCGCCGCCTTTATCCTGCCGGCCGTCTGGGCCGGTTCAGCGGCGACCATGATGGCAAGTTGGATGGCGCTGTTGGTGGTGTGGGGTACGGCCGTCTGGCTGGCCGAACGGGGAGAGACGGCGCGCCGTCGTTTCTTCTGGCAGATGGGGCTGCTGCTGACGGCCGTGCTGCTGCTCTGGTTTGGCGCGGCGGCGGCCGATACCGTGGGTTGGAACGCCGCCGCCTGGCCGCAAACCGCGCTGTTGGCGGCGCTGCTGGCGGCCCTGCTGCCTCTGGGCGTCTGGCCGTTAAGCGGCTGGCGGGCCAGCGCCGGCACGCCGTCTGCCGTTGCCCTGGTACTCAGCCTGTGGCCGGTGGCGGCGGGTGGTGTGCTGCTGGTGCGGCTGGCTGAGGGCGCCTCGTTGACGGTGTGGATGGGCGGGATGCTGCTGACGCTGGCCGGGTTGTTCGGGCTGTTGCAAGGGGTGCGCCGGTTGTGGGAGCGGCTGCATTTGCCGGGCATGGCCGTCTATTTTCTGACCGTTTCCCTGGTTCATTTGCTGCTACTGACGGCCGTGTGGGGCAACCAGACGAGCGCCAGCCCGCATGGTGTTTTTGCACTATTGCGGGTGCTGCTGCTGGCGGGCGGCATCTTTTACCTGGCAGCCGGGCGACCGGTGACGCGCCGGATGTGGTGGCGGATGATACCACCACTGATAGCGCTGGCGGCGGTAGCCGGGCTGCCGCTGACAGCCGGGTTGGCCGGGCAGGTGGCGCTGATTGAGGGGCTGGTGGGGCACGGCCGTTATCTGGCGCTGTTGGTGGTGCTGCTGCTGCAAATTCCACTGCTCACGGCCGGTTTGCGCCTCTTTTGGCCGACAGTCGGCGGCGATGAGGCTCTGCCGGACACGCCCGCCGCCTGGGCCACCGAAGCGGCCCTTTTCTTGCCGGTCCTGGGTCTGGTATCGGTGAGTGGTATAGAATGGGGGGCGGTCTCCTGGTTTACCTGGCTGCTGCTGCTTCTGGTGCCTGTTGGCAGCGTATTGTTGCTGCGATTTGTGCCTGAATTTAACCGCACCGTGGCTGCTGTGCGCCAGGCATTTACCTTCCGGCTGCCATTCAACAGCGCCCCGCTGCGCCAATGGCTGCGCGGTATGGGTGGTGCATTTGAAGAGGCGGCTGCCATTTTGGAAGGCGATGGCAGCCTGGTCTGGCTGTTGATTTTGATTGTGATCTTATTGTTCGTGCAATAACAGGGATGTGATGGCTTATCTGGAATGGTTACGGCAGCGGGTGGGGACGCGCCAGGTTTTGTTGGTGTATACGAGTGTGGTGGTGGAAGATGGTCACGGCCGTGTCCTGTGGCAGCACCGCACCGATTTTGATAGTTGGGGACTGCCGGGCGGTGTACTGGAACTGGAAGAATCGCTGCCCGCTTGCGCCGTGCGCGAGGTGTTGGAAGAAACCGGGCTTCACGTCACCCCCACGCGGGTGGTCGGCGTTTACTCCTCGCCCGATTTTAACGTGACGTATCCAAACGGCGATCAGGCGCAGCAGGTCTCCTTTTGTTTTGCCTGCCGGGTGGAAGGCGGCACGTTGCAGGCGGATGGGCACGAAGGCTATGCCCTGCAATGGCTGCCCGCCACCGCATGTCCACCCACGCAGCCCTGGTACCAGGCCATGCTGGCCGACTACAACGCGCATCAATCCTTTGCCTCGTTTGACCGGGGCGCACCGGGCAACAGCCGCCCCAACGTCCCGTATTACCAATTCCTGCGCCCCTACATTGGGCAGGCGCCATACATCATGGCCGGTACGGCCGCGTTCATTCAAAATGAGGCCGGGCACATCCTGCTACAGCAGCGGCGGGACAATGGCCTGTGGTGTTTTCCCGGCGGTGGCGTGGAATTGGGGGAGCGGGTAGACCAGGCCATAGTCCAGGAGGTTTGGGAAGAAACGGGGTTGCAGGTGCAGCCTACCCACGTCATTGGCGTCTACTCAGACCCGGTAGACTGGATCACCTACGCCAACGGCGACCAGGTGAAAATCGCCCGTACCTTTTTTGCCTGCCGTATCATCGGCGGCCATCTGCAAGCAGACGCCATCGAATCATTGGACGCCCGCTTTTTCGCGCCGAATGCGCTGCCAGAGATAATTGCACCACACGGCCGTCCCCTGCAAGATGCGCTGGCTAACTACCCCTACACTGTTTTTTGAACGTGATGTGTGAGGCGTGAGGGGATACCTGTGGTCACGTGTCACGCATCACGGCCCCCCGGATGTAAGAAAAAAGATATGCTTTTTGGCACTGGCATCCAGACTGACTTCTGATTACCCTGTAAACAGGCGGAGTAGACCTTTTTCCAATCTGGTTGGGGTCTTCATCCCCAACCAGATTGGTCTGGAGTGTGTCCAATGAACGGCTCAAACAAATTTCTATTTGGCATTGTGTTTGGCGTCGTTTTGTTGGTGATTGTGGCCTTTTCGGTGGTACTGCTGCGGCCGGAACCAACCTACCAGGACGACAGCACACCGACGGGGGCTGCGCACAATTATTTGCTGGCGCTGCAACAAGGGGATTTTGAACGCGCCTACCAGTATATCCCCTCTGCTTTCAAATATCCCACCGACGCGGACGATCTGGCAGATGATGTCCGCCAGAATACCTGGCTCTTTGAGACGAGTGGGGATTATGCGCTGGCGGTAGAGTCGGTAGACCAGAAGGGTGAAGATGACGCCATTGTCACGGTGCGCAAAACGACATTTTATAACGAGGGTTTGATGGGTAGCTACGAAGACACCCGCACCTTTACCGTGCAGCTCATACGGGAAGAAGGGGAATGGAAAGTGCGTGACGCTGATTTGTACTGGTCTAATTGCTGGGGAACGAGCCGGGAATATTGGTGCCGATAATGGTTTGTAGTCGTCACTTTAGTGACGTGAGGGGGCGATAAATCGCCTACTACGAACGGAACTTGAGGAGCGTGTGAAATGGCAAATATACGACGGGTTTATATGTTTGTGGTCACGGCCGTCAGCCTGAATGCGGTGGCCTGGGCGCTCATTGCCTTGCTGCGTAATTTGCTGACGCCGGCGTTGAATCCATTGCGGAACAACATCTCTTACCAGACGGAAATCATCGCCATGCAACTGGCGGTGATCATTATTGGCCTGCCCATTTATCTGGCGCATTGGCTGTGGGCAGAACGGCTGGCGCACCGGGATGAAGAAGAACATGCGGCGTTGCTGCGGCGGTTGTATCTGTATGTGATGATGACGGCCTTTGCCATCCCCATCTTCACCAATGCCTTTGGTTTTGTGGCTTCGGCGCTGCGGCTGATCATGGGCGTAGAACTGCGTATCCCCTCGTGGAGTACGCAACTGCCGGATGGGGCCAATCTGGTGTACACGGCCGTCGCCCTGGTCATCCTGGCGCTGTTGTGGGCATATCACCACTGGCTGACGGTGGTGGATCGCAGCCAGGTGGCTGAGACCAATGATCTGGCCGTTATTCACCGGCTGTATGTCTATTTGTTCACCTTTGGCTCGTTGGTGTTGTTGAGTGTGGGCAGCGGCAGTGTGCTGCGCTGGCTGCTGTTCCAAATCAGCCGCAACCGCATCATCGCCGGTGAACAAACACTGATCACGGCCGTGACCGGCCTGCTGGTAGGGGCGGTGGCCTGGTTCTATTTCTGGCGCAAAGCTGAAGGAATGTTTACCTTTGGCGGGGCGCGCGAACAGGCGTCGGCGCTGCGTAAATTCTACCTGTATCTGGTCATTTTCCTGGCAGCGTTAGGCACAGTATCGGCGCTGACTATCCTGTTGTCCGGGCTTTTCCGGCAGTTGTTGAATGTGGCCACGCCGGGCAGTATTTTCAACGTGCTGAGTGTGTTGGTGGTCACGGCCGTACTCTGGGCCTACCACTTCTTTGTGCTGCGGCAAGATATGGGCGTAATGCCGGAGGTGGATGAGCAGGCCGGGGTGCGGCGGCTGTACTGGTATCTGATCGCCGGCATTGGCCTGCTGGCGCTGCTGATCGGTGTGGGCGGCGACATCAGCGTGTTGATCCGGTCGAGCGGGTCGTTTATCAGCCACAATCTGCGGGAACAGACGGCCTGGTTTACGGCCGTCCTGATCGCCGGGTTGGTCGTCTGGATTGTGCCCTGGCGCAAAATCCAGATGGAAGTGGCTGTCGCCGGGGAAGTGGGCGAGTCGGCGCGGCGTTCGCTGGTACGCCGGTTGTATCTGACCTTCTACCTGCTGCTGGCGACGCTGACCTTTTTGGGAACCAGCGTCTATGCGGTGTCGCAGCTCATCTACCTGCTGTTGGGTGGGCGCACGGCCGTGAACCTGGCGGCCGATATGGCCCAGGCAGTAGCTTATGCCCTGCTGGCGGTCGTCGTCTGGTTGTATCACGGGCGGCTGCTGCGGCTGGACAATGCCGCCTTTAAACAGACGGAAGCGCGGCGCGCCCAAACGGTGCATGTGGCGGTGGTAGATGATGCCGACGGCCGTTTTGCCGAACGGCTCATCCATGACCTGCACGAAGCGTTACCGACGGTGATACTGCATCCCATTGGCCTGACGCCCCAGGCCAACGAAACACTGCACACGGCCGACGAAGCCATGCCGGCGCCAGAGGCGCTGGCTGCGGCCCAAATCATCGTCGGCCCCTGGACGATGACAACGCCATATGTGGTACATGGCGAAACGGACATGGAGATGCTGGCGGCGGTTTCGGCCAGCCCCGGCCATAAGCTGCTCGTCCCGACGCCGGAACCGGGTTGGGATTGGGCCGGCGTGGGGCGGTGGGAAATGGACACGGCCGTGCGGCAAACCATTCGGGCTGTCAAACAACTGATTGCCGGGCAGGTTGTTAAGAGCAAAAGTGGCCTCAACCTGGGCACGGTAATTGCCGTGGTCTTGTTCCTTTTTCTGCTGGTAAACCTGCTGCCCATGCTTTTCATGTTACCGCAGCTTTTGTTTTAACCTCATACCAGACCTGACAGGTTTTTAGAAACCTGTCAGGTCTATGCTTGCCCGCGCTACAGTGGCAAAATTACGCATAATCTGAGATGATAGGCGCATCACCTGATCAAGCAATTCACTCTGGAGGATGGAGATGCGCCTGGAATCCTTAAACTGTCCCAACTGTCATGCCCCGCTAGATTATTCCCCCGGTCAGACGCTTTGCATTTGTCTGTATTGCAATTCCACCATTCGCATCCACCACGATACACCCCAACCGGAAGCAACGGCCGATACCACAGTCAGCGAGAGTGATATGGCCGAAATTAAAGAACTGCTGCTGGCAGGGCAAACGGCGACGGCCGTGCAACGTTACCAACAAATTGCCCATTGCAGCCAGAGTGAAGCGCAGACGGCCGTGACCAACCTGAGCACCCAGATTTCTTTCACCACACTGCGCCAGCAGCAGCTTTCGCGGGGCGGTCTCATATTTTTTGTCATTTTGTTGGTGGGGCTGGCCTGGGCGTTGGTTGGCGGGTTAACCGGGCAGCTTCATCCGGTCATGGTCATTGTTATCACCGGCTTTGCCTTGCTGTACATTGCCCTTTTTGGCAAAGGATTCCTCGTCAGTTTGCGGTATTTACGCGCACAAAAGGGAGTGGCGACGGTACAGCATTTTACGCGCATCAGCAGCCACACGGGCCGCCGCAGTTTTCATCTTTTCCGCATCATCGTGGAAGTGCAGCCGGAGACAGGCAGCCCATTCCAGACGGAAATGCTGCTGCCGGTGCGCGACCGCAGCCTGGATAAGCTGCACCAGGGCACCCGCTTTGGCGTCAAATACCTGCCCGGTGATGAAGACAGCGTTATTTTCAATAAATTGCTTGAACCATAACTGAAGCTGGCACAGCTATAACTCCATAAACTCTTCAACGCTTAGCCCAACCTCCCGAATGATCGCCCGCACAGTTCCTTTGCGGATTTTCTTGCCGCCATGCCTGGGTATGGGGATGACACGGCCGTCCTCATCTCGCACCCACAGTTCATGTGAGCCTTTTCCCTGGCGATAAAAGCGGAAGCCTATCTGACGCAAACGGCGCGTCACTTCTTGATAGCTCAACTCCCGCAAAGTAGTCATGCCGCTACACCAATGGGAAAAGAAACGGCCACTTTACTATTGGGGAATAATTCAAATTCGGTAATACCCACGCTTTCCCCCCGGTCAACACGATAAGCCGCAATCATCTTGACGACATCAATGCAATTGAAAATGGCCTCTTCCACAGTATCGCCTTCAGCAAATGCACCCTGAATGTCAGGGCAAGATACAAGAAAGCCATCATCATTGGCTTCAATAATCAGGGATAATAACGAGACTTTTGAATTCATGATTCTCACCTTGATGGATATATATCAACGATCCGTCAACAACCAAATGATACTGTAAAAAGACCGTTATCCAAAGTCTGATCGATCAGTTGTGACCATAAAGACCAGTTCGGTGGCAAACTCAAAGCGGGTGATGTGCCAGTCACGTCCCGCAGCAGCTTTGGGTTGACCGTTCACCAATCCCCAAAACTGCGCTTCATAATTTTCCATCATACCTTTGCTGCGCCCACCCAGGCTTTGCGCCGGGTAGGAAATGAGCATGTGGCGCGCCTGGATGGCATCGAGCAAATGAGTCGCCGCCCCCTTTTCCGCCTGTTCCAGGCAGGGCAGCGCCTTGAGGATGAGGGCCAGGTCGGCCGGTTCGGCCGGCGGCTGGCTGAGAATGTCCTGATGATGAGCAACCCCATTGACGCCAATCAGGGCAAAATATCCCTGCAAAAAGGCCATCATATCCCCATAAATGTCATAAGCGTGATATACCGCATCGTCCGCCAACGGCATCCAGGGGATGGCTAACGGGTTAAACCCGCAGGCCACATCTACTACCGAATGGATGGGGGGCAAACCGGCCAGGGTAGTGGCATAAAATTCGTCGAGGATGGGCAGCCGTTCGCGGGTGGAGGCGTGCCGGCGCATGAGATCGCGGCAGGTTTGGCGGATGGCTTCCTCCCCGTTGGCGTTTTGCAGCCGGGCCAGCGCTTTGGGGTAATCTACGGCCGTGTCCCCATACGCCCCACCCACCTGATGCAGCTTATTTTTCGTCCCCTTCACCGCCTCCTTGAAATTGCCCCGTTTCGCCAGCTCCACCGCGCCAATCCGCCGAACCAGGTCGGGGGCAATGGTGCGATACTTGGGAGATTGGGTCACGGCCGTGAGCAGTTCATCTATAAGCAAACTCTGGCTCATAGCGGTTGCTCAATAGCCAGCATTTCTAATCTTCCCAACCACTCCCCAAAATGGTGGCATCGTTGACGCAACATTTCCAACCCGATCTTGCCCACTACTATTGGTCCGGCTGATGCCTTTCTTCCAGCATATTCGGGAATTTCGCGTTCGATGCGTTTCGAGGGCGCGGTTTCAACACCATCATCAATCAACTCAGGATTCTGCTGAGCTACAAGAGCCCCCAATTTCCTGATTTGCTGGTCATGCTCCAGAAATTCCCAATCTAGTTTTTGAGGATCAGCCAGAATTAACGCCTCAAATTCGTGCAGTTGTATATAAGGCACAAAACGGTAATCATTTACATCTTCTCCAAATGCTTGTTCAACCTTTTGAACTCGTTCATAGGCATCAATCAAACGCCGGCTTTCCACAAATCTAGGGAAATCTGCTGGTAAACCATACAAATCAATCATAGTCGTGAATCGGGCATCACGATGTTTATCCTGCTTAATCCACAGTTCCATATCCTGTTTTATTTGTGCATAATGGGAGATGCCGCCACGTCCCATACGGCCGTAGCGCCGGTTTGTAGTTATCATATGCGCATCAGCCATAACCTCAAAACGCGCCAGATGTGGCCGCAAAATGGTGTTCACAAATGTCTCTTCTGTTTGCCCCTCCACAATCAAATGTAAACGAATAATACTCATTGCGGCCGTCCCCCAAACACGTTCTTTTGCCATAACTCAGACAAAGAGTACATCTCTAGCCAGGCAGCCAGTTCATGGGTAGCTAATCTTTGGAATGCAGAAGCCCTATTATTACGTTCAACTACTACAATATCCTCTGGTTCAAAACAATCTATCAGCGTAACAGATTGTGTAGCGACTATTACCTGTACTTGTGTAGATACACTTTTAATCATCCCTCCCAGCAAATTAATGGCATAAGGGTGCAAACCCAATTCCGGCTCATCAAGGATCAAAACGCCTGGCAAATCTTGTTCGGGCTGTAATAATAAGGTTGTCAAAATCATTGCACGCAACATACCATCCGCCGCTTGTGAAACATCGAATATTCGATCACTACCCCTCTCACGCCATCGCAACAAGATATACCCAAATTCCGGTTCCAGTTCAAAATCATCAAAGAAAGGCAGAATCAGACGAATAGTATCTACAATTCGCCGATAATATGGCGGTGATTGTTGGCGAAGGCGGTACAAGAGTGGTGCTAAATTGGCGCCATCCTCTTTTAACCATCGGTTATCTTGTAGCGTCCATTTTTGGCGAATTCGGCTTGTGGCAGAAGTGTTATGAAATTGATGAACGATTATTTTTCGTAACAGCCCCAAAAGTACAGATGCTGTTTTCTCCCCTTCGTCAGCCTTTTCCTGTAATTTGGATTCCCTATGACCTGCTCCTAACTCAGTCCATCTTGCCTTTTGTGCGAATTGCCTTCCAGAAAAGCGGTATTGCTCCGTGGCAAAAATAAATGTATCCCCGGCTGCATAGACTAGACGAAAATGATATTGATTTTCACCTGCATCTGTTTCTACAGTTAAATCCACTTCAATTTCACGGGTTTTATCGGGGCCATCGTACAATAGCTTGCTACTACCGCCAGATTCACCAACATGAACCTGTAAGTCTCCCTGACTTGTTAGGGCCCATGAGAGCAGCCGAAAAAAAGAGATAAAATTTGACTTTCCCGCTCCATTTGGCCCAACTAAAACTGTAAGAGGGCCTGGCTCAAAGTCTTCTAAGAACTCAATTGTTTTGAAGCCTTTAATTGTTATTTTTGTCAATTTCTGATTCATAGTTGTTACCATTCTTGCCTAATACCCATAGTTTCCATCAACCGGGTCATAAAACGCAAGTTGTGTATGGTCGCCAGGCGGGGGTAGAGGCTGTCGTTGAGTTTGTGGAGGTGGTGCAGGTAGCCGAGTGAATAGCGGGCACAGGTCGGACAGTCGCAAAATTCGGAAATGGCACGGCCGTCCTTCACATGTTTCTTGTCGCCCAAATAGATATAGCGGAAAAAGTCGCCGCGCCCATCCAGCTTTGTGGTCGTGGGGTCGCTGGTAAAGGCATAGACACGGCCGTGCCGGGCATCCCGCGTGGGCATGGTGCTGTCAAATAGTTCGTAGCCCAACCGGGCACAGGCAGCCACATTGGCCGGATGTCCAATGCCCAACCCATGCAGCGCAAACTGGCGCGGGATCAACTCGCGTACGGTAGCCACCATCTCGATGAGCAAGTTGCCCTGGCTGTCCAACGGCCAGCCACCGTAACCGTAACAATCAAAGCCGATCTCCAGCAATTGTTCGGCGCACTGGCGGCGCAATTCTTTGCTGGCCCCACCCTGTACCACTGCCATCAGATACGGCCGTCGTGGTTCTGACCACGCCCCATCCTTCTCCTTTACTAGCTTTTCAAACTCCGCCTTGCAGCGCCGCGCCCAGGCCACCGTGCGCCGCACCGACTTCTCCTGCTCGGCCAGCGGGTCATCCACATGCGTACAATCATCAAAACAGATGACCACATCTGCGCCATAGCTCAGTTGCAACTGCACACTTTTCTCCGGCGTCAGGTTGAACTTGCGGTCGCTGCCCTCCGGTTTGAAGGTGGCTCCCCGGTCGTTAATGCTGCCGCTTTTGGCGTTCTGCCGCAGCAGCGAGTAGACTTGGAAGCCGCCGGAGTCGGTGAAGATAGGGCCAGACCAGCCCGTCATCTGATGCAGGCCACCGAGCGCCTGAATAGTAGAGGACCCCGGTTTTTGCATCAGGTGAAAGACGTTCATTTGCACGGCCGTGACGCCACATGCCGCCACGTCGGCCGCATCTACCGCCCGCACCACCCCCTGGGTGCCATCGGGCAAAAAGGCGGGCAGGGGCAGACGGCCGTGAGGCAGGACGAGTTCGGTAATCGGTGAACGGTAATCGGTCATTGGTCAATTGTCAATTGTCATTGGTCAATGGTCAATAGCCAGCAGCAAAGGGACAATTGACCAATGACCCATGACAACAAACTCCCTTCTGAATTTCTCGCCAAAATGAAGCGGCTGTTAGGAGCCGAGTATGAGGATTTTGTCGCCAGTTATAACCAGCCGCCGCCGGTGGGGCTGCGCGTCAATACGCTCAAAATTGCGCCTGCTGATTTTAGCACTATGTCGTCGTTTGCGCTGAAACCGGTGGGGGGGTATGCGCCCGCCGGTTTTCTGCTGGCCGATGAGGGCAAACCGGGCAGCCACCCCTACCATGCTGCCGGGCTGTATTATCTGCAAGAGCCGTCGGCGATGGCGGTGGCGCAACTGGTTGACCCGCAGCCGGGCGAGTGGGTGCTGGATATTGCCGCCGCGCCTGGCGGCAAAACTACGCATCTGGCGGCGCTGATGCAGGATACCGGCCTGCTGGTCGCCAACGATATGGACGGCAAACGCGCCCACATCCTGGCTGAAAACATGGAGCGCTGGGGAACGCGCCATGCCCTCATCACCAATGCTCACCCGGAACATCTGGCGCAGCAGTTCGGGCCTATTTTCGACCGAGTGCTGGTAGATGCGCCTTGCTCTGGTGAAGGTATGTTCCGGCGATTGGGAGCCGATGGATCCGCGAAGGACGCGAAGATTGAATGGAATCAGGAGAATGTGGTCGCCTGTGCGCGGCGGCAAACGGCCGTGCTCGCCACCGCCGCCACCCTCGTCAAACCCGGCGGGCGGCTGGTCTACGCCACCTGCACCTTTGCCCCGGAAGAAAACGAAAGCAGCATCGCCCGTTTTTTGCTGGCGCATCCCGATTTTGAACTGATAGAACCGCTACGATTTGCCGGATTTGATCGGGGACGGCCGTCCTGGGCCGCCGATGGTTTGCCCCAGGAAAACCTGGAAAAGTGCGTCCGCTTCTGGCCCCATCACTTTCCCGGTGAAGGGCATTTCATCGCCGTGATGCAGCACACGGACACAAAAAAACCCGAAGGGTTTTGGAAACCTTTCGGGTTTAAGCCGCCCAAATCATCTGAATTGAAGGTGTGGCGGGAGTTTGCGCGGACGACGTTACGTGGTGATTGGCTTGAGGAATGGCCGGAAGAGCGGATGCTGCTGAAAAACGGCCGTCTCTACCTCCTCCCCCCGGACGCCATCGAAACCGGACGCTTGAAACTGGTGCGCTATGGCTTGCTGCTCGGCGAAATTCGCGCCAACTATTTCAAACCGGCTCACGCTCTGGTGTTGGCGCTAAAACCAAAGGAGATGGTCACGGCCGTACACTTCCCCGCCAACGCCCCCGAAATCGCCGCCTACCTGTCCGGTCACCCCCTGACAATTGACAATTATCAATTGACAATTGTCAATTCTTACTCGCCGATTACCGTCTCCGGTTTCCCCCTCGGTTGGGTTAAAGCCAGCGGGGGGCAGTTGAAGAACCATTACCCGCGTGGCCTGCGTACACTTAACCCGGAGGCGAGGCTTTAGCCGATACCGGTTCGGCTAAAGCCTCGCCTCCGACGTTCGCGCCGTGCAGCACGGCCGTCAGCCCCAGCAGCAGCCAGAAAATGAACCCCGGTTTGGCCCCCAGCGCCACCGCATCCACCAGGCCATAGACAAAATAAGCGGCTAACGCGCAGAGAATGCCCAACCCCAACACCCGCCGCCACACCGTCACCCCCTGCCGCCAGGCCAGCCAGGCCAGCGCCGCCGCGCCCAACCACAGCGCCACGTAAAAAATCAGTCCCGGCAGGCCCAAATCTAGCCCGGCCTGCAACAAGTGGTTATGAGCATGGGCAAAGTCGCTGTCATATGGCAAGAAGTAGGTGGGGTAATAGTCAAACACCAGCACACGAAAGCGGTTGATGCCCATGCCGGTGAGGGGGAACTCCTGCAAGCCGGTGATGGCCCGCTCCCAGATTTGCAGGCGTCCCTGCATTGTTTCTATGCTGCGTTCGCCGCTTTGCTCCACCAGCACGGCCGTGATTTGCGGCGCATAGGATGTCCACACGGCCGTAGCTGCCCCCAGACCCACCAACACCAGCCCCACCGCCAGCCACCAGCGCAGCCGCGCCGCTGCCAGCAGCAGCATCAGCCCCAATCCGGCTGCCAGACCCAACAACCCGGCCCGCGATTGGGTCAATACCATCACAGCCAACATGACCACCGTTGCCCCCCAGACAAACAGGCTGGCCGGTATGGCCCATCCGCCCAACTGCCGCCACAAGGTGCGTGGGTAACGTAAAATGGCAAATGACAAAACCACCGCTAACGGCAGCACCCACAACAAAACCCCGGACACCTCATTGGGGCTGATGCCGCCCTCGCCCGGCGTCACTTCCAGTAAACGCGCCGGGGTGAAGGCCAGGATGGCGTCCAGTTGTTCAAACTTGGAAGTCCAGCGCGCGGTAAAGAGGGCAATGCCCACCACGACCAGGCCACAAAACAATTGTGCCGCTACCAGCCGCCACAAACGGCGTGGTGGGGCCTGAACATAAGCGGCGGCGGCATAAAACACGGCCGTGGCATACACCAAACCCGTCACCTTGGGCAGACTGTACAGCCGGTCATCAGACACAGCAAAGCCGACGGCCGTCATCAGCAGCAGCCCCCACACCGGCCAATCGAGGGGCGTGGAAGTGAAGGGACGGCCGTAGCCCACCCACCGCACCAGCCACAGCAGCGGAATCAATAGCAAGACCCATACCCGCTGCGGTGTAGGAAATGCGGCAAAAGGCAAAATGAGCAGCAGCAGCAGCCATTCGATGGTGAGGAGTTGGCGACAGAGGCGAGGGAGCATGAGGAAGAACGTAATCCGTGACTCGTAATCCGTAATCCGACGGTTTACGGATTACGGATTACGGTTCACGGATTACAGATTTCAAGGCAATAGCCACGCCTTTCAGCAGGCGGGCCAGGTAGTAAACCGGCAGCAGGGCGCGGTGGCGAACGTGGTAACGCTGCTGCATGTAGCTGGGATGGGGGAAGAGGGTGGGCAGGATGACGGCCGTTTTCCGCTGCCAGCCAGACGTATTTTGGGCATTGAGCAGCACTTTACCCACTGCGGAGCGGTGGGGGTTGGCAATGTAGATGGCCCGTTCGCGCTGTACCGGGTCGGCCTTTTGTACCAGTAAATCCAGCGCTGGTTCCGGCAGCGGTGTCGCCAGTTCACGGGCGATCAGGCGTAGCGCAGCCTGCACGGCCGGCAGGACGCCAGCCTCGTTGGCGTCGGCGGCGGCTTGCTGCCAATCGGCGGGCGTCAGATGGTAATCTGGACGGCCACGCGCCAGTTGGTCAATATCCAGCAGCCAGCGCCAGCGAATTTCAGCGCGGTGTTCCAGGATTTGGTGTACGGCCGTGTGTACCAATGCCGCTTCCGACGACAACACTTTCACCGATTGGTCACGCCAGGGTACGGAAATGGCCTCAGCCCACCAACGCGCCAGCGGCAGCCGCCCACGCACTCCTTCGCGCTGCGACAAATCCCAGTGCAGTTCTACGCTCAGCGGCGATGTTTTCAGATCGCCGGGGTAAAAATCTAGCTGGGTGACGTGAGGCGGAATGGCGGTTGCATCCGGCCACAGGCCCTTGTCGTGAAAACCCAGGTCGGCCATCACCTGCCAGGCGATGGGCACATCACCTGGTTGCAGCCACAAATCCAGGTCATTCATGGGGCGCACCGCCGGGTCGGGGTAAATGGTGAGGTAAAAGGCGATGCCTTTGAGCAGCACGGTCTGCACACCAGCCGCCGCCAGAGCGGTTTGTAAACGGGCCAGTAAATCCAGCTTGATAGCGGCTGCCCCTGCTGCCTGCCAGTAAACGGGAGCCAGGGCGATTTGTAGCGGTGCAGCCAGGTTTGCCTCTTTCAGCCGCAGGTAAGCTAACGCGCCCAATTCGTGCGTGATGAGCCAATCGGCCAACGCCTGTGGGGGGCTGCCTTGCAAGATGGCAAGCTGCGCATCTGACCATTCGCCAGAGGCCAGGGCGGGGCAGAAAGTGGGGAATTGAGAGGCATGTGCCATTGGAGGAGGTGGGTAAGTAGTAAGCAGTAAGCAGTGAGCAGTGAGCGGTCTACTGCTTACTGCTCACCGCTCACTGCTCGCTTTTCACTAACCGTCGGTAGGTATGTTCCAGTTCCGCGACCTTGTCGGCCAGGTTGAAGTGGGTGATGATGTGCTGCTGACCGGCACGGCCGTACTGCTGGCGCAGCGATGGATCGTTTAGTAATGTGGCCAAGGCTTCAGCCAGGGCGGGCGCATCATCGGGGGGGACAAGCAAGCCGGTGAGTCCATCTTGCACCAGTTCGGGCACGCCGCCAACGGCCGTAGCCACCACCGGCAGTCCGGCAGCCATTGCTTCCATGATGGCGGCGGGCAGCCCTTCGGAGCGAGAGGATAACACTTTAATGTCGGCATCGGCCAGAATCGCGGAGACATCGGCGCGGCGGCCCATGAAAGTGATGAGGTTGTCCATGTTCAGGTCGCGGCTGAGTTGTTCCAGGGCGGTGCGGCGTTGGCCGTCGCCCACCAGTAGCAGGTGGAAGGAATGCGCCTGCCGGTACAGTTGGTGGGCGGCGTGGATGAGGGTTTGCTGGTCTTTGACTTTGCGTAGATTGCCGACGGAGACAATGAGGGGGGTGTCGGGTGGGATGGGAAGGGACGGCCGTATCTGCCCCTGGGCTGCCTGCATAAACGTTTCAGCATCCAGGCCGCTGTGAATGGTGCGGATTTTGGCGGGGGGCACATGCGCTCGTTCGGCCAGCCAGCGCGCGCCGGCGTGGCTGTTGGCGATGTAGAAGTCTACCCATCGGTTGGCGGCGCGTTCTACGTAACGGGGCCACCAACTGCCGCTGCCCACGCTGCGCTGCCCACAAATGACCACTGCCTGGGTATACCGTCGGGCGGCGATACGCCCCAGCAGGTTGGCGCGTGTGCCAAAAATCTGGATGATGTGCGGTTGGTGGGTGGTGAGCAGGTAACGGAGATCACGCCAGATGTGGGGTAACGGCCGTTGGTGATAACACAGATGTATCGGCTCACAACCGGCGGCGCGGTAGAGGTCGCTTACCGGCCCTGGCTCGTCCAGGAAATAGACCTGTACCCGTACTCCATGCTGGTTCAGCCCACACCAGGTACGGAAATTCATTATCTCCGTGCCGCCAATTTGTGCGCCGGTTTGTAACCAGAGGATGCGGTAATCGGTAATCGGTAATCCGTAATCAGTATTCGGACTTCGGTTCACGGATTTCGGTTCACGCTTTACGGTTCACGGATGACGGCTCACGGATTACAGAATCACGGGGGCGGGGCGGGGATGTTTCTGGTGGATAGGGGAGAGAGGGGTAAGGGGGGGCACGGCCGTGCCATTGGTTAGCGGCGTATATTCGGGAATGAGTGATTGCAGGGCGCGGGTGATGGCGGTGTTGTCGTTTTGGTAGGCAGCTATTTCTAGCACATGGATCATATCGTCCAGGTCACGAGGGACGAAGCGGCTGGCATTCTCGGCCACATATATCTTCTCGTGACGGGTGCGGCTATAACTTTCACCTTCAATAAAAAGCTCTTCGTATAGCTTTTCACCAGGTCGCGCCCCTGTCACCACAATGTCAATGTCCTGCCCTGGTTTGAGGCCGGATAGCTCTACCAAATCGCGCGCCAGGTCCATAATTTTGACCGGCTCGCCCATATCCAGCACAAAGACTTCGCTGCCTGTTCCCAGGACGGCAGCCTGTAAGACCAATTGCACGGCTTCGGGGATGGTCATAAAAAAGCGGGTCATGTCCGGGTGGGTGATGGTGAGCGGGCCACCGGCGGCAATCTGGTTTTTGAAGGTGTGAATGACGCTGCCGCGGCTGCCCAATACATTGCCAAAACGGACGGCCACATACGGCCGTCCACTCCGTTCCGCTGCTTGATGCACCAACAGTTCGGCGGCTCGTTTGCTGGCCCCCATGATGCTGGTGGGGTTGACCGCCTTGTCGGTGGAGATCATGACAAAGTGGCCGACGCCCATTTCCGTGACTACTTGCAGCAGGTTACGGGTGCCCATGACATTGTTGGTAATGGCTTCGGCCGGATTCTTCTCCATGAGGGGCACGTGTTTGTGGGCGGCGGCATGGAAAACAATGTGGGGCCGGTATTGCTGAAAAACGGCCCGCAGGCGTTCTACGGAACGGGTGTCGGCAATAACGGGCACAATGGATATGGCAGGGTTATGGCGTTGGTGAAGTTCGTTGTGAATATCAAAGATGGAATTTTCGCCGTGCCCGATGAGGATGAGTTGAGATGGCGCAGCGCGGCAAATCTGGCGGCAGAGTTCGCTGCCAATGGAACCGCCGCCGCCCGTAACCAGAACTCGTTTACCATGCAGGAGGGCGGCGACGGCCGTGATATCCGTTTGTACCGGTTCGCGCCGCAGTAAGTCTTCAATCTCCACGTCGCGTAGCTGGTTGACGCGCACGGCGCCATCCAGCAGTTCATAAATACCGGGCATGGTTTTGGCCTGGACGCGCGCTTCTTCGCAGATGTCCACAAACTGGCGAATGGTCTTGCCGGGAGCGGTGGGCATGGCAATGATCACCTGCCGTATATCTAGCCGGGAGACGAGTTCGGGGATAGCCTCTCGTGATCCCATCACTTTGACGCCTTGAATGCGAATGCCTTGTTTGGCCGGATCATCATCCACAAACCCAATGGGAATCATGCCCAGGTGCGGGTTTCTTTGCATCTCGCGGGCGATCATAGCTCCGGCATCACCGGCGCCGGCAATGAGAACGTTTTTGCCGGTTGGCAGCCCATGCAGGCGATATTGGTAACGGACGTAGGAGCGCACGGTGAAACGGGGCACGGCCGTTGCCCCCAACGCCAGCATAAAAAAGATAGCCGGAATGGAACGAGGCAATATCCAATCCGGCGGCAGCAGGTAAAGGACCACAAGACAGAAGAGCGATGCGCTTACCGTAGCCACGCCCACGGCTACGGTCAACAACACCAGTTCATCCACAGAAGCGTACCGCCAATAACGGGCATAAACGCCCAGGCGGTAAAAGGAAAAGGTGGTGGCGAGTACGGCCGTGAAACCAAACAAAATAAAGGCAGGCCAAAACTCATTCAGGTGCAATCTTTCCAACCGCAGCACAAAACTGATATACGCTGCCAGCCACAGCAATGTCACATCCAGAAAGAAGAAGTGGCGGTTACGAATCCGGTTGATCAACAATCACTCCTACGCAGCGCAATTTTGCAAAATTGCGCTACAGCGTCGCACAATCTCCACTACTCGTGCCCGGTCGGTAGGGTGCAAATTGGAACCGGAGGGCAGGCACAACCCATCGCGGAACAAGGCTTCGGCCACCTGCCCACCAACCGCTTCATAGCCGGCGAAAACGGGCTGCAAGTGCATCGGCTTCCAGACAGGGCGGGCTTCAATGTTCGCCGCTTCCAGCGCCAGGCGCACGGTCTCGCGGTCAGCGCCAAACTGCGCCGGGTCAATGGTAATAACCGTGAGCCAGCGGGAATGGCGGCCCCAGGGCGCTTCGGGCATGAAAGCGATGCCGGGTAAATCGCTCAGTTCTTCCCGATAAAAGGCGAAGTTGGCCCGCCGCGCCTGTACCCGCTCTTCCAAGACCTGCAACTGCCCGCGCCCAATGCCCGCCAGGATGTTGCTCATCCGGTAGTTATAGCCGATTTCAGAGTGCTGGTAATGGGGAGCCGGGTCACGCGCCTGGGTGGCCAGCTTGCGGGCATGACTGATGAGCGCCTCGTCATCAGAAACCAACATGCCGCCGCCGGAGGTGGTGATGATTTTGTTGCCGTTGAAGGAGAAGATACCGGCACGGCCGTAAGTTCCCGGCGTTTTCCCTTTGTAAGTTGCGCCTAACGCTTCGGCGGCGTCTTCAATGAGGGGTATGCCATATTGTTGGCAGGCAGCCAGGATGGGGTCAATGTCGGCGCTCTGGCCGTAGAGGTGGACGAGGATGACGGCTTTGGGCAATCGGCCCTGCCGCGCCCGTTTGTGCAGCGTTTCGGCCAGCAGCGCCGGATTCATGTTCCAGGAGTGGGGTTCGCTGTCAATGAAGGTAGGAACGCTGCCCTGGTAAATGATCGGGTTGACGCTGGCGCTGAAGGTGAGGGTGGAGACCAGCACTTCGTCGCCGGCGCCAATGCCCAGATGCAACAGCGCCAGGTGCAGCGCGGCCGTGCCGGAACTGAGGGCGACGGCGTGTTTGGCGCCGACGGCTTCACCAAATTCCTGCTCGAAGGCGTCTACGTTTGGCCCCAGCGGGGCCACCCAATTGGTGGCAAACGCTTCCTGGATATACGCCTGCTCATGCCCGGACATATGCGGGGGGGAAAGGTAAATACGGTTTTTGTTCACGATGCGGGGCACTTACAGCTGCCGTTCCAGCATATCAATTAACGCCACGATGCTCATTGGCTCACCCGATTCCACCTGGATTTCATCAGCAACATGAATATGGTGAGGGAAATTGGGTAATTGAGGGTAATGGGGGGCATTATCCCAACGTTTGCGAAGCTGTCGTTTGGTAGAATCCATCCATTGATAACGATACTCAATTGTCTCAACAGAATTAGCCACAACTCTAAAAAATTCGGCCACTTCCAAAAAGTCACCATTAACCAGCCAGAGTTGCGCCCGAAAGAAACCTGCATCATCCCCATGTCGCTCCTGCAGAATGACGACTTCAGTAACGATGGGGGTGATAGCCAGCTTTAGTTTGATTGTTTCCAAATAAGCCTGGCACTGATCACTCATTCTGGTTTTGACTGCAATGTTTGGAGGCGGGCCTGAATAGATAACCACATTTGATAGAAGGCGCTCCACTCAAACAAATCGGCGTCATCTCCCAACTCGCCATTCTGAAATTTCTGATAAAAGTCAGCAGAGGGGAGGTTATATTGCTGTTCAAAGAATTGCAGTCGTTCAGCTAGAGTAGCGGATTCTTGCTCCAGGCGGCTGTGTTCCATCGTAACGAGCTTGGCAATGGTGCTATCCACCGTCTCACTGTGGTACCCTGTCTTATAAAGGTAAGCTAATGATTGAATTCTGGTAAGAGTCTGTTCACTTAGCGTCATATGGAATTACCTCTCCGTTCCCGCCCACTCTCCACATAAATAATGGATGTCGCTTTTCTAAATTAACCTGCATTATACACTGTCAAACAGGTTTTTTATTTTTCAAGAATACGGGCGGGGATGCCAACGGCCGTAACGCCTAAAGGGATTCAATTAGCCCGATATGCGGGAAAGAAGCTTGTTGTGTTTAGAAATCTCCCCTTTGTTTCCAACCATTGACGTCGTCGAATTTCTAGATTTCGATAAATATCGGGTTGAACTATCCAATTCCATACCTGAAACTGATGATGTGACGACGAAAACCCTGCCTTGAATTCAAATAAGGAATCATTTTGAGAGCCAACACCTCCACCTAAATGGAAAATATTCGCCCCTCTATTGATTGCCCAACGGCGTACCTCTTCAAAAACCAGCTTCATTGGCGACAAGTTCAGATGTAATGTAGATGTTCCGCCTAAGTGGTATTGTACGATTCCTTCACAGTACGAGAATAGGCCACCGGCAATTATTTCATCGCCAAGTTTACAAACAAATAATTGATAACGCTGCTCCCTCATGGAAAGAATATCTTCATAATAGGATAGTGGAAGAAAATAATGCTTAGCTGCTTCCACTCTCTCCATGGTTTCATTATAAAGTGTGACGAACTGGCTTAAGAAATGCTTCTCATGATCCTGCAACACAATAGCCCCCAATTTTTTCAATTTATTAATGTCGCGCTTGTGATTTGTCCGGTATTGTGACCATTGAACGTTTTCTGACAGCGTCAAGTTGATGCTTACTGTCTTGCCGATCCCTTTTATTTCTCCCAAATCTCCTACTAATGCGACTTGATTGAGCAGTGGATTCAGACGGGAAAATACCGAAATTGTGTTTGTATTCACCAAATATCGAGATAACGATTGGCAAAAACCAGCGATCACGCTTTCTGATAAGCCGCAAGAGGCAACAGGGCCTGGATAACCGTAAACCGAAGTAGCATCCCGATATTCATCGCCTATGTCATCGAATCCCGAAATCAACTTAATCGAACGAAACAGCAATGGCATAGCAATAAAATGATCCCCATCTTCATAAACAATCAGACGAGCTTCACCTTCGCCATTTCTTTCAGCGAGAATATGATATTCAGGAAGGTGGTAAACGTCATATTGACATGTAGATAACAAAAGATCATGCCATTTGTTTTGTTGATGAGAACTGAGCGTATAAACTTCCGACATGACTTGATTAAACTATCTCCCCCTGCATTCGGTAAGAACATTCGATAAACTCAAAATCGGTCTCTTGAGATGGTGTTGATAGAATAAACAACAGCTTCCGATCAGCATCAATCAAAGCGAGTGTAGATTCTATAATTGACGGTATCGTCTCAAAAATCCGAAAATATGTTCCTAACCTTCCCACAAACCATGCCCTTTGTGCATAATTCAAATGAAATTTCGAAAAACCATAAAGTGATTGCCACGCTTCGGCTGCTTCCCATCCACCTAAGCTTACTTTGGACTTCTCTTCAGAAATAGGTTCAATGATTTTTGATATTTGCTTTTCATAAATCCAATGCTCTTCAACTATCTGAAGGCCTTGCCGTTTATACCAATTCATGGCTTGCACATTGGTCTGACTCACATCCAGAGTAACTTGTCTAAAGCCTCTCTGGTATCCTTCTTCCGTGCCTGCGACCCAGAGATTTTTCCCGATCCCTAGTCGCTGATAACCAGGTAAAATAACCACATAATTTAGATGCCAGCTATCCGACAATGCTCTAAAGTGGCAATAACCTTTCAAGTCTCCATCTTCAAACCAACCAAGAATAAAATGCTCTCGTTGTAACATCGGATATTTAATAAGATTTGAGAGATAGTATTCAACTTTAGGGGACGCGTAAATGGTTCGGGAAATGAAGTCTGGAGAAAAAACAGATTTATGAAGTTCTATAACAGGAAGAATCTCGCCTGGTTCTACCAGCTTAATGGACATCAGCTCTTTTTCGCTCTTCATCCAGGTCAAGCATAGTTGCCTGAGGCAAGACTTGGACGTTTTTTTGCTTTATCACTCCCCAAATTGTGAACCAAAATATCTTGATATCCACCAAAACCGAAAGGTTATCAACATACCACACATCGCAGGATAATCGCTCGTCCCAAGATAAATTGTTCCGACCATTAACCTGCGCCCAACCAGTTATGCCAGGTCTGACCTCATGGCGCCTTTGCTCAAGCTGTGAAAAATATGGCAGGTAGCGCATGAGCAACGGCCGTGGCCCTACCAGACTCATCTCCCCTTTGAGGACGTTGAGCAGTTCTGGCAGTTCATCCAGGCTGGTGCGGCGCAAAAATTGGCCGAAAGGGGTCAGGCGGTTGGCATCGGATAGCAAATTCCCGGCAGGGTCACGGCCGTCGGTCATGGTGCGGAATTTGAGGATGGTGAAGGGACGGCCGTGCCAGCCCGGACGCTGCTGGCGAAAGAGAATGGGTGAACCGAGTTTCAGACGCACCAACAACGCCAGAAGCAACCACAGGGGTAACAGCAGGAAAACCATTACCAGGGCGACCACAAAATCGAATAAACGCTTGCCAAATTCCTGGTACATTGTTTCTGTTATGAATCGGTTACTGTAGGGAGAGTTGGGGGTGGCTTAATGCCTTTCTCTTGCAACAGGCGGGCATATTCCGCCTTGACTCTGGCAAACACCAACTGCTCGTCAAACAGTTCTTCGGCCATCTGACGGCCGTTTTGCCCCATTTGCCGCGCTTTGTCTTTGTCTGTTAACAGGTCGAGTATGGCGGCAGCTAAGGTGTCTGTGTCGCCGAGAGGGGTCAGATACCCGTTACGGCCGTGTGTTACCGCTTCCCGACAGCCGCGAATATCCGTCACCACACAGGGCACACCCATTGCCGACGCTTCCATAGGCGAACGGGGAAACCCTTCCCGGTGCGAAGGCAGCACAAACACATCCATGAGAGCATACATTTCGGGCATATCCTGGCGCATCCCGGTAAAGATGCAGGCATCGGCCAGGTTATAGTCGGCGGCAATCGTCGGGGTGAGAGCATCCGCTTTTTCTGTATCCAATGGCCCAACAATGAGGAAGCGGGTTTGTGGGATTTGGGTTACTACCTGTCGGGCGGCTGCCAACAGTTCCAGAATGCCTTTTTCAGCTACTAACCGCCCCACAAAACCGACAACAGGTGCGCCGGGCGGAATGCCCAAAGCGGCGCGTGACTGGACAATGCTTTCCGGGGAAAGGCAGTTCCGATTGAAACGGGCAATGTCTATACCGTTGCCCAGGTATTTGATTTTTTCAGGGGGGCAAATGTGGGTGGTCACGGCCGTGAGCATGTCCTCGCTGTTCTGCGACAAAATCACATCCGAACAACGAGCCGCAATCTGTTCCACGGTAATGTAAAAACGCCGCCAGAACGGCTTCATCCCCTCGTGAAAGTAAAACCCATGTACTGTATTCACAATGATTGGCGTCCCGGTCATCCAGGCCGCCACCTGCCCCAACAGCCCCGGCTTGGGATTGTGGGTATGCACAATGGTAAACCGTTCGCGGCGCATTACCTGGTACAGCCGCCAGAGAGAAAGCAGGTCTGGTAAGGGGGAAAAACGGCGTGTCATAGGCACGGCAATATGGCGAATACCAGACGCCTCCAACACAGGCACATCTGGCCCCGAGGCCGAAATGCCCACAACCTCATACCCGGCTGCTTGCAAACTTCGTAGCTGGTTCAAGAGCAAAAAGCGCAACGATAGGTCTATGGTCGTGATGTGGGCAACTTTGAGAGATGACACGAGCGCCTCTTTTTTCTCAACCAACATGAGGGGAAATCGGAGAAGAGGCTCCCTTACCTATCGGCCTCTTGCGGCTGTAAGGTAAACCGAGAATGTGAATTTCAAAACCCATCAAGATGACCAATAATAACCAGTAAAGCCGGTCAGTGACGCTGCGGTTATAGGCCCAACTGATGTGCATACTCCACAGGGCGATCATCAAAATTAAAGCCGAAAGTTCGTAGGGCGTTCCCCTGGCCCGCCAGAAAAGGCGAAAACTACCCATTAGTAAGTAACCTGTTAGCGCCAGGTAGAGAGTGAAACCGATGATCCCCAGTTCTGCCAGGAAACGCTGTGGTGTACTATGCATCTCGTGCCCGGTTGGGGAATAAGTTGAATCAGCAAATGCCCCCCAGCCAATGCCCGTCAATGGGTAATCACGGAGGGCAGCCCTTAAACCTTGACGCTGTAACAAGATAAAGTTCTCATCATCTGATATCACATCCTCGTCACCGGCAAAAGCGCGTAACCGGTCTTCGATAGTCCCTACCCGCTCCCGAAAGAAAAAGACATTGGGTAAGAGCGCCGACCCCTCCCCAAAATATAGTAAGGCCAGGAAACCAATGCTTAAGAGAAAAGCGGGCATAATACGGCTATAACTGCGGCGGAACGAGTATAACAACCCCAGACTTAACAGAGAAAAGCCCACGATCAAAGCCAGATAGATGGAGCGTCGCCCGGAAACGGCCGCACCGTACACAACAAGCAAAAGGCAAATATAGAGGAAAATTCTTTCCCGTTTTGAAACGTCTGGATAACTGATATACAAAAGCACGATCCAGAAAGCAGAAGCCATATAAATGCCCACATGCACCCGATTGCGGAACGGCCCAACCGCGTTGATATCGCCGCCAGACAAGAAGCCAGCCACTGCCACCCACAGCGCTGCTAACACGGCCGTATAAGTGAGAAAACGAAGCAAATAACGCAGCAAGTCGGGGTATTGAATCAGCCAGTTGAAAAACGTGAGCAGCAGCGCCAGCGCATAGAGCAGCAGCAACCACTGCGTCATCGCCCAAAACGGGCGGTCGCTCATCTTGAGCATATTGAGGGCAGCCAGCAAAACGATGAGGGCCAGCGCAGTCACCAGGAAGTGGCTGTAAACGGGTAAATTATGGCGAAGAAAGTAAGCCAGCGAAACAATGACCAACAAGCCAACACCCATCTCAAACGGGCCAATGTTGTTGGCCACGCCTGACACCAAGCCAACGCCGGTGAGGCAGGTCATACCTGCCAGCAGCGCCAGCCACCAGAGGAGCAATCGCGGTGGGCGGGTGGCTGTTTCTGGGGGTGAAACAATCTGGTTCATGCTGTTAATTTTGTTATGAGCGCCGCAACCTGGCCCGCTGCATCACAACGGGCAGCCAGGTTTTTTTGCAGGTAGGTGGAGGTCACGGCCGTGTCCATCCCTTGCCCATGGATCAAATCTTGCACCTGCGGGGGTAACGGCCGTTGCCAGGAAAGTCCCGAGGCGACTCCACAGTCCACATAATCATGCGCAAATCCATAACCAGGAATTTCCAGTACAGCCAGCGGCAGGTTAAACAACAACGCTTCTAATCCTACCGTTGACGCCAACACAATGGCTGCCTGCGCCAATGTAAATAAGGGATACAGAGGCGCCTGCCTCAAGAGTGTGATCTGCTGGGAAAACGGGAAAGCGGCCACGGCCGTCTGAAACTCGTTCACCGGCTCACGGCCGTGCAGCTTGATAATGAGGTGAAAACCGGGGTCGGCAAACAGGGGGGCGATTTCGGCCAGGAATCGCCGTACCAACGCCATTTTCTCGGCGCTGGTGCAAAAGCCCTGGTCGTCAATGGGGTTGGAAAGAAATAATAGATTGGTTCGTCCAAAACCATACCTGGCTTTCAGTTGTTCAGCCTGTGTCTGCCAATCGGTGTTACCGATGAGGTCAAAACGGGGGCTGCCGGTGCAGTGGATGGTTTGCGGCGGCGCGCCCTGCGCCCGGAAGTAGGCGGCGCTGCTTTCGCCCCAGGCGGCAATGGCCGCCGCGCTGCCGCTGCCATAGGCGTCATGCTCTTTGGCGGTGGGCAGGGGAAAGCGGATGCCTTCTTGCATGAGGAGGAAGGGGATGTCACGGCCGTGCAGCATTTTCACGATATGGTCATAGGGAAAAGCGGCATCGTTGGGTAGTACCACTAAATCGGGATGGCTTTGAAATGTGTGACGCAACGGCCGTTGCAGCACCAGTCGCCAACTTGCTTCACGTGCCACCCCACGCAGCCGGGCACTGCCCTTACCGCTTTGTTTACCAGATGACGGCGAAGAACGAAGCTGCCGGTCAGGGATAGAGACAAAGGCATCGGCCATCGAAAATTGGGCTGCGGGTGAGGGGAAACCGCGAAATGGGCATAAAGAGATGACCCGGCAGTGATACTCCCCCTGCTCTTTGAGTTGGGTAATGACCGGCTGCATCATGGCTACATGATGGCCAGGGTTAGAGATAATAAAGTCAATGGAGGGCATTTTCGGCTTCCATCTTAAGGAATACGCTCCACGTATTCAAAACCCTTGCGATTATCAGCACTGCGACGAGCAGCCCTGGTGGGGTAGTCCCAATCAGGAATTTTCCGTCCAATATAAACGCCATCATTCGCCAGCATATTAAGAGGCAAGTATTTTGTCAGAAAAAGAGGTATAGACGGAATATTGTTGACCAATAGCACAGACCACATAAAAACCTCGATTGTCTTAAAACCGGCCAACTCACAGAAATGTCTTAGCGTCAACGGCGTGAAAGCATTAACATGATCAGCGTGATCCTCAATATAAAGTCCTCTAAGAAAAGATATTGGTAAGAGTCCAAGCCATCGAAGGGGTGGCCCTCGTCGAACCGGTACTTCGACTATGAGTAACCCATTTGGCTTTAGCAAATGGTAAAGTTTTCGCAGAAAGATGTGGGGAGCATCAGTATGTTCCATTGTAGCTACTGTCCAAACTGCATCAACTCTTGGCAGATCGGACAGATCATCTTCTACAATATTGCGGTTGTATACAGTTAATCCGATGCTTTTAGCAAAATCGAAACTGTATCGTTCTATTTCTATTCCATACGATCCAGGGGCACAACGTGCTAAATGCATACCATATTCGCAACCAGCATCACATACAGTTCCGCTGGAAAAGCCATACCTGGTGTCAATCGCATTGAATAACAAATCACGAGGACGAGAACAAGTAAAATACTTGTTGTATATTTGGAGATTTACATTCTCAGAATAGCAGCCTGTTTGGAGGATGTGCTTTTTTAGCTGTTCTCCTTGTGGAAAACTTCTGGAATCTTTAAAATAAAAAATAGTCATTTTCCCCTCTATGGGCACTTTTTACGTTTCTGGTAACAATTATCATCCGGGTGTTTTAATTGGGTGATTATTAACTACATCATCACCATTGAACAGCGGGGATCAAAAACAAAACGTCAATCTAGGCTACCCTAGACAACCTGAGTTAACTGCCGGTCTATTTCTCGACCAACTTTTTCACAGAGGCGTACCACATAATCCACTTCTGCCAGCGGTGTTAACGGTTCACCTTCTCCGCGTAGATAACGATCCACAGCCGCCATGATGCGGGTGTGGGGCGTCTCGCCGCGTAACTGCCACCAGACATAACCCAACCGGTTGGGCAGCCAGGACAGTCCATCTCGTGCTGTTTCGGCGGCTTTATAACCACCGAACGGCCGTCGCCCACGCCGATCCCGGTAGCGGGATAACGTAGCAAAATCACCCAACAAATCTACCTGGATAATGCCCTCCGTGCCTTGTAAGGTGAACGCCCGCCGGTTCTGACGGCAGTTGGCGGAAAAATGAACGGTAGCCAGGCATGTATCGCCTCTTAGCGTAATGAGAACCTCATCAGCAGGCGCCCCTTCTGGCGCGTTGGCCGTGTGTAGCGCCTGAACATCAGCCACTTCCAGCGGCCCGGCGAAAAAGTGCGTCAGGTACAACTCGTGCGGCAGCGTTTCAAACCAACGGCCGCCGGGCAATGTATGTGACCAATGATTATTGCCTACCAACATCCGGTCTGCTGCCGGGCTGGTGAGGAATTCGCGCCGGATGCGAATGATTTGCCCAATGCGCCCTTCATCCACCCATTTTTTGGCCTGCTCCACACAGCGAGCCACTTTCAGGTTATGAATCACGGTAATGGTGACTTGTTTTTCTTGCGCCAATAGCGCCATTTCTGCCCAATCGGCGGCGTCTGTTACCAGCGGTTTTTCAATGACCAGGTGACGTCCGGCCGCTAAAACCTGTCGGGCGATGGCCGCATGGGTTTGCGGCGGTGTACACACGTCCACCACATCACAGTCGGCAATAAGTTGTGCCAGGTTGTCATAGATAACGGGAATATGAAACTGGTGGGCGCGCTGCTGCGCCATGTCGCGGTTCAGATCATGGACGCCAGCCACCGTGCCGCCGCTGGTACGCTGCCAACCTTTGATATGGGCCGGCGCTATCACACCTGTGCCAACCACACCTACTTTGTAATTCATCATCACTTACATCGTTCCTTCAATAGCGGCCACGTAACGGGACATCACCGTTTCCACGTGGAAACGCTCGCCTGATTGACGGCCGTGTCGCGCCATTGACTCTCGTTTACCAGGATTATCCAGCAAAAACAGAATTTTTTCGGCTATGGCCTGGGCGTCACCTACCGGCGTCAAGAAGCCATCCTCGCCGTTGACCGTGATAATTTCGGCCGGACCGGACGGGCAGTCGGTGGCGATGACCGGCGCGCCACAGGCCATTGCCTGAATGAGGACACCGGGCAGCCCTTCAAACCGTGAGGAAAGCACAAACACAGTACAACGAGCCATATATTTGAACGGGTTTTTGTCAAAGCCGGGCATATCCACATCTGCCTCAATGCCCAATTTCTTGGCAAGCTGCACCAATTCTTGACGGCCGTCCCCTTCCCCCAAAATGAGCAAGCGACACGGCCGTTGTTCCCAGACCAGGGCAAAGGCGTGTACCAGGGTGGGGAAATCTTTCTCTTCCACCAGTCGCCCCGCGCCTAAAATGATGGGCACATCGTCGGCAAGCCAGGGGTGGTTTAATGGCTCGGCCGCCAGTTGTGGCAAATCAGGCGTGACGATGGGGTTGTACACGACTTGAATTTTGTCGACCGGTAGGTGCAATCTGGCAATCAGGTCATCTTTAACGCCCTGGGAAACGGCCGTGACCACATCTGCCCGTGTATACAACAACCGTTTAGCCCACAACATGAGTCGTTTTTTCCAGGTGATACGGCCGTGCAGCAGCACATTCCGTTCCGACAGCACCAGCCGACCCGAAAACCGGGCCAACATGCTGGCTATAACGGCTATCACGTTAGTCCCGCTGGCAGTGGAAAAAAGAACGTCAGGTCGGTGTTGGCGTAACAATCCGGTGAGAGGTCGCCAGGCAGCCCACAAACTTTTGCCGCCCAGATGGTAAACGGGCACATCAACAGGCACATCATCCAGATACGCACCTTCCCGGTGCATGAGTACCAGTATGGGTGCAAATTGCTGCCGATCAAACGTTTGTAAGAGGGTCAACGTTACCCGATCTGCTCCACCCTGCCCCAATGTTGGCCGCAAGAGGAACAGTTTAGAGGCCATCCAATACCTTATGAGCGCGGGCTTCCCAGGTGTAATGTGCCAGCAAATCCTGGCGGGCGGTCTGCCCTAACCGTTGACGTAGGTCGGGGTCGTTAATGAGGCGGGTCACGGCCGTAACCCATCCTTTCACATCATCCGGCGCAACCAGCAGCGCATTACGCTCGTGCGTCAACACCTCCCGCAACACGGGCAGGTCTGAGGAAACGATGGCTTTTCCCGCGGCCATGTACTCAAATAGCTTCATGGGCGACATCCACCGGCTGATGTCCTGGCTACCCGTTGCCCCGTATACTTGTGGTTGTGGCGGCAGTAAAAGAATATCCAGGTTTTGGTAACAGACAGCCAACTGCGGTGGCGAAACAAAACCATGCAAGGTCACATTTGCAGGCAAACCGGACGCCTGCCAGGTGCGAATGTCTTTATCCGTGCCCCCAATGACATGAAATGGCTGGTCGGACATTTGACCGGCCAATGCCGTCACCATTTCCATGCCTTTGCCGGAGTAAAGATGGCCAACATAGCCGATTTGCACACGGCCGTTGGCCTCGCCCCGACCGCTTGCCTGGACTCCTCCTTCCGCACCATCATGTGCTACAACCACATCACCATCAGCAGGCCACAATCCGATCTGGGCAAAATCATCTGCTAATGCCTGAGAAATAACCACCAACCGCCGAAATGTGGCACTGTTTATCATCTGCCGCATCAGTCGTTGACTCAAATCCCCATCTGGCATTCCGTGAGCCTCAAATACGACAGAAAATCCCTGGCGAACCGCCAACCAACCACCCCACAAATCACGGCTGTAAACAAGTAGTGCATCACGCTTCTGCACCCATTGCCGCAGCAACTGCCATTGCCCGTAGGTATACAACACCCCACCCCCACGATGTTCAGGGCGCGGCAGCTTAATAATCTCAAAATTTGGTTCCACGCCATAAAAAGAAAAATCGTCCAATATGCCAGGTTCCTGGCGTGAAGCACACTCTTTTGTCACCAATGTTACCTGATGTCCATTCCTGGCTAACGCCTGACACATCTTCATCACCTGAATACTGCTGGCCCGCCGCGATGGAACATAAGAGGCGGAGAGATAAAGGATCTGCATGGATTCTGAAAGGCTATTTGCCAAACAACCGATTCACCTGTCGCTTAAGACCATACATACCGGAACGGCCAATCCACTGTCCAATTTTGCCCAATGGTTCCCAAGCCGGCAGCGTACCTTGCCACCGTTCCGGGTGGTGACTGCCCACAAACAGAAGATAGATGCCTGCATTTGTGTCTGGGGTAGCCGCTTCATAAACTACCGTTAAACCATTTTGTTGATATAACTGGCGCAACCCCATGGGCGTAAACCGCCAGAAATCGCCATAGGATTCGTTGAAATGGACTTCCTGAGCAAAAGGCACGACGACAATCACAACATCACGTGACATCTGGCACAAATTTTGAAAGGCCGTGTGTGTGTCAAAAATGTGTTCCAGAGTGGTGTGGTTAAAAACAACATCAAAGCGATTAACCAGGTCTGGTGGCAAGGGGCAGGTAAGATCAAGAGGGAAGTCGGTAACGGCCGTGTCATCATCTGCCCCACTTTTGCCAGCATAATTGCTTACATAGTACGCTGATGCCTGTGTAAAATAATCTCGATAACGTCCCCCCTCTTTATCCAGATCTGCCCAGCCAGAAACATTGATAACCTCACCGGAAAAACAAGGTGCTATTTCACCCAGAACTTTATTTGACCACCTTCTTGGCAATCTGAAGGCACGCTTACCTGAACTTCTCATATCAATCAATCAACTCTCCCCCTTTACAATCAATTTTCTATCGTATCTTCTTCGCAGTAAGTGAACCATCCATCGCCATACCCACTCGCCTGCTTCGCCGAAAACCGCCGGGAAAAAACGCAGTAGTAACAATAAACTGGCGCACATACCGGCTGCCCCACCCAATAAGACAAAAAAAGAAGAAACATCGAAATAACGCATAAACAATACTATAGTTAGGAGGACAAACGTCTCAACGACTGAGAGGAGCAAGGCCGGTTTATGCCAGGAGAGAAAGGCGCGCCAGGAAAGCCCGGTTAAGTTCAAGCTTACACGCCCCAACAGAACATAGTGGATCAATATCGCACTGGCGGAAGTGGCAGCTACCCCTACCAATCCCCATTTCTGCGCCCAAATCGCTCCACCAATCACACAGGTTGCATAAATTACTTGCACCAAAGTGTGACGATAAACAGCGCCACATGCTTTAATGACTGTATCGCTCATCTTATAAGCTGAACGAAAAAACATACTTAAGCACAGTATTTGAAACGGCCGAATAGCTTGCCCCCACTGAGGGCCATAAACTAATTGAATGAGTTCTGGCGCCAGAATAATAGCAAAGACACTGGCGGGGAGAACAACAATAGAGATCGTTCCAATACCTCGTTGATAGGCAGAGGCCAATTTTGAGCGATCATCTTGTACTTGTGCCAGAGCAGGAAAGAGTACATCATCCACGATCTTGCTAAATTCCTTAGTAGGCAGAGTCATCAAACTAAACGCTTTGCCATAAAAACCCAATGCTTCTGGCCCCAACCAGCGACCCACAACAAAATTGTCCCCTTGCCGGGCTAAATAATTGACCAGCACCGTGGTCGTAAACCCTCCGCCAAAACCAATTAACTCCTTAAAAGCCAACCAATTAAACCTGAGCCGCAAGGATGTGGGGCGATATACAAAAAGCAAAAGAGTACGCAAGAAAGCCTGAGACAGGGTAGCTCCAACTAATGCCCAAACGCCATACCCTGCCCAGGCTAAGGGTATTCCAATAAAGGTATATCCAACAACATAGGACAAGAAATCTATGGTCGCCAATTGGCGAAAGCGACTTGTTCTCTTTAGTAATGCTTCGGATAAAACACCGAATCCACGAATAGGAAAAACAAAGGCTAGAACCTGCAAAACATAGGTCAGTTCAGGAATACGATAGAAAGTGCTTATGGCAGGGGCAGTAAAAAAAACAAGGGTAGTTAACAGCGCCGTAAGTACCAGATTGGTTGTAAATCCGGTGTTTATGTGTCGGGGTTCCAGTTCCTTGCGTTGCACCAACGCTGGCCCCATACCCAATGAAGAAAAAATCTCTGAGAAGTAGATGATGACCAGAGCGGCGGAAAGCAAGCCAAAATCGGCTGGGGAAAGCAGCCGGGCCAGGATCATCGTCACCACAAGCTGCAAACCAGCGCCGGCCATAGATCCAGAAAACATCCACGCAAAACCGGACAGGGTGCGTTCGGTCAGGCTGCGCTGTGTAGTAGATTCGTTTTCAGGTACTTGCAACGGGTCACTCATCAGTGGGTGAGGTGATTTTTAACGGTGGCGCTTTGTGAAGATGGAATAAGCCAGAGATTTGCTAAGGCGCACGGCCGTGCGCCCCGGCACCTGTCGTATCCATTTCATTAGTAGCTAAATCACTTTCCGGTTCATTTATGGGGAAACAAGCAAAGTGGATATGGAGGTGTACGGCCGTGTTACTGATAATTATCTACGAGTTGGCGCAACCGTTTCATAATATCACCGCCAGACCGGCAATAAAACAAAACTGCCAATGTTGGCGCTGACAAAACTGCTGTAGACGTAAAGCCGCATCTAGTAGAGCGTTCATGGTGGTGGTAAGCGATGAAACCAGCGCTGCTGTTCCAACAGACCAGAGGTATCCCAACGCGGATGTTCAGGCCGCACCCTGCCAGCCAACACCAGCAAACTGCCTGTCGCCTGGCGGACCTTCGCTTCACTTAAATTCGCCAATTCATCCGCTTTTTGCTGGCGCAAGGCATTGCCAGCAGCCCGCCACTGTGCCAGCCATTGTTTTTCCACAGCCATCGTAGTGTCCTGTTCAACTTCCCAGCTTTAGTTCATCTGCTGCGTAACGCGCCGGGCAACAAACTCATCAAAGGAAAGGCCATAGAAATTCCCTACGCCAACTCCTGGCGGCGTTGTTTCTGACGCAGGAACTCCGCAAAGTCCACAACCTCGGTTAACATAGCCTCAGGCAGATCGTCAACCACTGTCAGCAACTGCGTTCTGGCACCCACCGTTTGTTGCGCCGGTTTCAGCAATTCTAACTGCTGCTCAGACAGGGTGGCCAGACCAATGGTTTCTGTAAAGGCTTCCTGGTCATTTGCATCAGCAGGAATGAATTCCCCGGAGGGATCCACCTTTACCCAGTCACCAAATAGTTCCACCAGGTATGCTTCTCCACCAGCAAACACCTCGACGACAACGCCTGGCGTGCTGGCCGCTACATTCTGACCATCTGCCAGCGTAATTGCCTGGCGTAGTTTGACCGAATCAAACAGTTCATAGTGACGATGATTCATTATATCCTTCCGGTAATATCAAGAGGTGGCATGAATCTGGCTCACGGCCGTACCCCCTGCCACCACTTCTACCAGTTCACACAAATCAGCCACCCCCGCCACGTCCAGTTTTGCCCATTCCGCCTGCTGCTCCGGCGTCAGCCGCGCCAGAAAGCGGGTGCCCACCGCCTGCGCCGCCTGGTAATCTGACAGGCCATCCCCCACCATCAGTACATCATCCGGCTGCCAGCCATGCCGGGCCACAATGTCCCGCAAAATTTCCGGTTTGGTACAGGGTGTGCCCCATACCTCCTGAAAACGGCCGTGCAAGTCACGCTCATTCACAATCAAATCCAGTTCCGCCTGTGGCGTCCCGGAGGCTACAAAGGCGGGCAACCGCCCTTGCATCGCCGCCAATGTTTCGGCCGCGCCGGGCACAAAGGGACAGCGCAGCACCTTGTCCAGCACCAACCGCTCAAACGCCGCGCCTAAGTCACGCTCATCCTGGGGGGTATACGGCCGTTGCCACAATTCCTCCACCACATACCGAAACTTCACATAGCGCGACACGCCCAAATTTGCCAGATGAAAGGCCAGCACCGCCTCTTGATGTTCCGGCCAATTGGCAAACAGTTCCAAAAACGCTTCCGTCTTGATGCTGCCCGACTCCAAAATCACCCCATCAAAATCAAACACCACCGCCCGCAGGCCGTCGCAGAGTTGTTCCAGTTTTGTCATAGAATGGTAATCGGTAATCGGTAATCGGTAATCCGTGAACCGTAATCGGTAATCGGTCTTCGGATAACGGATTACGGATAACGGATTACGCATCACGCACCCTCTATAAATCCTTAATTCCCGGATAGTGGGTTAACCACCATTCGGCGATGCTGACATCCAGGTGGGTATGCACGTCGCGGCCGGTGACCCAGTTGCGCACGATGGGATAGCTGCGTTGGCCCATCCACCACCAGGGGTTTGGCCCATCCTGGCTCTGCACCGTCTGTTTGCGGAATGTCCAGACGCCCTGGTCATAGTAATAGGCCGGGGCGTAAGATTGACGTTCGGTGGAGACTTTGCGGTGGGGGTCGCCATACGGCCGTAACAAGCCCTCCTCCGTCATCTGCATGGCCCGCAGTGGATGGTCGTCCGCCGCCTGCCACACCGTCATGCAAGAGTCCAGTTCCGGCCGTTCTTCCAGGATTGTCAGGCTGTGGTCAATCAATTCGCCGTCCACCATCACCGTATTACCCAGCAGCAGTACCACGTTTTCCAGGTCAGGGTAACGGCCGTCTACCCATTCCACAGCGTGCTTAATCACCTCGCCGTGATTCACATGGTCGCCGCATAATTCCTCTGGCCGCCAGATAATCTCACAGCCCATCTCTAACCCCACATTGGCAATCGAGTCGCCATCCGTAGAGATAAAAACCTGGCTAATTTTGGCCGCATCCAGCGCCGCCTGAATCGGGTAGGCCACCATCGGCCTGCCGCCCACCGAAAATACGTTTTTGTCAATGATAGATTTGCTGCCCGCGCGGGCGGTTATGATGGCTACGTGCATATTTTCCTGCTCAATCTGTTAGGAAGTAAGCAGTAAGCAGTGAGCAGTAAGCAGTCGTAAGGTACCGCTCACTGCTCACCGCTCACCGCTCACCGCTAACTGAATTTCCCCTTCCTCAAACAACTGCTCCAACATCTGCAAAAGCCCCTGCCCCATGTCCACGTAATAGTTTGTGGTCAGTTTGCGCCCCACGCGGGGGTGAAAGGCGTAGGGCGTCATCTGGTAATGGCTGTTTTCCGGGCCGGCGGCGGGCTGGTATTGGATTTGCAACGGCCGTCCCAACATCTCGCCAAACATCGTAAACAAATCACGCAGGCGAATGGGGTGGTGCCCGGTCAAGACCACATGCTGATTGGCAAACTCCTCTGCCAGCGCGTCGGCGCTGAGCCGGGCCGCGTCTTCCACATGAATGTATTCGCGGCTGTCTTCCGGTGTGCCTATGTGTTCAATCTGCCCCGTCGCCGCCGCCTGCCGCAGCAGCCGGTAGACGCCATTGCTGGCGTCGGCGCGCGGGCCATAGAGACTGCCATACCGCAAAATGGTGAACGCCAGCCCAAACTGCTGCTGATACTCCTCAATGAACGCCTCACACGCCTGTTTGCTGCACCGATAAAAACCACCGGCGCGGCTGTACACATAGACCGTGCTGGCAAAAATAAAGCGGCGCACGCCACTCAGCCGCGCTGCTTCCAAAAAGTTGAGCGTGCCCATGATGTTCAGGTTGGCGGTAGCCAGGGGTTGGTTTTTGGCGGCGTTCAAATCGGCCAGCGCCGCCAGGTGGAAAATGGCGTCCTGCCCGGCGACGGCGGCGGCTACGGCCGTGCCATCGCGCATATCTGCCACCACCATCTGCTGCCCCGGCTGCCGGTAGGGTGACGGCCGTACATCAAACAGCGTCACCGCATACCCCCGCGCCGTCAGCACATCGGCAATATGGCTGCCCAGGAAACCGGCCCCGCCTGTTACCAATACCTTTTGTATCATGGCCGTCAAGAGTGGGGTGAGCAGGTGAAGGGGTGAGGGGGTGAAATCACCTGCTCACCTGTTCACCTTGTCATCTCCCCAAACGCATCCAACAAATTCTCCACCGCCTCCACTTCCATGCGGATGCGGCATTCGGCGGCGTAGGAGCCGATGTGCGGCGTCAGCACCACATTGTCCAGCGTGGTCAACGGGCCGCTGTATGGTTCGCGTTCAAAGGTATCCAGATAGGCCCCCGCCAGATGGCCGGATTGCAGCAGGTCAAACAGGGCCGCCTCGTCCACCAGACCACCGCGCGCACAGTTCACCAGATACGCCCCCGTCTTCATCTGCGCCAGCCGCGTCTCGTCGAGCAAATGATAACTATCGGCGCTGTAGGAGAGATGGAGGGTGACAATATCTGCCTGGGATAACAATTCGTCCAATGGCAAATAAGTGATGTGGTGGGTATGGGCGAAGACCATATCCTGAATGGGGTCATAAGCCAGGATGGTGACGGCAAACGGCCGTAACAGTTCCACCAACGCCTTACCCGTCCGCCCCAGGCCAATGATACCCACCGTCTGGCCGCGCAGCAGGCGGCCCATCGGCTTCTGCCACTCTCCCAGGTGCAGCCGGTGGTGGGCCTGCGGCACCTGGCGCAGCATGTCCAATATACCCGCCAGCGTCAATTCGGCTACCGCGTCCACATGCGCATCCGGCGTATTGCGCACCTGAACACCAAATTCAGCGGCGGCGGCATGGTCAATGCCATCCATGCCTGTGCCCACGCGGGAAATCACCTTCAGGCGCGGCGCTTGCTGCAACACCGCGCGGCTCAGCTTCTCCGTCCCGGCAATCAGGCCGTCCACATCGGCCAGCAGTTGCATAGATTCTTCCGGTTTCAGGGTACGGCCGTAAGGGTTCAACACCACCTCACAACCGGCGTCCGCCAGCAGTTGCAACGGCCGTGTACTCATCTTACCAAACGAGGATGTTGTGGTTAATACTTTCATAATGCGTGATGCGTGATGCGTGAGGCGTAAGCCGATAACGAATAACGGATTACGGATTACGGATTACGGCACACGCCCCCGTTGCTGTTTCCAGTTCTGCCAGACGCGCCTGGGCATTTTGTGCCGGTTGGGAATCTGGCTGTAGCGTGATCACTTGTTGGTAAGCGGCGATGGCTTCGGCCGGACAGTTGGCCGCTTCATATGCCTGGCCTAAACCCTGCCAGAGTTCGGCGTTTTCCGGGCGCATCTCCACCGCCAGTTGCCGGTACTGTACGGCCGTGGCCGCATCCCCTTGCCGCAGCATCAAGTTGCCCATTTCATGGTAAGCCAACGGCCGTTGCCGTTCCGACAGTTCAGCCAACTCTTGCCAATAACTGATCGCCTTGTCTGGGTCCACCCCACCCATCTGCCGCGCCAGCACCACCAGATACTCTATGTTTTGCGGCGCTAACCGGTGCGCCTGCTCAAAGTAAGGCAGAGCATCGGCCAGTGACTGAAACTGGCGCAGGTGCAAATTTGCCAGGGCGTAATAAGCTGGTGCGAAATCAGCGTTTACAGCAAGAGCCTGTTCGTAATACTGCTGCGCCTGTACGGGATTGCTCTCCTGCACCAGCCGACCTAACTGCACATAAGCCTGGCCGTTTTGGGGGTCAATCTGCACGGCCGTTTGCCACCCCCTTTGCGCCTTGACCACATCTCCATCTTGCCCGGCCTGGGTTGCCAGCCGCGCCGCATAACCGTAGGCGTTTGCCTTTTGCCAGCTTTGGGCGGCAGCGTCATCTTGCCCCAGCGCATACTGCGCCCGGCCCAGGTCAAACCAGGCCCAGCGGTCATCATCACAGGTCACGGCCGTTTGCAAATAGGGCAGCGCCGCCTCAAAATCACCACGCAAAAGCAGCGCCCGCCCGGTCTGGTGCGCCTGCTGGCACGCGCCCCAGGGAGTCAGGGGCATAGGGGCGTTTGGGGTCGTATCAGCCAACGCCAGCCCCACCGCATCCCACAAAAACGGGCCGCGAGTCCACAACCACAACAATGCAAAAGCACCCAACGCCGCCAGACTCAGCCATTTCATAAACAAGGGTTTGGGTTACTCCTCAAATGCGCCAAAGGTATCTACCACCGACGGCCGTGCCGCCCCGCTAAATGTCGCCACGCTGCCCGTCGGCGCGCAATCGTACAAATGGAAATTGTCGTAATAGGCGTTGGCCTGGAGAACGCTGGTACGCACACGCAGCGCCAGACCGGTATAACCCGGCCCGGTGATGCCGCTGTCACTCCAGGCGCCTAACATGGCGCCATTGATTGCCAACGTGATCTGGTCGCCCTGGCGGGTAACGGACAGATGGTTGCTTCCTGTCCCCGGATTGATGGCGGTGGAGAGGGTATAATCCACAATGTCGGTACTGACGCTGTATTCCCGGCGAATCAGGCGAAACTCTTGCGTTTCCGGCTCTATCTCAAAAAGGTAATATCGGGGGACTTCTGATCCCTCAATGATCGCCCCAAATATCAACCCCACCAGCCCATCCACAGTAGGTGCATCAAACCGGGCTTCGGCTTCCACTGTGTAGTTTTCAGGCCCAGGCGCGGGCGCTAACGGCCGGAAAAGATAACCGGCCCCGGCCGCATCAGAATGAATCAGATATTCGCCATTCACATAGCTGGTGGCGCCTAATTGCTGGCCGTTCAATACCACTGGTCCCACCGGCCAGCCAGAATTGGGATTGCTGAAATCATCAAGGAAATATTCGTCGCAGCTTGACCGGATGAGCGGCAGATAAACTCTGGGTGCGCCGCCGGCTGGCTGGGCCTGGTTCAAGAAGCCGGACACAGCGGTTGTGCGCGACGCCACCACCCCAACCA
This sequence comes from Chloroflexota bacterium, assembly GCA_035444285.1. Classification (GTDB taxonomy): domain Bacteria; phylum Chloroflexota; class Anaerolineae; order Promineifilales; family Promineifilaceae; genus CAADGU01. Next base: position 181,822 of record DAOMOK010000004.1, read on the forward strand.
ATATAACCACCAACACCCCTATCCATTTACGCCACTTGTTCATCACTTTCCTCATCCCAATAAACCGAAGTCAGCCATCAGACTTCCGTTTACCGATTACGGATCACGGATTACGGATTACGGATCACAGGCTCACCACACGGCCGTTACTCTGCAAATCCTTCAGCGCATTCCGGGCATCCACCAGCACGGCCACCTCTTCAGCCACACATAGCCAATCAATATCCCGGTGATCGGTCACAATGACCACACAATCGGCTGCCCGCAACGTTTCCCGCGTCAGCGCCACAGATTGCAAATCAAACCCCTCATGCGTCAGGTCAGGCACAAACGGATCATGGTAGCTCACGTCCGCGCCGCGACCTTGCAGCAGATGAATGATGTCCAGCGCCGGGCTTTCACGCATATCGCTCACATTGGGTTTATAGGCCACACCCAATACCAGAATCCGACTGCCATTTACCGCCTTACGTTCGCCATTCAGGGCATTGGCCACTTTGCTGACCACATATTCGGGCATAGACCCATTCACCTCGGCCGCCAGTTCAATGAACCGGGCCGTGTAATTGAGCGTTTTTAGCTTCCAACTCAGGTAATGGGGGTCAATGGGGATACAGTGCCCGCCCAGCCCAGGGCCAGGCGTAAATTTCATGAAACCATAGGGTTTGGTGGTCGCCGCGTCCACCACTTCCCACACATTCAGCCCCAATTTGTCACACATCAGCGCCACCTCATTCACCAGGCCAATGTTGACGGCGCGGAAGGTGTTTTCCAGCAATTTCACCATTTCCGCCGCCGCCGGGCTGGAAACAGGCACCGGTTTTTCCACAATTGTGCCATACAAGGCCAGTGACACCTCCAGGCAATCCGGGGTCATGCCGCCGATCACTTTGGGCGTCGTCCACACGTTGTAATCAGTGCGACCGGGGTCTATACGTTCCGGCGAAAAAGCCAGGAAAAAGTCACGCCCCACCTGCTGCCCATTTTCGGTCAGCCGGGGCAGGATGACTTCTTCAGTGGTGCCGGGGTAGGTGGTGCTTTCCAGGACGATGAGCTTGCCCTTGCCATCGTGGGCGGCGATGTTGTCGGCGGCGTTGATGATGTAAGAGATGTCCGGGTCTTTGGTTTTGCGCAGCGGGGTGGGCACACAAATGGAGATGGCGTCTACATCGGCGACGGCCGTGTAATCTGAACTGGCCCACAGCACGCCCTTTTGCACCAACGGCCCTAACATCTCATCCGTTACATCCTCAATATAACTCTCGCCCCGGTTTAGCATCTCTACTTTTTGGCGGTCAACATCTACCCCCACCACCGGGAAACCGGCTTCGGCAAAAGCCACCATCAGCGGCAGCCCCACATATCCCATGCCAATAACCGCAATTTTGGCGCGGCGTTCAGCGATTTTTTGCAACAGTTCTTCTTTGACGTTCATGTTTCAAAATAAGGAATCGGGCAATTGCCCAATTATCCAATCACTCCTCTTCAGGCAGGTTCCACCCTTCCGACATCTTTCAGTCCGAAAGCAAAATAAATAATGTGCGTACTTCATGCCCGCTGGAGAGATTGTACCAATCACGCTTACGGCCGTTTTGACGGCCAATCTACCAATTAGTCAACCACAGCGGTACATTCCACCGGCATGTTACACGGTTATTCTGGCGACTCCCGTGCGCATCTGCACAGAAACCGCGCGTTGGCTCATAACAGAAACCACATCAAAAAGGATAATGCCTGATCCCTAATTCAACCTGGAAATGTAGTCAATGTTGAGTTTTACTGGCTGAGGATAATGGCTCAGGAAGGCCAGCAGCACCTGTACTCTTTGCGCTCCTGGTAAGTGGGTATCAAAAATAGCGTCATAACCGGCAAAAGGGCCGCTGATAATACGCACCCGATCTCCTCTGTGGTAACGGCCGTATGGCAGCCCACCATCCGCTTCAATCTGGCGCAGGCGCTGCCGCAGTTCCCCAATCAGATTATCTGGCACCACGGCCGGCATATCACCAAAGGTCACCAGGCCACGTGTGCCGGGCAGCCAGCTAAAAACGTTAATGCCCGCCTCATCTAAATTGGCCTGAACAAATAAATAACCGGGGAAATACGGCCGTACCCTGGCCGCACGTGGATTAACAGGCCGCACATGAAGCGTCGGAAAAAATGCCGTTTCCTGTCTTGCCTGCAATAGTTCGTAAACCGTTCGTTCTTTGTGGGGTTTTACGCGCAGAGCATACCAGTGTATTGTCATACATCCCTCAACAATCAATGCTTGAAGTCTAGCTAATGGCTCACCGTTTGGCAACACGCTGTGGTAATAGGTGATCGGTAATCGGTAATCGGTAATCAGCCTTCGGTTCACGGATTACGGTTCACGGATTACGCATTACGGCTCACGGCTCACGGCTCACGGATGCCAGGCCAGCCAGTAAGGCATGGCCCGCAGCAGCGCCAGCACCCCGGCGCCCATCGTCGCCAGCAGCAACAGCGCCAAAATCGTGGAATCACTAGCCAGCAGCAAATTGATGACCAGCCAGCGCCCGCCGAAACCCAGGGTGAGCGGCAGCCCGGCCAATGACAGGCAGCCAACCAGCAAAACCAACGTGGTTAATGGGGCGCGCCGGGCCATGCCCTGGCTGCGCCGTTGATCGTCGGTTTCCCCGGCTGCGGTGAGAGCGCCGCCAAATGGTTGCCACATCTGTAACGCCACGGCTATAAACACCAGGCTGAAAAAACGGGCCATGTGTATGGTCACGGCCGTCTCCCCACGCAGTGCCGGATTAGCCACCAGGAGCAGCGCCACCCCGGCCATATCGGCCAGCAGCAGGCCACCCACCAGCCGGCGCAGCGTCACGGCCGTCAGCAGCAGCAGCAGCGCCACTAAGAGGGTCAACACGGCCGTAAACTCCACCAACCGCGCCATCTCTCCGTTCACGCCGCCGCCCATCAAGCTAAAGACAAACAGCGTCACCACCAGTTGCGCCAGCCCAAACACCAGCAGCCAGGCCAGCGGCGACGCTTCGCGCACAATGGTGGTGGCCCACACATGAAACGGAAATGCCGCCAGCAAAATCAACCCGCCCCATAACGCCACCCGGCCAATGGATTCCCCGGCAGCGGCAGTCTGGGTATCGGCCAGCCAGGCGGCCCCCAGCAAAAAGGGCAGGGCGAACACGGTCACAACCAGATAACGCAGCCCCCCTTGCACCGATCCGGCCCGGTCATCCTGTATGGCTACCGTCAGCAGCGCCAGCCCCATCGCCAGAAAAAATGCGCCAATGAGGAACGGCCGTGCCAACAAGGCCAGCGCCAAAAAGCCAAAGGCCGCTAATGAGGCTGGAACCAGCTTGCCGCCCTGCGGGACCCCTTGGGGGGAAACCAACGCCAGCGCAAATAGTACGGCCAGCCCCGCATACAAAAACAAGAACAACGTCCTTATCTCCGGCGTGAACACCAACACCGAACCGAACAGCGTACCACTTTGCCTGGCTGCCGGTTCAAGCCGCAGCAGCAGCCATAAAATGACCGCCGTCAACAGGCCACACAGGGCAGCCACCCGTCGCCAGCGGCCAAATAAAGCGGTAACTACCGCGCCAATGAAAGGGCCAATGAGAAACAGAGTCATAGAAAATAGGGTGATAAGGGGCTATTGGTTGCGTAGTTGCCCAATAGCCTAATCTAACAATGCCGGAATAGCGTAGCGCCGCTGCACCAGATAAGAAATAACCACGGCTGCCAGCAAATTGAGGGCCGCCAGCGTTGCCAGCGTCGCCGCTGATTGGTCCAACGCGCTGAAATACAGCTCAAAACCGGACAAAAACATGAGGACGCCCATGCCCATGCGCATTGGTTCCGGGCTGATGGTCATCGCCAGCAACCCAAAAGCCAACAGCCCCACCACTGCCAGTTCAAAATAAACAGGCGTGGGGGTCACGGCCGTGCCCGCCAACAACGGCAGCCCACCGGTTCGCTCCGCCAGCACCCATACGACCAGAAACATGATCGCCGCTGCCGCCAACCGCAGCAGCCCGGAAATGGGCACGGTCACCGGCCCAACCTTCACCCGTTGTTCGGCCTTTATTTGCTCGGCCTCTGTGGGCAGCACATCCACCGGCAGGCGGCCCCAACTGACCTGCCCGGCCGTAATGGTTAAAATGAGGCAGACAAACAGCCCCACCAACACCTTCACCACCGCCAGGCGCGGGTCCAGCACATCCACATACAGCAGCCCTAGCAGCAAATACTGCGCAGCCAATGCCAGAATGGCCACCCGCCATTCCCAGGCCAGCACGATGATCACGGCCGTAGCCAATACCCCCAGCGCCGCCGGATAGCCGCGCAAAAATTCAAAACGTTCGAGCCAGTCAAAAATCGTGGGGAAACTCATTTTTTGTTATCCGTTATCGGATTCCCCTCCACTTGAATTTCAGTCTGAATGGGGTAGGGAATCTCAATGTTGGCTTGTTTATACGCTTTCTGGATAGCGATAATGGCCGGATGGGTAGCGGTGGCGGGGTTGGTGATGCGGCTGTCTATCCAGAAATGCAGCGTAAAATCAATGGAAAAGTCATTAAAAGTGTGGAAATGAAAGGCCGGCGCGGGGTCATCCAGCACATCGGGCAGGGTTTGAATGGCGCCCAGTGTGACTTCCTGTACCAGTTCCAGATCGCTGTCATAGGCCACGCCAATGGGGAGGCTGACGCGCCAGGTGGCCTGGCGGCTGAAATTGGTAATTGGTTTGGTAAACACGTGGGCATTGGGAATCAGGACGTTGTGACCGTCGCGTGTGCGCAGTTCGGTGGTGCGTAAATCTATAGATAGTACAGTGCCGGTGAAATCATCAATCTGAATCAGGTCGCCCAGTTCAAAGGGTTTTTGAATGAGCAGCAGCAGCCCGGCAATGACGTTTTGGCTGATGTCTTGCAGCGCAAAACCCAATGTGAAACCGAGGATGCCCAGACCGGCCAGAAAGGCGGTCACTTCAAAATTGACCTGCCGCAAGGCGGTAATGGTACCTACAATTACGATGGTATACCGGGTGATGTAATAAACCAACAAGATGATGCCAGGGTCCGTCTGGCGTCTTTCCATGAGGTAGCGCACTGCTTTGCTGATCCAGGCAGCCAGGTACAGGGTAATGACAAACAACACCATCGCTGCCAGCATTTTGGGCAGAAACAAAAAAAAGCCGATCAGGATGCTTTGCAGTGTCGCCGAGATGGATTCCGGCGAGGTGAGGTCAAGTGGTTCGGTGGTAGTTTCGGCCGTACAACCAGCCAGCAGCAGCATTACGGCCGTGACCAGCAAAATGAGTAGTACCCGTTTTTTCATCAAACATGCACCTTTTGTGATGCGTGATGCATGAGGCGTGACCCGTGAAATCTCTTGTCACTCATCACGCCTCACGGCTCCAATTCCAACGATCCCCAACTACTGGGGTCCAGCCAGCGGCGGGTGGGCACATGCGAAAGCATCAGTTCTTGCACGGCCGTGCCCGGCGTATCCAGGTCATTTATGCTAAAAGCCGCGCCGATTACCAGACCAGCGGTTGGCTGAAGGCCCAGGTCTGTCCAGGGAATTGCCATTTCGATATTGTACCCCTCAGCCGTTTTGATCGCCGCTACCCGCGCACCTGAGCCAATGAAGTCATTCATTACCCCCTGGGCATCGCCACGAAAACGGAAACTGCCCGGCGCCCGGTCGCTAAAGTTGCCCGGCGACACGACGTACTGGTAATCATCACTATTGACCCCAGGGCCATAATCAGCCTGGATATTGGTGTCAAATTGCAGTTCCAGGCTGTCACCCAGATAGGCAAACTTGGCTTCACGGGTTTGCACATGTATATCGTCGGTGACGGCTACTGCCAGGTATACATGTTGGTCGTCCCAGCCGATACGCCAGAGGGACTCCACATCCATGGTGCCATCCCAGGAACTTTCTTGCTCAACAATATAGGGCGCGGTGAAGGGAGGGATGTGGCCCCATTCCGTCAGGTCTCCGTCAATCAGGGGAGGCGCAGGCAGGCGCACGGCCGTGACCCGGCCATCTGGACTGGCAACGGCTACCGTAACCGTCGCGGCCGGAATGGGCATGGTGGGGGACACGGCCGTTGGGGTATGGGTGGATGGCGGTGGTAAGGGCGCTGTTATTTCACCCCGGTCTGTGCCGGTCATAAAGATGACAACCGCGCTCGCCAGCGTCACCGCTACACAACACAGCACCAGCATGCCCATCCCGGCCACTAACCAGCCCATGGGAATGTTGCTAAAAGAAAATCGGCCGCTTTCATTGTCAGGTGTTTGCATAAGTCGTCGGTCTCTGCATAACCGCGCCAGAATAGGCAAAACGACAAGATCTGTCAAATCATAGGCACTTCTGGCGGCAATTCGCCATTCGGCTGTTTATGGCGGCGGGGGGAATTGGGATGCGCCGGGCACATCGCCATTTTCGATGTGGGGGATGCCGCTGTCGGTGAGGGTGTGGCCGAAGTTGTCGGTAACGCGGAAGGTGTAAGGGCCTGGCCCCATCCCACTGGCTTCTACGAAGTAGTTCCACTCCTGGCGCGGCGCTTCGATCCATTGGCTGCCGTTCCAATATTCGAATTTGGTGATGGGGTTGCGGTGGTTGCGGATTTGCACGGCCGTCCACCATTGATTACTGCCATCTTTGAAGTGATAGACAATGGGGCCGTCTACAGGATAGCTGATCAGTTGCCAGGTGATGGGTACGCGCCCTTGTGGCAGGCTGGCAATCTGGGCAAATGCCTGGGGACTCATGTCCACGTCACCCTGCGGACATTCCGGGCAGCGGTCTACAATGCGCACGATGACACTGCCTTGTGGCCCCGTCACCTGCACGTAGGCGCCGCAGAGGGCGGCATTGTTGTAATCGGTGTGGTTCATGGCGGCGACCATCAGGTTGCCCGGCGAGGCAGGGAAACCGCAGTTGCCCGAGCCGTCAGCGTCGTAGTACGTGCCCTCGCCGCTGTGGATGGGGCCAAAGGGGATGGGCACGTTGGCGGGGCTGAGGATGAGGGGCAGGTAGGCGCGGGGTGGTAAACCAGCCTGTCGGGCCGCCATGAGGGGGATGGCGATGAGGAGAAGGGTCACGGCCGTGCCGCCGCCGATGAGCAACAACTTTCTTTTCATGAGGCGAGTATAGCCGATGATGGGGGAGGATTCTACAGTCTTAGCTTACTGCTTTTTCACCAACGCGCTGCTCTTATCCTCTTCGACGGCCGTGAATATCCACGCAACCCAGATCGCGGTGATCCGACGGCCGTGAATGTTTACGTGACCTGGATCGGGATGAGATGAGAGAGAGGAGGAGGGGAGGGAAGTACGGCCGTTTACGAGCCGCGTAAAATCTTTTCCATCTTCCTGCCCTTCGCCAACTCATCCACCAACTTATCCAAATATCTAGCCTTCTGCGTCAAAGGATTCTCGATTTCCTCCACCCGGTAGCCACAGATGACGCCGGTGATGCGCTGGGCATTCGGGTTTAGCGTCGCCCGTTGGAAGAATGTTTCAAAAGTTACATTTTCATCCATCAGTTCCTGAAGCTCCTCATCATCAAAGCCCGTTAACCATGTGATGACCTGATGCAACTCCTCTTTGGTTCGGCCCTTCTTCTCCACCTTTTCAACATACATCGGATAGACAGAAGCAAAGGACATTTGGGCGATACGTTGATTGTGTGTATTGGAAGTATTCATCTAATTTCTCCTCAGAGGGCTAAAGTATAGATCATTTGTTCCAGTCCGGTCAACAATCGAACGCTCCTTTGGTAATATCATCCATACCCCTTAAACTCAGGCCGTGCCATCCTGGTCATTCAAAACTGTTGCCAACAAATCAATCTGCCCGATATGGTGTGTGGTGTGGAGTAGGTTACGCAGAATGGCTTGTACCACGCTGTGCGCCTCGCCCCGAATGTAGACGGTTTTGGCAAAGTCCTCATCTGTCAGCGATTCGAGGGTGGCAAAGAGAAGTTGCCAACTTTTCTCCCAACGTTCCATCACCTGCGGGCGGTTGTCGCTCGCCTCATACACAAACTCGCGCGGCCGCTCACGGTCCGCTTTTTCACCATCACTGGTCAAAAAATCAGTCCAGCGCGAGAGGAAGTTGCCACTGATGTGCTTAACCAAAATAGCCATACTGTTGGTATGATCGTCACCATCTTCTTTCAGGTGGGCAAAGAACGCCGCATCATCCACGCGGCCTAAGGCTGTGTCTGCCATTTGCTTCTGCTCCTGGTATTGTGCGATCACCTCTGCCTTAAATTCCATCCACGAACTGTTCATCACTCAATCTCCTGTCTTGTAATTGGGCCGAAGTATAGGTTATTCGTTCGTATCCAGCTAATCACAAACCAGGGCTTTCAGTTGTCTGATTTGTCTTTTGGAGGAGAGCAGCACGCCCTTGTGCAGCCCGTTTGCACGTGGGTATGTGAACTCCTCAAGTTCAGATTGGTCAGATAATTGTGACAATGGCAACGGCCGTGGCCCCACCCCATTGGCAGATTTGGCGGCACGGGGGACAATTCCCGGTATGAGCAATGAAGTTGATGTGGAGGCGGTGGTCACGGCCGTGAAACAATCCACCAAATACGGCGATACCAGCGAAGCCACCATCCGCGAACTGGCGGCCGAAGCGGTGCGCCAGCATAAAAAGAGCAAACCGGCCATTAAAGCGGTGCGCGCCCGCTTGCACAGCATCATGGCCCCGTATCTGGGCGACCCCGATTATGCCGCCGAAACTGCCCGCCTGGACGCCGCTTTTACCGCCAAAGATGATGCGGCCATTGAAGCCATTTGCCGGGATTGCTTGAATGCGCATCTTTCCACACAAGAACGCCTGCCCATCCTGGCCGAATTTTACGAACTCATTTTTGCCATTACCGGCCGGCCGCAATCCATCATGGACATTGCCTGTGGCCTGAATCCCCTCGCCCTTCGCTGGATGGGATTGGGATCAGTAAGCAGTGAGCAGTTGGCAGTTAGCAGTGAGCGGCCAGTGCCAGGCTTGAGGTTTTATGCATATGATATTCACGAGCCGAGGATCGCTTTTATCAATCATTATTTTCGGTTAGAAGGCTTGCCAGAATTGGCGAAGGTGCAGGATGTGGCTATGGAATTTCCACAGGAGCAGGCGGATGTGGCCCTGTTTTTGAAGGAAATGCCGCGATTTGAACGGAACTATGGCGGGCGGGGACGGCCGTTGCTCGAATCCCTGCACGCCAAATTCCTGGTCATCTCTTACCCTACCATCAGCACCCACGGCGGCCGTAACCTGACCAACCGCTACCGGGAGTTTATGTTCCAACTCATCCAGGGACACGATTGGCCGGTGACGGAGTTGTTGTTTGACGGGGAGTTGGTTTTTGTGATTGAAAAGCGATTGGAGATTGGTTAGTGTCATTCGTTTTTCGCCATGACTACAACGGATAAAGAAATGAACGGATTCCTCTCTGGAAATTTATCCGCTTATTTCACCATCCGTTGTAGTCTTAAGGAAGTGGCGAAAACTTCGTGACACTAATGAATCTCATCTTTGTTATGCACCACTTCTTCATCCCCCCGCAAAACCTCACCGACCGGCAGGCCACCCTGACCGGCGAGCAGGCGCGGCAGGTGGTGCAGGTGCTGCGCTTGCGGCCAGGGGAGCGGGTGGTGGTGTTGGACAATGCAGGATGGGAATATGAGGTGCGGCTCACGGCCGTGAGCCGCGACCAGGTAACGGGCGAGATTGTGGAAAAGCGCACGGCCGTTGGTGAACCAGCCGTCCACATTACCCTCTACATGGCTTTGCTGAAACGGGAAAAGTTTGAGTGGGTGCTGCAAAAGGGCACAGAAGTCGGCGTCAGTTGTTTTGTGCCGGTGATCACGCAGCGCACCCTGGCCCAGGACACGGAGATGAAACCGGGCAAACGAGAACGCTGGCAGAAAATCCTCACCGAGGCCGCCGAACAATGCCGGCGCGGACGCATACCGGAATTAGGCGAGCCGGTGCGATTGGCGGCGGCGTTGGCCGGGCACGGGGCGGAATTGGCGCTAATACCCTGGGAAGGGGCGGATGCGGATGCTGCATCGCCAACGGCCGTTGGCCTGAAACACGCGCTTGCCGGTAAAATCCCTGCTGCTGTGGCCCTCTTCATCGGCCCGGAAGGTGGTTTTACACTTGAGGAAATTGAACTGGCAAAACAGCATCACGCCCAACCGGTGACATTGGGCAAACGCATCCTGCGGGCGGAAACGGCCGCGATTGTGGCAACTTCAATTCTGCTTTATGAGGCCGGAGATTAAGAACTGGCAATGCTTTACCTGGTAGCAACTCCCATTGGTAATCTGGCGGATGTGACACTGCGGGCGTTGGAGACGCTGCGGACGGTGGACGTCATCGCCGCCGAGGATACGCGCAAGACGGGTATCTTGCTGAAACATTACGACATCAGCAAGCCGCAACTGGCCTTCCACGAACACAATGAGGAGCAGGCCGACCGTAAAATTATGGAACTGCTGCTGGCCGGGCAGTCGGTGGCGGTGGTGTCAGAGGCAGGCACACCGGGCATTTCTGACCCCGGTTTTTCCATTGTGCGTCGGGCGGTGGAAGCTGGTATAAAGGTGACGGTCATTCCGGGGGCAACGGCCGTGACCACGGCAGTGGTTCTCTCCGGTTTACCGGCGCACTCCTTTACCTTTCGCGGTTTCCCACCGCGCAAACCGGGTAAGCGCCAAAATTTTCTGGCAGTAGATGCCAACTCGCCGCACACCCTGGTCTTTTACGAAAGCCCCCACCGGCTGCGCGCCTTTTTGCAGGATGCGCTGGCAGTGTATGGGGATCGGCAAACGGCCGTGTGCAACGAACTGACCAAACTATTTGAAACCATTCATCGCGGTCGGCTCTCTGACCACATCGCCCACTTTGCCCAGGAAGAACCACGGGGGGAATATGTGGTAGTGATTGCCGGGCATGAATACAAGAAGGACGATTAACTTATGAAAAAATGGCAAGATTGGTTATGGCTGGCGGTAATTATCGGGCTGACGGCCGTTGCCCTCTGGGTGATCCAAAATCCAGCCTACCCCATCCGGCAAGGGTTGGATTTGCAGGGCGGGTTGCAGGTGCTGCTGGAGGCGGATGTGCTGCCCGACCACCAACTGGACCCGCAGCAAATGGACACAGCGCGGCAAATCATTGACCAGCGCGTCAATGCGTTGGGCGTAGCCGAACCGCTGGTGCAGTTGGAAGGAGAGCGGCGCATCCTGGTGGAACTGCCCGGTATTGACAACCCCGAAGAAGCGTTTGCCCTCATTCAAGAGACGGCGCTGTTGGAATTCATAGATACCGGGGCACAGTCGCTGCCGGAAGGGTTGTGCGTGCGCACCTCGCTGAACGAGGGGCCATCACGTTGTGAACTGGATGATGGCTTCGAGACGCCCACCTTCCAGACCATCCTCACCGGCGCGGAACTGCAAGAAGCGCGCACGGAATTGGGCGGCTTTAACCAGTATTACGTGGCCTTCACCCTGAAAAATGAAGCCAGGGATTTGTTCGCCAACTACACCCGCGAAAATGTGGGCCGGTTTTTGACGATTGTGCTGGATAAACAGGTGATTTCCAGCCCACGCATTGAGAGCGCCATTACCGGCGGGCAGGGTTCAATCACCGGCCAATTTTCGCCGGAGGAGGCCACCCGGCTGGCGCTGCAACTGCGTTTTGGCAGCCTGCCGGTGCCGCTGCGCATTGAAAGCACACGGCAGGTGGGCGCTACCCTGGGCCAACAATCCATTGATGCTAGTATTCGCGCTGGCGCGGTGGGTGTGGTCATGGTGCTGATTTTTATGCTGGTCTATTATCGGCTGCCCGGTTTGCTGGCGGATATCGCTCTGATTGTTTACATGCTGCTGAATTTTTTGGTGTTTCAAACGCTGCCGGTAACGCTGACGTTACCGGCCATTACCGGCTTTTTGCTCTCGACGGGTATGGCGGTGGACGCCAATGTGCTGATCTTTGAGCGCATCAAGGAGGAACTGCGCGGCGGCAGCCGTTTAGACGATGCCATTCACACCGGCTTTAGCCGGGCGTGGGTTTCCATCCGTGATTCCAACATTGCCACGCTGGTCATTTGCCTGATTTTGTGGGTGTTTGGCCGCAGTTTTGGCGCCAGCGCCGTGCAAGGCTTTGCCCTTACATTGGCGATTGGGGTGATGATTAGCATGTTCACGGCCGTGATCATCACCCGCACCCTGGTCAACATGGTGATTGGCTGGAATGCGCGCCGTTTTCAAAATAAAAAATGGTTAATGGGGGCGTAAGTGATGATCAACTTCGATAACTTCGTGCAAAAACGGCGCTATTTTTATACCTTCTCAGCCGTCATCATTGGCCTGGGGTTGGCGGCTATGCTTTACGCCTACATTTCCACCGGCTCTTTTTTGCGGCTGAGCGTGGATTTCATGGGTGGCACCCGCTTTGAGATACAGTTCACGCAACCGGTGACGGAAGACCAGATTCGGCAGGTCTTTGCCGAATTTGGGCAGAGTAACCCGCTGGTGACTTCGATTCGGGGGCAGGGTTTGCAGAACGCCTGGCAGGTGCGCTCCGCCTTTTTATCGGCGGAAACGGCGCAGGCAGTAGAAGAGGCGCTCAATGAACTATCACCACTCATTCCCGGTACATCGCAGGTAACCACCGTCAGCCCGTCGGTGGGGCGGGAAGTGACACGGGCAGCGCTGGTGGCGGTGTTGGTGTCAGCAACCATCATTTTAGGTTACATCATGTTTGTTTTTCGTCAGGTGCCGAACTCATTTCGGTATGGGGCGTGTGCGGTGGTGGCTATGTTCCATGACCTGTTTGTGGTGGTGGCGTTTGCGGCGCTGACCGGGGCGTTGTTGGGTTGGGAGATAGATGCGCTGTTTCTAACGGCCGTGCTCACCGTCGTCGGCTTTTCACTGCAAGATACCATCGTCGTTTTTGACCGCATCCGCGAAAACCTGGGTTTGCGCCAGAACCGGGGTAGAGAGTTTGAAAGCCTCGTTAACCAATCCATCAGCGAGACGTTTAAGCGGTCGGTTATTACCCAACTCAATGCCATGTTTGTCATGGTCGCCATTTTGCTCTTTGGCGGCGATTCGGTGAAGCCCTTTATTGCCGTCCTCTTTGTGGGGCTGCTCAGTGGCACCTACAGTTCCATCTTCATCGCCACCCCCCTGCTCGTCTCCTGGCAGAAGGGGGAGATTCCCTTGCTGCGCACGGCGGGGTGAGACTTATACGAAATCGGAAGCAAACTGCTCCGCAAATGGTTCGGCGCATCAGTACCACTCTTCGCTGAGCGTGGGCACAAAAACGGACTCGTGTGAACGAGAACGGGGGGGGATGTCGGCGGCAGGCAGTACGGCCGTTGCTGCCTGCCAGATGCGCTCAAAGGTCAAACGCCGCGATTCACCGGCGTTTTGGCTGGCCTTTATCTCCGTAAAAATCGTTTCGTATAGAGAATCCACTTCCGGGTCGGGGTGCGCCCAGGGAAAAACCAGACCGGCATCGTCAAACGGCCGTACCAGTTCTTGCACCTCCTCCAATTCCAACAGTTTCGATCCCGCCGGGATCAGCAGCCGGATGGCATACTGAATCGGCGACACTTGATCCACCAGCCCCCACGCCTCCATGCCCGCCAGAAAAGCCACATAACTTTGCCGCGTTGTCCAGGGTGTAAAGCTAACAAAAGTTGGCGCCAGTAACAGTTCGGCCGCCTGGCACAAAGCCAACGCCTGCAAAAAATCGGCGCGGGTATGGCGTTTATCAAAAATCTGCAAAATGTGATCGTCTAGCGATTCCACGGCGCTGGTGATAAACAGGCAGCCGGTTTGCCGCAGCCGCGGCAGTAATTCGGCATGGCGCAGTAAATGCTCAATCTTGATCACCACATCATAGGTCAGTTGGGGGAATTCCTGGTGCAGCGCCTGCACGATGCGCGCCGCGTGGCCGGGGCCGTTGAAAAAGTCCGGGTCGCCAAAGGTGATGTGCTGCGCGCCTGCCGCCACCTGCTGACGGATATCAGCCAATACAATCTCCGGCTGGATGATGCGGAAACGGCCGTTATACACTGGCACTACCGGACAATGGCGGCACAAATGTTTACACCCGCGTGACGCCTCGGTATACCCCACCACCTTTTTCTCTGCCATATTCAACTGCAAATGGGCGTAATGTTCCAGGCCAGGCAGCCCGGTGCGGGTGGGGAGGCGAAATTGCTGCCGGGCCAGGGAAACCGGCGGCAGTTCTATCGGTCGCGTTTCGGCCAACGCGGCATACAAATCCACCAATCCCTGTTCAAATTCGCCGCCTAAAATGGTTTGCACACCCAATTGGCGCAGATAATTTTCATTCACCGGCGCATAGAGGCCATAGGCGCACAGGTGGGCAGTGGGGTTCAGCCGCCGCAGGCGCGGCAGCAGCGCCGCCGCCAGCCGCGTGGCGGTGTGCATGGGCAGGTACAGGGCAATGAGTTGGGCGGATTTCAGGGCAGGCATGGCTGCGGCCAATGGCGAACCGGAGGCGGTTTCGGGCTGGACTGCCAAATCCACGCACGTCACAGCCGCCCCTGCCTCTTGCAGCCACGCTGCCGGCGAAGCCAGCCCAAACGGTTGATGTCCTAATTCATAGGTGGAAAGCAAGACGACGTTCATGGAGGGGAGTATACATGGATTGGTGGCTGGCGGCTGGTTACTTGCCACCTGCAACATGCAACTTGCCACCCTCAAACTCCCGATTCAGCGGTATATCTTCCCAGGAAACAGGGTCTTCCAGCGGTTCCAGATGGGTGATGATGGTGATGGGGGCCAGATGGTCGTGCAGCGCACATTCAATCTCTTCCAGCAGTGTGTGGCCTTGTTGCACGCTCCAACTTCCCGGCACCTGAATGTGAACGGAAGCAAAACGCTGTGCCCCGCTCTGCCGTGTGCGCAGGGCATGGTACTGGATGCCCCGTTCCCGAAAGCTATCGAGCACGGCCGTCACCTGCGCTACCTCTTCATCTGGCAGGGCCACATCCATCAGGCCATTCACCGCTTCATGCAGCAGGCCAAAGCCGGTATAGGTGATCTGCGCCGCCACCGCCAGAGCAATGAGTGCATCCAGTCGCAGCCAGCCCGTTAAGCCTACCACCGCCAGCCCAAGTAACACCCCCCCTGTTGTCCACACATCGGTCAGCAGGTGACGGCCGTCCGCCGTCAGCGTCAACGAGCGATACTCGCGGCCCGCCCGCAGCAGAATGTACGCCGTCACCCCATTGGCCGCCGCCGCTACCACGGACACAGCCAGACCCAACCCTAGCTGCTCCAATGGCTGTGGGTTAATGAGACGCGGCACGGCCGTGACCGCAATGATCAACGCCGCCGCCATAATCAGCCCGCCTTCCACACCCCCGGCAAAATACTCCGCCTTGCTGTGACCGTAGGCGTGTTCCTCGTCCGGCGGGCGGGCGGCAATGGTGAGGATGAAGAGGGCAAACACGGCCGTCACCAGATTCACCCCCGACTCCAGCGCATCGCTCATCAAGCCGACTGACCCGGTAAGCCAGTAAGCGGTCACCTTGAGAGTAATCGTGAAGACGGCCGTGGCAATGGAAAGCCAGGCATAACGGGTCAATTTCTGTCGCTCTTCCATACGCCTATTTTCTCGCTTCCCTTTGTCAAAATCCATACAACCTATTCATATTTCACTTAGTCCTCGCTAAGTCAGCCGCTTGTCACAACAAACAACCCGTTTTCATGTGTCTAAATGAGCGTCAAACATGTGACAGATCTCTTCAGCCCTGTCAGGTCTACCTGCACAAAACAAGGTATAATCACGTCCCAGAGTTAAACATCTTACAGGCAATAACCATGATTGACGCACTCATTTTTGATTTTGACGGATTGATCTTGAACACAGAATTCACCGAATACCTCTCCTGGCAAGAGGTATTTTTGTCCTTCGGTGTGCCTTTTCCGCTGGAGGTCTGGCAGCAGCACATCGGCGCCATCACCTTTGACCCCTTTGCCTATCTGGAAGCCACCATTGGCCAATCCGTTGACCGGGCGGCCATTGAACCGCAGCGTCGCCAACGTGACCGGGAGTTGCTAACCCAGGAGAGGATTATGCCCGGTGTGGTTAGTTACTTGCAGACCGCCCGTGATCTGGGGCTGCCAATAGGGCTGGCTTCCAGTTCACCCCACCATTGGGTAGACGACCATTTACAGCAGTTGGGCATTGCTCCCTATTTTGCCGTGGTAGCCTGCCGGGACGATGTCGGCAACTGTGCCAAACCTGACCCGGCCGTGTATCATTTTGTACTGGCGCAGTTGGGCGTTTCGGCAAGCCGGGCGCTGGCGCTGGAAGATTCGCTCAATGGCGTGCGGGCCGCCAAGGCGGCGGGAGTGCGGGTCACGGCCGTGCCCAACAACATGACCCATGCTCTCGACTTTTCCCAGGCCGATTACCACCTGCCCGGTCTGGATGCCATGCCCTTATCTCAACTCATTGCCGAGGTTTTCCATGCCCCAAACTAATTTTGAAAAGATTGTAGAGTTCCACGCGGCGCTGGAAGCCACGCCGACTGCGCCCACTATCCCCCACCCCGACACGCTAGCGCTGCGGCGCACCCTGATTGAAGAAGAGTACCGGGAAGTGATGGCCGCTTTTGCCTTACTGCATGAGGAAATGGGCACGGCCGTGGACATGGCCCCCCTGGCGCATGAACTGGCCGACCTGCTCTACGTGGTCTACGGCACATTTGCCACCCTGGGCATCAACGCCGATGCCGTGTACGCCGAAGTTCACCGCGCCAACATGGAAAAGCTGGGCGGCCCCCGCCGCGCCGACGGCAAACTGCTTAAACCCGTTGGCTGGCAGCCCGCTAATGTACCGCGCGTTCTGCAGCAATTACAGGAAGGACAAACGTGTTAGCTTTATACTTTTTCATTGTGCAGGCCTGGCGGCGGATCAAGGGCGGCTGGCAGGACAAGGAATTTCGCGGCCTTTTCTGGACGGTGGTAGGCGTCATTGCATTGGGCACGTTGTTCTACCATGAATTTGAAAAGTGGTCATGGATTGACTCTTTTTACTTCACGGTCGTCACGCTGGCAACCGTTGGTTATGGCGATCTCTCGCCCACTCATCCATTCACCAAATTGTTTACTACCTTGTATATCGTTATTGGCCTGGGCTTGTTATCCAGCTTTATCCTCAAGCTGGCCGAAATCAGAGTTGAGCCGGGAGCGCCGCGCCGGCTGCTCAGAAAGGAAGTGAAGACAGTAGCGGTTATTGAAGAAGCGGTCGCCAAAAAGACGGCCGTAGACGAAACGACCCATACGCAAACAATGCCACCTGGAGATAATCTCCCAATCTCCTGAAAAGAGTTCCTATGACCTACCACTCCATCTTCCGCCCGGACTTATTCGCCGGGCAAACCATCATCATTACCGGCGGTGGCAGCGGTATTGGCCGCGCCACCGCGCATGAACTGGCTTCATTGGGGGCGCACGTGGTCATTGCCGGGCGCGACCCCGACAAATTGGAGACCGTGCGCCAGGAAATCGCCACAAGCGGCGGCAGCGTTTCCGCTGTCGTTTGCAACATCCGTGATGAAACGCAGGTGCAAAATCTGTTTGCCCAGGTGTTGGCCGAACGAGGGGCCGTGCAGGGGCTGGTGAACAATGCCGGCGGTCAATTCCTCAGCCCGGCGGAGATGATCACCTTGAAGGGGTTCACGGCCGTGGTCGAAACCAATCTCACCGGCACCTTCCTCATGTGCCGCGAAGCGTACAACCAGACCATGGGCCAACATGGCGGCGTTATCGTCAACATGCTCATTGACCAGTGGCGCGGTTACCCCGGCATGGCCCATTCGGCCGCCGCCCGCGCCGGCGTGGAGAACCTGACCAAAACGCTGGCGGTGGAATGGGCGCGCTCCGGCGTGCGCATCAATGCCGTCGCTCCGGGCATCATTGATTCCAGCGGCCTGGACAAATATCCCGACTACGTCAAAAAAGAACTGCTGCCGCAGGTGGTCAAAGACATCCCCTTCAAACGCATGGGCACGGAAAGCGAAACGGCTGCCGCCATCGTCTTTCTGCTTTCGCCCGCCGCCGCCTATATCAGCGGCGAGACGCTCAAAATTGACGGCGCGTACTCCCTCTGGCGCAAAACCTGGGAGATTGACGATCATGACAACGCGCCAGCGGCTTATATTGGATTTGCGTAACCCGTAATCGGATTACGGGTCACGGGTTACGAATCACGAAAAAAGAGGCAATATGCAATTTACACATGGTGGCGAACTGGTAGCGCGGGCGCTGGCGGCGCAAGGGGTGGACACCTTGTATACCCTCTGCGGCGGCCATATTGCGCCCGTGTATGAAGGCTGTTTGAACAACAACATTGCGGTCATTGATTTCCGGCACGAACAGGCGGCCGGGCACGCCGCCGACGCCTACGCCCGCCTGACGCGCAACATCGGCGCGGCCATTGTCACCGCCGGGCCAGGGGTAACGGATGCGGTCACGGCCGTGGCCAATGCCTACCAGGCGCGCAGCCCCATGATCCTTTTCGGCGGCGCGGCTCCGTTACGTACTCGTGGTCGAGGCGCGTTACAAGAAATGCCGCAAACAGAGATGTTCCAGACCTTCACCAAAGCCAGCCTCACCATCCAAAAAACCGAAGAAATCCCGGCACAACTGGCCGATGCCTTCAAACTGGCACTGAGTGGTCGTCCCGGCCCCGTCTTCATCGAACTGCCATTTGACGTACTCTTTAACGCCGTAGATGTACCCGACATCGCTCCCAAATTCGTTGTCGAACCGGTAGCGCCAGAACTGAGCGCCATACAGGCGATGTTTGAGATTTTGCGCAGCGCGCAGAAGCCGATCCTGGTTGCCGGAACACAGGTGTATTGGGATGGGGCCTCGGATGCCCTGCGCGAATTTACGGAGCAAACGGCCGTGCCCGTTTTCACCAACGGCGCCGGGCGGGGTACGCTGCCCATGACCCACCCCCACTGCTTCAAAGCGTCCCGCTCCAAAGCACTGCGCGAAGCCGACGCCGTGCTGCTCATTGGCACCCCACTCGATTTCCGCCTGAAATATGGGCTGGAAGGGTGGAATCCCCAGGCCAAACTGATTCAGATTGAAAACGATGCCGCCGAACTGCACCACAACCGCCAGGCGGATGTGGCCATGGTGGCTGATTCGCGGCTGGTGCTGGAGGCGCTTAGCGAAGGGTTGCAGGGCATTCGCTGGGACGGTTGGTTGGGCGAGGTGCGCGGCTGGGAAGAAAAAAAGCGCGACCAGCAGGCTGCCTGGGAAGCACTGGACGATGCGCCCGTTAACCATTTTCGTTTTGCCGCCGAAATCAACAAGTTGCTGGACGAGGAAATGATCGTCGTCGGCGATGGCGGCGATATTGTCAGCGCCGCCGCCAAAGTGCTGGACGTGACCGTGCCCGGCCAATGGCTGGACCCCGGCCCGCTCGGCTGCCTGGGCGTGGGTGCGCCCTTTGCCATTGCTGCCCAACACCTGTACCCGCACAAAAAGGTGCTGATTGTCAGCGGTGATGGTTCGTTTGGGCTGAACGGTTTTGAATTTGACACGGCCGTGCGTTACCACCTGCCCATCGTCGCCATTGTCGGCAACGACGCCGGTTGGGGGCAAATTCGCGGGCCACAGGTAAACATGGTCGGCGAAGAACGGGCCATCGCCACCAAACTGGCCCCCACCCGTTATGACAAAATTGTAGAAGCCATGGGCGGCTACGGCGAACACGTCGAAGACCCAGGCGAGATCGGCCCGGCATTAACCCGTGCCTTTGCCAGCGGTCTACCGGCCTGCATTGATGTTTCACTAGACGAAAAGGGCATGGCAAAGACGGGGGCAAGTACGCCCTATATTGTGTAATTGTGTAATTGAGTAATTCTATCCAATTACCCAATTACACAATGACCACACAACCAATGACCAACAAAGTCACTGACGACGAACTCAAACGTATTCGCGCCACAGAACCGTCCGATAGGGGAGCCGCGGACATGGCCGCAGCTAACAGCCTGGTAAGAATTCTGACCTCGTTGGATCGTCGGTTGCTGCAAGAATTGATCATCGAGCAGCATTTTGCCTCTGGTGAGATCATTTTCCGTGAAGGAGACCATGGCGATGCGCTTTACATTGTTTGGGCGGGGCGAGTAGCGGTAGTGAAAGGCAAATTCGATCAGCCTGATGAGCTATTCTTCCGGCTGCCCGGTGAGGTGGTAGGGGATATGGCGTTACTGGAAAACAAGCCTCGGTGGGCGTCACTGGTAGCGGTGGAACCGACGCGGCTGCTGCGAATGGGGCGACTCAGTTTCTATAAACTGTTGCAGGCACAGCCATCCATTAGTCTGAATCTTTTGGCATTGTTAAGCGCTCGTCTGCGCGCCGTGCATGAGACCAGTCGCGCAGAAAGTGCCCCGGATCTGGGGGCGCTGCGGCAAATTTCCTCGCTGTTGGACGAGAATGAACAGCTTGTGGCCCTGCACCAGATTCGCCAGGAAACCAGTGACTTGATTGTGCATGACCTGCGCAGTCCCCTGGGCAATATGCACAGTGTCCTCAACATGCTGGAACTGGTGCTGCCCGAAGATGTACTGGCAGCCAACCGGGAACTGTTGGATATTGCCCGGCTGGCGCATAGACGAATGCAGGATTTGGTGGATTCGCTGTTGGATGTCTCCCGGTTGGAATCGGGTGATCTGACGCTAGATTACGAACCGGTCTGTTTGCGGCAGTTGATAGAGGAAGTGGTGGCTATGGCTACCTACACGGCCAACTGGCGCGAGATTACGTTCCTGACAAATATTACCCCAGACCTGCCACTGCTGATGATTGATGCTGACCACATCCGGCGGGTGCTGACAAACCTGGTGGAAAATGCTATCAAGTTCACGCCGGAAAACGGCCGTGTCCAATTAAACGCCGCCATCGTTGACCAGTTGGTACGCATCAGCGTTGAAGATAGCGGCCCCGGCATTCCCCCGGCTGACCGCCAGCGCATCTTTGATCGTTTCGCTCAGGGTCAGCGCGTGGGGATGCGCCGTCCACGCGGCTATGGTCTGGGGCTGGCATTTTGCCGCCTCACCGTTGAAGCGCATGGTGGGCAAATTTGGGTAGAGCCAGGCGAAGGGGGCGCCGGCAGCCGGTTTATATTCACTCTGCCGCTCAACAGCGCCGGGGTGTTGCCAGAAGAGTTGCCTGCCTAAACCTGAATAGCGCTATCGTTCGCCGCGTCTGGTGTACAGCAGATACAATTTAGACCTGACAGGTTTTTTACTCGTTCAACTTGAAGCTTTACAGGCCAAAAACCTGTCAGGTCTCCAGAGGGACTGAACGCTTACCAAAGTGATATGATAAATGCAATCGGGACGCCTATTTTTTTGTTTTATCCGCGAGAATCTGCGTCCTATTAACGAAGGGAGAAAATGAAATGAGTCGCAAACCGGTAGCTTTAATTATTTTGGACGGGTGGGGGATTCGGGAACGAGAGCATGGGAACGCCGTGGTGCAGGCCAATACGCCCAATTTTAACCACTGGCTGCGCCACTATGAACGCGCCGTGTTGGATGCTTCGGGCGAAGCAGTCGGCTTGCCCGATGGGCAAATGGGCAACTCCGAGGTGGGCCATCTGAACCTGGGAGCAGGTCGCATTGTGTACCAGGACTTCACGCGCATCAATTTAGCCATTCGCAATGGCACGTTTTATGAAATTCCCACCCTGGTAAACGCCGTGGAGCAAGTCAGGGCCAGAGGTGGCAAGCTACATCTAATTGGTTTGTTGGGTGAAGGTGGCGTTCACAGCCATAGCAGCCACCTCTTTGCTCTGATCGAACGGGCCAACAAAGCCGGGGTGGAACCCGTTATCCATCTGATTACCGACGGCCGTGACACCTCCCCCAACAGCGCCATCGAATTTACCGCCAAACTGGACTCCTTCCTCAGCAAACATCCTGGCGTCATCGCCTCCGTTTGTGGTCGTTATTACACCATGGACCGGGACAAACGCTGGCCACGCATTCAAAAGGGGTATGAGGCGATTGCCCTGCATCGCGGCGAGGAGGGAGCGACGGCCGTGTCTGCCCAGGCTGCTCTGGAAGCCTCCTACGCCAACGGTGTCACCGATGAATTTGTGCTGCCTGTGGCCATTGATGTGGGCAATAAAAACGTGCGCGTGGAGCCGGGCGACTGCCTCGTCTTCACCAACTTCCGCGCTGACCGAATGCGCCAGATTGTTACTTCCTTTCTCTTCCCCGAATTTGACGGTTTTCCCCACACCTTCATTCCCGATTTAGACATCCTCACCATGACCTCCTATGAAGATACATTCAACGTGAACGTGATCTTCCCCGAACAAGAGATCACCAATCCGCTGGCCGAAGTGCTGAGCAAAGCGGGACGTCACCAGTTCCACGCTGCCGAAACGGAAAAGTATGCCCATGTCACCTACTTCTTCAACGGCGGGTTGGAAACCCCCTTTGCCGGTGAGGAGCGCCACCTGGAACCGTCGCCCAAAGTGCCCACCTATGACTTGCAGCCGGAGATGAGCGCCTATGCGTTGGCAACGGCCGTACACAACCGCATTCAAAACCACGACGACGATTTCATCCTGGTCAACTTTGCCAACCCCGATATGGTCGGGCATACGGGCGTCTTAGAGGCCGCTGTCAAAGCGGTGGAAGCGGTGGATGAATGCGCCGGCAGGTTGGTGGACGCCATCGTTGCCAAAGGCGGCGTCGCCCTGGTCACGGCTGATCACGGCAACTGCGAGATTATGATCAACGAACAAACCGGCGGTCCACACACCTACCACACCACCCAACCCGTCGCCCTCTTCGCCATTGGCAAGGAGAACTACTGGCTGCGACCGCGTGGCATCCTGGCCGATGTGGCCCCCACCGTGCTGGCGCTGCTGGGCATTGCCCAGCCGGAAGAGATGACAGGGCGGAGTTTGATTGAGTAGTAAACCAGGTGCGACGCACTTTTGAAGTGCGTCGCACCTTTCACCACACCATGAAAAACGGAAACGCCATTCACACCTTTATCGAAGACGCTATTGCCTTGTTAGGGCAAGTTGAGGTGGTCAAGTATTTTGCGGAGCCACTGCCGTGTGTGGTGGATGAGCAAATACGGGGGATCGTGTCCCGGTTCACGGCCGTCACGTCCCCCGAACGCACCCAATTTCAAGAGAGCCTGGCCCCTGAACATCGCTCCCTCTTTGGCATCTACGGCCATCGCGCCGCCACCATTGCCGCCCGCCACAACGACGCCGACTGGCTGCGCAGCGGTCTGACCGGTTTCGCCATCGTCAACTACACCATCCCCGAAAAGCGCAAAGTGGAGGTAGGTATGGCCGTTTACTGGCACGTCGCCCAAAAGTTGGGCGTGAACCCGGTAGATTTGTTTGAAGAAACGGCCGTCTACGCCGCCCCCGCCATCGCCGCCGAGCTATTAGCTTTCGGCCGTCGCCCCGACGTAACCCTGACCAAATTCGGCTGGCAAGAACTCAAAACCGCCGCTGGGGTCAAGTACAAATTCAATTACCAATAGACCTGACAGGTTTCAGAAAACCTGTCAGGTCTATGGTCTACTAACTGTGCGCTGGTCACAACGTATTTACCTCTTTGGTACTTTTCGGGCGGAACCCCCGCTCGCCCTTTCTAGCCGTCAGGCGCAGCGATTGCTCGTCTTTTTGCTGCTGCATCCGGGCCAGCCTCACGGCCGTGACCAACTCGCCGCCCACCTCTGGTCCGATGCCCCCCCCGACCGCGGCCGCCGCGCCCTTTCTGACGCCCTCTACCGCCTGCGCCAGAGTGTGCCCGCTCACTGGCTCGATGCCCAAAGCGAAAGCATTGCCCTGACCCCACCGCCCGATCTGTGGGTGGATGTATGGGAATTTAGGCGATTGGCCGCCAGCGAACTGGCCCAGGCGGTCGCTTTATACCAGGGCGACCTGGCGCCGGAGGTTGAAGACGAATGGATTTGGGGATGGCGGGAACGACTGCGCGAAGAGTTGACGGCCGTCCTCCTCTCCCTGGCCGAAGCTGCTGAAAATGGGCAGCAGTACGATGAAGCCGCCGGCTATTACGGCCGTCTGGCAACCCTGGACGAACTCAACGAGGCCGCCCACCGGGGCCTGATGCGCGGCCACGCTGCCCACGGCCGTCTGGCGGACGCCCTCGCCATTTACCAGAGCTTGCAACAACTGCTGGCGGCCGAATTAAACGTAGCCCCCGCCGCTGCCACGCAGCAGTTAGCCCGTCAATTACAGGCTGAATGGGAATTACAGGAGCAAACGGCCGTCACGTTTACCACCACCCCCTTTGTCGGCCGGGTCGCCGAGCGTACCCAACTGCTGGCCCGGCTGGACGAAGCCCGCGCCGGGCGTGGCGGCCTGTTGGTGTTGCTGGGCGAAGCCGGTATGGGCAAAAGCCGCCTGCTGGAATCGCTGGCGCAGTCCGCCGACTGGCGTGGCTGGCAGGTGGGTTGGGGGCGTGGCGAACAGTTTGCCCTGCCTGCGCCGTATGCGCCGTTAGCCGAGGCGCTCACGGCCGTGCTGCCCCGCCCCCGCCTGCAACAACTGGCTCGCCTGCTGCCCCCCTGGCCGCTCACCCTCGCCGATCAAATTGTGCCCGCCATTGGCCGCGAACTGGCCCTGGCCCCACTGCCCGAATCCCCGCGCCGCGAGCAACAACTGCCTGTTGCCCTGCGCCTGCTGCTGGATGGCCTGCAACAGATCGCCCCCCACCTGCTCATTCTGGACGATGTGCAGTGGGCAGACACGGCCGTGTGGCCCCTGCTCACCCACCTGCAACCGGCGTTGGCGGAAATGTCTGTGCTGGTTGTGGTTAGCGGCCGCCTGGGGGAACTGCAACAGCAAACGGCCGTGTGGCAAACCCTGACCACCTGGGAACAGCAAGGGGCCAGGGTGCTGCGTCTGGCCGGGCTGGAGCCACAGGCGTTAGCTGAAATGGCGCGGGTGTTGGGGCGCGGGCCGTTGAGCACGGCCGCCCTGGCCCGCTTGCACCAGGCCAGCGGCGGCAACCCCCTGCTGGCGCAAAACCTGTTGGAACTGGATGACCCGGCAGCGCAGCCGGAACTGATGTCCCTCCAGCGGCAGCGGTTGGCGCGTTTGTCAGACGCCGCCCGGTTATCATTGCAGGCCGCCGCCGTCTTGGGATTACATTTCGATTATGACCTGTGGGAAGCGGTGATGACCGGTATCCCGGCAGCCGAACTGCCTACCCTGGCCGGGGAGTTGGAGGAGCGCCGCCTGCTCATCCTGGAAACGAATGGTTACCGCTTTAGCCATGATACGCTGCGCGCCTGCGTCTACCTGGACACGCCGCCCGAACGCCGCCAACAGTGGCACGGCCGTGCCCTGGCCGCCCTGACCCATTTACGCCCGGAGGCCACCCTGTCTCTGCTCTACCATGCCCAGGAAAGTGGTGATGACACGGCCGTCGCCCGCTACGCCTTGTTAGCCGGGCAGGAAAGTTTGCCCCGTTACGCCAACCAGGCCGCCCGTGAACTGTTTACCCAGGCGTTGGCCGCCCTGCCGCCTGACGATGCGCCGAACCGGTACGCCGCATTGTTGGGGCGGGCGCGCGCGCTGGGGTCAATGGGCGAACGTGCTGACCAGGAGGCAGACCTGGCCCAACTGCAAACCCTGGCCCGGCAGTTAGGCGATCCGGCAAAGCTGGCGCATGTGCTGGCCCTGCAGGCCAAGTTCTATTGGCAAACATCTCACTTCGCCCAGGCGCGCCAGGCCATTCAGGATGGCCTGCAACTCTCGCCCGCACCAGACGCCCAGGCTATCTTGCTGGAAACGCTGGGCCAGGTGGAGCGTGACCAGGGCAATTATCAGGCCGCCCGTATGCATTTTGAGCAGGCCGGGCAGTTGTACCGGCAGTTGGGCAACCCCGCCGGTGTGGCCAACATCCTGGTGATGTCCGGCATTGTGGCCCAACGGCTCAACGATTTCACCCAGGCCATCCCCCTTTACCAACAGGCATTGGCTACCAGCCGGGAGATAGGCAGCCGTTCTCTGGAGACGCTGGCCTGCGGCAACCTGGTGACGGTTTATTGGGGCATGGGGGATTACCAGCAGGCCATTCGCTACGGGCAGCGGGCGCTGGCTCTGGGTCGGGAGGTGGGCGAGTTGTGGTCGCAGGCCAGCAGTTTGGGCAATCTCGGCTCGCTGTATGCGCTCACTGGTGATTTTACGGCGGCCATTGAGCACATTCAGCAGGCGTTAGCCATCCTGCGCCTTACCCGTGACCGGCAGTCAATGGCCATCAATCTGAGCAATCTGGCGAATCTGTACCTGGATAGGGGCCAGCTTGACGAAGCCATCCCCTTGTTCACGGAAGCATTAAGCCTGAACCGGGAGATGGGGCGGCGGCGCGGTGAGGGGTATGCGCTGCACGGCCGTGGCACGGCCTATTACCAGGAGGGGCGATGGCATGAGGCGGTGGCGGATTTACAAACGGCCGTCCACATCCGCGCCGAATTGGGTGAAAGCAGCAACCTCTGTTTTACCCAGGCCGACCTGGCGCTGGCGCTGCTGGCGGGAGGAGACGCGGCCGCTGCCCAGCGCACGGTGCAGGCGGCGCTGGATGGACTTTCGCCGCAAACCATTCCAGAAGCGCGGCAACAGGTTCATTTTGCTGCCTATGAAATTCTGCTGGCGCAAGGCCAGGAGACAAAGGCGCTCTATCAACTGGCGCTGGCGGAACAGGTGTTGTGGCAGACAGCCGATGCCCTGCCGGAAGCGCAACGGCCGTCCTTCCTGCAATTGAACCCGCGCAACCAGGTGGTGCTGACGGCCGTTAACCGCCACACCCGTACCACGCAAACCCAACTGGTCAAAACCGACGTCCCCTCTGGCCGCCGCCTGACCGCTGCTGATTACACGGCCGTGACCTGGACGCTCACCACCGTCGCCGATGAATTGGCTGCCTCCCCCGCCGCCCGCCGCCAACAGGTCATTCAACGCCTGTTGCAAGAAGCCGCCGCCCAGGGCGCAGCCGCCACCGACGACGACCTGGCCCAAGCCCTGGGCGTCAGCCGCCGCACTGTTTTGCGCGACCGGCAGGCGTTAGCCACCCGTAACCCGTAACCCGTAACCCGTGAGCCGTAATCCGTGACCTGTAAACCGATGACGGACGACGGATAACGGATAACGGATGACGGATAACGGATGACGGCTTGTCACACCACTCCCCCCAACCATCCCTCCATTCGACACCGCCACGATAGCTGCCGGGTAAGCTGGCGGCATGGATCAAAGCAGCCCCCCACCAGGCCACCTGTTTGTCATTCGCATTTGGGCGCAGGAAATTGAAAACGACCGTACCGAATGGCGCGGCCGTGTGCAATATGTGCCAACGGGTGAAGTCCACTACTTCCGCGAATGGCCGCACATGCTGGCAATTGTGCAGCGTATGCTGCCGGGTGAGGGGGGAATAGTGAGCAGTGAGCAGTATGCGGTAATCCGTAAACCGTAAACCGTGAACCGATAACGGATAACCGATTACGGGTCACGGGTCACGGGTCACGAATTACGCCCTACATATGGAGGTAAACCTGAATCGAAAAGCATTAAGCATCATAGGTATTGGCCTGGTCTGTCTGGCGCTGGTCGTCATCAGCGGCGGGCGACAATTGTTGGCGGAGTCGAACGGCGTTTCCGCCGTTCCCGGATTGATCAGTTATCAGGGTTTTCTGGCCGATAGTAACGGTGATCCGGTGGCCGATGGCAGCTACCCCATGAACTTTGCCATCTACGACGCCGCCAGCGGTGGGTCGCCGATCTGGGCCGAGAGCCAGAGCAGCGTGGCCGTCAGCGGCGGTTTTTTTGCCGTCATGTTGGGCAGCGGTAGCTGCACCAATGGCTGCCCATTGGGGTCAGACACCTTCGCCGGGCCAAATCGCTATCTGCAGGTCAGCACCGATACCGGCGGCGGGCTGACCACATTCCCCCGGCAGCAGTTTGGTTCCGTGCCCTACGCCTTACAAGCGCCTACCGGGAACGGCGGCGGCGGCGTGGCTTATGAAAATGTGATCACCGTCGCCACTGGCGGCGGCGATTACACTTCCGTGGCGGCGGCGCTGGCGAGCATCACCGATAGCTCGTCTACCAATCGTTATCTGGTGCAGGTAATGCCCGGCGTCTACACGGAAACCGACCTGGTGGTGGTGAAGGCATATGTGCATGTGCGCGGCTCCGGGCCAAACGCGACCGTGATTACTTCAGCCCGCACCGGAGCCACGCCGGCCAATGGGGCGGCGACGGTAGATTTGCTGGATAACGGCCAACTCTCCAACCTCAACGTGCGCAATACGGGTAACGGCGTCTTTGGCATCGCCCTCTACAGCGCCGAAACGACGCGGACGGCCGTGGTAGACAACGTCGTTGCCGAAGCCATTGGCGCCGGCGGCACCGGCCATTACGCCGCCTACTGGAATGACGCCGAGGCCGTTATTCGCAACAGCACCTTGCGGGCAACAGGGGCCACGGGATTTGGCACGGCCGTGAATGCCGCCTTTGGCAGCGTCAACATCGGTGGCGGTTTTCCCCAGGCCCTTATTGAAAACAGCATCCTCATTGGCGGCGCCAATAACCTGGAAAACTGTACCGACAACAGCGGCACCGGCTTTGGGATGCAGCTCAGCAACTCCACGCCACTGGTGCGCGGCAGCTACATCTGCGGCGGGCATCGTGGCATTGCCCTGTACACCAATGGCAATCCGCAAATCCAAAACAGCAGCGTGAAAGTCAGTTCCACCGGCAGCGCCTTCCTCTTTGAGATTTCGGCTGCCGGCAGCATCTCGGTGGCCAACAGCGGCATCAGCTACATTGGCAACAAATTCACGGGTGCGGGCACCGGGCTGCGCTGCGTCCACAACTATGACCTGGGCACCTGGGCAGCCTTGAGCAATGGCACGACAGTCGCTGCCGCCTGCAATTAAGTTTGTAGTAGGCGATTCATCGCCATTTGAAGGCACTAAAGTGCCTACTACAAACCATTTTTAAGAGAGGCGATATGAAATACATAAATAAAAAGTGGCTGCTGGTGGTGGTGCTGCTCACGGCCGTATTCCTCACAGTTAGTCTGGCCTTTGCCGGGGGCGACCTGCTGCCCCGCAGCCTGGTCAGCAGCGGCGGCGGGCTGGTCAGCCAGAGCGGGTACAGTCTGCACAGCGCCATTGGCCAGCCGGTGGTGGGGGCGGTGCAAAACGAGGCCACATTATGCAGTGGCTACCTCTGCGGCGCAGACGCTCCGCCTGTGACCGGCGGCAGCTTCCACATCTATCTACCAGTCGTGATTCGCTAATCAATGATGCCTGTCATTCCGAGTGTAGTCTTCGGAACGAGGAATCCCACGCCTGTTTTTACTGTGAGAGATTCCTCGTCGAAGACTCCTCGGAATGACACTTCATTTGCCTGAATTTTGTTTAGGAGAAAGTTAATGAAGACAAAACATCTGTTGTTCTTATTTGTATCCTTGCTCTTGTTGGCGGCGCTGGTGGGGTGGCGGCACACGGCCGTCAGCGCCAACACGTCCCCTAACCCCAAACCACCCCTGGACGAAACGCTGCTGGAGACGGCCCAAACCCTGGGCATGGCTCCCGTCATCATCGGCGTCAACGTACCTGGTTATACGCCTGAAATTGCTGACGAAGCGGGGCAGATGGCTTCTATTCGCCAGGCGCAAACGGCCGTGCTTGATTCCTTAGCCGGGTACGAAATCCACAACATCAAACAATTCCCCTATATTCCCTACATGGCTTTGTGGGTAGACGAAGCCGGGCTGCTGGCGCTGCAAAATGACACGGCCGTCACCGCCATTTACGAAGACCGCCTCTCTGCCCCCATGACCAGCGACAGCGCGCCCATTATCAATGCCAACAACGCCAACAACCTGGGTTATCGCGGCCAGGGGCGGACGGTGGCCGTGTTAGACACCGGCGTGCAGCGCCTGCACCCCGACCTGAGCGGCAAAGTGGTGTCCGAGGCGTGTTACTCCACCACCAACATCTTTAGCCAATCCACCACCCTTTGCCCCAACGGTAGCAGCAGCCAGACCGGTACCAACGCCGCTGCCCCGCCGCCCAGTTTTGTGAATGGATTTGACCACGGCACCCACGTAGCCGGTATCGTGGCCGGGGTGGCGCCCCAGGCCACAATCATTGCTGTTCAGGTTTTTTCTCGCTTCTCCGATATCGCCGGTTCGCCGCCCGGCCCCTTTACCCCCTGCGCCAGCGCCGGACGGCCGTCGCCCTGCACCCTCTCCTTCACGTCTGATCAGATACTCGGCTTACAGCGCGTTTTTGCCCTGCGTAACAGCTACAGCATTGCTGCCGTGAATATGAGCCTGGGCGGCGGCGCATACGTCAGCAACTGCGATAGCCTGGACGCGGCCCTGACGACAACTATTCTCAACTTACGTACCGTCGGCATTACCACTGTCAGTTCGGCCGGTAACAGCGGCTACCGCAGCAGTATTGGCACACCCGCCTGCATTTCGCATGTCGTCAGCGTGGGCGGGACCACCTCCACGCCCGGCCCGGCCACGCCTGACCTGGTGGGTGACTATTCCAACGCCGCCAGCATTATGACCCTATGGGCGCCGGGCGGCTGGATTCGCGCGGCCGTGCCCACCACGGCCACTTCTTGCGCCCCTGGCGTGGCTCCCACCAATAACCGCTGTTACAAACAAGGCACCTCCATGGCCGCCCCCCATGTGGCTGGGGCATTGGCCGTGATGCGTTCGGCCGCGCCCAACGCCACCGTGAACCAGCTCATCAGCGCCATGACCAGCACCGGGCCAACTGTGACCGACCAGCGACCTGGCGGATTTATCAGCAAGCGGCGGCTGGACGTATATGCCGCCACCTGCCAGTTGGTCGGTTGTGACCAGGATGATTTCCGCACCCTGACATTGGGCCAAAGTTTGAACGGCACATTGGGCGTCGGCAATGACGCCATTGATACGTACTACTTCAACGGCACGGCCAACCAGCGGCTGCGCATCAGCATGAACCGGCTGACCGGCACACTCGACCCATACCTGGTGCTGTCAGACCCCAATGGCAACCTGGTGGCGGTCAATAATGACGGCGGCGTCGGTACCAATGCCCTGATTGACCCGGTGGTTTTGCCGCTGAACGGCCGTTACACCATCTACGCCCTGCGCGCCAATACCGGCTCCGGCACCTACCAGATTCAGGTGTCACAGGGCACATTTGGCGCGAACCCCGTACCCACGCTGCTGAGCCTGAGCCGCACCTCGGCCACCGTCCACAGCCCCGCCGGTTTTTGGGTGGGCTTAAGCGGCAATAACTTCACCACCAATTCGGTGGTGCGTTGGAATGGGCAGAACCGGCCCACTTCCTATGCCAGCGGCACGTACCTCTGGGGCTGGGTCAATGCCAGCGACACCAACGTATTGGGCAGTAACAGCATTACCGTCTATAACCCCACACCCGGTGGCGGTACCTCGTTTGGGCAGAACTTCCAGATCACCACCGACCCCTTGGGCGTCAGCGAGATGTTAGCGCCGCTGCCGGACAGCAGCGTGCCCGTCGGTGTGCAGCAAACCTTCGCCATTAGCTGGACGCACCCCATTAGCTCCTGGCGCGAGATGCAAAACATTGACATCCGCCTCAAAGATGTGGCCGACCAGACGGCGCTGTGGATTCGTTTCACCGAAGGCAACCCCACCAGCCTGATGTCCCTGCTCAACAACAGCGGGCAGCAAATGGGCAGCGGTGAATTGGTGAGCGGGCAATACGGCCAGTCCGCCGACATCGAGATTACGGATATGGTGACGCTGCACATGGCCGACACCATCTTCTTTGGCTCCGGGCGCACTGTGATTATCAGCCCGACGGTGACGTTTGGCAGCCTGGCGGCGGGGCGCTACATGGTGGAGTTTACGGTAGACAATGACCAGGGTGAGGTGCAGGATGCAGATGTGGTCGGCGCGTTTTATGTGCTGCCGCCAGGCTGTGACACGGCGCTTACCGGCGTACAGGTCAATGGGCCGGACTTTGGCATGGTGAACAGCAATTACCAGTTCACGGCCGTGATCACCCCCACCGCGCTTGCCGACGTCACCTATGTCTGGTCGCCGGAGCCGGTGAGTGGGCAGGGCACGGCCGTTGCCACTTTCAACTGGTCGCAGCCGGGAATGCAGCCGGTGAACGTCGTCGCCCACCATTGCAGCGGTTTCCTGGCCGATGTGGCCACCATGGGCATTCGCACCACCGTTGCCCCTGATCTGGAAATCAGCAAAGTGGCCCCGGCGACGGCCGTAGCTGGCGACCCCATCACCTACACCCTGACCATCACCAACCGGGGCGGCACAGACGCCACCGGGCTGAGCATTACCGACACGCTGCCGCCCGGCGCGACCTACGTCTCCGGCGGCAGCTACAACGGCAGCCAGGTGAGTTGGAACATTCCCACCTTGCCTGGATATGCCTTCGCCTCTGAGGTCATCGCCGTGGTGACGGCCAATGAGACGATTAGCAACAGCGTCTACAGCGTGACGGCTAATGGGGGCTACAGTGCGGCGGGGCAGGACACGGCCGTGACCCGCATCGTAGACGCCCAGGTGAAGTTGACGCCGCTGCTGACGCGCACACTGCATTACGCGGGCAGCCAGAATACCACCATCACCGCGCCCCGGGGTTCCGTTTTTGCCGACACCATGCTGGCCTACGATGAGTTGATGACACCACCGTACCCGGTTCCATCTGGTTACGCCGGGCGCGCCTTCCGGCTGAGTGGTTATCAGGAGAACCGGATAATGCCGAACCTGACGCTGGCGGAAACGGCCGTGATCACCCTCACCTATGCGCAGACGGCCGTGGCCGGGCTGGATGAAAATCTGCTGACCATCCATTACTGGGACGGGTCTGGCTGGTCACGGGAGGGCGTGACCTGTAACCGGAATGTGCAGGTTAATTGGGTAAGCTGCCACGTGCCGCGCCCGCCGATGACGGCGTATGCGCTGCTGGAAGGGCGCTCTACCATCTACCTGCCGTTCATCACCAATGGCATGGCCCCACCGCCCGCGCTCTCAGCGGCCATCACCGGCATCAGCCTGGTGGGCAACCAGTATCACGTCAACTTCACCACCACCGGTTTCACGCCGGACATCATGCACATGCACGTCCACTTCTTCTTTAACACCGTGCCGCCGGAGCAGGCAGGCGTGCCTGGCAGCGGCCCCTGGTATGTGTATGGCGGCGGCAGCCCCTTCACCGGCTACGGCCCGGCCGACCGGCCCCAGGCCGCCACCCAGCTCTGTGTCCTGGTGGCCAACCATGACCACACCGTCATCCTGGGCAGCGGCAACTGTATGAACTTGCCGTAGGGCACATCATAGGGGTGGGACGGCGCAGGGGCCATTTGGTCGCAGCCAGAACCTTGTCTCCGTGCCGTCTCACCTCCTATTCTTCATCCAGCGTGCGAAACACGTCAGCTATTACCCCCTCTGATGCGGGCATCAATGTCCAGGTGTGGGATAGCGTTTTGGGGCAACGAGTTGCCGGGCGTCAAACCGAAACCGCATTTCTCCGAGGTGAGCGGCACAATAGCTCAGAAGAGCCTGGATGAACAAAATCAGGCCTGCCATTTCGAGACCTTCCTCAACCGTAGCAATCATGCTATACGTCCAATTCTCAAAGCCATATAATTCAGCATGGCGACTGCCGATAAGCTCGACACCAATGGCGCCTCCAATGTAAGTGATCGCAGCTAACACAAACCCGAACCTTGTCTTCGCCGGGAGATACAACAAGAATCTCAAAAAGAACAGCCCCAGAACGCATACCAGTGCGATGCCGGGAATGACCCAAGGAAAATAGAAGACCCCAAAATTGCCATCGCTAAATAGCGTTCCAACCGGTATATTCAGCCGCTCATGGAATTGAAGCGCCTCATCCAATGCCATTAATAGAAAGCCGAATGAAAGAATCGCCCATTTTGACGTATGAGCCTTTCTCAGCCTGCTTGTTAGTATGGCGATGATCGCCAGAAGAAAGGAAGCAAAGAGGATTAACAATACTGAGAAATAGGTAGGGATGTTCTGCTCTACGTCCACGTAGAAATGGGGAATAAGTCCGGGAAGAAAAGTATTCCCAAGCATATGCTTTGAGAACTGCCCCCCGATGCTGAGAAGAACCAGAAAAAACGCTGCCGCTCCCAATATACCAGAATAAGATCGGTTTCTTTCGAGCAAGTTGTGCCATACTCGCTGGACATGAGCCAGGAGTTTGTCCCGGTCAAGGACAAAGCACACCTTACCAGCATGGTCGCCATAGAAAAAGGCGAGATAGAAGACGCAGCACGCCACAAGAGTGGCGCCGAAGGCGCCCCAGAACAGGCCAGAGATGGCGAAGATTATCGCCCAGATGAGTTGGTAAATGACGAAGAAGAATTCGCTAATAACATAAGGCCAATGAATCTTGACGTAGTCGGTTTTCCTGACTACTGGCGCATGACCAGCAGCCGGCGAGTTGGAATGTTTATCCTGGTGAGTGACCGAGGCCGCCTTGGGGGTGCGTTCAAACTCGCTATGCAACTGGCCGAACAATCCTTCAGCAAAAGCATTAACCTGATGCGCGAGCATGCCGGTGCCGAGGCCGGCTAACAGAAACACCCGCCCGAACCGGCCCAGGAAGTTCTTCCGGGTGAGCGGTTCAGTATAGGTGTGTTTTGTCTCTAGCGATGTGATGGCGGCTGAAAACGTCAGCCAGGCTGCGCTTGGCAGAAGATAGATTGCCACGCCTAAAAAAGGATTGAGAGCGCCGAACCAAAGACCGGTGAGAATCGCAAACGGCACCACCAACATCCAAACCGCCCACAAAGGCCACTGCCACGAAATGCACATCAAATATAATAACTGCAACCGCCGCAGCCAAGACGCAGAATAATCGAAAAGCAAAGTACGCAGATGCAGGCGCTGGACTTGCACCCAGCCTTGCGTCCAGCGTTTCTGCTGAGCTTTGTAGGCAGTATATGTAGCTGGCAACTCAGCCGGGACGACAATCTCTTTGACGAACTTGGTGCGATACCCGGCGAAGAGAACCCGGAAACTTAGTTCACCATCCTCTACCAGGCTGGCGGCGCGCCAACCGCCGGCAGCCTCAATGGCTGAGGCCCGCCAGACTCCGGCCGTGCCGGTGAAGTTGACGAACTTCCACGCGGCTGATCGCCAGGCCATTTGGAGGGTGTGGTGATCGTCAACCCATAATGACTGGGCAAGCGTCAAGACTGACTCGTTGTGGTTGAGATGCCCCCACTGTGCCTGAACCAGTGCCAGGTCGGTTTCCGGTTGGCCGTTCGATTGGTAAAAGTGCGGAATGGTCCGCAGCAGGAAGTCTGCCGGCGGTACAAAATCGGCGTCGAAGATGACCAGGAACTCAGCCTCCGTTTGCAGGCGCCCCGCCTCAAGGGCCCCGGCCTTGTATCCGCGGCGATCAGTCCGGTGCAAGATGCGGCAATCCAGTCCCCGCGCCCGGACGTCGGCGCAAACCTGCTCAACCAACTGGCAGGTGTCCTTGTCGGTGGAGTCGTCCAACACCTGTATGCTGAACCGGTCAGCGGGCCAGTGCATGTTTGCAGCCGCCTCGATCACACGCCGCGCCACGGCATATTCATTGAACATCGGCAACTGCACGCATACAGTGGGAACCTCGGCCGGCATCTGGCCGGGCAACTCCGAAGCGCGGCCTTTCCAGTAGAAGCCCAGTCGCTCGCCGATGCCGAGGACCAGGAATATCAGAATACCTAAAAATGGCAGGTGTAAAATAGTGGTCAATATCCACCATTCAGGTCTGCCCGCCTCGAACCAGGCTGAGTCCACGATGGTGCGGGCGGTAAAGAGAAGAAGCCCGGCAGTGATTGTCATCGTCGTCAACAGGATACCCGGCATCCACCAGCGGAATTGAAAAGGAAATATCGGTAGTAATTGTCTCTGTGTTGTGCGATACATAAGTTTTAATCTCCTTGAATTGATCTGGCAGCGTTATGACAAAACATTGCAGCAGGTATACCCACCTTGTGGCGTCATTTCGTTACCAAGTGTCAGATATAAGGCGGGAAGAGGGGGAAAAATACAGGAATTTGCTACAGAACGGCACAAGGCGATTACGCTGGTTGAAACCTGTCAGGTCTACTCGTTTGTGTTATGCTTGCACGATAATTTCCAGACCTGACAGGTTTCAAAAAACCTTTCAGGTCTCCACAATGCAGGCCATGAAGATCACGCTGTTTGGCGTTTGCCGGATAAGCTGGGATTCCCAGCCATTCACCCCGCCCCGCCGCCAGGCTCGCGCCCTGCTTTACCGGTTGGCGGCCCGGCTGGAACCCGTTCCCCGCACCCATCTAGCCTTCCTCTTCTGGCCCGATGAGCCAGACGCCGCCGCCCGCCGCCACCTGACGCGCCTGCTCTCCGGCCTGCGCGCCGCCCTGCCTCACACCGATTTGCTCGCCGTCAGCGAAGAGAGCGTCAGTCTGAATCCCACCCTCTGCCAATCAGACAGCGATGCCTTCTGGCAGTTGGCCGGGCAGCCGGCGCGCCTGGCCGAAGCCGCTGCCCTTTACGCCGGGCCGTTCATGGCCGATTTTGCCCTGCCCCACGCCCCGGAGTATGAAACGTGGCAGCAGCAAACGGCCGTGCAACTCCACCACCACTACCTGCGTGTTTTGCAAACCCTGGTGGCCCAGGAAACGGCCGTGGCCCACTACCCCGCCGCCATCCACTATGCCCAACAATACCTGGCTGCCGACGAACTGGACGAAACGATGCACGCCCGGCTGATCGCCCTCTACACGGCCGTAGGCGACCGCACCGCCGCCCTGCGCCAATATGAGCAGTGCGCTCTCGTTTTAGAGCGGGAATTAGGCGTCAGTCCGCTGCCCGCTACCCGCGCCGCCTTGCAGGGTGGCGCGATCCGCTCGGCCGCGCCACCGCTGCCGGTGCTGCCCAGCCTGGCCCTGCCCCTGACCGGGCGAGAGGTTGTGTTGCGGCAAATAGAAACGGTCGTCGCCCAATCCTCCCCATCCACCACCGGCCTCATCTTGCTCAGCGGCGAGCCGGGCATGGGCAAATCTCGCCTGCTGCGTGAGACCATCACCCGGCACAAGGGGCTGACGCTGGTGGGGGCCAGCCACCCTGGCGGCGAGGCGCTGCCCTACCAGCCGCTGCTGCAAGCGCTGCGCAGCCTGCCGCCGGAAAACGAGTTGTGGACGGCCGTGCCCCCCCTCTGGGCGGCGGAACTGCTGCCCCTGCTGCCAGAGTTGGCGACCAGGCTGCCCCATCTGCCGCCGCTGCCCGTTGCCGCAGCGCAGGC
This sequence comes from Chloroflexota bacterium, assembly GCA_035444285.1. GTDB lineage: Bacteria > Chloroflexota > Anaerolineae > Promineifilales > Promineifilaceae > CAADGU01. Next base: position 219,251 of record DAOMOK010000004.1, read on the forward strand.
CCAGGCGCGGCTGTATGAGGCATTGGCGCAGACGGCCGTCGCCTTTGCCGCCCAATCCCCGCTGCTGCTTTGCCTGGATGATCTGCATTGGGCTGACCCGGCCACGTTGGGCTGGCTGGCTTATCTGGCGGCCAACCGCTGGCCGCCCGGCCTGGTTATCCTGGCTGCCTGCCGCTCGCCGGAGTCCGCTAATCTGGCGGCTTTGCGGGCTGCTTATACCCGCATGGGCCGGTTGCTGGAACTGCACCTGGCGGGCTTAACGGCCGTTGACATCCACGCCCTCTTGTCACATGTCACCGCCGCCCCGCCCCCGGACATGGCTGCCCAGATTCAAACTACCACCGGCGGCAATCCCTTCTTCATCCTGGAAATCATGCGCGATTTGCAGGAAAGCGATCAGTTAACCCGGCCGCCAACCGATTTGCCCCTGCCCGGCAGCGTCCGCGAGGCCATTTTGACCCGGCTTTCGGCGCTGACGCCGCTGGCCCGGCAACTGCTGGAAGCGGCGGCCGTCCTCTCCCCCCACCTGGACGACCACCTGCTGCAACAGACCGCCGCCCGCAGTGAAGGGGAAACGGCGGATGGGTTGGATGAATTGTTGGCGCAGGGGTTACTGGAGATGCTCAATCCTTCGTCAAGCTCAGGACAGGTTGGTCAATGGTCGCTTGTTTTTCCGCATGGGTTGTTGCAGACGGCCGTTTACCAGAGCCTCAATCCCTGGCGGCGCAAGCTGCTGCACCGGCGGGCCGGGGAGGCGCTGACCTCATTAGCGGCGGTGGACGCGGCCGTCCTGGCCGGCCATTTTACGGCGGCAGAGGAGTGGGCTACGGCCGTGACCCATTACCAACACGCCGCCGTTCAGGCCCGCACTTTGTACGCCTACGAGGTGGCCCTGGCCCAGATCAATCGCGCTTTTTCCTTGCTGCCCCATTTGCCCGAACCGGAAGCGGTGCGGCTGGCTTTGCTGCGGCAGCGGTTGGTTTTGCGCCGGGCGCTGGTGCAGTTGCCGGAATGGGCGGCGGATGCGGCTGATCTGCTGGCGCTGGCGACGGCCGTTGGCGATATCCCCGCCCAACTGGAAGCGCTGGAGGCGCAAATGAGCCTGCACGTCCTGCAATCGGCATTTGCCCTGGTGGAGGAGACGGCGGCGGCGGCGCTGGCATTGGCCGCGCAAACAGGCGACCGCCTGGCCGAGGCGCGTATCCGGGGCACGCTTGGCTGGCATCTGGCCGACGCCCTGGGGCGCTCTGGCGAAGGGTTGGCGCAGTTGCAGATGGCTTGCCGGTTGGCGCGCGAGGTGGGGGCCCAAGGAGTGGGGGAGACGGCCGTGCTTTACCAATCACTCTGCAATCTGGCTTTTGCGCAGCGGGCCGAGGGGCAATGTGCCGCCGCCCGCGCCAGCGCGGAGGAGGCATTGGCCCTCACTACCTACCACCCAGACAGCCCGCCCCATCCTGCTTTTGCCGACGCCCTGCGGGAATTGGGCGAGGCGAACGCTTATTTAGGACGCTGGGAGGAGGCGCGGCATCAGTTACGGCCGTTGCTCGATCTCTACCAGACGCTCAACGACCCCTGGGCTTATGGGGCGGTTTTGTACAATTACGGCCTCTACAGCAGCAACATGGGGCAGCACGAAGAGGCCATCGCCAGTTTGCGCCAGCTTGTGGCCCTTAGCCAGGCGGTGGGACTGCCCGCCGATTCTGACTATGGTATCTGGCACCGGGTGGGTCTGGCGCGGGTGCTGCTGGCTGCCGGACAGTTAGACGAGGCGGGGACGCTGTTGGCCGGTTTGCAGACGGGTAAATTGGGGTGGGGACGGCCGTATCTGGCCTGGGCGCGCACGGTGGCGGAGTATCATTTGCTGCGCGGGGATGGGGCGGCGGCGCTGGCGGCGCTGGAACCGGCGGTGGATTGGTGGCGGCAAAACGCCAGTTTGCATGATGCCGACGTGCTGCTGCTGCTGGCGCAGGCGCGGTTGATCGTTGGGGAGCGGGGTGGGGCGGAGACGGCCGTTAATGAAGCCGCCGCCTATCTGGAGCCAACCGACATTGCCCGCTACCACCTGCGCCTGCATTGGACGCGCTATCAGGTCAGCGGTGACCCGGCTGCCCTGGCTGCGGCCCATGCGGAACTGGAGAGGCAGCACGGCCGTTTCCGCGACCCGGCACTGCGCCTGGCCTTTTTGCATCATGTCCCTTTGCATCGGCAGATGATGGATAGCCATTCGCATTTTGCCGACATTTCCTATGAATGAATTCATAGGCTGATACAAAAAACGTGCGGAAGCACGTTACCAGAGCAGCCAACAACGCGCTTGAGCGCGTTTGCGCCTGACAGACGCCGATTTCAATCGGTGGCTTGACAAAACGGCCGTTACCCATTAAACTTCCCTCAATCATTTGAAAAAAATTAAATGGTTAAATAAGGACAAACAGCCATGGCTGAATTATTGGAAGAGTTTAAGATCGCTAACCTGGAGAGCCTCAAAGCAATCGCCCATCCCCTGCGGCTGCAACTGCTGGAGCGGTTAAAGCGCGCAAAAACGGTCAAAGAGCTGGCGGCGATGCTCGACATGCCCGCAACGAAACTGTATTACCACGTCAACTTGCTCGAAGAGAAGGGGTTCATTCAGGTGGTGGATACCCAAATCGTCTCTGGGATTATTGAGAAGCGGTATCAGGCGGTGGCCCGCCAATTTCACATTGACGACAATATGTTGGCGACCAACGAAGATGAAGGGCAGGTGGGGGCACTGCTGCGTTCATTTTTCACGACGGCGCAGCGCGAATTTGAGCAGAGTATCCGCGCCGGGCTGGTTGACCTGAAGGATAAGGGGCAGCCGCATAAAGGTAGTCTGCTGCGCGCCAAATTCCATTTGTCCGAAGACCAGGCCAGAGCGTTTTACGGCCGTTTCGATGACCTGGTGCAAGAGTACAGCACGCTTTCCAGGGACAACGAAGTGGATCCACAAATCCAGCAATATGCCCTGACCCTGGCCTATTTCCCTATCTATTCGCCCGATGAATCGTAATCGGCAATTCATAACATGGCAAAGCCACAACCAAATTTGTGGACACAGATAGGGAAAAATAATCAGGACGCCTGTTTACAACGGTTTTATCCGCGTTATCCACAAGAATCTGTTCTAATAAAAAGGAGATTTTGTTTATGTATCGCATTGAATCGCTTCTGTCGGCTCGTCTTTTTTTAGTGCCCCAGGTGGTGGGGGATCAAATTTACTTCATCAGTAATTTGAACGGCCGTAACAACCTCTACACCATGAAACTGGGTGGCAGCGTGCCCCAACCATTGCTGCCCGGCAACATCGCCCTGCAAAACCCGCACCTGATTGAGGGCCGTTCCTTCATCGTTTTCCCAGACCTGGGCAAAATCCTGGTGCTGATTGACCAGGATGGCGATGAAAATTACCAGCCAGCCCTTATCCCCATGAGCGGCGGTTATCCGGAATTCCCCTTCCGCGACACATTCCCCAACCATAGCGTTATGGCCGTCGGCGAAAAATTGGCGCAAAACAGCGTCTACTTCATCGCCCAATCGCGCAGCGAATCCCTCTTCACCTCCTATCTGGCGAACATCGCCACAGGCGAACTGGAGAAGATCGGCGAGGGCATGTTTGGCATGTTCCCGATGGGTTTCAACGAAAGCAACGACGAGTATATTCTGGCTGAGCAGTTTGGTATTGGCGATACCGTCCTCTACCGCGCCAACCGCGCCGACAAGACGCCGCAGCATTTTTATGGCGTCACCCTGGCGCAGCGGCAGGCGGGGCAAAAGGTTGAGGCCACGGCCGTTGGCAATCTCCACTTCGCCGCCAATGGGCAGGGCCTCATCTTCTCCAGCATCCTCTTCGACGACAGCTACAGCCTGGCCTACATGCCCTTTGCCGACCCGGCAAACGCCACCCCCATCCAATTGACCGGCATCCGGCACAGCGGTGTGGGCGAGATGGAAGGTGTGGAACATCTGAGGGACAATCGTTACACGGTACGGTTCAACATTGACGGCTGCTCCTGGTTGTATGAAGGAGAACTGGACGAGACGACCTGGACGATGAACCTGATCTATTTGCTCTGTGGCCAGGGGAAATTGGCAAACGGCGTGTTGGAATCGGTGACGTATGATGCCGCCGACGACCGCTTCGCCCTTTCTTTTTCCACAGCCACCTCGCCCACGCAGCTTTACACCGTAGAAGGGGCGGCGCGTGACCAGATCAGGCAGCACACAGCAGAGCAGGTATTGGGCATTGCGCCGCAACTGCTGTCAGCCGGGGAAGATGCTTCCTTCACCTCCTATGATGGGTTGCGTATTTCCGCCCGGCTTTATTTACCGGCGGCAGAATTGGGGTATACGGGGCCACGGCCGTTAATCTACTACATTCACGGCGGTCCCCAGGGGCAGGAACGGCCCGATTTTGCCTGGTTCTCCATGCCCTTCATCCAATTCCTCACCCTCAACGGTTTCGCCGTCTTCGTGCCCAACGCGCGCGGTAGCACCGGCTACGGCTTTGCCTACATGAAGCGCGTTGAGCGCGACTGGGGTGGGCAGGACCGGCTGGATCATGTCCACGCCATGACCCAGATTTTGCCCCAAGACCCGCGCCTGGATGTCAGCCGTACCGGCGTGGTCGGCCGTTCCTATGGCGGCTACATGACGCTCACCCTCGCCAGCCGTCACCCGGAACTGTGGGCGGCGGCGGTGGATATGTTTGGCCCGTATGACCTGATCCAATTCGCCCAGCGCGTGCCGGAGACGTGGAAGCCATTCATGAAGATGCTGGTGGGCGACCCGGAGACGGAGCAAGAGTTTTTGCAGGAGCGTTCACCGCGCACCTACATTCACCAGATTCAATGCCCCTTACTGGTGGTGCAGGGGCAAAATGACCCGCGTGTCATTGAACAAGAGTCGCGGGAATTGGTGGAAGAGCTGCGTGGTCTGGGCAAGCAGGCCGATTACCTGCTCTTCCCCGATGAAGGGCACGATGTGTTGAAGTTTGAGAACCGGGTAACGGTGTACAATCGGATGACGGACTTTTTCCGGGAGTGGCTACGGCCGTAACCAATCCCTTCTCTCAGGCTGGCTGATTGGCCGCCAGGCCGATCAGCCAGCCTCTCAACCTGCAAAACCCGGCGATTGAAATTGCGGTAACAAAAGGCGAAGCCGACCTGGTCGGCTACATACCAGTCGGCGAAGGCCGACTTTGCTCTTTGTAGGTGCAGATTTATCTGCCGCTAATCCCCCATTTGTAGACAATTTGCGGACACCCTCTTGTTATCCTGCCCGCCATGGATAACGAGACGATGCAGTATGCCTCTTACCTGGTGCGCTTATGGCGAGACGATGGGGCGCCCACGGCCGTGACCGCCACTCCCGTGGCCGCTCCCCCCCACTACTACGCCGAAGTTGAACATATCCAGACCGGCCAACGTCACCACTTTTTCACCCCAACCGACCTCTACACCTTCCTGCAACAACAACCCTCAACAGGAGAACAAAATGAAACGATTGACGATTGATACACGGATGACCGTTCACGGATTACGGTTTACGATTCTGCTTCTCCTCCTCTTCGCCTTCCGCCCGGACGCTCACGCCGCCACCTTCACCGTCACCACCACCGCCAACAGCGGCGCTGGCTCGCTGCGCCAGGCTATCCTCGATGCCAACGCCAACCCCGGCCCCGACACCATCACCTTCGCCATCGGCAGCACTGGCAGCCAGCAAACCATCCAGCCCACGGCGGCCCTGCCCACTATCACCGACCCCGTCACCATTGACGGCTGGAGCCAGGGCGGCAGCGGCTACACCGGGCCACCACTGATCGAACTCAACGGCGCGTTAGCCGGTTCCAACGTCAAAGGGTTGCACATCACCGCCGGGAACAGCGTCGCGCGCGGATTGGTCATCAACGGCTTCACCGGCACTTTCGCCAGCGGCATCTACCTGCACACCGGCGGCAATAACTGGCTTTACGGCAACTACATCGGCACCGACTTCGCCGGAGAGACGCGCATCGCCAACCAGCGCGGCATCTGGATCGAAGGCGGCTCCAGCAACAACCGCATCGGCGCCAACGCCGATGGCGTCAACGACACGGCCGAACGCAACGTCATCTCCGCCAACATGGACCAAAATATCTGGATCTACCAGCCCGCCACCACCGGCAACCTGATCATGGGCAACTACATCGGGCTGAACGCGGCGGGGACGGCGGCCGTGGGTACAAACAATTCGACTGTCGCCACTACCGGAATCCTGGTGCAGGAAGCCAGCTACACCGTCATCGGCACGGACGGCGATGGCCAGGGCGACGCACTGGAAGGCAACGTCATCAGCGGCAATATCTACAATATTAACCTGACCGGCACATCCAATCTCAACGAGAGCCACCACAACCGCATCTCCGGCAACCTGATTGGCACCAACGCCAGCGGCACGGCCAGCGTGGGCATTCAGGTCGAAGGCGTGCGCGTTTACGTCGCGTACGACAACGTCATCGGCACGGACGGCGACGGCGTTTCCGATGCGCTGGAAGGCAACGTCATTTCCGGCCACTTTGATTTTGGTGTGATGCTCCAGCAGACCGGAGCGCGCAACACTGTCGTCGCCGGGAACAAGATCGGCGCCGACATCACCGGCATGGTTTCCATCCCCAATGGCTATGGCGGCTCGCCGCGCGCCGGCATCGTACTGGGCGGCTACGGTAACCGCATCGGCACCAACAGCGATGGCCTTTCCGATGCGCTGGAACGCAACCTCATCTCCGGCAACTACCAGACGACCATCTCGGCTATCTATTTCAACAACCTGCCCAACCCCAGCGCGCCGCCGACCATCATTGCCGGGAACTGGATGGGCGTGGACGCCACCGGGTTGGCGGCGCTGCCCAATAACTACGGCATCAGCGGCACATCGGCCGTCCCCGTCATCATCCGCGACAACGTCATCGCCGCCCACACTTTCGAAGGCATCAGCAGCCATTCGTCCAATATGCTGATTACTGGCAACCGCATTGGCGTGGGCGCGGATGGGGTGACGCCATTGGGCAATGGGCAGGACGGGATTTACCTGTCCGGCAACAACAATCTCATCGGCGGTACCGGGCCGGGCGAAGCCAACATCATCGCCCACAACGGCGGTACCCCCTTTTACAACGGCGTCAGAATCAGCAATACCGGCCTGAGCAACACCATTCGCGGCAACCGCATCTATGCCAACGCGCGCCTGGGCATTGACCTGCGCTGGCCGGACGGCGTGAATGTCAACGACCCGGACGACCCGGACACCGGCGGCAACAATCTGCAAAATTACCCGGTCATCACCTTCGCCCAATCCTACGCGGACGGCACGACGGTCATCCAAGGCGTACTGGACAGCAACCCCAACACCACCTTCACCCTGGACTTTTACTACAGTTCCGAAGCCGATCCCACCGGATATGGCGAAGGGGAGTATTACCTGGGCGCGGGCAGCGCCACCACCAACGCCGACGGCGACGCGACCTTTGACGTGACCCTGCCTGTTACCATCCCGCCCAACCAATTCGTCAGCGCCACCGCCACCCATGCCGACGGCAGCACGTCCGAGTTTTCGCTGGTTCTGGCCGCTGGGGGGGTGATGGACGTGCCGATCGCCGGGCTGACGGCCGTTCACACCAGTTCCGGCTACAGCAACGACCCCGTCATCTTCGCCGCCAGCATCACGGCCGGGACGGGCGTCAACTATGAGTGGAATTTGGGCGATGGCAATCTGGCCGCCGGGCCGTTTGTCGAACATACCTACGCCGCGCCCGGCGTCTACACCGCCACCGTCACCGCCAGCAACAACAGCAGCAGCGCCCAGGCGCAAACGGCCGTCACCGTAGTAGAAGCGGCCAACATCAACGGCCGTGTCTGGCAAGACCTCGACCTGGACGGCATGTTGGGCATTGGCGAAGGCGGGCTGCCTGGCATCACAATCAGCGCAACAGGCCCCACCGGGACGATTCAAACAACCACCGATGGCGACGGCCGTTACCAACTCTTCACCCCCGCCCCCGGCCTCTACACCGTCAGCGCGGCGTCCAGCAACTACACCCCCACCACCGCCAGCCCCATCCCCGTACCCATGAGCGACAACGGCGGCACGGTAGTGGACTTCGGCCTGCACGAAACGCCCCCGGCCGGTTTCGGCATCATCGCCGGGCGCGCCTGGGTAGACCTGGACGGCTCCGGCTTCCCCGAACCGGGCGAAGAAGCCCTGCCCGGGCTGCAACTCGATTACTACGGTTTTCAATACCCACAACAGACGATCACCACCGACGCCAACGGCCTCTTCAGCCTGCTCCTGCCCCACGAGCGGGTTTATACGCTGACGATGTACGCGCCCGGCTTTTTCCCGCCGGAACGACGGTTTGGCTTTGCCATTTGGCTCGACCAGGATGATCCGCTGCTAAATTATCATTCTCCTTTCAATCGCGGCGGCACGGTCAGCGGTCGGGTGACGACCACCAGCGGCGTTGGACTGCCGGGCGCCATGTTGAACATCGCCCAACCGTATGCTGTTACCCAAACAGACGCCAACGGCGATTATCTCTTCATCGAACAGGAGCCGAGCGAAAACAAAGGGCTGGGGATGCTGCCCCTATACCCGTATGTCAACTACAATGGCAACGGTTTCCGCGTTTTCCCCCTGCCGCCCAACAGCTTTCTCACCGAAAACTGGCTGGCCGAGCGCATTGGCCGCCTGACCGTCCACGCCACGCAAAGCATCGGCGGCCAGAGCTTGCCGGTGGGTTTCATCTTCTTCCGCTTGCAGGGACCTTTCGTTGATGATATTCTGGTCACCGGGCTGAACGGTCAGACCTGGGCCGACCTGAACGCCGGCACCTACACCGTAACCGTCCTGCCCGAATTTTTGCCACCCGACACCACCGTTTCCCCCACCTCACGCACCATCGTCATTAGCAACAACACCTTTGCCAACGCTGCCTTCACCGTCACCCCGGCCCAATCGCTGGCCGTGGGCTGCGAAGTGGCCGGACAGGGCTTCCCCTGCACGGTGGAAATCTACGACGCTAATGGCAACCTGGTGACAACGGTTGATTTGACCAGCGCCAACCCGGAGACGGTATTGACCGACCTCCCACCCGGCAGCTACGAAGTGGTCATCATCCCCAACGAACCGGGCTGGCCGGAAAGCTCCGATGTGGTGACGCTGGACGGCGGCACCCACGCCAACGTGAGCTACCCGTTCAACCCCAGCAACCTGCAAACCATCGCCGGGTTCGCCTATTGGGATCGCTGTTACCCATTGGGGCAGCGCGGCAATACCACCTATTGCACCGAGACCAACATCCCCAGCAACAACGACATTCCGGTGACGCTCTACAACGCGGCGGGGACGGTCATCAGCACGACGGTCACGGCCGTGGGCACAGGCTGGACCACCGGCTACTACGCCTTCCCCAACCTGCCGGTGGGTAATTACCGGGTGGAAATAACCTTCCCCGGTGGTTTCACGCCGCAGACGGCCACCTCCGCCTGGCGCAACCTGACCGGCTTCGGCTCGCCAGAGTACCTCAACTTCGGCTACACCCGCACCGAAAACCGCCTGCTGACCGGCTACGCCTTTTACGACGTGAACAACAACGGCAGCTACGACGTGGGCATAGACGACCCTTACGCCGGGGCAGAGATCACCATCTCCACCTTAACCGGTGCGCCCATCGCCAGCCACACCACCGCGTCCGACGGCTCATTTACCGAACAGCCCATTACCAGCGGCGAGTACCGGGTGGAGATGACCACACCTGATTTGCAATTGACGCGCATCGCCATCGTCCCGGCGTCGGGCGGCATCCCCTGGGTGCAGTTCCCCCTGCCGCCCAACGACAACCGCCCGCGGGCCATCGTCTTCCTGGACAGCAACCAGAACGGCCTGATCGATGGGGCCGAACAACGGCTGGGTGGGGTGAGTGTGGAACTATACAGCCAGCCGTGCGGCGGCATTGCCGCTCCCGTCGAAACGCAGGCTACCAACACGGATGGACTGGTGTTGTTCAGCAATCCGCTGCCCTTGCAGGCGATTCCCGCGGCCGCGCCGGGCAATCCGTCCGGCTGTGTCAAAATCGTCACCGGCAGCCTGCCCCCGAATGTGGCCCCGGCCAACCTGAACGGGGCGGCCATGCCCAAAAACAGCGGCGTACCGGTGCTGCTACCCGTGTATGCCCAGGGCACGCTGCTGGTGCAGGTGTTCTGGGATGTGGACGGCGACGGCGTGCATGACAGCAACGAGCCGTTCCTGAGCAGCGGCACGGCGACGGTGGGCGGCCAGACCAAGAGTTACAGCGAAAACGGGGCCACGTTTGTCCTGGCGACGGGCAGTTACAGCCTGAACTTGGTCGCCCCGGCAGGGCACACCATCAGCCCGGCGCAGCCCATCAACGTGGTGGTGGCCTCGGGGACGACGACGCGCAAGGTGGCGGCGCGGGTGGCGGGCGGTATCAACGGCGCGGTCATTGGCCCGGATGGGGGCATGGCCGGGACGACGGTGCGCCTGACCCATGTGACGACCAATCAGACCTACGACACGGTGGCGGCGAGCGGCTGCGCGGGCTGGTGCAGCGATGCCTTCTACCAGTTTGCCAATCTGCCCACCGGCCAATACCGCCTGAGCATCCCCACGCTGCCGCCGGGACATATCCTGGCCAGCGAGCCGGTGGTCAATTACACCGCCGCCGGGCAGAGCATCCAGCAAAATCTGACGCTCAACCCGTTGGGGCACCTGAGTGGTGTGGTCTACCTGGATGAGAATGTGAACGGACAGCGGGACAGTGGCGAAGCGGCCGCGACCGGGTACGTGGTCAGTTTGCTGAATGATGGCGGCCTGCCCACGCAAACGGCCGTTCCCGACGCCAACGGTTTCTACCTGTTCACCGACCTGAGTGCGGGCGTGCGTTACCTGGCGACGGTAGATTTGTATATCAGCCAGGCGGCCAGCCTGAGCGACAGCCTGACGGAAGCGCCAGGCTGGTTCCTGCCGGGCGCGCAGCCGGTGCAGGCGAACATCGGCATTTTGCAGGGGGGGACGGAACATGGGTATAACACGGTGTACGGCCGTGTCACTCACGGCGGCGTGGGCGTGGCCGGGGTGCGCGTCGGTTACTATCGCTGGGTGGATGGGCCGGGCTGCAATCAAAGCAATCCCGCCTGGGAACCGCACGAGAGTTACAGCGACATCAACGGCGATTACAAGCTGCTGACTTTAATGGTGCCGAGCAATGCCGTTTACTACTGCATCGCGGCGCGGCAGGCAACTGGCTACGAGCAAAACAACACCCCGGTCACCGAAGCCAACTTCAGCTACGTGACCACCGGCAATGTCATCATCTACAACCCTGGTTACTGGCAGCGGGAGATCACCCTCGTCCCGGCTGGGGGCAATGTGCAAAACTTGAGCGGCAGCACGGCCGTCCACTGGTCGGCCTTCCGCGATGACAACCTGAACGGGGCGTGGGACGACGGCGAACCGGCCCTGCCCGGCGTGAGAGTGGGCGGCGATACGTCCGGGATTATCACCGGCCTGGGGGATGGGGCGCAGACGCTGGCAGTGGTCGCGCCGACGGGGTATGTGCCGCTGCATGGCAGCAGCATCTCCGTCTGGCTGAACGGGGCGGATATGACTTTGCCGCCGTTGGCTTTCCGCTTTGCCAGGGCGTTAAGCGGGCAGGTGTTTGCGGATGAAGATGGCGATGGCTGGCTGGGGCGCGGCGAAACGGGCGTGGCGGGTGTGACCATCACCCTGAGCGGCGCGGCTGCGGCCAATGCGGTGACGGATGGGTACGGCCGTTTCAGCCTGCCCAACCTGCCCAATGGCAACTACACGGTAACTGTCACGCCCCCGGCGGGTTACGCCGCTGTGCCGCAGCAAACCATCACGCTCAACAATGGCGGGGCGATCAGCATCGCCTTACGGCCGTTGGGCCAGCTTTCCGGTGTGATCTACGACGATTGGGACGGCGACGGCCGTCGCGGAGCCGACGAACCACTGATCACCATGCCGATCACGGTGACGGTGGCGGGCGTGGGAGCGCAGCGCACAGCGTTGGGCGCGTTCCAGTTTTGGGATGTGGCAACGGGTAATGTCAGCATCATCCCCTGGTGGCAGGCGGTGAATCCGGCGGCGGCCAACCCGGCCACGAATGGCGCGGTGGGGCTGCCGGCCGTGCCGGCCGGGGTCGTGCGCGGCACGGCCTGGCTGGACGGGAATGGCGACGGTATCCGCCAGCCGTGGGAGTCGCTGCTGGCGGGTGTGCCGGTGTCGGCGGCGGGGCAGACGGGGGTGACGGATGCTGAGGGTCGGTTTAGCTTTTACGGAATTGCGCCGGGTACGTATGGGGTAACGGCCGTGTTGCCCAATGGTTTAACGGCGCAGATTGGCCCGGCGGTGGTGGGTGATGGGCGGGGGGCGGTGGTGGGGGTGACGGCCGTTGTCCAGAGTGGGTATAGGGTGTATTTGCCGATGGTGGTACGGCCGTAAGGATTGCGGCCGGGGCGACGCAGTTGTGTGGGCTGGTGGTGAATCACGACCATAGTGTGATTCAGGGCACGGGGAGCTGCGTGGGTTTGCCGTATAGCTTGTGGGGAAGGGCAAACGGCCGTAAATGAAAATGGTGCGGGGTTTAGGAAGTCCCTGCACCGTTTTTGTTTTTGGCAACTGGTCGTGCATTTGTCTTCAATTAGCAGCCCTAAATTGAGGGATATTAGACGCCATGATATACTGTGTTCTCATATTGAGAAATCAGAGACTTTTATTCGCCTTGCATAAACAAAACCCATGAATTTTCAGGCATCGCTTTTCGTTACCGACCATAAGGACGCTTACAAACAAATCCGCAACTTTCTTGCCGGGCAGTTTGTAGGCGCGACCCGCGACCGCGCTTTGTTGGCAGAAGTAGCCAAATGCCTGTTCTGCAAAGTATATTTGCAAACTCACCAAAATGGATCTGCCCCTGGCGAAGCCGATCTCAACCGACAATATCAGCAGGCGCTAGATGGCCTTAAGAAGACGCTTCCTTCGATTTTTCATGCTAACGACGAAATTTTACTCGATGCCCAAAGCCTGGCTTTTGTTGATCGCGCCTTTAATGAGGCTGATTTGTCTGGGGCGACCCGCGATTACTTCGGCGATTTGTATGAGGTTTTTGTTAGTGCGGGAATCCGTGAAGAGGAAGGCCAATTTTTCACGCCGCAGAATGGGATTGAGTTGCTTGTTTCAATGGTCAATCCCCAGCCCGGCGAAAGAGTCATTGATCCGGCTTGTGGCGCAGGCGGATTTTTAGCGGCCGTAGCCAGCCACTTGCGCATGAAGGGCGCAGCACACAATGAAATCGTGCAAAGCATAATCGGCATAGACAAAGATGCCTACCTGGTACAGTTGGCAGCAACACGGCTAGCGATTTTAACTTTGCAGCCAGGTCAGGTCTATTGCGCTGATTCGTTGGCCTGGTCGGATGAGAATGGCCGTTCCCTCCCGCTTCCGCAGTCTGGAAGTTATGATGTCGTTTTAACCAATCCCCCTTTTGGCAAACGCATTGTGGCGGCTTCCAGGCGAACACAGAAATATTTTACTTTGGGCTATACCTGGAAGAAGGGGCGTGACGGCCGTTACCAGCAAACTGGCGCTCTACTCAACTCCGCGCCGCCTCAGGTGCTTTTTGTCGAAAAATGCCTGGAACTTTTGCGGCCTGGGGGACGGCTGGGCATTGTTGTGCCAGAAAGCATGATTACCAGCAAAACTTATTCCCACGTTGTCCAATACATGCGTTCTCAGGGCGAAATTAAAGCGGTCATTGGCTTGCCGGAAGAATTTTTTAAAACCTCTGGTAAAGGCGGCACGCATACTAAAGCGTGTCTGGTTATGCTGCACAAGCATGAACATTCGAACGGAGCGACTTTACCAAACAGCAGAATTTTTATGGCTGAGGCCAAATGGTGTGGTCATGACAGTCGCGGGCGGCGCATAGATCGGGATGATTTACCCCTGATTCAAGAAAATCTAACCGCGTTCCATAAAGGACAACTGCGCCAATTTAGCTCGCTAGGATATGCCGTTGACGTTGAGCAATTGGTGAACAATATTCTTTCGCCAAGATATTACAGCCCGGAGCTAGATCAAGAATTAGAGCAACTGGCCGAAACGCACGATCTGGTGAAATTAGGAGATCTGGTCACTGCGGGCGAGTTAGCAATTCAAACCGGCGATGAAGTGGGTAAAATGGCTTATGGCACAGGGGCAATCCCCTTTGTGCGCACCAGCGACATCTCTAACTGGGAGATTAAGATTGACCCGAAGCATGGCGTCAGTTCCGAAATTTATGAGAAATTTGCCACTAAACAGGATATTCGGGTAGGCGATATTTTAATGGTCAAAGATGGCACCTATCTTATCGGCACATGCGCTTTTATTACCGAATACGACACCCAAATTGTCTACCAAAGCCATCTGTATAAATTGCGCCTTAACGACCAATCTCGCTTATCCCCCTACCTTCTTCTCGCGCTGCTAAGTTCAGAACCCGTGCAGAGGCAGATTAAAGCGAAACGGTTTACCCAAGATATCATTGATTCTCTAGGGCAGCGCATTCATGAATTAACTTTGCCTATTCCCAAGAGCCAGCAATTACGTCAGCGTGTCTCCCAAACTGTTGAACAAGCAATTCGGGACAGGATCGAGGCGCGTGAACTGGCGCGTAAAGCGTGTCTTGACGTTGTGGGACAGAATGGGGTGGCTAATTGATCAGGCCGGCTGCCTGATAATTTTGACTGATGCGGATAATCAGTTCACGGGTCTCAGCTACAGAATACTCTCCTTGAATGCGGTTCCCCTGCGCCGAAATCCAACTTATGTTTTTACCAGTGTGCCCCACGTAGGGATTATCAGAGACAGCTTTGAGCGGGTGAATGTGTCCAACCTGATAGGCGGCTTTGCCATGTCGCGGTGACAATAATTCCGCTCTAAATTCGACAAACGAAAGCGGCTCAAGAGTGATTGGGCAGCGGCTTATGCGCTCTGTGCCGATAATCAAACCGCTTTCCTGTAGTTTGGTCAGGGAAAGAAGTCCTTGCTCTTCCAATTCCTGTTGAAGTTCGCGGGGGAAGCCAGCAAAATAACAAAGTTGGCTGATCAAAGCCAACTCAATTTCCAGACAATCTCGCCGCAAGGCAAAGTGAACTGAACCAGGATGCGTTTCCCAACGTTTTTCGCGGTTTGTTTTGTGACTTCCAGTCAACACCCGATCCGTTAGGTGGGATTTCACCACAATTTTGCTGTACGCGGATCTGAAAAAGTTGGCTTGCGCGCCGCTGCGCAACATTTCACGCAATCCGGCGATTTTGCGGGGTAAATCATCCCAAAAGAAGTAGATGTTGTCCTGGCGATGAATCGTTTGGTTGAGATTGCGGGCAACGTAATCTAGAGGGAGTTCGTAAGCAATCAGATTTTGCTCCGTAAAAGCTCGTAACAACTGCTTTTTCACTTCATCTTGCAGCGCGATCTGGATTTCAACGAGCAGAAGATCGTAGATAGCAAGGCAGTTCGAGTAAGAAGCAAAGCGGGGATCCTCTGTGGAAATTTCTGTCCCCCACCTGACAGCAAATTTAGTGCTTTCAATTTTAGGTGTCTTGACCGGCTCGATGAAGAAGGCGAAGCGTATGATACCCTGAAGAACCTTTTTGCCTGCCGACTTGCCCAAAGCAGTTTCAATGGCTTGATATTGCTCTGAGTGGTAGGGAACGGCACCTTCCATGACAGTCTGATATGCCTGATTCATACTAAAGCGGGGTTGAGCAACGGCCGTTTCCAATATCGCTTTCATGATTCCTCACCCCCTTCTTCTTGAGGAAAGTATTGCGAGAAAAATTCGCCGGGTGTCAGTTCCAGCGCGTTGGTCAGCTTGATGATATTCTCAAGCGAAATGTTTCGTTTACCCCGCTCAATATCAGCAACGTAGGTGCGGTGTAAACTTGCTTGCGCTGCCAGGTACTCTTGCGACCAGCCCAGTTCATGCCGCCGTTGGCGAACGGCACGACCGTATTGTTTCTTCTCATCTGCCATAAATGGCGATATTAACCATCATGTAGCCGAAGAGTCTACAGGCAATGAGTGACAAATCTTGTTTTGGTTAGCGAAACAGCCGTCTAGTTGAGGTGGTGGGGGTAAACGGCCGTTCCTCCTCCCCATTTGCGTGTGGTTGTGGTGGTGGGGTAAACGGCCGTTTCCCATCCCAATTTGTGCGTGTAGGTGGTGGGGCAGAAACGGCCGTTGGGCAGAATGGGACTACGGTGTATTTGCCGGTGATGTTACGGCCGTGACAAAACATCGTCAAAAAACGCCACCACCCGCCGGGGGTACTCTTCTGGTTCCTTGACCAGTCCCGCCGCGTGTCTGGCATCAGGCAGTTCCCATAAAGTGCCTGACTCCTGGGCGGCGGCGCAAAACCGGCGGTTCATCTCAATTTCACGTGGGCCGCAGGCGATGAGTAACAGGGGGCGCGGGGCGATTTTGCCAATCTCAGCCGTGACCGGCGTGGGACGTTGGCCGGAAAAGAAATTGAACAGCCATTGATCAAACAGGGCCAGCGGGTAAACAATCTTTTGCCGCAGGCGGCGCAGCCTGTTGCTGCGCTCCTCAACAGACATTGGCCGCAGTCGATCCTGAATATCAGCCGGGCCAAGCCCCTCCAAGACCAGGGCGCGGATGGCCTGGCTCTGCAACGCGCCGCGCAGGGCGGCCTGCGCCCCCAGCGAAACCCCCAAGACGCCAATTTTAGCGGCGTCCATATCGCCGCGAGCGCGCAAATAATCAACCGCCGCGACGACATCATGCGCTTCCAGCACGCCATAGGTGGATGTATTGCCGTGGCTACGGCCGTGTGCCCGCAAATCGAGCAGCAAGACGCTGTAACCGGCGTCCCTCAGAAATTCGGCGTGCTCTTGCATCAGCAGCCCGGAACCGCCGAGAGCGTGCGCCAGCACGATGGCGGCGCGGTTAGTCCCCGGCAGATACCAGGCGTAAAGCTGTAAACCGTCTTGCGATGTGAATCGCACATTCTCCGCGTTGGCAAATAACGATTCGCGCCGCGGCCAATAGCGCAAACGGCGCGGATGCGTAAAGGAGAAAGCGCTCCAAAGCAGATAGGTCAGGTAAAAAAGGGGCATAGCCCACAACCAATGCGTGGGTGACACCAATAGTCGCGTCAGGGCAAATAGTGAACAAACGGCCGCCACCAGCAAGATGGTCAAATTTCGGACATAACGCCAACGGCGTAAGGCAGTCATTGTGTTTATTCGCCAAATGGAGATGATGGGGCAATTCTTACGTCGCAGCCCTAAACAACATTCAAAGGCGTCCCTGGTCTTTTAGCCATTTCAGCCCTTCGCGGGCGCTCAGTGGGGCCAAAGGGGTGGCGGCAATGAAGGCGACCACGGCATCGGCGTCCGTTTTGGAGTATTCGCGCAGCGCCCAGCCAATCGCTTTCTGGATAAAAAACTCATTCGAGTCCAGGTTTTCCCGGATCAGGCTGAACAGCAGGTCGGCGTCGGTTTGGCTTTTGTAGGGGAGTTGGAAGATCAGGGTGGTACGGCGCAGCCAGAAATTGTCACTGACGCGCCAGGCGGCCACGGCCGTGTCCCGCACCTGTGGATACCGCTGAAAATGGGCCGCCACGCTGCCCCCGGCTATGCTGTCTACCGTATCCCACCACGATTTGCTTATAATCAGATATTCCAACACCGACACAAATTCGGGCGGCTGCTTCTTGATCAGCCGGTCTAAAAAGGTAAGGGCGCTGTACTGGTATTCACGCTCCGGCAGCGCCCACAATTCATGCAGGATCGCTTCCAGATCACCGGGATGCGGCAGGCCATTTGCGGCGATGAATTCCTTTAGCAGCGCCCGGCGCGCCGGGGTTTTGATGCCTAAAAAGGGGAATTGGTCGCGCATGTAGCGGGACATAGGCGCAGCCTCTACCGGGTTGGCGTGCTGCGCCAGCAGCGTTTGCAGGGTATCAACATAGTGAGACATGGACTTGATTTTTATTGAGACAAAAAGTCGTCAATGATCTGGTTAAACCGGTCGGCATGTTCCCAAAACATCATGTGGCCGCCCAACACGGCCGTTTTCGTTTGGGGTAGATGGCGTTGCACAAAGGGTACGGCCGTGTCCGCCCAATGTTCGGCAACCACATACAGCGCCGGGATGGCCTCATCCACCTGTTTTGCCTCTGCCATGTAGTCTGAGAACATGCCAGAGGCAAAGAGATTGCTGGCCACGTAATAGGGCGTCTTGAGCGACTGCTCGATAATCCAGAACAGTTCCGCCGGCGTCAGTTCTCGCTGCACCATCACTTCGGTGGCATAGTAGGCCACAAAATCACGCTGCCCCTGCGGCGACGCCAGATAAGCGTTGTACGCGCCGCCAATCTCGTCCAGCGGTCCTTCTACCCAATCACCATCATGCACAGATAGCGGTTTGGGCGACAGGTCAATGCAGACCACCGCCTTCACATTGCCCAGCCCCTCCTGCCGGACGTATTCCCACAGGTTCAGGCAGCCAAACGACCAGCCCGCCAGCACCACATCTTTAAGTTCTAGCGCCTTGATGAATTTTGCCAGGTCTGCGCCGTGGGTGGTGTAGTTGTTACCATGCAGGGTGACGGTGGAACGGCCGTGACTGCGCGGATCAATGGCGATTACCCGGTGGCTTTTGGCAAAATGCGCTAACTGATGTTCAAATAATTCGGTGGTAAACGTCCAACCCGGTATAAAGATAAGGGGTGATCCGGCGCCCCGCTCCTCGTAATAAATTTCCACGCCGGGTTCAATTTCCAAATACTGCCCTGGTTGTTGATGAATTGCCATGAGATTCTCCTTTTGCGCCTCCATACCAAGACCTGACAGGTCTTTGGAGACCTGTCAGGTCTGGCCTCTACGCATACAAAATGACGATAAAACGTTTAGGGCCGTGGACGCCCACGGCCATGGTTTGCTCAATGTCGGCCGTTTTGCTGGGGCCGCTGATGAAGTTGAGGTTGGCCGGAAGCTGGCGGTTGAAACCGGCAGTCCAGGTGAACAGGTCGGTGGTGAGCACGGCCGTAGACACCAACGCCATATGCACGGGCGGCAGCAGCGAAACCAGGCGGCTTTTGCCCGGCCCGCTGGTGACGATGAGGGTGCCTGTCTCTGCCAGGGCCGCGTCGGCGGTGGTTAAGCCGGCGTCGGCGCTGGCGCAGAAGTCGCGCAGCGCCGCATCTTCCTGACCAACCTGGTGATAAGTGATGTGGGGTAAGCGGGGCAGGTTGGGCAACGGCCGTTCGTCATTCACCACCACCTTTTCCGCTTCCATTTGTCGTAAAAGCTGGTTGGTCAGGTCATAGGCTGCCGCCAGACTGTCCACCCGATGCACTTCGCCTTTCACGGCCGTGAGCGCCTGCGTAAAGCGGGCTACCAGATCAGGAAAATCGCGCCGCGACTGCCAGGGTGGGGGCAGTGGCTCGTCTCGTTGCGCCTGTCGTAATCGGGCTAGAATTTCGTCTCGTGGGTTCATAGTTGTTGAAGTGCCAGGCACAGGGCACAAGGTATTAGTCTGACCAGGTGATTTTGCCCTGTGCCTGGCACTGCTCGTACCAGTTAGAATGGAAAGAGAAACGGTAACACTAACACCACCTCAATCAGGGCGATGAAGATGAGTGGGATGCCGACTTTGGCGTAGTCGCCAAAGGTATAATGCCCTGCGCCCATCACCAGCGTATTGGTGGGCGAAGCGACCGGCGTGGCAAAGGCCATGGAAGCAGCGATGGCAATGGCCATGAGAAAGGCCTGGGGCTGTACACTTAACTGGCTAGCCGAAGCCAGCGCCAGTGGGGCGACGATGACGGTGGTGGCGGTGTTAGAGATGACCTGGGTGAAGGCGGTGGTAAACAAAAACAGTCCGGCCAGTACGGCCAGCGGCCCAATGGCCCCCAACGAACCGACCAGCCCTTGCGCTGCCCAATCCACCACACCTGTCTTTTCCAGCGCCGTACTCAGGGGGATCATCCCGGCAATCAAAAAGAGGCTGCGCCAGTCAATGAACTCATACGCCTCGTCCATGGTCAGGCAGCGGGACAACACCATGGCCAAAGCGGCCACCATGGCTACGGCCGTGAGCGACGCCACCCCGGCAATCATAGCCACAATCATGCCCACCAGGATGAGCAGCGCCAGCCTGGATTTTTCCTTGCGTGGCGCTTCAATCATGGATTCGGGCTGGCCGATGACCACAAAGTCGCGCCGTTTATTTTTGAGCGCGACGATCTGTTCCCAGGGGCCTTGCACCAGCAAAATGTCGCCAAAGGCCAGTCTGGTGTTCGCCAGTTCTAATGGTTTATGCGCGCCGGGCCGGTTGATGCTAAGCACAGTCAGTTTATGGTTGGAGCCAAACCGCTCTTCGGCCAGCGTCTTGCCAATCAGGCTGGAACGGCGGGGCAGCAGCACTTCGGCCACACCTACCTCACGGCTGATGAGCGCCTTTTCGTCTTTGGGCACGGCCGGCTGCACACCCAGGTTCCAATGGGCGGCGGCGTGGGCCACATCGTCGGCCTCCCCTTTGACGATCAGCACGTCGTCTAACTGGATGACGGTATCGTTCTGGGCGACGATGGCCACATCAGGGGCGGCTTCCGCTGCCGCATGGTTAAACGGGCGGCGGGCAAATTCAAACAACGGCCGTGTCTCAGCCGGGCGCAAAATTTTCAACACCGTCACGCCAAAATCGCGCCCCAACTCTGTTTGCGCCACCGTCTTGCCGATGATGTCCGAACCACGCCGCACCCGCAGCCGCAGCAGTTGATCGGGCAATTTGTATTCATTGACCAGTTCTTTAGGTGTGGGCAGCCGCTGCGCGTCTACCTGGGGCCGACGGTCTGGCAGTAAGCGGCGGCCAATGACTGTCATATACAAAATGCCGCTCACCGTCAGGATAAAACCCATGGGCGTAAAGCTGAAAAAGCTAAAGGCTTCATAACCGCCCGCTACCAGTGCATCCCGCACAATGATGTTGGGCGGTGTGCCAATGAGGGTGCTGGCCCCACCCAGCAGCGAGCCATAAGAAAGCGGAATGAGCAGGCGCGAGGGGCTGATATTGGCGTTGCGGGCCAGGATGATGGCGGCGGGAAGCAGCACAGCCACCGTGCCGGTGTCGCTCATCACCGCAGAAAGCAAAGCGACGGCGGCCATGAGGACCACGGTCAGACGGCCTTCGTGGTGCCCGGCGATGGCCAGGATGCGGCGGCCAATGCTGCCGGCCAACCCGGTGTTCATCACCCCGCCGCCAACGATAAAGAGGGAGCCAATGGTGAGTACGGCCGTGCTGGAAAATCCGGCCAACGCTTCCCCGGTAGTCAGCAGTCCGCTGAGCATCAGC
Source organism: Chloroflexota bacterium (assembly GCA_035444285.1). Lineage (GTDB taxonomy): Bacteria > Chloroflexota > Anaerolineae > Promineifilales > Promineifilaceae > CAADGU01. The sequence goes on from DAOMOK010000004.1 coordinate 240,710, forward strand.
AGTACCACCACCCCCAGGGCGACAATATCTACCCGTAGCTTCTCGCTAATAAAAAGGAAGATGGCCGCGACCAAAATGCCGACGGCCAGCCACATGTCAGCAGTCATAAAGTGTTGCCTCGATCAGACAATGTGTCATTCCAAGGAGTCTTTGACGAGGAATCCTCTGCGCCGGTCAAGGATAAAGACTCCTCACCCCGAAGACTCCGTTCGGAATGACAACAGTTATGCATTATCCAATTCCCCGTCTGCCCATAACTTGCGGAAAGGTCTAGGGGCCAGGGTGGGCAGGGCACGGCCGTCGCCCACATTCACCGGTAAGTTTAACGAACCATCACGCAGGAACGGCCGTTGCCCCCAACGCCCCAGCTTCGTGAAAAAGTTCATGCGCCCCTCGCTGCCCAGCACAAAGGCGGCGAACTCCTCCGCTTTGCGTTCGCGCCAGGGCAGCAGGTGGGCGGCTACTTCATCCTGGCGCAGTTGCAGCAGCATCCGCGGCAGGTCAATGCGCGCCGGGCAGACGTCTTTACACGCGCCACAGAGCGTGCTGGCCTGCGGCAGCGCCGCATATTCTTCCAGGCCAAAGAGCAGTGGCGTCACCACCGCGCCAACGGGGCCGCTGTAGGGACTGCCATAGGCGTGGCCGCCCGCTTTCTTGTAGACCGGGCAAACGTTCAGGCAGGCGCCGCAGCGGATGCATTGCAGGATTTCTTCGTAGGGGGTACCGGCCAGTTGACTACGGCCGTTGTCCAGCAAAATGATATGCACTTCTTCTGGCCCATCGGGGTCGTCCGCACGGCGGGGGCCGGTGATGGCGGTGGTGTAGATGGACATGGGCTGCCCGGTGGCGCTGCGCGCCAGCAGCGCCAGCCAGACGGCGGCGGCGTCCCAATCCGGGCAGATTTTCTCGATGCCCATGATGGCAATGTGTACGGGTGGGGCGGAAGTGACGAGACGGCCGTTGCCCTCATTTGTCACCAGCACCAGCGTACCCGTCTCGGCAATGCCCAGGTTGCCGCCGCTGATGCCCATACCCGCCGCCAGGAATTTGGTGCGCAACATGCGGCGGGCTTCGGCCGTCAGGCCATCAATATCATCCGCTGGCAGTTCACGCCCTACTTGCGCGCTAAACAGGGCCGCCACTTGCTGCCGCGTTTTGTGGATGGCCGGGCCGATGATGTGCGACGGTGGCTCTTGCGCCAACTGCACAATCCATTCCCCCAGGTCAGTTTCCACCGGTTCGATGTGGTTGGCTTCCAACGCCGCGTTCAGATGAATTTCCTCGGAGACCATAGATTTGCTTTTGGTCACCAGTTGCACGCCGCGCTGCCGGGCAATGCCCAGCACAATGTCCACGGCGTCCTGCCCGGTTGGCGCCCAATGCACCTGTGCGCCCGCGGCGGTAGCCCGCTGCTCAAACAGTTCCAGGTAATGGGCGAGGTTGGCTAAGGTGGCGGCGCGGATGCTTTTGAATTGGTCGCGCAGGGCGTCGGCGTCGGGCAGTTCGGTGAGGGCAGTGGTACGGCCGTTGACAAACTTATTTGTGGCCCCGGTCAGCGCCCCTTGCAGGCGAATATCGGCAATGGCCACGGTGGCGCTATGGCGGAATTGGGACATGGTAGCAGATTGCGTTGTGGACATAGTATCTCCAGGCCGGACCCTGAGGGTTTCAAAAACCCTTAGGGTCTTCATGGGCAGCAATTGTAATGGGGCATGGGAATTTCACAAAATCCATCAGGCAGTTACGAAACATGTGATTTCTTGGAGAAATCGCATGTCTACGACTATACTCCATCCTGTTAGTCATACGGTCAACAATAATAAAGAGGAGGGTTTTCAGTTGGATCTCTGGACATTGCTTTCCATCATTTTCACCATTTATGTGATAGGCGTAGCCGCTTTTGTCATCTCCGAAAATCGGTCGCCGCAATCAACCTTTGCCTGGTTGTTTTTGTTTGTGGTTTTTCCATTGTTGGGGGTGTTAATTTACATCTTTTTTGGGCGGGGGGCGCATACCTTCAGCCAGGAACGGGATATTGCCCGTACCAAACTGCTGGATGAATTTGTGACTGACCTGGGGACGCTGGCGCAACGACAGGAAGAGTATATCCAGCGCATTGCCCAGGAGCGCCCGGCCTCATATAAAAAGCGGCTTCTGCGCCTGGTGCAGCAAAGCTCCAGTTCCGTCCTTACCGGCATGAATGAAGTGGAGATTTTGCAAGACGCCACCCAAAAATACCCTCGCCTGCTGGCGGACATTCGAGCGGCGCAGCATCATATTCACCTGAATTATTACATCTGGACGGAGGATGAATTCACGATTCAGGTGAAAGAGGCGCTGATTGAACGCGCCAAAGCGGGCGTGGAGGTGCGCTGCCTGTTTGATGCTTCCGGCGGGGCGATGAGCAAACAGTATTTGCAGGATTTGCGTGACGCCGGGGTACAAATTCACCCGTACCTGGAATTCCGTTCGCTGAAAATGCTGCACACGGCCAACTATCGCAGCCACCGGAAGATTGCGGTGATTGACGGCCGTATCGGTTACGTCGGTGGTCTCAATCTGGACAAAGAGCAAATTGATCCGCCGGCCTTCGACCGCTGGCGCGACACCCACTTGCGCATGATCGGTGAAGCCGCGCATGGTTTACAGGCCAGTTTTGCTATTAGCTGGTTTACCACTACCCAAGAAAAGATCACCGGCCCCTCGTACTATCCTCCGGTAGAAGTGGATACCTTCCTGCCGGTGCAGATCACCCAGGGTGGGCCAGACTCCCAGTGGAAGGCGATCCGGCAGGTCTATTTCCTGATGATCGCCTCGGCCGAAGACCGGATTTATTTGCAGTCCCCCTTCTTTATCCCCGACGAAAGCATCCTGGAAGCGCTCAAAGCGGCCGCATTAGCCGGTGTGGACGTCAACCTCATGTTCACGCCACGCGGTTCTACCTATCAGGTACCCTACCGCGCCGCCCACACCTACTTCCGCGAAGTGGTGGAGGCAGGCGCCAAAGTGTATTTGTATGAGGGTGGTTATTTCCACCCCAAAACGCTCAACATAGACAGCGCCGTCGTCTCCATTGGCACGGCCAATATGGACATCCGCAGCTTTAACCTGGACTATGAAACCAATGCCATCTTGTATGACGAAGGCAAAGCGAAAGAGATGGAAGCGCAGTTTAGGGAAGATTTGAAAAGCTGTAAACAATGGACGCTGGCAGAATATAACAATTATTCAGTGGTTCATCGTTTTGTGGATTCTGTTTACCGGCTGGCGTCCCCACTGCTCTAGGATTTGATTGAGACCCGAAGGGTTTCTGAAAACCCTTCGGGTCTTGTTGCTTAATTCATAAACCGTACCTGTGTGCCTGGATAATGCTGGTTAAACCAGGCGATCAGGTCGTTCCGTTCCCCGGCGGGCCAGCCGTGTACTTCTACAATTTTCATGTCCAGGTCGCCGATACCGGCGTCGTCGGCGCTGGTGCCGGTGGTTTTGCCCTGGCGGTAACCGCTCAGGAAAATCTGGGCTGCCTGACTATCGGGCACCGAGTTGTGAATAAGTTGGAAGGTGCGTTCGTACTGCAAGCGTGGTTTGCCGCGCTGCTGTGAATAAGCCGCCTCGCCGCGTGGTTGGCCGATGGTCATGGTTGGTTTTTCGCCGGTTTCGGGGAAATACTCAACGGGGGCGCCAGGGCCGGTGGCCTGACTGACACCCATGCTGTGAACGAATAAGCCGTTACGGCCGCGCGCCTCAGGCACGGCCCAAACCGAGTAGACGCCAAACACGCATAGATACAGCCCGTTGCGGGGCACGTTGACGGTGCGGGTTTTGACGGTGCGTCCCAGACTGGGGTTAACCATGAGCCAGTCGGTGTGCTGCCCGGCGGCGCCGTTGAGTACGTTTTGCAAAACGCCTTGCTGCTGGCGGATGCGGCCTTCATCGCCGGTATTCCAATCAAACGGTTCATTCAGGCCGGTATCCAGGATGAACATTTCCACGCGGGCGTGGTTGGGGTCGCCAATTTGGGAAATGGGGATTTTGCCGTTGTCGTATTTGTACCAGTCGGCGAAGAATTGGAAGCGCATGTCGGCCTGCCCCTGACGCAGCATGGTGGGGCGGGCCAGGCGGCTGTGGAAGGGGTTGCTGCCGTGAAACCAGTTGTAGGATTGGCCGATGTCGTTGAGCAGGTCGGCGTGTTCATGGGGGGGTAGAAAGTCGGCCCAGGTCATGCGCTGTTCGGGGGATTTGAAACGATTCCAACCCTGGTTGTCGGCGTCGTAGCTCTGCCCTTCGGCTTCCCAGAAGACCCAATGGGTGGGGGTTCCGTTTAACTGGTCTATGGGAATGTGGATGTTTTTATAGTCATACCAGCGGGCTTGCTGCCAGCCGACATCAAATTGCCCTTTACGGCCGTCGAACTTGTACTCAAACACTGTTTCTGCCATCGGTTATTCTCCCTGTATCTTGAATCAACCTGCATCTAATAGTTACCGGCAACCCCGTGTACATTGTAATCGGGGTTGGCAATTTGTGAAACTGTTATTTTGCGAAATACTTGTCACCGGTTGCCTGTCGCTTTACAATGTAGCGCGTATGTTCTACACCTTCATAATTCCTAATTCCTAATTTCAGGAGGTTAGAATGGCAGGTTATGAAATTCCCCCACGGGCGGTACCGGCGGATGATGCCGGTTATTTTGAGAAGATTACGCAGGCGGTGTTTCAGGCTGGTTTTAGCTGGCAGGTGATTCGACTAAAGTGGCCTGGTTTCCAGCGGGCGTTTGTGGGTTTTGATGTGGACAGGGTGGCGGCGTTTACGGATGAGGATGTGGAGCGGTTGGTGGAAGATACGGAGATTGTGCGCAACGGCCGTAAAATTGCCGCCACCATTCAAAATGCCCGTATCTGCCAGGGCTTGATTGCCGAACATGGCTCGCTGCACGCCTATCTGCGCTCAATGGACGGCCAACCCTACGCCCAACGCGAAAAGGCGCTGGGCAAACGGTTCAAATTCATGGGACCCATGGGTGCGTACTTCTTCTATTTTTCGGTGGGCGAGGATGTGCCGGAGTACCATGAGTGGCGCGCTTCGCAAGAGAAGTGAGCAGTGGGCAGTAAGCAGTGAGCAGTGGAAAAGGTACTGCTTACCGCTCACCGCTTACTGCTAACTGATTCCCCATGAACTTCCTACGCAGTAACCAGCTTTCCGCGCAAACGTGGAGCGTCAGTGAGTTGACGCAGTATATCCGCGAGTTGTTTGAGATTGATTACCGCTTGCAGGATGTGGAGGTGAGCGGCGAAATCTCCAACTTTACGCAGGCGCGTTCGGGGCATTTGTATTTCACGCTGAAGGATGACAAAGCCCAGTTGAAGTGTGTGATGTGGCGCACGGCCGTCGAGCGACTGCGGTTTGCGCCACAGGATGGGGACGCGGTGGTGGCGCACGGCCGTATCTCCGTCTATGAAGCCAGTGGCGTGTACCAGCTTTACGCCGAGCATCTGGAACCGGCGGGGCGGGGCAGCCTGGCGCTGGCCTTTGAACGGCTCAAGGAAAAGCTGGCGGACGAGGGACTGTTTGACCCGGCGCATAAAAAGCGCATCCCCGCCTTTCCGCAAAAGATCGGCATTGTCACCTCCGCGGATGCGGCGGCGCTGCGCGATATTTTGAACGTGCTGCGGCGGCGCTACCCGCTGGTGTCGGTGCTGATTGCACCGACGTTGGTGCAGGGCAACGACGCGCCGCCGCAAATTATCCGCGCTTTGCAATGGCTGGACGGCCGTGACGATATTGACACTATCATTATCGCGCGCGGCGGCGGTTCGATGGAGGATTTGTGGGCGTTTAACGACGAAGGGGTGGCCCGCGCCATCTTTACCGCCCGCCACCCCATCATCAGTGGGGTGGGGCATGAGGTGGACTTTACGATGGCCGATTTTGTCAGTGACCTGCGTGCGCCCACGCCGTCGGCGGCGGCGGAACTGGCGACGCCGGATGTGGCCGAGCTACGGTCGTATCTGGCCGGTTTGGGCAGCGGATTAGTCATGGCCATGACGGATGTCATCGCCCACAACCGCCAGCAGGTGCAGCATCTGGCGCGGGCGTTGGGGCACCTCAGCCCACGTGGGCGGCTGGATAATAACCGGCAGCGATTGGACAATTTGCACGGCCGTCTGGACAGCGCCATGCAACGATCACTCACCGAACGACAAAACCGGCTGGCAATGGCGGAAGTGGGGCTGACGGCCGTTGGCCCCCTGGCCACGCTGGCGCGGGGATATGCGATTGTGCGCGATGGCGACGGCCGTGTCGTTCGCTCAGTGCAATCGGTCAACCCTGGGGATCAATTGAATATTCAGGTGGTGGATGGGGAGGTGACGGCCGTAGTCGCTTCAGACCAAATCAAATCATCAAGAAATATAACAATGGGTTAAGGAGCAAAACCGATGAAATCACGATTAACTCTCTTATTTGTCATTATCTTGCCGGTTTATCTGCTGGTGGGATTGCAATCGTTACTGGCTGATGATGCAGTAGTCGGGGATGGCACGCCTGCCAGTTGTACCGAAGCCGCCTTTGACGCAGCGCTGGTTGTTGCCCAAAGTGGTGGTGGCACGATTACCTTCAACTGTGGCGGCCCGGCCACCATCGTCTTTACTTCTGAAAAGATTATCACGACCAGTGTCACCATAGACGGCAATGACCAGATAATACTCAGTGGCGGCGACAGTACCCGTCTCTTTGCCAATTTTTCTGACCTGACACTGGAAAATATAGCTTTGACAAATGGCTACGCTTTTTCTGCTGGTGCAATTCTAAACTACGGCAATCTCGCCCTAATCAATGCTTCAGTTCAAAATAGTATAGGGAGCTATATTGGTGGTGGAATTTTCGCTTTGTTAGGCACAACCACCTTAATCAATGTGGCAATTAGCGACAATTCGGCCGACTATGGCGGCGGAATTCATGTCGAAGACAGTGCAGTCACTCTGGACAATGTATTGATTGACGGAAATGCAGCCACTTATTTTGGGGGCGGAATTCAAATCGAAAGCAGTACCGCCACTCTAACTAATGTGACCCTTAACGGCAACTCAGCCACCACTGGTGGTGGAATTAACAATCGTGTTAATAGTTCGACCACACTGACAAATGTAATAGTTAGTGGTAATTCAGCCGACTCCTATGGGGGCGGGATTGCCAACGATAACAGTATTATCACACTGACGAATACAATACTTACTGGCAATTCAGCCCAGTCTGGCGGTGGCGGAATGTACAATAATTTCGGTATGGCTATCTTGTTAAATGGGACGTTTAGTGACAATTTGGCCAGTGGCTGGGGCGGCGGAATTTATAACAACGTCAGTTCGGTCATAATGACCGATACGCTGTTTAGTGGCAATTTAGCTGGCATGGGCGGCGGAATTTATAATGATACCAGCATGGTCGCGATGACAAATGTGACGCTTAATGACAATTTGGCCAGCAATTCTGGTGGTGGCATTTACAACTATGATTCCAGTACGGCTACACTTACCGATGTGACCCTGAGTGGCAATACGGCCAATTTTGGCGGCGGAATCTATAATTACAATAACAGTAATGCTACGCTGACCGATGTGACGTTTAGTCATAATTCGGCCAACAATGTTGGTGGCGGAATTTTCAACGGCTCCTTGAGTACGGTTACATTGACGGATGTAACGCTTGCCGATAATTCAGCCAGTCTAAGCGGGGGTGGAGTTTACAACCTTGGCAACAGTACGGCTACGCTGACCAACGTTACCCTTAACGGCAATTCATCTGACTACGGCGGCGGAATATCCAATCGTTACTCTGGCATGATTACAATGACCAATGTAACTCTTAACGACAATTCGGCCAGTAGTGTTGGTGGGGGAATTTACAATTTTAATTCCAGTACAATTACAATGACCAATGTAACGCTTAGTAGTAACTCGGCCATTAGCTCTGGCGGTGGAATTTACAACGATTTTTTCGGTATGGTCGCTCTGACCAATGTGACTCTTAGCGGCAATTCGGCTGACTCTGGTGGTGGCATTTACAATTTCATTGACCCTACCACTCACTTGATGCTTAACAACAGCATCGTGGCAAGCAGTGTCAGTGGGGGGGATTGTGCCGGTCAGGCCGCGGATGAAGCCTTCTTTAGCCTGTGGAGTGACAACAGTTGTGCCTTTATCACCGGTTCCGATAACCAACCAAACACAGATCCCATGCTTGGTCCGCTGGCCGATAATGGCGGCTTTACCCTGACACATATGCCCTTGCCCGACAGTCCGGCCATTGATGCCGGTACAGATGAAGGCGCACCCACCACCGACCAGCGTGGCCTGCCTCGGCCGTTTGGCTCTGCTCATGATATTGGCGCGGTAGAAGTCCAGCTTAACGACAACCTGTTACATTTATATCTGCCCGTAGTGGTCAAGCCATGAGGTTGACTGTTTATTGTCCTGCCCTGCTTTGGCCTTCTGCCGGCGGCTGCGAGCGATTCTCAGCCCACCTATCTGCCTATCTGCTCTGCTCTTGACGTTTTGGTTTCACCCTTGTACAGTAACCTTGTACAACTGCGAGGTGCAAAATGACGATTCAAGTAACTTATTCCCAAGCACGGGAAAATCTGGCCCAGTTGTGGGATGAAGTCACCGAAAATAAAGAAACCATCATCATCACCCGCCGGGGGTCAAAAGATGTCGCCCTGGTTTCGGCCGCCGAATTAGCCAGCCTGGAAGAGACTGCCTATCTGTTGCGCTCACCGAAGAATGCCGAGCGTTTGTTAACAGCCTTGTCGCGTTCAAAAGCAGGCGAGGGAGTGGCGCTGACGCTCGAAGAATTACGGGCTGAGGTGGGCTTTGACGAAGAAACGAACTGAAACAGCTAGCGTCAGGAAAACACGCGAAGCCATCTTTTTCCCAGAATTCCGCGAAGATTTGCAGTACTGGGTGAAAACGGATCGGAAGATCGCCCTGCATACGTTGGAACTGGTCGAAGCCATTCTGCGCGAACCGTTTACCGGTATTGGAAAACCGGAACCACTCAAACATATCCTTTCCGGGGCGTGGTCGAGGCGATTAACCCGCGAACACCGCATTGTCTATGTCGTCAAAGAAGACCGAATTGAGTTTCTACAGGCAAGATACCACTATTGATTCCTGCCTGTCATTCATTTGCGTTCAATTTTCAGGACAGACACAATGAGTAAAGTGGTCATTACCCAAAGTATTTATGATCAAGCCCTGCGGTTGTTAGCCGAGGCGGGTATTCCCTATTTTTATCATCAAGGCGACACCTGGTCCCCGGCGGAATTGCAGGAGCAAATCAAGGAGGCGACGGCCGTTGTCTGCCTGCTCGCTGACAAAATAACCGCCGACGTGATGGACGCCGCTCCTAACCTGAAACTCATCGCCAACGTCGCCGTCGGCTATGACAACATTGACATTCCGGCTGCTACCCAACGGGGTATCCTGGTCACCAACACTCCCGATGTGCTCACCGAGACAACGGCTGATCTCGCCTTCGCCCTCCTCCTGGCCATCGCCCGTCGTATCCCGGAAGCCGACGCCTACATGCGGGCGGGCCAATACACCCGCTTCGCCCTCTTCCCGGATATGTTGGGCACGGATGTGTATGGCAAGACGTTGGGCATTGTGGGCCTGGGGCGGATTGGCACGGCCGTTGCCCGCCGCGCCGCCCTCGGTTTTGGCATGAAGGTGCTGTATACGGCCGATACCCCCAAACCGGATGCCGAACGGGAATTGGGCGTCATCCATGTGGCCTTCCCTGACCTGCTGCAAGAATCCGACTTCATCAGCATCCACGTCCCGCTCAGCCCACGCACCCACCACCTCTTCACCATGAATGAATTCCAGCAAATGCGCGGCAATGCCTTCATCATCAATACCGCCCGTGGCCCCATCATCAAAGAAGCCGACCTGGTGGAAGCGTTGCAAAAGGGCATCATTGGCGGCGCGGCCCTGGATGTATTTGAAGAGGAACCAAAGATGCACCCCGGCCTGGCGGAAATCAAAGACCGCCTGGTTGTTGCTCCCCACATCGGCAGCGCCACCATCCAGACCCGGCAAAAAATGGCGACGACGGCCGTGCAAAACGTCGTCGCCTTTCTCACCGGGCAACCCCCTCTCACCCCCGTAAACCCCCAGGTTTTACGTTCGTAGTAGGCGATTTATCGCCTGTTAACGGCGATAAATCGCCTACTACAAACCAGGAGATTGCCATGAACCCTGACGAAATGAGTTTTGAAGCCGCTTTGCAAGAGTTAGAAACCATCGTCGCCCAATTGGAAGCGGGCGACCTGACGTTGGAGCAGTCGCTGGCCCTCTTTGAGCGCGGGCAAACGCTGGCGAAACGCTGCCACACCCGGCTAGACGAAGCCAGCCTGCGCGTGGAGCAGCTTACGGCCGACGGGGAGATTGTGGAATTGTAACGGCCGTAAAGCCTGCTATACTCGAAGCCACAAAAGACCCTAAGGGTTTTCTGAAAACCCTTAGGGTCTAAACCAATACCCCTGAGAGGCAATATTTTGTTTAGAAGCATCCGCGACTCACTCAGCCGTACCCGCAACACCGTCTTTGGGCAAATTGCCAACGTGTTGGGCACCGGCGACATCACCGACGAAACCTGGGAAGATTTAGAAGCACTGCTCATTCAAGCCGATGTTGGCGTGCCCACCACCCTGGAAATCGTCGAAGCCTTGCGCGCTCGCGTCAAGCGCGACGGCCTGTATAAAGCCGACCAACTGCTGCAAGCATTAAAGGATGAACTGCGCGCCATCCTGAATATCAACCCCACCTTTGAACTGGAACAGCCACGCCAGCTAACCGTCGTCATAATCGTCGGCGTCAACGGCTCTGGCAAAACTACCTCCATTGGCAAACTGGCGCATCACTACCAAAACAAGGGTAAGAAGGTAATGCTGGCGGCGGCAGACACCTTCCGCGCCGCCGCCATTGACCAGTTGGTCATCTGGGGCGAGCGGGCCAATGTGCCCGTGATTGCCGGGCAGCCCGGCGGCGACCCTGGCGCGACGGCATATGATGGCATCCGGGCGGCGCGGGCGCGTGGTTACAATTTACTCATTGTGGATACGGCCGGCCGCTTGCATACTAAATACAACTTGATGAAAGAACTGGAAAAAGTGTATGGCGTTTGCCGCAAAAGCGTACACGCCGCCCCCCATGAAGTGCTGCTGGTACTGGATGCGCCCACCGGCCAAAATGCGCTGACACAGGCGCAGAAGTTCAAAGAGTCGGTGAAAGTCACAGGCGTCGTCCTGACCAAACTGGACAGCACCGCCAAAGGTGGCATGGTCTTTGCCATTTACCGCGAATTGGGTCTACCGGTGCGCTTCATCGGCACCGGCGAAAAAATTGAAGACCTGGCCCCGTTTGATGCGGCGGCGTTTGTGGAAGGATTGTTTTCGTGATGCGTAATGCGTGACCCGTGAGACCACTTGTCACGCATCACGGAAATCGGGATCGTTTTCGGATCGTTCAAGAATCATAATTTAAGAGGAATTGAGATGGAATCATTAGTAAACGAACTACACAGCTTACAAGAAACAGTGGAACAGCTGGGGAGGCGTCTTTGACGTAGCCGCTAAAGCTGACAAGGCGGCGCAATTAGAAGAGTTAACGGCCGCGCCCGGTTTTTGGGATAACAGCCAGACCGCGCAAAAGACAATGCGGGAATTGACCCGGTTGAGAGAACAGGTGACAGTCTGGCAGAAGTTGAGCCAGCGACTGGGCGACACGCTGGAATTGGTGGAATTAAACGATGCCGACCTGGCCGATGATTTAACGCAGGAAGTGGAGCAACTGCGGCAGGAGATTGATGAGCGGGCTTTCCACACCTTGTTTGCCGGAGAATACGACGATGAAGACGCCATCCTGGCCATTCATGCCGGGGCCGGCGGCACGGAGGCGCAGGACTGGGCCTTGATGTTGCAGCGCATGTTTTTACGCTGGGCGGACACTCACAATTTTGTGGTGGATATTTTGGATGAAAGCCCTGGCGACGAAGCTGGCTTGAAGAGCTGCTTGATGGCGGTGCGTGGCGATTATGTATACGGCCGTCTCAAATCCGAACGCGGCGTGCATCGGTTGGTACGCATCTCTCCGTATGACTCATCCAGCCGCCGCCACACCTCCTTTGCCAAAGTGGAAGTATGGCCGGATGTGGCCGAGGAAATTGAGATTGAAATTGATGAGCGTGACCTGCGCATTGATCGGTTTAAGGCCAGCGGCGCTGGTGGGCAGCACGTGCAAAAGAACGAAACGGCCGTGCGCATCACCCACCTCCCCACCGGCATTGTCGTCTCTTGCCAAAACCAGCGTTCGTTGACACAAAACAAAGAGGTGGCGCTCAAAATCCTGAAAGCGCAATTATTTGACCTGGAGCGGCGCAAGCAAGATGCGGAAATGGCCGCCCTGAAAGGGGAAAACGTAGACGCCGGCTGGGGCAACCAGATTCGCTCCTACGTGCTGCACCCTTACAAAATGGTCAAAGACCACCGCACTGATTATGAAGTAGGTAATGCCGAGGCGGTGTTAGACGGCCGTCTCGATGATTTTATGGAAGCATATTTGAAGTATCGTTTAGGTGAACTGGTCAGTACATAGTCCGTGACTATGTACTGACAGGTTCACCCCGGGAGGATTTTTCATGGCAGAGAAAAATGATGACAAAAAGAAAACACCCCCTCAACCCGTGAATCGTTACCAGACGGGTGGGAGCAAATCGGAACCGCCCAAGCAACCACCGCAGCCGGTGCGGCGGGTAGAGGCAGGCGGTACTAAACCGGAACCACCTAAACAGCCACCACAGCCGGTCAGGACGGTGCAGACTGGCGGGCCAAAACAGCCTGCTACCCCTGCCCAACCACCCCAACCGGTGCGCCGTGTGCAGACAGGGGCACCCACCCCATCGGGGCAGTCGGCAACCCGTTCACCACAGACGCCGGCTAAAAAACCGGGCCATGATCTGCCCAAGCCGCCGGAGCGCCGCATCGTTCGTCCGGGCACGGCCGTAGCCGGGGCAGCCGCAGGCGCAGCGGTGGCGGGTGCAGCTGCCGGGCAGTCTGTCAGCCCGGAAATGCAGGCGAAGGCCACGGCCGTGCAGAGTAAATATGAACGCCTGGAAACAGCCGCCCAAATGAGCGATATATACAGCACCATCGGTCGCATTGACGCCAAACTGACCGACCTGCCCTTTGAACTGGAAAAGCAACGCACCCGCGGCTACGTTCATGGTGGACAGTTGGAGAGCAAACTGGTTGCCCTGGATGAGAAATGGGACAACAACATTCGCCCCCGCGTGGAAGCTACACTTAAAGAGCAGGTAGAGCGCCTGGATAAAGAGCTAACGCAGGCTGAAAGCATGGTGAAGCGCGTGAATCCACGGGTGGAATCTACGGTGAAATTGGCGGAAACGGCCGTAGACAGCCTGGAACGCCGCGTCAACGCCGCCCAGGATGCCGTCACCAGTCTCTATCGGCCTATTGAAAATGAAGTCAATGAAGCCGAACGCCAGGTAAACAACGCCCGCACAATGCTCGACCTGCTTGACGCTTCTCAGGCTATCCGGCTGCGCAACGCCGAAGGCCCCCTGCTGGCTGTAGAAACCGAATGGCACCGGAACGGCAAAGAAGGGCCAAAAGGCTACCTCTTCCTCACCGACCAACGGCTCATCTTTGAGCAGCGCGAAGAAGTCGTGACCAAAAAGAAATTCGGCCTCTTCAAAGCCGACTCCGAGATGATTCAGGAAGTGCATGTGGATGTCGAAGTGCATCAGATTGAAAACGTTAGCCACAAAGAGGAAGGCGGCTTCATGGGCATGGGTAAAGCAGACATCCTGGAACTGGTATTTGCCGCCAGCGCCAATATATCGCGCGCTCGTTTCCATCTGAAAGGACAAAATTCCTCTGAATGGGCGGCCATGATCAAGCGGGTGCAAACGGGCGATGTGGATAAGGATCGGTCAGGCGCGCATGTGGAAGCCTTGGCTGAGGCCGGGATTACCAGCGCCTCATTCCCCACGACCTGTCCCAACTGTTATGCGCCCATTCCGGCCCAACCACGTGGCGTCACCAGTTACACCTGTGAATTCTGCGGTGCGGTGGTTGCGCCGCAGGTTGGTTAACATCCATCGCGATGGTTGTTAACCAAACATTTATGTGCCAAACTTGACATATTGACGCCTGCCGATATAATCGCGGGCACTTATGGCATAAAGGATTTGCAAAAAAGTAAGAGCGTTGGCCTGAAAAGGTCAAACGCTCTTTTTCCGTGTTTAACCCCATCACAAACCTTTTGCCGGAATTTGGGAAGCGGGAGAAAACATCTTTTATTGTGGGCTGGAGTACTTTATCTTTTTGGGAGGTCACCTGGTGGAGACAACAGAATTCCGCTCTTTACGTATCAGTTTAGCATCCCCCGACCATATGCGTTCCTGGTCATACGGGGAAGTAACCAAACCAGAAACTATCAATTATCGTCGCTTACGGCCAGAAAAAGATGGGCTGTTTTGCGAGGCTATTTTTGGTCCCACACGTGATTGGCAATGTTACTGTGGTAAGTACAAAAATGTGCGGTATAAGGGCATTGTTTGTGACAAGTGTGGTGTAGAAGTGACCCGCTCTTCTGTGCGGCGGGAACGCATGGGGCACATTGAACTGGCAGCGCCGGTTGCCCATGTCTGGTATACCCGGCGTGTGCCCAGCCACATGGGTTTGTTGTTGAATGTGTCCCGGCGTAATCTGGATCGTGTTCTCTATTTTGCGCAATACGTCATCACCCATGTGGACGAAGAAGCCCGGCAGCGGGCGCTCAAGCGTTTACAGGAAGAGCTGGAAGAAGCCGAACTGCGCTTTGAAGAAGATTTACAGAGCAATATCGGGCAGGCCACCTCTGACGCTCAGGAGCGTCTGTTGGAGTTGGAGGCGGGGTTACTGGAGCTAAACGAAACCTTTGATGAGCGTTTGTCTGTGGCTACGGACGAAGTAGTCAGAGAGGCGAAGGCTGTCGAGCAGAGGCTCAAAAATGCCAAAGATAAACCGGCTGCCGAAGACATTGTGTTGGCCGGGCAACTTGTGGTAAGCGCCGGCGAAAAAGTAGGCCGCGAACACAGCGTGTTGGTGCAAGAAATCACGACCGAGCGCCTGAATGAGGTGCAGAGTGAGTATGAGGAAGATCATCAGAGCAAACTGGCGGCGCTGCAAAAAGAGCTAGACGAACTGCGTGGCGAAACCCAGGCGGTGGGCGATGACATGCGTGGCGATCTGTCAGTTAAGTTGTCACGCCTGCGCCAGCAAGCGCAGGCCAATCGGGAACAGTTGGAAAGCCTGGAGCCGATGGTTTTCCTGAATGAGAACGATTACCGCGAGTTGAAGAGCAAATTTGGCAATGTTTTCCGGGCCGACATGGGCGCGGAGGCGTTGTATGACATTTTGCGGCGGATGGACCTGGAAAAATTGTCCCGTGAATTATGGCGGGAAGTTCGTACCACCCGTTCTAAGCAAGCAGCGAAACGGGCGACGAAGCGGTTGCAGGTGGTGGAAGCGCTGCGCAAAAGTGGCAATCGTCCCGAGTGGATGATTCTGACGGTACTGCCGGTGATCCCGCCCGACTTACGGCCAATGGTGCAGTTGGACGGCGGCCGTTTTGCCACGTCTGACCTGAATGATTTGTATCGTCGGGTAATCAATCGCAATAACCGGTTGAAGCGGCTGCTGGAATTGGGCGCGCCGGATGTGATTGTGCGCAATGAAAAGCGTATGCTGCAAGAGGCGGTAGACAGCCTGATTGACAACAGCCAGCGCGGTAAGGCATTGAGCCGACGTGGTCGCCGCGAATTGAAATCCCTGTCTGATATGCTGAAAGGGAAGAAGGGACGTTTCCGCCGTAATCTGTTGGGTAAACGTGTAGACTACTCTGGCCGTTCGGTCATTGTGGTGGGGCCAAACTTGAAGTTGGGCCAGTGCGGGTTGCCCAAGACGATGGCGTTGGAACTGTTCCGGCCGTTTGTGATTAGCAAACTGGTGGAGTATGGTTATGCCAGCAACGTGAAAGGGGCGCGCCGGGTAATTGAACGACAGCAGCCGGAGGTGTGGCAGGTATTGGAAGAGGTCATTGACGGCCGTCCCATCCTCCTTAACCGCGCCCCTACCTTGCACCGGCTGGGTATTCAGGCGTTCATGCCGATGCTGGTGGAAGGCAAGGCTATCCAACTGCATCCCCTGGTCTGCTCTGCCTTTAACGCCGACTTTGACGGCGACCAGATGGCTGTGCATGTGCCCCTCTCCCGCCGGGCTGTAGATGAAGCGGTGGGGCTGATGATGGCTACCCGGAATCTGTTAAAGCCGGCTAATGGTGAACCAATTGTTGGCCCGTCTAAAGACATGGTGTTGGGTGTGTATTACCTGACGTTGATGCGTGACGGCCGTAAAGGGGAAGGCCAGATATTTGCCAGCCTGGAAGAGGTGGAAACCGCCTATGAACTGGGCTACCTGGACATCCACGCCAAAATCAAGGTGCGCACCTATACGGTTAACAAAGAAGACCATACCCGCTACAAGGATGGGAAACCACGCCAGAAGATTGTCGAGACTTCCCCCGGTCGCGTTTTGTTTAATCTGGCGCTGCCAGAGGAGTTCCGGTTTGTCAACCAGGTGCTGGACAAAGGCGGCGTCACCCGCCTCATCAACCGCGTGTATCGCCATTTGGGCGACGAAGCCACCATTAACCTGGTGGATGCCATTAAGGCGATTGGCTTCCGCTATGCAACTGTATCGGGCACAACCATTGCTGTGTCTGACCTGACCATTCCTGAAGAACGGCAGGGAATCCTGGATGCGGCGCTGAAGCGTGTGAACGAAATTGACCGGCAGTATCGCCGGGGTTTGCTCACGGAAGAAGAGCAATACATGCGCACCATTGAAACCTGGAACGATGCCAAAGATAAGGTTGAAAAAGCCGTGCGCGATGTGATGGATCCGGCCAGCCCGATTGCGGTGATGGCTCTGTCTGGCGCAGGTAAGGGTGGTTTTGGTCCCATTACCCAGTTAGCCGGGATGCGCGGCTTGATGGCTGACCCACAGGGGCGCATTATTCCGGTGCCCATTCAGTCCAATTTCCGGCAGGGGTTAGATACGTTGGAGTATTTCATCTCCACGCATGGGGCGCGTAAAGGTCTGGCTGATACGGCCCTGCGCACGGCCGATGCCGGTTATCTCACCCGTCGTCTGGTGGACATTGCCCAGGATATGATTGTCATGGGCGCGGATTGTGGCACCGATAAGGGGATTCATGTGCGCCGCTCTGACAATTTTGGCAAACAAACATTGTCGGAACGGGTGCTAGGCCGGGTGTCGGCTGAAGAGATTATGGACCCCGATACCAATGAACCGGTGGTGCGGATTGGCGACTACTTTACTGATACGGCTGCTGACCGCGTGGAAGAATTGGGCGTGGAAGAAGTCTATGTCTTTTCGCCAATGACCTGTGAACTGCGGCGTGGTATTTGCACCAAATGTTATGGTTTGGATCTGGCGCGGGGTAAACCGGTGGAGCGGGGCACGGCCGTAGGCATTGTAGCCGCCCAGTCCATTGGCGAACCAGGCACCCAGTTGACCCTGCGTACCTTCCATACCGGTGGTACCGCGTCTGCCAGTGGTGACATTACCCAGGGTCTTCCCCGTGTGGAAGAGCTGTTTGAAGCCCGCCAGAAACCAAAAGGTGAGGCTGTTATCACCGAGATTGGTGGCCGCGCTGAAGTGCGTATGGTAGATGGCGTGCGCCATGTGTTTGTGACCGACACCAAACTGGTAGAGGACGTGTATGAAGTTCCCGAAGGGTGGGTGATCAAAATTGGTGACAATGATGTCGTAGAACCGGGTGGTATTCTGGCCGAAAAAGAGGACGAGGTCATCTCGGCCCGCCATGCTGGCCGCGTGTCACGTAATGGCGAGCGGGTAACGGTAGCCTGGGAAAGCCGGGATGAGCGGGATTATGAGATTCCGGCCGGTATGCGCCTGTTAGTTTCTGATGGCGAAGAGGTTTATGCCGGCGGTCAGTTAACCGAAGGTTCCAAGAATCCACACCGCATTTTGGATATTTTGGGCCGTGATGCTGTGACCCAATATCTGCTGCAAGAAATGCAGCAGGTTTACCGGCCACAGGGCCAGAATATCCACGATAAACATTTTGAGGTCATCATCCGCAAGATGTTGAGCAAGGTAGTCATTACCAATTCTGGTGACACAGAAATGCTGCCCGGCGAACTGGTGGAACTGGCAGTCTTCCTGGAAGCGAACGAAGAAATCATGGAAGAGGGTGGTGAACCGGCACAGGCGGAACCGGTGCTGTTAGGGATTACCAAAGCGGCATTGAACACCGATAGTTTCCTGTCGGCCAGTTCGTTCCAGCACACCATCAAGGTATTGGCCAGCGCGGCTATCGCCGGCGCCGAAGACAAACTGATGGGGCTGAAGGAAAATGTCATCATCGGTAAGCTGATTCCAGCCGGTACCGGCTTTGACCTGCATAATCGGCCAGCGCCTGAACCGGCTGATTTGCTGGAAGACGAAGAGGAGGAAGAAACGCCGGCGTTCGACTTCTCTATTCCGTTGATGATTGATGACAATACCGACCCGGCCATCTTAGAAGCTCTGGCGACGGCGAAGGAAAAGCAATTAGCGGCTCTACCTGCTGAAGAAGAGTATGAGATGGAATATGAGTATGGGCTTGATGAAGATGACCTGGAAGGATTTGGGGATGAAGAGTAATCGGTAATCAGTTATCGGTAAACGGTGATTGGTAAAAACGGCCGTCTGGAATTCCAGACGGCCGTTTTTTGTTAATAATCTCTCTTAAGCAGCATGTCGGTCAATTGGTTGAGGGCGGTGTAGGCGGGGCCGCTGGGGTGGGCGGCTTCTAAATTGCCCAGGGCGTTTTGGGTATAGGCGGCGGCTTTGCTGGTAGCAAAGTCGCGGGCGCCGGTCTGGTTGAGTAACGCCACTGCCTGATGCACAAAAGCGCTGTCGGTGTCTTCCTGGGTGTATAGCTGGCGCAGGTCGGCGCTGTGTTCCAGGCCGTACAAGACGGGCAATGTTTTCTTTTTGGTGGTGATGTCGGTAGAGGCGGATTTTCCAATGAGCATTTCGTCACCCCAGATACCCAGGATGTCGTCAATGACCTGGAAGGCCAGCCCGGCATCCAGGCCGTATTGGGCGTAGTGGGTGATGGTGGCATCATCTTGCCCGGCGACGAGTGCGCCTAATTCGGCGCAAAGGGAGAGGAGCACGGCCGTTTTCCCCGTAATCATTTCAATATATTCATCTACGCTGACCTGGTCACGCTTTTCAAACCCCATGTCGGCATGTTGACCCTGTGTCAGCCGCACGCATGTCTCGTCAAAACGGCGCAGGGCGCGTACCACTCGCTCGGCCGGGACGCCCCGGTCATACAGGCGGCTCAAGGCAAGGTGCGCCAGAGCAAACATGGCGTCGCCGGCGTTGATGGCCTGCTCAATGCCCCAGATTTGCCACAGCGTTTCCCGGCCACGCCGGGTGGGGCTGGCGTCTTCAATATCATCGTGGATGAGCGAGAAGTTGTGCAGCAGTTCCACGGCGGCAGCGGCGGGCACAGCTTGTTGCCAATCGCCGCCGGCGGCCTGGCAGACCAGCAGTAGCAGCACCGGGCGAATTTGTTTACCGGCGTTGACATCGGCTGGCCCTAATTCCCGGTCGCGCCAGCCCATGTGGTAGTGCATCATGCCGTAGTACAAATCGGGTGTTGCACCCGTTGATAATAAAACCGTCTTCATTTCTTCATTGAGGGCATGGCGCATTTCGTTTCCCAATACTTCAAATTCCTTCATATGATTCCTTTCCCCTTTAAGAAAAGCTATTTTTAGTCACTTGCTGGTTTATATATCACAGGTAAGTACAGATATCTTATAGGAAGAGAAATGATGACCGGAGTTGTGGTTTGTAAAGTGCTGACACCATTTGTTGCAGTCACTGTTGCCGTGTGGTTTCCATCTGCCAGATAGGTATGTGAAACGACATTACCCTGAGCAGACGAGCCATCATCAAATTCCCAGAGGAAACTCACATTGCTTCCGGTCAGTATGGTAGCTGTAAAAAAGGTTGGATCACCCAGTGTTGTTGGACTGCTATTTGTGGCGGTTAATCCTGTAATGGGTATGGGTGGAGTGATGGTGATGATTGTTGTTGTCGTCATCAGATTTACCGAATTGCTGGCGGTGACAACGGCCGTATAAACCCCTTCTGCTGGGTATAAATGATGGACGACATCGCCCACGGCCGTTGAATCATCACCTAAATCCCAATAAAACTCAACCGGACTTCCACTGGCGAATGTAGCTGTGAGGGTCGTCTCAATCCCAAGAGGGGAGGGGCTATTATTAATGGCGATTAGCCCACTGATGGGGATGTCCTGATTTATCCACACCTCAGCATCAGGATAAAACCCGCCCATAAATGCATCTAAATCACCGTCCCCATCCACATCCCCTAAATCGATTGCTAAACGATTGTAATCTATTAAGTTTTGATGCTCATCAAAATAACCCAAACCATTGTTTATCCATATCTGAGTTGGAACGTTGTCACCAGCATTGGCTATTATCGCATCTAGATCATTGTCGCCGTCTAAATCGCCTAAATCCACCTCATGACTTTGGAGATTTCCTAAATCTTGTTGCGTATCAATAAATAAACCGGTCCCATCGTTCAAGAAGACCTGATTTCCACCTTCTATTCCATTACATACAAAGGCATCCAAATCGCCGTCATTATCTAAATCCCCTAAGGCCACATCTTGACCTCGTAGGGTGCCAAAACTTTGACTGCTCATTGTAAATATGGCCTGACCATCATTGATCCAAACTTCATGCGATGTGTTGCCGATAGTCCCAACAAAAGCATCCAGATCGCCATCACCATCCAAATCACCAAGAGCAACTGACTGGGCTGCAGAATTGTTCATGTTCGTCGTACCGGCTTCAAAAGTGCCATCACCATTATTGAGCCAGATCTCATTTGGATTGCCACTGTCGGGAACAACATATGCATCCAGATCACCATCACCGTCTAAATCTCCCAAATCTACGTCCCAACCACGATCCCCTACATCCTGGTTGCTATTGACGAAGCTGCCGTCACCCTGATTGAACCAGACCTCATTACCTTCAGTGTTAGCAACAAAAGCATCTAGGTCACCGTCTCCATCCAGATCTCCTAAAACTGCATAACTTTGTGAGTTTCCTAGTCGCTGACCGCTGTCAGTAAAGTTGCCATTGCCATCATTTAGCCAAACCTCATCTGGATCATTGAAGGATATTCCATCAGAGGTGCCCAGGTAGACGTCCAAATCCCCGTCTCCATCAAGATCTCCCAATGCGACGGAGGTAACCCGGTTAACGTCTAGTAATTGCCCGCTGTCTGTCAGGATTCCACTTCCCCAAGGGCTTTGTCCCCAAAATTGCCATACTGTTGGTAAAACTGGGCCTTCGCCATTGAAATTTTGAGTGCCCGTGGTCATACTAACCCGGACAAGTTCTCCAGGTTTGAAAGGGCCATACGGTATTAATTGCACATCTCCTGCTTGAACTGCATATACACCTGTGATGATGCCCGTCTGATTTCCCTGAACCACAAATGTAGCGCTATTGATCGTTGTCGGATTAATGGGCTGGTCAAAGTTGGCTGATACGGCCGTTTGTAATGTGGTCGTATGCGAGTTTGCGGGGGGGTGAATAGTCGTAATATGGGGAGGCGTTTGGGACACTGCATAAATTGTATGAACTGTGGATTTTCCCAAAGACAACAACAAAAATAAAAATGAAAATGAGAGACATAGGGTAGTACAGACGATCAGAACACGTTTCTGACAAGACATATTCACACTTCTCCTGAGCATAAAATATTTTCTGAAAACACGACACTATCAATAATTTGTGTGGAGTGGGATTTTGGCCAGGGCAGGCAGATCTTTAGCGCCGGAGCAGAACATAGCCACCCGCAGTTCGGCCGTAATCGTTTCTGCCATTTCGATGACGCCATCTACGCCCCCTTTATCGGCGGCGCGCAGAAAGTCACCGGCAAAACCGACCAGATTGGCGCCGAGAGCGATGCACTTCGCCACATCAATGCCGTTGCGGATGCCGCCGCTGGCGAAGACGGGCAGGTGGGGCGCGGCGCAGCGGCAGTATTGGATAGATACGGCCGTGGGAATCCCCCAATCAATAAACGCCCCAGCCACCCGCGCATGGCGGGCCGTAGGAGCGCGGTACATCTCCACCTGGCTCCAACTGGTGCCGCCGGCTCCAGCCACATCAATGGCAGCTATGCCCACTTCGGCTAGCCGCCGCGCCGTTTCTTCGGCAAAGCCCCAACCAACTTCTTTGGCAATGACGGGCACGGGCAGCTTTTTGCAGATTTGTTCGATTTTGGGCAGCAGGTTAGCGAAATTGCCGTCACCCTCTGGCTGCACCGCTTCTTGCAGGGCGTTAAAATGCAGGATGAGGGCATCGGCCTGAATCATTTCCACCAGCAGCAGGCATTCATCCAGTCCATAACCATAATTGAACTGAACCGCGCCCAGGTTGGCGAAGAGCAAAATGTCAGGGGCGACATCACGCACGCGGTAGGTGTCGGCCAGTGATTCGTCTTCCACAGCCGCGCGCATAGACCCCAACCCCATGGCCATGCCGGCTGCCTGCGCGCCAGCAGCCAGGGTGCGGTTGATTTCCCGTGCTTCGGCCGTGCCGCCTGTCATGGATGAGATAAGCAGGGGGATTTTCAGCGTTTTGCCAAAGAGGGTGGTGGTGGTGTCTACGTCAGCCAGGTTGATTTCCGGCAATGCCTGGTGCATGAAAAAGAACTTTTCCAGGCCGGTGGTTACTTTTTTGAAGGTGACATCTTCTTCTAGGTTGATGCGAATGTGATCAGCTTTGCGCCGTTCAGTCACATCTGGGGTGGGGGCTACGGTCATATAAGTCTCCGTTCATTTAGAATTTAGCCGGGAAAGTATACCTTACTGCACGACGCCAGGCACATGTGGTGAGGGGCGCTGTTTGCAGTCTGGATGGGTAAAAAGGAACTATTGACGACGGCCGTCCCCCTCACCCATAATGGCATCATGTTTCAAGCGATACGACAGGTGATTTTTGCATTTACGGCCGTGTGCTGCGGCCTGATTGGGTTGTTCTGGCTCTGGTTTATGTATCAGTTTAGCCTGAGATGGTTGGACGCCAATGGTGAAGTGGGGCCAATGGCGGGCACGGCCGTTGTCTTTGGCCGTGAAGGCGCTTATTGGATTGGCGGACTGGCCGTGGGCTGGCTGCTCCTAGCCCTCTTTTTTGGCTTTATGCAGTGGCGTATTTCTCGAAGCCCGTCATCTGTAAACCGTCATCCGTAAACCGTCATCCGTGAACCGTCATCCGACAACGGATTACCGATTACGGATTACGGATTACCGATTACCATCCGCTCTGTCCACGTCTGGCGGTTGGCGTCGAAGTGGGCGACGGCCGTTTCCGCAAAGGGCGCCATCTTGCGTGTGAAGTAGCTGGGCAGCCCTTCGGCAGACAGATTTTCCAGCGTTTGGGCGTAGCTGCGCAGGATATGTTCGTCCAGCAAGTCGCCGCCGGTCTGACCAACGGCCGTGACCGTCCCCACGCCTTTTTTGCCCCATTCCACCAAATCTAATGCCATCAATCCGCTGACTTTAGCCGGGCTTGCGCCTTCGTCGGTAGCCGTCGTTTCCATTTGCGACCAGAGCGTTTCCAGGCGGGGCAGTAGA
Source organism: Chloroflexota bacterium (assembly GCA_035444285.1). Classification (GTDB taxonomy): domain Bacteria; phylum Chloroflexota; class Anaerolineae; order Promineifilales; family Promineifilaceae; genus CAADGU01. The sequence continues at coordinate 264,568 of DAOMOK010000004.1, forward strand.
TTGGTGGTGTTGCTGAAGAGACGGCCGTAGCTCTGGCGCAGTTCGTCGGCCGTTTGTTTGATGTCAGCGGCGGCCAGCGGCGGAATGTTGACCGTTTGCGCGCTTTTGTCCGAGGCGGTATGGAGGGCGTCCAGCAGTTCGTCCAGGCTGTCAATTTGTGTCTCTTCGGCCAGGACGCCGTTTTCTTTTAATTGGGCGGTCAGCAGGTGCAGGAACACTTTGCTGCCGGTGGCTGCGTCACTGGCGATGGCAAATATCCACAGTGGCGAAAAGCGAATCCACAGCAGCCCGGCCATGTCCACGAATGAACCGGCCATGCGGCGGGGCATGAAGTTGCCTTCCAGGTTGCGGGTGGGCACGGCCGCCAACACACTCCGATCCATCTGCGCCACCTGTTCGATCAAAAACTGCTGCAAGTCACCAATGGTGACGCGGTAGAGAGTGGATTGTTGCAGGGTGGGGGGGATGAGGGTTTCGGTGAGCAGGACGGCCGTGCCGCCGCCCACGGCCGCCAATGAACGGACGGTGCGTTCGGGGATAGAAAGTAAAAAACCAAGCTGTTTGCGGGTTTCGGGGTTCAGATTGTTGAACATTACCTTCTCCTTATAGTTTGTAGTAGGCGGTTGATTGCCTGCTGTTTTGCACCGCCCAAGCGGTTACTACAAACATGCCTCTTTGTACGCAGTCTGGAATAATGGGTTGCAATAACCTTTCACCTCAGCATAGCGGTCACGGCCGTGAACGCCCCATCCAATCGCTGTAACACCTCACCAACCTGGGCTGCCTCAATAATCAATGGCGGCAAAATCTGGATGACCGACGTGTCATTGTTGGCGTAGATGATCAGCAGCCCGGCTTCCACGCCCGCCACCGTCATTATCGGCCCCAACATCGGATTCGCCAGTTTTAGACCCATCATCATCCCCTTTTGGCGTACTTCATGGATGATTGCCGCATGTTTGTGTTGCAGTTCGGCAAATCCCCCGGCGAAAAGTTCGGCCATCTGGCGCACGTGGGGCAGGAAGTCTGGTTCTGTTAAGATGTCCAGCACTTGCAGCGTCACCGCGCAGCCCAATTCCGCGCCGCCACAGGTGGAGATGTGAATGAAGGGGTTTTCGTGCATAAATGGATTCAAGTGATCGCGGTAAAGCGTGGCGGACATGGGGTAGAGGCCACCGGACAGCCCTTTACCGCTGACGATAATGTCCGGCACGACGCCGTACAGGTCAATGCCCCATATTTCGCCGCAGCGGCCCAACCCGGTTTGCACTTCGTCCACAATCATCACTGCTCCGTACTGGTCGCAAAGCTGGCGTACTCCGGCAAAAAAGTCGTCGGGGGGAATGGCGATGCCCAGCGTGGCGGGGATGGTTTCAAAGATGACGACCGCTACCTCTTCATTCATCACCTGCGCCAGCGCCGCCAGATCACCAAAAGGTACCTGGATGAAGTCTGGCGAAGGTGGGCCGAAGGGGTCGCGGTATGGGGCGTCGCCGGTCGCCAGCGCCAGGCCGGTGTGCCCGTGATAGCCGCCCTGTGCGGAGATGATGGTTTGGCGGCGGGTGTGGGCGCGGGCCAGTTTAATCGCCATGTCTATGGCTTCGCCGCCGGAGACGCCAAAGATGACGTGGTTGATGTCGCCGGGTGACAGTTGGGCCAGGCGCGCGCCCAGGTTGGCGCGGGCTTCGCTGACCAGATGGTGGTTGCCGATGTCCAGTTCGGCTACGGCCGTTTGCAAAGCTGCGACCACCCGTGGATGCCGATGCCCTAAATTGAACACGCCGCCGTTGCTGTGGCAGTTGATCAGGCGACGGCCGTCTACATCCCACATGTAAATCCCTTCCCGTTTGCCCAACACAAAGTTGATGCCCGCCTGCTCATAAAACGCTACCTTGCCACTGGAAACGTGGGCGGCAAACCGGTTGGTAATGACAGATTTTTCATCTTGACCAATGTACATGTTGCTATCTCCTCGCAAAAAGTAGGGCGATTTTCCAAATCGCCGCTCGATTTGGAAAATCGAGCTACGCTTAACGGCGGACTTTGCCGGGCAGAATGTAGGGGTATTGTTTGTGGAACACCTTGTTGTGCAGCCAGCGATCCAGTTGGCGCATGGCGGCGTACAAAGTCCATATCTGTTTGTCCTCCCGGTAGTAGGCATCCACCTCCGCCTGGGTAATAGGGGCCAGGTCGGGCAGTTCAGTCGCCAGGAATTGATTGGCAATGTTTAGAAAGTCCGGGATCAGGTGGGGTAACTGCTCCTTATTCAAATTGGCGAGCAGGTCAATGATCACCCGCCGCGTATCATAGTAACGGGCGACGACATCATCCAGGAAAAACCGCCGCAAAATCCAGCGCAGGAAAGAGGGGGCGGGTCGCAAGAATAGTTCGGCGTTAATCTGTTCCACGCCGTTCTTGCGATAGAGGGGGGTGCTGGTGTCAATGTAGAGCAGGGTGGATTGGGCAGGATCAAAAGGGGCAGCCGCCCAGTTGGAAATTTGCCCGTCCAGCGCGACCTGGTAGGTGGTTTGGGAATGGTTGTAGGCCCACACTTTGTTCATTTCCTGCAAGACCTGGCGGAAGAGAATGGCGGCGTCGGTGGGGGAGAGGGTGGATAGGGCGTGGTTGCCAATAGCACGGCCGTCTACCTTTTGCTGCATGATGTAGAAGATGGGACGGCCGTTCCCATTCTCAAAGGCGGCATACCCGTGTGTGGGCAGGTGGATGCCAATTTCCTTTTCCAGCAGCCGGTGGTATTCATCGTAGATGGTGAGGTAGGCGGTTAGCTCTACGGCCGTTTCAAAGATAGCCAGCCGTTTCAGGGCAAAACCAGCAAACGGGACCACCTCTATTTCAAACACTGTGCTGATTTCCCCATACCCCAGCACCCGGCTGGGAATCGCATGTGTTTCCGGCGCGGTAGGATTCAACCCATCCTCAAAGCGACGCAGCAAATCAAGATCCACCTCCACCCCAGCCGGGTGGCGAACGGTACGGTCAGTTGAAAAGGCCATCATCCTATACCTCCGGGTCAGACATCCGATTTCTCGGAGAAATCGGATGTCTGGTGGCAACTCAATTAGCACTGGCGGCCATTTGCCGGGCTACCTCTTCCATGCGGTGCAGCTTTACCGGGTACTGCTGGAGGGTGGCGGTCATGTCGCAGGTTTGATTTTCGGTGTCCATGAGAATGCCGCCGGTGATTTGCAGACTGAGCATGGGGTTAAACGGCCGTACCGCCACCCGCATCATCCGCATCATCGGCAGTGGCACATGGCTCTTCTTGGCCGGATGCCCACCGACTTTTTCAAAAAGTTCGGCCACCTCATTCAAGGTCAGGTTCTCAGGCCCGCCGACACTGATAGTTTGGTTGCGGGCATTGCCGTCTTCCAGGGCAATCACGGCAAAGGCGGCCACATCGGCGGCACTGACAAAGTTGATCGGATTGTTGCCGCCGCCAAAGATGGTGGTCTTGCCGCTCTTGAGGATGGGTTCACCGACCATTGCGCCCCAAAACTCCATAAAAGCCGCTGCCCGCAAAATGGTATAGCTCAAACCGCTGGCCTTCAGGTACTGTTCGGTGGCGTACTTGATGCGGAAAAGTTCCATGGGGCTGTCTGGTGTGACGCCAATATGGAGATAAATACAAAGTGATCCACACCGGCTGCTTTGGCGGCATCAATCAAATGACGGTTGCCCACCTCATCCACCGTATGCGGGTTGTTATCGGCCGGGCCAGGGTTGAATCCGTGTGCGGCCGCCAACACTTTTTCTACACCCGCGCAGGCCAGGGCCAGTGAGGCCGGGTCGCGCAAATCGCCCCGTACCACTTCGGTCCCTAACTGCCGGAGTGCTTCCGCCTTTTCCGGTGTGCGCGTCATGGCACGCACGGCATGACCATGTGAGAGAAGCGTAGGAATTACCTGTGTCCCTACACGGCTGGTTGCTCCAACTACGAGTATCATGATTTTATCCTCCATTTGTCTAAGATTTGAACAAGGCTGTAAATCACTGTGCTTGTTCCGTGCGTAAATCGTTAAGTAGCGTTTCCGTAAATGGATTGGCTCCGGCTTCCAGAGCAGCAATCCATTCTTCGCGCCTGGCGGTCATTTCTGCGGGAATCTGATTATCAGCCGCCCAGGTAATGAAAAATTGAAAATCTTCGATAGCACCAGCAAAATCTCCTGTCAACGCTCTGGCCAGCCCTCGGCTGTCGCGGATGCCGCCATCTTCAGGCTCCATTTCCACCGCCAGTTCGCAGGCAAACAGTGCATTTTCAGCCAGACCCCACAGGCTGGCAAACCAGCAAACGTTGTTCAGGGGTATAGCTGGAATGGCGAACTCTGGCATTTCGGTGTGGATTGCCTGAATGGCTGCAACTGCTTTAGCTGCCTGACTGCGATTTTCGCTGGTACGGGCCAGGTAATCTGCATTTTCCGCCAGTATATCGGCCAGGTCGGGTTTGTACTCCTGAGGGATGTCTTGTGACAAAGCGGGCTGTAAGGTGGTCACGGCCGTTTCATATTCCTCCATCTCATAGTAGGCCAGGCCCAAATTCAAGTATGCGCCTCCCGAAGCTGGTTCAATGGCGATGGTTTGCTGCCAGTCAGCAACAGCGGCTACCAGGTTGTTTTTCCTCGCGTACATTAGTCCACGCCGGAAATAATATTCATGCGCCACTGTGTCGGAGCGGTTTAGCTGGATGGCCTGGGAATAATCGGCCAGGGCTGCGTCCAGATTATTGAGATTTTCCTCAGCCAGCCCACGGGCAAAGTAGAGAAAGCCCGACGTGGGTTGAAATTCGATCCAGTCATTGAGGTACCATGCCGCTCCGGCTGGATCCATCGAAATGCCCATTTTCACATCTTCCAGGCAGGTCTCGGCGTCATCCAGGTCACACGCAATGGCCGCCAATTCCAGGTAGGCGGAGAAACAGTAATCGTCCGTTGAGATGTATTGCGTTGGCCCTTCATTAACGGAATAGGAAACAGGATCACACAAGGTGATTATCTGCTGGAAGTCGGCCTGGGCGGCTTCCAGATCGCCCATATCCAGGTGCAGCCAACCGCGATTCCTGAACCCCAATTTGTCTGTTGGGTCAAGCGCCAATGCCTTGTCAAAGTCGGCCATTGCCTGGTTGTAGCTGCCCAGACTCCAATAGATATTGGCCCTGTTGTGGTAGGCATAGGCGTATTCAGGGTCTAGCAGAATGGTTTGGTCATAGTCGGCCAGAGCCAGTTCCAATTCGCCCAACTGTTTATAGGCGATTGCTCGATTGTAGAAATAGCGAGGCGATTCGGGATCAAGTTCTATGGCCCGGTCATAGTCTGCCAGCGCTGCATCTATTTCTTCGTTTGCTCTCCAGGCATCCCCACGATTGGCATAATAATCGGCGTTGTCTGGTTCCAGGGCGATGGCCTGGTCAAAGTTAGCAATGGCCTGCTCCCATTCACCCAGATGTTGGTAGGCAAGACCCAGGTTGTTGTAAGCGTGAGAGATTCGTTCGTTGTCGGGATCAACGGTGATGGCTTCCAAAAAAGCATCAGCCGCTTCTTCCCAATTTCCTTCCTCGGCGTGATTCATGCCCTGCTGCATGTGGGTATCGTATTGGGCTTGGGCGTTTGGAGTTGGCGTCCAGGTGGGTGAGGGTGTGATGGTTGGTGTGTGGGTGGGGGTTGGTGTGGGTGTGTGGGTGGGGGATGGTGTGGCGGTGGATGTGGGTACGGCCGTAGCCGTATCCAGCGGTTCGGGCGTATTCGTCGGTGGTATCTCAACCACTTCGTCGGGTGGTACGGCCGTTGCCGTACAACCAGCGATGAATAAAAAAGCTGCGATGATGAGTATGATTAGCGTAGTATTTCGCAAGGTGTTCATGATTTTTCTCCCAGAATACCTTGGGTGGCTTGCGGGGATGACCTCACAATGCCCCGGCAAGGATTTGTAAATGCTCGGACTTTGTTAATCGCCAGATTCAAATTCCAGATCGGCCATTGACCAGAGGCGCACGGTATCATCCTGGGAAGCTGAGACAAGCTTTTGTCCGTCCGCGCTAAACGCCAGCGACCAGATCATGTCCTCATGGCCGGTTAAATGAGCAGGCGCATTCCAGTTACCAACCTGCCAGACCTGAATTTCGTTGTCCTGGGCGATGGCCAGAAAACGGCCGTCTGGGCTAAAACTCATATCTCTGACAATATCTGTTTCAATCAGGTTTGGGGGGGCGTCTAGCTGTTTAAGCGACCAGATGCGTGTATGCTGATCGTTTGCTTGGGCAGCTAACCATTGTCCATCAGCACTCACAGCGAGGTGCTGGACAGTAAAAGCCATCCCATGGCGCTCTCCGTAATCGGTAAGGGTAACAGCGGTGTGCGGTTCTGCCCCTGGTGAAGGCCAATCCCATAGATAGATGGTGTCGCCGGTGCTGGTGATGAGGGTCTGACCATCTGGTGTCAGGGCCAGCGCACTATCGCTATGAATATCAGTGACTTCGTGACGGCCGTCAACAACACCCCAGATATTAACAACCCCCTCGGCATCAAGCCCAACCAACGTGGTTCCGTCCGCAGAAAAAAGAAGGGAAGCCATGCCAAAGGGTAACTGACCCGGTAACGGAGAAACGGCCGTTTCCAGAGCGGCTAAATCCAGCAAATACAATCGTCCGGCAAAGGTGCTGACGGCCGCTGTATGACCATCTGGATGAATAGCGACTGCTTGCAAAATATCCTGATCATCAGAAGCAGGAATGTTCCAGGTTTGCTGCATCTGGCTCAAATCCGCCACATCCCACAGTTCCAGCCCGTTCCCTCCCACAACCACCAGTTGCTGATCATCTTGCGCAAAAGCGGAATCAAACACATAGATAGAGGAGATGGCATCCTCACCAATCGTGTGTCCGGTCAATTTAGGCGCGGGTAAAGTGATCGTGACTTCCTGACCATGCTCACTGAGTGTAACGGTGGCGTCAGTTTGTAGTGTGGTCTCCGTCCCCATTTCGCTATTAATGACTACCGGGCCGGCGGCCGATAATTGGTACAGTTGACCTGTTTCTTGATCGATCAAATAAGAAAAGGTCAATTCACCAATCACTTCTGCGTCACGCATGACAAAGAAGGCAAGCAGATACACAGGTGGCGACACGGCCGTTACCCGATAAACCGGAATCCCTTCCCATGTTTCGCTGCCCGCCAGTTCAATATCATGCAGGTATTCAAGCGGTATTTGCAAAAAGGTGTACGGCTCCCAGATATAACTCCCAGGCTGCCACTCTTCTGTTTCATTCTCCCGATAATAGCTGCCCAGGCCAGCAGACACATATTCGAAACTTAACTGGGTTTCCCCGTCCTTTAGAATCTGTGTCACCCCTTGCCAGCTATTCGTTGTCGCAAAATCCCCCACATTGGCAACAGTTGATAACTCCTCTGAATCGGGAGAGCTTACATTTAGCTGAATATCGTAGTGATAGTTGGTTTGGGCAAGATTTTCCAGACTTGTCCGCAGAATTTCTTCAGCCGCATCCATCGGTTCTGGCGTATTTGTCGGCGGCAGTTCAACTATTTCGTCAGGCGGTACGGCCGTTGTTGTGCAACCGGCCGTTAGCATAAACACCAGGATGATGAATACAGTGCATGTCATGTTCCGAAAAACGTTCATGATTTTTCTCCTTCGTTTTAAACTACATACTTGCTACAACCTCATCCCGCTTTCATTTAATCGGTGATTTACTATTACAATGGCTTCAAATCAGCATTGCAGGAAGCATTTTCATAAACATTCCGTAGCTAAAGCCAATTACGAATCCAATGATTGTGACAATAATGTCCCATATTGTTTCCGAGTTTTTCTGGGAGCCGCCCAGCCAGACAATGAGGCCGCACACATAACCAAACACGATACCCACTAAACTGGCGGTGAATAATGGATTTATGTACGAAATGATATCGCCATAGAATGGTTCCTCGACCTTTACGGGTCCCATAAAAATAGACAATACCAGACCCAGAGTTAAAGCCAGGACAATGCTGCGAGGCATATTAAAATACAAAGCGAACCATAAGAGGGCCAGCAAAAGTGGGATAAGCCAGACCTTTCCTTGCAGCCGGTTCGTTGATGTCACAGCCTGGACATTATTGCTAACATCTTCTTCTGTAAGTGGTTGGATGTCTTTAATAGCACCAACGCTGATCCCAATTGAAGAAGAAACCCAGACGCGGTCAAGATTGTCAATCAGAACCTCGTGTATAAATGGGCCAATTGCATATGTGCCAGACCCCACAATGCCTGAATTTTCGGGGGTAAACGTTACCCGCTCCTTGCCGTTCAGATACTTTACGCTTTCCCTGTTCCAAACCCACACACGCTCCTGATTGTCAAGGGCAATACCTTCTAAAAGAGGGTTTTGTCTGCAATCGGCAATGATGTTTCGCTCCTGGACGATTTCCCAATTCTCGCCGTCATATGTGTATACCCCGCCACATGCAGTCACCACCCAGACATGCCCTTGTTTGTCAAAAGCTGTCTGTACAACCTGGTGCAAATCCAGGCCCTCGCCAGCGATTCCTTTCCATTCTGCGCCATCAAAAACGTAAAGACCTGACTTCCACGTATTTGATACGTCAAAATCATTCCAGATTGAAGCCCAAATATTTCCTCTACCGTCGGCACGGAATGATCTGATTCGACTATTCTTGACGGTGATTTCTGGCTCCGAGAATGTAGCATCTTCATTCTGGATGAACATCTCAGATATCGAATAGAATTCGAAATCATCTATGAACCAAAACAAGACGACCCAGATTCTTCCATTGCTATCAATTTCAACCTGAAGGACCCGCTGATGAATGTCACTATCATTGTGGACCGGGCTTTCATAGATTGTCGGCTCCTGGCCATCAGGAACATTGGTAACATCTGCAATGCCCACAAATTCCTGAGTAGCCAATATCTGCCCTTGTGGGCCTATCGCCAAATCATCATATGTTTTAGATTGACGGAACCATGTTGCGCCGTCGTACACATTTAGTCCCCCCAGCCCTGTCCCTCCGGCAATCCAAATTCTATCAGTGGCATCAACGACGATATGATTTCCATCTCCAACCCACCCGCCTCTGATGTAGTTTAGCCCTTCGGTCGGTTCAAAATAAACAGTCCATCCCTCTTGCCGTGCCTGCTCAAATTCCTGTTCCTGCCTTAGCAGTGGGGCTGACGTAATGGCGAAAAAGAGTACGGAGATCAGGAACAGAACAGGAATGACCCAAAGTAATATACGCTTTATCTTCATTTGAACCTTCCTTGCCTGGCAAGAAGTTCAACTTCTCACAAACCTAAGCGCCTTGCTTGCGGGCGGCCAGTTCGGCGCGGATTTCGGCGTGGCGCTGCCGGGTGATGGGGTATTTATAGGCAATGGGCAGGCTGAGCAGCAAAATGACCACCGGCACAAAGCTGATGAAGAGGCGGAACGCCAGCAAAACGGTGTTGTTTTGCATCGGTAGTGGTTCGCCGGGTGTGGCCGGAATGTAATCAACCACCTGCAAAATCAGGTTAGAGAACGCCAGCCCCAGCGAGATGCCCAGTTTTTGCAGAAAGACGAAGAAGCCGTAATACACCCCTTCACGGCGTAAGCCGGTGTTCAGTTCGTCCACATCTACCACGTCGGGCAGCATACTCCAGGGAATCAGGTAAGCGACGCTGGCCCCAGCCCCGGCCAGCACGGCCAACGCGGTGAGCAAAACCATCTGCCCCGGCTGGATGAAGAAGATGAACACCATGACCGACATCCAGAGGCCAACGCCCCAAAAGTAGGCGTGGCGCTTGCCAATGTGCGCGCTCACCTTCGCCCACACAATGAGGAACAGGAAGATGGCAATTTGCAAAGCCATAGCCAGGTAGATGAAGTTGTCTTCATCGTTCATCCAGTAACGGACGTAAAAGAGCATATTGGCCTGGATGAATTGGATGGCTAACCAGGACATGAGGTAGATGCCGGTGACCATGATGAACGGCCGATTGCCAAACGCAATCTTGAACCCTTCAATGAATCCCGGCTCTTCTTCATCTTCGGTTTTTTGGTGCGTCTCTTTGATGGCGGCAAAGGTGATCCAGTTGGTGATGATGATGACTCCGCCGAGTACGGCCGCGCTCACCATGTAGCCGGTCGTTATATTGGGAAAGGATTTCAGCATGGTGTCATGGAACATCAGGGCAAACATACCGCCCAAAATGGAGAAGCTAAAGCGGAACGTGTTCAGGCTGGTGCGTTCGTTATATTCCGGCGCAATTTCCGGGGTGAGGGCGGTGTAGGGCACATTGACGCAGGTGAGCGAGGTGTCCAGCAGCAGGGCGACGACCAGGTAGTAGACGAACAGCCCGGCCGTGCCCAGGCTGGGCACTTGCCACTGCAAGAACCAGGCCAGGCCAAAGGGAACAGCGCCAAACAACAGCCACGGCCGTCGGCGGCCCCAGCGTGTGTTTGTGCGGTCGGTCAATGTGCCAATGATGGGATCGTTGAGGCTGTCCCACACTTTGACAATGAGGAAGATAATGGCCGCCAGATACGGCTCCAGACCGGCCACATCAAGCAAAAAGACATTCAGAAAGAAGCCGGAAATGGTAGCCACCAGCGCCGGCCCGACATCCCCCACACCATAGGCTAACTTGCGCACAAAAGAAAGTTTGTGGATTGGTTCTGCCTGTTCAACAGGTAGTTTGTGTGTAGCGATCATCGTAAATCTCCTCATGACCGTAACGCGATTTTTTAAATCGCCGCGATTTGGAAAATCGCGCTACGATTTACAACCAGACGTTGATAAGCGCCGCGCCCTGTACATCAGGCGCTTCCATCAGTAGATTCTCCTTCAAGATGATGCTTTGCCCTTCACTGACCTGATCCCACATGCGGCCGTGAAAGAACACCTGTATCCCCACCCTGGCTCCGCTGTGGCCCATCCGGCCCGCCAGGGCATATTTCAGCCAGGCTTTCTCTTCCGTCAGACGGCCGATGTCGGTCGCATCTACATCATCCGGGACAGGTGGCGTCAGGTAGCCGCCCCACGGTTTGTGCCAGCCGCCCTGATTGTTGGGCACGGCAATGATGTCTACATCTTGGGCGGCTAACGCTTCATAACTTTCCGGATACCAGGAATCGGCGCAAATGAGCACACCCAGCCGACCGGCGGGTGTAGGGTAAACGGGCAGTTCGGCCAGAGTGCCCCCTTGCAGCAGTGCGCCTTCATCGGGCACCAGATGGACTTTGCGGGTGATGGCGGGGTAGGCACGGCCGTCACCCGCAAACACACAGCACACATTTTGTAATGGGCCGTGGGTGCAGTGCAGACGGCCGTTTTCCCACTCTGGCTGCGGCAGAAAAACAGACCCGGCGACAATGGTCACGCCATAGGTGGCTGCCAGTTGTGCGAATGTTTCTTGATACACGGCCGCCATTTGCTGCGCTTTCATGCGGAACAAAGCGCCGGCCGCCCGGTTGCGCCCGGCGGCCTGAGGCAGTGTCCACAAAAAGCGGGGCAGATGATGGCTCACCATCCGTTTGCTGGCTTTGTCCATCGTCTCGGCTTCGATAATGCTGCTGTTTTCATTGACCAGCAGCAGCCAGGCGCCGATGTTTTCGGGGAAGATGACGATGGTGTCCTCATGCAGCCAGCCTTCAGCCCGGGCAGCGGCCATATAAGCATCGAGCCGGGAGTGGAACTGCACGGCCGTGGCGTAGTGTACGGCCGTCATAAAACTCTGAATGCCCACCAGATTGCCCTGCCCACGATTGACACCATAACTTTGCACCGCCTCAATGAACAGGTCTGGCTGAACGGCTGCGGAAAGTTGTGTTAATTGTTCCATCATTTCGCCTCCAAAACGTCATTGCCACTTCATCATAAAAAACCGAATCTGTGAAGAACAGATGGTAACGCTTAAAATCACTCGGTGATGGCTTAAAAGTTCATTATGGGTATATGTTGACCCAGATATGCATGTGGCTTTTGCGATGTACGGCCGTTTTGGTCACACGATGCACCAGCCTAGAGGACCCTGATAACCGTAATGGTTAATAGAATCCCAACTAAAAGGCCGCCGCCGACTGCCCCCCACAGGCATACCAAATTGTTTGCCCCGACGCAATCTCTGCCCCACAATGAGGACAAATAATCGTTTCGTTTATCATGTTTTCCCGCTCCTTAAAACCGGACAAGAAAGCATCTTGTCCTACGGTTTTTATTTACATGGGATGAGCCTGTGGCTCATCGTTAACTCTCCTTGTTGACGTGGATGGGCAACGGCCGTTACCCTGCCAATACATGCTCGTTTAACTCATCTGGCTGGTTTGGTTCACGCAAGAGCCAGGCCAGCAACGTTCCTGTCATCATCCCATAAAGTAAACCGGCTATGGGCCATAGAATGATTGATGTAAACGAAAGTACAATTGGACTGAGTACGCTGAATTCGTCTCTATAACCATAGGGGTTGTAATGAATCCAAATCCAGAACCAACTGATGACAAAGAGAACGACTCCGCAAAGGCAGTTTAAGATAAACCATATCGCGGCGTGCTTGATTCGTCCTTGAAAGGTGTACCACTGGATCGTGGCGGATATTAGCCCCCACAAGCCCCCTGCTGCGAGTAAGCTCAAAATCATGTAGTCGGATGGTTTCACTATCCAGATTCCTAATTCCCCCAATGGCTCATCCAAGATTTTCAAGACTCCAAAGAGAATGGCCCAACTGATTGCCATTCCAACAATGTTCACTGTTATCCAGGTGTTTCCGATAGCGTGAGGGGCTTTTAACCGAACAGCCTCCCCTTGCATCAGCCCTACAAATGCTCCGACGGCAGCCCCCCCTAGAGCCATACCTACGACCATACCGGATGCTGAAATCGTATAGAGTAACGTTCCCAAGATAAGGGCTATTAGCCAACCGCCAATGCCCCCGCTGTAGCCTAATGTGCTGAACAGCACCCAACGACGCCAAAATTTCCAGTCTATAGCTGTGTGTTTCTCGTTCACGGCCATTACTCCTTTCGGCACTATTTCCCATCCACTTTTGTTAGCCGAAAACCAGGTGCGCCTGATTTTGAAAAGCCATCACAATGTCGCCATACAGTTGCTCAAACTGGATTACAACCTGCTCCAGACCATACTTCACCGCTCTTTCCCGGCACGTTTGGCCCATTTGGGCAGCTTCGCCCGGATGTTGCAAGAGCCAATTAATATGAGCGGCTATACCAGCATAGTCGCCGGGCGGAGCCAGATAACCGTGAAGGCCATGCTCAACCATTTCTGGCAGACAGCCGGCCGTCACGGCGACAACCGGCAGGCCAGATGCCATTGCCTCGTGTACAACCAGGGCAAATGTCTCCACTTCGGAAGCAGTTACAAAAACGGTGGAAAGTCGGTATAAACCAGGCAGGTCCCCATCAGCACAAACGTAACCGGGAAACAGACACCGTTGGGCAATCCCTAGCTGCTGACTCAATTGGATGAGGGATTGGCGACAACGGCCGTCGCCCACCACCAGCAACTGCGCCTCCGCCTGCACCTGGGCAAAGGCACGCAGCACCAGGTCTACACGTTTGTCTTTGTCCAGGCGGCCCACATGCAAAACAACCGGGGTATGGGCCGCCAGCCCGTATTTCTGGCGCAGTATTTCCTGTTCATCGGGCGCTGCTGCGTTTGCGTTAAATTTGTGCAAGTCCAGGCCGTTGTAGATAGGGGTGGGGTAGATGCCGGTATGTGCTTGCACGATGTGGGCAATGGTCACGGACGGAACAGTCACGGCCGTACACTGCCGCACAAACCAGCCGCCATATCGCCAGAGTACGGCCGTGACCCCCTCTCTCAGCCCTGGCCATGCCGGCAGGTACATGGCTGGAAACCAGGGTAACTGGTGGAGGGTGAGAATCGTGGGTAACTGCATCTCGCGGGCAATGTGTACCCCACACAGCCCCAGGCTTAATGCTTCGTGCAGGTGAATAGCGTCTGGCTGAAAGTCAGCTATCGCTCGCCGCATGGCTGGCAGCGGCGCGAATAAAAAGCGTTGTTTTGCCCGCGCCGGATTGTGGATGGAGGCCAACCGCCGCACGCGCAGCCGTCCAGTTTCCTCCGTGTAAGTTTTACCACTGTCACTGGCGGCCAGCACCAACACCTCATGCCCACCGGCGGCCAGCCCTTGCGCCAGATGCTGCACCATGATCGCCGCCCCGCTAATCATGGGCGGATAGGATTGGCTTATCTGCACGATTTTCATTCCAAACCTCCTTACTATCCTTGCCTTAGCAGTCAGCCGCGAATGTGGGAAGCTTCAGTGATTATTTAGCGGTGCGTCATGTAGCAGCAACGAGAGCAGATGGGCATAACGCCATGTTCAGTTAACAAGTTGCGTAGCCCGGTAAATGCGCCATTACGCCATATCTCCATTAAGTTTTGTTCCGCCACATTTCCGGCTACCCACTCACGGCAAGGTTTTACACGGCCGTCAGGCCAGATTTTCAACCGGGTCCAGGCACAACGTGTCGTTCGATACTTAACAAATTTAGCCGGATGTTGATACCAATCTGCAATTTGTGACCGGTTCAATTTAGGCAGCTCTGTCACCAGCATTGGCTCAAACTGATTCAGTCTCCGAATCGTCTCTAATTGATCGGCCAACGTACCTATATCAACTGCTTCTGGTTGCACTTGCCACGCGATTTCATCCGCTTCAAAATCAGGGAACTTCTGGTGTGAACAAGTAATCATTTCGTCGGTTTGCATCCACAAATGATTAAAATTCAGCCCATCCACACCCCATCTTTTGGCCTGCTCATAGACCACCAATAGCTGATCATAATTCAGGTTCGAGATGGTCATATTGACGTAAACGATGGGGCGTGGTTCATGTTGTAGAATTAGTTGAATGCCTGACGTCAATCGGGAAAACGATTTGCCGCTGCGAATCGTGTCATGAACTTCTTGCGGCCCATCAACTGAGACGACAAGCACATCCAAACCGGCCTGGCACAATTCTTCTACCCGTTTCGACAACATCCAGCCATTGGTTGTCAGCGTAGTTACCAGACCTCTGTTTTTAGCCTGGCTGATGAATTTACCGATGTGCGGATGTAACAGTGGTTCCCCGCCCGTAAATGATAGGATAGGAAAGCCATCTAGCTCGTCTATTATTTTGGCGAACAGTTGTAGTGACATATGGCCTGCCTGGTTCAGTTGATAGCCAGGGGAGTCACTGTAGGCATATTGGCACATTTTGCAGCGCAAGTTGCAAATGTCTGTGACAATGATGGTGATCTGTTCCGGCGCATGGACATGCGTGTGTTGGTGCTTGCTAACAGGGTGCGCCAGCCGATGAACCACGTGTTGGCTAAACGGCCGTATCAGTTGCGGGTGTTGTTGTGCCAGTTGCACTGAGCCGATAATGTTTCCTATGTTCATATGACCCTCTTGAATCATTGGTAAATAAAAGTTGCGGTCATCATAAGAATCAGAGTGCGTGAAGGAAATAGGGTGGCACTTAAATTCGCTCAAACGCTGCTTAAGTCAGAGTTAAGCCACCTGTGGTTTGGGAAGGATGGGTTTTTGTGCCAGATGTAATTGCACAAACAACCAGGGCGCACCCAGGCTGATCCACAAGCCCAATAACCCATACCGAATGAAGCGGAACAGGTAAGTCAGGTCACCATCCACCCCGGAAAAGAGCGCCGATAAGCCCAGATAGATGCCCATCATCACAGCCGCGCCGATGACGTAGCGCAGCAAGCGTAGCCACCAGACGCCGCTGGCGGAGAAGGGTACATACCGCCGCGCGATTACCAGCCCACAGCCAAACCCGGACATCACGGCCGCAGCCGACACCGATGAATCATCCGCATGGAAAGCCACAGCCATCAGCATCGGCACGAAGAAAGCTATCACCAGTTGTTGCCAGAGCGGTAATCCGCCCAGCCACGGTTCAACACGGGGATCAAGCAGCAGGTAGGCGGCCAGAATGACAATGCCCACCATCCATCCGGCCAATACTTGATGCGGGAAATGCACCCCCAGGAAGATGCGAGAAAAGCCAATCAGCAGCATAAAGGCGATGGCAATGCCCCAGAACCATTTTTTGCCAATTTGCCAGGCCAATACTCCCCAAACCATCACGCTTGTCTGGGCGTGACCGCTGGGCATCCCGCTGCCGGTTGCTTCTGACAGTTTGACAGACGAGTCGAGGAAAAACGGCCGTGGCTGTTGGAAAAACTCCTTCAACACGGGATTGAGATAGGCGGACAGTAAAAATGCAATGCCCACTCGTGCGCCAATGACCATATCCACCGACCAGAAGAGGAAGGGGATTGCCAGCAAGAAAAACATCTCCTCACCCATAAAGGTAATCCCCCGAAAAAAGCCATCAATCACCGGGCCATGCACTTGTTGCAAGGCGACGATCCACTTCAATTGCAATTCATAAAGCGTATCCATGGTGTCCTCCTTTGGACGCAACATCCGATTTAGACCTGAACCGTTTGCGTAAATTCTTCGGGGCTTTGTGCTGCACTTTCAATGGTTTGGCGCATGCGCACGGTGATCACCACCGCCAGACCCAACGACAGCAGGTAGACGACCCCGTAAATGGTCATAAAGCCGCTTTCCATTGTGTAAACCAGGGCCAGGAAGATGAGGAAGAGGATGGTTTGCACGGCCGTCCACACCTTCAACGACCGCATCCGGCCCAGATCCGTCCCCTGCCGCTGCGCCAGCATAACCAGTCCGCCAAAGTAGAGGGCAAAAAACAACATCTCCATTGGCATCATTAACTGGCTGAACCATTCCGGCGGCGTCACCCCGGCCCACAAATTGACCCATAATGGCAGTGGCCAAAAAAGCTGCACCCCATCGAACCAGATGAGCAGATCGAGCAGGGCGTGGAGTGCCACACCAATGCCCAGACCAAGACCCAGGTTGCCCCAGGACGGCCGTTTGCTGACCCGGCCAATGAGTTGAAACACAATGACAACGGCCGTAGCCGTTATCAGGCTGTGCGTAATGGTACGGTGCAGCCCCTCTGTTGAGCCGCCCGTCATCGTGGCAATCGCCACCGCCAGGTTATCGGCGTCGGGCAGCAAGCTGCCTAACACGATGCCCAGCACCAGCCATTGCCGCGCCGGTGACCATTTACGCACGGCCACCCCCACCATACTGTGAATACCTGCCTGTGCCATGATAAACCTCCTTCAAGCGATTATTCGTTGAACTGCGCCGTGAGTTCGAGAACCGACTCATCTTCGGCGTGCCTGACCTCAAAGGTCACATTACCAATAACTTTCTCGCCTGTTGTTTCTTTCTCACCTTCAATGACGTAGTAAACATCCTCAACCATGAAAATGATGGCCTGCGCAATCTCCCGCTCACTGGTCAGAACTGTGTTCATAAACCAGTACACCACGCCTGATTGCGTGTCTTCCGCGCAGTTCGTGGCCTGTAATACGGCATTGGTCAGGTCGGCTTCCGGTCCCATCAAACCCATCGTAATCATGCAAGCCCCGTCCGCGTACAGGCCCATGGCGGTTTCCTTTCCGTCTATTGTTTGCGCCTCGCCAAAGATGAAGCCCATGTCTACGGCCGCTTGCCGAACAGCAGAACGAGAGACGGCCGTATCCGCCACAGGTGCAGCCGTAGCCACTACCACGGCCGTTTCGGCGCGCAGTTCCGCCAGCAATTCTGGCGTGAATGGGTTGGTTCCCCCTTGCAGCGCCGCCAGCCATTCCTGACGTTGGCTGACAATGGCCGCCGGTGTGCCAGCCTGATCTACCACCACCTGAAAGTCGGCGATAGCTTCTGGGATCATCTCAAGCTGGGCATAAGCCACCCCCCGACTGTCGAGATGTGAAGCGGACGGATCGGCGGCGACCGCTTGCTGGCAATAAGGCAGCGCCAATTCGGCCTGCCCGGTGATAGCCAGGTCCCAACAGAGATTGTTCAAAATGTTGGCATCTGCCATACCCAGGTCAACGGCCGTCTGGTAATCCGCAATCGCCGCTTCAAAATTCCCCAGTTTGTCATACGCATCCGCTCGATACGCATAGAGAACGGGGTCCGAATCGTATTGCAGCAGTTCCGAATACAGCACCTCGGCCATCTCATACGCGCCATCCTCGTAGACAGAATTAGCAATACCGAGGAGCGTCATGGCCGCTTCATCGGGTAATTCAGCCGTAGGGTCTGGTGAGGCGGTGGGAGTTGGTGGTAGGGGGGTATTGGTGGGTGTGGGTGGAACTGGTGTTGCGGTTGCTGTGGGTGTAGGGGTAGGTGGAATGGGAGTGGCGTTGGGCGGCACGGCCGTTGGCGTCGGTGGTAATGGTGTGAAAGTGGCGGTTGGCGCGGTTGTATTCGTGGGGGCAACGGCCACTTCTGGCTCAACAGTCTGCCCTTCCCCACCACAAGCTGCCAGCAATAAACTCAACACAATGAGAAGGACAAATAATTGTTTCATGTCATACACTCCTATTAAGCCTCCACCAGCGGGATGGTTGTGCCAATGAAGTGGAGCGCAAAAACATTGAACAAAGGTGTTAATGTGAATAGTTGGTCAAACCATGTAAGACCCCTTAAAGCCGGTGGGCAACGGCCGTGACCCGACCAGGTCATACTCACTTGCCTCACCCGACTGGTTTGTTTCCTGCGCAAACCACGCCAGATTCCCAAAAGAATGGCGCAACCGATGGCTATGCTGGCTACGGTCACGGCCGTCCAGGTGAGATGGCTGGGGGCGTTTAACAAAGCAACCTCCCTTTGCTGCGACCCAAACACCGTGCTGGTTATCGTACCGGCCAAAACCAGCGTTGTTACCACGCCCAGCGGTGCAAAGAGCAAGAGCCACATGAAGAGACATAAATACCAGCCTCCAATCCCACCACCGTAGCCAAATGTGCCGAACAACACCCAACTGTTCCAAAATCTGCAATCTTTAGAAGTCTGAATCTCGTTCATCGTGGTGACTCCTTTTTCGTTGAACTCAGCATAGGAGTTGCCACGTGATAATCAAACAGGGAGACGCTTAAATTCACTCAAGTTCCGCTTAAAACATAATAATAAACTCGCTAAACTGTTAAATAAGTTTTCTTAACGTTTGTGACCACCTGTCATGCCCACCTACACGGGCATTCACCGAACTGCAATTGGATTCCCGCGAAAGTGGGAATGACAAACGAATAGTTTAGATTCAGCACAGTTCTTATTCACAATCAGCGGATAAACGAGAAATTGAGGTTCAAGGATGGTCACACTTATGCTGGCTGTGGCCGAATTGACCGGATTACTGGCCGTAACAGTGAGAACATGAGTACCTGATGTATCCCAGGAAAACACGGCCGTGTCCGAAATACCACCTGTGTGTGTGACTGGCGTTTGACCTGCTGTCTGCCAGACATAGGTGATCGGTTGGGTGGCGGTAATGGGGGTGATGACGGCCGTAAATGTGTAATTAGTCTGCGCACTTCCCGTTATCGGCCCTTGAATCTCAACCCCGGAAAAGGGCGAAAGCACATAATACTCGACAGACCCAATATCACAGACAGCATTGTCATCCCCATCGCCGTCATTGGGCCGGGGCGTTCCTCTCTGGTCGGTTGGTGGACAGTTAAGAGGATCCCCTGTATCAATGGCTGGACTGTCGGGGAGCGGTAGATGTGTTTGTGTAAGCCCACCGTTATCCTGAAGGGGTCCAAGCTGCGGATCTATATCGTTCATATCCCCGGGGCCGTTGAGATTGCAACTGCTGTCACCGACGATATTGTAGCCTTGGGAAATGATGGCACCATAGCAATCTGTATTACTCTTTCCGGCAATAATGGTGCCAGCAATTACTAACATTTTAGAACAGTTATTACGAAACACACCCCCACCAATATATGCCGAATTGTTGTTGAGGGTGCTGTTATTGAGAATCACGACACCTCCGCTAAGAGGGCAATAAGAGGTCAGGAGGATACCCCCCCCGTAGTAGAGGGCCGAATTACCGCTAAGGGTGCTATTGTTGAAGGTTAGGGTACCACTGTAGCTGTAAATACCGCCACCATTGTTGGAGGCATGATTATCGTTAAGAGTACTGTTATCGATGGTTATGTTGATCCCATCGCTGCGGATACCGCCCCCATCGAAGGCCGAATTATCGCTGAGGGTACTATTTCGGATGACCAAAGTACCGTTACTGCCTGAGATACCGCCGCCGGCACCAGCGGTCGAATTACTGCTGAGCGTACTGTTTTGGACAACCAAGGTACCGTACATGCTCTGGATGCCACCTCCAAAAGAATTGCTTACCACTTGACTTTGATGGATAGTAATTTTGCTGGCATAGCCGTAAATGCCTGCCCCAGACAGAGCGGTGTTGGTCACTATCAAACTATCTGTTATGGTCAAAGTGCCAGTGTATACTCGAATACCACCTCCCCGAGAACCTGGCGACAACGACATTCCATTGCGGATTGTTAAGCCATTCAATGTAACTTCATGTCCTGGTTGAATATCAAAGACAGTTCCGCTGTTATTACCATCCACGATGGAATTGGTTACGCCAGCACCATGAATGGTCACATCACGATCTATCACCACATTTTCGAAGAATGTACCGGCAGCCACATTGATCAGGCTGCAAGTTGGTTCGTCAACTGCTTCCTGAATGTAAAGATAATGTTGGGGCACATCACATTCCATCTCAGAATTGTTGATTAGAGGCAGGTACTGTGTATATTCGCCAAGCGTGTCATGATTGTCGGGCAAGGCATGCATTTGTGGAGTACTTTTTTGTAAAGACGAAGAAGTTGTGTCTGCAAAAAGCACAAGCACAGTTGATAAGGCAAAAACAAATAACGAGATTGCCGCCAAAAGAGCCATTATCCGCTGGAATTTTTTCATTTCTGCCTCCACAGAACGGGTTATATTCCATTCAACTCTTAACCTCTCAGTAATTCGAGGACCTGAGGCGCACAAAATTGGCATGACTGAGTCGGATCTCATGCCATCAAAATATCTGATTTTTGCTTTTGAGTTTTCGGGCCTTTTGTCAGTGCGGGAGCGGTAGAAATAAGGACACAACTATTTCTGGCTATGCTGACAGCATCCGCTACCCTAAGTTTAGCCATCACACTCCTGATAGCATAGTGATGTTTAGCACAAGAGTGGAATGAATTTCATCACCCAATTGCTCCCCGCGCAAAAAGAAAAGCATGACCAGTAACCCTATCGCTCATGGGCCACTGGTCACTGCCCACTGCTCACCGTCCCACCCCCACGCTGCCGCCAAACGCTGCCGAAATTTCTTCGTAAATGGCGGCGATGCTGGCTTCATCCCCCTTGAAGAAGTTGCCATTCGTTTGGTTAGTGATGGTGCGCAGGGTGTTATCGTCCGCGTCACTGCCGTAAGCGATGGTGAAGACCGGGATGTTGTTGGCCTGGGCCACACCGGCAGCCGAGTTATTGTTGTATCGGTAGCTGCGCGTATCCTGCCCATCAGACAATACCACCAGGGCATTGGTGGTTTGCGGCTGGCTGGTGCTATACAGCAAAATTGCGCCATCGCCGATGGCGTCAAACAGGGTGGTATCGCCGCTGGCGTTTAAGCTGGCGATAGCGTTGATGATTTTTTGCCGGTTCGGGCCAACCTGCAAATGATTGACGATCAGTTCTGGCTCAGTGCTGAAAGCGATAATGGAGAGATAATCATCATCTCCCATCTGCTCCACAAACTGGATGGCGGCGGCGCGCATACCCTCCATTTTGGCGCCTCGCATACTGCCGGAGGTGTCCAGCAGCAGCGCCAGATTCACATCCTTGCGCGCCTCTTGCCACAACTCCTGTACGGCGTACACGGAAGCCACAGAGGGAGGCGCAAACACGGCCGTCGGCTGTGACACATCCACCCCATGCGCTTCATCCAGGGGGGCAGCCAGGGGCACGGCCGTACTCACCGGCCTCAATCCCCCCGCCAATGCCATCTGCTGCCCGGCTTCGCTCAGCAAATAATCCCGAAACAGCCGCGCCGCTTCCTGCTGGGTCGAACTGGCGGTGTTGTTGATGCAGGCCGGATGCGTCGCCATGAACGTGCCTTCAAAAGGATACACAGCCACGATTTGCCCATTGCCATCATTCACTACATCACTCTCATACATCACGCCGCCGCTGAGGTAATTGAGGCCGCGGCTGCTCATGGCGGTGCTGAGGGCGCGGGTGTTGGGGCTGAACCAGGTGACGCCCCCTTCAAATGCGCCCACCGACGCTTTGACAATCGGTCGCTGGATGTCTGTTTCCGTGACGGCTTCCGTAGTGGTTTGGGCGGCCTGCACCAGGGAGAGCAGGGTGTTGACGCCGCTGCCAGAGAGGCCGGGATGGGTATGGCTGAGGCGGAAGGCATCGCCCAATTCGCCGCCGCTGTAATAGTTCCACAAGGCATCATCAGTTGCCAGGCTGCCTACATCCAGCCAGCCTAAGGGCAGGCCGGGCCAGCCCAACGCCTCGGCTACGTCGCGCCACATGCCGATGACCAACGGGCTTTGGGCCACGCTGACGCAGTTGCTCTGAAAGCTGTTGTTGCCCTGATCGGCCAGGATGTTGGCCCACACCGCCTCGTCAGGAATCCAGAGCGCGGGCGCCGCGCCAGCGAGAATGTTGGTGACAGCCTGCCCGGCGTCTGCGGGTGTGAGCTGCACAAAGATGGTTTTGCCATCGCTGGTCTGGGTTTCGCTGGCGTTGAATTGGGTCACGGCCGTGTCCAACCACGGCTCTAAACTCGTATTCGCCACCACCTGCACCACCTCCGCATTTCGCGGCGGCGCCGGCGTTGCATCGTCAGTTCCACTCCCCAACCCGCAGGCCAATGTAGTCAGCCCCACCATGAATAAAAAAGCGAAAATACCGCTATACCGGTTCTTTTTCATCTATCACTCCACTGCGATTACCGGTTACGGATAACCGATTACGGATAACCGATTACCGATAACCGATCACCGCCCCGCCGTTACTAACGTCAACTCTACATAGCGATCCTGTGCCTGCACATTGGGATCATCACTGTTGCGATGGTCTGGCGGCGGCAGGGTCGCTTCCACTACAAAACGGGCCGGGTCAATGCCTTGCGACACCAGATAATCTACCACCGATTGCGCCCGCCCTTCGGCCACTTCCAGGATGTCAGACTCCGTCCAGGGTGGGTCATTGGCCGGCCAGGCAGATGAGCCTTTCACACGCAAAAACAGGCCAATACTTTGTGAAAGCGTGGGCACCACGCAGTTGTCCAAAATCCGGCGCGATTCCAGGGTCAGTTCGGTGGATTCGGGCAGAAAGGTGAAGGTGCGGCAGGGCAGCACGGCCAATGTGGCCGCATCGCCCGTGCTGACCGTACTCAAGTCCAGTTGGGAAGATATGGAGAAGGTGTCGTTCACGGGACGGCCGTTGGGCTGCAAACTGGCCTGTTCCGCGGCGCGGGTAACAAAACCAGGGTTCACCAACGCTTCCACATTGTCATTGGGCACGGGCACGTCAGACGCCGCCCAAACGCGCCGGGCAATGGACAACCGGTTGATGATGGGGCGGGTATCCCGCATCACAAAAGCGTTATCCCCCAGGTCGGCCTGGGCTACGCTTTCCAGCCAGAGGCGCAAATCATCGCTGGCGGATTCAGGATAAACAAAACTCCAATCGTTGTGCCCCCAACTGGCGATGTGGGCGGCGGCTGTGTCAAAATTCTCTACCTGGTCTTTAAGCGTGGCAAACCAGGCATTGTGAAAGTTTTGCACCAGGTTGGGGTCGTTGGCAATGGTGTCACGCGAGGTGACGATTACATCCATGACAATGCGCAGTTGGTTGGAACTGAGCAGCGGTTGGCCGCCGCTTTGCTCGGCGTCGTAAATATCCGGTTCCCAGCCGGATACCACGTCTGCCTGACCGTTGTTGAAGGCCGCTACCGCTTCGGCTACGCCGTCTTGCGGCACCAGCGTCACCTGGGAGCGGGGGCTGAGTTGGGCGATGGAGAGAACGTAGTAGACGAAGTATTCACCCACGCTGCCCCGCGAGAAGGCGATTCGTTTGTCTTGCAAGTCGTTGATGGTGGGCACGTCGCGGCCCCACAACTGGTCGGCGCCGGCGCTCTCGTCCACAATGGCTGTGACAACACCGGGGCTGGTGAGAGCTACCGAGTCCAGCGTGGTGAGCAGGCAGTCCCAAATGCCGGCGTTGAGCAAGGCGGTGCGCTGCTCTTCGGAGACATCGTAAGCCGGGTCTTCATCCAGGAAAAAGGGGACAATACCCATGTGGAAACCGTTGGCAATGTCTTGCCCGGACATTTGCATTTGTTGTAAGACAAAATAGCTGCCAAAGGCATCGGCGCCACAAACGAAGGTGGGACGGCCGTCAGCCGCGTCATAGTTTGGTCCCCAGATCGGCTCCGGGGATTCCAGGTTAACGGTGACGGGGCGGGTGCTGGTAGGGGCGAGGGTCGATTGGGCTACGGCCGTGGCCTCCGCCTCTCCTTCCATAGCATTATTGATGACGCTAAAGGTGATAAACCCACAAACCGCCAGCAGGGCTACCCCCACAATGGCAATAAAAATAAGACGTGTTCTGTCCATCCTCTACACTCCTTTTGACCGTGAATGGTGGATTGTCGGTAGATTGTAATAAGATGAGTGGGCATCCTCAGATGCCCCCGGATCGCATCCTCGGATGCGAACGCCGCTTCGCTCTAATGATTGTGTTTAATCAGCAGATTGCAGCCGTTGCCGTAGGAGATCAAACTTACACTACATCATTACGAGATGACGCTGAGCGGGATGAAACCGACGAGTCGTTGGTCGCTGTGCGCACGGCCGTGTCCATCCACCGCACACAGCGCATCACCCTCACTCGCAATAATGCGCACCCCATCCCGCGCTTCGCGCTCAATGCGGCAGCCGCCGCCGCACAAAGGCAGGTCGGGGCAGTGGTGGCATTTGCTTGGCAGCCCGGCCCACACTGGGTCATCTTCCCGTTCGCGGAAGCTGCGAAACAGTTCGCTGCGCCAGATTTGCTCCCAAGGATCGCGCAAAATGTTCCCGGCGGCCACGTAGAAGGATTGGCAGGGCAGCACATCACCATTGGGTTCAATACAGATGGAATACTCGCCCGCGTTGCACCGTTTGGCCCCAATTTCCAGTTCCACCGGCGACATGCGGCAGTATTCGGTGGGCGTGTACCAGAGGAAACGCATCCCTTTTTCCTGGGCATGGTCACGCACGCGGATGAGCAGCGGCGGCATTTCTGCTTCGGAGATGGCGTTGGGGTCGGCAAAACCGCCGCCGCTGTAGATCATGCCGTTCATGGCAAAGGTACGAATGCCCAGGTCGTAGAGAAAATCAATAATCTCCTCGGCGTGATCCATATTGCGGCGCATGAGGGTGGTATTGGTGATGGTGTGCAGACTGCTGGCGACGGCGTTTTCAATGCCGCGCACGGTCTGGTGGAACGATTTGGCATTCATCACCGCGTCATGCACGTCGGGGCGACTGGAGCCCAGGGTAATTTGCACATGGTTCAACCCGGCGGCTTCCAGTTCTTGCAGGTAGGGCAGGTGGGCCAGGCGACGGCCGTTTGTATTCATCCCCACCACATGCCCCAGACTATCCGCATAACGGATGATCTCCGGTAAATCCGGATGCAGCGTCGCCTCGCCACCGGTAATAATCAGGTGAGGAACGCCCACTTCATGCAGTCGGTCAATCACCCGGAACCATTCCGTTTTGCCCAACGAGGGCATGTCAAAACGGGCCGGTTCATTGTAACAATGGTTGCAGCCGTTGTTGCAGCCATAGGTGATGGCTAAATCCGCTTTATACGGCGCGTCGGCGCGGTGGCTAAAGAGGGCCGTGCGCTGCAAATCCTCCACGGCGCAGGTGGGGCAGCCTGTCTCCGGTTCACGAAAACGGTGTACCATCTCATACATCTGCCCTAACTCTTTACCCAACTGCGGCCAATCGTCGCGGCGCACCTGGCGGCGCAAATTGGCCTGCACCTGCGGCTGCGGCAGGTCACACAGCGCCAGGTAAGCCATATGCAGCGCGGTCGGGTTCAGGTGAATGGCGTCCGTCACGTCCACAAAAAGGACGCCGCTGCTGTCTGGCTCCACGCGCAAATGGATGCGCTTTTGGCCGCCGGGCAGCGCCACGCGGAAGGTGTGCATCCCTGGCGTTGGTCGGGGCAGATCACTAAACAGGGCACGAAAACCATGCCAATCTTGCCGGATGCCTTGCAGTAAATTTACCATGGTACCTGTCCTGACAATTGTTTGTAGTGGGCGATTTATCGCCTTCTAACGGCGATAAATCGCCTGCTACAAACCTATAACTTTTATGGGGTTCACCATTTCGGCGCTTCTTCAAACTGGTAGGACGCCCCGCAATAGGGGCAGTTAACAAAGATGGCGCCGGCCTTTACTTCAATCGAGTCCCTATCCAGGACGCCGCCGCAGTTCTGGCACTTGATCTGTTCCAGATTCACGTCGCCGCTCAAGTCTACCTTTTGTACGATGGTGGTTTGAGAAGGTTGTGGTTTCACCCGTATCATGTAAACAAACACGGCCGCGGCTGCCAGGAAAATTACGCCGACCACAATGCGCAAAATCACGCCCTGCGACCCGGCAATAAAAACAAACCCAAAAAACGCTAACACGGCTGCAACTCCATATGAGAGGTATTTCATATTTCCTCCTTGTCGTGCCCGGTGATGAGTCACCTGCTAATTGGCAAAATGCGGGCACGGAGTTTGTATTCATCATACTCATTCTTCCTGGCCCAACGCAGGATTTCCTCATCGGTTGCGTTCATCGCCCCAATAGTTGACCAGTGGCTCGCTTTCCAGCCCTCATTTTCAAATACCTTCATACTGTCCTGTCCTTGTGTACGTCCGCCAGATGGCGTCAGGTCATTGTATCACGAATCTTGCCGACGGTGGCGAGGAGTTGGCAATAGCGATTTGTTGAACGGTGAACATTGAAGCTATTTATCGCACCACCTCACCGAGTTGCCGCCACAATTGCACAATCTCGTGGTGGAAGGGCACGGCCGTCACATACCGCTCTCGCATCGCCGCATCCTCAATACCGGCAGCCCGCTCTTGCAGTAGATGGTAGGCTTCGGCCAGGATGGTGGGCGCACGGCCGTCACCTGCCGCTTGCAACACCTGATAACAGGTCAGGTAAACGCGCAGCGGTTCGTCCGCGCCGTGTAAATTGCCCTTTTGCAGGTGGCTGAGGATGGCATTGACGTGGGCCACGGCCGTGTCCAGATTACCCTGCGCCAGCGCCAGCCGCGCCAACCCCGCCAATGACTCCTGCTCCCAATTAAAGTTGCCCACTTCCCGGCATAAGGCCGCTGCCCGTTCATACGCTGCCGCTGCTTCTGCCCACTGCCCCAGCGCCGTCTGCGCATGACCGATAGTGCGCCAGGCCAGGCTGCTTTCTGAGCGCAGCCCCACTTTCTCCGTGATGTCGGCGGCCTCACGGCCGTAAACCAACGCCTGCGCCTGCTCTCCTAGTTGATGGTGTAGCAGGGAGAGGTAAACCAGCACCTCCACTTCACTTTGTGAATTATTCGCTTCCCGGTATCGGCTGAGCAGCGGTTCATACAGCGCCAATGCCTGCGCATAATCACCTTGATACAAAGCCACTGTGCCCAAATTGAGCAGTGATAGATTTTCACCGTAACTATCGGCCATTTCCTGGCGCAGCTGCAGCGATTGGCGCTGGTATATTTCGGCGGTGTGATATTGGCCCAGATGCGCGGCTACCAGCCCCAGATTGCCCAGCACAAAACTCTCGTTGCGCCGGTCGCCGATGGCCTGCATGACGGCTAAAGCGGCCTGGTAGTGGGTGCGGGCGGTGGCATAATCACTCTGGGAAAGGGCTACCACACCCAGGTTATTCAGCAAGATGCTTTCGCCGCGCCGATTGTTGGCCTGCTGTTTCAGGGTAAGCGCCAGTTGGTATTGGTTTTGAGCGTCACCGTAATCGCCTTTAGACCAGGCCACATTGCCCAGGTTCATCAGGCAGTCGGCGGCAAGGTCGGTTTCATGGGCGCGGGCGGCCAAATCATGGGCATGGCGGAAACAGCGGCGCGCTTTCTCATAATCAGCCTGGCGGAAGAGGGCGCGGCCCCATTGTAAATAGGCGGCTGCCTCTTGCGCCGGGCGGCGTGCCAGGCGAGACATGGCTAATGCCTGCTGTGCCGCTTCACAGGCGGCGTCATAATCGCCGGTGACTTCGGCATAACGCGCCTGGCGCAGCGCCACGTCCGCTTCTTTGCTGTGGTCGCGCAGCAGGCGGGCCAGCCGTTGTAGCGCCGCCAGATCGTCCTGCTGCTGGGCGCGGTCGCCTTGCAGGTCATAGAGCTGTTCGCGGCGTTGGTGCAGGTCGTAGAGACGGCCGTACTCTCCTTCCGGCACCAACTCCAGCGCCCGACTCAAGTAATCTACCGCTTCTTCATTGGCAAAACGGTCGGCGGCGGCGATGCCGGCTTTGGTGAGATATTCCAGTTTTTTGGGCAGGTTTTCGCTACGGCCGTAGTGAAAGGCCAGCAAATCCACAAATCGCTCCGCATCCAATTTCTCGACGTACTGTGCTAACTGTTCATGCAGCAGGGCGCGGGTGGAATAAGGCAGGCTAGTATAGGTCACTTCCTGGGTGACGATGTGCTTGAACATATAGACCAGTTCCGGCTCCGGCTGATCCAGCGGCGTCAGGTCGAGCCGTTCCAATTCCAGCAGGTGGTCGCGCACCTGTTCGACTGTGCCCAGTTCCGGGTAATAACCCAACAGCCAGCTAAAGCGGAAGAGGCGGCCAATGATGCTGGCAATCTTCAAGGTGAGCTTTTGGTCTTCGTTGAGCTGGTCTATGCGGCTGAGGATGAGGCTGTGCAGGCTGTTGGGCAGTTCCAGGTTTTCCAGGGCGGTGGCATCATCCAAATTCAGGCCGCGATCATGCAGGTAGTTGACCAGCTCTTCCACATAGAACGGGTTGCCCTGGGCGCGGGCAATAACCTGTTGGACTAAGGTAGTGGGCACGGCCGTAGTGCTGGCGGCAAAGAGTTGTTTCAGTTTGATCTGTGTCAGTTCTTCCGCTTCAGCGGTGGAGAGTTCGGTGAGCGGCACGGCCGTGAAATGGGGCAGCGCTTCCAGGCGTGGCTTTTGCAGGCGGGCATATTCCGGTGGCCGGTAAGCCATGATCACCAGCACCGGCAGTTGCCCAATGACCCGGCCCAATTCTTCTAGCAAGTCATGGGAAATGGGATCGATCCAGTGCAAATCTTCAAACACAAACACCAGCGCCGCGCCATCCCCATGCGCCTGCCTGGCCTGGCTTTGCATACAGGCCAGCAGCAGTGCTTCCAGCGCCGAGCGGCGCGCTTTGGCGTCCAGCGATTGGGTAAAGTCGTTTTCAGGCAAGGGCAGCCCTAGAGCCGCCCCCAACAGCGGGAGGGCTTCCATCCGTTCCGGGGCCAGCCGTGCCACCTGATCCTGCAAAATATGTATCTGCTGCGCCAGTGAGTCGGCGGGATTGATGCCCAGGAAGGCGAACCAGATGGGCAGCCATACCAGGTAAGGGATATTGGCGCCGTAAGATTGGCACTCGCCCAGGAAAATGGGCAGGCCGGCAGATTCAGCCAGCCGGGTAATTTCGTTGACCAGGCGAGTTTTGCCCATGCCCGCCTCGGCGGTAATGCCCACAATCTGACCCTGACCATGCCGGGCCAGCGCCAGCTTTTGCCGAATTTGTTCCAGTTCGGCGCGGCGGCCAACCAGGGGGATGTTGTAGTCGGGCGCTTGCAGGAAGCCGGTTTGCGGTCGCCGCCGCCGTGTGAGCGAAAAGACGGGCACGGTTTCGCTCTTGCCTTTGAGGGGCACGGCCGCCATCGGCTCCAGATAATAGCCGCGTCGCAGCAGCTTTTCCACCGCCTCGCTGACGAGTATCTGCCCCGGTTCGGCCCGTTCCATGAGACGGGCAGCCAGATTGACGTGATCGCCCAACACACCATACGTGCGCCGGGTGTGGCTGCCATAAGAACCGGCGCGCATGACGCCCCGGCTGATGCCAATTTGCACGGGGGTAGTCGCCAGGAAGGGCAGCTTTTCCAGTTCCAGGGCGGCGTTGGCAGCGCGGAAGGCGTCATCTTCGTGGGCGATGGGTGCGCCAAATGAGGCGTAAAGATAGCTACCCTTATCGCCGATGGTCAGTTGTAGCAGCGCGCCGCCGTATTGGGTGAGGATGTTTTGCACACGGCGGACAAAATCGTCCAGTTTGTGGGCGGCGTCGGGGTCGTCTTCGTAGTTAAGGCCGGTGAAGCGAAGGAAGAGGGCCACGGACGGCCGTAATTCCGTTAAAAATTGTCCCTGTCCTGCCTGTTCGCGCTCGTACACGGCCGTGAGCAGCCAGGGGCGGGTCTGGCTCAATGGCAGGGCGTCGGCGGCAAAGGGAGGCCATTGGTGGGCGGGCACGGCCGTGAGCAGGTCGGTAATCACGGCGAAAGCGTGGTCGGCGGTGTCTGTGCGCCATTCGGCGATAGATGCCGCGCTGCCTAAGGCAGCAATGGTGGCCTTGTCGGCCAGGGTTTCACCGGGCCGGGCCAGTTTTTCGGCGGCAGCCAGACGGCTAATGGTGCGCCCGGCCAATGTGTCCAGCAGTTGGATGTCTGGGTCGCCTACCAAAAAACGACGGGCCGCGCCGCTGGTGACGGCCGTTTTCATGGCCAGGTGTACCGTATGCTCATCGGCCAGCTTCAGTTCTGTAAAAGCGGCCATAACGGTCTGCATCGCCAGCGCCGCCGCCACAGTGCGTTTGCTGGCCTGGCCCTGCTGCTCGTCAAACCAACAGGTGATGGAATCCCCGGCGAAGCTGATGACGCTGCCGCCATAATATTCCACCTGGGCGATGAGGGCATCGTAGACGGTGTTCAGATGACGGGTGAGTTCCTCTGCGCCGCGCCGGGGGCCAAAGAGCAGCGCCAGCCGTTCGGTGAGCGGCGTAAAGCCAGAGATGTCGGCAAACAGGGCCGCGCCGGTTGTGGTGGTGGGCAGGGTGATGCCTTGTAACAGTGCAAAGCGGCGATCTACCGGAATGTAGGAGGAAAATGTGTCCATCGTTTTGACCCGAAGTGCCCCATTTGTACTGCAAGCAGGCGGTAAATTCAACCAGATGCAAAAACGTGACGGAAAGCACTGGGCAGGGGGGAGGATGGCTTTGGATGACCGGCACCCCTTGCCTGGCACTGTATCTGGATAATGAAAGTTTATTCAGAAAAGGCACGCATCTCTGGCAGGGCAGTATCGTACCGGGGGGCAACGGCCGTCCAATCAAAAGTGGTCACGGCCGTGCGCAATTCCGCCGCGATCTTGCTGGCCTGTTTCCCATGAGTCAGCGCCCAGATGAGCCGTTCTACCAGTTCATCCTGGGTGTGGTACAGGCAGTCGGCGTGGTAGGTTGCCGGGATGATCTCCGGGTAACTGAGGCGGTGTGGCAGCAGGGGGAAGGTGTGGCAGGCAATCGCTTCCAGGATGCTAATGCCAAAAAATTCGTGGTGGGCGGTGGAAACGACCACATCCGCCTGCCAGAGCAGCCGTCGGTACGTTTCAAAATCGGCGTGGCCGACGTGGATGAGCTGGTCGGCAAATTGGGTGAGGGCGGCGTTGAAGGCGGACGGCCGTTTGCCATATTGCTGCCCACACAACGCCAGCCGAAACGGAATGCCTGCCCCTGCTACCTCCGCCAGCGCCGCAAAAAACGCCTCTGGATTCTTGTCATATTCCCAACGCTGGTTCCACAAAATAAGGGGCGGCTCCTCATTGCCCATTGCCCATTGATCATTGACCATTGCCAATTTCTCAAAGCCCACCCCCACCGGCAGCACCCGGCTCTTTTGGCGCAAACCGTCTACCGTCCCCAATTCATTATATTCGGGGAAATGTTTGAGGAAGGCGGGTACGGCCGTGAACCAGCTCTCCAGATGAAACTTTGAATTGAACCACACAGCATCTGCCGCCAGCATGGAAGCAAAATTGATGAAAGCATAATGGTAATCCCGCTCCCCCAACTGCCGCCGCATGGGGCCGGTGGTTCCATCCTCTGGCAGCGGGTAGGTCAGTTGGTTTTCGTGCATGTACAAAACCAGGGGAATGTTATGCGTCCGCTCGCGGGTGAGCGCCAGAAAGGTGGTCACATCCAGCATATCTGTCGCCAGAATCACGTCAGGCTTCAGTTTTTGCTCCCGGAAGCGGCGGGCCAACGTTACCGCGCCGCCGTGCATCCGCCACTTCCAAAAGCGGTCGGGCAGCGTCAGCAATGATACCTCATGCTGGCTATGCTGCTGGTAGCCCGCCGCCCACGCTGCATGGCTGCCGCCGTGATAGGGAGAAACGATCAGGATTTTCATGATCTCACGCATCACGCATCACGTATCACGCTCTGAATGATGCGTGATACGTGATGCGTGACATTCGCTTGTGAAAAAAATCATCAATCATTCGCCGCTTCGGGCAGTATGTAATATACTTGGGATACTTGAATTTTAGCAAAAGAGCGCCTGGATTTAGGCCCGAAATCAGGCAGAGACAACCCGAAGTGGACGGCCGTACCCCTGAACTGTATTGGGAATCCACCTACGCCATCTGTGTGGCCTTGATGGAACAGTATCCCCACAAAAGCCCCATAGACGTGGGTCTGGCCGAACTGGTAGAACTGGTTATTGCCCTGCCCGGTTTTGACGATGACCCCGACATGGTCACCGAGCGCATTTTGCTAGACATACAAAATGTTTGGTACGAGGAGGCTGCTAACTGATGACAAAGCAGATAGGCGTAGATTCACCTGATATGGTTGTCCCCGAAGAGTTGCAAAATAATGTGTGGATCACCAATATCGCCAAAATTTTGGACCCCGTTTACAACTGGGGCCGCCGTAACTCGGTCTGGCCGATGGTTTTTGGTCTGGCTTGCTGTGCGATTGAGATGATTTGCACTGCTGCCAGCCGTTATGACCTGGCCCGCTTTGGCATGGAAGTGTTCCGCGCCACGCCACGCCAGTCTGACCTGATGATCATTTCCGGCACGGTGACGAAGAAGATGGTGCCTACCATCGTCCGCCTGTATAACCAGATGCCCGAACCGCGCTATGTGCTGGCTATGGGGGCGTGTGCTTCTGGTGGAGGCCCGTTCAAAGAGGGGTACACCGTAGTGGACGGTATTGATAAGTTTTTGCCGGTGGATGTGTACGTACCCGGCTGCCCGCCCACCCCCCAGGCGCTTATCAATGGCCTGATCGCTCTGCAAGAGAAAATTGACCAGCAATCTATTGCCTCTGTGCCCTGGTATAGCAAGGGCGACCCGACATCTGATGGCGCAGTGCCAATCCCGGTGCTTGGCCCCGACCTGGTGGATTTACGCCAGCTTGACGTTATCCGGCAGCAGGCGGCGAAGGTGGAAGTGGTTATGGACAGCGAGGTCACAGAGTAGTATTTCATCTGGTGGCAAGTTGCAACCAGCTATTTTTTGGAAGAATTCCCCATGAGCGAACTGATTTTAGATGCACCCGAACCGCAAGAAGAAGAGATGGTGGAGGTGGGCACGGCCGTGTCTGATGACCCTGTGGCTCGTGCTGCCGCCTTGCTCAAGGAGCGTTTCCCTGACGCCGTGACCGATGAGACCCGCGAAGGGTACGGCGGCGTTGTTGTACAGGCAGATAAGCTGATTGAAGTAGCCACTGCCCTGCGTGATGACTTTGGTTTTGATTACCTCAGCAGCGTCACTGGTGTGGATCTCTTGAGCGAAAACAAACTGGAAGCCGTTTACCATACATACAGCATGGATCAGGGCGGCGGCGCCCTGGTGCTGCATGTCCAGGTAGACCGCGACAATCCGATTATCCCTTCCCTCGTTCCCGTCTGGCCCGGCGCGGACTTCCAGGAACGGGAAGCGTGGGATTTGATCGGTATTCATTTTGAAGGTCATCCCGATCTGCGTCGGATTTTGACCTGGGACGGTTTTAACGGTCATCCGTTGCGCAAAGATTGGAAAGAGGCTTTTTACGAAGAAGAAAAGAAGCCGTTTGGTAGCCGTTGGCCGGATGGCGGCGTCTTCCGCGCTGAGGAGAAGAACCCCTACGGCAAAAATGTGCAATATCCGGCCGGCTGGCAGCCCACCGGCAATGAGTATGACGTGGAAACGGATATGTATCTACCCGGCGAAACCCATGTCGTGGACCCGGGCACGGGCATCAAAACGGATAAGGTGACGGTGAACATCGGCCCGCAGCATCCTTCCACGCATGGCGTGTTCCGCATGGTGGTGGTGTTGGACGGCGAAACAGTAGTAGATTTGAAACCGGTGATGGGCTACCTTCACCGCAATCACGAAAAAATCGGCGAACGCAACACCTTCATCCAAAATCTCCCCTATACTGACCGCCTCGATTACCTCTCCTCTATGAGCAACAATCATGGCTATGTGTTGGGCGTGGAAAAGCTGTTTGGCATGGAGGTGACGGAGCGGGCGGAGTGGCTGCGCATCCTCATGGTGGAACTGACCCGGATTTGCAATCACCTGTGGGCCTTGGGTTTCTTGCTCAACGACCTGGGTGCACTGCAAACGCCCATGCTCTATTTTTATTTGGAACGGGAATTGATCCTGGACTTCTTCGAGGCCACCGCCGGTTCCCGCATGATGTGTAACTACATGCGCTTTGGTGGCGTGGCCTATGATTTGCCAGATGATGTGCGCGGTACACCCACCATGCAATTCCTGGAAGAGTTGATTTATGGGAATATCCCTCGCGTGCTGGAGCAGGGCGACCAGTTGATGACGGGTAATGAAATTGTGCGTTCACGCTGTATTGGTGTGGGCGTGCTGTCGCGGGAAGATGCCATTGGCTATAGCACAGCCGGGCCGGTGTTACGCGCCAGTGGGGTGCAGTATGATGTGCGCCGCGCCGACCCCTATTCTTATTATCCCCAGCTTGATTTTGACATCCCGGTGCGGTTTAACGGCGATGTGATGGATCGTTACGACATTCGCATGGAGGAGATGCGCCAGAGTTTGCGCATTTTGCAGCAGGTGTTGCCACACATCAAAGCGACAGCCGGGCAAAAGATTAACAGCGACAAACCACAATATGCGCTGCGGGCGCCGCGAGCGGGTGAGGCTTACGGCCGTGTGGAAAACCCCAAAGGTGAACTCGGCTATTACATCACCGCCCGCCGCCGCGAAGGCAACCCCGACCGCTACCACGTGCGCGCCCCCTCCTTCATCAACCTGACTCCCCTGGGCAAAATGTGCCAGGGACACAAGGTGGCGGATATTGTGGTGATTTTGGGCAGTATAGATATTGTGTTAGGCGAAGTAGACAGGTAGTCAAATTATGAATTAAGAATTATGAATTATGAAGCCCATTCCTAATTCATAATTCATAATTCCTAATTCGGAGTTTTTATGTACGGAACTGGCATTCTCAAAGGCATGGCTGTGGTCATGAAACATTTTGTTGATTCGTACCTGGATGATTTTTACTGGGCAGCGCGGGGTGGTCGTTACTATAACGATGAAGCGCTGAAAGTGCGCCAGGGGGTGAAAGGGCGTGGCGTGAAGACGGTCTTTTACCCGGAAGAAAAGCTGGAAGTGCCGGAACGTTTCCGCTTTGTGCCGTTTTTGGTGACGGATGATCCACCGCCGGGGCAAAAGTGGGGCAAAGACTGGTGTACGTCGTGTGGCATTTGCGCCAAAGTGTGCCCGCCGCAGTGTATCTGGATTGAACGGGGCAAACAGCCCAACGGCCGTCCCAAACCCGAACCCAACGCCTTTTTCATTGATATTGACATTTGCATGAACTGCGGCTTTTGTATGGAGTTCTGCCCGTTTGATGCCATCAAGCTGGATCATGACTACGAACTCGCCAGTTACAACCGCACCACCGCCCACATTCACGACAAGGAGCGGCTAAGCAAACCATTGAGCTACTGGCGCGAGATTGCTCCCAAGAAGGCGGCGGCTGAAGAAGCGGCGCGCAACTTTGTGGAAGAGGCCAAAGCCAAGAAGAAGGCCAGACAAGCTGGTGATGGCGAACCGGAACCGACATTGGCAGAGGAACATGCCAGCCAATTGATGTATCGTGGTGACACATATTAGGTCGTGTTGATATTTTGCCCCTGGGAATGAATTCCCAGGCTGATACAATAAGTGCGCTAGAGCGCACTGAGGCCGCCTTCCAAGTCTGCTTCAGCAGACTTTTTGTATCAGACGCCGAATTTTATTCGGTGGCAGTTCCGCCCAAATTCAATTTTAATGGTTATAATTGCGTATGGCATTGTGCCATGCGCAATTTTATTTATGGGGTAATTGAGTAATTACCCAATTACTCAATTACCAAAGATAGAGAGTTATGTTTGGAAACAAAAACAATCAAATTACATCCGAAGCGGTACAGGCCGCTTTGGCGACGGTGATAGAGCCAGAATTACACCGGGACTTAGTCTCGCTCAATATGATTCGGAATTTGCAGGTGAACGGCCGTGACATCTCCTTCACCATCATGCTGACCACCCCCGCCTGCCCGCTCAAGGGTAAAATGGAAGCCGATGCGCGGGCGGCGCTGGCGAAACTGCCGGATGTCGGCAAGATTACCATTAACTGGGACGCCAATGTGCCCACCAGCGCCCGCCAAAACAAAGACCTCGGCCAAAATTTCCGCAACGTCATTGCCGTTTCCAGCGGCAAAGGCGGCGTGGGTAAATCTACCATTGCCGTCAACTTAGCTATTGCCCTGGCTGAAGAAGGGGCGCGGGTGGGGCTGCTGGATGCCGACATTCTTGGCCCCAACGTGCCTATGATGATGGGCGTGAATCAACTGCCACCGGTTAAAGATCGCCAAATGGTTCCCGCCGAAAAGTATGGCGTGCGCTTTATTTCGATGGCTTTCCTGGTGCGGCCCGACCAGCCGCTCATCTGGCGTGGCCCGATGTTGCACAGCGCCATCAGCCAGCTTTTGGCCGACGTGGCCTGGGGTGAACTAGATTACTTGATTGTAGACTTGCCGCCGGGCACGGGCGACGCCCAATTGACGCTGGCGCAAATTCTCCCGCCCACGGGGGTGATCATTGTCACCCAGCCGATGCAGGTGGCGGCAGCCGATGCGCTGCGGGGCATGAAGATGTTTGAGAAACTGGATGTGCCCACGATTGGCGTGGTGGAAAATATGAGCGGCGAGATGTTTGGCACGGGCGCGGGTGAGCAACTGGCGGCGCAAGAGGATGTGGAATTTTTGGGTTCGGTGCCGATGGATGCCAATATCCGCATTGGCGGCGACAGTGGTCAGCCAGTGGTAGTGGCCTATCCTGATTCGGCGGCGGCCTTTGCCCTGCGCCAGATTGCGCGCACGGTAGCGGCGCGGGTTAGCGTCTTGTCGCTGGCGAATCAGGCGAACTTTATCCCGATTCAGATGATTGGTTAAACTATTAAGTTTGTAGTAGGCGATTTATCGCCTATTAACGGCGATAAATCGCCTACTACGAACAGTGTTTGAGAGCTAAACGTATGACGACGGTAATACAAGAGAAGACGCCCTTTGTGGGGATTCGTTTTCAGAAATTGGGTAAGTTGTATCATTTCAAAGTGGGCGCGCAGCATGATGTGGCCATGGGCGACTATGTGTTGGTGGAGACGAAACGGGGGCGGCAGTTGGGGCAGATCATGACGTTTGTGCAGCCGGAGCAGGCGCACAAACAAAAAGGGATGCGGGCCATTGAGCGCAAAGCGACGCCGCGTGATCTGGTGATGAAGCAGTTGTGGGAGTCGAAGGAGTTGGATGCGCTGATTACGTGCCGGGAGAAGGCGGCGGAACTTAATTACAGTGATGCGAAGTTTGTGAAAGCGGAGTACAGCTTTGATGGCTCGTGGTTGACCATTCACTATACCACTGAGAATAAGAAGCTGGAGATTAAACCGCTGCAAAATGCGATGTCGAAGGCGTTTCGGGCGCGGATTGAGATGCGGTTGATTGGGCCGCGGGATGTGGCCAAGATTATGGGGGGATATGGGGCGTGTGGGGGACCGCGCTGCTGTTCGACTTTTCTGACGGAGTTTAGCCCGGTTTCGATTCGTATGGCGAAGGAGCAGGGGATTTCGCTGAGTCCGCAGGAGATTACGGGGATGTGCGGCCGTTTGCGCTGCTGTCTGGTGTATGAGTATGAGCAGTATGTGGAGGCCAAGAAGACGCTGCCGAAGTTGGGCAAACGCATTGGCACGCCGCGCGGCGAAGGTAAGGTACGTGATGTGCGCGTCCTGCGGGATTCGGTGGTGGTGGATATTGAAGGCGAATGGGTGGAATTTTTCCGCCACGAATTAGAGCCGTTGGATGAGTTGGAAGCGCTGCAGAAGAAGGCAGAGGCCGGTTGCTCGAAGCATGAGGGTGGCGGCTGTGATTGTGGCGCAAAGAACGCGCCGGTTGATGAGGATGGTGAGGCGTTGGAGTGAGCAGGTGATGAGGTGAGCAGGTGAAGGGGTGATCCCTTCATAATTCATAATTCCTAATTCATAATTCATAATTCCAGAGGTATGATGAACGGCCGTGACGAAGCATGGGCAACCGTATGTGAATATGTACAGGATGGGGGGCTGCGGCGGCATATGCTGGCGGTAAGTGCGGCGATGCGCTGGTATGCAGAGTTGTTAGGCGCGGATGCGGAATTGTGGGAAGTGGTGGGGCTGCTGCATGATTTTGATTGGGAGATTCACCCGGATTTGCACCGGCATCCGCTGGCGGGCGCGCCCATTTTGCGGGAGCGGGGCTTTGATGAGGCGGTTGTTCGCGCCATTTTGAGCCATAATACGGAGGGAACCGGGGTGGAACGGGAGCAGCCCATTGATTTTGCCTTGTTGGCCTGTGATGAGATTACGGGTTTGATTATTGCGGCGACATTGGTACGGCCGTCGCGCAACATCCACGACCTGGAACTGAAATCGGTGCGCAATAAGTGGAAGGATAAACGCTTTGCCGCCGGGGTTGACCGGGAGCATGTGGTAGCGGTGACAGATGATTTTAGCCGGGAATGTTTTGACGGCCGTCTGGAACTCTGGCAGCACATTGGCAACGTTCTGACGGCAATGCAGGGGGCTGCGGATGTGTTGGAATTGGACGGCCGTTTGGCAGTTTTATAAGCGGTTTCTTGTCAGGGTATTTTGAAGCTATAATGTCGTCAGGTCTATTGTGAGGTGATGAAATGTCTGTACCAATGACACAAATGGATGCTCAAGAACTTACACGGCTTCATCATTGGATTGATCGGCTGCCGCCGCGCCAGTTTGATCTGGTTTATCGTCTGGTTGAAGAGCTGATTGACGATGAATTGGACGAAACAGAATATCTATTGGGCAGTGAGAAGATGAAAGAGCGGTTGCTGGCCGCCCGTGACAGCGGTGATGGAATTCCAATTGAGGTAGTACGTGAGAAACTTGGAATTTGAGCCACGCCGTACCCCCACTCTGGCAGCACATTTATGACTGACCATCGTGACTTCGGAACCCTGGTTGACTACCTTCAGCGCATTCCCGCAGTGTCAGGAGCTGTCGGCGCCGGCCATTTCGATGATGGCGGGTGGTGGGTGAAGTTTTCGATTGACGTTTCACATAAGTTCGCCTGGCATGTCGTGCAGGAACTCGCACATGTACTCAATTACCTTTCGCTCCACGAGCGACTCCCGACGGTGTTCATGCCCGTCTCACCACCGCCTTATCTGAATGGTGGCCCCGCTGAATACCTCTCATGGGTCATTGAGTGCCATGATCGTGAGTTCAAGCCGGGAACTGTGATGAAATGGTTGGAAGGTCGGCTGCCGAGGCCCGTTGAAAGTGAAGTTGAGTGGATGCGCAACGATGACGGCTAACAATGGAATGGCCGGTCGAACGGCATCACGGCCGTACCGCCCCAACACCTCCCTTCCTCCCAACAAACTCCATCACCATGCATAAAGAGCTTGCAGTACTGCAAGCTACTAAATCACCGTGCATAGAGGACTTGCAGTACTGCAAGCTACTAAATCACCGTGCATAGAAGACTTGCAGTACTGCAAGCTATAAAATCACCATGCATAGAAGACTTGCAGTACTACAAGCTACTAAATCATCATGCATAGAGAACTTGCAGTACTGCAAGTTGCAAAATCACTGTGCATAGAGGTCTTGCAGTACTGCAAGGAGCTTATGCATGGAAAACGGCCGTCTTTCTTGATACAATTCAATCAATCTCTCGTTTTATTGGGCAAAGGTGAGTGGCGTATGATTATGGTGCGATTAGATTATAAAGGTGCGTATCAGGTGAAATGGCCGCGCAGTGATGCCGACATTCTGGCATTGGGGCAGGCCTACATTGCCCATGAAACGAGCCTGCCCGCGGCCGAACGGGTGGCTGCACCGTCATTGGCGGAGGTGGAATTGGCGTACACGGCCGTGCATAACGCCCACACTACCGCCCACAGCGGCGAAATAACCCGCGCCGTCGCTGCCGGAACCTATCGCCAGACCATGACCATCGCCCGGTCAAACCTGGAAATCGCCATCATCCAATTAAAAGCCAGACATTTCACCAACCTGGCGCAGCTCGAACAATGGGGATTGGACACCGTCGCCAATGGCCGGGGTGTGACGGTGCGCAAACCGCGCACGGACAACGGCTGGGCCGCCTTATTAGCCGCCTATGTGCGCAAAGAAAGCAGCCTGCCGCCCGCCGACCAGATCAGCAACCCCTCATTGGCCGAGATGACGGCCGTGTTGGATAATCTGCAAACCGCGCACGCCGCCCGCACCGCCGGGCGCAATCAGCGCGAAGCCAACGTGCAGGCCCGCCTGACACAGGTACAGCGGCTGCTCGATTTGCTGCAAACGGCGGCCATCGTCCTCGTCGCCACCCGTTACAACGGCGTCGTGACCAACGCCTTGCAGACCTGGGGCTATCAAGTCATCGCCGCCAGACCGCGCGGGAATACGGAACAATGATCGTGGCAGACGTATAGGTTGGCGTTATAATGTCATCAAATTGATATGATGAGGTGACGCAATGACCACAGCTACCATTACCATACCCAATATCGAAGTGGAACTGACTGTTGAACAGTTGATCACGGCCGTGCGCCAGCTAAAACCCAACGAAAGAGCCAGGCTCGCCAGAGCCTTAGCCAATGCCGAACTAGACCAGGAATTAACACAGCTCATCACCGAACTCTATAGCCAACCCCCCGTGAATGAGATTTCCGATGCGGACATCCTGGCCGAAATACAGGCCGTGCGCCAATCACCTTCATAGCCCCTCATGTTACGGCTTGTCATTGATACCAATATCTGGATTCGCATTTTGCTGCGCGGGCGGGTTACTTTGCCCATCTTAACCATCTGGCAAGCCAACCAATTTCAATTAGTTACCAGCCAACCCCTACTAAACGAATACAACCATGTCTGGCAGCGTTCCCGCCTCCAAAAATACATTGATCCCCAACAAGCAGAAAAACTATATCGCCAGATGCGCACACGCGGCGAAATAGTTGAACTCCAAACCATCCCACCGCGCTGCCGCGATCCCAAAGATCATCCTGTCCTGGCAACCGCCATTGATGGCCGGGCAAACGCCATCATCACCGGCGACGATGATCTCCGCGCGGATGAAGAACTGCGTAAAGCTATGGGCGAATATGGCGTCCTGTTTTGGGGTGTTCAATCCTTGCTCGACGCGCTGGCAAATGAATAACCTTTTCCCTATATACATCTGGAAGTGACGAACTCTATGGCAAATGTAGAAAATCTGACAGTTCAAGAAGCACTCACGGCCGTCCTCGCCCCCCTCACCACCCTTTCCCCCGAACCAGTGGCCTTGCCAGACGCCCTCGGCCGCGTACTAGCCGCGCCCATCACCGCCCAGGACAATCTGCCCCCCTTCGCCAATTCATCTATGGACGGTTATGCCTTCATCGCCGCCGATCTCGTGGGTGCAACCGCCGACCAGCCCGCCACCCTGCGCGTCATCGGCGACATTGCCGCCGGGTCTGCGCCAGATATACAAATAGAACGCGGCACGGCCGTGCGCATTATGACCGGCGCCCCCATCCCCCCCGGCGCTGACGCCGTCATCCCCGTGGAAGACACCAACGAAAACTGGCGGGACAAGGCACGGCCGTTGCCCACCACCATCCAGATCAACCGCCCCGTCAACCCCGGTGACTACATTCGCCCCCCCGGCGGCGACATCCAGGCCGGGCAAACCGTCCTCCACGCCGGGCACGTCATACGGCCACAAGAAATTGGTCTATTGGCGGCATTGGGCATCGCGGAACTGTGGGTTGTGCGACGGCCGTTAGTCGGCATCCTGGCCACCGGCGACGAACTCATCCCCATCGAACAACCCCTGCAACCCGGCAAAATCCGCAACAGCAACGGCTACGCTCAAGCCGCCCAGGTCGCCGCCCTCGGAGCCATCCCCCTCTCGCTCGGCATCGCCCGCGACACAGAAGAGGACGTGCGCGCCAAACTACAAACCGGGCTAGATGCTGGCGTAGACCTGTTCATCAGTTCCGCCGGCGTCTCCGTCGGCGCCTACGATGTGGTTAAGGCGGTGCTGGAAGCGGAAGGCAACATCGGCTTTTGGCGGGTGCGGATGCGCCCCGGCAAACCATTGGCCTATGGTTCCTACAAAGGGATTCCCTATATCGGTCTGCCTGGCAACCCCGTTTCGGCGATGGTCTCTTTTGAACGTTTTGCCCGCGCCGCCATCCTGAAAATGGCCGGGCACACGCAGCTAGAACGGCCGCAGGTATTGGCCGAAGTGCATGAGGAGATGGAGTCGGACGGCCGTGAAAGCTACATCCGCGCCATCGTCAGCAAACAGGACAATGGGTACACCGCCACCCCCACCGGCAGCCAGGATTCCCACATGCTCACCTCCCTCGTTAAAGCCAACGCCCTGCTCATCATCCCCGAAGGTATGCGCCACGTCCCGGCCGGCCACACCCTCACCGCCTGGCTGCTCGAATAAAAAAAGCCCCTGTTCAGGGGCTTCTTTGTTTCGATTACCGATAACTGATTACCGGCCTTTAATTCTGATGCACATGCAGCGTGCGACTTAAAATGTCATCCTGCTGCGCCCGAATTCTGTCGCGTTCATTGCGGCGGCGATTCTTGCTCGCCTTCTTATTGCGATTGCGGCCGCCTTTGCCGCTATCATAATCATCACCCAGCGCCTGCCGTAGCGCAAACTCCATCGCCGACAACGCTTCTTCTTCTTCCGGCTCGTCATATTCCACTTCGTCCACTTCCACATAGGAAGGGGCAGCAGCTTCCGGTCTTTCCAGCAGCGCCTTAATGCTCAGATCAATGCGTCGTTTGCGTTTGCTGAAACCCAATACCTGCACGCGCACTTCTTCACCAACAGACACCGCCTCGTTAGGGTGTTTCACATAATTATGGTTGAGTTCGCTGATGTGAACCAACCCTTCCCGCTCTGCGCCGATATTTACAAAAGCGCCGAAATTTTCCAGGCGGGTGATAGTGCCGGTGTACACCTGGCCGATTTCTAAATCGTTCCAATCTACGGCCATTGGTTTGATCATCGTTACCATGATCTGGTTACGGGCGACATCCACTTTATCTACCCATACCGACACTTCTTGCCCCACGCTTAACACGTCGGCTACCCGGTTGACGTGTTCCTGGCCCAATTGTGAAATGTGGATGAGGGCATTGACGCCGATTCCCAAATCAATGAACGCACCATAAAGCTCTATGCGCGTCACGATGCCACTGAGCTGCATTTTGGGTTTGAGGTCCGCAATGCTCTGTGGTTTGGGGGTGGAAGTTGCGGCCAAAACTGGCGTATCCACCTCTGTTGTTTCTGTTTCTTCACTCATGACAAGTTCTCCTGACGCAGCGGTATGTGTTGCTTTAGTCTGCGCCTTTCCCGATGGTAAGTTTTTTGACTACGGATGCTGGGGATGAAGCGATTGCTCTTTAAGCCAGATGTAGTGATTGGTAATGCTCGTTGGGCCCCACACCTGTATGCAGACCAAAAAGCCAACGGCAATTATAACAACAGCCTACTGCCTGTCAAACTGGACGAAAGGGCAATTTTGGGAAAGAAAACGGCCGTACCGGGATGGGTACGGCCGTTTGTATTTTCTCTCCAGGACGGCTTCAAGGTTTTGAGATAAGGGGAGTGAGTATCTCCCAAACTCCTCTTTACTCCGTATACATAGACTCAATCTCATCCGAAAAGTTCTGATTGATGATGCGGCGTTTGATTTTCAGAGTAGGCGTCAGTTCCCCATCTTCAATAGAGAAGTCACGCGGCAGCACCCGGAACTGGCGTACCTGCTCCACACGCGCAAAGAGCGGATTCACTTTCGCATCAATCTCTTTTTGCAGATGTTCGATCACTTTGGCATTGTCGTGCAAAGTTTGTCCCTCAATGCCGTTTGCCTGGGCGAAGGCGGTGGCCGCGTCCGGATCAAGCGTTAACAAGGCGGTGATATAGCGCCGCTGTTCCCCAATGACTACGGCCTGCGAGACCAGATCACACTGCTTGAGGGCAGCTTCAATGTTCTTGGGGGCGATGTTTTTACCGCCAGAAGTGATGATGATCTCCTTCTTGCGTCCCACAATACTCAGATAACCTTCGTCATCAAATTGGCCCAGGTCACCGGAGTGCAGCCAACCATCTATCAGGTCAGCATTCGTCGCTTTTTCATCCTTGTAGTAGCCCAGAAATACATTGGGGCCACGCAGGATAATCTCGCCATCTTCGCCCAGTTTGATTTCTGTTTCCGGCCAGAATTGGCCGACCGTGCCAATCTTGTTGGCGCCAGGGCGGTTGGTGCTGGTTGGTCCACTGCCCTCAGACTGCCCATATAGCTCGTAAATGAAGATGTCCAGATTGGCAAAGAACTGCAAAATC
Source organism: Chloroflexota bacterium (assembly GCA_035444285.1). GTDB lineage: Bacteria > Chloroflexota > Anaerolineae > Promineifilales > Promineifilaceae > CAADGU01. Next base: position 309,532 of record DAOMOK010000004.1, read on the forward strand.
TCAGGGGCGATAGGGGCCGCAGCGGTAATACCCACACGCATTTGGGTAAAGCCCAAAGCTTCTTTCACTTTGCTAAAAACAAGTTTGTTCGCAATGTTATACTGCACGCCTAACATGCCGGAAGGCGCTTTCCCCTGGTTTTTAAGCGCCGAGCTTTTGTTGCCCACATCCATGGCCCAATGGGCAATTTTGGCTTTAATGCCGGTGGCGTGGCTCATGTTGGCGGCGACGGCTGCCTGGAATCTTTCCCAAATACGGGGCACACCAAATACCAGGGTCGGTTTTACTTCCTTCAGATTTTCATTCAGGTAATCTTGCGGCGGGTATTGGGCAAAATAAATCTGGTAGCCGGTGGTGACGGCCGCGTGAATGGAGACCATCTGCTCGGCAATGTGCGAAAATGGCAGGTAAGAGACGGCCGAATCGGCCGGCGTCAGGTTGAGCAGTTGTTTAGCGTTGGAGGCGGTGCGGGCCAGGTTTTTGTGGGAGAGCATGACGCCTTTGGGTGGGCCGGTGGTGCCAGAGGTGTAAATGAGGGTGGCTAATTGGTCTTCGCGCAGTGATTCCAGCCGTTGGTCAATTTCGGCATCGGGCACATCGTTGCCCTTGGCCATAAACGAATCCCAATCCAGCGTCATGGGATCGTCAATTTTTGTGCCTTTCATGGTAACTATATGTTTCAGGCAGCCGATGTCCTCACGTACTTCCTTGATCTTTTGCCATTGGCTTTCATTTTCCACCAGGATGATGGGAGTTTCGGCGTTTTCGATGATGTATTTGCATTCGGTGGGGGAGTTGGTGGTGTATATACCGGCGGGCGCGCCACCGGCCAGCATGGTAGCCAAATCAAAAATAAGCCACTCCGAGCGGTTGAAACCGAGGATGGTGGTGTTTTGGCCGATTGCAAAGTCCAGGGCCACTAAGGCTTTGGCTGCCTGGCGTACCTGTTGCAGGTATTCCTGCCAGGTAGTGGGTACCCAGACGTTATTGCGTTTTTCGTAGTAGGCGGGAGCGTTGGGGCGGGTACGGCCGTTTTCATGTAAGCGGTGTAATACAGTATCTGCCATCAGTATTCTCCTTCAGTTGGGTGTTGGTGGTTAAGACATTTAAGGGACTAATAAACCTAGTATACATAAAAGAGTCCAGATTGCGTAGTGTGGAATGTCATACAAGAAACGAACAGACCCAAAGGTTTTTTGAAAACCCTTAGGGCCTATCACGCTCAAACCACCACACCTCTTCGCCATGCCGCCGGACACGGCCGTGCCGCACCAGATAGTCCAGATGGGCTAACGTCTCCGTAGCCGCAAAACGCATCTCGTGGACGCTCAGGTTATCATGATCAAACAACCGTTGGCTGACTTTGTACACCGTAGACGGTTCATCTAGCACCGCTTCTGTTTGCACCAGTCGGTCGTGGTGGTGCTGGGCGATTTGGGCCATACGGCCGTGTACATTCTCCATCATCGGCCCGTGCCCCGGCAGCGCCAGCCGCACCTCCAGCCGCGCCAGTTCTTCTAACGAGGTCAGGTAGTGCCCCAACGGGTCTGCTTCCCCATCCGGCCATAGACTGATATTGGGTGTAATTTTTTGCAGCACATGGTCGCCGCAAAGCAGCAGCCGGTCGGCGGCGTCATAAAACACCAACTGCCCATCGCTGTGGCCGGGCATTAGCAGTGGCTGCATGATTCTGCTTCCCAGCCGGATGGGAACGTCTGGTTCAATGATGTGATGTGTTGCCGGGTGGGGATAGGTGCGCTGGCGCGTTTGCTCGGTTGTCTCCGCAATGGCCTGTGCCAGATCAGGAGGCACGGCACATTGCTGCCAGAAGGTAATATAGGTTGGTTGTTGCCACACTTCCCTTGCCCAGAAATGCACGGCCATCTCCGCTTCTCGCGCCGAGAGGCGTACTGGCGGCAATGCGCCGCCGTCGGCTACACACCATTCCGCCAGCCAACCGGCCAACCCGTAATGGTCGGGGTGGATGTGGGTGAGTACGATTTGCTCAATCTGGCGTGGCCGGATGCCCAGTTCGGCAAACGCTTCTTGCCAGGTAATCCGTGCTTTGCTGGTGTTCAGCCCGGTATCTACCACCGTCCAGCCATGTTCACCACGCAGCAAATAACAATTGACAATGCGCAAGGCAAAGGGCAGGGGGATTTGAACTTGAAAGATGTCGGGGGTGACGGCCGTGAGTGTCATGGGGAGATTGGAGAGTGGGAGATTAGAGATTGTAATCTCCTAATCTCCCACTCTCATCTTTTTTACCGGATTAGTTCAATCACCGTCGCCTCACCCTGGCCCACGCCGACGCACAAGGTCGCCAGGCCGTAACGCATCGGTTGGCCTGCTTCTGCGCGGCGGTGCATTTCGTGAATGAGGGTGGTGAGGATGCGCGCCCCAGAGCAGCCGAGCGGGTGGCCCAACGCAATGGCGCCGCCGTTGACGTTGGTGATGTCGGGGTGCATCCCCAACTCGCGCATCACGGCCAATGACTGCACGGCAAAGGCTTCGTTTAGCTCGATAAGGTCAATATCGGCCATGCTGATACCAGCGCGGGACAATGCTTTGGGCACGGCCGTGACCGGCCCCAGCCCCATCACCCGTGGATCCACGCCAGCCGCCCCCGACGCTACCCACCGGGCTAACGGCCGTAGCCCCAACGCCTCTGCCTTCTTTGCTGACATCAACAACAGCGCACACGCGCCATCATTCAGGCCGCTGGCATTGCCCGCCGTTACCGCGCCTTCCTTGCGGAAAGCCGGGCGCAGTTTAGCCAGGGTGGCCATGTCGGTGTCCAGTTCATAGCCATTGGCCGTTTTTTTGATGCGCGGATGTTCGTCGGTGTCCACCAACACCGGGTCGCCTTTGCGGGTGGGCAGCGGCACGGGCACAATCTCCCGCTGGAAATAGCCGTTGTTGATGGCCTGGCAGGCGCGGCGCTGGCTTTCCAGGGCAAAAGCGTCTTGCTCCTCGCGGCTGATCGGCCCCCCGGCAATTTTCCCGGCCAGGCTCATTTCATAAATGTTCTCGGCCGTTTCCCCCATCGCTTCCAGGGGGAACAGTGCTTCCATCTTCGGGTTGGGGTAGCGCCAGCCCAGCGTGGTGTCCCAGCCGGTGATGTTGCCGGACGGCCCCCAGGCCCGCGCATTTTTGGGAATGGAATACGGGGCGCGGCTCATGCTCTCCACACCGCCAGCGATAAAGACCTCGCCTTCGCCGCAGCGAATGGCGCGGGCGGCCTGGTTGACGGCGTTCAGCCCGCTGGCGCAGAGGCGGTTGATGGTCACACCCGCTACCGCTTGCGGCAGCCCGGCCAACAATGCGCCCATGCGGGCCACATTGCGGTTATCTTCCCCCGCCTGGTTGGCGCAGCCAAAGTACACCTCTTCAATCTCGTGGGGGTCAATGCCGCTGCGGGCGACCACTTCTTTGATGACCAGCCCGGCCAGATCATCCGGGCGCACGTCCGCCAGCGCCCCGGCATGGCGGCCAATGGGGGTGCGCGTGGCGCTGACAATGACGATTTCGTTCACTTCGTTCATGTGGGAATCTCCTTCAGTTTGGTAAAATATGTGGTGGATAAAGAATTTAGCTTCCACCATAGTAACGTTTGTGTTGGACTGCGAGAGGCGTTGACTTATCGCAGGTTTTAGCAGATTCTACTGATCATCTGATTATCACTAAGGTGGTGTTGATCCAATTATGGGTTTTGTATTTCTGATTATTGGCCTGTTCGTATTTACAGGAGCATTGCTTGATGCAAGTTGGTTTTTTGATCTGACAAGATCTGCAAGACTTGGTTATCCACTAGGACGCAAGCTCACTAGAATCTTCTATACAGTAATTGGCCTGGGTTTTATTATCATGGGCCTGATGATGCTCCTTGAACCCTATTGATGACAACACCAATCTCGTATGTTATTGATCTACAGTTCGTCATATCAGGCTATCATTTTTTAACTCGAAGATGGGGATCAGCGGCGGCGAACACGGCCGTGACCTCCACCCCAAACCCTGCTAATAACACCGATGTCGCCCGTTCTCCTTCTTTGAACTGCCCATGCACTACATACTCATCATCCACCAGTTTTAGCACCCAAATCTGCCTCTTCTTCGGATCAATAACCCAATACTCCGCAATACCGGCCAGGGCGTACTCTTCCCGTTTAGTTTCTAAATCTCGTTCTCTGTCCTCTTTTCCCTCACTGACTATTTCTACAACCATATCCGCGCCAGTGGGATATTTATCCTCAGTGGAAATTCTGCGTTCGCTTGACAAAAAAATAATGTCTGTTTCCCGATATTTTTTATTCCAGAGGCGAACAGGCAATGGCGCAGTTAATACTTCTCCTAAAGCCCTCGCCTCGACAAATGTATGGAGCAAACGGTACAGGAACAGCATGATTCGTTGGTGTACTAATGTTGGTATGGGCAAAAACTCCAGGTATCCATTATCAAATTCAACAAAATTGTCAGTCTCTAATGCAAAATAATCTTGTTCGCTCCATTCACCCTGGTTTGGATATTGCCGGGCTAATTCCCAAATTGGTTCACCCGGTTTTGATTGAATAGGCTTTAGCATCATCAGCATTTCTCCTACTGCTCACGGCTCACTGCTTACTTTCCAACACTACTTCCACCGCCCGCTTTATTGTACCATCGGCCACCAACTGGCGTAACTGTTCGATGTGCGGGGCCAGCACGGTATCATCAGCCAGGAAGGGGGCGGCTTGGCGGATGAGGTCGTAGGCCACGGCCGTACCCCACCCCAACATCTTATCTGCTCCCATGACCCGACGCCGGAAGTCCACCCCCTGTGCTGCGCCGAGTAATTCAATAGCCACAATCGTCTCCACATGGTCCAGGATTTGCGCCGCCTGGCGCACGGCCGTAGCCCCCATACTCACATGGTCTTCCACATTGGCGCTGCTGGGGATGGTGTCCGCGCTGGCGGGGTGGACGAGCACTTTGTTCTCCGAGGCCAGCGCCGCCGCCGTGTATTGGGCCATCATCAGGCCGCTTTCCAGGCCGCCATCTTCGGTGAGGAACATGGGCAGCACACGGCCGTTGCTGTCCGCATCCACCAGCCGCGCCATACGCCGTTCGCTCATATTGCCGATTTCCGTCAGCGCCAGCTTCATATAATCCATGGCCATAGCAATCGGTTCACCATGAAAATTACCCGCCGAAATGACATCGGCCGCGCCCGTTTTTTCATCCACAAAGATGATGGGGTTGTCATTAACTGAATTGAGTTCAATATCAATGACCCACTTCGCGTAGGCAACAGCATCCCGCGCCGCGCCATGCACCTGGGGCACACAGCGCAGCGTGTACGGGTCTTGCACGTTCAGCGGGTCGTACCCTCTTAATAGCTGGCTGCCCTGCAACAACTGGCGCAAGAAGGCGGCGCACTCGATTTGGCGGGGGTGGGGGCGGGCAGCGTGGACACGGCCGTCATAGGCGCGGTCGGTGCCATGTAACGCTTCCAGCGTCAGGGCGGCGGCGATGTCGGCGGTCAGAGCCAGATTGATGGCCCGGCGCACTTGCAGCGCTCCCATGCCCACCATGAAGCTGGTGCCGTTCAACAGCGCCAGCCCTTCTTTAGCTTCCAGTTCCAGCGGTTGCAGGCCACATTGCTCTAAAGCGGCACGGCCGTGCAACACCTCCTCATTCACCACCGCCTCCCCCTCGCCAATCAGTACCAGCGCCAGATGGGCCAACGGGGCCAGGTCGCCGCTGGCCCCCAGCGATCCTTGCGATGGGATGCGTGGGTGGATGTGCTGGTTGAGCATGTCCAACAGCAGGTGTACTACCGCCGGGCGCACCCCGGAATGCCCAATCGCCAGGGTGTTGGCGCGCACGACGAGCATGGCGCGCACGGCCGTTTCCGGCAGCAGCGGCCCCACGCCCACAGCATGGCTGCGCACCAGATTGACCTGCAACTGTTTCACCTGGTCGGGGGAAATAATCTTGTCTTTGAAACGGCCGAAGCCGGTGGTGATGCCATACACCACCTCGCCGCGCGCTACCAATTCATCCACAGCACGGCGCGACCGTTCCATTTTGGGGATGGCGGCGGGGTCCAATTGCACGGTACGGCCGTGGGCTACCCCCACCACATCGTCTACCTGTAATTCACTGCCGGAAATAGTCAAGGGAATCATAGCCCAATTATACGCTATGGCGCGTGAAAGTCTTTTTGCGTGCAGAAGTTTGCATTCTCATGTGAGGAGCATAAACTGGTAGGTGACAAACCGCTCACCATGCGAAGCACACAAAGATGGCTCAGAAACCAATAAATTGTCCCATGCGGGGCATGGGAAGATGGAGAATTGTATGTTTGACGAACAAATGCGTTCTGTGTTAGCCCAGCCGGTAATTGTCCGGTTGACCACCATCCGCCCGGATGGCTACCCGCACACCGTGCCGGTCTGGTTTATGCTGGATGGGGAGGAGTTGGTGTTGTTTTCTGTCCGCGATAATCGCAAAGTCAAAAACGCCCTGGCAAACTTAAAGGGGTGTATCAGCATTGGCGGCGACCCGGTGGGCAGCCCGTGTTATTTGATTGATGGTGACCTGGCGGTGGCAGATGACCCCGATCACAACATAGCCACCCGCATCACCCGCCACTACGAATCGCCGGAAAAGGCGCAGGAGTACCTGCAAGAGTGGCAGGATGCGGATTTTGTGGTGCTGCGGCTCAAGCCGAAGCGCGTGGTAAAGGTATCATGAGTAAGTTTCGCATTTTGTGTCTGGATGGGGGCGGGATACGGGGGTTGTACACGGCCGTACTGCTAGACCGCATTCTCACGGCCGTGCCCACCTTCCTGGATGACATTCACCTCTATGCCGGTACTTCCACGGGCGGCATCATCGCCATGGGGTTAGCCGCCGGGCGCACACCGGCCGAGGGTGTGGCCCTTTACCAGCAGTGGGGACCGCGCATCTTCTCCCGGTCTTTCGCCTGGCAAGTGCGCACCTTGTGGGGGCTGATTGGCGCGAAATATGATAACCAGGGGCTTTACGAAGCTGTTTCCAGCGAGTTGGGCGATTTGACGATGGCTGACCTGGCACAGCAAGGCAAACACGTCCTCATTTCCAGCTTTGATCTGGATGGTGGGCAAAAACCCTACCACTGCTGGCGACCTAAATTTTTCCATAACTTCCCCGACCTCACCGGCGACCCTGACGAAAAGCTGACCGATGTGGCTATGTATACCAGTGCTGCACCCACCTATTTCCCCTCTTTCAAAGGGTATGTGGATGGCGGCGTGGTTGCCAACAGTCCAACGGTGGCGGCGTTGGCCCAGGCGCTTGATCCCGGTACGGGCGGCCAACAGTTAGCTGATATCCGGTTGCTTTCGTTTAGCACTGGCCTGGCGCCCCGCGCCATTGACGGCGAGCGGCATAATTGGGGATTGCTACAATGGGCCAGTCCGGCCATTCCCATCATGCTGGAAGGCTCGATGGATGCTCAAAATTATGAATGTGAACGCATATTGGGGTCGGAGAAATACCATCGCCTGAATCAGCCGCTGCCACAGCCGGTGGAACTGGATGATGTGGCGAGTATGGATAAGCTGATTACCTATGCTAATGCGGTGGACATTGGCCCAACAGTGGCCTGGGTGGAGCAATTCTTTTTGTAGATGGTAAGCGTTCATTCTCTTTGGAGACCTGACAGGTTTTCGGCCTGTGAAGCTTCAAGTTGAACGAGTAAAAAACCTGTCAGGTCTGAACGGTTACGTCAGGCAGAAATTTTGTTGCAGGTGAGGGAGTCAATCTGCACAAAGAGATCAGGAAAATTGATGGGTTTACCCACATAACCGTCGCAGCCCGCGTCGTGGAATCGCTCACGCACGGCCGTGTACGATTGTGCCGTCAGCGCCAAAACGGGAATGTCGGCCGTTTGGTCACACGCTTTTAACTGCTCGGTGGCCTGCCAGCCATCCAGCACCGGTAAGCGTAAATCCATGATAATGAGGTCTGGGTGTTCTTCTTTGGCAAGAGAAACGCCTTCTCGTCCGTTGGCGGCAACCAAGACCTGATGTTGTTTGTCTTGCAGGTAAAACAGCATCAAGTTTTGGATGATCAAATCATCTTCTACTACCAGTATCTTGGCCATACTTCCACCGGGTTTGGGGTAGGGGATTTTCAAAAAAACCAGCGGGGAAAATAGGCGTTTATGGCGATTTGGCAAATAGTACAATTTTCCTATGACCCCCTGAAGTGTAGCAGGTCGCAAGTGGCAGGTACCCACTTACCACCTGCCACTTGCCACTTGCCACCAATCCCAAAGCGGCTAAACTGACGGCCGTGATGAAACGTCTAACCTGCTGCTGGTTTTTATGGCTGCTGTTGGTGGGGTGTGGGGAAACGGCCGTGCTGCCCACCCGCGTCGCCGTCGCATCTCTGCCGGACACCTTTATCCTGTTGCCTGCTACCAACACGCCGCTGCCGGGGGGTACGGCCGTGCCCATTTTGCCCACCTTTACCCCCCCACCAACCGGTACGCCGCCGCCGACACTGACCCCCACCGTCACCGGCACACTGCCGCCTACTGCCACGCCTAACCCATACAAAGACCTGACCATTGATGCCCTCATGGCCCGCACCTATGGCGGCGGCTCCCTGCAAATTGAGGACACTTTAGAAGAAACCGATACCTTCACCCGTTACCTCATCACCTATCCCAGTGATGGTTTAACCATTTACGGTTTTATGAACGTGCCCCATGAGGGAGATAAATTCCCGGTGGCGCTGGTGCTTCATGGTTATATCGAACCAAATATCTATAAAACGCTTGATTACACTGCCCGTTATGCCGACGCTCTGGCGGAAGCCGGTTACTTTGTCATCCACCCCAACTTCCGCAATTATCCGCCATCAGATAACGGGCCAGACGCTTTCCGCACCGGCTACGCCATTGATGTGCTGAACCTGATCGCCATTTTGCGCCAGCAGAGCCAGGACCCGGTGGGCGTTTTGCGCCGCGCCGATGCCGACCATATTCACCTGTGGGGGCACAGTATGGGCGGCGGCATCGCTCTGCGTGTCATTACCGTGAACAATGAGCCGTACATTCGTGCGGCCGTACTTTACGGCTCCATGAGCGGCGACGAAAAGCGGAATTACGAGCGCATTCGGTACTGGTCAGGCGGCGGGCGGGGGCAGTTTGAGTTGGCGGCCCCGCCAGAGGTTATGGGGTTTATCTCGCCCATCAACTATCTGGAGCGCGTGACTGCACCCATTGCTGTGCATCACAGCGTGGCCGATGACGTGGTGCCGGTTGGCTGGTCGCGGGAATTGTGTGATCTGCTGGAAGCCAGCGGGCACGAACACGAGTGTTATTTCTACGAAGCCCAACCCCACACCTTTCACGGCTATGCCGATGACCTGTTCATGGAGCGAGTTATCCTCTTTTTCCGGCGCCATTAGCTGCCGGTAATCGGTAATCGGTTATCGGTAATCGGATACCTTTCGCTCCCTCACCCCCTCATCTTATCGCTGCCAGCGCTTCCTGAACGGCCGTAAATGTCGGATTCCAGTTGATGGCCTGCTCAAAATCCAGCCGGGCCTGGGCGGGGTTGCCCTGCGCCAGATAAGCCAGACCGCGATAGTAATACGCCTCTTCTTGCCCGCCGCCGCTGGAAAGGGTGGCGTTGGTCAGCGTCAGCACATCTTCGGTACGCCCCACCGCCAGATACGCTTCGTAGGGTTGGAACTGATACCACAACATGCGCCAGGGCAGGCCGATGGTGCGCGCCTGGTCAAAAGCGGCGGCGGCGTTGGTGAAGTAGCTCTGGTTGTCGGTCAGGTGTCCTAATTCTGTCAGGCTCGTGCCCAGATTAAACCAGGCATAAGGGTTGGTGGGATCGGCCATTGTTTCGGCCTGGGCCGTTTCGGCGGCGTGCTGCCACAAGGTCAGTGGGTCGGTGAGTGCCGGGGGCAGCAAGGCCAGCACCGTCTCTGCCTCGTCTGGTGGGTAGACCACATAAAAAATGTTGTTGAAGTGTTGCCAGTAGGTGTTGATGTAGTCGTAGCTTTCCTGTCGGCCGCTGCTGTCCCAGGGGCCGAGGAAGGTGTCCAGGCTGGTAAATTCCTGGGTAGCGTCATCGTAGCCGATGAGGGTCAGGTAATGGCCCATCCAGCCCTGCCAGTCGTTGGGTTCGTACCCTTTTTCGATGACGACGGGATAACCGGCGGCGATCAGCCGTTTGAGGGTGTCCAGGTCGCCGCCGCTGAAGACGCTGGCTTGCAGTGGCGTCTGTTCGTTCACGTAGGCAGCCAGTTCCCAGGGGGTGACGTTGCGGTCTTCATACTGCGGCCGCATCTGGGCGGCTACGTCCAGTTGGTCTACCCGATGGCCGTAGTAGGCCAGATTGATGGTGAGATTGGCCGGGCCGCAGTTGTTGAATTTTTGGGGGATGACGGTGAGGCCGGTGAGCAGGTGAGCAGGGGGAGGGGGTGAGGGGGCGGGGGTGAGAGTGGGGGTAATCGGTAATCGGTAATCGGTAATCGGTGAGGCGGTTTCCGAGGTTGGGGTTTGGGTATCGGGGTGGGGGGCTACGGCCGTGTACGTGGCCGGAATTGTTGGTGTGGGCGAGGGCGTCGCGGTGGGCAGCGCCAGGGTGGGAATGAGGACGACGGATTGCGGGGTGAACACTGGGGCGGGCAGGGCGGTGGGCAGCGGCGTGCTGGCGGCGCGGATCACTTCTTCGGGCAAATAGAGGCGCATCTGGGCGGGCAGCGCGGCGACAACACGAGGGAACAGTATCCAGCCAAGCACGGCCGTGACGCCCACAAAAACCATCACCAAAATGCCAACCACACATCCTTTACGCATGTCGCCCATTATAACCATGTGTTATGATGTTCGTAGTAGGCGATTTATCGCCTTCTAATGGCGATAAATCGCCTGCTACAAACCTGGAGGTAACATGAAAATTGCCATTTTTTCTGACGTGCATGGAAATTTGACTGCATTGGAAGCCGTGTTGGTGGATATTGACCGACAGTCGCCGGACGCCATTGTGTTTGCCGGGGATTTGTGTTTGATGGGGGCACGGCCGTCGGCCTGCATCAATCTCCTGCAAGCCCGCAAGGATATTTTGGCCATTCACGGCAATACCGATCTGGCCATAGGCCAGCCGCTCACGCCCCCGGTAGACGCCGATGAGGCCACTAAAACCAGGTATCACGAGTTCAACCTCAAGAGTGAATGGACGCGGGCGCAGCTTTCAGATGGGGAGTATGCCTGGTTGTGTGATATGCCTTTCAGCTTGCGCCTCAGCCCTACCAGCAGCGCCAACGATGACTTGCTCATTGTCCATGCCAATCCCAAAGATGTAGACCGCCCCATCTTACCCCCGGATGAGGTGCAGCAACAGCGGTTTGGCAAGGTGAGCCAGAGCCAGCCGGACGAGGAGCTAGAACCGCTGTTGGCGGATGTGACGGCGGCGGTGATCGCCTATGGGCATGTGCATCTGCCCAACATTCGCCAGTGGCGGGGGATGACCCTGGCGAATATCAGTTCGGTAAGTATCCCCATGGATGCAGATACACGGGCGAAATATGGGGTGTTGACGTGGGCGGACGGTCGTTGGCACATCAGCCACTACGCCATTGAGTACGATCTGGCGGCGGAGCAGGCGATAATCAGCCAAATTCAGCCGCCGGGTTGGGAGTGGATGGCGAAGAGTTTGTTGGGACGGCCGTAATCCGTAGTTCGTAACCCGTAATCCGTGATCGGATTACGATTCACGGATTACGGTTCACGGATTACGGATCAGGCGAGGCGTAGCGCAGGCCGGAAATCAGGGTGCGCAGTCCGGCGCTGATGCGTTCCAGGGTGAAGCCGCGATTTGTTTTTTGGAATTGGAAAAAGTCGGCCTTGAGTGGGGAGAGCAGGGCATCGGCCAGATAGTCAATGTCCAGGTCTGGTGAGATTTCCCCGGTGGCGGCGGCAGTCCGCAGCAGGGCGCTGACGGTCATGTATTGCCAGAAATGCGGCAGTTGCAGCCGGGCATTGTCCAGGGGCAGCAGCCCTTCGCGCTGAACTTCACATAGCAGCGGCGAATGGGTGTCGGTGAAATAAACGAGAGCGTCTATGAACTGCATGAGTTGTTCCAGCTTGGGCAACCCGGCGATGTTCATTTGCTGCATACGGGCCAACATGCCATTTTGAAAGTCGGCCATTTGGGTGTCTAGCAATGCCAGGCACAATTCCCCTTTGTTGGCAAAACGACGGTAGAGAGTACCTTTGCCTACCCCGGCGGCCTGGGCAATATCGGCCATGTTGACATTGCCCACACCGTGTACTGCAAAAAGGCGTTCGGCCGTTTGCAGGATTTTGTACCGGTTGGCGGCGGCGTCGCGTCGTTCGGCACGGCCGTCGTCCTCATTCATAAGCATTTCGCCGATCACAATTGGTTCGTCTTCGCTGGTCATAGTACACCGTTACCCTGTCCAAAAGTACAGTTCATCATTTCATTTGTTGACAAGTGGACTCCAGTCCGGTAATATCATAACAGATAAGCGGACTAAAGTCCACTTGCGAAACTCAACAAATAATTAAGATTGAAGGAGATTATACAATGACATGGCAAATTGATTCAGCACATTCCCAAATTTACTTTACCGTGCGGCACATGATGATTTCAAAAGTGCGCGGCCAATTTGAATCATTCACTGGTACGGTGAACTATAATGAAGAAAATCCGACCAGCACCACAGTAGATATTCAGATTGACGCCGCCAGCTTGAATACCAAAGAAGGACAGCGTGACGGTCATCTGAAATCACCTGATTTTCTGGATGTGGCTAACTACCCGGTCGTTCGTTTTCAGAGTACAAAGGTAGAAAAGACCGGCGAGGATACCGGTAAACTGTATGGCGAGTTAACCATCCGTGACGTGACCAAACCGGTTGTGTTGGATGTGGAGTATGCAGGTCAGGCACAAAGCCCCTGGGGAACGGTGAGCGCCGGCTTTTCCGGCAGCACCAGCATCAACCGCAAAGATTGGGGCCTGAATTGGAATCAAGCCCTGGAAACCGGTGGCGTCTTGGTTGCTGACAAAATCCAGATCGAAATTGAACTGGAACTGGTGAAAGTGCCGGAAGCCGAAGCGGTACCGGCTTAATTGGTTGGCCAGGAGACATCCGATTTCTCTGAGAAATCGGATGTCTAGGTGTATACTATCAACCATGAACATTCACTCAGACACAAAAATCGGCGCGGTTTATTTGACGGTCTCGGACTTTGGCCGGTCGCTGCCCTATTACCAGCATAACATTGGCTTGCAATTGCACCGACAGGAAGGGAGGATGGCTTATTTGGGAGCAGGCGGACGAGATTTGTTGGTGCTGCATGAGCTACCCGCCGCCACTCACCCCCGCCGCACTACCGGCCTGTATCACTTTGCCATTCTGGTACCCTCTCGCCTGGAACTGGCGCGGACGCTCAAAAATCTCATTGACACAGAAACGCACATTGACGGCGCGTCTGACCATCTGGTGAGCGAGGCACTCTACCTGTCTGATCCTGATGGCAATGGTATCGAGATTTACCGCGACCGGCACCGCCATGAATGGCCTGTACTCAACGGGCAAATTCAGATGGATACGAAACAATTCGACGTGGAAAGCGTCCTGAGTGAACTGCACGGCCGTGATCTAACCCGTGACTACACCTGGGGCGGCTTACACGCCGACACTACCATCGGCCACATTCATCTGCATGTGTCCCATCTGGCTGAAGCAGAAGCGTTTTACACACAAGTACTCGGTTTTGACCTGATTATGCGCTACGGCCCCAGCGCGGCATTTGTCTCCGCAGGTGGCTACCACCACCACATTGGCCTGAATACGTGGGCCGGTGTGGGCGCGCCGCCGCCACCGCCGGGATCGGTGGGGTTGGATTGGTATGAGATATTGCTGCCGGATGAGGAGGCATTGGCGGCTACGGCCGTGCGCCTGCAAAACGCCCATATCCCCACCGAACAAAGTGAAAACGGCCTCTTCCTGCGCGACCCGGCGCAAAACGGCATTGTCTTGCGAATACGGTAAACACACACCCCTCTGAACAGGCAGCCCACCGGCTGCCTTTTTTCTTAAACTCCACTTAAGCTAACCACAAACTACTCTTAAAGGCTCACGCATTGGCTTCTGGTATGCTGTTGACAGTATTGGTAATCGCATTCTCAAAGAGACGTGGGTAGACCAGTAACGGTATCCACTTTGAGAATGCGAAAATAAAACCGGAGGTGATGCCTGACGAACAACAACACAGTATTGGTAACGACCAGGGGAGCTTCAGACATCAACCTCTGGTTTACCTGAAAACGTCACACACATTCACACACTATTTTGATGTCATCTGTCTGAGACTTGCCTTGTTGAGGCCCTTCTGAGGCCCCCCTGAGGCCCATCTCTTGGGCAGGAGCCAACTGATCGACATTCGTTGAATTTGAATTCCTCCTCCTACACACATAGAAACGGCCGTCATCATCCCCGGTGACGGCCGTTTCCCTTTTTCCACCCAGAATTGTTTTGTAATAATCTTTTACCGTTTTTTTCATCAGTAAATGGTCAGGCTGATCTATAATGCCTTTCGTCCACGTATAATGAGTAAAACACATGAAAAAAGTTCTCATTGCCCTCAGCCTGATCATCCCCATTATTCTGCTTGTTCTTTTTTGGCTGTCCCCTGAATCAGACCCGATGTGGCACCAGCCGTTGCTCCACTTTTACCTGGTTACATTTTTTACATTTGCGGCGGTGGTGGTGGCGGTGTTTACGGCCGTATCCCTGGGTGAAAACAGCCAGCCCCGCCATCAACTGTTGGCAACCGCCTTTGCCGCCATGGGCGCCCTGTTTTTTGTGCATGGCGCGGTGACGCCGCAGGCAATTGTTTTCACATCCAACCCTGGCACCCGTTGGGCGGCCTGGCTGACATTGTTTGTGGGTGGCCTGATTTTTGCCCTGGCGGCGCTGGACACCCCGCAACGGCCGTTGCGTCTACGTTTACGGCGCGTCATCACCCCGGTCCTGGTTCTGTTCTGTGGTGGCTTTTATCTCATCGTTGCCTTTGCCCCCGGCTGGCTTTCGCTTATTGACGCGCAGGCATCGCCCTGGCATGAACAGGTCGTGACCCTGATAACCTTTGCCTTTTGGCTGTTTGCTGCTGTGCGTCTGACCCTCACCTGGCGACAAACGCATGACCGTGTAGATGGCACAATGGCGCTTATTGCCGGCTGGCTAACCATCGGTACCGTCAGCCTGCATGGTTTCCCCATCTGGCATTGGAGTTGGTGGCTGTATCATATCTTTTTGTTGTTGGGGGTGTTCACAGCCGTGACCGTTCTCGTGTTGGAATATGAACAACTGCGCCGCTTCCGATTGACCTATTATTACGCTGCCGTTGGCCTCATTCTCACCGCCGGTCTGGCGCTGCTGGCTTCCCACCTGTTTTCCAGCCTGGTCGAACAATATCTGGTGCATCAAATTGCCGAATCGGAGATGATCACGGCCGTCATCCGGGCGCGGCTTAATGGTCTGTTAATCGCCAGTCTCTCCATGGGGATGCTCTATCTGCTTATGCTCGTCGTTGTTAACCGCGCCGACCGCCTTATAACCGAGCGAAACAACCAACTGACATTGGCGTACACCAATCTACGAGCCGCCGAAGCGATGCGTGACGACATGACTGACATGATCATCCATGATTTACGCACGCCGCTCACCGCCATCAAACTTGGTCTGGAATTGATAGGCAAAAACCAGGCAGAGCCGGAAAGAGATCAACAGTTGTTGTCCCGGACCCAGGCTTCCGTCACCCAAATGATGATCCTGATCAACCAGCTATTAGACGTGGCTCGTCTGGAAACAGGCCAGCTAAAGCTAAACCGGGAACCCTTGCAAATGGCCCACCTGCTGCAAGAAAAAGCGGCTACCTTTGCCTCGCAACTGGAAAGCGGCCAAAAGCAACTTGGAGTTCAGACCAGTAATGACTTACCTGTCATAACCGCCGACAGCGAATTGATCGGTCGTGTGATGGACAATTTGATCGGTAATGCCCTGAAATATACAGAGCGCGGCGGACACATCTGGCTCACGGCCGTGTCCAGCAACAACTGTCTCACCGTGCAGGTCCGTGATGACGGCGAAGGTATTGCCCCTACTGCCGCCGCCCGCATCTTCGACAAGTTCTACCAGGTGAAAGATGAAAGCGGTAAACCACTGCGGCGCGGCACCGGCCTGGGGCTGACCTTTTGCAAACTGGTAGTGGAAGCCCATCACGGCCGTATCTGGGTGGAAAGCATCCCCGGCCAGGGCAGCGCCTTCTTCTTCTCCCTCCCCCTCAGCCCATCTTGAGCAAGCTGGCGCCGCCGCAAACCTGCCATTTCACAAACAGATACACCTGGAGCCTGACTTACTGACTGGCAACAATAAAGAACCTTCCTATAATCCCCTGTGATGTCATCACAAAATAAACCACAAAGCGACCGGCCAAATGACAGGCTAAATGACAGGCAATTGCTCTGGCGCAGCATGGGGTATTTACGGCCGTACAGCAAACTACAATTTGGCATTTACGGCACCATGGTGCTTATCAACCTGATCAACGTGCTGGCGCCGCAGCTCATCCGTTGGGGCATTGACGAGGGCATCTATGGCGATGACCTGGCGCTGTTGGGCTGGGCCAGCGCTCTGCTCCTGGCCGTCACCCTGGTCAAAGGCGTCTTCATCTACTACCAGGGGCAATGGACGGAACTGGCCTCGCAAAACGTGGCCTACGACCTGCGCAATGCCCTGCTGCAAAAACTCTCCACCCTCTCCTTCTCCTTCCACGACCGCAGCGAAAGCGGCCAAATCTTGTCCCGCGCTATGCAAGACGTGGAGCGCATCCGCTTCCTGACCGGGCGGGCCATTTTGCGGCTGGTAGAAGGCAGCATGTTGATCTTGTTCACGGCCGTCATCCTGCTCTGGATGAACTCCACCCTCGGTTTCCTTATCCTGCTCACCCTGCCCATACTTCTGCACCGCGCCTACCACTTCGGCCGCCAATTCCGCCCCCTCTCCTTCAAAATTCAAGATCAATTGGGCAACCTTACCACCCAACTGGAACAAAACCTGCGTGGGGCGCGCATCGTCAAAGCCTTTGCCCAGGAACGGGCCGAAAACCAACGGTTCGAGGCCGAAAACGAACGCTGGTTTGCCCTTTCCGCCGAATCGGCGCGGGTGCAGGCCCTCCAGGCGCCCCTGCTAGACATGATCGCTAACTGGGGCACGGTGTTCATTTTCTGGTACGGCGGCTGGCTGGTGATTCAGGGGCAATTGACTTTGGGCGAACTGGTTGCCTTCACCACCTACCTGGCCATGCTGGTGCGCCCCATTCGCCTGATGGGGCGCATCATCCCCATTCTGGCCATTGCCTCATCCGCCGCGGAGCGTGTGTTTGCCATTCTGGATGCCCCGGTAGAGATTGCCGATGATCCGGCGGCACGGCCGTTGCCCCGCCTGCAAGGCCAGGTGCAATTTGACGACGTTTCCTTCGCCTACCAGGGCGGTCGCGCCGTGCTGCATCATGTCACCTTCACGGCCGAACCGGGCCAGATGATCGCCCTCATGGGCGCCACCGGTTCCGGCAAATCCACCATCATCAACCTGCTGGCCCGTTTTTATGAACCAACAGCAGGACGTATAACGGTGGACGGCATGGATATCCAGCAAGCCACCATCTACTCCCTGCGCAGCCAGATCGGCTTTGTCATGCAAGACACCCTACTCTTTGCCGCCACCATCCGCGACAACATCACCTTTGGCCGCCCCGATGCCAGCGAAGCGGAAATCATCCAGGCCGCCCAAGACGCCCAGGCGCACGACTTCATCATGGCGACACCTGGCGGCTATGACACCTACGTGGGTGAACGAGGCATCACCCTATCCGGCGGCCAAAAGCAGCGGTTAGCCATTGCCCGCGCCCTGCTCACCGACCCGCGCATCCTCATCCTGGATGACGCCACCGCCAGCGTAGACACCCAAACGGAACGGCTCATCCAGCAAGCGCTGGAACGGCTCATGGCCGGGCGCACCACCTTCATCATCGCCCACCGCCTGAGCACCGTGCAGCGCGCGGACCTGATCTTGCTGCTGGCGCACGGCCGTATCGCCGCCCAGGGTACGCACGAAACATTATTAACCACCTCCCCCCTCTACCGGCAGATTTGCGAGACGCAGATGAACATGGAGGAGAGCGTGATGCGTGATGCGTGACCGGAAAGACCTCACGCATCACGTATCACGCATCAATAAAATGGAGAATATCACCACATGAGTTTCAGTTTTAGCCCCGGCATCGGCCCCCGCAGCGCCATTGAACAGTTTGGGCAGGAACCAAAGGACGGCCGTTACTTTGACAAGGGTGTGGTCAAGGGGATGCTGACCTTTGTACGGCCGTATCGCCGCAAAATGATTTTCGCCATCCTCTTCATGCTTTTTGCCACCGGCTTCACCCTGCTCACGCCCTACCTCATCAAAATTGCCATTGATGAATACATCGCCATCGGCGACGCCGCCGGGTTGACGCGCCTGGCCGTTATCATCGCCGTTTGTTATTTGGGGCTGTACATCACCACCGCCGGGCAGGAGTATTACCTGGGCTGGGTGTCACAGCGGGTACTGGCCGATGTGCGCGCCACCTTGTTTGCCCATTTGCAGCGGCTTTCCCTCAGTTACCACGACCGCACCATCATCGGCGTCACCGTTTCCCGCGTCATCAACGACGTGGCGGCGATCAATGATTTGCTGACGCAGGGCCTCATCACGCTCATCGGCGATTTGCTGGTGCTGGTGGGTATCATCGCCATCATGCTTTCCATGAGTCCGCAGTTGGCGCTGTACACCTTTGCCGTGTTGCCGCTGATGGTGCTGGCTACGGTCTGGTTCTCGCGCAGCGCCCAGGGCGTCTTCCGCCTGACGCGCAAACGGGTGGCGGCGCTGGTGGGTAATCTGGCCGAAAACATCAACGGGATGCGCGTGATTCAGGCGTTTGCCCAGGAAACAGCCATAGAAAACCAGTTCGACGAGGTCAACGACGCCAACCGCCGCGCCCACGTGGAAGCGATGCGCCTCTCCTTCATTTTCCTGCCCACCATTGAGTTTTTGGGGATGTTGGCTACGGCCGTTGTCCTCTACTTTGGCGGGCGAGCGGTGGCGGCCGACCAGGTGACGTTGGGGATTATGGTCGCCTTCATCGCTTACGTCACCCGCTTTTTCCAGCCCATCCAGGAACTCAGCCGTATCTACACCACCATGCAGTCCGCCATGGCCGGCGGCGAGCAGGTGCTTAAATTGCTGGCTACGCAGCCAGATGTGGTGGATGCAGCGGACGCTGCCGAAATGCCGCCCGTGACCGGCGCAGTTGAGCTAGAAAATGTGAGTTTCCGCTACCGCGCCGACAGCCCTGAAATTTTGCACAATGTCTCACTAACCATTGCCCCAGGGCAGACGGTGGCGCTGGTGGGGCCAACCGGCGCGGGCAAAACCACCGTCGCCAATCTTATTGCCCGTTTTTATGATGTCAGCGACGGCCGTGTCACCATTGACGGCCTGGATGTGCGCACCGTCACCCAGGCTTCCCTTCACCGGCAGTTTGGCCTGGTACCGCAAGACCCGTTCCTCTTTGCCGGTTCCATTGCCGACAACATCCGTTTTGGTCGGGCTGAGGCGACGCTGGCAGAGGTGCAGGCCGCGGCCGAATTGGCTAACGCCGCCGAATTTATCGAGGCGCTGCCAGACGGCTATGACACCAAGATTCTGGAAGGGGCGGTGAATCTCTCGGTGGGGCAGCGGCAGTTGCTGTGCATTGCCCGCGCTGCGCTGGTGAATCCGCGCATCCTGATGCTGGATGAAGCTACTGCCAGTGTGGACACGGTGACGGAGGTGTTGATTCAGCAGGCATTGGAGCGGCTGATGCACGGCCGTACCGCTATCGTCATCGCCCACCGGCTGAGCACCATACGGAATGCGGATGTGATTTGTGTGCTGGACGACGGCCGTATTGTGGAACAGGGCAGCCACGACGAACTAATGGCCCAATCTGGCCTCTACCGTGACTTGTACCAGCGGCAGTATGGGGGGAACGGTAAGCCGTAAGCCGTAATCCGTGAACCGTAATCGGATTACGGGTTACGAATCACGGATTACGAATCACGGATTACGAATCATGGCTTACGGTCACAACGCTAACAGCCCCAGCCGCGTGGCGCGGACGACGGCGTCAGTGCGGCTTTGGGCGTTGAGTTTGCTCATAATGGCGTTGACGTGGAATTTGATGGTGTGTTCGCTGATGTGAAGTTGGCGGGCAATGGCTTTATTGGTCAACCCTTCGGCCAGCAGGTGCAGCACTTCGTTTTCGCGGGGGGTGAGGGGTTGGGTCACGGCCGTGTCCCCCTCATTTTCTTGGGCAATTGCCGGTAACAGTAAAGTGGCGATGGCATGATCCAGGACGGTAAAATGGTGTACGGCCGTGTGCGCTGCCGCCGCTAATGTCCCCCCATCACTCTCCCTGGTCAATAATACCCGTATGCCTCCATCCCAAAATAAACGAACCGCCCCCCCATCCGGCAAAAATGGTGGCAGCAAGGCGACCATGGGCAAAGCACTTTCAACCCAGTCGGGTATTTGCTCTGGTATCTCCCAACCCACATCCCAAATAACCACATCAGGCCTTTGGGCATCGGCCATTTCGTCAATCACATCGGTGCTGTTGATCTGGCCGATGACCTCACAGCCAGGTTCAGTTGCCAACATGGAACTCAATCCGGCGCGCGCCAGGGGATCATCCGCCACAATCAGCAATCGCAGTTCAGACATAAGCGCCTATCATAGGCGATTTTTCTATGCGGCGCATAAGAATGTGCAAATGGGAGCCTGCCTGGAGCCAGGCCTCCATAGTGAGTGCAACACTTGTTGACAAGTAATGTTAAGCACAGGACGAAACTGCCCTTAATAATGGCGGCCCTTTGTCTGGCGCTATCTGACATAACCCTTTATGGTGATATATTGCCTTTGATGACAACCGGTAGATAGATGTATCGTGTTGTTTGCGCAGGATCTATGATGGTCACGGCCGTTTCCGTGGAAATCTCACTAACCGCGTTTCGGGCTGTGACGACGGCCGTATAACTACCGGCCTCGGTATACGTATGTGAGACGACGGGGCTAAATCCCGTACTGCCATCGCCAAAGGCCCAGGTGTAAGTTACGTTGCTGCCAGAAGAAATGGCGGCGGTAAAGGTGGTGGATTGGCCCAGGGTAGTGGGACTGTTGTTCACGGCCGTTAACCCACCGATGGGCATCTCGACCTGCGTAACAACAGCTATCACACCTGTAGCAATATAACCTTCATCGGCAGAAACACGGTAATGTTGGTTCGTGATCGTTTCGGTAGCAGTGACCACAAATTGTTCTGTGATCACCTCTCCTGGCAACAAATTTGATACCGTCCAGCTAACCACATTTCCTACGAGCGTTCCCCCACTGACATAATTTGCCCCAATGGGGAGAGCATCGGTGATAATGACATTCGTCAATGTCACCCCGGAAAGATTTGAGATTACTAACTCATAGGTGATAGGTGTATTCGTTGCAACCAATTCAGTCCCACTCTTTGCAATGGATAAAAATGCTACCTCAGCCTCAAAAGCGCCAATATCACAATGGAACTCGCCATCATTATTCCCATCCAGAGGTCTGGTTACGCCCCGCTGATCATAATTATTTACCGGTTCGCTGCTGCAAACCGCATCATCACCAGCATCAATCGCCGGGCTGCCTGGTAACAGAGCGTGTGTATATGTGTCCCCCCCGTTGTCGGCTAATGGGGCTAATAACGGATCGCCAGTGAGAGCTGGTGAGCAGGAGCCATCTTCAATTAAGTTATTGATGTTAGTTTGTTGGTTGTAGGCAGCACAGTCGTAGCCATCATGGTAAGCAATAATTGAATTGCTCAGGTTGAGTATCGCTCCCGAATAATAACTACCTATGCCTTCTGGGGAATTATTCACTATAGTACTATTTATAATTGATAGAGTTCGATAAGTATGGTAAATCCCCCCTATGAACGCGGCACTATTTCCCGACAAGGTGCTATTAGTCACGGTGAGTGTGTTGTTAGGGGCAGATATTCCTCCGCCAGTTCCACCAGAAGAATTATCGTAAATAGCACTTCTTATTATCTGTGTATGGCCTGAAGCGGCAAATATTCCCCCGCCACTACCAGTGGCGTGGTTGTTCACAACAGCCACCTCATCTAGTGACAGGAAACCATTACCATATGCATATGCATGTATTCCTCCACCATCCGCGGCATATCCATCAGAAGAATTATTATAAATCGTGCTTTTCACTATATGCGTGTTGCCTCGATCGGTGGCTACTCCCCCTCCACCATAAACAGCATGATTATCTGAGATAGTGACTTCTGATAGGAAGAACCTACCAAAATCATTGTACACACCACCCCCATACTTATCAGAACTGTTATCGGAGATGATGCTCATTGTTAAGGTTATGATACCATTACCATAACCATACACCCCACCACCTGACTCCACGGAATGATTTCCTGAGATAAGCGTATTGCTAATTACGGCTTTGCTGCCAATAGTTAAGAGAAAAATTCCACCACCTCTTCCAAACATTTGCCCCCCCTGATTCGCAATGTTGTTGGAAATAGAACTGTTGATGATATTTAGCTGATGGTCCCGGCCAGCGAATATACCACCTCCAAATTGAGAGGCATTACCGGAAATAATGCTGTTTTCAATAAATAGATCTGCATCATTAGAACTTATCGCTTCACCTCTGGTTGGGCCAGAATTGCCTAACAAGATCCTATCAAACAATTTCCCATTCCCAAATTCACTATAAATAGCTCCCCCACCATATTCTGTTTCGTTTCCTGACAAGAGGGAGTTATTCAATGTTAAAAGGCCCAAATTCGCAATACCTCCTCCGCCCCCGTGGGCAGTATTGCTGAAAACATGAGAATTTTGTATGTGCCCGACCCCACCTGGGTGTATAAAGATCGCCCCACCACAACCTTCAAGACATAGGTCTGTTCCCGGAAGTGCGTGGCCTTGTGTAAGAGCCAGATAATTTATTGTAATGACGCCGGTGGCGGTGATATAAAAGAGCCTTGAATTGTTATTGCCGTTGATGGTCGGCCGTTCTGGAAGATTGGAGGCATCTATGGTCAATACTTTGTCTACGAGTAACTCGCCACTGGTTAAGGTGATGACCTGACCGCTCAGCGTGGCGTCAAAGTCAATCAGGTCGCCATCAACCGCATCGGCGATGGCCTGGCGCAGTGAACCGGGGCCGCTGTCGTTGGTATTGGTAACCGTCAGTACATTGGCTCGCGCGGACTGCTGGAATAGGGTAAACAAAGCGGCTATGAAAAAAGTTGGCAGAACCAGAATCAGGCCTGACTGTTTCACAAAACGGGTCAACATTTTTACCTCCGATGAAGCTGCATATAGTATGGTAGCTCCCAAATCATTAACTGGATAAGATGTCATGAGTATATCACGGCCGTTACCACCATCAATACATATCTCTGCGACAACGGCCGTTCAATTAAATGCAAAATGGCGGGGGAAAAGGGAATATGATACCATGCAGCCATGACGGTACGTTGTGGCGCGATTTTCCAAATCGCCCGCAGTGAAGGAGAATTCCCATGACAACCATGAACAGACCGGCGGGTGTGCGTGGCTTTAACAGCGAGATGCAGCGCATTCCCCTGGAAGCGACGGAAACAGAACGTATGGAAGCCCTGATCAAGACCATCAGCAGCTATATTGAGCATTATCACGGCGGCGAGGTGGAGATGGTGGGCTATGCAGATAATGTGGTGACGGTGCATCTGTCCGGCGCGTGTGAGGGGTGCAATCTGGCCCCGGTGACGCTGCACGGCTGGGTAGAGGGCACGGTGAAGCAGTTTTTCCCGACCGTGAAGGCGGTGGTAGCGATTTGATCCGTGTGTGTTCCTAGTAGGCGATTTATCGCCACCAGACGGCGATAAATCGCCTACTACGAGTGTTATAGTTAAAAGGCAGGCATAATGGCTGACGACGAAAAGAACAACGATAAGGACAAAGAGAAAGAGAAGGACGAGAAGTACCCGACGCCGGAGGACAAAATTTCGGTGACGCAGCACACGGCCGTAGTAGACGGCCGTGAAATTGCCTACACCGTCACCTGTGGCGCCATCGTGCTGAAGGAGGAGGCGGAGAAGGAAGGTAAATCGGAGGGGGAGAAGGCCAAGGCCAGCGTCTTTTTCATCGCCTATACGTTGGATGGGGTGGAAGATGTGGGGTCACGGCCGTTAACCTTTTCTTTCAACGGCGGCCCAGGTTCTTCATCCGTGTGGTTGCATCTGGGGCTGTTGGGGCCGCGCCGGGTGGAGACCATGGACGGCGGGCAGCAGTTGCCGCCCCCCTACAAAATGGTCAACAACGAGTTTTCAATGCTGGACCAAAGCGACCTGGTTTTTATTGACCCGGTGAGCACCGGTTTCAGCCGGGCCGTGCCCGGCGAAAAACCGAAAGATTTTCACGCTTTTAAGAAGGATATTGAGTCGGTGGGGGATTTTATCCGGTTGTATGTGAGTCGCTACGGCCGTTGGACTTCGCCCAAGTTTTTGATTGGCGAGAGTTATGGCACCACCCGCGCCGCCGGGCTGTCTGGCTATCTGCAAGAGCGGCATGGCCTGTATCTAAACGGCATTATGCTCATCTCCGTTGTCCTCAATTTCCAGACGATTCGCTACCCGGTGGGCAATGATTTGCCTTACATCCTTTACCTGCCCACACTGACGGCAACCGCCTGGTATCATCAAAAGTTGGCGCCCGATTTGCAGAAGAACCTGACAAAGACGGTGGACGAAGTGCGCGAATTTGCCCTCAACGACTATACCCTGGCGCTCATGCAGGGTTCGGCGCTGCCGGCGGCAAAACGCACGCAGATTGAGAAAAAGCTGGCGCGATATACCGGCCTCTCGTTGGCTTACGTGCAGCGGTGTAATTTACGGCTGCATTACATGCGGTTTTGCAAGGAACTGCTGCGGGACGAGGGTAAAACGGTGGGGCGGCTGGACAGCCGCTTTACGGGGTATGACCGGGATGCAGCGGGTGAGTTTTTTGAATATGATCCCAGTATGGCGGCGATTATGGGGCCGTACACGGCCGTGTTCAACGATTACGTGCGCCGCGACCTGAAATTTGAAAGCGACCTGCCCTATGAAATCCTGACTGGGCGCGTCTGGCCCTGGAATTATGAACCGCACCAGAATGAGTTTGTGAATGTGGCCGAAACGCTGCGTAAAGCGATCACCGGCAATCCCTTCCTCAAGGTGTTTGTGGCCAATGGTTATTATGATTTAGCCACTCCCTTCCTGGCCACGGAGTATACCTTTAACCACATTGACCTGCCCGCCGACCTGCTGGGCAACATCGCCATGACCTACTATGAAGCCGGACACATGATGTACGTCCATCACCCCTCCCTGGCGCAGTTGAAGCAGGATTTGGACGGTTGGCTGGCTACGGCCGTGCCTGCTGCGTAATCAGTGAACCGTAATCCGTAATCCGTAATCCGACATCGAGCTTCGGATTACGGATTACGCCCTACGGGTTACGGAATCTCCAGTCGCTGCAATGACCAGTCGTCTAAAAACCAACCATTGTTGTCATTGATAAACCGGTTGCGGAAGTCACCGCCCAGGCGAACGGTGGCCGGTTCGTCAAGCGTAAAGTCGAAACTGAGCGCACCCCGTTGGCCGGGGGTGACGGGTGTCCAGCCGGTGCCGCCCGCGTTAAAAATGACCCGCGCTTCGGCGGCTAATGGGTCATAGGCCCACACTTTTTGGCCCTGGTTATAGACGATGACTACGTCTGGGAAAAAGCGGATAGTAAACCGGTAGGAGCCGGGCGAGAGCGAGATGTCGGTGAAGACGGCAAAGTGGATGGGCAGCCCCCCTTTGAAAGATTTGATGGTTTTGTTGCCATCAAGCACAAACAGGCTGTGTTCCGCCGACGGTAAGTCGCTCTTGGGGACAACACGCACTTCGGGGCGGACAAAAACGTCCCCTTCTTCCGGGGTGAGCGTATTGGGGCCTTCATCAACAGCTAACGACCAATGAATGGGAATTTGCCATTCAGATACACCATTGAAAAAGTACCAATCCTCTTCAAAAGAGGCGTTGGGCAGCAGGTTGACGCCGGTGGGCACGGCCTCGGTCGGTGGTTCAGCCGGGGGAGGTGGGGCCGGTGGGGCGCCGCTAACCGGATTGGTGGAGGCCACATTGTTCACGATCTGCCCATCCCAACCGGGGATGGTCAACTGTTGTCCGACGATGAGGATGCTGGCATTGGTCAGGTTATTGGCGGCCATAATCTCGCCGATGGAAACGCCGGTTTGAGCGGAGATGAGGGACATGTTGTCACCCGCCTGCACGGTGTAGATGTTGCTCACGGCCGTTTGCCCATTATTTTGGGCTGCTTCGGGTGTGGCGGTTGCTTCGGGTTCGGTGGGGGGCACGGCCGTTTCCTCCACCACGATCTCTGGCGTAGGCGTGACCACTACCTCCACCAAACGTGTTACTTCTACCGGCACCTCTATCGGCACGGTAACAGCCACCGCCACTTCCTGAATGACTTCTACCGTGACGGGGATTTCCTGGTTAACGATGCGGGTGACTTCTACTACTTGGGGTTCACTGCCGCAGCCGGCCATTGCCGTGACTATCACGCCCAAAAAGATAATTTGACGAAACCGTTTCATAAGCCTTTTATTGATCCTTCTCCTGAATTCTTTTTTGTTACTGCCGCAGCCCTCAAGCTATCGAGCCGCAAACCGGGGCATTTTAGCAAATTTTCTCAAACCGTCATGGCGGCACGGCCGTTACCCCCTGCTTTCTCACCTTTAACCAACCTGGGGTAAGCGTTCAGTCTCTCTGGAGACCTGACAGGTTTTGGCCTGGAAAGCTTCAAGTTGAACGAGTAACAAACCTGTCAGGTCCAAACGGTTACCCTGGGAAAGCAATTGATGAGTGATGGGATACGGCCGTTTTCGCGGCGCGGCAATGTTGATATAGTTCTGTTTGGAATTGGAGCCTGGTAAAGCTGTAACCTGGAGCTTCCTCGGAAGAGCAACCCAAATTTAATAATTATCAAATAACTGTTAGAAGGGAAGGTATTGATGATGAACAAACAGACACCTCCGCTTGTTTCTGGCGCTGTGCCCGGTGCGGGACACGCCATTGAATTTTACCGAGATCGGCCGGGCCTGATACGGCGCGGCTTTGCAGAACACGGCAGCGTGTTCGCCATTAAACTCGCCAACCAAAACGTGGCGGTGGTGGTGGGGCCAGAGAATCAAAAACAGTTTTTCATGGAAACGGACAAAAGCCTGAACATCCAGGAGCCCTATCGTTTTCTCAAGGCGATGTTTGGCGAGACGTTGTTTCTGGCTGACCATGAGGAGTATGTGCGGCAACGGCCGTTTGTGCAGGAAATGTTCAAACGCGAAAAAATGTTGCACTACGTGGACGTGATGCAGGAAGTCATTCAAACCTGGCTAGACTCGCGGGGAGATGCTGGCGAAATGGAGTTGACCAGCGAAATCACCTACCTGGTGCAGGAAGTGGCCGGGAACTGCTTCTTAGGGAAAGAGGCGCACCAGGAAATTGGCCGCGAATTTTGGGAGCAGTACAAATACCTGAGCCAGGCGCTCGACCCGCTGCTGCCGCCCGATTTGCCCCACCCCAAATTTATCCGTCGTGACCGCGCCAAAGCCCGCATGTTGGAAATTTTGCAGCCGATCATTGCCCGCCGCCGCCAAAACCCGGAAGCGTATGATGACTTTTTGCAAGACATCATTATGAAAGAGGACAAAAACGGTACCCTGATTGAAGAGGAAACGGCGCTGAATATGCTGCTCGGTTTTATGTTTGCCGGGCATGAAACCACCGCCGGGCAGGCGGCCTGGACGATCATCCTGCTGCTGCAACATCCGGCCTATCTGGAACGGGTGCAGACGGAAATCGAACAGATCGCGCCTTACCCGGTACACATTGATCCGCGGCGCATGGTGCAGTTGAACCACATTGAGTGGGCGGTGCGCGAGGTGGAACGGCTACGGCCGTCGGCCGATATGCTCATGCGCACCGTCAAGGAAGACGTGCAATTTGGCGATTACCTCATCCCCGCCGGTTGGCTGGTGCAGGTGACGCAGGGCATCGGCCACAAGCTGCCCGCCTACTTTGAACGCCCGGAACAGTTTGACCCGCTGCGCTACGCGCCAGGCCGCGAAGAGGACAAACAGGATCGGTTCCTGCTCTTTGGTTTTGGCGGCGGCGCGCACAAATGTACGGGCATGAATTTTGCTAACAATGAGATGATGTTGATCACGGCGCTGCTTTTCCGGGCGTTTGATCTGGAATTGGTGACGCCTGATCCGCAGGTGGTGCAGGGCATGGGGGCCAACCATCCCTCGCAAACGATGGTCCGGTATCGGCGGAAAGATGCGGCGGCTACGGCCGTGACGCCTGAAATGGCATTGGCAGGTGTATGATGAGCAAAAATTGGAAACCATTCGTTATGGCCGGCACGGTGTTGAGCGCAACGGCCGTGTATCTGTGGCAGCAAAAACAGAAGCAGGCGGAGACGGCCGTCAGCCCACCTTTCAGCCAGCAGTATGGCCCCTGGGCCATCATCACCGGCGCGGCTCGTAAAGAAGGCATCGGCTACGGTTTTGCCCGGCGCCTGGCGGGGCGGCATCTTAATCTGGTGCTGGTGGATGTGTTGGGCGATGAACTGGCAGCCCGCGCTGCCGAACTGCGCCAGAAATATCATGTGAAAGTGGAAACGGTGGTATTGGATTTGGGCCAGCCGGACTTCCTACCGGCGCTGCAAGCCGTCACCGACAGGCTGGAAATTGGTCTGTTGGTGTGCAACCATATGTTTACGCCCCATGATACGCCGCCCATTCTGCAAATGGACCTCACCACGCACCATGCCATGCTGGACATTAACGCCCGCGCCTATACGACGTTGGTACATGGGTACGGCCGTCAACTGGTGGCCCAAAATCATGGCGGCATCATCATCGTCTCCTCGCAGGCCGGGCTGCGCGGTATGCCCTATACCGGCGCTTACTCGGCCAACAAGGCGTTCCAGATGATGTTGGGTGAATCGCTCTGGTATGAACTGCGGGATACCAACGTGGACGTGCTGGTACTGGCCCCCGGCCTGACCAATACGCAGGGTGACGCCCTGGCCGATTACCCCCGGATTATGCTTATGGAAGTTGACCCGGTGGTGCAAGAAGCTTTAGATGGTCTGGGCAAAAAACCGTTGGTCATCCCCGGCCCGATCAATAAACTGTTCAACTTTGCCACCACCCATCTGATGACCCGCCAGCAAGCCCTGATCACCAATGGTGATTTCATGGCGAAGGGGCTGGGTAAAACGTGATCCCTTGAGTTAGTACACAAAGTATTTTCGACTTATCCGGTCACCTGTCATTTCGAGCGGGGTTTTCGGAGCGAGGAATCCTTACCCTTGATCAGGGCAAGAGATTCCTCGCCGAATGATGCATAACTGTTTTGCAAAAATGGGTTGAAATAAAAACTATAAAGCCTATAATTAGCTTATTATTGCAACCTGATTCGCAAAAGCGGTTATAAAATGGAAATTGAACTGGATGACGTTGATCGCGTGCTGCTCGCTTCTTTGCAAGCAGATGCCCGTATCACCAATACGGAACTGGCCCGCCGCGTAGACCTTTCTCCCCCTGGCCTGCAAAAACGACTGAAAAAGCTGGAAGACGCCGGCGTAATTGCCCAGTATGTGACGCTGGTGAACCGCGAGGCGTTGGGCTTTGACATGCTTTGTTTTGTGCAGGTAACGCTGCAACGGCATGAGCCAACGGCCGTATCCCATTTCCGCGAAGCTATCCAGCATATGCCCGAAGTGTTGGAATGTTTTCACCTGACGGGCGAATACGATTATTTGCTCAAAGTGATCGTGCGCAACCGCCGCCACCTGGAACGATTTTTACTGGAAACGCTGACCCCCGTGCCCGGCATGGACAAAATCCGTACCAGCCTGGTGTTGAGCGAGATTAAAACCACAACGGCCGTGCCGTTGAATGGCGTAATCGAGTAATTGGGTCATTTCCCAATTACCCCATTACAAAACGACATCCCATGATACTCTCCCAAACCCAAGAACCCCTTTTAGCTAACTGGACACACTCCATGCAACGTTCCGTGCTGCGGCAGATGATTGCCGTGGTATCGCGCCCTGGCATTTTGTCATTTGCTGGCGGGCTGCCGGACCCGGCGTTGTTTCCAACGACTGATTACGCGGCGGCACTCAGTCATGTGCTGGCCACCGACCCCAAGGCGCTGCAATACGGAATGCCCTTTGCGCCGTTAAAGAGCCACATTGTGCAATTGATGGCGCTGCGTGGTGTGACGTGTACGGAGGAGCAGATTTTCCTGACGACGGGGGCGCAGCAGGGGCTGGATGTGCTGGCGCGGCTGCTGCTGGATCCGGGCGGGGAAGTGATGTTTGAAGAACTGGTGTATACCGGGGCGCAGCAAGTGGTGGCCCCGTTGATGCCCCGTATTCTCCCTGTTTCCACTGACCTGGCGTTGGGGATGAATGTAGATGAGGTGGCAGATTATCTGGCCGGTGGGGCACGGCCGTCCGGAGCTTCTCCGGCCTTCATCTACACCATCCCCGACGCCCATAATCCATTGGGTGTCAGTATGAGCCAGGAACGGCGCGAACGGCTGGTGGAACTGGCCCTGGCCTACAATGTGCCGATTATTGAAGATGACCCGTATGGGCTGTTGCAGTATGGAGATTGGAGATTGGAGACTGGAGATTCGCCCCAATCTCTAATCTCCAATCTCCAATCTCTACCATTACGCGCCCTCAACGATTCCCACGTCTTTTACCTCGGCTCTTTTTCCAAAATTATGGCGCCGGCTTTGCGGCTGGGCTGGATTGTGGCCCCGGCGGCGCTGGTTTCTAAAATTGCGGTAGTGAAAGAAGCAGCCGATCTGGAATCGTCGGCGCTGACGCAGCGGGCGGTAGCGGCCTATCTGGACGCCGGTCATTTGCCGGGGCATCTGGCGCGGTTGCGGGAGGCATACGGCCGTCGCCGGGATGCCATGCTGTCCGCTCTCTACCGCTACTTCCCGGCCGAAGCCCATTGGACGGAGCCGCAGGGGGGTATGTTCATCTGGGTGGAGTTGCCGCCAGAGATGGATGCGGCGCGGTTGTTAGACACGGCCGTGAACCAGGAGCAAATCGCCTTCATCCCCGGCCATGCCTTCACCGTGCCCGGTCGCCACATCCACAACTGTATGCGCCTCAACTTCTCCAACTGCACGGAGGAGATGATTGAAGACGGAATTAAACGATTAGCCAGGATTATCAATTATGAATTATGAATCAGGAATTATGAAGGAATAGCGGGCGTTTCATAATTCATAATTCCTAATTCATAATTCCCCAAGGAGTTCCCACGATGTCTGAAGATTTTCTACCTATTAAGGGCATGGACCATGTGGAGTTTTATGTGGGCAATGCCAAACAAGCCGCGCATTATTACCGCACCGGTTTTGGTTTCATCAACACCGCCTACAGTGGGCTGGAAACGGGCAACCGGCAGACCGCTTCCTATGTGATGGAGCAGGGCAAAATTCGGCTGGTGCTGACGACCGCCCTGGGGCCAGACCATCCGGTGAGCCGCCATACCTACCTGCACGGGGATGGGGTGGCGGTGATTGCCATGGAAGTGCCGGACGCTGCCAGCGCCTATGCCGAATCTACCAAACGGGGGGCGACGGGGGCGATTGCGCCTACGGCCGTAGAAGATGAACATGGCGTTTTCCGCTATTCGGCCATTCGCTGTTATGGTGACACGCTTATTAAGTTTGTGGATCGTGCAGCGTACCGGGGGCCGTTTGCGCCGGGGTATATGGCGAAGAATGGGGCTGTGGGGGGGAACGGCCGTCAGGATGACGGTCGCCGTTACAAAGGCGTCGGCCTGGCTTCCATTGACCACATGGTCGGCAATGTGGAACTGGGCGCCATGAACCGGTGGGTGGAATTTTTTGCCCACACCATGGGCTTTAGCCAACTGCTGCACTTTGACGACAAAGACATCTCCACCGAATACTCTGCCCTCATGTCCAAGGTGATGCAAAACGGTAACGGCAAGATCAAATTCCCCATCAACGAACCGGCCGAAGGTAAAAAGAAGTCACAAATTCAGGAATATCTGGATTATTACTTCGGCCCTGGTGTGCAGCACATTGCCTGCACCACCGGTAACATTATTGAAACTGTGACCCAGCTTCAAGAGAACGGGATTGAATTTTTGCGCGTGCCTACCACCTATTACGAAATCTTGGAAGAGCGTGTGGGCAAAATCAATGAGCCGGTAGAAAAACTGGCCGAATTGGGCATCCTGGTAGACCGGGATGAGGAAGGTTATCTGCTGCAAATCTTCACCAAACCGGTGGAAGACCGTCCCACTGTTTTTTATGAAATCATCGAACGCCACGGCTCCCGCGGCTTCGGCAAAGGCAACTTCAAAGCCCTCTTCGAGTCCATCGAACGCGAGCAAGCCTTGAGAGGGAATTTATAGGAATGGATACGCGCATGACGCGGATTTTACGGATGAACACGGATTTTTTGAGGGTTGAAAGCGTTGCACGAAGCGGTGACGGGGCAGATTCTTAAGGTATTTTACAAAGTGAATATCCGTCAAATCTGCGCCATCCGTGTATCTATTGAAGGAGCAGAAAATGACGTACTATTACAAGCTGGGTGAGATGCCGCAGAAGCGGCATGTGCAGTTTCGGCAGGGGGATGGGTCTTTGTATCACGAGGAGGTGATGGGGATTCATGGCTTCGCCGGGATTCAGTCTATTTTGTACCACATCTATCCACCAACGGCCGTGCGCCGCATTGAAACTGGTATCTCCACCTGTATCGAATACGTGGACGGCCATCCTCTCAAACACCGCCACTTGAAGTCGGCGCCGCTGCCGGTGGGGGGAGATGCTGTGGACGGCCGTGTCCCCCTCATGGGCAACAACGATGTGGTACTCTATGTGGCCCGTCCCGACAAACCCATGGATTACTGGTACAAATTCGCCCACGGTGACGACGTTCTCTTCATCCACGATGGTACGGGTGTGTTGGAAAGCCAGTTTGGCCTGTTGCATTATCGTCCCGGCGACTATCTGGTTATCCCCACCGGCGTCATCTGGCGACTGCTGCCGGATGCAGGCGTGGAACAGCGCATGTTGGTGGTGGAGAGCTACGGCCATGTCACCCCACCCAAACGCTACATCAACAACTACGGCCAATTCCTGGAACATTCCCCGTACTGCGAACGGGACATTCGCACCCCGGAAAAACTGGTGACATACAACGAAAAGGGCGAGTTTGAAATTCGCGTCAAGGCGCGCAACCTGATCACCCGTTTCATCTACGACCATCATCCGCTGGATGTGGTCGGGTGGGACGGCCATCTCTGGCCCTTTGCCTTCAACATTGCCGATTTTGAACCCATCACCGGGCGTATTCACCAGCCGCCGCCTGTTCACCAGACCTTTGACGGCCCCGGCTATGTGCTGTGTTCCTTTGTGCCCCGCCTGTTTGATTACCACCCGCAAGCCATTCCCGCGCCCTATAACCATTCCAACGTAGACTCAGACGAAGTGCTATATTACGTGGAAGGTAACTTCATGTCCCGCAAAGGCATTGAGCGTGCCTCATTGACCATTCACCCCAACGGCATTCCCCACGGTCCCCATCCGGGCACATACGAAGGCTCCATCGGCAAAAAAGAGACCCACGAACTGGCGGTCATGGTGGATACTTTTGCCCCCTTAAAACTGACCAGACAGGCTTTGGAGATGGAAGAGGCGAATTATGCCTATAGCTGGATAGAAGACTAGAGATTGGAGTTTGCCAATCCCTCATCTCCAATCTCCGCTCTTTTTGTTTCCAGAAACATTGTCTGTTATCTTTACTACCTGAAGCAAATGAGCAAAGGTAGGGCAATACTAAATGAGGACATTTTTAAGTTTTTTGTTGTTAGTGTCGATCATTTTTCTGGCAGGGGTGTTGTCTTTGGCGGTGATTGTTGGCTGGTCGGTGGGGATGGGCTGGTTACTCGTCAAAGTAACCCCGTTCACCCTGTTTGAAGCCTCGTTATTGATTATGATTGCCTCTATTGTTGTCGGCTACGGCGCGATCAAAATTCTGACCACCAATGTATCCGATCTCACCAGGTCTTCAGCGGCGCCTTATTACCCACTCCCACTTGAGGATGAGCCAGAGCCAATTCCACCACAGCGGTTCTATAAATCGGAAGCACAAAAGACAAATGAGGCCTGGTTTCGTTATGAAATGGCAAACTCCATTTACTGGGACTTTGAGGAGGACGACGATATTAACACCAGCATGAACGAAACGGAGATGAAAGAACTGGCAATCCGGCTGTCAGAGGTGTTGGTAGGGGCGTTAAAGAGCCAAAAGCCGAAACGTGGCGGGCGGGTGACGGTGACGCAGTTGAAGAAGCAGATGGATAAGATGGGCCAACGGCCGTATGACGATGA
This sequence comes from Chloroflexota bacterium, assembly GCA_035444285.1. Classification (GTDB taxonomy): domain Bacteria; phylum Chloroflexota; class Anaerolineae; order Promineifilales; family Promineifilaceae; genus CAADGU01. The sequence continues at coordinate 344,258 of DAOMOK010000004.1, forward strand.
CATTATGCTCACGGCCGTAGCCAGCATTAACGAGATGTTCGATTACAATGATGACCTGGTGGAAGTTGCCCAGATGCAAACCTGGGATGAAATGGCGGAAGATTGGTAAAAGAGGAGATTGGAGAGTGGCGATTAACAATCGCCACTCTCCAATCTTCTCATCTCAACTATGATTATCAACCCCCAAGACCTGCACCACAATGACCGTTACAAACTGATGATTGGCTCGGTTGTGCCCCGCCCCATCGCCTGGGTCAGCACCATGAACAAGGCCGGGCAGTTGAATCTGGCCCCATTTAGTTTTTTCACGGCCGTCGCCTCTGACCCCATGACCCTGCTCTTTTGCCCTGGCTGGAGCAGCCATCGTGGGCGCATGAAAGACACCCTCTACAACATCCGCGAACTGCCCGAATTTGTGATCAACATCACCAATGAAGCCACCAAAGAGGCCATGAACCAGACGGCTACCGAATTTGCAGCGGATGTGAATGAGTTTGAGTGGGCCGGGTTAACGCCCGTTCCCAGCCAGGTGGTGCGTGTACCCCGTGTGGCTGAAGCGCCCATCGCCTTTGAATGTAAGTTGCAGCAGATTGTGGTGGTGCATGAAGGGCCGGGTGGGGGCACGGCCGTGTTTGGCGAGGTGCAGTCCATCTATGTGCGCGATGATGTGATGGTAAACGGCCGTATCCTACCCGAAGTGCTGCAACCTATTGGCCGCCTCGCCGGCGCAACCTATGCTCATATCAACAACCTCTTTGAAATGCCCCGCATCCCCCCGCCGGAACAAGAAGGTAATTGAATAATTGGGTAATTGGGTAATTACCCAATTATTCAATTACTACTCCTCGGGGATATTCAACCGGTAAATCGTATTTGGGAACTCCAACGCGTAAAGATTCCCCTGGTTATCTTTGCCAAATGACGTGAGCATAAACCCGGTTCCAGAAAGTGCCCCTAAGAGTTCTACCGAAGCTGTGCCGCCGGCATGGGTAAGCAGAAATAGCTCACGAGTACACGCATCCCCATATAGGAATTGTGGCCCCGGTTGGCCGGGACGACGTAGCACATAGCCACCAATGACAGCGCACTTGGGGTGATGTGGATAATAATAAAGCGGCAGGTCGCCAGTACCTACAGAGTTACATTGATCTTGAATAGGAAAGCCAATAAATGTGGGGCCTTCCATGCAAGGCCAGCCAAAATTCCGCCCCCACTGCCCATACGGGATGTAATTAATCTCCTCCCAGGTCAGATCGTTGACATCGCCGATATAAATATCTCCATTGAGTGGATCAAAGTCAAAACGCCAGGGGTTGCGCAGCCCTTTGGCAATTATGTGTGACGAAGCGCTCTGACAGCTATCGGTGGGCAGGCCACTGATGTCTAGCCTGACGAGTTTACCTTTGTAGGAATCATTTTCCTGTGCCGCCAGCAATCCCCGGTCGTCACCGACTCCTAGATATAAACGGCCGTCAAACGGATTAATGCCCATCCCACCCCCATTGTGAACAGGATAATCCATGCGTATTGCAAAGATGCGACACTCAGAGTTGGGATCAGCTGTATTATTAGTTGCGTGAAAACGCATGACCTGGAACCACCGCTCGTTGGTATAGCGTAAACCTGAGTAAGCTACATAGAAAAGGCCGTTATTGGCATAGTTGGGGTCAAACACCAAACTATAAAGACCCTCTTCGGCCTCAGTCAGTACCCGGTCTCTAATATCCAAAAAAACGGAGGTTTGCCCATTAGGATGTAAAATCCCAATGGTGCCTTCTTTCTGTACCACAAACAACCGGTCATCACTGGCATGTGTAACAAATGTTGGATTATTGAAGGCGTTGGTGTAAGGGTCTGTTAAGGGTGGTGGTGGCATTGGAACGGTAACCAACGGTAGATATGAATAGCTGCTGCCGGTGGGTCTGTGTTCACCAGTTTGAGCTACGGCCGTTTGCCGCACAGTCAGACTTCCCATAGCCAGCAGGGCAAAAACGAAGGTAACGGCCAAAAACAGGACGGCCGTGCGAGGGGATACTTTATCTCGAAATGGTTTGGTCATATTTCCTCCAAAAAACAAGATGTAGGTTACGGCCGTAAACACAGTCCATCTTCAAGCCACGTTGACGGCCCTTTGTCAGCAATTGGCCTCAAGTTATACGGCCGTTGTACCTGAAAAACAACCCGCTTTTAACTACCACAAAAGTTACATTCACCCTACCTGCCTATATTTCCAGGTACGCCCCCACCATATCGCCGATTCCCCAGACGTGCTTCCCCGTTTACACTCTTCGTACCAGTGGTTGGTTGTCTGTACCGACAGCCAGTCACTTAAAACCAACAACCATTTTCACTCAATACGGAGGATGAACCATGAGTAACGTACTTGTTGAACTTTCCCATCAATTTGCTGAAGTGGTGAAGGATGCCGGTCAGAGCGTGGTGCGCGTGGAGGGCCGGCGGCGCATACCAGCCAGCGGTATTGTTTGGGCCGCCGATGGCCTCATCATCACCGCCAATCATGTGGTCTCCCGTGATGAAGGCATTACCGTCGGGCTGGCTGATGGCAGCAGCCTGAATGCCACTCTCGTTGGCCGTGACCCCAGCACCGATCTGGCTCTACTGCGGGTAGATGCCAGCCTGACGCCCCTGACCGAAGCTAATAAACAGGAAGTGGCGGTGGGCAACCTGGTATTGGCGCTGGCTCGCCCCGGACGTAGTGTACAGGCCGCCTGGGGCATTATCAGCGCCCTGGGTGATAGCTGGCGCACCGGTGGCGGTGGCTTGATGGATCGGTATGTACAAACCGATCTGGTGATGTACCCCGGTTTCTCCGGTGGGCCGCTGGTGGGGGCGGATGGCGCGTTGGTGGGGCTGAATACGTCGGCATTGGCGCGGGGGGTGAGCGTGGCTGCACCGACGATGACGCTGGCGCGGGTGGCGGATACGCTGCTGGCACACGGCCGTATCCGGCGTGGTTATCTGGGCGTCAGTACCCAGCGTGTCCACCTGCCAGAGGCGCTGCGCGCTACGGTGGGGCAAAAACGGGGCCTGCTGGTGGTCAGCGTAGAGGCAGACAGCCCGGCAGAAAAGGGCGGCCTGACGTTGGGTGATACCATTGTGGCTGTGGGCGATACGGCCGTCCAAAACCACGATGATCTGCTGGCGGCGCTGTCTGGTGACAAAATTGGTACGGCCGTGCCCCTCACCATCCTGCGCGGTGGGCAGGCGCAAACGGTAGAGGTGGTGGTTGGTGAACGGCCGTGACCGGTAATTGAATAATGGGGCAATGACTCAATTACCTCAGTGCCCCTCTCTTTCCTCCTGTTTCAGCACCAGATTGACATTTTCACAATATCGTATAGTCTATTAGCATGACATAATGTCATCTGGTGTATTTGAAACAGGAGGATTTCCATGAAACATAAACAGATTTTCCAATGGCTGGCCCTGGTAGGGTTGGTGATCTTGTTTGCAGCTTGCCGCAATAATGATGCCCAACCAACTACTACCACCGAGGAGGCCTACCCTGGCGCTGTGGTAGTACCCGTCGCCGAAACACAGCCGCAAATGCCCACCGACCAGAGTGGAGAGGGGGCAATGGCTCCCACGGCTGAGCCACCGGCGCCGGAAGCGGTGGCCGAAAGTCCTACCCCCGTACCGGCCGAACCGGAGGCGGCAGGTGGTGGAGAGGCGCAACCGGCTGCTGGCGCCATCACCACGCAGCACACCGTTCAAGAGCGCGAATGGCTGCACCAGATTGCTCGCTGTTACGGCGCCTCTGCCTCGGAGATTGTGACCGCGAACGCATTACCCCATCCCGGTTGGATTATGACCGGGGAAGTGTGGAACATTCCCAACGTCGGGAGTGTAGATACGCCCATTGGCCCGCCGTGCCTTATTTACTACACGGTGAAAGCTGGGGACACGCTGCTTTCCATTTCCAGCGCCTACAGTGTGCCAATTGAGGTGTTGATTTTTGCCAACTACGGTTGTTATGGCTACAACGCCCATTATGATTATGTGCCAGGTGGGCCAAACTACTATGGGTATGGTTATTTAGGCGGTTGTTACTATACGTGGTACCCCACCATTTACGTGGGTGATCTTCTGGTCATTCCTGTCACCCATGAAAACGCGGGACTGCGTTGACAAATCAGAAACCGGGTTTTCTCAAGAACCCGGTTTCTGGCGTGGTAGTGGAAAGAGACGCGGCACGCGCTGCTGGTAAGCGCGGTAGCTTTCGCCAAAGGCGGTGGTGAGTTTACGTTCTTCGTAAATGGAACCAAGCCAGAAGTAGAGGGTGACGGCCGTGTAAAACACCAGACTGCCCACCATCATCACCGGATTAAACCACAGCACCACCAGCGAAAAAAAGTAGAGCGGATGGCGTACCAGGGCATAGGGGCCGCTGGTGGTGAAGCGTGGTTGCGGCATCTTTCCCTTTGCGCCCCGCACATACCAGAGCGCCTGGCGAATACCCACAAACTCCCACACATCGGTCAGCCACAGCGAATAGGCCAGCCCCACCAACCCGACAATCTGGCAGAGATAGGCCAGGTAGAGGTACGGCCGTGCCCAACTCCACACCACCGTTTGCGGCAGCAGCACCGGTATTAGCAGGTAAAGCGGCAGAAACGAGATCAACGCAAACAGGTTATACAGCAACCGGTACCAGCCGGCATAAGCCGTCTCGCCCACCCAGCCCCGAAACAACCGCTTCAAGCCCACCGCCGCCGCCAGCGAATGCAGCACGGCCCAACTTATGAAGAGAAGAGCGAAGAAAAGGATGCTGAAGGTAGGAGTGTTGGTCATAATCGTGAGCCGTGAGCCGTAAGCTGTGAACCGAAATCGGATAACGGGTTACGAATTACGGATTACGGCTTACCGCCATAGCGCCGCCAGTTTGTGGTATTTTACCCATTCATAGTAAGCCATGTAGAGACTAAGACGCAGACCGTGACGGCCGTCTTGATACCCCTTGAGCGTGACGTAGCGCCAATAAAACTGGCGCAGCGGTTGCAAGATGTAGTTGTGCGGTTTGGGGCGGATGCCATCGGCTTTGAGGATGGTGGCGTCATAAGCCGTATACGCCTGCTGTTTGGCGCGGAAGTGGGCCAGGTCACGGTAGTTGTAGTGAATAAGCGGGTTCTGCAAATAGCCGATCTCCCCATCCACCACGGCAATTTCATGCACGGGGCGTTCGTAATGGACACGGCCGTGACGGAACAGCCGCAGTTGGTAATCAGGATACCAGCCCGCGCCGCGTGTCAGCTTGCCAAAGATATAGTTGTGCCGGGGCACATACCAGCCACATTCAGCGCGTGTGTCCATCGCCTGGCGGATTTCGGCGGCTAATTCCGGCGTACCGCGCTCGTCAGCGTCTACAAAAAAGAGCCAGTCGGTGCTGATCACTGCCAGCGCTGCATTGCGCTGCTGCGCATAATTTTCAAACTTTGATTGGTGAATTTCGGCGCCCGCTACCTGCGCCAGCGGCACGGTCTCATCCTGGCTAAACGAGTCAAACACGACCACCCGGTCTGCCCAAGACAGGCTTTCAATACATGGCTGGATATGGGATTCTTCGTTAAAGGTGAGGATGACGGCCGTGAGTTGGGAGGTCATGGGGTAATTGGGTAATTACACAATTACCCATTTACATCATTACTTGCCACCTGCCACTTGCAACCCCGCGGCCTGTCCCTCTACCGGTTTGTGACCGTTTTGCCAGATGCAGATGATCTCTTCGTAGGCGCATTTGAGTTCGGGGTCGGTGGTGTGGGCGGCTTTGCGGCGCATCCCGCGAATGACCAGTCGGCGGGCGATGGCCAGTTTGACACGGCCGTGATGCTGTTCATACAATTGCGCCCGGCTGCGCCACAGGTTTACCAGCGAGCGCGCTGGCACTTGCCGGGTACTCTCGCCGCCATAATGCACAATTTCGGCGGTAGGCACGGCGTAAATTTTCCAGCCGGCTGCCTGCACACGCCAGCTCCAATCAATCTCTTCGCAGTACATATGGTAGGATTCATCGAATCCTTTGGTGGCTTCGGCCACTTCGGCGCGCACCAGCATGGTGGCTCCCAGCGGATGGTCAATGGCAAATGGTTTGCCATTGCGCTGGTAAAGAGAGCGGCGGTAACGGCCGTTCAAGCGACTTTCATACAAGCGGGACGGCAGCGGGTACAGGTCGAAGGCCAGTTGGCCCAAGCCGGGGAAATTGAAGGCGCTGTGTTGGAAACGGCCGTCGCCGTATACCAGTCGCGCCCCGGCCATTCCCCCATCTGGCCTTTCATCCAGCGTGCGCACCAGCTCTTTCAATGCGCCCGGATTCAGCACCGTATCAGGATTGAGCAGGAAGTAATACCGGGGTTGGTTGGCGGCGGCTGCCCGCATCCCCTGGTTGTTGGCTGCGCCAAAACCGACATTATGCTCATTGGCCAGCAAATGGATTTGGGGAAAGAGATCGCCTAAGAGGGCGACGGTGCCATCGGTGGAGGCGTTGTCTACTACCCATACCTCACCTGATAGGCCAGACCGCTTAAACTCGGCGAAGACGGAACGCAAACATTTGATCAGATAATCGCGCACGTTCCAACTGACGATTATGACGGCCACATCCACCATATGATTTTCCAAAATTCCTACACTCGGTTCAGACATACCGACCGCCGCTTGTGTTGGCGGCGACCAAAAAATAGTTTAGCCTGTCGCCATGCTACCGCCAAAGAAAAACAGGCTGGCTTAAGGCAAGGCTCATATGCTCCTTACATGCTACACATGTGACAAAACTCAATATCGGTCAGACTTGGGATTTGTTATAATGTGCCCGTTGTCTGGCGACTGGTGGCTTATACAGGTAACGAACCACCAATCCCCGATCAGGAAGAGGTTTTATGACCGAAAAAGCGATTGTGGCCGAAGGTTTGACTTATGCTTATGGAGAACTGCTGGCGGTAGACCATATTTCTTTTGACGTGGAGCAGGGAGAAATTTTGGGCTTCTTGGGGCCGAATGGGGCGGGTAAATCCACGACGGTGAAGATGCTGACGGGGCAGTTACGGCCACAAGACGGCCGTGCCACCCTGCTCGGTCTGGATGTGGCCCACAAAGCCAAAACCGTGCAGGCGCAAATTGGCGTCTGTTTTGAACTGACCAATCTGTATGAGCAAATGAGCGCCCGTGAGAACCTGGATCTGTTTGCCCGGCTATTTGCCGTCAAAGATTTTGACGCGGAAGTGGTGTTGCAGCGGGTGGGGTTGGACGGCCGTGCTCAAGACCGCGTCGAAACCTTCTCCAAGGGCATGAAACAGCGGTTGATGGTGGCGCGCACGCTGGTCAATAAACCGCGTATCCTCTTCCTGGACGAACCTACCGAAGGGCTGGACCCCACTTCTGCGCAAAGCATCCGCAACATCATCCTGGAAGAGCGAGAACGGGGCGCGACCATTTTCCTGACCACGCACGACATGGAAGAAGCGGACAAACTGTCTGACCGGGTGGCTTTTATCAACCAGGGAAAAATTGTGGCTCTGGATACACCCCACACGCTGAAGCAGCAGTACGGCAAACGCGCCCTCAAAATCCAGGTATCAGGTGATAATGGCAATCTGGAGGTGCGGGAAATTGTGCTGGATGAAAACGAAACGCCGCAGACGTTGCAAGCCTTATTCAGCCAGGAAAAGGTGATCACCGTTCACAGCGAGGAAGCCACCCTGGAAGATATTTTCCACAAGATTACCGGGCGCGCCCTGGTATAGGCGTTGCAGACGTGACAGGTTTCAAAAAACCCGTCACGTTTGTTGGTGACAAATATGAACGCAAATTTAGTCAGCGCCATTGTCGTCAAAGACCTCTCCCTTTATTTTCGCAACCGTTTTTTTGCCTTTGTCACTATATTAGGGTTGGTTTTTTATGCCATTATCTACTATGCCTTGCCGGCCACGGTGGATGAGACGGTGACGATTGGCGTCTATGCGCCGGCGATACCCCCCGCTTTTCTGGCGACATTGGCGGAAGAGGGGGTGGTGCTGCAAACGGCCGTCACCGAAGACGCCCTCCTGCAAGCAATGGAAGATGGCGATTACAATATCGGCGTCGTTGTATCAGACAACCTGTTAACCAGGCTGGCTGCTCAAGAACAGGACGACATCATCCTCTACTTCACTCCCGATTTCCCTCAGGAGCTACATGAAGCCTATGCCGTTATCTTTCAGGAACTGGCCTACAATATGGTTGGACAGCCGCTTACCCTCAACGTGCGTCAGGAAATCCTGGGTACCGATATGGTTGGCAGTCAGATTGCTCTGCGCGACCAGCTTATCCCCATGTTAGTGGTCGTAATTCTACTCATTGAAACGCTGGGGTTGGCTGCTCTGGTTAGTTCAGAAATTGAAGGGCAAACGATCCAGGCGCTGCTTGTCACGCCTTTAACCATTCCCGGCCTTTTCACCGGCAAAGGGATCATGGGTGTTGGACTGGCTTTTACACAGGTAACGCTGCTCATGCTGGTCACGCGCAGTCTGGGTAGCGGCCCACTGCTGCTCCTGTTTACCTTGCTGCTGGGATCCATGCTTGTGACCGGATTGGGTTTTCTGATTGCTTCTGTTGCGCGTGACCTCATGGGCGTGATGAGTTGGGGTATGTTGGCCATCGTCATATTTACCATTCCTGCATTTACGGCCGTCGTGCCGGGGTTGGTAAGCGATTGGGTCAAGATAATCCCCTCATATTACATTGTGGACACCTTATACCAGGTGATGAATTTTGGCGTGGGCTGGGCCGATGTGGCCTCTAATCTGGTGGCGCTGCTGGCTTTTGCGCTGCTCTTTTTTGGGCTGGGCATCCTGGCACTGTGGAGGAAATTCCGATGAGTGGATTACGCCGAATTGCCATTTTGTTACAGCGGGAACTGGTACGTGGCCCGCGCAATACCTTCTTTCTCTTTGCGATTCTGATGCCATTTTTTATCACCCTGGTTATCTCGCTGCTGTTTGGTACGTTTTTTGTAGACAAGCCCCGTCTGGGCGTGATGGATGAAGGCGATTCCCAGGTTGTTGTCCTGGCGCAAGAGGTGGAATCATTGGTGGTGAAGGAGTATGATACGGCCGTTGCCCTGCGAACGGCCGTAGAAAATGGTGCGGTAGACCTGGGCATTATCTTGCCTGCCGACTTCGACGCCGCCGTTCGCCGCGGCGAAGAAGCCGAACTCACCGCCTACGTTTGGGGCGAGAGCCTGCTGAAAGATAGGACCATTCTGGGTATTAACCTGGCAGCCCTGATTCGCCAGGCGGCTGGTCAAGAAGCGCCGGTCAACATTATCACCCGCACCCTGGGCGATGTGGAAGCCATTCCCTGGGAAGACCGTGTATTTCCCCTGATCATCCTGATGACTATCATTATCGGCGCGACGATGGTGCCAGCTACCTCCCTGGTAAACGAAAAGCAGAAACGCACGCTGAGTGCTATCAATGTGACGCCTACCACCCTGGGTGAACTGTTTGCAGCTAAAGCACTGGTGGGCATTTTGTTGAGTGTGACCACGGCCGTGGTCGTCCTGTTATTGAACCGTGCCTTTGGCGAGGAACCTGTTTTATTGCTGTTTGTCTTGCTCATGGGCGCCATGGCTGCCAGTTTGTTCGGCATCCTATTAGGCGCGTTTGTCAAGGATATTACTACGCTTTTTGCCGTTATCAAGGGTATTGGCATCTTGCTGTATGCACCTGCTTTTGTGTACCTGTTTCCCACCATCCCCCAATGGGTGGCCCAGATTTTCCCCACCTACTACATTGTGCAGCCGGTAATAGAGATTGTGCAGCAAGGAGCCACTCTGCCCGATATTGCCCCCGAACTGGCAATTTTGAGCCTGATAATCCTGGCCGAAGTGGGGGCGATTGGCTATGTCATTCGCAACTCTTACCGTTACGAGATGGTCGTCGCCTGATGAAAAGCAAAGAGTAGTCACGAATTACGCGAATTTCACGAATTTTCATTCACGGAAAACTCGCCACGCCATTTGCCCATCACTATTTGCCGATCACTATTTACCCATCACTGGCAGACCTGCTTGCCGTGCGGCGCAAGGAAAGCAGCAAATAAAAACGCGGCCAAATGGAGTTGATCCATTTGGCCGCGTTTGTTTTAGTCGCCAATGAGAAGGTTAAGCAGCCGAAATTTCGGTATCTTCGGGGGATTTTTCGGCGGGGGCCTGCTCTACGCGCACCACGCGAATAGTGCAGTCCGTCACCAGCGCCGCAATGAGGGCGATGACGGCCAGCCAGCCCATGCCGATAAAACCTAAGACGGCAATGCCACCCACGCCCACCGGCAGCGGTACTTTGAAGTGGATGTTGTGTTTTTCGTTGATGATTTCCACGTGGCGCACGGATGATTCTTTGACCAGTTTCTTTACCGTGTCTACCAGTTCTTCACCGGCTACCACAAATTCTTCTGTCCACGAATTTTTCTCGCCACCAGTCTCTTCTTTGACCTCATCTTCATCAATTTTGATTGTTTCTTCATTACTCATGGTTTGATTCTCCTATATTTTTGAGATTTGAGATTGGAGATTGCAGATATCAGGGAACCCCAATCTCCAATCTCTAATCTCCAATCTCCTGTATCATGCCCCCTAATACGGGCTTACGGCCGTATAGTTGCATCATGTATTGCAGCCCGTCATGCTCCCGGCGGGCATGACCCGGAAGTGCCGTCAGTCAACCAGCTCCACCAACAGATTATCAAACGCGCCAGTAATGCCCTGGTTTTGCAGGCCAACGGCGCCGCGCTGTACGGTGGTTGTGGCCGTGAGTTGGGTGTTGGGGTAGCCGATGATTTCACAGGTAACGGCCGTGCCCACGGCCGTCACCCGCAGCCGATACGCCTCTCCGGTCACAAAATGAAACGCGGTGGACACCAGTTGACCTTCCGGCGTGAGTAGTTCCAACTGACGCTGCCCGCTGGCGCGTGTGCCCAGGCGGCACTGCCCGCCGTACCCATTTTCCTGGGCGCGGAACAGCAGCCCGGCGCTAGAAGGGGCCACCGTGCCCGTGGCCGTCACGTCAGCTTCCAGGTGATAGTCGCTCCAGTGATAGCCACGGCCGTACACCGCCTCTGAGCGCACATCCGCCCGTGTGTTGGTGCCATAGTACACCCCATTTTGCACATCCCAGCCATCGCTGAAAGTCTGCCAGTCCGGCAGAACACGGCCGTCAAAAGACTGCCGGTAAAGATGGCTGACTGGCACAACGGGCGGCGGCGCGACCTGATTCACCCGGTAAGCAGCGATCATATGCGGTACGGCCGTGCTGCCCGGCGGTGTGAAAGGCCAGACATGCCCCAATGCGATACCGGCGGCGAAAAAGGTAAAGTTCACCGCTGCACACAAAAAGACCAGCGTCGCCGCGCCCAACAACAGCAAAAACATCAACCGGCGGCGTTTATAACGCCGGTATTTCAAATCGTAGATTTCAGTTTCCGGGGATTGTTTCATTTCGACGTTCTCCTGTGGGTCACGGCCGTAAAGCGGTTTGCCACGGCCCTCTGACTCAATACCATACCTGGAAAACGTCAAGTTGTTCACTATAGTTCCCACTGTGTGAACTGTTGCCTTTGCACCAGATTTCACAGACAATGGTGGTCATAAACATATTGGAGGCAAACAGATGCGTATAAGAGCAGCCAGTGTACTCACATATCAGCCACTCCTGATGGTATCCCTAATTCTTTTGATCGCTGTTGCTCTGCGTTATGCTTACCTTGAACGGCGAGTTTACTGGCATGATGAAGTCTATACGTCCTTGCGCGCTGCCGGTTATACGGCTGGCGAAGTCATCAACACTTACTTTGATGGTCAGGCTTTTGCTGCGTCCGAGTTGGTAGCTTACCAACACCCTACACCAGATAAGTCATGGGGCGATGCCCTACGTTCGATGGCATTCGCAGATCCCCATTTAGCGCCAATATATTTTCTTATCAGCCGCGCCTGGATGCTGACAGGCGGATCATCACCAGGGGCCATGCGTGCCATGACTGTAGTCATTAGCCTTTTAGCGATTCCAGCAGCCTACTGGCTGGCCTTTGCCCTTTTTAGACAAAGAGCAATTGCGTTAATAATGCTTTGTTTGATGTCTGTTTCGCCCATGTTTATCCTTCTGGCGCGTGAGGCCCGCCCCTACAGTTTGTGGACATTACTAACGCTGGTATCCAGCGCCGCCTTCCTGGATGCCATGCGGCTTGGTCGTAAAGCGAACTGGGCTTTATATGCCATGACACTGGCCTTGGGGATCAATACGCACCTGTTCTTTAGCCTCGTTATGCTCGCCCATGCAACTTATTTTCTGCTTGCCTTCTTGCCCCAATCCGGCATAGAACGTCCCGTTGGCAAAACTGTCAAAGCCTATCTCGTCGCCAATCTGGCAGGATTGCTCACTTTTATACCTTGGGTTGTTGCCACTGCCCCTTACGTGAGTAGGGTCAGTCAAAATACAAGCTGGGCGGCTGTTACTGTACCGCTTACCTATCTGATCAGACTCTGGATTGCTCGCTACAGTGGCGTGTTTGTAGACCTTGATCTACTGCCGATCTATGTTCAACTCCTCTTTGTAACGCCGGTATTACTGCTGGTACTTTATTCATTTGCCTGGCTGTGGAAAAATGGGCCGCCACAGGCCCGCCTGTTTGTCATTTTGCTGGCCATTATACCAGCATCAATATTTGTAATACCTGATTTGCTATTTGACGGTATCCGTTCAACCGTGGCTCGTTATCTGGTACCCTTATTCATCAGCTTGCAACTAGCCATGGCCTATTTACTTGCCTGCAAGTTAAGACTATCTATTGGTTTGAGCCGTACCATCTGGCGAGGAATCACCATTACCATTATCTTGCTAGGGCTTATCTCCAGTATATACGCTGTACGGGCAAACGCCTGGTGGGACAAAGGATCTGATTACGGCTTTCACGAAGTGGCAACGATTATCAATACCGCAAATCATCCGCTTGTCATTGTTGGTGAATTTAGATACGACCTTTTTGGGGCCACTTTGGCTTTGTCCAATGAATTGGAACCCCACGTACAGATGCTGTGGACAACAGCTGTGGAACCAGAGGAGATAAATGGTTATGACCCAGTTTTTGTGTTTCGGCCGACCCCAGCCATCCAGCAATCAGTTGAGTTCAGCAAAGAAAAAAGGCTTGAGCCTGTGATACTGAACCTGTTGTGGCAAATTACGGCAAAGGAACAGTAAGCAAATACAGGGAAAAGGTTCGTTCTAACAGTAATAAAAAAGGGGGTTAACAGAGGAGATGGGGGGTCAGGACAGATGTGTTATCACCATTGTACTTGAGAAGTGATAACACATCTGTCTATGATGAAAATTGCATTATTTCACAGCCATTTCAAATTGCATGGGACGGAATTTATAGCCGTAGACAATCATGCCTTCGTCGCCGTCCGTGCGTAGCTTGCGCGTCACCATTTCCACCGGCATGCCGATGTACATTTCATCTTCGTCCATATCGGTCAACTGCGCCGTCACAATCGGGCCTTCATCTAGCTTCACCAGCGCCACGCTGTACGGCGTATTCTGTTCAAAGCCCGCGGGGGCATCGTAGATGGTGGTATACGAATAAATTTCACCCAGGCCGGTAAAGGTGTAAAGCTCTTTGGCCGGGGCCGCACATTCCAGACAAACATCACGCGGCGGGAATAGCTTAACGCCGCAATTGTCGCAGGTCTCCCCTACTAATTTGTACCGCTGTTCTTGTAAACGCCAATGACGTGAGACTTCCATTTTTTTATCCTCCGGTTTTTATCTCCGGTTCTAGTGGGTCATTAAAACCAAAATTTCTGTTTGTAATTATCTACAGAAACCCTATCATCTACTGCCAGTGTCGCCCAAGTAGCTGTCAAAAGCTGCCAGAAAAGGTGTTTTGGCGTTTAAGTGCTCATATACACGCACGCTTAAACACCTAAATCCACAGCCAATGCAGTATTTTGCCCCCCTTCTGCGATACCATCAGTAAATCAACAGCAAACGGTACAAAGCAACATGTATTTGTTAGAAAAAGAAAAAACACTTGTCACCCAGGCCCAAAAGGGCAACCGGCAGGCCATCGCCCAACTATATGACGGTCTCTTCCCCGGCGTATATGCCTACACCCGCCTCCGTCTGCCCACCACCGCCGACGCTGAGGACATCGTCTCCGAAACATTCCTCGCCGTCGTCAACCGCCTGCCCCATTTCCAATGGGAAAACACCGGTTCATTCCGTGCCTGGGTCTTCCAAATCGCCCGCAACCACATCGCCAATTTTTATCGGCGCAAGGAACCAAACGTCACCATACCCCTCGCTGAAGCTCCAGACGCATCCCTTACCCAACCATTCACGCCGGAAGACACCTTTATCCAGACGGAACGCAAACATTACCTGCTATCCACTATCCGCCACCTAAGCCCCCGTCGTCAGGAAGTCCTCCTCTTACGTTACTTTGGCGGCTTGCGAAACAACGAAATTGCCCTGGCGCTATCGCTCGACGAAAGAACCGTCTCCGCCCATCTCAGCCGGGCATTAGCCGAATTACAAACCATCCTCGACAAAAATCAGGAGATTACCAAACCATGAACCAAGAGAATTATCACAATTTAGAGGAACTGCTAAACGAAGTAAGCCCCCAGGCCAACCATGAATTTTACCTGGCGCTGCGGCAACAAGTGCTGGACACACCGATAAACCAAAACGCCACCTCCTCTCGAAAATTCAGGCTCTTTGACCGCTTCCCGCTGTGGCAGCCGGTAGTCGGAGCAGCTTTACTTCTGTTGCTCATTATCTTCTTCACCCCAATCGGCCAGATAGTGGCGCAGCAAGTCTTACGCCTCGGTGTGTTTTTCGTCACTACCAATCCCGCCCCTGCCGAAGAACATATAAGCAATCCCCCATCAGAAGCAGAAATCTACACATCAGTAACCATAACCAGCCAGCTACAGGAAGCCAGCGCCCTGGCCGGTTTCCCCGTTTATTACCCCGCCTACCTGCCTACCGGCTACACATCAGACACCGAACCTCCGCTCCAACTGGTAAAAAATTCGCAAGGCACAATCGTTTCCGCCGAAGCCATGTTCCACAGCGCCGATGGTGAATATATCCTCTACTACGCCCAACACCCGTTTCCGCCAGACACAGAACTATCCGACATGCCCCTCAACATAGGCGCAGCTACCGCCGAACCCACCACTGTTCTGGGTAATGAGGCTCTGTGGTTAACGAACTACGCCTGGGGAACCGCGCCGGACAGCGCCGGTAACTTACAAACAGTGGCCTACAACGTCTTGATCTGGACACTTCCGACTACGGATGGGGCAAAATTCTATTTCTGGTTGGGCAGCGAAGAGCAGTTGATCCAAGCCGAAATGCTGCGCATTGCCGAATCACTGGCGACCGAATAAAGCCAGGACGCCGACAAAAACAAAGAGAGATTGGGGTGCAAGCACACCCCAATCTCTCTTAATGTTCCGTTATTTAGAACGGTTCGTTTACTAGATGCTCAAGATGTGGGTCACGGCCGTAGCTCCCGTTCCACCTAAATTCTGCGCCATGCCAATTTTGGCGTCCGCAATCTGGCACGCTTCCGCCTGCCCGCGCAACTGCCGCGCCACTTCCACAACCTGATACACCCCCGTCGCCCCGCCGGGATTGCCGCGCGCCTTCAGGCCGCCAAAGGTGCTGATGGGCACACGGCCGTTCCGCCCAATCTGCCCATCCCGCGCCAATTGCCAGCCCTCGCCTGGTGCGGCAAAACCCGCCGCCTCTAACGAAAGCGCCGCCAGCACCGTAAACGCATCATGCAGTTCAAACAGATCAATATCCTCCGGCGTCAAGCCCGCCATCGCCATCGCGCGTTGGGCGCTGCGTTCAGCCGCTCCCAGCCAGAGCGGGTTCTTGCGGTCATGCAGCGCCAGCGTATCTGTCGCCAGCGCCGAACCCAAAATGCGAACCGGCTGCGGGGCCATATCCATCGCCCGTTCACCGCTCACCACAATCACTGCTGCCGCGCCATCACCCGCCGGGGCGGCATCAAACAGGCTGACCGGGGTAGCCACCGGCGACGCTTTGGCAAATGCTTCCGGCTTCAGCCGGTTGCGGAACATCGCCAGCGGATTGTCTGCGCCATTGGCATGGGCATTGACACTAAACCCGGCAAAGTCCGGCACACTGACGCCATATTCATGCATATACCGTCGCATCAGCAGCGCACCTGCGCCCGCGGCCGTTAACCCGTGCATCGCTTCATAATCTGCATCCAGCCCCGTGGCCAATGCGGCCGTAATCGGCGAGCCGGTCTGGTCGGTCATCTTTTCTACGCCGACCACCAGCGCCGTTTCCACCAGACCGCTTTGCACCGCCAATACCGCCTGTCGCAGCGCGGCGCCGCCGGACGCATCCGCTGCCTCCACCGTCACTGCCTCAATGCCCCGCAGCCCGGCAAAGTCCGCAATCAGCGCCCCCAAATGGTTTTGCGCGCTCAACTGCCCGGCCAACATATTGCCCACATACAGTGCATCTACCTTGCTCACATCTGCATCATCCAGCGCCGCCTCAATGGCGTACCACGCCAGATGCCGGATAGAGGTATCCCAATGTTCGTTTACGGCCGTGCAGCCAATTCCAATAATTGAAACATTCGTCATTGTGCTAAATTCCTACTCACGTGATGCGTGAAACGTGATGCGTGAAATCTTTCTCTTCACGAGTCACGCATCACGCATCACGCCCTACGACATCTTCAACTTGTCCCGATAGCGCGTATATGTGGCGTAATTGATTTCCTTACGCCGGGAAATGTACGCTTCGGTAGTAGGCGCGTTGGCCCGCACCTCCGGCAATTTGTCCGTCACCGTCAGATCAAAGGCGTCAGAGCCAGAACCAGAGCCATAACTCACCATCAAAATCCGGTCGCCGGGTTCGGCTACATCCAGAATCGCCGTCAGGCCAATCATGGAAGAACCAGAGTAGGTATTGCCAATGCGCGGGCTGAGCAAACCAGGTTTGATCTGCTCCATGCTAAAGCCCAACTGTTTGGCCACCCGTTCCGGGAATTTGGCATTGGGTTGGTGGAACACCGCCCAATCATAATCGGCCGCCGTCGTGCCCATCTCGCTCATCAACGCTTCGGCCGCGCCCATGATGTGTTTGAAGTAAGCCGGTTCCCCCGTAAAACGGTCGCCGTGCGACGGATACTCGGCGTGCGCCCGCCGCCAGAAGTCTGGCGTGTCCGTCACAAAGGAGTAGGAGGCATTGATAATCGCCACCGCTTCATCGGCAGGGCCAAGCAGAATGGCCGCGCCACCGGCCGCGGCCGTGTATTCCAACGCATCGCCGGGCCGCCCCTGCGCCGTGTCCATGCCGATGGTCAGCGCATAACGGGCCATACCCGACCCCACAAAGCCAATACCGGCCTGCATCGCCTCTGTACCTGCTTTGCAGGCAAATTCCCAATCCGCCGCCAGCGTATTGGGCACTGACCCAATCGCTTCGGCCACAATGGTGCTGGTGGGTTTGACGGCATAGGGATGGCTTTCACTGCCTACCCAGACAGCGCGAATTTCCTGAGGGTCAACCTGTCCACGCAGCAGCGCATTACGCGCCGCTTCCACAGACATGGTAGCCACATCTTCATCCAGGCCATTGACCGCTTTTTCCTGAATGGGGACGCCGCCCACACCACCCGTCCACATTTGCGAGATTTCTTTGGCCGGTATGCGGTAACGGGGCACATAGGCCCCATAACCAACGATACCCACCGGGCGATCTGGTTTCATCAATTTGTTGTTTGGTTGAGTCATAGTTTCCTCGTAATCGGTAATCGGTGAACGGTAAACGGTAATCGGCAAAACAACCGATTACCGTTTACCGATTGCCGATAACAGTTCTTTTGCCCGCTCCACGCGGATGTTTTGTTCTTCGACAAGCTGGTCGGCAATGATCTGCACCTGACCATCCAGGGCGCCGGCCGCCAGGGCCACCTGGCGGGCGTGCATCCGCATGTGGCCTTGTTGAATGCCGACGGTTGCCAGGGCTTTGATGGCTGCCAGATTTTGCGCCAGGCCGACGGCAGCCATCACCTGCGCCAGTTCCGCCGCTGACTGGACGTTGAGAATTTTCAGGGCAACCTGGGCGGTGGGGTGAACTTTGGTGGCGCCGCCGACTACACCGACGGAAAGGGGCAGGGTGATTTCGCCGTAGAGGTCGCCGTTATCGTTGACGTGCCAGTCGGTGAGGGATTGGTAACGGCCGTGCCGCGCCGCATAGGCATGTGCCCCCGCTTCTACCGCCCGCCAATCATTACCGGTGGCAATACAGACGGCGTCAATGCCATTCATAATGCCCTTGTTGTGGGTGGCGGCCCGGTACGGGTCTACCACGGCAAAGGCGTTGGCTTCGGCAATGAGTTGGGCCACTTCGTAGCCGGAGTAGGTGGTGCGCTGGGCTAACGCATCGGCGGGGATGGTGCAGCGGGCCGTAGCCGTGCGCCGGTCGGTGAGGTTGGAGAGGATGCGCAGGTTAGAACGACCACCGCTCAGTTCGGTGACGAGCGGGGCGATGCTCTCCACGGCCGTGTTGATGGCATTGGCGCCCATGGCATCGCGGCAGTCATACAGCAGGTGGATGATGAGCATAGGGCCGACGGGGGTGTCCCAAAACGGCCGTATCTCAATATCCCGCGCCCCGCCGCCGCGCTTGACAATGTTCTGGCTGCTCTCGTTAGCCGCTTCCATGATACGGTGTTTGTGGGCGGAGATGGCCGACATGGCTACGTTCATATCGGGGATGTCCAGCAGTTGAATCTGGCCGATCATGATGGGGTCGGAGGATTCGGTGTGGAAGCCGCCGCCTTCGCGGATGAGTTTGGCGGCGTGGCTGACGGCGGCCAAGACGCTCGGTTCTTCCACGGCCATGGGGATCAGATAGTCACGGCCGTTGATCAAAAAGTTGGCGGCTACCCCTAACGGTAAGGCAAAGGTGCCCAGCGCATTTTCGATCATTTTGTCGGCCTGGGTGGGGGGTAAGCCACGGCCGTGCAAAATCGCCTTGTCTTCTTCCGTCAGGTCAGCCCAGGCCGCCACCATTTCGATGCGTTCTTCCAACGACAACTTATAAAAGCCGGGTAGTCGTGAAGATTTGTCAATCACAATTCTTTTCCTTTCTCAGACCCAAAGGATTTTCAAAACCCTTCGGGTCTCTTTCTCTGCTTTACAAAATGAGAGATTGGGTTGTTGTGCCCAATCTCAATAACCCGGACTATAGCGTTGGTTTTCTGCCAAAAGCTGTCAGGAAAGGTTTCAGGAAGGAATTGACGGGGAAAATAAGCAAACGGTAAGGTACAACAACTCAGGCAATGGCGCGCATGAAGTAGATGTCTCCATCTGCTTCGTGGGTGCGGTGGAAGCCGTTGGCTTCGTAGAAGTGAATGGCTTCCGTCCAGGTGGCGGTGGTTTCCAGCACCACCTGGGTATAGCCCATTTCCTGGGCGGATTGTAACAGGGCATGGAGGAGGACACGGCCGTATCCCTTTCTCCTCTCACCTTTATCCACCGACATGCGCACAATCTGCCCTGTTTTCTCCCCCTGCGGCAGCAGCGCCCCGGTGGCCACCAGCGCCCCGGTGGCCACCAGCCGTTCCGCCTCATAAGCCACCAAAAACAGACCATCGGCGTAGCTGGCGGCAATATCGTCCAGGTCGGGGTTTTGCGTGGGGTCTAACCAGCCCCAATGCTCAACCAGCCCGGCCAAAATGAGGGCTTTGGCGGCGGGCTGGTCAGCGGGGTGGAACGGCCGTATTTCCATTAGCCCTATTTTTAGTTGGTCATGGGGTAATTGAGCCACAGCAGCACTCAATTACCCCATGACTCCGCTACTCCTCTTTCAAGATAACAGGCAAGTAAAGCAGGTAGTGTGGCTCCGGTATGGATATAACGGTTACGGTCACGGCGGCGTTGGCTGCCAGATTGACCGTAACGGGTACAGGATCGGTGGAAACCGGTGGGTTGAGTGCTTCGGGAGCGTCGGCTGTCGCCGTATTGACAACCAGAGTTTCGGCCGAGACGGTAGCGGTGTTGGTTGTGGTGCTGCTAATGACATTATTGGCGCAAATGTAGGTGTGGCTGGCAGTCGGGGCCAGGGTGATGGCGGCAAAGGTGCAGCCAACGACGCCAGGATCACTGACCAGGACGTTGGTTAAGGTAATGGCGTTTGGATTGGTAATGGTGATGGTGTAGGTAACGGCCGTGCCCGCTACTACCTCCTCCTGGTCAACCGTCTTCTCTATCTCGATGCTCAGAGTAGGAGCGATGGTGGCGGTACATTCAAACAAGACCTGGCTATCCGGATTGATGTCTACTGTCGCCATCAGATCACCGGGAATGCCATTGCAAACCGGCCCACTAATGCCAACGGGGAAAACATCGGTAACGGCCGTTGTCGCTGTGACATTACCCACATTGCTGATAGTAATGGTATAGGTAAGAGGGTCGCCAGGCAGTGCAGGTTCCACAACCGCCACGCTCTTTTCTATTTGCAAGACAGCCCGATCTACGCTCAGGATAGTGAAGTTGACGTCGGAAATATCAAAGAAGATATTATCGGAACATATCACCTGTACCCGCCCCTGGGTGGTGGGAACAAACGGAATGATGATATTTTCAGCGCCATCATTTAGCCGGTTGGCTTCAATGAGAACAGGATAGGTATACCCACCATCTGTAGAAAGGCGAAGGTCTACCTGGGCGCAATTGATGGGCGACTGGTCGGTATTCGCCACATTCCAGGTTATAGTTTCTATGTTACCGGTTTCCCAGGTGACGGCCGTGTTTGGCGCTGTCACCTCAAATGGCCCTGTCCCCTCTACGGCCGTTACCTGTATGGCGTCATAATTCACGCCGCCAGCGCTGGGAGACACATTGTTGTCACGCACCGTCAGGCGAAAATTCATGACACGAGCATACCCAGGCAATAATTCGCCAATGGTGTGCGTATTGTTCACGATGTTTGAAATCTGGGGGAAAATGCGATAGGGAACGGTGACAGGCACAAACGAGCGGAAAAGGGGAGCATTGCCTACCGGGTTATCTGGATGTCCTGCCGGACCCAGGTCAAACTGCTCCCAATCATATGTCAATGTGTCGCCATCTATATCCGCAGCCGAACCAGATAGAATAAAGGGGGTGTTGAGCGGAATTGTGAAGTCATCACCGGCGTTAACGGTGGGGCCGGTGTTGCCCGTCAGGGTGATCACGGGGCAGGTATTCCCCTGACCGGCTACGGTGTAAGCCCGAATTTCGTCGAAACTCTTGCCATGAAAATCGTCGTCACTGTTGGCCTGGATGTTCTGGTTGCCGCAGATACCGGCATAAGCCATGATTGTGGTACCGCTGCCCGGCTCGTAGGCAGTAGAGCCGTTACGATTGCCACCGGAACAGGAGCCGGCGTTGCCGTTGAAAGTGTGATTAGCGCCATATTGGTGCCCCATTTCATGGGCCACATAATCCACATAAAACGGATCACCAATCGGATTGGGTAAACCGGTGACGCCACGTGCTTTAAACCCGGAGCGGCAAGGCACACCAAGATTCGCAACGCCACCACCACCGGTGCTAAAGACATGCCCAATATCATAGTTCGCATCGCCAATGACTGCGTCCAGATTAGCCTGATTTTGCCCTAACATGGTCACGCCGTTGTCATTCGTATAGGGGTCGGTGACCGGATCGGTATAAACAATGAGGTCATTATTGGCGATCAGTTCCATGCGTACAGCCACATCACGCTCATAGATACCATTCACGCGGTTCATGGCAACGACAATGGCAGCCATGCCGTCGGGAACGGTGCCGCCATGGTAAATAGTGTATTCACCGGTGGCTGCCACAGCCAGGCGGTACGTGCGCAATTCCTCGCCGGAGGATAAAACAATGCCACTGGCTTGCAGAGCAGCTACCAGCGCTTCCACTTCGCTGTTATCGCCCTGTGGCGGATGTTCGACGAAGGGGCTGCTGGGCCGAGTATAGTCCTGTTTGTGATAAACCAGGTAGTGGATGGTATCAGCCCGGCTGTAGGGGTCAATGTAAATAGAGCCGGTGGTTGACAATATGGTGGCATGAAAACCAAACTGGGTCCAGCCCAGGCGGACAGTAGCTGTGGGGTCGTCCAGGCCACGACCGGCATAGGTTTTCATCAGAGGGAACTTGGCAGCCAGTTCAGGGGCCATGATAGGGGATTCAACGAGGCGGAAACGGCCGTACCCACCGTCTGGCAATGGCAAATACATAACTGCCTGACTGTTTTGTGCCGCCTCTGTAAATTCCAGAGGCGCCTGCGCCAATATCAGTTGCATTGCTGCCGCATCCAAAGCCATTACCCGGTAACGATCAGGATGAAGTATGCGTTCAGCCTGACTACGGAGGGTGGCTTCGTCTACTTCCCGCCAGACGCTATCAGGCGAGGGGGCAGCCGGGCTGCTGGCAATTGCCTGCCGCGAAATGAAAATCATCACAGCAAACAATACAAGGCTAATGCCTACAACTCGCAGAACAACTCCCTGAGGCAAATGTTGTAGCTTCATTCGTTTTACTCCTTTCAATCTCGTGCCTTTATCAAATGTTCCAATCGATCCACATAACCGGCGAGGACGCCAAAGGTGGTTTCCACGGCCGTGGGCGTTGTCATATCCACCCCTGCCAGTTGCAGCGCTTCCAGGGGGTAAACAGAGCCACCTGCTTTCAAAAAGGCCAGGTAATTTGGGGCCGCGTCTGGCGTCCCTGCCAGAATCCCATCGGCCAGCGCATGGGCGGCGGAAATGCCGGTGGCGTACTGATAGACGTAAAAATTGCTGTACAAATGGGTGTGGAACTGTGCCCAGGTAATGCCCACCCGCTCCCGATCCATCACTACCTCGTCGCCGAAACCTTCCGCAAACAGGTCAGCCATCAGGTTGATCAGGCTGTCGGCGGTGAGCGCCTGGCCTCGTTCCACGCGCTCGTGGATTTCCAGTTCAAAGCGGGCCAGCGTGGGCATGATGAAGAAGTAGCGGTGGAAGTTGGCCATGGCTTCTTCAATGACGGCGATCTGAAATTCTGGGTCAGCTTGGGTTGTCAGCAAATGGGCGCGTACCATGGCCTGATTGAAGTTGGAGGCCACCTCAGCCACAAACAGGCCATAGCGGGCATACGCCATAATTTTCTGGTTTTGCCAGGTGTAGTAGGAGTGCAGCGAATGGCCCAATTCGTGGGCCAGGGTGCTGAGGCCAAACAGGTCGTCGCTGTAGCTCATCATAATAAACGGCCGTGTGCCTGGCGACCCTGACGAAAAAGCGCCCATGCGTTTGCCCTGGTTGGGGTATACATCCACCCAACGTTCTTCCAGGCAGCCCCGCCGTAGGATGGACACGTACTCATCACCCAATGGCTGCATCCCGGCGGCGATCCAGTCTACGGCCGTTTCATACGGCACCACCGGCTCCTGGCGGGACAGCGGCGCTTTCACATCATACGGTTGCAGCGCGTCCAGCCCCAGCGCCCGCCGGCGAATAGCCCAATACCGATGCCAGGTCGGCAGGTTGGCTTTGAAGGTATCAATCAGATTATGAAAAACGGCGGGGGGAATAAAGGTGCTGCTCAAGGCTGCATCTAGCGAATCTTGATACCGGCGGGCGCGGGCAAAAAAGACATCGCGCTTTACCCCACCCGCCAGGGCATTTGCCATCGTGTTTTTGAAGGCCAGATGCCCATCGGCGTAATTTTCCCACGCTGTGCGGCGCACGTCCCGGTCGGTGTGGGTGGTCAGGCTGCCAATGCTGCCCTGGGTGATGTCGTAGCTCTCACCCTGGCTGTCGGTGGCGGGGGTAAATTTCAGGTCGGCGTTGGCCAGCACGCTGTGGGTGCTGTTGGCTGTGCCCAGTGGGTCTTGCACCTGGCCTAATAGTTGTTCCACTTCGGCCGAACGCACGTGCGCCTGCCTTTTTTCCAGCCGATCCAGGTAGTGAGCGTAAATAGCCAACTGCTCATCGTCCGCCAGCCATTGGCGTAAGGTATCAAAACCTATTTGCAGCAGTTCCGGCTCGGCAAAGGCGATAGAGGCGGTGGCGCGGCTCAATAAGCCGCGCGCCCGATCCTGGCGGGCTGTCCATTCCTGATCATTGGTGTCCACACTGTAATTGAGTCCGGCGTAGTTGAAGATATGGCTTAGTTGGCGCTGCATGGTTTCCAGCTTTGCCATAAAGGTGGTCAGGGTGGCAGGGGATTCGTGCAGACGGCCGTGATACCCACCCAACTCCTCCAGTCGTGTCCCCAACTCCTCAATGGCGGCTTCCCAATCCGCCACCGAAGCAAAAATAGAATCAGTATCCCAGGTGTACTGCACCGGAATCTCGCTGCGTAATTTGGTGACTTGTGCCATGTGATTCTCCTGAAAACAGGTTTGTAGTAGGCGATTTATCGCCTATTAAAAACACTGATGTGACTACTACAAACATTTTTGCGGATTGTATCTGCTTATGCATCAGGTACAAAGATTGAGAATTTAGAGCAGGTGTAATAAAATAAGCGCAAATCCATCCGCAGTAGAGAAAATCGTATGAAATCATCTTCCGGCAGCAAGCGGCATTATCTCAGTGATCTTTTATCGCTGAATAGTTACGGCATCCCAGATGACCAGGTAAAGGCGGCGATCAACCAGTCATTGATGAACTATTTGCCGTTTATGTATGGCGTGGTCGGATTCTTCTTTTTGGCGTATGCGGTGCTGCAATTGACGGTGTTGCAGGAAACGCAGGCGACGCTTATGGCGGCTGTGGCCCTGGGCAGTGCGGCGCTGATGTTGGTGATGGCGTTTATTTTGCGGCGGGGCGCCCTGCCGGATATGTGGGCGGAGCCGCTAACGGCGTTTGGGGCGGCGTTGGTGCTGGCGAGCATTGTGCTGCGGGCGCAGCTCACGATGAATCCCAACCAGGTGGCAAATCTGGCCCTCTTCTTGTTTGCCATTGCCATCATTTTTGTGTCGCCGTTCTGGTATGGCTTGTTCTCGTTGCTGACGTTAGGGGCGCTGTTGCTGGCGATTTACACCTTTCCGCCTTCGGCTGATTGGCCTTATTTTGTGGTGGTGACGCTGGCGGCGATGGCTACCGGTTTACTGGCGCATGTGGTACGGGTGCGGGCCTACCGGCATACCGTCATTTTGCGGATTGTGGAGCGTGATCAGCGTCAGGCATTGCAAATGTTAACACTGCAACTGCACACGGCCGTGGCCGTGGGCCAGCGTATCACCTCCATTTTAGACCAGGAAACCCTGATGCCGCAGGTGGCAGAGTTGATTCGGCAGCAGTACCAGGTGTGTTATGTGGGGCTGTTTTTGCCGGATGTGGCGGGGATGGGGCTGACGGCCGTAGCCCAATCTGGGACCAACATTGACACAGACACACCACCGCGGCAGGTGGGGAAGGGTGGGCTGGCGGGTTGGGTGATGCAGCACGGCCGTGCCCTGCGCGTGGATAATGTGCTGCAAGACCAACGCTTCAAGCCGGAAGAAGCTACTGCCCGCACTCAATCGCAACTGCTGCTGCCCCTGAAAATTGGCGACCAGCTTTTGGGGGTGTTGGATTTGCAAAGTAACCGGTCAGCCGCCTTTGCCGAGGAGGAAATTCCTGCTTACCAATTGTTGGCCGATCAGGTGGTCATTGCTCTGGAAAATGCGCGGCTCTATGGCGAAGTGAAGCAGTTTAACCAGGAGTTGGAGCAAAAGGTGGACGAGCGCACGCGGGCGCTGCTAGAGGCGTATGCCCGGCTGGAACGGCTGGACAAAACGAAGGCAGACTTCATCACCATCGCCTCCCATGAACTACGCACGCCGCTGACCATCGTGAACTTCAACAGCCAGATGATCTTGGAAGAGGCCAGAAACGAGCAAAACGAGGATTACCTGAAATGGGCGGAGGGCATTCATCGTGGCGTGCGGCGCATGGAGGAGGTGGTGGAAAATATCCTGGATGTAGCCAAGATTGACAGCCGCTCGTTGGATTTGTTCATGTCACCGCTGAATATGCGTTTTCTGGTGCAGCAGGTGGTGCGCCGCCTGGAGCGTGAATGGGTCGGACGTCGGCTGGTGATTACAGTGGCCGATATGCCCGGCCTGCCGGAAGTGGAAGCGGACGCAGAAGCGATGGAAAAGTTATTTACACATTTGTTGATGAATGCGGTGAAATATACGCCGGACGGGGGTTTTATTCGCGTAGACGGCCGTGCCTACACATCCACCGGTAACGGCAGCGGCGAGGTGACTGGGGTGGAACTTATTGTTTCTGATACGGGCATTGGCATTGCCCCCGAAGTGCAGGAACTGGTATTCGAGAAATTTTTCCAGACGGGCAAGGTCAACCAACATTCATCCGGTAAAACGTCGTTTAAGGGGGGAGGGTCAGGCATTGGCCTGGCTATTGCCAGGGGAATTGTGGAAGCGCACAACGGCCGTATCTGGGTAGAAAGCGCCGGCTACGATGAAAACGAGTGCCCCGGCAGCGCCTTTCACGTCGTTCTGCCCATCCGCCAGTCTCACCCGTCCGAAACCAGCGAACTATCTCTGGGCCAACTTCAAGCATCGTAGAGGTGATTCAGGATTTCGTGAGGCCCAACGTGATGCGTGACGAGTGATGCGTGAATTCTCTGTGGTTACGTTTCACGCATCATGGGCTGTCAGCCCCCTGAAATCCCAAAGAGCGTTTGTAGTTCCAAACATTCAAGACCGTGTGGGAAGTGTTTCTGGGGGAAGTTGCACGACTTCTAGCCAATACTTGCCAATTTCTTCTACTTTCTCCGCCAAACTGCTATAGGTTACAGATTTGGGAATAAAAGAATTGGCGCCCAGATCATAACTCTGCTGGATATGCTCTTCTAATTCGGATGTGGTGAGAATAACGGTGGGGATACGACGTAACAGCGGGTCAGACTTGATTTCACGCAGCGCATCCAACCCAGACATGCGCGGCATGTACAGATCAAGCAATATCAGGCCAGGCAGGGGGCTATTTTTGAACGATTCAAACGATCCGCGCCGGTGTAAATAATCCATCAAAGCCATACCGTCAGAAACGGTATGAACCTCATGCTCCATGTTAATGTGTGCCAGCGCTTCCTGCGCCAACATGCGATCCTCAAAATCGTCATCAGCCATCAATATGATGATAGGTTTGCGCAAATGTGCCAAAATCGTCTCCTGCTGCCTGACCACTGGCGATGATGAAGTGGTGGTGTATGCGGTGGCAACTGGCATGTTAGTATAACAATTATGGCCTGACCATCAAGCATCTATCACCATTAACCGTTTTGTGTATAATTTAGACCGATGTGGTATGAGCAGTGACCCCATATGTGGTAATAATCGGTGTGTTTATTTCAGCCCCAGCTTGAGTGAAAGAGGTTTTTCATGTCGGACAACGCAAACAGGTCAGGCAAGCCCCCGGAACTGATGCGTGTGTTGATTGCGGATGATGTGATGGAAACACGCCGCAGCACCCGGTTGATGATGACGTTGGTGCCGGAAGCGCGTGTGGTGGCTGTGGCCGAAAACGGCCGTCAGGCCCTGGAAATGGTGCGCCAACATCGCCCCCATGTTGTTCTCATGGATTTGAACATGCCCGAAATGGATGGGCTGCACGCCGTCAAACTCATTCGCCAGCACCGGCCCAATATCGTGTGCATCATCCTCTCTGCTGAACGCAGTCAGGAAACGGTGGAAGAAGCCATGAATTTGGGCGTCCATGATTATTTGATCAAACCATTTACTTCAGACCAACTGCTGGCAGTCATGCAGCGTGTACGTGAACAAGTCTTTGGCAGCCAGTGGAAGGAACTGCAATCACGCAAACAAAAACTGGAACGGGAAGCGGAGCTAAGACAGTTGGCCGAAGAGTTTATGCGCACGCGGCGCACCGACGCCAAAGCGATGGCTGTTTTTGAGGAACTGGCCAATACACCCAATTGTGACATCCGCTACCTGCGTGCCCTGGCTATCATTTACGTCTTTCGTCAGCAGTGGAAACGGCTGCGGCTGTTGGCTCAATATCTGGAAAAGAAATCGCAGCAGATGGCGGCGGAAGAGGGGGTTGTGAACCGTGTGCCGTAACCCGTGAGCCGTAACCCGTGAGCCGTAATCCGTGAGCCGTAATCCGTAACCCGTGAGCCGTAAACGGATAACGGATTACGAAACACGGCCGTTACCGTTTTAGCACAAGCGGCAGGTAAACGCGGTACTGGGGTGGGCCGACAATGTGGGTGGCGGTAAAGCTGTTTTGCCCCAAGATGTTCACGGCCGTGAGCGTAACCGTGTAGACCCCTTGTGCTGTGTATTGGTAGGTGGGGTTCACGGCCGTACTCGTTCCCACACCATCGCCAAAATCCCACACATATGAAGTTGCTCCCACCGATAGGTTATTAAATGTGGATGGGTTTCCTAACCGCACCGGCGAATTGCTGCTGAAATTGGCGGCCAGTGGGGGCATGGTGAATTGGGCGATGACCGGATCATGGTCGCTGGCCTGGGCGTCCAGGCGAAATTCGGCATTCACATGCACAATATCGGCGATCACGGCCGTGTGCGTTGCCAGACTCTCGCTCACCAAAATATGATCCAATACCTGGGCATTGCCCTGGAAAATGTAGGTGTACCGCTCCGCTTCCGGCAGCCAGGTGATCAGGTTGCTCAGCCCGCTCTCTTCCAGCGCCAACAGCGGTGGCGCAAAGTGGAAATCATTCAAGTCGCCCAATACCACCACCTGCGCCTGCTCATCCAGGTCTAAAATCTGCTGCACAAAATCGGCCACTACCTGCGCCTGCACCAGCCGTTTGGCCTCCGTTACCAGGAACGGCGGCTGGAAACGACCGAACAGCAGCCCATCGCCCCCTTTGGAATTGAAATGATTGGCAATCAGGATCAACCGGTAGCCGTTGAAGAGGAATTCACCAGCTAATGGTTTGCGGCTGTTGCTGAAAGCGGGGTGCTGCGGCGCAATCCGGCCTGGGCTGTAGCTCAATTCGACGCCCTGGCTGCCTGATGTGATGGTAGTGGGTGTCACGGCCGTGCCGCCCGGCCTATCCACAAACGTCACCCGCGCCGGTTGGAAGATGAACCCCACGCGGATATTGCCGCCCAATTGGCCGCCATCCTGGTTATCCTCTGGGGCGATGTCCCGGAAGTCGTACAACGGCCCACCGGCGTCCACAATGGCCCCCAACAGCATTTGGTATGTTTCGCTGGCGTCTACCACGCCGTTGTTTGCCGGGCCATTGTTATCTTGCACCTCCACCAGCGCCAGGATGTCTGGCGTGCCCAGATTGTCCACAATGATGGCTGCCAGCGCCTCCAGGCGGGCCGGGTCACTCTGGGCGCTCAAGTTTTCTACGTTGAAGGTGGCGATGGTCAGCCGGTCGGTGGCGCTGCTGAGCGGGGTCGTTTCGGCTGCCAGGCTGCCGGGTATGATGGGCGGCAATGGGTTCACGTTGAGTAGTTTGAAATTGCCAAAGCTGTAATCCAGCACCCCAGTGATGGGCGCGGTAAAGGCGTCGCCAATCTGGTAATTGGCAGGCGTGGGCACAAGGGTATCATCAATAAAAATGCGCTCTGGGTTAAAATCATCATCGCGGACGACCAACGCGCCACGCGAACTGAACAAGCCGCCATTTGCGCCATCATCGCCGACCACAATCACCTCGTTGAAGAAGGTGGTCCCCACCACTACCGCGCCATTCACCTGCACCAACATCCCTTCCAGGCTTTCGTAAAAGTCAATGCCATCTTCGGTCGGGTCAAAATGGGGCGTCTGGTTCACGTCGCCGTTGGCGTCGTTGTCAATGATTTGCGATGGGGGGATACGGCCGTTCGCCCCCACAATAATCGGCGCAGGTAATGGTTGGCCGGAGGCCAGCAGGTCAATGGTCGCCTGGCGCAGTTCGGTGGTAGACAGATTGCCAGAGCCGAGACCCTCGCTGGTGAATTCATCTACCAGGCCGGTGACGGAAATGAGATCACCGATGTTGATGGACGGGGCACTGGCGGTGTAAACAAAGATGCCTTCAGAAGTGGCTTCGTCATCATCCGGCTGCGGGTCTTGAAGGAAAAAGCCATTGCTGGATACGGCCGTGACCACCCCCTGCACACCCGTCACCACTTCACCCGCCAGCAGCGAACTATGCCGCGCCCCCTGAATGTGGTGGATGGCTACCGGCCCGCTGATAACCAAAGTGTAAGCGGGGGGGCCAACGGTGGGCGTGGGGTAATTGGCGGCGGTGATGGCATAGTCGTGGTTTTCGAGGACGGCCGTGTCCGGCGGGGCGGTCACGGCAAATCGGACGATGACGCTACTCTGGTGGGGCAGGGACGGCCGTGTCCAGGATACGACGCCATCTGTATAGCTGCCGCCATCCAGCACATAGGCAAAATCGGCCAGCACCGGTACGGCATCCGTAATGACCATATTTGTTAGCGTGTACCCCAGGTTGTTGAAAATGGTGAGGGTGCAGGTGAATAACTGCCCTGGTCCCACCAATACCGGCGCAGCTTTGCTCAGACTGGGCGCATTTCCCACAAATTGTACGTCTGCGGGACGGCGCGGTTTGATCTCATATTCATTCTGGTATTGGGTGCTGTAGCCGGTGACAACGGCCGTCATGCCATTGCGCAGCCCGCCACCACACACATCAATCCCCGTGTCTGCATCCACATACACCAGCGCCGCCCCCGTGCCATCATCCAGATAAAACTGGGTGGGGCAGTAGAGGCTGGAAACCGTGCCGCTGATCACCGCCAGCCAGCCCTCGCTGCTGCCATCGGCAATCTGCCCGGTGCTGACGGGCAGCGGCGCAACTTCTGGCCCTGACCCCAGGTGGGCAAAATGGTGAACCGGCGCGTTGAGCTGCTCTTCATTTTGGAAACTGCCGCGTGTGGCTACCAGCCGCACCGTATCGCCCAATTGCAGCGCGGGCGGCGGGTTGTAAAAGACGCCGATGCCGCCGCTGCTATCTTGCACGCCCCAGCCGCTGAGATTGTAGGTACCGGGCTTGTAGATGACCTGCCCTTCAATGGCAAATGGTTCGCCCTCATTCCCGGCGCGCGCCTGGGCAATGGGGACGAGTGTGTAAAAGGTGGTGTGGTGAACGGCCGTATTATCAGCCGGGTTGGTATCGTCATCAGGTGAGGCAATGGTGACGATATTGGTGAGGGTAACGGTGGGCATGGTAAGGGGCACGGCCGTGACCAATGTAAAACTGTAACTGCTGCCCGCGCTCATGGTTCCAACCGACCAGACGAGTGGTCCGGTGGTGCAGGTAGGGCAGGGTAGGCCACTGGTATCGCTGATGTAGGTCAGGCCGGTAGGTAAGGTGTCGGTAATGAGTACGGCCGTGGCTGTTGCCCCCGTGCTGCTGTAGCTGATGGTGTAGGTGATAATGTTGCCGGACAAGGCCAGTGCGGGGCCGGTTTTGGCAATATGCAAGTCGGGTGGGCAGCCGTTGGCCGCGCCGGGTGTGGGTGGGCGCTGGATGTAGGTGATGGTGTTGCGCAGACCACCCGCACCATTGGGGCAGCGCTGGTTAGCATGAGCTGTACCATCGCCGCCGCCATTTTCATTCACCTGTGGCTGGCCTGGATTGAGCAAAATGAGCAGCCCCGGATCATCAGGGTCGGCAGTATCATAAACGAGAGCGTCAACGAGGTTGGTGGTGGTTACGGCCGTACCGCTGGGAAAATCGCTGCCATCCGCCAGATAGAGAGCGACGGCATCCGCGCCGTTTTGCAGGGTGTTGCCGTTAAAGATGATGTCTACGCCGGGCACGGCCGTGTTGCCAATGACGAAATAGCCGTTGGCATCGGTGGTGTATCCATCCA
Organism: Chloroflexota bacterium; assembly: GCA_035444285.1. GTDB lineage: Bacteria > Chloroflexota > Anaerolineae > Promineifilales > Promineifilaceae > CAADGU01. The sequence goes on from DAOMOK010000004.1 coordinate 376,177, forward strand.
GGTCAATGCCAGAGGTAAAGGGGGACAGGTTGTAGCTGAGATCGTTGCTGCCATTGAAGGCCACCAGCACCAGGCCATCCAGTGGGGTATTGCCCACACCGCCATCATACAATTCAATAAATTCACCGGCATCGGTGCCCACCTGGTCTGCGTCCAGTTCATTGATGAGGATGGCGCCTCCAATTGGTAAACGGGAAACGGGTGGATTGGTAAATTGGGTGCGGAGGGGGTGGATAAGTACGGCCGTTTCGCCTAAACTCAGCGCCAGTGTGACCATCCCCAACCCCAGGCCAATCGCCCAACCAAAAGCAAACAGCCGCTGGTATACGCGCATCATCATGCCCTCCCACTGTTCGCCGTAATCCGATTAATGTCATTACTGCGAACTATCTGCAAATCGTCGCCGCGATTTGCGCCCGTCAGAATTTCTCTTGTAGTTAACTGCTGTGTGGCCACCAGTACGATGCGCCAATGGTATCAAGTCAGGTAATTACTGGCAAGACACACACAAAACACCTGCTTAGGTTTGCTCTCGTTTGTAAAATTTGTATATTACTGTAATATACCACTACGACACTATAACTCCGACTAAGATGTTGCTAATCAAATCTGGCTGGTGAAATGAAAGATATTCTTTCCAGGTGCAGAGGGTTTCAATGGGATGATGGAAACTCTGACAAAAATTGGTATTTGCACCAGGTTACAAACAGAGAGTGCGAAGAACTGTTTTTCAACCGCCCTTTCATTGTCAGCTCCGATTTGGAACATTCTGAAGGTGAGGAAAGATATTATGCTTTGGGGAGAACAGATAGGGATCGTTGGCTTTTTGTTGCCTTCACGGTGAGAACAGAGTTGGTACGAGTAATCTCGGCTCGTGATATGAACAGGCGAGAAACGAGGATTTATGCCGCAAAAATTAAACAATATACCGATTTTTGAGAATGAAGACGATGAGCGGGACTTTTGGGCAACTCATGATTCAACAGAATTTATCAACTGGGATGATGCGGAGGCAGCGGTATTTCCAAAGCTAAAACCATCTACCCGAACAATTTCGTTGCGTTTACCAGAGTTCATGCTCGATGAACTGCGTGTTATTGCCAATAAACGGGACGTCCCGTATCAATCTCTCATCAAGATATTTTTGCAGGAGCGTATTGATCAGGAACTGCGCCGTTCTGTTGCCGGTGGCGTAGACAAGGTTTCAGAATGAACATGGTCGTTACCGTTGGGGCTGTGTTGGGCACGGCAGTACGGATTTTGGCTTACGAATTACGTAATTTCATTTCATCCACCAACACACGCCGGGCAACGGCCGTGGCCACCCCCACCTGCTCCATGCCCAACAGTACCGCGCCAATCACTGGCGGCGCATCCAGATGCACCAGCCGGGCGCGCGGGGCCAGTACGTGAATCGTTTCGGCCATGCACTCTTGCACCAATGGGCTGCCTTTATAAAAGCTGCCGGCCAGGACCACATCAAAAGACATCTCGGCGATGCCCACCTGTCGGATGATGCCGCAGGCCAGGTCGCCCAGGCTGTGCCCGGCCCAACGCACCAGGTCGAGCGCCACCGCATCTCCGGCGGCGGCGGTGGCAAAAACAACCGGCGCTTTTTCAGCCCACATGTGGTAACGGTCGCGCATCAATCCCGCTAATAAATCCGGTACATCGGTTGCGCTGACGGCCGTGCAAAACGCCGCACTCAACGCCGTCTCCGGCCCCCGCCGGCTCCAGGCGCGGGAGACCGCTTGCAGGGCAAACAATACCAGTTCGCCCGACCCGGCATATTCACCAAAGCGGCTGGAGCCGGTAATACGCCCCATCTGTCCCTGCGGGTTGCGCCCGGTGGCGTTGCAACTGGTGCCTGCGCCCACCACCACGCCCCAACCGGCGTCTGTTCCCGCTGGCAGCCCCAGGAAAGCGTCATTGACCAGGGCAAAGGGCACGCCAGGTAATAGCTGCCCAATGATCGTCTCATGCGGTGGACGGTCTTCCGGCCAATCGTACCCGGCCAACCCCAGACCGGCGCCAGCAATCTGGGCGCAAGTGATACCTGCCTGGGCGGTTGCCTGGCCAATGATCCCGTCCAGCACGGCCTGCATTCCGGCCCAACCAACCACTTCCCAGTTGCCGGGGCCGCTCTCGCCAAAACCGAGCACACGGCCGTGTTCATCCGCAATCAGCGCATGGCTCTTGGTGGCCCCGGTGTCTATGCCTAAAAAGTATTGTGTCATGTTTTGAAGAGGAGATTAGGAGATGAGGCTCTCAATCTCCCAATCTCATAATCTCCCGAATCTCCCGCCAGCCAATCACCCGCACGCCAGATTCGGCTACCGTTTGCCGCCAGGCTTCGCTGATGAACAGTTGATAATCGGCCACCCGCGCCCGCCAGTCGGGGGCCAGGGCGCGTAGTTCGGGCGTGTCCTGCGCCGGGTGAATCAGGAAGTAGTGGATGCCGGGTTTAAGGTCGTTGAGCCACTGCCGGGCGATCTCCAGCCTGTTTTCATGTGTGTGCAGGGGCATCATGTAGAGGCTGTCGAGCAGGGGGAAGCCGCTGGCTTCCAGATTTTGTGACCAGTTGGCAAAGGCCACGGCCGTGGCCTCATCCATCCCCCACGCCTGCAACTCGTGGGCAGACCAGCGGAACGCCAGCGCCGGGATGCGGTATCTTTGCGCCAACTCGATGTATAACGGCATAAATTGGGCGTGGAAGACTGTGCCCATGTGGGAATCCAGGTGGGTCACGTCAATGCCGGCAGCCAGGGCGCGTTGTAGTTGGGCTTCCATCTCGGCCAGGACGGCGGCGGCACGGCCGTTTGCCTGCACGACGGCCGTTGTCTGTGGAAAGTAGCCATCGCCGTCCAGCAGACAGGAGTCCACATCGCGGGTAGAAATCGGTCCCCAACGGTAGTTCGCCCACTCGCTGGTTAATGTGACGTGGACGCCCATGTCCAGATTGGGGCGGTTGGCGCGCAGGGAGTGGTAGAGTACGGCCGTGGCCGGAAACCAGGGGCATGGCGCCATCACCGCCGCCGACGACAATACGCCAAATTCGACAATTTCCGCATACGCTGCCAGCCCGGCCTGGCACATACCAATATCATCCGCGTGCAAAATGACGACGCGATCTGTGTCGCTAAAACCAAGTTTTTTCAAATACGGGTTTGGGTTCATCTTTCCTCTGGAAGGCGAATAAATTCGCGGCTACACAGGGCAAAGACCGCGCAAGCGGTCTTTGCCCTGTGTAGCCGCGGTTTTGACCGCCGGGTTCATATCAGTCCCAAAATTGAGGCAAGTATGCCTTATGTGTCACCAGCAAATCGTCCAATACCGTCTGCACCTGGTCGGCGGCGGGGCCGAGAGGGTGGGCCAGCAATGCCTGGTAAGCGGCATTCCGGTCGCCATGTACGGCCGCTGCCACCGTCAGCAGTTCATACTGTTTCACCGCGCTCAACAGGCCAAAACAGGCAGGCGGCAGCGGTTCGGCGTGGATGGGCACGATCCCATCTCGCCCCACCACACAAGGCATTTCCAGTACCCAATCCTCCGGCCAACCAGGCACCGCGCCACGATGAGGTACGTTGACCACATGCGTCTCCTGCAAATCGTTGTAATGGGCGTTGAGAAGCTGTGTGGCGACGGTGGAGTAATAGGCGCCGCCTCGCTCCATCAGCCCTTCTGGTGGCGTGGTGCGCTCTGGTTCGGCATATTGGGCAAACAATTTTTCCTCAATCGCCATCACCGCCTCGGCGCGCGACGGCGGCCATTTTTCCTGCTCTGCCAGCTTTTTACCGGTGTCATAAAAGTATTGCAGGTAATAGTTGGGAATCATTTGCAGCGATTCCACCAGTTCTGGCGACCAGGTGGGGTGTGCGGCGGCGCGTAGCTGTTTCAGTGTCATTTCGATGAGGCGAGGCCAGACATCTTCGCCGTCAATGGTGAAACCGCGATGCCAGGTGAGGTGATTCAGCCCCAGCGTGTTCAGCCGGGTGCGGTCGGCGGTGATGGGGTGGGGTAGATGTTCGGCTTCGTTGATGAGTTTGAGCAGGTTCAGTTGAGCGCCGATGGGGGCATTGCAAACGCCGACGGCCGTGATGTCCGGCGCATAACGGGCTAACGCTTCCGTCACCAGCCCGGCAGGGTTGGTGAAGTTCACCAACAGTGCGCCCGGCGCGGCCAGTTCGCGCATGTCGCGGGCAATGTTGAGGATGACGGGGATGGTGCGCAGCGCCTTGGCCATGCCGCCCACGCCGGTTGTTTCCTGGCCGATGAGGCCATGACGCCGCCCCAGGTATTCATCCTCGCGGCGAGCGGCCATCCAGCCCACACGCAGTTGGGTGGTGACGTAGCTGGCTCCGCGCACCGCCTCCCGCTGGTCGGTGGTCAAATGCACAGCAAAGGGCGCGCCCTGGGCCTGCACCATGCGCTGCGCAAATTTGCCCACAATCTCCAACCGCTCCGGCAATATGTCCATCAGCCAGAGTTCGGTCAGGGGAAAGCTGTCTAATCGTTCCAAAAAGCCGTTAATGAGTTCCGGGGTATAGCTGCTGCCACCCCCGATGACGGTTACTTTCATAGTTGATTCTCCGTTTGTTGCGTAATCCGTAATCCGTAATCCGATTTCGGTTAACGGATTACGGATTACGAGCTACGATGCTGCCAGCCACACGACTCCCGAATCACCAGTTCGGTGGGCAGCCGGGTCAGGGGGGCGGCGTGGCCGGTGTGAATAAGCTGAATCAGTTGGGCGGCGGCGGCGCGCCCGGCGGCTTCGATGGGGGCGCGCACGGTGGTTAGCGGCGGCTGGAGATATTGCGACAGCAGCGAATCGTCGAAGCCAGCCAGGGCCATGTCTTGGGGCACGCGCCGCCCACTTTGTTGGATGGCTGCCAGCGCCCCCCGCGCCGATTCGTCGTCGGCGGCGAAGATGGCCTGGATGTCGGGGTGAGTGTGGAGGAGGTGGGTCACGGCCGTTGCCGCCACTGCCGCATTAAAATCCCCCGCCACAATCAAGGCCGGGTCCACTGCCAGCCCATGCGCTGCCAGCGCTTCCCGGTAGCCCTGTTCCCGCCAGTGGGCATCTTCATTGCCCGCCGGCCCGGCCAGAAAGGCAATGCGCCGGTAGCCGCAGGCGAGCAGGTGCGCCGTCATCTGGTACGCGCCGTCTTTGTTTTCAAAGGTGACACAGGGGATGTCTGTGCCCGCAGGTGGCGAGCGGTGCAGCAGCACCAGCGGAAAACGGCGCTGATGCAGCTTTTGCAGCCGGGTATCGTCCACGCTGTTGGTGAAGATGATCAGGCCATCGGTGTTGTGGTGGTTGAGGGGCAGGCTGGGGACGATGTCGTCATACGGCCGTCCCTGGGTGGCGTGGATCAGCAGCGTATAGTTGTGTTCGTAGACCGTTTGCTCAATGCCGCGCAGCAGGTCGGTGAAAAAGAGGTCGCTGATGGTGGGGGTAATCAGGCCAATGGTCTGGCTGCGGCGGCTGGCCAAGACCTGCGCCCCGGTGTGCGGCGCATAGTCCAGGGCGGCAATGGCTGCCTGCACACGGGCGATGGTATCAGCCGTCACGTTGCCGCTCTTGTTGATGACGCGGCTGACGGTGGCGGTGGAGACGCCGGCCTGCCGGGCCACGTCGGCGATAGTGGGATGGGGGGTAGTTGAACTCATCTTGACCGTTGCAAATGTAAGCGTTTACATTTTCCGGGAAACGGCCGTTTTTGTCAAGAGAAGGTGTGATGCGGATGTGTGATACGTGAGCGGGTCAGTCAGCAGTCGCACGCTGTCCAGTTCAATCAACACGGTGGCATGGCCGAGGTAGGTGAGGCGGTCACTCACGCCCTGATTATATTGGCAACCCGATAAGATAAGATGACAGGGTGAAAGAGTGAAAGGGTGGTAATGTGGGGGATTTTATGTTATTTTTGGCCTTGCGAATCCAGCCCTACCCATAGGCCGAGTTACACGGGCAGCACATTTTGTACAATTTCATTTGTTTCATTGAGCCACTGGCACGGCCGTTACTGGACTCGCACGCTGAAACCTGTTGGGTGGCTCTTTTTTTGCCGGGAGAACAGATGGCAACTCGCGTCATAGACATTGAAACCAACCTTTGGAATGCCGCCGACCAACTGCGCGCCAATTCCAACCTCAGCGCCCAGGAATACTCCGTGCCCGTCTTGGGGCTGATCTTCTTGCGCTTCGCCGATTACAAATTCAGCCGCGCCGCAGAGATGTTGCCTGGCAACATCTCTGCGCGCCGCACCACCGATCCCAAACTGGCATACCAGGCCATGGGCGTCTTGTACGTGCCAGAGGAAGCCCGCTTCCACAAACTGGTGGCCCTGTCCGAAGGGGAAGACATTGGCCGGGCCATCAACGAAGCCATGAAAGCCATCGAGCGGGAAAACCCGGTGTTGAAAGATGTGCTGCCCAAGAGTTACAACCGCCTCACCAACAGCACCCTGGCCACGCTGCTCAAATACCTCAACTTTCCGCAAATGGAGATAGACGAAGACCTGTTCGGCCGTATCTACGAATACTTCCTGGGTCAGTTTGCCATGGGCGAGGGGCGGCGCGGCGGTGAATTTTTCACCCCCAGCTCTATTGTGCGCCTGATTGTGGAGATTATTGAGCCGTACCAGGGGCGTATCCTTGACCCGGCCTGCGGTTCGGGCGGCATGTTTGTGCAGTCCGAGCGCTTCCGGCAGCACCACCAACAACAAGTGTCAGGCACTTCTGAAGTGCCTGGCACTTTGGCGGAAGCTTCTCCCACCCTCTCCATCTACGGCCAGGAAAAGACCAGCCAGACCGTCCGCCTCTGCCAGATGAACCTGGCGGTGCATGGGCTGGAAGGGGACATCAAACAAACGAACAGCTACTACGAAGATCCGCACCGGCTGGTGGGCAAGTTTGATTACGTCATGGCCAATCCGCCGTTTAACGTCAACGGCGTGAACACGGAAGACTTAAAGGGCAGCCCGCGCTTTCCGTTGGGCATGCCCAAAGTGGACAACGCCAACTACTTGTGGATACAACTCTTTTACGCCGCGTTAAATGAAACAGGCCGGGCCGGATTTGTGATGGCGAACTCCGCCAGCGACGCCCGCCACAGCGAGCAGGAAATCCGCCGCAAACTGATTGCCGAAGAAAAAGCGGTAGACATCATGGTGGCCATCGGCTCCAACTTTTTCTACACCGTCACCCTGCCCTGTACGCTCTGGTTTTTGGATAAGGGCAAGCGTCAAATGCCAGGCACTTCAGTCTCCCAAGTGCCTGGCACTTCCGAAGTGCCTGGCACTTATCGCGCCAACACCGTCCTCTTCATAGACGCCCGCAAATTTTACCGGCAGGTGAGCCGGGCCGTGCGCGATTTCAGTGACGAGCAGTTGCAATTCCTGGTAGACATTGCCCGGCTGTATCGCGGCGAAGCGGTGAACATGGGCGACCGGCCGATCCCGGTGGCGGGCGGCTGGGGCGGCGCGAAACTGATGCGCGACCTGTTTCCCGATGGCGTTTACGCCGATGTGCCGGGGCTGTGCAAGGTGGCCACCCATGCCGAAATTGAGGCGCAGGGCTGGAGCCTGAACCCTGGCCGTTACGTGGGCGTGGCCGGCCGTGCCGCCGATGATTTTAATTTCTTTGAGCGGTTGGAGGAGTTGAATGAGGAGTTGGAGTTGTTGAACGCGGAAGCCAATGAACTGGAAACCACCATTGCACTAAATATGCAGCAAATCCTGGAAGGTCAATTTTGATGTCATTTATCACACACACTCTTGGCGAAATCTGTGATGAAGTAAATGGTATCATCCGTACAGGGCCATTTGGCTCTCAATTACACCAATCCGATTACCAAGAGGATGGTATACCTGTTGTAATGCCGAAAGATATGCTTGAGGGCAGGGTTTCAACAGAAGATATTGCACGAGTAGGAGAGGAGCATGTTCAGAGATTATCGCAGCACAAACTAATGCCCGGTGACATTGTCTATGCAAGGCGCGGAGATATTGGTCGCCGCGCATTTATTACAGAACGAGAATCTGGTTGGCTCTGCGGCACTGGCTGTATGAGGATCAGTCTTGGGGAAACAATTATTCAGCCACGATTTCTTCATTACTACCTGGATCAATCCGCTGTAATTGAATGGATTAACAATCAGGCCATTGGCGCTACTATGCCAAATCTCAATACAAGCATCATTCGTAGCATTCCGATAACATATCCTCCACTCGATATACAAAGCAAAATCACGGCCGTACTCTCTGCCTACGATGACCTCATTGAAAACAACACCCGCCGCATCGCCATCCTGGAAGAGATGGCCCAGACCCTCTACCGCGAATGGTTCGTCCACTTCCGCTTCCCCCAAGTGCCAGGCACTTCTGAAGTGCCTGGCACTTGGGACGCACAAGCCGGACAATTGCCAGAAGGGTGGGAGGTACGGCCGTTGGGAGATGTCATCGAGTTGATCTACGGCAAAGGTCTGCGCAAAGATGACCGAATTGAAGGCCCATATCCAGTCTACGGCTCAAGTGGAATAGTAGACTATCACAACGAAGCAATCGTTAAAGGGCCAGGAATTATTGTAGGCCGCAAAGGAAATGTAGGTAGCGTATTTTGGTCAGATACAGATTTTTATCCGATTGATACTACTTACCATGTCCGCACAGGATTGTCTTTGCACTATGTCTATTACAACCTGCAATATCAGAATTTCTTCAACACTCATGCTGCTGTGCCGGGTTTAAGCAGAGAGAATGCATATCGCAATGATTTTGTCGTACCTTCAAGAAACCTAATGACGCGATTTCAGCAGTTTATCGAACCTGTTTTTGCCCAATTGCACGTCCTGCGCTCGAAAAACGCCAACCTCCGCCAAACCCGCGACCTGCTCCTCCCCCGCCTCATCTCCGGCGAACTGGACGTGTCGCGCATACAAGTGCCAGGCACTTCTGAAGTGCCTGGCACTTAATGCCCAACCCCCATGAGTCGTAAACTTCCCCCTTTTGTTCCCGGCCACTATTACCACATCTACAACCGTGGCGCCCATCGCCTGTCTATCTTCCGCGAACCCGAAAATTACCTCTTCATCCTGCGCCTGCTCAAACAATATCTGCAAGAACTCGACCTGACCATCATCGTCTATTGTCTCATGCCCAACCATTACCACCTGCTCATCCGCCAAAATGGCGAACTGGCCGCCGGCAAATTGCCCCAACTCATCTTCAACAGCTACAGCAAAGCGTACAACAAACGGTATGAGCACAGCGGCACCTTGTTTGAAGGCCCCTACGATGCCCGCCATGTTCACAATGAAAACTACCTGCGCCACCTTTGCCGCTACATTCACGCCAATCCCGTTAAAGACGGCCTGGTGTCCCGCCTCGAAGAGTGGCCTTATTCCAACTACCTGGAGTGGATTGGTCAGCGTCCTGGCAAACTGGTAGACATGGAGTTCATCAACACATATTTCCCCAATCCCGGCGAATACCAGCAGTTCGTGCTTGATTACCTGATAGAACGTAAACTGATCGGAGAATTATCCTACCTGGAATGATCAGCCAATTGCCAGGCACTTCTGAAGTGCCTGGCAATTAAAGGGAAGGCACTCATGCCCAAAGTGCATCAGCGTGTGGACGGAAGTGGTCATTACATCAAAAGCTCGTTTGAGGGCGTCATTGTCACCTACCAGGTCACACCACAGGGCGAACAGCACCTCAAGAAAAAACGAATTGGCGAGGGCACTACCATCACTACCGATGAGCTCCTCTGGATGCAGAAAAAGGGCTATATCTACACTGGCGGCTCCGGCCCTGGCGCGATTGAGCCGGGTACACCTCTGTTCAAAGCGAAACCAAAAAAGAAGCGCAGAAAGAACAAATCAGGTTGCTGCTGTTGCTCCTCGGCCGTTGTTATAGTCGCCATTGTTCCTGCTACAATTCTTTCAACCATCGTACTTGTTCGTCATCACCAGCGACAGGAAAACAGCCTAAGGTAAAACCTGATTGCTCAGTCAGCAATGGAGGAAAACATATGGAAATCACAACAATTCTCGACTCAATAGACCTCGGCGCTATGGCCCTACCTGAGTTCCAGCGCGGCTACGTCTGGAATCGTAATCAGGTACGCGAACTGATGAACTCGCTTTACCGGCGTTATCCGGTGGGCGGTCTGTTGGTTTGGGCCACCAAAACCGAACAGGCTGAAGCACGAGGAAATCAACCCTTAAATCCCGGTCACGTCAAGCTCATCTTGGATGGTCAGCAGCGAGTCACCTCTCTCTACGGCATTGTACGCGGCACACCACCCCCTTTCTTCGAGGGTAATGCGCTGGCCTTCACCGACCTCTACTTCAACCTGGAGGAAGAAAACTTCGAGTTTTATGGCCCGGTCAAAATGCGCGACAACCCCTTTTGGATCAGCGTTACCGACCTCATGCAAAAGGGTTTGCAGCCCTTTATCAGCCACATCTTCCAAAACCCGACTCTTGCCGAAAGGGGAGATGTCTATATCAGCCGCCTGACTCACCTCCTGGGCGTCAAGAATATCAAATTCCATATCGAAGAAGTGACCGGCGCGGACAAGAATGTAGACGTGGTGGTGGATATCTTCAACCGCGTCAACAGCGGCGGCACTAAACTCTCCAAAGGTGATCTGGCCCTGGCTCGTGTCTGCGCCGAATGGGCCGATGCCCGCCAGGAACTACGCCGATTGCTCAAACAATGGCATCAGGCCGGTTTCTACTTTCAAATGGATTGGGTTTTGCGCAATGTCAACACCGTCCTCACCGGTGAAGCCTTATTTACTGCCCTCAAAGATGTCACGGCCGTTGAGTTTGCGGCCGGTCTCAAAAAGACTGAAAAGTCGGTGAACTACTTACTCAACATCATCAGCGGCCGGCTAGGGTTGGACCATGATCGGGTGTTGGGCGGCCGTTACGCTTTCCCCATCATGACCCGCTACATCACACAAAATGGCGGCCACTTTCGAGATGCCCAGGAACGGGACAAACTACTTTATTGGTATGTTCACAGCTTTCTTTGGGGTCGTTTTGCTGGTTCCACCGAATCGGTATTGAACAAAGACCTGGGTGTTATGGAAGAGCATGAGGGAGCATTGGATCGCCTGATCGAACAACTTCGCCATTCCCGCGGCGACTTAATCATCCGTCCCGGCAACTTCGACACCTGGAGCCTCGGCGCACGTTTTTACCCCATGCTCTATTTGCTAACTCGCGTCGGCGACGCTCAGGATTGGGACACGGGTTTACCCTTGCGGGCAAATTTACTGGGCAAAATCAACAAGCTTCAGATTCACCACATCTTCCCCAAATCTCGCCTGTACGACCAAGGTCATCATCGCGCTCACGTCAATGCACTGGCTAATTACTGTTTTCTGACACAGGGAACCAACCTGAGTATCAGTAACCGTTATCCCCAAACTTACTTTCCCGAGATTGAAGCCAAACAGCCTGGCGCGCTGGCCTCGCAATGGATACCTATGGACGAGAATCTCTGGCGTATGGAAAACTATCTGGACTTCCTGGCTGCCCGCCGTGAACTCCTGGCCAAAGCTGCCAATGCTTTCCTCGACGGCCTGCTCACTGAAACACCCAGCAGAACACCCGCTGATTTAGATGTCAGCGACGAAGTGATCTCTATTCCTGGGGGCATTGCTGATGACACTGAAAGTGATCTTCTCATCAGCACCAACATATGGGTTACCGAACAAGGATTGCCCGAAGGAGAAATGCAGTACGAGCTCCGTGATGGAACAATCGAGGAACCCCTGGCCTTGTTAGACCTGGCATGGCCTGAAGGTATCCAAACCGGTCTGAGTGAACCGGTGGCTTTACTCATTGACGAAGAAGTTGAAGTGCTGGAAGCAGCCAGTGCTGCGGGTTTCCGTTGTTTCACCGATATTTACGACTTCCGCCATTATGTGGAAAGGGAAATAATGGCATTGACGCCGGAAGTTGCCTGAGTGAGCATTCATACTCATGACAGTCCACTCTGATTCCGAAGACGCCCTGGAACTCGCTACCCTTAACCGCCTGGCGGTGCTCGGCTGGACAGACCAGGCCAACTGTTACTACGAAGTGCAACAAGTGCCAGGCACTTCTGAAGTGCCTGGCACTTTGGGCCGGGAAACCCGCAGCGACGTCATCCTACGACCACGCCTGCGCACCGCCCTATACCACCTCAACCCGGAATTACCGACCGAGGCCATTGAAGCGGCCGTCAGCGAACTGTCCCGTGACCGCAGCGCCATGAGCCTGGTGGCAGCCAACCAGAAAATCTACCAGATGCTCAAAGAAGGCGTGCCGGTGGAATATCCTGATGAGGAAGGCAGTCATCAGCAAGCACTGGTTAAGGTTATCAACTGGCGCGAACCGGCACAAAACAACTTCTTCCTGGCGCAGCAGCTCTGGGTCACCGGCCCACACCATACTCGCCGCACCGATCTCATCGGCTTTGTCAACGGCCTGCCGCTCCTGCTCATCGAACTGAAAAAAGCGTCCATCAACCTCAAACACGCCTACGAAGACAATCTGGCCGACTACAAAAGCACCATCCCCCAACTGTTCTGGTACAACGCCCTCATCCTGCTCAGCAACGGCAAAGATGCCCGCCTGGGTTCTCTCACTGCCCCCTGGGATCATTTCGCTCGCTGGAAACGCATCAACAGCGAAGGCGAAAGCGGCGTCATCAGCCTGGATACCATGTTACGCGCTACCTGCCAGCCGGAGCGGCTGCTCGACCTGGTAGAAAATTTCACCCTGTTCAGCCAGGGACGCGGTGAAACGGCTAAAATTGTGGCTAAAAATCACCAATATCTGGGCGTCAATAACGCGTTGCAGGCGGCGCAGGACATCCAGACAAACCAGGGGCGGTTGGGCGTTTTCTGGCATACGCAAGGCAGCGGCAAAAGCTATTCCATGGCCTTTTTCTCCCAAAAGCTGCTGCGCACCGTGCCTGGCAACTGGACGTTTGTCATCATCACCGACCGGCTGGATCTGGATGACCAGATTTACAAAACGTTTGCGGCGGTTGGCGCTGTTACCGAGCCGGAAAAAACGGTGCGCGCCCAAAGCGGCCAGCACTTGCAGCAGTTGTTACAGGAAGATCATCGGTACATCTTCACCCTCATCCAAAAGTTTGGGCTGCCAAATGCCAGGCACTTCCAAAGTGCCTGGCATTTAGAAAGTGCCTGGCACTTAGGCTACCCCAAACTCTCTGACCGAAATGACATCATCGTGATCACCGATGAAGCGCACCGCAGCCAGTATGATGTGCTGGCGCAAAACATGCGCACCGCCCTGCCCAACGCCGCCTTCATCGGCTTCACCGGCACCCCGCTCATGGCCGGGGAAGAAAAAACACGCGAAGTGTTCGGCGATTACGTCAGCATCTACGACTTCAAGCAATCCATTGAAGACGAAGCCACCGTGCCGCTCTACTACGAGAACCGCATCCCCGAAGTGCAAATCATCAATGAAAACTTCGACCGCGACCTGGAACGTATCCTGGAAGAAGCAGAACTGGATGAGGCCCAGGAAGCGCGGCTGGAACGGGAGTTTGCCCGTGAATACCACATCATCACCCGTGATGACCGGCTGGAAAAAGTGGCGGCCGACATCGTGCAACATTTTGTAGGGCGTGGCTACCGGGGCAAGGGTATGATGGTGAGCATTGATAAGGTCACGGCCGGGCGTATGTTCGCCAAAGTCCGCGCTCATTGGGATCGGCAGTTAGCCATCTTGCGCGCGGAGTTGGAATCGTTGCAAGTGCCAGGCACTTTGGAAGTGCCAGGCACTTATGTGGACGAACTACGCGACACCATCGCCTTCATGGCCGCCACCGATATGGCGCTGGTGGTTTCTCAGGGGCAGAATGAAATCAGGCAGTTTGCTGAAAAAGGGCTTGACATCCGGCCGCACCGGGAGCGCATGAACAAAGAGCCGCTGGATGAGTATTTCAAAAATCCCGACCACCCCTTGCGCCTGGTCTTCGTCTGCGCCATGTGGATGACCGGTTTTGACGTGCCCACCTGTTCCACTATTTACCTGGACAAGCCGATGCGCAACCACACGTTGATGCAGACCATCGCTCGCGCCAACCGGGTGTACAAAGGCAAAAACAGCGGCACGATTGTGGATTACATCGGCGTCTTCCGCAATTTGCAGGCGGCATTGGCCATTTATGGCACGGGGCGTGGGGCTGATGGTGATGGGACACGGCCGATCAAAGCGAAAGAGGCGCTCATTGAAGAACTGGCCAATGCTTTGGATGAGACACGCCGCTATTTGCAGGCTTATGGCAGCAATCTGGACAACGTGACCGCCGCGCAGGATGTTTTCCAGCGCATCAAACTGATTGACGATGCCGTGGAAGCACTGGTGGTCAATGATGACACCCGCAACGGCTATTTGAATCTGGCGGCGCAAGTGGAACGGTTGTTTAAGGCCATCCTGCCTGACGAGCGAGTGAATCCTTATCTTGCGGCGCGAGCGGCGGTGAAGGTTATTGCCGACACCATTCGCAGCGACATGGAACCGGCCGATATTTCCGGCGTCATGGCCCAGGTGGAGGATTTGCTGGATCGTTCTATTGCCGGTTTTGCCATTCAGGAAACGGCCGAGGAACCATTTAATCTGGGCCAGATTGACTTTGAAGCGCTGCGGAAAAAGTTTGAGCAGGGACGCAAACAAACAGAAGCGATGAAGCTGCGCGGGCAGCTCAATGTGCAGTTGCAGCGTATGGTGCGGCTGAACAAATCTCGCGCTGATCTGGCGGAAAAGTTTGAAGAGTTGGTGCAGGCGTACAATGACGGCCGTCTGGGTGTGGACGAGTTCTTTGAACGACTGATGGCTTTTGCTCAGGAGTTGCAGGGTGAGGATCAGCGCAAAATTGCTGAGCAACTGAATGAGGAAGAATTAGCCATTTATGACCTGCTGCTAAAACCCCGCCCGGAATTGACAAAAGAGGAAATTAAGCAGGTTAAAGAGGTGGCCCGCCAGATGCTGCAAGCACTGAAAGCAGAAAAGTTGGTGCTGGACTGGCGCAAGAAGCAGCAGGCGCGGGCGGCCGTGCAAATGACGATTGAGACATGGCTGGATAAATTACCCGCCGCTTATTCCACAGATATGTGGAATCGGAAGGTACAACAGGTGTATACGCACATTTACGACAATTATTATGGTGACGGCCGTAGCGTTTATGCCAGTTTGGGTTTGGCAGCCTGATTTCCAAATATAGCATGGGCAGGACTGGCCGATATGCTAGATGCATCACTGCCACCCAATGTCCTTTCACCCCTTCACCCCCTCACCTTGCCATTCCCTCGTTACCCCATCGCTCCACCACACGCTATAATCCCCACCCATTCCTAATTCCTAATTCATAATTTCTCCTATGACCACTAAAACCACCCTCCCTAACGGCCTCACCATTATTCTCAAAGAAATGCACCATGCGCCGGTGATCTGTTTCATGGTCTGGTACCGCGTGGGCAGCCGCCACGAACGGCCGTCGCTGACCGGCGTTTCCCATTGGGTGGAGCATATGATGTTCAAGGGCACACCTACCTTTCCCGATGGCACACTGGATCGGTTGGTCTCCCGCGAGGGTGGGCAGTGGAACGCCTTCACCTGGCTGGACTTCACCGCCTATTACGAGACGATGCCCGCTAACCGTATTGACCTGGCGCTGCGCCTGGAAGCCGACCGCATGATCAACACCATCATGGACGCCGACGAGGTGGAATCGGAGCGGGCGGTGATTGTGGCCGAGCGGCAGATGTATGAGAATGACCCGGATTTTCTGTTGAATGAGGAGTTAACGGCCGTCGCCTTCCGCGTCCACCCCTACCACCATGAGGTCATCGGCGACCTGGCCGATTTGCAGACGATGACGCGGGATGATTTGTACAACCATTATCGCCACTACTATGCACCGCAACACGCCACGCTGGTGGTGGTGGGTGATTTTGTGACGGCCGATATGCTGGCTCGCCTGGAAGAATTGTATGGCGCTATTGCGACGGGTGAAAACAATACCCCCATTGCCCGCCCGGAACCGCGCCAGAATGGGGAACGGCGCGTGGTGGTACACGGCCCCGGTGACACCGCTTACCTGACGGTGGCCTACCGTGCGCCGGCGGCCGGTCACCCCGACTTTTTCCCGCTGGCGCTGCTGAATGCGGCCTGGGCCGGCGGCAGCAGTCTGGGCATGTTTGGCGGCAGCGGCAGCAACAAAAGCTCGCGGCTGTACAAAGCGTTGGTCAATACGGAACTGGCCGCTTCCGTTTCCGGCGGCCTGACGCCAACCATTGACCCGTTTTTGTATACCATTCAAGCGGTGGTGCGGCACGGCCGTAGTCTGGACGAAGTAGAAGCCGCTCTGGAAGCTGAATTGGCTCGCTTGCACAATGAGCCGATCACCCAGGCGGAACTGGACAAGGCGCTCAAGCGGGCCAAAGCGGATTTTGTGCTGGCCGGGGAAAGTATCACCGGGCAGGCGCAGTTGTTGGGCATGGCTGAGGCGGTGGTGGGTGACTACCGCTGGTATGAGACGGTGCTGGAGCAACTTCATGCTGTCACCCTGGCGGATATGGAGCGGGTGCGGGGTACTTATTTGCAGAAACGTTACCGGGTTGTCGGCCGTTATGAACCGGAAGATGGCGTGATGCGTGATGCGTGACCTCACGCATCACGCATCATTTTGTTTATGGTACAATGCCACAGGTTTTGCCTGAGGAGATTAAGATGCCATCACCATTTCCGGGAATGGATCCCTATCTGGAAGGTTCACTGTGGACGACGGTGCATTTTTCGTTGAGCGCCGAAATTGTGCGCCAATTGGCCCCCAAACTGCGGCCACGTTACCTGGTGTTACCGGCCGAACGTTTTGTGATGGAATCACCGGAGAGTGTGGCTATTACCACTGCCGAAATGTACCCGGACGTTGGCGTAACCGGGTACCGCGCAAACGATCATTGGCTGAGGGAAACGGCCGTCCTGACCCCACCGTTGCAAATGGCTACCGTGATTCCTGCCCCTATCCCTCACGTAACTATTGAAATTCGGGATGCCGCCAATCGGGAATTGGTCACGGCCGTTGAACTGCTATCCCCCACCAACAAACGCGGTGATGGGTACGACGAATACCTGGCTAAACGCCGCCGTATTCTCCTTAGTACCGCCCATTTGCTGGAAATAGATTTGTTACGCCAGGGCAAACGGGTACCGATGCAACAATCCTTGCCGCCCGCCCCCTATTTCGTATTTCTCAGCCGCGCCGAAAAACGCCCCATCACCGATGTCTGGCCGATTGCCCTGTCTGACCCTTTGCCGACTGTGCCTGTGCCGCTGCTGCCGGACGATGGCGACGCGCTGCTGGATTTACAGGCTGCCTTTACGGCCATGTATGACCTTTTAGGTTATGACCGGGCTGTTGACTACACCAAACCGCCAGAACTGCCTTTGCCGGAGGCGATGGACGCCTGGGTGAAGGCGCATGTTATAGACCAGAGGAAAAACCCATGAGTACACCTACGGCCGTAGCCACTCCCACCAAACACTCCCCAAAGTTGTCGCCCAAATTGATAACCGGCGAAGAACTATACGCCATGGGCGATATTGGCCCGTCTGAATTAGTCAAAGGGGAGATAAAATACCACATACCCACCGGACACCCACACGGATATTTTGAGAGTTTGATAGCGTTTTTTCTCACCATGTTTGTACGCGAACACAAATCAGGGCGGGTGCTTACTGGGGAGGTCGGCATTTATACTGACCGCAACCCGGATACAGTACGTGCTGCTGACGTGATATTTATTTCCCATAAACGATTTCGTCAGGCGCGTTCGGCTGGTTATCTGGATGTGGCCCCAGAACTGGTGGTGGAGGTAATGTCGCCGGACAATACCTGGAGCGAGGTACAGAAGAAACTGGCGGAGTATTTTGCCGTTGACGTGCTGATGGTATGGGTGGTAGACCCGCAATTAGAGCAGGTTCATGTCTATCGTTCGCCAGAGCAGATGAAGTTGTTGCGTAAAGAAGATGCGCTAACGGGGGGAGATGTATTGCCTGGTTTTCAGGTGGCGTTAACCGAGATTTTTACGGCCGAATAAGCCGCATACCCTATTTTGAAACGAGTACCTGCCCTCCTCCTCCATGCCATACGCCGCTTACCGGGCACATTTGATGATGAAGAACGCCGCCTGGTAGTGCAGTCTGTAGTTGTGGGCGTGGTGGTGTGGGCTATTGTTTACCCCCTAAAGCTTGGCGTCCACTGGCTCTTTGACCTGACCTTGCACAGTCTGGAACAATTAGGGCATGGGCCACAGCAGCTGTTCGTATTGGCGCCGCTGTTGGTAGGGGCGTTGATTGTGGCGGGCATTGCCCGTTTCCACGCGGTCATTGTGCATTATCGGGATGATGAGGGCGTCATTCACGAACTGAACGATGTGGAAGGGGATGGTCTGGAGCGGGCCATCGCCCTCTATTACACCTCGGAACCGGCGTTTGAGCGCGTCTTGCAGGGGCAGGAAGGGCTGGATGTGCGCTGGCAGATGCCCACATTCTCGCTGGCGCTGCGGAAATTTGCGGCCACGTTGGTGACGCTGGGCAGCGGCGGTAGCGGCGGCCTGGAAGCCAGCGTCACCCTCATTGGCGAGAGCAGTTCCGCCGGTTTGTTCAAACCACGCCAACCCATTGCCAGGGTAAATGAAAAGATCGGCATGGTTGGCCGTTTCTGGCGCTGGTGGCAGGCGGATGACCCCGACGAGTTGCAGACAGCGCAGTTGAGCGGCATTGCCGCGGCGGTGGCTGTGTTGTTGGGTGCGCCGCTGACGGCCGCATTTTTTGCCATTGAAGTGATGTACCGCCAGCGACCGCTTATCGAAAAGCTGGCCTACACGCTGATTTCGGCGCTGGTGGCTTATTCGCTGACTGACCTGGTGACGGTGGGTCATCCTGTTATTTTTTCAGTAGAGCAGCATTATGTTCCGCCCACATCGCCGCGTTATTATGCGGTGGTGGTGTTGCTGGCTACGGCCGTGTCCCTGGTTAGCATCCTCTTTGGCCGCTTTCGCGCTTTCACCGACCGCCTCTTTCACCATCGTTTTGCCGATTCTCGACCGCGCCTGCTAGTGGGGGCTGCCATCACCGGTCTGATCGCGTTTGCCGTGGCCATCTTCACCTTTGAGTTTGACCTGTGGGAAAATGGGCTGGAACTTGTTTTAGGAACGGGAGACAGCGTGATCAATGCCGCCCTGGCCGGCGAACTGACCCTGGCGGTGGCTTTACTGGCGCTGGCGGCCAAGATGCCGGCCACCCTGGCTACAGTTGGTTCCGGCGGTTCGGCCGGTTTGCTGGTGCCCTCTCTCTTTTTTGGCACGATGGTGGCTTCGGCGTTTGCCATTCTTTTTGATTATGAACCCATGCTGCTTATTGTGCCGGGTATGACGGCGGCGTTGGTTTCTATTGTCAATGTGCCCCTGGCCGCTATCTTGTTCACGGTTGAATTGTTTGGTTCCGTGTATATGGTACCGGCGCTGCTGACGCTGGTTGTAACTTCAATTTTGGCTCACAACCGGAGCATCTATCGCCCACAGCGAGAAAAAGCGGCCAAACGACAGATTATGCCCGGTGTGGGATCGCGCCGCATCGCGCCGCCGCCTTCCTGGTGGGGCAAGACGTTGGTGGAACTGGATTTACGCCGCCGTTACAACGTGAATGTGGTGGGGTTGATGGAATTCCAGGATGAAAATGGCCTGCCGCGGGTGCGGCTGGATACCTCTTCAACGGTGCCGCTATCGGATGGCGATATGCTGGTGGTGGTGGGCCGAGAAGAAAAGCTGGACGCATTGGAAACGGCCGTGCGCGCTGAACGTGAGGTCGGCTGGCAAGAGGCTGTGGCCGATGCGCTGGAAACAGAGGAACCATGACCGATTTCAAACAGATTTATGCCCATCAGCCGGCGCAGTATGAACGGCTGGTGGCGCGGGAGGATGTGGACGGCAACATCCTGAAGGCGCTGCAAGCCATACGGCCGTTGGCGCAAGCGGATGTGGTGGAGTTTGGCGCGGGCACGGGGCGGCTCACCGGCCTGCTGGCGCCATGGGTGCAGAGTATCCACGCTTACGATGAATCGGCGGCGATGCTGGCGGTGGCAGAACGCAAATTGCGGACAAGTGGAGCGGCGAATTGGTACACGGCCCGAAGCCGCTTCGGGTTCGCCGTAGCCGACCACCGCTCCATCCCCTTACCAGACCAGTGTGCGGACATTTGTATTGAAGGATGGGCGTTTGGGCATTTTGTGGGCTGGCATCCGGCCAACTGGCGCGAGGAATCGGGTCGGGCGCTGGCGGAAATGGAACGCTTGCTGAGACCTGGTGGGGTGATGATTTTGCTGGAAACGTTGGGCACTGGATTTGAGATACCCACACCGCCGGAGCAGTTACGGCCGTTTTACCACTGGCTCGAATCTGAACACCACTTCCACCACACCTGGATACGCACCGATTACCACTTTGCCAACCAGGCCGAAGCGGCCGAACTGCTTGGCTTCTTCTTCGGCCCGGACATGGCTGCCCGTGCCCAAATCCGCTTCCCCGAATGTACCGGTATCTGGCACAAAACCGTGTAGACTTGTACAATATATTGCACAGACCTGACAGGTTTGAGAAAACCTGTCAGGTCTATTGATCAGAGTGAGGTTATCATGCAAGTAGTTACGTTTACGGAAGCGAGAAATAATTTGAAAAGCATTTTGGACAGGGTAGTAACAGACGCCGATTACACGGTGATTACCCGACGTGATGCCGAAGACACGGTGGTTATGTCTCTGGAGTCGTTTAATAGCTTGTTGGAAACGGTCTACCTGCTCCGATCACCGGCGAACGCTTCCCACCTGGCCCGTTCAATCGAACAGTACCAAAATGGACAGGTCGTGGAAAGGGAATTGCTGGATGAGTAGAAAGCTGGCCTGGACAGAGGCAGCCTGGTCAGATTATCTCTATTGGCAGTCTCAAGACAAAAAGACCTTAAAGCGCATCAACCGCTTAATTGAGGAGACCCGGCGAGATCCCTTTGCCGGTATTGGCAAACCAGAACCTTTGCGCGAAAATTTGTCTGGCTTTTGGTCACGCCGCATTGACGAGGCCAATCGCCTGATTTACACGGTAGATGATGAATATCTCACGATTATCGCCTGCCGTTACCACTACTAGGCCACCAATTTCACGATGACACGAATTTATCCCGTAAAACCTAAACACCTGACACCATGACCAACGGCCGTTACCCCAACTCCCAAACCATCACCCGCCATACTTTATCCAATGGGCTGACCATCCTGGCCTATGAAAACTTTGCCTCGCCATCAGTAGTGATTGAGGGGCTGGTGCGGGTGGGGGCGTTGGCGGAAAACCGGGAAACGGCAGGATTGGCAAACTTCACGGCCGTCTCCCTGATGCGTGGTACCCAAAACCGGACGTTTGACGAGATTTATGAGGCGTTGGAATCGGCCGGCGCGGAATTGAGCTTTAGCGGCGCGTTTCATACCAGTGGATGGTCGGGGCAGGGGTTGGTGGAGGATTTTGGCCTCTTGTTGGAATTAGCTGCCGATGCTTTGCGCACTCCCACTTTTCCGCCGGAACAGATCGCCAAAGTACAGGGACAGTTACTCACCGGCCTGCAAATGCGCACCAACGACACCGGGCGCATGGCGAACCTGGCCTTTCACGAATTGATCTACAGTGGGCATCCCTACGGCCGTTCCGCCAGCGGCTATCCAGAGACGATCAGCCCGATCACCCCGGCCGATCTAGCCGCTTTCCATGCCCAACACTATGGGCCGCAGGGAGCGATTGTTGTGGTGGTGGGGGCCATCAAAGCGGAGGAAGCGATAGCGCGCGTCACGGCCGTGTTGGGCGACTGGCGCAATGAACGGCAGCAGGTCATTACCACCATCGCCGATATGCCCCGCCCAGAATCTCATGTTCGCGTCCACGTGGCCATGCCGGACAAACATCAGGCCGATATTCGCCTGGGGCTGCCCGGCCCGCGCCGCGCTGCCCCCGATTACCTGGAAGCCAGCCTGATGAACACCATCCTCGGCGTGTTTGGTATGATGGGGCGCATTGGGCTGCGGGTGCGCGAGGAGGAAGGGCTGGCCTACTACGCTTACAGCCAATTGCAGGGTGGCCTGGGGCCATCCCCCTGGATTGCCGCGGCCGGGGTGGCCCCGGAAGCAGTGGAGCAGGCCATCGCCAGCATCCTGGAAGAAGTGGATCGCATCCAAAATGAACCTGTACCCGCTGAGGAACTGGCCGACAGCCAGGCCTACCGCATCGGCTCGATGCCCATGGCGTTGGAGACAAACAGTGGGCTGGCTGATATTATTGGCGATATGGAGTTTTATGAACTGGGGCTGGATTATCTGACCGACTACCCGGCGCGCATCCAGGCCATCACCCCGGCGGACATTCAAGCCGCCGCCCAGAAATATCTGAGTACGGAACAGTTGGGCACGGCCGTAGCCGGCCCTGAATTAGTGAGCAGTGAGCGGTAAGCGGTGAGCAGTATCACACACTGCTCACTGCTCACTGCTCACTGCTTACTGCTTACTTCAATGTTAGCAGCAGGCGTAGACATGATTGAAATTGCCCGCATTGAGCGGGGCATTGCCCGGCATGGCGACCGCTTTTTGCAGCGGTTTTTTACGGAGCAGGAGCAGGTGTTTTGCAACGGCCGTGCCGCCAGCCTGGCGGCGCGTTTTGCCGTGAAAGAGGCAGTGGGCAAGGCGTTAGGTACGGGCATTGGCGATATTCGTTGGCTTGATGTGGAAGTGGTGTGTGATGAACGTGGCAAACCAGAACTGGTGTTACATGATGCCGCCCAAGAACTGGCGCAATCGTGCGGTCTTACCCAATGGGCCATCAGCCTTTCGCATACAGAAACCCATGCTATCGCTTTTGTGGTGGCGATGGGATGAGCAGGTGGAGGGGTGATGAGGTGATCTTACAATCTCCACTCACAGAAATCAGGAGGCACACAATGGCAGAATGGAAAGCAGATGACGGTAGTTTGATACATTATGAACTTCATGGGAATGGCGGCAAACCGGCGATGCTGCTGCTGCCTGGTTTGTTGGGCACAATTGGGGCGCAGTGGCGGCCATTCATTAAGCCGCTTTCGGCTGATTATCAGGTGATCTTGATGGATTTAAGGGGGCACGGCCGTTCCACCAACACCGCCAAAGACCTCAACCCGGAAAAGATGATGTTTGATGTCAGTGGCTTGCTGGATGCCCTGAATGTGCCGGTAGTGCATGTGGCTGGATACAGCCTGGGCGGGTATCTGGGGCTGATGTTGGCGCTGAAAGAGCCACGCCGTGTGGCTACCTTGCTGATGCACGCCACCAAATTTTTCTGGACACAAGAAGCTGCCGCTAAAATGCAGCAGCAGCTAGACCCAGACATCATGGCTAAAAAAGTATCCACCTATGCCGAACAGTTGGCGCACGAACATGGCGCGCGCCACTGGCGTGTGTTGGTGCGACAGGCCGCCGATATGACCACTTTTCTGGTGGACAATGGTATCACCGAGCGCATGGCGTCCCATACGCAGTGCCCCGTGTTAGTCAGCGTTGGCGACCGGGATGAGCTGGTTCCTGTGAATGAGGCGCTACGGCTGGCTCGTTTGTTTAACCAGGGTGAACTCATCGTGTTGCCCGGTGTGCGCCACCCCTTCCAGACGGTGCGCGCTATTCCCTTGCTGCCGATGATGCAGCATTTTCATAGGATATGAGATTAGAGATTACCAATCTCCAATCTCTAATCTTGCTATGTCCAAACGTTTATTAGCCATTTTGGCCCATCCAGATGATGAATCCTTTGGCCCTGGGGGTACGTTTGCCCGTTATGTGGCTGAAGGAGTGGATGTGCATATTGCCATTGCCACTGATGGCGCCGCCGGTTCGGTGGTGGATGAGTACAAAGACGCCCACGACCAACTGGTGGCCGTGCGTGCCGAAGAATTGCAGAAGGCGGTGGCTATTTTAGGTGCAACATTACACACGTTAGACTACCGCGATTCAGGTTACGTTGGCGACCCGGCCAATGAACACCCCGATGCCTTTATCAACGCCGATTTACACGAGGCGACGGGCAAAGTGGTGCGGCTGATTCGGGAAATTCGGCCGCAGGTGGTGATTACCCATGACGAGATGGGCGGTTACCTGCACCCTGACCACATCATGTGCTGGAAGATCGCGACGCCTGCGTTTATGGCCGCTGCCGACCCGACGCAATACCCGGAATTGGGCCTGGAACCGTACCAACCACAGCGGTTGTATTACACGGCGTTTTCTAATCGCTGGGTGAAGTTTGGCATTTTTATCCTCAAATTACGCCGCCAGGACCCCACCCGGTTTGGGCGCAACGGCGATATTGACCTGACCAAAATTGGCATGGATCCCAAACAAATCAACACGGTGATTGATTATCGGCCGTATTGGGATGTGAAAATGGCGGCCAGCGCAGCCCACGCCAGCCAGGGTGGGGGCACGGGTGGTATCCGCCGTATGCCCATCTGGTTGATGCGCCGCTTCCTGGCCAAAGATACGTATATTCGCGCTTATCCCCCAGGCTTGAACGGCCGTCGGGAAACTGACCTGTTTGCTGGAGTAAGTGGAAGCTAATTTTTTTTGATGCAAGAGATTTGGAGATTGGGAGATCAGGAGATTAGAAGAGTGGTTTGCGTATAATCTTCCAGTCTCTCAATCTCTCAGTCTCCTGATTGGGAGAAAAGAATGAACTTATTTCGTCGTACATTGCGTTTGTTATTTGTGTTGACCGGGCTGTTGGCCGGGTTGGTGGCGGTGCTGGCGGCTTATTTTGCCCGCCAAATCGTCAGCCCACCACGCCTGCGGCTGTGGGTGACGCCCGGCGAATTGGGCATGCCCTATGACAATGTGCAGTTCCCGGCGCTGGATGGCATTCGCCTGAGCGGTTGGTTTATTCCCGCCCCGGCCCATTCGCGGCGCAAAGGGGCCACTGTGATCATGGTACATGGCTGGCCCTGGAACCGGTTGGGAACGACGGCCGTGTCCCTGCTAGACAAACTAACCAACAGCCAATCGGTCGAATTGATCCGTCTGGCCCATGCGCTGCACCAGGATGGTTTTAACGTGCTCATGTTTGATCTGCGCAATCATGGGGAGAGCGCCGCTGCGCCGCCGGTCACGTTTGGCATTGAAGAGTCAAAGGATTTGCTGGGGGCGGCAGCCTTTGTGAAAACCCGACCGGAAGTAGACCCACAGCGCATCGCGGCCATTGGTTTTTCGATGGGTGGCAATACAGTGCTGTATTCGCTGCCGCAAACGCGGGAGATTCAGGCGGCGATAGCCGTGCAGCCAACGTCGGTGGGGGTTTTTGCGGAGCGTTACGGCCGTGATAATCTCGGCCCGCTCTCCTTTTTCATCTTGCCGTTGGCGGAAAAGTTGTATCAGATGCAGGGGGGACGGCCGTTCCATGATATTCGGCCTGGTTCGGCGGCCGCTCATGCCGGTCGTGTGCCAGTGTTGTACATTCAAGGGAGCGGCGATGCCTGGGGCAGCGCCGCGGATGTGGCCCAAATGGCGGCTGCCACCCCCAACCCCAGCGGCCCGCTATTTGTGGAATCCACCCACCGATTTGATGGCTACCAATACCTGCTCAATAACCCCCAGATAGCCACCGCTTTTTTTGAACAGCACCTGCCGGAGTGAGTAAGGAATGGGGTAATCGAGTAATTACCCCATTCCCCAGTTACAGCTCTTTTTCTGGCCCATATCCTTGCATATCGCGGGCTACTTCAATTTCCCGTTTGCTCAGTTCGGCCAACACTTGCAACAGTATCCAGTAAATAAACAACTGTCCGCCGACCAGAAAAGCCATGGCGCCAAATAGCAGGTAAAACCACAACCGCTCAATCGGCCAATCGCCGCCTATTGTCAGGGCCATGCTGACCAGACCAACCAACGATCCCAATACAATACCCACCAGGCCGAGCCAGCCAAAGTGGCGGTTGAGCGGTTTTTTGAAGACCGGTTTTTTGAACAAACCTTGCCGCATGGGTCTTTTATGGAAAATGGAGACCATATAGTTAAAGGTTACGCCCAGGGCAAAGATGCTGACGCCGCTCACGGCCGTGACCAGTGCCGTATAAATAGCCACCACCCCCCATGCACCCAATGTCGTTACCCCGCTTAAGCGGGCTAACACCAGCCCTACCAGCACCAACAGGGAAATACCCACCAGCGTTACGCCGATCAGACCCAGCAGCCGTACCGGGTTATAGGTCAGCGCCGTCCACACGATAGATTGCAGAAACAGCGAACCATCATGCACCACGCTCAGCTTTGAGCGTCCTACCCGCTCACTATAGGGGATGGGAATTTCCTTCACCGTGACCCCTTCATGAATGGCGCGGGTACTCATGACCGGCGTCAAATTCAGGCCATCCGGCAGTGGGTATATCTGATCTAAAATTTCGCGCTTAAAGACACGCATCCCACTGG
Organism: Chloroflexota bacterium; assembly: GCA_035444285.1. GTDB lineage: Bacteria > Chloroflexota > Anaerolineae > Promineifilales > Promineifilaceae > CAADGU01. Next base: position 402,750 of record DAOMOK010000004.1, read on the forward strand.
CCGGGTCTTGCACCCGCTGGTTACCCAAAATGGTGAGCAGATTTGACCAGATAAAGTTGCCCAATTTGCGCATGGGCGGCATGTGGCTTTCTGCACCGCCGCGCCGCGAGCCAACCACCAGATCGGCTCCGTTCAATGCTTCCTTGCATAATTGAGGGAAATACTCCGGCGGGTAGGTGCCATCAGCGTCCAGGAAAGCGATCAACTCACCAGAAGCCTGGCTAAAGCCGGTCTTGAGCGCGCCGCCGTACCCTTTGTTCTGGGGGTGCTGGATGAGGGTGACGCCATCAATGCTGTTAGCGATTTCCACCGTGCGGTCTTTAGACCCATCATCAACGACCAGCAGTTCGAGATTATTGACGCCGACTTCTTTGAGTGACTCGCGGATGGAAAGGACGCGGTGGGCGATTTCGGCGATGCCGCCTTCTTCGTTATAGGCGGGGATTACAACTGAGAGTGTGGTCATAGGGTTTCCTGTTATTGGAGATTAGAGATTGGAGACGTTTTCAATCTCCAATCTCCAATCTCTAATCCTCTAAATATGATAGATTTTCCGGTCAGGATAGGGCGGCTGCCCGTCAATTTCCTTGATGACTTTGGCCGGGACGCCGCCGACAACAGTATGGGGTGGCACATCTTTGGTGACGACGGCCCCGGCGGCGACCACGGCTCCTTTGCCTACGCGCACGCCGTCGGTGATGACGGCGCCTGCCCCCAGCCAGACATCATCTTCGATGACAATGCCTTCGGCGGTAATGCCTTGTTCAACAAACGGCCGTGTCCGGTCAGCAAACACATGATTCACCGCAATAATTTGGGTGAAGGGCGAGGTGTAGACGCGGTCGCCAATGGTCACGCCCCCCTGTCCCCGAATGACTGTATACTCACCCACCAGACTATCTTTGCCGATTGTGATACCGGACTGGGGCAGGCCGCGAAAGTTATAAACGTGCAGCACGGCGCCGTGCATCACAATACTGTTATCGCCAATTTCAATCCCATTAGGGCAGGCATGTAAATAAGTGCGCTGATCCAGATAAACACCGTTGCCCAATTTGATGTAATTGGCAAAGCGGAGACGGACGCCGTTTTCAATGGCTGCCTGTCCTTCCATTTTTAAGATGAGCCGGTACAGCACCCCGCGAATGCCAATGCCGATGATAGTGGGAATCCAGCCAACAAGCAGATAAAGGGTTTGCTCTAGGAGGTAACGGCCGTTGCTGCTGGCCTGCCGACTGAGATATAGTTTGACGCCATCTACTGCTGAAGCCACAAAACCTCTAAAAATATCGAAATTCAGGTTTGATTATTCGGGCAGTGACTTAAGATGCCTATTAAGTGGGGGGAGAAGGTTGCAGGTTGCAGGTAAGCACTTGCCACTTGCCACCTGCCACCTTTACTCATCAAGATCATTGAACAGGTCCGCCAGCCCTTGCTCCCACACATCACCCAGGGGGGTGAACGGCCGTTCCGTGAACTGTTCCGAGATTTGCGCCATAATCCCCCGGACATTAATCTGAGGTATTTTGTCGGCTAACTCTTCTATTTCTTCGTCTAACGCCGCCAGGAGATACTGGCTTTTTTGTTCCAGGTCGCTCAGGTTCAGCCTCAAGTCAAAAAGGCGGTTCAGGCGGCGCATAATGTCCAGCCAGGCTTTGTAATCCTGCTCAATGCGCACTTCTCGCCCGGCAGCCCCCAATTGGGAAAAATCGTAGTTGGGCACAAAACCATAAAACGCCTGCAAAGGCATCCCCTCCCGTTCTGCCCGATCTACCAGATAAGAGCCAATAGAGGCGCCGCCTTCATAATCGGAAAAGCGGACGGCATATTGGCTCAATTCCGCCTTCATCTCTGGCAGGCTGTAAATGCAGCCCACTTCCCGGTCTTTGTCATAGGGCACCGGGCCATAAACGCCGCCCAACGAAGCAATACGTTGCACATCCAGAGCATGGGCCATTGCAAAAAAGGCTATGGCGTACCGATCAATATCCAGGTGCGGTTCGTCCCCCAGGAAGATGAGCAGACCTTTACCCCCAGTTTCGGTGAAGTATAGCTCGTTACGTCGCTGCTCCAGGTTGCGGCGGTAGCCATCCTCAAAACGCACCACCGGGCGCAGCAGATGGTGCGCGCCTGGTAGTTGAAACAGATAAAAGCCGTCGGGTTTGATTTCCCCAATCAAGCGGGCATTTGTCTGTTTGATGAGGTATTGTGGCAGGCCAGAAGAAATGCTGCCGGCGTCAGCCCACTGTCGCCACCCGGCAATCATGACCATTTCTCTGGCAGTTGGTGTTTCCCAAATTTCTACCGTGTCGTTCATAGGTGACTTGAAAAATACACGGAACGGAACAATTTTGCAAAATTGCCTGCATACACAGGGAAAAACGGTCTGGCTGGCGACTCTACCCTGTGTCTGGCCTCGCTTATGGTTTATATTAACTGGCCTTGATTGGATAGACCAGAAATTGTTACAATGGGAAAAGGTTTAATCTGACAACTTTCCACCCTATTGTCTTCCCAAGAAGCTTATGTCTGAAGCGACAACGAACTCATTTCTTGTTCATACGGGCCAATCAGCCGAGGTACTGTTAGCCTGGTATTTTCAGCGCAACGGGTACGTTCGCGTCGTCAATGAAGAGCGCAGACAACAACTTGGTCAGATGTATAAAAAAGGTTATGAAGTTCGCCTGGTTGTAAATAATGAGAAGGAACTTGCGCATATCCGTCATTTGCTAGAGCAAATTGGTTTTAAGGCAGGTAAACCATTCCAAAAACATTGTCGAATAGTTCAGCCTGTATACGGTAAACGAAGTGTAGAATGGTTTTCAAAATGGGCAGGCATTAACGCTCCAGAGTAACTTTGAAGCCCCGATAGACCAATATTGGCGTCGGAGTTTTTCAATCTGCCCGGCGTTGGATCATCTCGGCCACGCGCTGCCCACTTTCGACGGCCCCTTCCATGTAGCCCTGGTGTACGGCCGTATGCTCCCCTGCCACATACACCCGCCCCACCGGTTCACGGAGGGCCTGCCAGTGAGCGGTCACATCTCCCGGCTGGAATAAGGTGTAGCCGCCCTGGGTAAATGGCTCATTCAGCCAGGCCATGGTGCGGGTGTGGCTGACCAGCGCTGCTGAGCCAGGGAAAAGCTGATCGAGTTGGGTCACGGCCGTCTCGATCCTTTCCCGCTCATTCATTGCTGAAAAATCCGCACCCGCTTTGGCTCCGGTGTAAACCGTCAGGATGCCGCTCGCGCCGGCCTGGGTGATGGTGGGCTGCCAGGTGCAGGTGATGGGCCGGTCGGTGAGCAGGCTGCCGCGCCAGTTCACATCTTCCCAAAAACGCCGCCGGTATTGGATGATCACTTTGGTGACGGGGGCGCAGTTCAAGTTATGGAACGCTGTCTGGTGGGCAACTGGCAGCGGTGGATCAAAGGTGATCTGACGCGCCGGGCCAGGCGGAACTGCCAATACCACGTAGTGGGTTTCTATAGTATGCGTTTGTCCATTTTGCCGGAAGGTAACAGATGCGCCGGATTCATTTTGCTGCACGGCCGTGACCACTGCCTCTAAACGCACATCTGGCAGTTCCGCCGCCATCCGCCGCGGAATCTGGTCCACGCCGCCCCGCACCCGATAACTTTCGCCCTCGTCAGTGGGATCGCCGTAATACAGCGCACCCCAACGGGCCAGTTCCAGCAGCGAAAGCTGGTCGGGTTCGGCCAGATATTCAGAGCGCAGGCGGGTGATGATGACTGTTTTGGCAAAAGGATGCACATCCAGACCGTTGAGCCAATCACCGGCTGACTGCCGGTCTAATTCTGCAGCGCGTGGGGCAGTGAGCGGATTGGTGGGGTCGGGCACGGCCGTGCCCAGTTTAGCTAATTCTCGCCACACCTGTTCAATTTCGGCTGCCAGATCAAAACCCCACAGCGCCACATCATCTGCTTCGCCGTGTTTGCCCGCCAGGGCAATGCGGCGGGTCCACTCGCCCATACCGCGCACGGGGTCGAGCGCCAGGCCAAATTCCTGCGCCAATGCCAGCATACGGCCGTGAATATCCTCGATAAACTCGCCACCGGCTTCCGCATACTGCCCCTCAGCAAAACCATCGCGGAAGGTGTAGGCTCTGCCGCCCACGCGCGACCGTGCTTCCAGGACGGTAGTCAGCCAACCCGCGTGATGTAAATCGCGCGCGGTCGCCAATCCGGCCAGCCCTGCGCCAATGATGGTGATGTGTTTTGTTGCGGTCATATAATGGTGAGACATCCGAATTCTCAACGACCTTTGGTCGCCGAAATCGGATGTCTTATGGCTCAGTGGCCGAACCTCTCAATAATCCGTGCCGTATGCTTCGTTCCCTGGAGGAAGTTCTCAATCGTCATGTTTTCGTTGGGGGCATGGACGTTGCTGCCGGGGTAGCCCACCCCGGCGGAGACCAGCGGCAGCCCTAGGGTGTGGATAAAAGGGTAGTTCGGCCCGCTGCCGCCAATAATAGGTTCGATGATGGGGTCACGGCCGTATACCTGCACGGCCGTCTCATTGGCGATCTGCACAAACGGATCATCCGGGTCAACCTTAGCCGGGCGACCGCCGCCCAGGAATTGGATATGCACATCCTGAAAGCCCTGCGCGTCCAGATGCGCCCGTAACTTGCGCAATACCTCCTGAGGCGTCTGATTGGGCACCAGGCGGAAGTCCACTTTGGCGCTGGCTCTGGCAGGCAACACTGTTTTGGAACCGACACCCTGGTAGCCAGACGTGAGGCCGCAAATGGTGCAGGTGGGTTCAAACACGGCCGTGCGCTGCAAAGGCAAACCACCTTCCAGTCCCAACAAAAATTCCTGCACGCCATACATCTCTTTCAGTTCATCGGCTTCTTCGGGCAGCCGTGACAGCAGTTCCAGGTCGCGCGGGCTGGGCGGCAGTACGTTTTCGTAGAAGCCGGGGATGAGGACGCGCTCGAACTGGTCTTTGAGGGTGCTGAGCGCCCAGGTGAGCCGCCAGGCGGCATTGGGAAAGATGGAGCCACCCAGGCCGGAATGGGCGTCGCGGCTGAGTGATTGTACGGACAGTTCCACGTAACAAATGCCACGCATACCCAGTGCTTGCCGGGGACGGCCGTCGTAATCCACCCCGCCAAATTCCCAGATGCAGGCATCGGCCGCCAGCAACTCCTGATGCTGTTCCACAAAAGCGGGCATGTTGGGACTGCCAATCTCTTCCTCGCCTTCGATAATGAATTTGACGCGACAAGGCAATTCCCCCATCACGTCACGCACAGCCGCCAGCGCCGCCAGACGGCAAATGATGTGTCCCTTGTCGTCGCTGACGCCGCGCGCGTAGAGGACGCCGTCTCGTTCTGTGAGGGTGAAGGGTTCGGAGTCCCACAGGTCGAGTGGATCGGGCGGCTGCACATCGTAATGCAGATAAAAGAGCAGGGTCTTGTCGCTGGCGCCCGCACCTTCGCCGACGACGACAGGGTAGCCATCAGAGGGCAGCACCTCGGCGGTGTAGCCTTGTTCACGTAGCATGGTAGCCACCAGTTGGGCACACTCGTCAATGCCAAAATTTTGCGCCGAAACGCTGGGCTGGGCGCACAACCGCGCCAGTTGTCCTTTCCAATACTCCATGTTTTGCTCGATGTGAGCGTCTATTTTTTGTAATATGTTGTTGGTCATTGTTCCTCGTAAATGAGATTGGAGATTCGGTAATGTCTCTACTTTTTCGCCATAACTACAGCGGATAAAGAAATGAACGGATTACTCTCTGGAAATTTATCCGCTTATTTCCCCATCCGTTATAGTCTTAAGGGAGTGGCGAAAACTTCTTGACACTAACGAGATTCAATCTCCATTCTCTAAATGACTTGTATCATTCAGGCGTGTCAGATACGCGCCATGATCAGTGACTTCAATAACGCTGAGGCCGGTGTTGCCACGTAGGGAGAAACGGCCGTACTCCGTCCCATTCAGCCCAATCACTTCGCGGATGAGTGTGTGCAGCGTGCCGCCGTGTGACACAATGGCCACCATCTGGCCTTTGTATTCGGTTAACACCTTTTCATAAGCCGTCAGGGCGCGGGTGCGCAGCGCGGGAAACGCTTCGCCATTGGGTGGGTCAATGAGGCCACGCGGCGATTGTGTCCACAGTTCAGGGAAGCGGGTGCGAACTTCATTGGTTGTCATGCCACTAAAATCGCCGACATGCCGTTCGCGCCAGAGGGGGTCGAAAATGGGTTGCAGGTTGTGGGGGGTGGCGAGGGCGACGGCCGTTTGCGTACACCGCTGCAAGTCACTGCTAATAATGGCGTCAAGGGGCCAGCTTGCCAGACGGTTTGCCAGAGCGGCTGCCTGTTGCAAGCCGGTCTCATTGAGTGGGATGTCGGCGTGACCCTGCCAGCGTTGGGCCATATTCCAATCGGTCACGCCGTGGCGAATCAGGAGTAAAGTTGTGGTCATAAAACAGCCTTTGAAAGTGGATTAAACGCAGAGACGCGGAGGCGCAGACATTGCAGACCTGAGCGTCTTTTGCGTGGACAAGCGGGGATTGTACGCATTTGAGGGAATGGGAGCTAGTCCAGTCCTATCCTGCCACGTTTGAGCATAACTGACCGCAATATCGTCATATGTTTGGCGAGTTTGCGTCACTTCGCCTACACGTATCTCAGTTTTTCCACACGGCGCACCGCTTGTCAATGGCTGATACATTGGTGACGTTACGCTGGTTGGTTCCATCGCTGTTGGCGACAAAGATGTCGTTAATGCCAGGGCCAATCGGCTTGCGATACAAAATCATACTGCCGTCCTGGGAAAAACGAGGTTCAAAGGCGGTGGGGATGATCTGGTTGTAGCTGCCATTGAGGAATGCCTGATGCACTGTATCCCCTACGACAAAGAGGAAATTGTTGCTTGTTGGCGACCAACGAATCCCTTCAGGCCGGTCAATGGCCCCTTGATACACAAAAATGGTATCGGTAGCCCCGGCGGCGCGTAAGGAGATGGAATAGGTATTATCTGCCACCTGATTGGTGATCACTTCCATCTGCCCATTGGGCGCGGCGCAGACGGTGACGCCGCCAGCGATGATGCCGCAGAACGGCCCAAAATAGAGGTTGTACGTTTGCCCGGCGATGGTGCTGGCGGGACTATTGCACGTATCGCTGGCCATCGTGCCCAGTTCAACGGGGGATGTCCAGGTGGGATCGGTGGTCAGCAGGGTGTTGCCGGAACTGTAGAGGATGCGGCCAACGGTGCCAGGGTTGGCCGGAGCGGAACTTTCAGTAGTGGGCACGGCCGTGCCGCCCGGTGTGGGTGTGGCCGATGAGGGCGTAGGCGTAGGGCCGCCGGGTGACAACGTTGTCGCCGTTAGATCATCCAGATAAATGACGCCCTGCCCGATGAAGGCATTGTCTTTGTCATCCAACACAAAACCACGGAAGGAGATGGGGTAATTCACATCGGGGTCATTGCCGCCGCTGATGACCGTCCAGGGCCAGCTCTGGCTGGTGTCAATATAGCCGGTCATCTGCCGCCAGCCGGTGTGCGTGACGCGGCCAAACGGTACCTGCCAGGTCTGCCCACCGGCATCCCGAATCCAGGCATTGAGAAAATGGCCGCTGCCATCGCCATAGACCCACAGTTGCAGCGCCGTGGGGCTGCCGCTGATGGCATTGTTCTGCATGAAAACGACGTAATCGTTGTCCGGCGTATCGAAATGATATTCCAGTTTGCCGGAGGCGGCGCCGCTGCGCGCCTGCGCGGTAGAGCGAGTAAAACTGCCATTGGCTTCATTGCCGCGCACCCACAGGCCAAAGCTTTCAAACCCCATGGGCAGCCCTTCACCGCTGCTGGCGTTGCCGGTGGGGTTAGAGGAGCCGCCGGAACTGCTGGTGGCGGCAGTGGGCGGTACGGCCGTTGGCGACGCCGCCGGCGCGGTCGCTTGAACCGCCTGCGAGGCTGTTGGCGTGTTTGTTGGCGTTGCCGATGACGTGACTGTTTCTGTCGGGTTAACGGTTGGTGTTTCGGTAGGTGTATGGCTGGGCGTAGGCGTAGCGCTTAGCGCCGCTTCCAGTGTGGCTAATGCAGATAGTACCTCATCAAAAGGGGTTTCGGTGGGTGGAGCAAATGTTGCTGTAAGGGTTGGAGCTTCGGTGGCAACGGCTACGGACATGGGGGTGATGGTCGGTGTGGGCGGCGTCAGAAGCGCCTGACGCAATGGCCCGGCAGCAAACGCTCCCCCGGCAAAGACGGCCAGCAGCAGGACAATGAGAGCGGGAATGAGCCAGGACGGCCGTTTCTTAACGGCTGGCGGTGGGGGGGCTACGGCCGTTTCACTGACCGGGCTGGCAATCTGGGTGGCGGGAATGGGGGTGTGGCGAATCAGTTTTTCACGGGTGAGCAGTTGGGCATCTGTGCCTGGTTGAGTGCCGACCCAGGTTCCCAGGGCGTCCACCTGGTCGGCGGCCCTTTCGGCCACCAGGGCTTCATCCAGCGCGTGTAGCAGTTCGGCGGCGGTCTGGTAACGGTATTGGGCGTCTTTTTCCAGACATTTTTGCAGCACCAGCCAGGTGGTGTAGGTGATATCCGGTCGGATTTCGGTGATGGGGCGGGGTGGGGTGTTCAGGTGTTGGTTGAGGACGGCCCAGGGGGTGTCGCCGTCAAAGAGGCGGCGGCCCGAAAACAGTTCATAGAAGATGACGCCCAGGGAGTAGATGTCGGAACGGCCGTCAACGTGGCTGGAGGTGGCCTGCTCTGGAGACATATAGGTGGGCGTGCCTACCAGGGCATGGGTGCGGGTTAGCCCCGGCTTGTCTTGCACCTGGGCAATACCCAGGTCGGTGAGAACCGGCGTGCCATCTTCGCGCAGCAAAATGTTGCTGGGTTTAATGTCCCGGTGGACAACACCGGCCCTGTGGGCTACATCCAGCGCCTCGGCGACCTGGTGCACAATGCCAATGGCGGTGGTGGTGTCCAGAAGTTTGCCGACTTTGGCAAGTTCCACCAGTTTATCTTGTAACGTGCCGCCAGGGATGTACTCCATAGCGATATAGTAGTGACCATCGTCGGTGACATCGGTGGTGTAAATTTGCACAATGTGGTGATGGCGCAGGCGGGCCACCGTTTTGGCCTCGCGTTGAAAGCGCCGTACAAAATCAGGGTCACTGCCGAGGGTGGGGAAAAGCACTTTGATGGCAGCGGGTCGTTCTAACCAGGCGTCGTTTGCCAGAAATACATCTGCCATGCCACCACGTTGAATGTGCTTTTCAATAACGTAATGTCCAATTTGTTTGCCAATCCAGCTTTCTGGGTCAATCATCAACTTTTTCTCCGCCAACACCTATCGCTTGAAGGGGTAGCTAACTGGTTTCACTGAGCGGCATTATAGTCCATTTTATCCTGGCTGACACGGAAAGAGTGTGTTAAAGTGTTCAGGCATCCAGGTGTTTATGCTACTTAAATATCTGGATCGTACACGACAATGGTTACAATTTTCCTGTTTTTCAATTTTGCGTTGATGATCGCAATCCCGATAGGAGTGGGTTGGTTGGTTGCCCGACGCCTGCGAATTGGTTGGCACTATTTTGCAGTAGGGATGGGGGGATTTGTGCTGTCGCAGGTGTTTCACATCCCGTTCAACTGGTTGGTGCTGCAACGGTGGGTGCTGCTGCCGACGGATGTATCCATCACCATTAACTTACTCATTCTCTCCATCTTTCTCGGTTTATCGGCCGGAGTCTTTGAAGAGGTGACGCGCTGGGCTATTTACCGCTCTGGCATTAAGGACGCCCGCACCTGGGGCAAAGGGATGATGTATGGCGCGGGCTGGGGCGGCATTGAAGCGATCTTGTTAGGGGGCATCGGTTTGCTGAATTTTGCCATTTTGTTGGGAATGCAGCAGGGTCACTTTCAGGGCATGATCCCCGCCGGGCAAGCAGAGTTGGTAACATTGCAAATTGAGGCGATGTTTGGCCTGCCCTGGTATATGACTTTGTTAGGAGCGATTGAGCGGGTGTTTGCCATTTGTCTGCACCTGGCGCTGTCGGTGATGGTGCTGCAATGTTTTGTGCGACGGAATGGGTGGTGGTTAATGGCGGCGATTTTGTGGCACGCAACGGTGAATGCAACGGCCGTTTTTACCATTCGTTACACCGCTCCGCTCATTGGTAACAATCAGGCCGGTTTATTGACCGAAGCCGTCATCGCTGTCTTTGCATTAGTTAGTCTGGCTATTATCTTCTGGCTGCGGACTCCAGAGCCAGGGCCGCCTGTAATTGAGCCATTACCACTGCCGCCCTCAGTGCTGCCATTCGACCACACCATATCAGCAGAGACTCTGGAAAAAAGTAAGTATTCGTAAGGGTAACCGTTCAGACCTGACAGGTTTTTAACTCGTTCAACTTGAAGCTTTGCAGGCCAAAAGCCTGTCAGGTTTCCAGAGGGGCTGAACGCTTACTCGTAAGGGTAGTCCGATGCAGCCTGAGCCTGTCGAAGGCGAAACCGGGCTTCGACAGGCTCAGGCCTCGTGGGGCTGTGTCGTTACAAAAAATCGGACTACTGGCGAGACTAATCCTTGTCTCCATCTTTAGGTGGTGGTGGTGGTGGCGATCCACCAGGCTTGATAGCCTTCAAAATGTCGTACCAGAAGGAGGACCCCTGCGATACTGCCAGCCAGGTGAACATTAAACCCAAAATCATTGTTGCCCAACCAGAGGCGGTATCGGGTAAGGGGCCGCGCCACCAGGGCAAGGGCAGGTTAAGTCCCTCCAGATTTTGCAGAACGTCGGAAATTAACTGCATTTGTACGCGGATCTCAGCCAGGCTGGCTTCATCGTCAGATGGAGTGGCAGCGTCTGGTGGGAATTGATTTAAGAAATCTTCCACTTGCGACATTTGCACCGGTTGCACCAGGAAGGCACGGGCGATAGCGATGGTATCACCACCTACTGTCAACGTTACAATGAGGGAGATAAGGATAACCCACCGCCGCACCCGCCGGCCAAACAGATCACCGGCATTTTTCATGGCATCATCATACCAGGCTTCAATGCGGGCGCGCGCCTGGTTAACATCAGAGACGCCATAATTGAGTGCATTCTCCAATGCCTTGCGCGCTTTACTCCCTTCCGGTAATTGCTGAATACCGGCCTGAATGCGTTTGAGCTGCGTTTCTGGTGAACCCATAAGCAAGTCGAGTGCGGCTAACAAGGCTGAGCGTAAGTCGCTCACTTTCCGGACATCTGGAAAAGATTGGACAAAATTTGATAGTTGCGTGCGCAATTCTGTGTCGTTGTCAATTTCCAGCAGTTTCCCAATTCTTTGTCGGGTCGCTTTGTCCAGAGGAAATTGCGCCAGGATGCGGTTCAAATGGGCGTGGGCGGTCGTTATCAGCAGTTGATTGTCCTCTGACTGGCCGGGTGTTATCAGCGATTCCAGCGTACCAAGCAAGGCGGCACGGAAATTAGCGAACGTTTCTTCATCCGGTAAAGTACGAATGATCTCGCGGATTTGCGCAAGTAGCTCTTCATCATTGTTGAACTCAAGTAGTTTTTCAATCTTTTCCCGGTTTGCAGGGTCCAGCGCAACCTTGTCTAAAATTTGATTGAGGGCCAGATGCACGGCCGTGACCAGATATTGGTTGTCCTGAGGTTGCAGCAGTTCTAGTATGGAGAGGGAAAACGTACTCTTAGGGATCTGCTCTACATCTCGTTCTCTTGTCCAGAGCCTTTTGCCTAACGGTTTTAGCGTTTGTATCAGCCCCAGGTTCATAAATTCGTGGCTTTTTTCGCCCATGAGGTCTGTCAACACTTCTGCCAGTGCTTTGGCGCGCAGATCAAACGATATTTTGACGATCTGGGTTGTGGCGTTGACAACCAGCCCCAGCGCATAATAAATGAGAATAAGACCGAGGCCAACACTGATAACGGTTGAGAGAGACATGGGGAACCTCCTGCGGAATTATGAATTATGAATTATGAATTATGAAGGATGAGGGATGAGTTGTTGGCTGCATCCTATAGAGTACATTTGGCGTATCGGGAATTCCTGAGAAGCTGGATGGCAAGCAGTTAAAGGCCACCAACCATTAGCAACGATTTCCCGCAGTTTAACAGAGTGCCCAAATGCCGACAAACAATTGTTGTTACTCGTGCCATTCCTGTGTACAATCCGTTGTTAGCACCGGAAAACGTAAGTCGTGAACCGTAAACCGAAGTCCGATTACAGATAACCGATTACGGATTACGAAACAAGGGGTGGTGGCGAAATGGCAGACGCGACGGACTTAAAATCCGTTGGAGGCGACTCCGTGTGGGTTCGAGTCCCACCCGCCCTATAGTAAAAATGGCCCACATGGGCCATTTTTTGTTGATGAGGCGATGGGGTGACTTTCTTTGGCCTCTTTGTCCCTTTGAATTGAAAAATGGACGTGGAAAAAGCTGTAGCTGAACAGTGCCAGGCGTTTCTGCCGTCGGAGGCTCCTCTGGTGGTGGGGGTATCCGGTGGGCCGGATTCATTGGCGTTGCTGCATATGCTGGCGCGCGTGGTGGGGCCGGCGCGGTTGGTAGCGGCGCATCTGCATCATGGCTTGCGTGCCGAGGCGGATGAGGAACTGCGGCTGGTGATGATGACGGCCGTCACCTGGAATATCCCCATTGTGGTTGCCAGGGTAGACGTGCCCGCGCTGGCCCAAACCAACGGCTGGTCAATTGAAGAAGCGGCGCGCCATGCACGATACCGGTTTCTGGCGGAAACGGCCGTACAAGAAAATACCGATTTTGTGGCCGTGGCCCACCACGCCGATGATCAGGCAGAAACGGTGCTGCTGCATCTGATTCGCGGCAGTGGGTTGGCCGGGCTGCGGGGGATGCTGCCCGCAGCGCCTGTGCCGGGTGCGCCGCAGTTGACGTTGTTACGGCCGTTGCTCGCCATTTCCCGCCGTGACATTGAAGCCTACTGCACTGTCCACCGGCTTCAGCCCGTGCAAGACCAGACTAACCGCGATGTGACCTTTTTGCGTAACCGCATCCGACATGAACTGCTGCCGCTGCTGGCGCAGTACAATCCCCAGATTAGCGCCCATTTGCAACAGTTAGCGGCACTTACCGCCGCCGATTATGCCTTGATTGAGGAGTGGTTTCAGCCATTCTGGCAGTCGGTGTTTGTGGAACAGGGGGAGGGCTGGCTGACATTGGCGCGGGCGCGCTGGCAGGAACTGCCGCTCAGCCACCGGCGTTTGGCGCTGCGCCGGGCCATGTTGGCGCTACGGCCGTCACAGACCGACATCAGCTTCCAGGTGGTGGAACTGGCGCGGGAACTGCTGGAAAAGGGCGTTACCGGTTCGCAAATGGATTTGCCCGGCAGGTTGACGCTGCGTCTGGACTATGAGCGCATTTTGTTTACCGATGGTGAGGCGGATGCACCAACCCCCTTTGGCCCGCAGTTGCGGACGGCTGAAGCCGTCCAACTCCTGATTCCCGGTCAGATGGCGTTGGGGGGTGGTTGGTGGCTATATGCGCAGGAGTTTAAGGGGGACACGGCCCGAAGCGGCTTCGGGTTGGCCGTTATTCCCCAGAACAGCGATCCCTGGGTGGCGTTTGTAGACGTGGGCGAACGGGAAACGCTAACAGTACGACCACGCCTGCCCGGTGAACGGTTCCAGCCATTGGGGATGCACGGCCGTCATGCCACCGTTAAAGAAGCGATGATAAACCGGAAGATCGGGCAGGAGGTACGGCCGTTGTGGCCCATTGTGGCCCATGAAGCCCATCTGGTGTGGCTGGTGGGGCATCAGGTGGACGAGCGGGTAAGGGTGACGGCCGTGTCCCGTCGCATTATCCGTCTCACCTGCCGCCGGGTTATAGCAACCTTCTGAAAACCTTCTACCCCAGATAACAGTTGACTGTATGCCATTTGTGCATACAATTCCCGCATGAGTTACGAATGGGATCCAGGCAAGGCAGAAATAAATCGGCTGAAACATGGTGTCCATTTCGCTGATGCGGTGGCTGTGCTGGAAGATGAGCATATGCTGTGGCAGGAGGACATTGGAAACTATGACGAAGACCGGTTTGTAGCCATTGGGGTGGATCACTTGGGACAAATTCTTACCGTTGTGTTCACATTTCGCGGAGATAGCATCCGCTTAATTTCAGCGAGAAACGCAACGAAAAATGAACAAAGGGCCTATGAACGATCAAGAAGCTGATATGAGAGAGGAATATGATTTTAGCAGTGCCAGACGAGGGCCGATTGTGCCAACTGCGCCAAATAAAACCCGTATTACCATCCGCATTGATACCGATGTGCTCAACTGGTTTCGTGAACAGATCAACGAACAAGGTGGCGGCAGTTATCAGACCTTGATGAACCAGGCTTTGCGCGAGTTTATAGAGAACCAGGACAAGGACTGGGAAACGATCATGCGCCGGGTGGTGCGGGAAGAATTGCAACTGGCAAAGATAAGTTAGTAGAGTACCGTAAGCGTTCAGCCCTCCCTGGAGACCTGACAGGTTTTGGCCTGCAACGCCTCAAGTTGAACGAGTAAAAAACCTGTCAGGTCTGAACGGTTACAGATAAGTTAGTAGAGTACCCGCTTATCCGTTTTCTATTCGCTGCCTCGCTGCTGCCAGCAGCACCGCCGAGCGGGGTTGGGCCAGGTAACTTTCGCCGGGTACGGCCGTAGCTTCTGCTAATCGGCAAAAGTCATGGGGCGCGGAACAGGCGGTGTCAATGATGCGCCGCCAAAGGGTAGTGCCCGCGCCGTTGACCGGCGGTAGGGCAAAATCTAGCGGTTGCCAATACGCATTCAATATCATGTGAAAAACCGAGCGGCTGCCCCAGACAGTAAACGCCAGGGTATGGGAATCATGCCCCCAATCCGGCTCGTGTAGGTGAATGCCGTGATACTCAATGCGCGATTGGTGCAGCAGGTCCACCAGGCTGATCTGGCGCGGTCGGGCATAAATGCTCAGGCTTTGGCGCAATGCAATTAGCTGCTGCACGAAATGAAAAATCTCACCATTTTTCTCCAGGAGTGACCAATCAAACCAACTGATTTTGTTGTCCTGGCAATAGGCGTTATTGTTGCCGTGTTGGGTGTGGCGCACTTCATCGCCCATGAGCAGCATGGGCACGCCCAATGAGAGCAGGGTCAGCGTAAAGAAGTTTTTGATCTGGCGAATACGCAGCGCTTCAATTTCCGGGTCGTCAGTTGGCCCTTCCACACCGCAGTTCCAACTGAGGTTATGGTTGTGGCCGTCGTTGTTGTTTTCGCCGTTGGCTTCATTGTGTTTGTCGTTGTAGGAAACCAGATCGTTGAGAGTGAAGCCATCGTGGCAGGTGACGAAGTTGATGCTTTGCTCTGGTTCCTGGCCTTCGTGACCGTAAAGGTCCGGGCTGGCCAGGAAGCGGGAGGCGACTTTGCCTGTCATGCCGGGGTCACCTTTAAGGAAGGCGCGCAGGTCATCCCGGAAACGGCCGTTCCATTCTTTCCACTTGTCTCCTAAAAACGAACCTACCTGATACAGCCCACCGGCGTCCCACGCTTCGGCAATGAGCTTGGTGCCTGCCAGGCAGGGGTCGGTTTCAATGTCCCACAGGATAGGAGGATTGGCCAAGGGATGCCCATCGCCATCCCGTGACAGAATAGAGGCCAGGTCAAAACGGAAGCCGTCCACGTGCATCTCTTCTACCCAATAATGCAGGCTGTCCAGAATCAGGCGGCGCACTGTTGAATGGTTGGCGTTGAGCGTATTGCCGGTACCGCTGTAGTTAGCGTAACGGCTTTTGTCTTTGGTCAGGATGTAGTAGACGTGGTTGCCGATGCCTTTGAAGCAGTAGGTGGGGCCGGTGTGGTCGCCTTCGGCGGTGTGGTTATACACCACATCCAGAATGACCTCGATGTCGGCGCGGTGCAGGGCTTTTACCATGTCGCGGAATTCATCTAATACGCCCAATGGCTCTTTGTTGGAACTGTAATCGGCATGGGGGGCGAAGAAAGAAATGGGGCTGTAGCCCCAGTAGTTTGTACGGCCGTCCGGCGCATCGTCCTTGTCAAATTGAAAGACGGGCAGCAGTTCCACGGCCGTGATGCCCAGACTTTTCAGGTAAGGGATCTTCTCTACCAGACCGGCATAGGTGCCTCGTTTGTCCGGGGCAATGCCAGAATTGGGATGACGGGTAAAGCCACCCACGTGCATTTCATAGATAATGGTTTGGTTGAAGGGGCGGCGCAGCGGTTCGTCCCCTTCCCAGTCATAACTGTCTGGGTTCGCTACAACGCTTTTGAGGGCTACGGCCGTGTTATCTCCTGGGCGTTTGGCGGCTTCGCGGCTGAAATGGCGGGGTATTGTCAGGGCACGGCCGTAAGGGTCTAGCAGCACTTTTTCCGGGTCAAACCGCCTTCCGATCTCTGGCGCATAGGGGCCATATACCCGGTAGGCATACACCTGCCCCGCGCCAATGCCAGGCACAAACACATGCCAGTAATGAAATGTGCGGTTCAGAAAGGGGTCAAGCGGGATGGTATGGCGCGGTTGATCATCGTTGGCGTCGTCAAATAAAAGGAGTTCAACGGCCGTGCCCGCTCGTGAATAGAGACAAAAATTGACGCCACCGGTTTGCACCGTGGCGCCAATAGGAAGACTATAACCGGGGCCAGTAATTAAAGACATACCCCTATTTTATACCGGAATGCTAACAATAGGGTTTTCGGTGGCAAGGCGCCGGTGGCTGGCGAATACTTGCCGCCAGCGCCTTGCCCCTTGCTACTAAATTTGTGGCCCGGCGTCAGTGACGGCCGTTGACGCCTGGTCGGCGAATTGTTTGAAGTTTTCGACAAACATCGCCGCTAACTTGTGCGCCTGGGCGTCATACGCATCCGGATCGGCCCAGGTCTGGCGCGGTTGCAAGACCTCGGCGGGGATACCGGGGCAGGTGGTGGGGATTTGCAGGCCAAAGATGGGGTCGGTGACATAGTGGACGTTGGCGAGACGGCCGTCTAAAGCCGCATTCACCGTTGCCCGTGTGTGTGCCAGCTTCATCCGGTGGCCTTCGCCATATGGTCCACCCGTCCAGCCGGTGTTTACCAACCAGCACTGTACGTTGTGTTCGGCAATCTTTTTGCCCAACAGTTCGGCATAGACGCTGGGATGCTGGGCCATAAACGGCGCGCCAAAACAGGCGCTAAACGTCGCCTGTGGTTCCGTCACCCCCCGTTCCGTACCCGCCACCTTGGCCGTGTAGCCGGAGATGAAGTGATACATTGCCTGTTCCGGCGTCAGTTTGGCAATTGGCGGTAGGACGCCAAAGGCGTCGGCCGTGAGGAAGATGATGTTCTTGGGATGGCCGCCGCGCCCAGTACGAGATGCGTTGGGGATGTGGGAAATGGGGTAGGCTGCTCGTGTATTCTCGGTGAGCGAAGCGTCATCCAAATCCAGCCGCCGTGTATTCACATCAATGCCCACGTTTTCCAAAATAGTGCCGTAACGCCGGGTGGTTTCATAAATCTCCGGCTCACCTTCTGGATCAAGCCGGATCACTTTGGCATAACAGCCACCTTCAAAATTGAAGACGCCGTTGGCGCTCCAGCCATGCTCGTCGTCGCCGATGAGGGTGCGTGAAGCGTCGGCGGAGAGGGTGGTTTTGCCCGTGCCGCTGAGACCGAAGAAGATGGCGGTATCGCCATGGGGGCCGATGTTGGCGGAGCAGTGCATGGGCATTACGTCTTTGAACGGCAGGAAGTAATTCATGGCGGTGAAGGCCGACTTTTTTATCTCCCCGGCATATTCTGTACCGCCAATCAGTACCATTTTCTTGTCAAAATTAACCAGAATGAACACATCGGAATGTGTGTGGTCGTAGTCTGGGAAGGCATGAAAGCCGGGGCAATCAATGATGACAAATTCGGGCCGGAATGTGCTGAGTTCTTTGGGTGTGGCCTGGATGAACATGTTGTGGACAAACAGACTATGCCAGGCGTATTGGGTAATGACACGCACCGGCATTCGGTGGTCAGGGTCAGCGCCGCACCAGCAATCTTGCACAAAGACATCTTTGCCTTGCAGGTAGGAGGCCATGCGGCGGTGTAGTTCTTCGAAGCGGCCGGCTTCAAATGGGCGGTTGACTTTGCCCCACCAGATGCTGTCCTGGCTGATGGGTTCTTTGACGATGAATTTGTCGTTTGGAGAGCGACCGGTGAATTGGCCGGTGCGTACCACCAGCGGCCCCAGATGGGCCATGATGCTTTCATGTCGCTTAAGTGACTCTTCATAGAGGGAGGGGGTGGGCAGATTCCAGTAAATGGTTTTCAGATTTGCCAGGCCATGTGTTTCCAGGCCGAGTGGACTATGGGAGGTTGGGCTAAATTCAGACATTTGATTTGCTCCTTGTATATTCTTGCTGTGGCCGGTTTCCAACCGTGCCACCTCTGGCAAAAATGCCAGATGATGACCTTCGCAAGTATAAGTATGTTTTTCAGGTATAGCCTTGTAGTGAGATGGGGATGTGGGTAGTGGCAGGCAGTAGGGCATAGTTTTGTAAAAATGTACTGGGATAATGATGCGCGATTTTTGGCCGCAAGGGATGGGGGAAACGTCACTAAATTGTCAGGACATTTATCACTGTGTTTGGTCGGTCAAACGCATCAGGTTGACGCCCATAGGCGAGTTGGTCTATGGATAAAGAGGTAATAGATGGCCAATAAGCCGCTGTAAATAACGACGGCCGTATAAATGGTCAGCCCCAACCGGTGTTCATCTGTTACTGTCGGCAGCCGGGTGAGGAAAGGCACAATCAAAACTACATCGTAGACCAGAAAGCCTGCCAACTGACCGGCAGCATTGACCCAAACAGGAAATAACAGCCCATAGGCAAAGTATAAAGCGGCGCCTACGAACATCCAGCCGATGACCACCGAGAGTTCGGGCGTAATGGCCCAGGGGATTGCATTAGGTACTTGTAGGATCAACCGGATACTCACGATCACCAGGGCAATGATGAAGATCACAAATGACCAATAAACAGGTCGGGGTGTGGGAATAGCGTCATCAAGCGGAAAACGCCTGCTCCACCAAAAAAGCCATAGCCCAAACAAAGCACCCAACACACAGATAACACCATAAGCCGTCAACTGCGCGCTACTGCTGCTGGCTCCCAGCCGGAATGAAAAAATCGCCACCGGCGTCAGGATGCCAATGTAATCGAGACCAATGCCGGCCAGAGCACCATAATTTCCCGAAGCCACGGCCCATAGGGTAGATGAGGCGGCGGCGGCAAAGATGGAGGAGATAAAGATATACGTCAGTGGGGTGGTGCCGGCAAACGGCCACAAATTGGTGACAAATGACCACTGCCGGAAAAAGGCAATGGCAAAGAACAACTGTACAGCACAAATAATGTAGAAGACATAGCGCATGGTTTTCATTTCTCAACTCATCGTTCCTTTTGGGCAATTGTTTTTAATCATAGTTGAAGTTATTGAGAAAAGATAGCCTACGTGTAAGCTGTGCATGGTATACGATGTCGAGCCATACGGCCGTAACCATTCGTCACCTAACTTTACCCACGTTACAATAACGAGATGTATATCAATTGGAGGCAACTATGCGTGTTTTAATTACGGGAGCTGCTGGTTTTCTGGGTTCCCACCTGTCTGATCGATTTATTGCTGAAGGCCATGAGGTCATTGGCATGGACAATCTAATTACCGGTAATATGGACAACATCGCTCACTTGATGGGGCATGAGCGGTTCAGTTTTCTGGAGCAAGATGTATGCAATTACATCTATGTAGCCGGGCCGTTGGATGCGGTGCTGCATTTTGCTTCGCCTGCCAGCCCAAATGATTATCTGGAACACCCCATTCCTACCCTGAAAGTGGGGTCTTTGGGCACCCACAATACGCTGGGGCTGGCCAAGGCCAAAGGAGCGCGTTATTTGCTGGCTTCTACGTCTGAGGTGTATGGCGACCCCCAGGTGAACCCGCAGCCGGAGACGTATTGGGGGCGTGTGAATCCCATTGGCCCGCGTGGGGTGTATGATGAAGCCAAGCGGTTTGCGGAAGCGATGACGCTGGCTTACCAGCGGTATCATGGCCTGGAAACGCGCATTGTGCGCATCTTCAACACCTATGGGCCACGGATGCGGCTGCATGACGGCCGTGTGGTGCCCAACTTCATCTACCAGGCGCTTACCAACCAACCCATCACGGTCTATGGTGACGGCAGTCGTACTCGCTCCTTCCAGTATTACAGCGACCTGATCGAAGGGATTTACCGGCTGCTGCACTCCGAGGAAAAACTGCCGGTAAACATTGGTAATCCGGTGGAAATGACCATTTTGCAATTTGCGGAGGCGGTTAAGGAAATATCGCGTAGTGATTCGGAGATCGTGTTCATTCATCCCAAAGATGACCGCATCACCGATGATCCCAAAGTGCGCCGTCCAGACATCAGCAAAGCGCGGCAGACATTGGGCTGGGAACCCAAAGTGAACCTGGCGGAGGGCTTAACCGAAACGATTGCTTATTTTCGGGGGAGGGTGTGAGATTGGGAGATTGTGATAGTGGGTTATGGTTGATACCCATCTCTTACTATCCCGATATCCCAGTACCATGAGAAGCCTCTCTGCCCACCACTCCAACTGGCCTTTAGCAGGCATTGTCACGGCCGTGATCTTGGGCATCTTGTTGGCCCGGCTGCCGCTGGCGTGGGCGGTGGGATTGGTGGGGGGCACGGCCGTTCTCCTGCTCACCCTCATCAATCCCCTGGTTGGTTTGTTTGTTGCCCTGTTGGCAGCGCCCTGGGGGGCGTTGGAGAACATTGTGCGCGGGCCATCGCTGCTGGACAGCGGCCAATTGCTGTTGTTGTTAACAGTGGCTATCTGGTTAGGGCGTGGGCTGGCCTACCGGCGTATTGTCATCCCGCGCACTTTTCTAAATATCCCCCTGGTGTTTTTCATTTTTGTGGCTGCACTTTCCCTGCTCAATGCCCCCTCACTCGTTTATGGCGGTAAGGAGTTACTCAAGTGGTTGCAGATTACGGCCGTGATGCTGCTGGTCGTAGATATTTCCGTAAACCGTAAACCGTTAGCCGTAAACCGATTACGGATTACCGATTACGGATTACCGATTACGGATTACCGATTACGGATGACGGTTTCCGTCTTAGGCATCCTTCTGCTCGCCGGTCTGTCTCAGGCCATCATCGGTATCTGGCAGTTTGGGCTGCGCGGCGATGGGCCAGAGCATTTTCTGGTGCTGGGCCGTTTCTACCGGGCGTATGGTACCTTCGAGCAGCCCAATCCCTATGCGGGTTACATGAACCTGACGGCGCTGCTGGCAGTGGGAGCGTTTTTGGGGGTAATAGCTGGCCTGTGGCGGAGCCTATCACGTGTCACGCCTCACGCATCACGTATCACGCCCTCACCTGCTCACCTGCTCCCCCTTGCCCTCTTCACCGGCGTCACGGCCGTGCTCTGCATTCTGGCTGTCATCTTCTCCTGGAGCCGGGGGGCATGGCTGAGTCTGGCGGTGGGTGGGGCGATGATTCTGCTGTTTTGGCCTAAAAAGTTGTGGCAGGGTGTCACCTTATTGGTATTGGCGGGTTTACTCTTCTGGGGTGGGGCGCGGCTTGGTCTCGTGCCGGCCTCGGTCACAGAGCGTATCACCAGTTTTAGCGAAGATTTACGTTTTGGTGATGTGCGCGGCGTGGGTATTAATGATGCCAACTATGCTGTCCTGGAGCGGTTGGCACACTGGCAGGCGGCGCTGGACATGGCGCGTGACAACCTCTGGCTTGGTGTGGGTTTTGGCAACTATGAGCCAGTGTATGATACCTATGCGCTCATCAACTGGCCTTATCCGTTGGGCCACGCCCACAACTACTATTTGAATACCCTGGCGGAAACGGGTGTTTTGGGATTGGCGACGTATGTATTGTTGTGGACGGCCGTGTTCTTTCAGACCATCCGCCAGTTACGCCAGCTTGAGTGGCCGATGCGGGGTATTGCTTTAGGATTATTGGGCGCATGGACGGCCGTGACGGTTCATCATCTTGTAGACAAACTATACGTCAATAACATCTATATTCACCTGGGTGTGATGTTTGGTTTGTTGCAGTTGCTGGAATATGAGCGCGAGGCAAACAGCACTAAAGAGGGATTGAAGGATATACCCTTTATCCGCTAAAATTCGGCGGCTGTTTGAAACAAAGGATTCATCCTGAGTATTAAATTTGAAGGATTGGGAGATTATTTTTCTATGGTAGCGATATTTGCAAGTGCGGCAGGGCGTTTTGGCGTCAATACCAAAGAAGCAGAACGGTTTATCAAATTCCTTTTTGTAGGCGCCATTGGCTTTGTGGTGGACTTTGGCATTTACAATCTGCTTTTAGGCCCATTGAGCGGTCTTATTTCTCCAGGCACACCGCTAGACGAGTTTTTTCTTTCGCTTGGTTTAAGCCAGGCATGGATAGAAGCTACCATCCCCGCGTTACTAGCAGGTACCATCTCTTTCGTTTGTGCCATCATTAGCAACTTTACCTGGAACCGTTATTGGACATATCCAGATTCCCGCTCTAAGCCCCTTGTACGCCAGTTTGCCCAGTTCTTTCTGGTCAGTGTGTCTGGCATTGTGCTGCGTTTGCCTATTATGGCGCTGACCCATTTGCCATTCACTCGACTGGCAGCCGATTTATTCGGCAGCTTTGGCCCCGAAGTTGCCCAACGTATTGGTGACAATCTGGCTCTGGCGCTGTCGGTGCTGGTCATCTTGTTTTGGAACTTCTTTGTCAATCGCTACTGGACGTATGGTGATGTGGATAAGTAAGGGCTAGAGATTGGAGATTGCTTGATCTCTGATCTCTGATCTCCGATCTCCATGAGAATTGGCATTGATGTCACCGCTGCCATTACCCAGGGCGGTGGGATTGGCCGTTATACCCGCGAGTTGATTCATGCGCTCACGGCCGTGGACCCCCACAACGACTACCACTTCTTCGCCGCCAAAAACCCCGCCACCTCACCTGTTCCCAACCCCCTCCCCCTGGCTAAAAACGTACAACTGCATACCGCGCCGGTAGATGAACGCTGGCTCTACCGGCTGTGGTACCGGCTGCGGCTGCCACTGCCGGTGCAATGGTTTACCGGAAAGCTGGATTTGTTTCACTCGCCTGATTTTGTGCTGCCGCCGGTGTACGGCCGTATCCCCACCCTGCTCACCGTGCATGATCTCTCCTTCGTCCATTACCCGGAAGTTTTTCCCGCACGGCTGGTGGCCTATCTGAACCAGGTTGTGCCCTGGTCTATTGGCCGCGCTACGCACATTCTGGCCGATTCACAGGCGACGAAGGATGACCTGACGGCCGTCTGGCGTGTGCCGCCCGAAAAAATCACCGTCCTGTACAGCGGCGTCCATGCTCGTTTCCAGCCGGTGACAGATGAGCAGCAGTTGACGGCCGTGCGCCAACGTTATCAATTGGGGGACGCGCCCTACATCCTGGCGGTGGGCACCGTGCAACCGCGCAAAAATTACCAAATGCTCATCCGCACCTTCCAACCCATTGCCCAGACCCATCCCCACCACCTGATCATTAGCGGCGGCAAAGGCTGGCTGATGGAGGAGATGATGGCGGAGGTGGGGCGGCAGGGGTTGCACGGCCGTGTGCATTTCCCCGGTTTTGTAGCCGATGATGATTTACCCGCTCTCTACAGCGGCGCGGCTCTGTTTGCCTTCCCCAGCCTGTATGAAGGCTTTGGCCTGCCCTTACTGGAAGCGATGGGCTGTGGCGTGCCGGTCATCACCTCCAACGCCTCTTCCCTGCCAGAAGTGGCGGGTGAGGCCGCCATCCAACTCTCGCCACACGATCAGGATGCCTGGGCAGTAGCAATGCACGACCTCCTGAGCAATCCCCAGGAACGCACCCGCCTGGTAGCTGCCGGTTTCCGCCAGGCGCGCCGCTTCACCTGGGAACAATCTGCCCGTCAGCTCCGCCACCTTTATGAACAACTGATAACCCGCTAAAGTGGCAAATGTCCTCACCGTGCCGCCCACGTTTGTCTGCTACCAGCCCGTTTACGGCCGTTCAGTGCTTGCCTTTTAGCGTGGTATTGTACCCAGCGTACCCAGGCGGTAGGGAAACGTGCCAGGTTCAGGTCGCATGCGCACCGCGGCGATAACGAATTTATGCGGCTCATTCATTTGTTGCGCCTTTTCACCATTGACCATTGTTGGTACTTTTCTCCTATCAGGCTGGCTACATTTTCCCGGCCAATACGGGCATAATAGTCGAGAAAATTTTCACGTTGTAGTAACTCAATTTGATACCTGCCACAGCCATGAATAGCCTGCCTTTGGTGGTAAGCCATCTGGTTCTAAGCAGGCAGGAGCGCAATTATGCCTTACACCGTTGGTCATCCTGTGCAGAGTCCTTCTGATTTTTACGGCCGTGTCCGCCAGATTGCCCAACTCTTTGAAACAATCGGCGGTGCTCATCCCCAATCCGCCAACGTCATCGCTTTGCCCCGCTCCGGCAAAACATCCTTTTTGCGACAAATCGCCCACCCCTCCGTGATGGTGCGCCACGTGCGCCAACCAGAACGCCTGGTGATGGTTTATGTGGACATGGCTTCGTCCAAGACGCCCGGCCAATTTTACTACCGCATACTCACGCAACTTAAAATGAGCCTGGGTCAGGTGCATACCGGTTTCTTGTGGAAAGAATCGCCGCCTGAACAAACGAGCATTTATGACGTGGAGGCTTTTCTCTGCCATTTTCCCTTGCATCGTATTGTGCTGTTGTTGGATGATTTTGATGCCCTGCACACAGACACGTTTGATCGCCGTTTTTTGACAGAGCTGCGCGCCATGACCAGCGTCAACGATTATGATCTGGTTTGTGTCACCACGACGCGCACCGATTTGCACCAGATCAGCAGCCGGGTGGGATTACCGGCTACTTCCCCCTTTTTCAACATTTTTTCCCCCACTCCCATTTATCTGGCGGAGGTGGAAACGGCCGTCATAGACCCTCTGATCACCCAACCCGCCCTTCAGGCCGGGCTGCCGTTCAGTGCCGCCGACGTACAGCAAATTCAACGGCTGGCAGGTACGCTGCCCTTTATGTTGCAGCTAACAGCCGCTCGCTGGCTCTACCACAAACGGCTGGATGGGTCGCCTGATGCCGGCGTGGTACAGACGCAACTGGTCGCCGAATTATCGCCTTGTTTCAGCCAATGGTGGGCGCAATTTGATGCCTGCCAACAGCAGTTATTAACAGAACTGGCTGCCGCCCGTCCCATCAGTTGTTCACCGTTTAGTCACTTCACCATAGCCGAAGCAGAACGACGACTGCGGCAGTTGGGTGTGGTGGTAGATCGCCGGCGCGGCACGGCCGTCAACGGCGGCATTTTCGCTACCTGGGTCCGGCAGCAAACGGCCGTGCCACTACATGAAATGGCCGATGCCATAAGAGATACGGCCGTGACCCCCGCCTTTTTCAGCACCTAAGATGTTGCTTTATCTGTTACGATTGTGGGGCCGTTAATTGTTCCAGCCAGACAGCAATGTCAGATACTGTAAATTGCTGATGGGTTTCACCTCGATAGAGGCGCATATTTTCTTCAGCTACAGCAACGCAATACGCTACCACCTCCTCGATGGGCAACTTTTCGGGGAGTGCATGTCCATGTTGCGCTAAAAAATATAAAGTGGCTGCTAAGGCAGTTCTTTTTGTGCCATCCATGAATGGGTGATTTTTAATGAGCGAGTGGAAAAGAGCGGCTGCTTTCTCGAAAAGGTCAGTGTACAAGTCCTGCCCATCAAACGTTGCAAAAGGGCGAGCGACCGCAGAATGAAGAAGAGAGGCTTCTCGTAATCCTGGTAATCCTCCCGTTTCCTCAATAATCACTTCGTGAATTTCATAAACGCGCACCAAAAACGAGGCAATCTCGTCGGCCGATTCTGAAGATGCCGTAATTTCCATTGCCATTATCTGCGGGCCATTATCTGTGTGCCATTTATCTGTGGGCCATTATCTTTGGGCTAGCACTTCAAACAGGGCGCGATTTTTGGCAATCAAGTCTTGAACGAATGGCATCGCCGATTCTTCAAAGCGTTTGGTAGATGACTTGGGGACGGTCTCGATGTTTGGTTGGCTAAGCCAGATTTCTAAGGCAGCTAAGGCTACAGATTGCACAACTTCCTCGCTAATTTGCAGCTTTTCTAACTCATTTGCTAACTGGTCTGGTAGATTGATTGTAACTGTCGTCATATTCATTCCTCAGCAATTGCCTTGCAGGATTAACGGGCATTGTAACGCAAATTCTGATAAGTTGCCCACCTGTGTCCCCTTCACTATAATGCTGCTTGCGTAATTATGGAACCAAAGCCAGCTCATTGCCGCATCGTGCTCTTCACGTTGGCTGTTGCGACCTGTAGTCACATAAGAGGAGAAATGATTCCAATTTACCGATCAGATGGCGAGTGGGTGGCCGTGTATGAAAAGGGAAACGTCTTTAACGTGGATGGGGAGTGGATTGGCTTCGTTGTGGGGCGTGAAGTCTTTGATTCCGGCGGTTCCTACCTCGGTTTTCTCAGTGATGACCAACGCCTGCTGCGCAAACGTACCCGCCCCATTGACCGGCCCATGATGAAACCACCGCCGCCGCCACAGCGCATGAAACTGCCGACGGCCGTACCCCTGCCTCCCATGTTCCCGGCGTTGCCACACCAGATCATAGACATGTTCGAGGAGTTCCCCGAAAAACTGAGCTACGTTTCAGAAACCCGGCCCGATATGGATTAAATTGTGAGCCGTGATGCGTGACCAGCAAACTCACGCATCACGCATCATGCATCACTATGCCACCCAAAAGCCCCGCCGAATCCCGCGTCATCCTCACCCAGGTCATGGGGCCATCCCACGCCAACGTCATGGGCAATGTGCATGGCGGCTACATCATGAAAATCTGTGACGAAGCGGGCGGCATGGCCGCTATCCGTCATGCCCGTCACCCGGCTGTCACCGTGGCCGTAGACTCCATGCGCTTTCATTCACCCGTTCACATCGGCAATTTGATGACGGTCACGGCCGAAGTTAGTTGGGTGGGGCGCACCTCGATGGAAACGCGCGTTGTTGTCACCGCCGAAGATGTGCTGACGGGGCAAACCACCCACACCAACACGGCCTATTTTGTTTATGTGGCGCTGGACGAACACGGCCGTCCCACCCCCGTTCCCTCTCTCCTTTGCACCACGGACGAAGAGCAGTCCCGCTTCGAGCGCGCCGCGCAGCGCCAGGCCTACCGCTTGCAGCAGCACAGGCAAGACGGCCATGAATGAAATGAGCGAAAAGCCCGGTCAGCCACGCTCCAAACTGCTGGAAATTTTGCTGGCCTCCCCTGCCGGGCAGGTTAGCCGTTTGCCCGCACCCGATATTGGCGTGGCCGAGGTGGAGCCATTCCCCTTTCTGGCCATCGTCGGCCAATATGAGATGAAGTTGGCGCTTACCCTGTCGCTGATTAACCCACTCGTGGGTGGTGTTTTGCTCATTGGCCCCCGCGGTACGGCCAAGACTACGGCCGTGCGCGCCCTCACCGACCTGTTACCCACCACCCGGCGCAGCCTGTGCGCCTATGGCTGCACTGAAGAAGATGTGGAATTGTATGGTATGGATGGCGTGTGTAAAGATTGCGCCGTCAAATTTGGGCATGGTGACCCACTGACCATCGCCGACAAAGTGCGCATTTTTGAACTGCCCTTAAACTCCCGTCTGGAAGACGTGATCGGCGGCATCAATGAACGGCTGGCGCTGGAACAACAAAAAGTGCGTCTGGAACGGGGTTTGTTAGGCCACGCCGACGGGCACATCGTCTACATTGACGAAGTGAATCTCCTTGAGGACGTGATCACCGATGCCATGTTAGACGCGGCGGCTCAGGGGCATTACACCGTGCGCCGTGGCCCACTCAAGCTGACCTATAAAGCGCGTATCATGCTCATTGGCTCGATGAACCCGGAAGAGGGCTGGCTGCGCCCGCAATTGATGGATCGTTTTGGGCTGCGGGCGATTGTGCGCGGTCTGACGGACGCCGACCTGCGTTACCAGGCATATGAACGCGCCGTTGTTTACCGGCGGCAGCCAGATCTCTTTGTCGCCGGGTATGCCGAGGCTACCATGGCCCTGGCCGAAGAAATTCAGCAGGCCCGTGACCGCCTGCCGCAAGTGATGGTTACTGACGAAGCCCGTAGTCTGGGGCTGTCGTTGGTGACGGCGCTGCAAATTGAGTCCAGCCGGGCCGAAATTACCCTGTTTGAAGCGGCGCGCGCCCATGCCGCGGCCGATGAACGCACGGCCGTGACCCCCGATGATGTGCGCG
Organism: Chloroflexota bacterium; assembly: GCA_035444285.1. Lineage (GTDB taxonomy): Bacteria > Chloroflexota > Anaerolineae > Promineifilales > Promineifilaceae > CAADGU01. Next base: position 431,117 of record DAOMOK010000004.1, read on the forward strand.
CCGTGGCCATGCTGGCCCTGCGCCAGCGCCAAAGCCACGCCCTGGACAAATTTTTCGCCGAGCAGTCTGAGGAAGATGCCCGGCTAACGGCCGTGTGGGAGAAAAGTAATTGAGTAATGGGGTAATTACCCCATTACTCAATTACCCCATTACCCCATGCTCCCCAAACAAACGCGCACCATTCTGCTGCTGGGGCTGACGGCTGTGTTTATTGGTTATCTCATGGTCTGGCTGCCGGGGCCGGGAGCCGGTCTCAGCTTTTTGGGCATTGAGTTAGGCGAGTGGGTCAAGTTTATGGGGGTGGGGCTGGAACGCAACCTCTTTTACCTGCCGCCGATCACCCTGGCGCTGATGTTGGTGACGTTGACGCTGTTGGGGGGCAACGGCCGTTGGCAAAGTTGGGCCATACGTGGTCTGGCGCTGCTCATAAGCTGGCAGGCATTCCCCGCCATTGAAGACATCACCGGCCCGGTACGCCACGAATACATGCCCCGCGTGCAATGGATTGGCCTGGTGCTGTTAGCGATTGTCATCGCCACTATTCTCTGTTGGGCGGTGAAATTAGAAACCCGGCAGTGGCTTTGCTGGCTGCTGCTGGTAGTCTTTAGCCTGATAGGGGCTGTGCAGCCAACGCGGATTTACCTGCAAATTCAACCCAACGTGGCGCAGTTGGTGGGGGTGTCTATTGGCTTTGGGTGGGGGTTAATCTTAAATGGGGTGGGGCACTTGCTGGTTGCCGGGGTGAGTGGATGGCAATTGAGGCAAATGGTGAGGCAAAAGCGTAGTGCGCCGGCCTATCCAGTTTAGCGAGGCCGGGCACTACGCAATCAGGCGTTAAACCGCCATGCGATGATCAATATAATATATCGCTTCACCGACAGTCGTGATCTTCTGAGCTTCGTCATCGGAAATTTCGCCGCCAAACTCTTCTTCGAAAGCCATAATGAGTTCGACTAAATCCAATGAATCAGCTTCCAGGTCTTCGCGGAAACGCGCTTCAGGTACTACCTGTTCTTCGTCTACGCCTAATAAATCCACGATAATAGCGGTTATACGAGTCTGTGTATCACTCATCTACCTGATCTCCTTCAAATTTTGAATTCCATTTGCAATGGCGGGGCAATTTTAGAAGCAACCACCAAATTGTCAAGCAGTGATTGGTCAGGGCTGCCCTCTTGCCGATAAACACAACCCCTGGGTTAGGGGGAAGTTTCGGAGATTGAGAGATTGACCAATCTCCTAATCGCTCAATCTCCGTCTTACAGCGCCTTAAACTGCTCAAACCCGTCCTGGCATTCGTGGCAGTACCAGATGCTTTTGCACAGGGTAGGGCCAAAAGCGTTTTTGAGGATGGTGTTAGTGGAGCCGCAGCGGGGACAGGTTGCCACATCCAAAAAAGCCACCGGAATCAGGTTGCCGCCGTGCCGGATGGGTGGAGCGATACCCAGTTTTTGCAGCTTTTCCCGTGCCGAGTCGGCAATCCAATCCGATGTCCACGGTGGGTGCAGAACGGTCTCGACTGTGACCTGGCTAAAGCCCAGTTCGTGGATTTTAGCTTCTATATCTCGCCGCATCACGTCCAGCGCCGGGCAGCCGGAGAAGGTGGGCGTCATTTTGACGTGAACGCTGTCCCCGGTCAGTTGTACGTCACGCACAATGCCCATTTCCACCACGGAAATGAGGGGGAGTTCTGGGTCTTTGACTTCTTCCAGGGCTTGCCAGATAGTGGGTATCATCACTTATGCGTTTTGTGCGTAGTAGGCGATTTAACGCCGTCCAAAGGCGATAAATCGCCTACTACGTACATGTAGATTACCAGACGGCATCTGGGTATTGGCGGGCGACGGATTGCATTTCGGTCAGCAGGTGGGTGAGGTATTCGCTGTGGTGGGCGCGGTTGGAAGCGGGTGGGATGTGGTTGGTGGGAATGGTGAGGCCAGCCTGGGAAAGGTGGGTGGTGGTGAGGTGCAGCCATTCGTCGTGCAGAGATGAGGGGGTCACGGCCGTACCCGCTTCCCCCAACTTTTCATCTTCTGGCATGTTTATAAACAGTTGTTGCGCATAAGGCCAGAGTGTATCCAGGGCAGTTTGCATCCGCCTGTTGCTTTCGGCCGTGCCCAACCCCAAGCGCATTACCCAGGCGCCGGTGTGGCGCAGGTGATAGATTTCCTCAATGCGGATTTTGGCGGCGGCTTCAGCCAGGGGGCGGTAGTTGCTGCCGGCCAATTGCGCCAGATGCAGCATCTCGTACACATCAAACAGGTATTGGCGCAGCATACTGAACGCCCAGTCACCGTTAGGCAACTCCACCAGTTGCACATTGCGATAAGCGGCGGCGTCACGGAAGAACACGGCCGTGTCTACTTCCTCTCCCGTCAACTCCTGCCGCAGCCGGTACCAGGTGGCGGCGTGCCCCATTTCATCCAGGGCAATGTTGGTAAAGGCAATATCTTCTTCCAGAATGGGGCCGTGCCCCGTCCATTCCGAGTTGCGATGCGCCAGGATCAATTCATCGTCGGCGAGTGATAGAAGTTTGTGGGCAAGGGCGGTTTGGTGGTGTGGGATCATGGGATGAATGAGATCAGGAGATTCAATCTCCCAATCTCTTAATCTCTGCTTTCTCGTTTTATCTTCTGCATGGTAAACACGGTGCGATATTGGTTGGGCAGGCGGTATAGTTTGTCTTTGGCAGGGGCGAACAGGGGGATGGCGTCGGCTTCTTCGCTGCGGGTAACGGCCGTTGCCGGGCACACCCACCACACAAAAACTTGCTCCGCCGAGAAAGTGGCGATGGCTTGTTGCAGGGCGTGAGCGGGCGAACTGGCTTCTACTTCCCCTACATAAGTGGTAAAGGTCATGCCGCGCCGTTCTGTTTGTTTTTGGAAGACCAGGTAGGTTTCTGTGGGCGCGTGTGGGTTAATGTCTGCCTGCCAGGTATTACTGTCCGCCAGTTCTTCGGCCGTTTTGCTGGTGATGGCGTCGGCGCGGGCTACCCACAGGCTGTGGCATTTGGGGCGGCGGGCGAAGAGGTCACGGCCGTTTTGCAGCGCCATCTCCGCATCCACCGCATGAACGGTGCCAATACTTTCGTGCGGTTCCCCTGGACGGTCTTGTTTGAAAACCTCGTAACGAGGCCATTGGGTGTCCATTTTCGTAAGCCGTAAGCCGTGATCCGTAATCCGTGATCCGTTTACGGATCACGGATTACGATTTACGGATTACGTTCTCCATACGCCGCCAGTGCTTCACGCACCCAACGGCCGTTGTCGTGGGCGTCGCGCCGTGCCTGTAAACGAGCGGTATTCATTGGCCCGTTGCCTTTGACCACCTGCCAGAATTCATCCCAGTCAATTTCGCCGGAAATCCAGTTGCCGGATTCTGTGTCGTAGCACAGGTTGGGGTCGGGCACTTCCAGCCCTAAAGCGTGCAGCAGGGGGACAAGTTCGTTAACAAATTCCTGGCGCAATTGATCGTTGGTTTTTGTTTTAATGCCCCATCGGATCAATTCATCTGAATTGCTGGAGACGGAGTCTTGGGGGCCAAACATCATCAGCGTCGGCCACCAGAAGCGGTTGATACTATCCTGCGCCATCGCCTTTTGCGCCGGCGTGCCCTGGGCGTATTGGATGATCATCTCCTGACCTTGTTTTTTGTGGAAGCCTTCTTCGGCGCAGATGCGCACCATCGCCCGCGAGTAGGGGCCGTAGGAGCATTGGGCGAGCATGGTTTGGTTCATAATGGCTGCGCCATCCACCAGCCAGCCAATCGCGCCCATATCGCTCCAGGTGATGGTAGGGTAGTTGAAGATGCTTGAATACTTGGCCTGCCCGGTGAGCAAGGCTTTCAGCATTTCTTCGCGGGTGGCGCCTAATGTTTCGGCGGCGTGGTAGAGATATTGGCCGTGCCCGGCTTCGTCTTGCACTTTGGCCAGCAGCACTTGTTTGCGGCGCAGGTTGGGGGCGCGGGTAATCCAGGCGCCTTCGGGCAACATGCCCACCACTTCGCTGTGGGCGTGTTGGGAGATCATGCGGATCAACTGCTTGCGGTAGCGTTCGGGCATCCAGTCGCCGGGTTCAATTTTTTCGCCGCGGGCAATGCGGGCTTCAAATTCGGCTAATTTTTGGGGATAATCAGGGTCGGTTTCTTTACCATACATGGGTTGCCTGCCTTGCGGTTGAAATCGGTTGTATATGGGAATGTATTGCCGGAAATTATACCTGATACTCTCTATCTCGCACGGCCGTAACCGCAAACGCCATCAAAACCAGCCCCACCCCCAATGCCAGCATGACGCCGGCCTGAAAATAAACACGCACCAGCCAGCGGTCAGCGACCGTTGTCACCAGATTCATGCCTAATTGGCGCAGCGGGAGGGCCAGGGGGTCTGTGGGGGGCGGCACGGCCGTGCGCGCCACAAACGTCAGCAGCGCCGGGGTAATGATGGCAAAAAAGAGGACGAAGACGGCCGTAATTACCAACGGCCAGCCCCACCAATGTCCCCAGGTAGGCAGCGAACGCACGACCAACAGGGCAATCAGCAGCAGGCAAGCCAGCGGCAGCAGCCACAACGCCCAGCCCCAGGTGCGGGCCAGGGTAAAATTACGCTGCAACCGCTCCAGTTCGACGCGACGTTCTGCCGAAATAGCCGTCGCCCCATTCTCGCCAAAGAGCGGCAGGCGCACCACCCCGGCATTGGCGACAAGTTCCGGGTTGTTCTCAATGGCTTGTACAACGGCCGTATGCACCGCCGCGCTCACATCCTGCACATTGGTCCCCGGCGGCAGGCAGTCGGGGATGTCTACATTGCCCACTGTGTTGAAGTTGGGTGCGGTTGTGCAGGGGGGTAGATTGACGATAACGGCCGTGACCATTTGCTGCCCCGCTGGCCCCAGCAGCGAATCCAGCAAGGGGCGGGTATCCAGCGTGACCTCGGCAGCAGCCGGATCGCCGGTTTCCAGGTAATCGTACAGCCCATCCACAGTTGCTTCGGCCTGAGTATCCAGCCAGCCAGGGGGAATGACGGTAGCCACGGCCGTTTGCAACTGCTCTTCGTCAATGGGTAAATCGGTAATGCCTCGCGCCAATGCTTCTTGCCGGGCAGCTTCCATGATGAGGGCGGGCGCCGTCTGGCGCACTACTTCATCCAGCCCGGTAAACAGCCCTTTCACGGCCTCCCGGTCAGTGGCGACGACGATCAGATTATAGCTAATCAGGGCGATGACGGCCGTGAGCACAAAAAGCGCCGCCACAAATCCTGCTGTTGCCTGTAAACATCCGCGCATAAATTTCTCCGTAATCGGTAATCGGTAATCGGTTATCGGTGGAAGAATAACAATATACGAGAATGGCTGCCCCACCGTTTACCGATTACTGTCCACCGATTACCGATTATCCCCTAGGCCCGGATGCGCCAGGCGATGCGCAGCAGTGCGGCTACCGTTACCAGAACGATGAGGAAGGCGGTGATGATCAGGATAAGCTGCTCGGTGTTGGTGAGTCTATTGCCGGACGCCGTTTCTGTTTCGGTGGGGGAAGTGGCAGATTCGCCGGTGGACACGGCCGTGGCCGTTGGCTCAGTGATGGCGTTTGCTGGCTGGCCGGTTTCGGACAAAATAATGTCCGGCTGCACAAACTGTGGGCCAGATAGGCCGGCTTCCCGGTAAATGACGACCGGCGGTTCCCCGGCGCGCGCCAGGGCAATGGTGCCAGATTCATTTGCCAGCCGGCCCTCTTCATACAGCGTATCTGCCGCTGCCTGAAAGCCACTCTCCATTTCGCCATAGATGCCCAATACGCTCATCTCTTCATCCCAGGGGGAAGCCAGCATGTGAAAAAAGCCGACATGGGGTGTGCCCAAGACCTGGTACACCTCTATCGGCATACTGGTTTGCTCCCCAGCCATGACCTCTTGCAGCGCCGGGTTGTTAAACGGCGTGCCAATGAGTACAAGATGATGACCGGCATAGGCTTCGGGCGTTACGGCCGTGCTGCGCACCATATCCACATGCAAATCGGTTACAGCCTGGCTGCCCATCAAGGCGGCTAAGGAGAGAGCTGTTTGCAACTCTTCAGTCGTAGGCGTAGGCGGCAAAATTAGCCTTACGGGGGTCTCGTTATCTGGCGTCACAAACGGGTAAGGAAAGTGGTAAAGGTCGGGCAGTTCCACCGGCAGATAGTCAAATTGGAAGTAGGAATCGGCGTAGATTTTGGTCCAGCTACTTTCCGCGTTTACCTGTTCGCAGTTGTTGGCGGGCAGCAAGTTGGCAATAGCGAGTTTAACGTTTAATTCGCGGGCACGGCCGTCACGAATCAACTCATTCAATGCCTGCGCCGGTAAATCAAATGAAACCCAGGCGCCGCCACCGGTACGGGCGGCATCCACTGCGCCCACGTAAATGTCATTCACATACACCTCGGCATAGGAACCTTGTGCCCGCAGTGCCGGGCTAAAAGCCATATGCAGCACCAATTTGGAGCCATCGGCCACCGTCGCCCCCGGCGGATATTGGAAGAAGTAATAACTATCGGTCAGGCCCAGACCGATAATCTCGCGGTCAATCTCACCCAGTTGGGTAAACGAGGTTTGGTCCGTTGTCCAGGGACGAGCCAGGGTTGGCTCTGGTCGGTTAACCAGACTACGCACAAAATGGAATGGGCCAGTGAGTGAGTCAAACGTGGGCTGGTCGGCAAAGGCCAGCCCGGCCTTCGCCAACCCCGCGGCATCGTTGCCACTGACGAGCAAGATGTGGTGGCGCGGCTGCCAGGGAGAAGGAAATATCTGGATTACGCCATCACCAGGGGGAATGGGAACCCCATCTTGAGACACAAACCCGGCCTCAGTAGGGGGCACCGGCATCAAACTGCCAAGCTCTTGAATGAGGGGCTGGTTGTCCGGTAAGCCCATAACAATCAGGTTGGCATTTCTCTTGTCCGCTTCGCTGAGTCTATTGGCAGTAGTCACCTGAATGGGTAGGTGATCGGCCGTCAGTCCGGCGCCCAGCCGGGTGGCAACCTGGGCGGCGGTGGTCAATGTCAGGTCGTCCGCATTTTCAGGCAGCACGAAGATAATGGGTGGTGGGTTTTGGCTGCCTTGCACGACAAGAGCCTGGGGTAGATCGGTTAGTTCGGGTGCGGGCGGCGTAGGTAGCAGGTTGACGTTTACCTGGCTGCTATTGTGGATGGTGAGCCATTGGCCCACATTAAAACTATCTTCACAGGGATCATCCGTTAGCCGCAGGTGCCCGGCAAAGGTGAGGTTGATGCCATCGGGTAACTGCTGCCCGGGTGGTACGGAAAAAGTGACGGTGTGTTGACGGCCGTCACCCACCGGGCGAAAACTGGTGACTTCCTGATTATTGGCCAAAACGGTCATAATGGCGGCGTTACTGTTGAGCAAAGGGGAGCCAGTATAGGTCAATTGAATTTCCACATCATCGGTAATAGGCCAGTCAGACTGGAAGGGAATCCATAAGGAACTGATCCCGTACAACCCTTTCAGCCGTACATCGTCATAGCCCAGATCGGCAAATGTCTGGCTGGTGGTGTCAAACGTTGGTTCAGGCGTTTCCTGCTCTGGGACAGCAACGGGTTCTTGGGCAGTAAGGGGGGCAATGTTCCAGATCAGCAAGAACCAACCCAGAAGTAGAATGATTAATAATCGTGGTTTACTCAGCATAGTCATTTTCTCTTGGTATCTGTAGAAATAACGGTACGTTTTCTGACGATACTCCTCATTTAAGGTATTATCCAGTATTCATTCGACAAAACATTATACGCTAACCTGGAAATAAGCTGCATATGACGTTTCAACCTATTCATGTTACCAAAATTGAGTTAAGCTCCCCCTTACCCTCCATCACGGCCGTTGACCCTGCCAAAGGGTTGCGCTACAGCGCCGTGCAACTCCTGGTGCGCCTGCACAATCATCCCCTGGGGCTGCTGGAATTGCCCCTGCCGGAAGAGACGTTGCTGCCGGCGGTTTATGCCCCGGCAGTCTGGGCCGCGCTAGGCGAGGCGATCAATGCTCATTTAGAGCAGGATGGTTGGCTCCGCCTGACGGAACTACCCCTGGCGGGCATTTCCCAACCGGACACGCCGCTCTGTCAGCAAGAGGAGGCGCGTTTATTAGAAAATGCGCCGCTGATCAGTGTGGTGATTTGCACACATGAACGGCCGTCTATGTTAGACGACTGCCTGGCCTCGGTGCTGGCGCTGGATTATCCGCAGTATGAGGTGGTAGTGGTGGATAATGCGCCGCGCACCGATTCCACCCGGCAGGTGGTGCAGGGGAAGTATGGGCATGTCCCCCACTTGCGCTACGTGGTGGAGCCAAACCAGGGACAATGTTGGGCGCGAAATACAGGCGCGATGGCGGCGCGGGGAGAGATCATTGCCAACACCGATGATGATGTAATTGTAGACCCGCATTGGCTGATTGGCGTGCTGCGCGGTTTTGCGGCAGCGGATAATGTGGGTGGCGTCAATGGACTGACCATCCCGGCGGAGCTGGACACCGTAGAACAACTGTGGTTTGAGCAGTCGGGCGGTTTTAACAAGGGATATGAGCGGCAGATTTATGACATGGGGGCGCATAAACCGGCACGGCCGTTTTACCCTCTCTCTGCCGGGCTTTTTGGCACCGGCGCTAATCTGGCGATCAAAAAGAGCGCCCTGGAAAAGGTGGGCTACTTTGATCCGGCCCTGGGCGCAGGCACCATCACTACCTGCGGCGATGACCTGGCCATGTATGTGCAGCTATTGTTTGCGGGGTATCAACTGGTGTATGAGCCAACCGCCTTCTTGCAGCACATCCACCGCCGCGAGTATGTGGCGTTGCAAAAGCAGATTTATAACTATGGCGTCGGTTTTGCTGCTTTTATCACCAAGACGATGTGGGATAATCCCGGCCGAATCCCCGGTTTTGTGCTGCGTATTCCCTATGGCCTTTACCTGCTGCTCAGCCCGCAATCGTTCAAGAATACCAAAAAGCAGGCCAACTACCCCGCCGATTTGAATGGGTTGGAACTACGCGGCATGCTCTACGGTAGCTACGCCTACCTGAAAAGCCGCCGCCAGACCCGCCGCCTGCTGCGCCAGCGCCGCGATGCTGGCAATTGAAAAGTGTTGACTTTTGCCCGCAGGGCGCGAGAGCTAGATGTGCTATGTCCGTCAGCCGGGGTTTCAGGTGGAGCGAATGATGTGCCAGAGCAAAATGAGCAGAAAGGCGAAGAGCAGGGGCACAATGCCGATCATTGACACGCGCCGCCAGCGGGCATAGGGGAACTTCAGGCCGATGGTTAGTTCACGGCCGATCAACAACAGCAGTAAGGTAAATACGGCAATCAACTGCAAATACAGGTACAATTCTTCCTGGCTCACGGCCGTGAGCGCCGCCGGGGGAAATAAGACATTCATCAGAACACCCAACTCTCTATCACACGGGTCAGCACACCTGCACTACCCATACCGGGCAGGATAAGAAAAAACATTAAGTTGGCTGCCGCATGGGCCAGACTGACGCCGATGAGGTTGTTGGTGGCCTGCCGCAGCCAACTCAGCGCCAGGGCCATGATAAAGATGAGCAAAATGTAGGGCCAGGGGCCTTGCCCCAAACTAAGCGTGGTATAGACCAGGGCCACCACCAGTCCGGCCAGATACCCATTCTCCCACAGTCGGGTGAGGGCTGTTTGCATGATGCCTCGGAACAGCCATTCTTCCAGAAAAGCCATGGCTACCACCAACACAAAGGCATAAAAAAGCCAGAGCAGGGGACTGCCGATCTCCGGCGGTGTGGGTTGTTGGAACTGGTACAACAGCCAGCCAGCAACCGCCCCTGCTGCTACCAATAGCACATAAAGAGGAAGCTGCCGCCAGGCGAAGCGTATATCAGGCCAGGGTAATTCTAGCAGCCAGATAAAGGTAACGGCCGTTAACCCCACCGGTACACTCACTATCAGTTGGGCAAACAGGGGCGAGAGATTACCCAGCGGCAGGGTGTAGGCCATGAGTCGCACGATTGCCGGAATCGTCAGTACCAGCAGCTCATGTTGGGGGTGGGGCCAGCGGAAGGTGCCATATAGCAGCAGAAGAATGAGCATCACACTGTACAGCGTGATGCCTGACAAAACGAACTGCTGCATCATCAGCAGCTCCGCCAGCAGCGCCACTAAACCGGCTGCACCGGCTATTACCCAACTTTCAAGACGATCAAGCGCCATGCTGCCTCATTGAACGGTTTCCTTCGTGATCGCCGGTACATTGCGGGCTTGCATTGCCACCCGGTATACGGTCGGCGCCATCCAAATCCCTTCCAGATAAATTGCCAGCACCCAGCCGAAACTCAACCCTGTCAGGCCGCCCACGGCTGCCCCGACAATAGCCAGGGACAGTTCCAGACCGGCTGCTGCCAGAAATAAGGCCGCTGCCTGTTTAAGCTCGCGCCTGATCTGGCGAATGGCCACATAATGTACCCGGATAATGATGGGCAGCGCCGCCAGCAACAAAATGCGCAGGCTCAGGGCGGCCGTTTCACCATAAGAGGGATCAAAAAAGCTCAGCATGAACTCAGCGCCAACCATGATGACCAGCCCCGCTGCCACCACCCCAATTAACGAAGCCCGCAGCGTGAATCGGATTTTTTGCGCCAGCATGGAAGCGTCGGCTGAACTGATGGCATACAGCGCCTGAGTCAGGGAGGTGGGCACAATAAACAAGCTGCTGGCTACCAGCCAGGCCACATAAAAACTGGCGTTTATCTCTGGCGACAACATAACGGTGACAATGACCGGCATGGCAAATTGCACCGTCTGTAAGGACAGATTGAGAATGTGGTGCGCCAGCGCCATTCCCCGCAATTCTCGGAAAACGTCCCAACGCAGCCGGAAATTGGCCGTCAGCAGTCGCCGCTTGCCTACCAACCATACCAGGAACAGCAGCGACAGGATATTGCCCGCAAACCAGGCGGCGTAAATAGCCATGGCTCCCGCCGACCGGAAATAATAACCAATGGGGACAAGTAGGATAAGTTTACTGATGGCAAAAACCGCATTACGCCACAACTGCCAGCTACCGTGCAGCAGGCCCAGCATGGCCTGATCCAGCACCAATACCATGCTCGTAATGGCTACCCCCGCCGTAAACAACAGGAAATTGCCCCAAGACGTTGTCAGCAGGGCAAAATCGGCCGAGAGATGGGAGACAATGATGGCAAACCCGGCGCCTAACACCAGTGATGCGACCCCGGCAATCACCAGGGCGGTGGTAATGAGTGAAACCACAATCTGCGAACGGCGGCGTAATTCGCCAATGAGCAATGTGCCCATGCCCATCATACCGATGGTGCCCAACAACAACATGGCGGAAACGGCCGCAGCCGCCAACCCCGCTTCTGTCGCTGTAAACTGCCGCGCCACCACCCACCAATAGGCAAAACCCAGGCCGGATGTGACCACCAACGTACCCACCAGGGACAGGGCATTGACCAGGATGACCCGGTTACTGGTCAACATGTGTACCCACCAGTTCTTTGATAGCAGCATGTGCAGGCGTGTGGGCATCTTTGTTATCTCCTAACGGACAACGCGCCGCAGATAAACTTGACGGTAAATCTCCTGGGGCGCGTCCAGTCGGTAAAGGGTGGCCTTGATAAAATCAGTTTCGCCGATGATAGGTGGGGAGGCGAAATCCGTTTGCCACGTTTCCCCGGCAGCCAGGGTGATGACCGGCCATTCCTGCATTTGCCCCTGGCGGTTGCTCAGTTCCAGCCGGTATTGTCTGACGGCCGTCTCCTGATTTTGTATGCCCACCTGGAGTTGTGTTTCGGCCTCGTCGGCCCATAACAGCCACAATTGGGTAAACGGGGGCGCGGGCCGGTTTTCTGCACCGGCGCGGGCTGTCAGATAAGCGCCCATTAACACCCCCCCGGCCAAAAGCATGAGCAGCAGTTGGTGCAGGCGCAGCGGTACCTGAATGACGCTCAAGTCTACCTGGGCCGTTTGCTGCATACGCCCCAGGGCCAGCACATTGGCTATGATGGTAATGCTACCCAGATACATGACCCACGAGGCGGGCTGCAAGCCCCAGGGCGTGAAATGCAGCAGTAAACCACCTATGGCTGCCAGACCCAGGCTGAGGCCGCAGCTAAACGCTAACTTTTCGGCAAAACCGAGTGGGTATTTGACAAAAATAGCGGTGGTTAGGGCGTAACCGGGCAAGATGGCGACCAGGGCGACGGCAAACAAGACCCGCACTGCGCCCAGTTCCCAATCCAGCAGGGTCAGCAGCATCAGCACGGCCGTCACCAAAATCATAATGAGCCGGTTTGTTACTTTAGCGGTCACAGTTGCTTAAATCCACCTGGTAAATAACCAGATCGCCCCCATCATAAACCAGGCTGAAACCGTCGTGCGCTCTGAATTTGTCCAGCACGGCCGTTTCCAGCGGTTCTGTATAGGGCAGTTCATTTTCGGCGTCCTCATAGTAAAAGCCCAACAATGGCAGATGAGAATTAAACCGGTAATCTACGATTAAATAATCAACTTGTCCCTCGCAGAGCGTGCGGTACTCTACCTCCGTGAAGGGCACATCCAGAAAAATGCCGGGCACGTTGATGTTATTCCACGAGCCTGTTACCTGGTATTGACGGCCGTATGCCACCTGCAACAATCCATTGATCCGGTCGGCTGCCAGCCGGTGTTCCGGCCCCAAATAGTCGAGGAACCATTGCGTAGTCGCCAACCCTTGCACTTCCACCGACCGGGTGTCGGCTGCCGCCCGGTACGGGCCAGGCATCAGCGCCCAACGCGGGAAACTAACCAAAAAATTACCCCAAAACATAAGAACGATCACGGCCGTGAGCGCCGCATGTCGCCATCGCACCCAGGAAGCATCGGCCGCCGGGTAAAGCTTAGTGGCGCTCACCGCCAGCACAAAGGCAATACCAAAAAACATGAACGGGCCGATGCGGGAAGCAATTTCCGGCCCTTTCTCCGAAAAACGGAGTAACTGCGTCACCGGATAGAGCAGGCCGATGATGCAGAGGAAAAGGTATGTGGGCCGGTTTCGGTACTCGCGCCAGATGACAATAGCCCCCACCATCAGCCCTAGCAAAATTGAGAAAGCTGTGCTGTAAACGATGACCCGCTCCCACAAACGCAGCGCATTTTCCCCCTGTGCTGAAAACAGTTGCCGCCCTGTTTCATCACGCACCAACACTTTGAACAAATCAAACACGGCGCCGGACAGTACCGGTACCAGGTAATCAATGGTAATGATGGCTACGTACATCATCCAGGACAAAATAGCCACCAGCGCGAGCACGGCCGTGCCAAACAACATCGTCCGGCTTTGTCCCTCATACGGAAAAAAGTAGGCTACTACCGCCCACAAAGTCAGGCAGATGAGCAAGAAATAGCTGGTGACATGGTGTGTTACCAGGGTAGCGCAGATACCAAAAATAATAAGCAGCGAAGACCCCAACGGTTTGTCTTTGTGATGGCTCATGCGGTATTGAATACCCAAAAACACCATCACCACGAAAACCAGGGCCAGCGATTCATAAGAGAATTGGGCATCAAAGAAGATGAAGTGAGGATTGGCGGCATAAATAACCGTGGCAATTCCCGCCAGGCGCGGCGATTCGCTCGTTTTCTCAAAAAAAAGAAACAGCACCAGCACAAACACGGCCCGCGCTACCAAAATGGTGATGATCCCGGCATAAAAAATGTTCAGACCGCTGAGATGAGCCAGAGCTACGGCAATGTTTTCCAGGCCAGGGTACAACGGGCTGACGGGCAGCAGGGGGTGTTCCCGGAAATGGTAGCCCGTTTCCAGGATATTGGTGGCGGTGCGGTAATGCAGCAGTTCATCGTAAAAGGTGAAGTAGATCGGGCTGTGCATCACCTTGACCAGGTACAGGCCAATGCCTGCCAACAGCACCAGCGCCACCCGTTCGCGGCGTGAAGCCACCGGCGAGATCAGCCGCCAGGTAATTAAGGCGTAAAAGGTCAAAATACCCAGCCAGAAAATCAGTTCATAATACGGGTCCTGGCGGCGCGCCCCATTAAAGCCCCAGGCCACCACCAATAAACAGACGGCCCCGGCAAAGCTGATGGCGGGCGCCCAGCCCCATTTCTGGTTTTCGCTCTCATCGTAGGGCAGATCGCCGTGGGCAGGGGCAGCCAGCGGTGGTGGAAAAAGCCACAGTTCCAACCAATGCAGACGCGGATGCATCAGGGCGCTTTTCATGGCTGACAAAGTTTTTGGTAAATGCCTTCGATGCGGGAAACGACGGTGTGGGCCTGGAAGGCGGTGACGCGCTGACGGGCAGCGCCGCTCATTTGCTGATGTAAGGCCGGGTCAGCCAGCAGCCGCTGCATGGCCTGGCGCAGGGCCATTGGGTCGCCGGGCGGAACCAATAGCCCGGTTTCACCATCGGCGACAATGTCAGGGATGCCGCCGACGCGGCTGGCAATGACGGGTACACCGGCAACCATGGCTTCCATGACGACGGTGGGACTGGGTTCAGGCCAGTTGGAAGGCACAATGCCGATGTGGCTGCGCCGCCACGCTTCCATCACGGCCGTGTTCGGCCAGTTCTTGAAGATATGCACCTGTGGTGGTATGTCCAGTTGGGACAGGGGAAAGTCGCTGAGTTCATAGCCAATGAGGACGAGGGGGACGGGTTGGTTGGAGAATGCGGCCGTGTCCAAACCGCGATACGCTTCCAACAACACATCCATCCCCTTTTGTTTGCCAAAAGACCCCACAAAGAGCATGAACGGCTCGGTCGGTAATTGTGCCAACTGCGCCTCCCAATCAGGGGGCGGTGGGGCGATGTTGTCTGGGATGAAGTTGGGCACTACTTCATACGGTAGGCCGCTGCCCACCAACTGGCTGCCTTCGGCCACCGCCTGGCTGACAGGTACATACATATCTATGCGCCGGTCTTGCGCCCGGCGCATGGCGCGCTGCCCCAGGTGCGTCATTGTCCCTTTTGCCAGACCATAATGGTCGTTGAGGCAGCGCCAGCATTTGCCCCAGGCTGGCCCGGTGCAAAACGCATCCTGGTGAATAAACGTCCACTTGCCGCAGCTTAGCCCGAACTCATGCAGTGTAATGACCAGTCGGGCCTTGCTCCATTGTTTGAGTGGCAGATAGGAAAAGGAAAGCCAGTTGTGGGCATGGACAATATCTGGCTGTTCCTGGGCTAGAATGCGGCGAATAGCCAGCGCCAGTTCAGGATCAGGGAAGGGCGGCGCATAGCTGCGCCGTTCATCCACAAACAGCAGCTTTTCCGCCCGTGAAACGGTACCGCGAATGCGATACAGGCGCACACCCTGCACCTCTTCATAGGGTGGCATTTCCTCACCCCAACCGCCCTGTCGCAGCGTAATGACGGCCACTTCGTGCCCCCGTGCGGCCAGTGCTTCGCTCAAATCTTTGACATGCCGTTCTAACCCGCCTAAAACGGGAGGGTAAAACTGCGTTAACATTACCAATCGCATGAAATTTATCTGTCTCCCAAAAATAACGATGCTTTTATACCGTAACCCCGATGTCCTGGCTACTCGACCTTTTGACCAAGCAGTGAGAGGCGCCCCAGCCCATAGCCGAGGGTGGTGATGAGCAGACCGGCGGCGATGGCTGCTGCCCGGCCAACACCGGCCAGACTGCGCTGGCGGGCGCTGTCGGTCAGGCCGCGCCACATGCCACTGGGTAATACTTTCAGCGTGTACGTGCGTTCGGTAGACAGGCCGTCATTGGCGCCCACCAGGCGGGATAGCAATGCTTTGGATCGCCCTTCCAGGTAACACCGCCAACGATAATAGCCAAAATTGGCGCGGCCGGCCGGTACTTTATGGGATACTTGCGCCTGGGGTTGGTAGAGTAAAGTGGCCTGGGGCATGGCCTGGCGCAGCCGGATGCAAAATTCGGTCTCGTCATCTCCCTGGGGCCGGCCGCCTACATGCCCGATGCCATTGCGGAAGCCGCCCATTTGTTCGATGACGGCGCGGCGGTAAGACATGTTGCAGCCAATCAGGTTGCGTACCGGAGCGATTTGCTCCGGCAGGCCGCGGTAGGTGCAGCCCACTACCCAGTAGAACTCTTCGGGGAACCAGCGGGGACGGCCGTTCAGCCACAAGGGATTGATTTTGCCACCCGCGCCCACGATGTCTACGGCCGTGTAAGCCGCCTGTAACTGCTCTAACCAATCCGGTTCGGCGATGGCGTCATCGTCCAGAAAAGCCACTACCTCCCCAGTAGTGGCGGCCACGCCGCTGTTGCGCGTGCCATTCAGACCGCGCTCTTGGACATTTTCTACTACCGTTGCCTCAGGAAATTGGGTGCGGGCGCGGGCGAACATTGTTGGATTATGGTCAATGGCGACAACAATCTGGTGGGGTGGTACTGTTTGTTGGGCGACCGAGGCCACCGCTTCAATCAAATCTTGCCAACGCTCCTCAGTATGAGCGCAAATAATCACAGAAAAATTCATGGAACCTCATGCGGACGTCAAACCGCTTGTGCTTCTTGCCACTGGGCCAGATCAAAACTCAAGATGGGGCTAAGGTAATACTGCTTTCTGGCGACGCGCATAATGGCTGTGTGCAGATCGGTAATAGTGGCCGTGTTGGGGATATAGCCTAACACGCCACTTTCAAAGGCAGCGCGCACATATTCGTCATGGGTGGCGGTGCTGATGACCAATACGGCCGTTTGCGGACATGCCCTGATGATTTTCTGCAACACCTCTTGCTGGCTTTTGCCTTCGGTGAAGGGGTTGATGATAAGCAGTTGGGGATCAACGGCTTCAATGGCTTCTGCTACCCGGCTTAAATCCTGAATTTCACCGACAACCTGGAAATGGGGATTGCGCGTCAGTAATTTGTGCATCCCTTGTAACTGCAGCGGCTGTTCGATAGCAAGCAAAATTTTGACGGTGACGGCCGTGTCGCCCGCGGTTTCTGCCGGTTGAGGGCGGCCGGCCAGACGTAGCAAATCCTGCGAAACATAGGGGCTGGTGGTTGGGTCAACGGCTGTCTGGGGTAAAAGGGCATATACGGCCGTGCCTTCACCCGCTCCAGACGTAATATGCAGCTCCCCATTCATCCAGGCCACCAACCCATGCATATGCTGCAAACCCATACTGTGGTTCGATTGTAATGTCTGCTCCAGGTCGAACCCTATACCGTTATCTTCCACACGAACTTCCAGAAAAGGCTCCACGTATTTTAAGGTTATCTTTGCCTTGTCCGTTTGCGCGTGGCGCAAGATGTTATCAAGCGATTCCTGAACCAGGCGAAATACACATACCTCAATCTGAGGGTCAAACTTGTATTCCAGATTTTCCGTCTCCAATTCAATTGCCAACTCATATTGCTCCATCAGCCAGCGCAGGGTTGGTATCAGCCCCAAGTGCCCCAATATGCTGGGGTGCATTTCCTGCGCCAACCCCTCCACTTGTTGAATAACCTCTCCCAACATCTCTTTAGCCCCATTATAGAGAGAAGTATCTTCGTTCGCCGGTGCGGCTAACATGTTAAAAACAAATTGCAGGTTGCGCAGTGATTGGTTGATTTTATGTTCCAATACATAAGCCATCTGCTGCCGTTGATGCTCTTGTGATAATACCAATCGTTGTGTAAAAGCGACTAACCGGTTTGCCTGTAATTGTTGATGACGGTTGAGCCGGGTGCTGACCGCGTTAAGCAGCACGTTGGTCTGAACAGGCTTGGTGAGATAATCATCCGCTCCCAATTCCATACCCAGGCGCAAATCTTCTGGCCTGGCAAGGGCTGTCAGGAAAATAAATGGAATAACGGCCGTGTCAGAATGTTTTTGCAACGTGCGCAACACATCTAAGCCATTCATATCGGGCATCATAATGTCACACAAAATCAGGTCTGGCAGCTCCCGATGAGCTAAGGTTAAACCCTGATTTCCTGAAATGGCAATCTCGATTTCATATCCGCCGCGCTCCAACATGGTGGAAATCAAACGAGAGGCGCTGACGTCATCTTCGATAAGCAAGATCTTGTAGGTTTTTGTGGAAAGGCTTTTGTTGTTAATCATGATCCGGGGGCAATGGGCATGAAATAAACTGTGTCAAGATGGGAGATTGGCAATTGGCTGAATCGCCAATTGCCAATCTCCTATCTCACGTCAGTTATCTCAAGAGTCGGTGAGTCTGTTTATCCAGACAATGGCGCCGTCTTAATAACGGGTTGGGGCTGTTGCACTGTCTCAGGTACATCCCGGCGGATGTGTGCGCGTAAATAACTGGCGTATATGTCCCGATAATGTTCGGCATAGCGGGTTTGCAACTCGTGGCAAACAGAGCAGTTCATTTCGGTTGCCATGAGTGCATCGAAGCGAACAAGTAGTTTAGCAGCCACGTGTTTCAATCTGTCCTGAGGCAATTTGTGGCTCATCTTTACAAATTCGTTTGTATCTTCCAGCAGGGCGTGGAATGCTTTCTCAAATGTTTCCTGCGCTACTGAACTTTCCTGGTTTTTTACCGCCCGCAGGCTGGGATTATTGAGCCACTCCCGGAAAATGGTGCCCAAGACGCGGAACCCATCCCGAAAAGCATTCAGGTTGGACAATCCCATGAAACGCCGATTTTCAAAACTGGGCACTTCGGCCACACGTAAGCCGGCTTGCAGCGCCCGCACGTTCATCATGGTCTCAATTTCAAACCCATCGCCATTGAGATTTAGCAATGGAAGTGTCCAGGACCAGAACGCATTGTAGCCGTAGCAGAGATCGGTGTATTTGCCGCCAAAAAAGAAACGTACCGCCCACACAAAAAACTGGTTGCCCAAATAGCGATGCACTTCCATATCTGAAGTGCCGCCGCCCTGCATGAAACGGGAGCCTTTAGCAAAATCGGCCCCGGCCAGCAACGCACCCACAAAGTTGGGAATTTCGGCGGGGTTTGTGGAACCATCGGCGTCAATCATGACAATAATCTCACCGCTGGCGGCTTCAAAACCTTGGCGTAGGGCGTTGCCTTTGCCTTTGCCTTTCTGGTGAACGACGACAATGTCTGGGCGCAGTTCTTTAGCCAGGGCTACGGTGCGGTCGGTGGAACGGCCGTCTATCAATATCACCTCGTCTACCATATCGGGAATGGAAGCAAACAGTTGGGGGAGATTACGCTCTTCATTGAGTGTGGGCACAATCAAGCTAACGAGCGGTTTTTGCCTGGCTTGCGTACTAACAAAACGTGAAGCGAAAACAGGTAATGTTACGGTCATCTCTATAATTCCTCCGCTTGATTTAGTTCCAATACTTTTCAGATGCTACTGTAAACTAAGAAGACCTAATCAGGGTATATGGTATTGGTACTACTACTTAACTACACAGGATTCAAAAATACGATTTCTTCCGCTGATAAGGCCATAGTAGCGGTCTCAGATTACAAACTTTCTAACAACTTTCTGTCGTTTGCCGCCAGTTGGCCGAGGAACCATTTGTCCTCTTCGGAGAGTACGGCCGTGAGCAGCATCTCCGGGCGGCGTTCCCAGGTGCGGCGCAGCGCTTCCTGCCGCCGCCAGCGGTCAATTTGCCCGGCGTGGCCGGAACGCAGCACATCGGGCACGTCCCAACCGCGAAAGTTGGCCGGTTTGGTATAGTGTGGCCCTTCTAGCAGACCGGTGGCGTGACTGTCTGTTTCGGCGGCGCCCTCGGCGCCCAGCGCCCCCGGCAGCAGCCGCACTACCGCGTCTACAACCACCATCGCCGCCAATTCCCCACCGGTCAATACATAATCGCCAATAGAAATCTCGTCTGTCACCAGATGTTGGCGTACCCGTTCGTCTACCCCTTCATACCGGCCACAGATAAGCAGCAGCCGTTCATGCTGCGCCAATTCCTGGGCGATGGATTGGCTGAACGGCCGTCCCTGAGGCGTCATCAGGATAATGGGGTGAACAATCGAAGCATTGCTCACCCCATTATTCAGGATTGACTCCACGGCCGTGAAAATCGGTTCCGGTTTAAGCACCATGCCGCCGCCGCCGCCAAAAGGAGGTTCGTCGGTGACGCGGTGTTTGCCCGCCGCATAGTCACGCAGGTGGTGCAGGTGAATGTCCACCAACCCCGCAGTCTGCGCCCGCTGCAAGATGCTGTGGTTCAGATAAACAAATGCTTCCGGTAAGAGGGTAAGAATATCAATACGCATGACCATGCACTCACAAAGCCCAATCTCCAAAATGCAGAGTGGCTCTAAAGAAGGCTCTCTGGGAATTCAGAGGGTTGACAGTCCGTGATGTGGTAAGCGTTCAGTCCCTCTGGAGACCTGACACCTTGTTTTTGATCAAACAGAGGGCATTTCTATTCTGAA
>DAOMOK010000005.1:0-333695 GCA_035444285.1 Chloroflexota bacterium
CAACTCGTCCATGATGCGTATTTATATCACAGGTTTTGTACCTGTATAGTTACAACCAGTTCCACATAATAATCAGAAGCATACCAATCTGCCACCCACTCCCACACATTCCCAGCCATATCCAGAGCACCATACGGACTGATGCCTTCTGGGTAGCTGCCAACAGCCGTAGTGTCGCCAACACATTGAATGTAATTTGCATGATCACAATCAATCGTTTCACCCCACGGGTAAGTACGTGCTTCCTGGGTTTCTTCTTCCCAACGGGCCGCTTTTTTCCATTCCGCTTCGGTGGGCAACCGCGCCCCTGCCCATTGGCAATAGTTCTGGGCATCCTGCCAGCTCACATAAATCACAGGATAATCGGCAAAAGCCAGGCTGAGGTGATAGTTGTCGCGAGTGTAACTGGTTAACGGTGACGGCCGTGTACAATCACCATCTTGCACGCACAATGAATACATGCCATTCGTCACTTCCGTCTGGTCAATCCAATAACTGTCCAGATAGACCGCATGGAGAGGCTTCTCATCACTGCCCCCACTTTCGCTGCCCATCATAAATTCACCGGCTGGCACAAAAACCATCACCCCCTCATCTGCGGGACGGATGCGGGTACTACCAATACCAGGGGTGGGCGTAGCCGTGTCCGTGGGAGTATTGGTGGGTTCATCAGTCGGCGTACCGGTTGGCGTTTGGATGTTGGTGGGCGGTGGTTCAGGTGTATGGGTTACGGTTGGGGCCGGCGTGTCCGTTCTCGCTGCCGCAACGAGCGCCGATGTAGCCGTGGCCCTGCCCGCGCTCTCCCCACCGCCGTCGGGCAACAAGGCCCACACACCGCCCAGCATTAAGCCGCCCATAACCACTATTGCCGCCGCCCAACCCCAAACGGGAATCTGGCGCAGCCATTGGCGGCGGGTCTCGCGCTGGTTTTTGCGCTGCCCTTGGCGGGCGCGCGCCGCCAACTGGCTCACGTCCCGATAGCCAGGAACCAGCACCTCAATCTGACTCGCCAAAGCCAGCACGGTTGCCCAATCCGCCGCCGCCATCGCTGTCTGCAAACGATCATACAGGGCTGCCGCCTCTGCCTGCTGCGCTTTTTCGCGGGCTTCTTCCCGCTGCGCCAGGGCCATTTGCGTCTCTGTTTCCCGGTAATCCGGGTACAGCGCCATCATTTGCGCTCCCAGGGTCTGCACCAACGCCCACTGCCCGCGTCCATTGGCCGCCTGCAACTGCCGGTACAGTCCCTCCACCTGGGCTATCTTCTCCGGCTGTATCGCTTGCAGCAGCCGTTCCAATCCCACTTTATAATCGCCTTGAAAGGGAATGCGCTGGTATGCCTGCCACAATGGGGGCGGCGTTGCCGGTTTCACCTCCAGCGGAATGAAGCGCAGCGCCTGTTGATGCTGCAAGCCAATGGCCACGTTGGTTTCACTGTGTACCCATCTGGAGTTCACCGCATCTGGCGTCAGCGCCAGTAAAAAGATGCCGCTTTCGGCCAATCCCCGGTTAATGGCATTGACCCAATCTTCGCCAGAGTGGATGCTGTCCGGCGCAATCCACACCTGCCAACCGTGGCGGCGCAAATCCTCGGCCAATTGATGAGCAAATTCGGCATCCTGCCCGGCATGACTGAGGAAAATCTGGCGCGGGTTACGCTCTGGCGCTGTTACGGGGGCCGGCGCGACATACAAAGCCACCGGCGCGGCTGAGTCAGGCCAGTTACTGTTTGGCCGCAAGTACACACACCAATGCAGGAGATTGTCTAATTTCCCTTGCCGGTTTAGCCGCTGCACCAGGTCGTGGATGCGCGCCGACAGGGTTTCCCCCCGTAAATTATCGTATTTGACTTCCAGGTGCAGACAAAGCTCCCGAAATTCATCCAGGTCGAAAGCCTCGCTGATCAGGTCGTGTATCTGGATGAGTAAGTTGGGTTTTTGCTCTTGTGCCATTTACCTGCTCTGGTCAGTAACTGGTCGGTAGGTTGATTAACTGGCAAAAATTATAACCCACTTTGGTGCAAGGGATAAGTTGCATCTTTGGGCAATGTCTTTACTTTTTCGCTATGACTACAACGGATAAAGAATGAAACGGATAAGAGGCATCCCATCCGTTCGTTTCCCCATCCGCTGTAGTCTTCAGGTGGTGATTCAAGCCGTCCTGGCTACGGCCGTAAACCCCCTCTCAAACGCCACCACCGTCCGCTCAATTTCTGCCGCCCCATGCGCCGTAGACAGGAAACACGCCTCATACTGGCTGGGCGGCAGGTAAACGCCGTTCTGCAACAGGGCATGGTGGAAACGGCCGAACCGTGCCGTATCCGACCTGGCCGCTGAATCCCAATCGGTGACGGGCGCATCAGTGAAAAAGGTGGTGAACATGGTGCCGACGCGGTTAATTTGCACCGGTACACCCGCCGTCTGCGCGGCTTGCTGAATGGCAGTGGTGAGGGTCACGGCCGTGTCCGCCACCGCCTGCCACACCCCCGCCACCTGTAACCCGCGCAAGGTGGCAATGCCTGCCGCCATCGCCAGCGGATTGCCGGACAGTGTGCCCGCCTGGTACATCGGGCCAACGGGCGCGACCAGTTGCATGATGTCGCGGCGACCGCCATAGGCCCCCACCGGCAGCCCGCCGCCAATCACCTTGCCCAGCGCCGTGATGTCCGGGCGCACGTTGTACAGCGCCTGCGCCCCGC
Source organism: Chloroflexota bacterium (assembly GCA_035444285.1). Lineage (GTDB taxonomy): Bacteria > Chloroflexota > Anaerolineae > Promineifilales > Promineifilaceae > CAADGU01. The sequence goes on from DAOMOK010000005.1 coordinate 2,696, forward strand.
CCGGATGGACGCGGAAGCCGGTCATCACCTCGTCAAAAATCAGCAGCGCCCCCTCGCTGGCGGTGATGTCGCGCAGCCCTTCCAGGAATCCGGGCTGCGGTGGCACCACGCCCATATTGCCCGCTACCGGCTCGACGATGATTGCCGCTATCTCGCCGGTGAATTGGGCAAACAAGGCGGCGACCGCCTCCAGATTGTTGTAGGGCGCAACCAGGGTGTCCGCGGCCGTGGCTTTGGGTACGCCGGGAGAATCGGGCAGCCCCAGGGTAGCCACGCCGGAACCGGCCTGCACCAGCAGCATATCGGCGTGGCCGTGATAGTTGCCCTGGAACTTGATGATTTTGTCGCGCCCGGTGAAAGCCCGCGCCAGCCGCAGGGCGCTCATGGTGGCCTCGGTGCCGGAGTTGACAAAACGGATCATCTCGATGTTGGGCATGAAGCTCATTACCAATTCGGCCAGTTCCACTTCTAGCGGGCTGGGCGCGCCGAAACTGGTGCTTTTCACGGCCGTGTCTGCCAACGCCTGCACCACCTCTGGATGGGCATGTCCCCGAATCAGTGGCCCAAAGGAGAGGACGTAATCCACAAAACGGTTGCCGTCCACGTCCACCAGGTACGCGCCTTCGCCCCGGTCAATAAACAATGGCTGCCCCCCCACCGCGCGGAAGGCGCGCGCCGGGGAATCTACGCCACCGGGCAGCAGTGTTTGTGCTTTGGCAAATAGTTCGATTGATTTTTGGATGTTCATGGTTGCCTCATATGTAGAGCGATTTTCAAAATCGCCCTACAGCCAGCCTTGCTCGTCAGCCTTGGCCACAATCAAATCGGCCAGTTGTTTCATAAAAACGGGATCGGTGTTCAGGGCCGACGGCCGTACCAATCGCACCCCGCATTCCTTCGCCACTGCCTGCGCCTGAATGTCAATATCAAACAAAATCTCCACATGATCGCAGACAAAACCGACGGGCACAGAGACGATATTCTTGATCCCCTTTGCCGCCAGTTCCGGGATGTATTCCTGTAACTGCGGCCCCAGCCACGGTTCCGGGCTGCGCCCCGCCGACTGGTAGCTCCACGACCACTGCGTATCGGGCAGCCCGGCCTGCGCCGCCACCAGCTGCGCCGTTTCGCGCAGTTGGCTGTCATACGGGTCGCCCATTTTCAGGATGCGCTGCGGCAGGCTGTGGGCGCTAAAGACCACATGCACGTCGCCCCGCTCTGTTTCCGGCCATTCACGCAGCCCGGCCTGCACCCGCTCCGCCAGCGGGCCAACCAGCCCCGGCACGTCGTGGTAGCTGAGGATGTGGGCGAATTCAATACGGCCGTGAAACATCGCCAACCCTGCATCAATTTTGTCGTGATATTTGGCAATGCTCAATTTGCTGAAATGGGGGGCCAGCACCAGGCTGACGGCGCGGCTGAGGCCGTCGTCCAGCATCTGCCGTACCGCATCCTCAATCCAGGGCGACCAGTGGCGCATTCCCAGGTACACTTTGAACCGGTCGGGGGCCAGATGCCCACGAATCGCCTCCACCTGCGCCGTGGTAAATTCCAGCAGCGGCGATTTGCCACCAATCTGGGTGTAATTGTGCGTAATTTCTTCCAGGACGGCGGGCGTGGTAACACGGCCGTGCCGGATGTCTGCCAGGTAGCCCGGAATCTCCTCTAAATTGTTCGGCCCGCCATAGGCCATGATCAGGACGCCGATTGGGTTGCTCATTTGTTCCTCAAAGTGAGCAGTGAGCAGTAAGCGGTAAGCAGTATCAGACCGCTCACCGCTCACTGCTCACCGCTCACTGTTAACTGTTAACTGTTAACTGCTCACTGGTTCTTTCATGCACATAATCCACCAGCCGCTTTACATTCTCTACCGGCGTCTCCTTGAAGATGCCGTGGCCGAGGTTGAAGATGTGTCCGGCACGGCCGTTGGCCCGCGCCAGCAGATCATCCACCTGAAACTTGAGTTCCCGCCAGGGAGCCAGCAGTGTCATCGGGTCTAAATTGCCCTGGATCGCTTTGTCTGTGCCAATGCGTGACCACAGTTCGTCAAGCGGCAAATGCCAGTCCACGCCGATGACCGTGCCGCCACATCTGGCTACCTCTTCAATGTAGGGTGACGTGCCCGTGCTGAAGTTGATGACGGGCACATTGGCCCGCGCCAACTGCTGGAACAGCTTTGTGTTATAAGGCTGCACAAAGCGGATGTAATCCTGTTTGCTCAGGGCATGACCGGCCCAGGAGTCAAACAGTTGCAGCGCCGATGCGCCGGCTTTGGCCTGCGCCAGCAGGTAATCGGCCTGCACCGTCACCAGCTTGTCCATTAGCCGCCCCCAGGCCGCCGGTTCGTTGTACATCAGCGACTTGGTGCGCTGGTACGTTTTGGAGCCGCCGCCTTCAATGGCGTAGCTGGCGAGCGTAAACGGCGCACCGGCAAAACCGATCAGCGGGATACCGCGCGGCTGCAATTCGGCCGTCACCAGTTCAATCGCTTTGAGGGTACCGGCCATGGTTTCGGCGGCGGGTGGGGTGGCGAGCAGGTCAATGTCATACGGCCGTGCCAGCCGATTATGCAGCACCGGCCCTTCACCCTGGGCAAATTCCAGTTGCAGCCCCATACCCACCAGCGGCGGCAAAATGTCGGAGAAAATAATGGCTGCGTCCAGGTCAAAGGCATTAATCGGCTGCAAGGTAATCTCCGCTGCCAGTTCCGGCGTGTGGATACAGTCCAGCATCGAATATCGGGCGCGCAGGGCACGGTAGGCGGGCATATAACGCCCCGCCTGCCGCATCAGCCATACCGGCGTGGCATCCACCGGCAGCCCGGCGCAGGCGCGTAGGAAACGGGAGGTTGGTTCTTGTGGTGTCATGGTAGTCGGTTATCGGTAATCGGTTATCGGTAATCGGTAGTCGGTCATTCACCGATTACCGTTTACTGATTACCGCTTACCGGTTCTGCCAGATGGCCTTGCCAATAAAAAACGGCCCCAACTTTTCCAGGTACAGCGCGGTCTGTTTTGTCTTCCTCATGCGCTGCACAAGTTGGGAAAGCGGGTATAGCTCCTTGCCCACCAGCCCGGCGATGAAGTCGTTGTCCTCGGTGCCCAGGGCATGGCAGGCCAGCCGCACATCATGGGCCAGGTCGGCCTCGCCATAAGCCCGGCCGATGCCGCCATGCTCCATCAAAATGGTGCGCTGCTCCTGCGCCGATAGCTGCTCAAACTGCCCGGAGCGGCGCAGTGGATACCAGACCGCCCAGGGCCAGGCCGGGTTGGTGGCCCGCTCAATGGGGCGGGTGATCAGGGTGCGTTCCAGGTCGGCTTCGTAGCCCAGCGAGTAGGTACGGCCGAGCATGGTCATCTCCGGGCGCGGCGTGAGCAGGTCAAACGGTTCCCGGTTCAGCAGGCGGCGCACGTCGCCCACAAAGTATTCTGGCTCCTCGCTAAAGGTGAGTAGCCCCACGCCATACGGGTCATTCAGGTCGAGGTATAGCACCCCATGAATGTCCGCCTCGGCTACGGCCGCGACCAGCGCCTCCGTGTCAAACGCATCGGTAAAAACCAAAAGCTGCATAAACAGGCGACGATTCAGGAAAATGGTCTGCTCATTCAACTTCCCCTTTTCGCTGATGTCTATGGTGTCCGTTGGTTGTTCTATCGTCAGATTTTTCAGTGTCATTCATTTACCTCGTTGGGTGACTGGGAATGGAATTCCCAGCCTGTTACCAGAAGTACGCTAAAGCGCACTAGACATAACGCGCTTTGGTGCGTTTGTGCGTGCCAGACGCCGGATTCCATCCGGTGGCACACGCTTATCCTTCTTTCTTGACAGTTCTGCCTCACCATTTTTACAATGGTGTTGCTTTTGGCGAAGGATTGGTGAACGATGATCAGACAAGCAACACCTGCTGTTTTGCCCACAACTGAATCATGGCCGGCCCAGGGCAACTGGACGTATGATGATTATTTGCGCCTGCCGGATGACGGCCGTCGCTACGAAATCATCAAAGGAGTTCTCTACGTGACAAATGCCCCTGCTTATGACCATCAATACGCTGTCAGCCAAATCTTTTTCGCCTTAATGCAATTTGTTAAAGCCAACTTATTGGGCACAATCTTGCCCGCTCCTTTTGAAATCCATTTGCCGGGCATCGCCAGGCCTGTTTTGCCGGATATTGTATTTATCGGTGCGGCGCGATCTTTGCCCGATAACGCCCGCTTTTTTGAAGGTGCGCCTGATTTGATTGTGGAAGTGCTATCGCCCAGTACCATCCGCATAGATCAATCCGTGAAGTTGGACGCCTACGAACAGGCCGGTGTGCCAGAGTATTGGCTGGCCGACCCCAAAACGCGGACGGTGACAATTTATGCCTTGCCGGTTGGGGGGCAGGAGTATGTGTTACACGGCCGTTTCGGTCCCGATGAAACCCTCACATCGCCACAATTAGCCGGTCTGGAATTGCCCGTCGCCTCACTCTTTCTGCCCGCCACCGCATAATTACCCAATATCCAAATACCTTAATTACCCTCCACCAACCACCCCGCCGCCTCTTTTGCATGATAGGTGATAATCAAATCCGCGCCGGCGCGTTTGATGCTGGTAAGGGTTTCGAGCACGGCCGTGCGTTCACCCAGCCACCCTCTCTCCGCCGCTGCCTTAATCATGGCGTATTCGCCGCTGACGTTGTAGGCTGCCAGGGGCAGCGCCGGGAACTGCTGCTTGACGCGGTAAATCACATCCAGGTAGGGCAGCGCCGGTTTCACCATCAGGAAATCGGCGCCTTCGGCTACATCTAGGGCCGCTTCGCGCAGGGCTTCACGAGCATTGGCCGGGTCCATCTGGTGCGTTTTGCGGTCGCCAAATTTGGGTGCGCCGTCGGCCGCGTCCCGGAACGGGCCGTAAAAACCACTGGCGTATTTCACCGCATAGGACATGATGGGCAGATGGTCAAAGCCATAGTTGTCCAGTTCGCGGCGAATGGCGGCGACCATGCCATCCATCATGCCGCTGGGAGCCACGATGTCTGCACCCGCCTGCGCATGGGAAACAGCCACCTGTCCCAACACCTTGAGCGTCTCGTCGTTCAGCACATACCCTTCCGGCAAATGTTCATTCAACTGCAATTCAATGCCCATGTTCAACACGCCGCAGTGCCCGTGGTCGGTGTATTCGCACAGGCAGACGTCGGTGACGACGACCATTTGCGGCAGTTCGGCTTTGATGGCGCGGATGGCCTGCTGCACAATGCCATCGTCGGCGAAGTTCTCGTGGCCCACCGGGTCTTTTTCGGCGGGCAGGCCAAAGAGGATGACGGCCGTGACACCCAACTCATAGGCAGCCTGGGCTTCGGCGACGGCCGTGTCCACCGACAATTGGGCCACACCGGGCATGGAGGGGATGGGTCGGCGCTCGTTTTGGCCGTGCCGGACAAACAGGGGGTAAATGAAGTCGGCCGGGTTCAGTTCTGTTTCGCGCACCATCTGGCGCAGCACGGCCGTATGCCGCAACCGGCGCGGGCGGATGGGGATGTTCATAGGGCTTCCTCTCTGAGGGAGACATCCGATTTCTTCAAGAAATCGGATGTCTGGTGTTCTAGTACGGCCGTCACCAACCCCTCAATCGTGTATTCACGCGGCATTATGTCAATAGGCAGGCCGCATTTTTCCGCTTCGGCGGCGGTGGAGGGGCCGATGACGGCGACTAGAGCAGACCTGACAGGTTTGGAAAACCTGTCAGGTCTTGTCTCAATGATCTTCATAAAGTTACGCACACTGGACGGGCTGGTGAAGGTGAGGATGTCGGCCCCTTTTTCCAGTTCGGCCAGAGCTTCGGGGGTGGGTACGGCCGTGATCGTTTCATATAGCGCGATGTCATCCACCAGCGCCCCCCGTTCCCGCAGCAAATTCACAATTTCCGGGCGGCCCATTTTGGCGCGTGGCAGCAAAATACGTCGCCCGGTCACATCGCCCAACCCCAAGGCCAACTGCTCGCCCGTAAATTCCTCCGGCACAAAATCTACCGGTACGCCTTTTTCCACCAGTAGTTTTTGGGTGGCGGAGCCGACGGCGGCAATCTGTAATCGGTAATCGGTGATCGGTAATCGGTGGGTTTCCAATCGCTGCCAGAAGAAGCGCACGGCGTTGGCGCTGGTGAAGAGGAGCCAGGTGTATTGGTCAAGGTGGGCCAGGGCGTTGTCCAGTTCGGGCGCGGGTAGGGGGACAAAATCAATCACCGGAAAACGGATGCAGGTCGCCCCCAGCGCTTCCAGCCGGGCGCACAGTTCCCCCGCCTGATCCGGGCTGCGGGTGACAACAATTCGTTTTTCGAGTAGCGGCCTTTGCATAATCCTTTAGTACACCGTTAAATGAGTCTGCTTTACTGTCACCCTTCAACTGTCATTCCGAGCGGAGTCTGCGGAGCGAGGAATCCCTCTCCTTTACAAGTGGCAGGGATTCCCCCTTCAGCAAGTTCAGGGCCGAAGACTGCTCGGAATGACATTTTCATCGGATTTTGGATCTACCGAGATGAGGAGATTGAGCGATTACCCAATCTCTTAATCTCCCAATCTCAACAAGGCCACCGCCCCTTGTGCCAGTGCCTGGGCGGCTAATTCCGCGCCCAGTTGGTGGGGGTCACGGCCGTACCCGTTCACCTCAATCACCCGGCTGCCATCAACGGCTGCCACCAGTCCAGTTAACATAATCTCATTATTCTTTATGGTGGCATAAGCGCCCACCGGCAGGGAACACCCACTGCCTAAGCCATCCAAAAAGGCGCGTTCGGCCAGTACGCAGCAGCGGGTATCGGCATCGTTGATGGGCGCTAACAGGGAGAGTACGGCCGTGTCCTCAGTCCGGCATTGCACCGCCAGCGCACCCTGTCCGGGGGCGGGCAGCATGACGTCCAGCGGCAGATATTGGGCGATATGGCTTTCCATCCCCAGGCGGGTGAGACCGGCGGCGGCGAGGATGGTGGCGTCGTACAGCCCCGTCTGCACTTTTTGTAGGCGGGTGTCCACGTTGCCGCGAATGGACTGTATGTTCAGGTCGGGGCGGGCGTGCAGCAATTGGGCTTTGCGGCGCAGGCTGCTGGTGCCCACAGTAGCCCCCAGGGGCAGTGTGCCCAACGTCCACTTGTCACGGGCTACCAGTACGTCGCGCACGTCGGCGCGGCTGGTGATGGCGCCCACTGTCAGGCCAGGGGCGTCGGTGACGGGCAGGTCTTTGAGGGAATGAACGGCAATGTCAATACGGCCGTCGGCCAATGCCGCTTCCAATTCGGCCGTAAACAACCCCTTACCGCCAATTTCGGGCAGGGGTTTGTCCAGTGTTTTGTCGCCCTGCGTGACAAATGGCTCTATCTGGCAAACCAGGCCAGGCCAGGCTCCTTCCAGCTTTTGCTTGACATAATTCGTCTGCCACAGCGCCAACTGTGAAGTGCGTGTGCCTGATACAATAGTTTTGGTGAGAGTCATTTTGATTGATTTCTGTACCAGAAGATAGGACGCGGCATCTGGGGTTTTCAAGATTTGCGGGTTTTTATCTTGAAAATCCGCGTTTATCTGCGTGCATCCGCGTCCTATTTCTTAGATAAGGGGGTAACAGGACGGACACGGCCACTTTTCTCCTTCTTCTCGTGTAAGGTCCGGCCATCCTGTCACCCAAATTCTACGATAAATGTTCCGGCAATCCAAAGAGTTCTCGCACGGCCGTGGCGTATTCCCCCGCTTGCTGATGGCCTGCTTTTTCCTTCAGGCGGATGGTCGGTTCGTGCAGCAGTTTGTTCACCAATGAGTGGGAGAAGCGTTGCAGGTGCGCCATTGTCTGTTCGTCCACCTCACCCAAATGGCGCAGCGCCCGTTCCAGTTCCGTCTCCCGGATTTGCTCCGCTTTGCGCCGCATTTCCAGGATGAGCGGTTTCAAGGTCAGTTCGCCATAGTGTAGGGTCAATTGCGCCCTCTCAGCCGCGATGATCTGCTCCACCTGCGGGATTTCCGCCTGCCGCGCCGCCAACGATTCATCCAGCGTGGCCCGTAAATCATCCAGACTGTATAGCCGGACGTGGGGTAAGTTGGCGACGGCCGTATCCACATTACGCGGCACGGCAATATCTACGATGACCAACGGCCGTTCCCGTTCGCCAATTGTCGTTATGTCAATAATAGACTGCGGGCTGTGGACGGCCGTGATGACCACATCGGCCGCCCCAATCGCCTGGGGCAGTTCGTCCAGACTGTAAGCGCGGCCGGTGAAAGGGGCGACGGCCGTTTCTGCCCGGTTTTTGGTGCGATTGGCAACGGACACCTGCGTCAGTCCGCGTGCCTGCAGCGCCTTGAGCGCCAGTTGGCCCATTTCGCCAACACCTACTACCAAAATGGCGCGGTTAGTCAGGCCGCCCAACGCCTGCCGCGCCAGGGCGATGGCTACCGAACTGACGCTGGCGGGGTTGCTGCTGATGGTGGTCTCAGCACGGGCGCGTTTGCCGGTGCGGATGGCAGTTTTGAAGAGGGCATCAAGAACAGGACCAATGGTGTGTTGGGAGACGGCCGTCCTATACGCATCCGTCACCTGCCCCAAAATTTGCGACTCGCCCAATACCAGCGAATCCAGCCCAGACGCCACCCGCAGTAGATGGTTAACGGCCGTGTCATCAGTCAAAAAGTAGACATAATCCTCAATTTCAGCCGGGTCTAGCTGCTGTGTTTGTGCCCAAAGGTAGAGCAGGTTTTTGGCTGAATTGGCTTCGCCAGGGTGGGCAACGGCATACAGTTCGATGCGGTTGCAGGTGGAGAGCAACACCAGTTCGCTGATAGCCGCCGGCAATTGTCCGGCCAATAGCGTCCCGGCCAATGACGCCAGCGAACAGCCTAATCGCTCACGCAAGGCCACCGGCGCGGTCTGGTGATTAAGACCCAGGCACAAAATCGGGGGCATCATAAACCTCGGCCACCGCCAGATGGACGGCGTTGAGCAATGTGTTAATGCGGCGCAGCAGGCGCACATTCGCTTCGGGGCGAATGTTGACGTTTTCGGGTAGTTGCAGTGCCGATTCAATCATGGTGTCGCGGAAGAACATGGAGGCTTGCAGGGCGTCGGTGAGGGGCATATTGATCTGGCGACAGGTACGGCCGTATTCCCCGCCAATGCGCCGCGCCTCTTCAATCAGCCGTTCGTCATCGCCGTTGGAAATGTATTGCAGCGTCAGCGCCATCAGCTGCCGTCCCAACAGCCGGTTGCGCTCGCGGGTATTGTCATCCAGCATTGCCAGCCAATGGGCGTTTTGATGGGCGCTAATTTCCTGGCGCGTCACCACCAGCGCCCGGTCGGCCCAGGCTTGCTCAATGCCACTCGTGCGGCGCAGGCCGTGCCGCCCCTGAGCAAACTGGTCAATGTCGGTTTGGGCAAAACGGCGATGCCCGCCCGGAGTTAACATAATCGGGATGTCGCCATTGTCCGCCCAGCGCCGCAGCGTGGTTGGGTGTACATTCAGCCGTTTGGCCGCGTCACTGAGGGAAAGCCATTGTTCGGTATCGGTGTTCATGCTGAAGTCGTAATCCGTCATCCGAAGCCCGTAATCCGAAGTCGGAAGACCGATTACGGGTCACGGATTACGGATTACGGATTACGCAATAAATCTCACTAAATTGATAAAAATCTATGCAAATCTATGTAATCGTGAAAATTTTACCAGCGTTAAATTCTGCGTCAACCCAATTGCCCGATTACTCAAGTACTCAATTACCAATTACCCAATTACTGATCACTTGCACGGCCGTGTCCTGCGCCTGTTTCACACAATCGGGCACACCCACGCCCCGGTAGGGGCTGCCGGTGACGAAGATGCCCGGCGGCAGATTGGCTTCAATGGCGGCTACCCGTTCCAAATGGCCCACGTCGTATTGTGGATTGGACTGCTGCCAACGGTAGATGCGGTGGAAAAGGGGTACGGCCGTGACGCCCATCATCTCTCTCAATTCCGCCTGCACAATGGGCAGCAGTGCCTCGTCCGGCACAGCCATCATTTCCGGTGTGCGTGAACCGCCAAAAAAGACACGCAGCAGCGCATACCCTTCTGGGGCGCGGTGGTCAAACTTGGTCGAACTCCAGGTAACGGCATTGATGCGCCGCCGTTCGCTGCGTGGAATGACAATGCCGAAGCCGTTAAGCGGGTGATCGATCTCCTCCCGTTTGTAGGCCAGCGAAATGGTGCCGGTGCTGACGTAACGAATCTGGCGTAACGTTTCCGCCGCCCGCGGCGCCAAATCGGCCAACAACTGCGCCGCCACAAACGCGGGCACAGCCAAAATGATGGCATTGGTTGGCAACGTTGTACCGTCGGACAGGTGTAATTGGTAATTGGGTAATTGGGTAATTGGGGAATGGGTCGCGCCAGCCAATCTCTCCACCTTTATACCCACCCGACAATCACCCGTCAGTTTCTCCCGCAGCGCCAGCGTCAGCTCTTCCATGCCCGGTTTGAAGGAGGTGAACATGCTGGGCGCGCCGCCATTGGGGGCCGCCTGGGCGCGGGCTTTTTTGGCCGCCAGCATGGCTTTAATCAGGCTGCCGTGCTGTTTTTCCATGTCGCGGAAGCGGGGGAAGGTGGCCATCATGCTTTGCAGTTCGGCGTCGGCGTTGTAGATGCCGGAGAGCAGCGGCTCGGCGATTTTGTCCAGCGCTTCCTGCCCCAACCGGCGTTGGATGAATTGGGCCAACGTTTCGTCGGCATCGTCCGTTTTGGGTGGGATAAACCAGTCCAGCCCCATGCGCAGTTTGCCCCAGGGGGAGATGAGGCGGGATTGCAGGAACGGCTTGATTTTGGTGGGGGCGATGAGCATGACGCCATCGGGCAGGGGCGTGGGACGGCCGTTGTGCAAGATGAAGGTTTGGCGACGGCCGTCATTTGTTGGCAAGAATTGGTCGGCAATCTCCAATTCACGGGCAAGCTGCGCCGCCCAGGGTTTTTGGCTGAGGAAGGAATCGGGGCCGCCTTCAATGACGAACGGCCGTGTTCCATACCCCGCCACCGTTTCCGTCAAAATCTTACCGCCCCACCGATCAGATTGTTCCAACAGCGAATACGTTATGTCAATTCCCTGACGAGCTGCTTCTTGCTGCACATACCAGGCCGCACTCAGCCCGGTGATGCCGCCGCCGATGATGGTGATGTGGAAAGGGGTGGAGTCGGTCATTGATTCAGCTACTCAAAAACTAAAACACCAAAACAGTCAAACACCCGCCTCTATAAGCCGGGGCACATACGTACAAAATGGCTCTTCGCCCAGGTAGTCGCCGTCGGTGCCAAAGGCGCGGGCGCGGCAACCGGAGCAAATTTTCTTGAATTCACAAATGCCACATTTGCCGCCCAACAGGTCGGGATCGCGCAGTTCGGCAAAGAGGGGGGAATCTTGCCAGATGGCCTGGAATGGCTGGCGGCGAATGTGCCCGGCTTCTACCGGCAGATAGCCGCAGGGGAAAACCTCGCCACGATGGCTGATGAAGGTGACGCCCGTGCCGGCCAGGCAGCCTTTGGTCATGGCGTTCATGGCGTGACGGCCGTCGCCGTTCCCGCCAGGATGCCCACCTGGATGCCCGCCCGTGTGGGTGTTGCCGCCATGTTGCTGCCGGTGCAGGGAGGACGGCCGTTCGCGGAAAATACCCGCCCGTCGCTCTTCGGTTTGCCGCTGCCGCACAATGCGGAAATAATGCGGCGCGCAGGTGGCTTTCAATTCGATGCCGCCTTCCATTTCCGCGTCATACATCCAGTTCAGAACTGTTTCATACTCGGCCGGTGAAATCTGTTTGTCTTCGGCTATCTCCACACCGCAGCCCACCGGCACCAGCAGAAACAGGTGCAGCGCCACCGCGCCAATTTGTTTCGCCAGCGCCAGGGTTTCCGGCATCTGGTGGACATTATGTTTAGCAACAGTCGTGTTGATTTGATAAGGAATGCCCACTTCGCGCAAATGGAAAATACCGGTTAGCGCCTTTTTGAATGCGCCTGGCCCGCGAAAAATGTCATGGGTGGGCGCGTCGGCGCCATCGAAGCTGATGCTGACACGGCGGATGCCGCTGTCTTTAATGCGCCGGGCCACATCGGCGGTGATCAGGGTGCCGTTGGTCGCCAGCGCCACAATCAGCCCGGCGTCGGCGGCGTGGCGGGCAATGTCAAAAATGTCCGGGCGGAACAACGGTTCACCGCCGGACAGCACAAAAATCGGCTTGCCGAAAGCGGCGATCTGGTCAATCATCGCAAACGCTTCGGCGGTGGTCAGGTCTTGCGGCAGCAGTTGGTTGGCGACGGTGATGCGACGGCAATGGATACATTCCAGGTTGCAACCGGCGGTTGTTTCCCAAAAGATAAGGCGGGGTGGTGGGTATGCTTGATCGGGCATCACATTTCCTTGTGGGCATAGATTTCCCATGACTTCAGCAAGAAAAATCTATGAAAAATTATACAAAAATATATAAATCTAGGCTACGGTTACTATAGTGGAGGCCGGTAGATGTGATAGGTGAGAGATGTCACCAATTGCTTGTGACATGTAGCAGGGATTGACGAAGAGGGAACGTCCGTGTCCTTTTCCTTTCTGTTATAATCTGCCCATATATCCGGTTTGGGCCGGAAGGAGTTGATGATGGCTTCCCCGTTTCCTGGTATGGATCCTTATCTGGAAGGTGACATGTGGCAGGAGTTTCACGACACACTGTCTAATGAGATTCGGGCGCAGTTGTTACCCCGGTTGCAGCCGAAGTATGTGGCTTTGTTGGCGAAGCGGTATGTGTTTGACCGGGCGGCGGTGGGTGTGTTGGATTTGCCGCCGGAGCAGCGCATTTTGTACCCGGATGTGCATGTGGTGAAGATTGGTGAGGCGGCGCCGGTGTACACGGCCGTCACCCCACCCACCATCGAACTTACCAGTGACATGGGTGAAGAAGTGCCCATCCTCAGCCTGGAAATACGGGATGTGGCCGAGCGGCGGCTGGTAACGGTAATTGAGATTTTGTCGCCGGTAAATAAACGCGGCGACGGGGCGCGGGAGTATGTGGAACGCCGCCACGAATTAATGCGCACCCGCACCCATTTGTTGGAAATTGATTTGATCCGGCGTGGTGGGCGGATTCTGCTCGATGGCCATTACCCTACCGCCCCATATTATGTCTACTTGAGTCGTTTTACCAACCGGCCCAAAACGGCCGTCTGGGCCATCCAACTACGTGAAAAACTGCCGGTGGTGCCCGTGCCTCTGCTGCCGCCAGATGAGGATGTGGCGCTGGATTTGCTAACGGCCGTGACCGCCTGCTTTAATCTGGTGGGTTACGAGCGTTTGCTCAACTACCAGGAACCACCGCCGCCACCCGCCTTTTCGGAAGCAGAAGCAGCCTGGATTGCCGCTCAATTGGCTATGTATGAACGGCAAGAGTAGGCCAGTTTATGAACGAAGAACATTTGCGACAAGGCTTCAAATATCTAAACCGGTTCATGCTGCTGCTGTGGCGGTTAGGATTGGGCGGCTGGCTCAATGGCTGGCCTTCTGTTGGCGGACGGATCATGGTCATCACCCATGCCGGGCGCAGGTCGGGTTTGCGCCGCCAGACGCCGGTGAATTATGCTCTGGTGGATGGGGAGATTTATTGTACGGCCGGGTTTGGCCGGCTATCAGATTGGTATCGTAACATTCAGGCCAATCCGCAGGTGGAAGTGTGGCTGCCGGATGGCTGGTGGGCGGGCACGGCCGTAGACGTTTCGGATGATACGCGCCGCCTGTTTCTTCTACGTCAGGTGATCATTGCCAGCGGTTTTGCCGGGCGGTTGGCCGGCATTGACCCCTACCACATGAGCGATGCCGAATTTGTAGACGTGACCAACAATTACTGCCTGCTCCAAATTCGGCGCGAGGCCGCCTGTACCGGCCCCGGCGGGCCGGGGGAACTGGCCTGGGTGTGGCCGCTGCTGGTTATGATTGGGCTGCCGCTGCTCATCTGGCGGCGCAAACGATAAGGCAATCCTATATGAACCAACAAACAAGTCTGGCTCACTGGCATCACATTGTGTTTACGCACGACCTGGAGGCATTAAGCGCCATTCTGGCGGAGGACGTTACGTTCCGGTCGCCCTTTGTGTGGAAGCCTTATCACGGCCGTGTGCCCACCTTTGTCATCCTCAGCACCGTCATTGACGTATTTGCCGACTTTGCCTATCACCGCGAATTGGTGGATGGCGACAACTGGGCGCTGGAGTTTAGCGCCCGTGTTGGCGACCTCTCTCTCAAGGGCATTGACCTGATCCGCTGGAATGAGGCGGGGCAGATTGTGGAGTTTGAGGTGTTTGTACGGCCGTATAACGCCCTGCAAGCCCTCGGCCAAGAAATGCAAAAACGCCTGGTCGCTTGGGAATTATGAATTATGAAGTATGAATTATGAAACGGGATTGGTGGTGTCGCCCCCTCACCCCCTCACCTGCTCACCCCCTCACCTTGTCACGGCGACGTTGCGTCGTCGTCGCCTTGTCACTAAACTCCCGCCATGCATCTGGCTGTCAATGCTTATTTCTGGAACCGGCCGAATAGTGGCAGCGGCCAATACACGCGCTCTCTGGTGACAACGTTGCGCCAGATGGTGTCTGATTTGCAGATTACCCTGGTTTACCCGCAACTGGCAGATGATCCCGGTCTGCAAGATGTGCCGACCGGTGTGCAGGTTTGTGGCGTGCCTGCTCGCGCCGGACATGTGGGCAAGGTGTGGTTTGAGCAGCGGGGGTTTCCGGGGGCGTGTACGGCCGTAAACGCCGACATCGCCCACATTCCCTACTGGGGTGGTCCTCTCCGCTGCCCCATTCCCCAGGTGGTAACGGTACATGACCTGACCACCATGCTGGTGCCCGAATACCGGCGCAAAGCCGGCGCCCGCCTGTATAACGCCCTGGTCGCCGCCAGCGCCCGCGGCGCATCACACATCATCACCGATTCCCATGCCAGCAAAGAAGAAATCGTTGCCCATCTGGGCATCCCCGCGGAAAAAGTTACGCCCATTCATCTGGCGGTGACGGCCGAATACCAACCACAACCCCATTCGTTGTTGGATATGGCCGTGCAGCGTAAATATGACCTGCCCGATTTTTACGTGTTATATCTTGGGGGTTATGAGCTGCACAAAAATGTGACCACGCTGCTGCTGGCCTGGACGTATGTAGGGCAGGCGTTGGGAGACGAATATCCGCTCATTTTGGCCGGTAAAAAGCCGGAAACGACCTCAGACAGTTACCCGGACTATGACGGTTACATCCAGAAGTTGGGCATTGGTGACTATGTGCGCTGGATCGGCTACGTGGACGAAGCAGACAAGCCCTCGCTCTACCGCAATGCGGAGACGTTTGTTTTTCCCAGCCGCCGCGAAGGGTTTGGGCTGCCGGTGTTGGAGGCGCTGGCCTGTGGCACGCCGGTGGTGACGACCAATGCCACCTCGCTGCCGGAGGTGGTGGGCGAGGCCGGTTTTGCCGTAGACCCGGACGATGCGCGGGGCATGGCGGGGGCCATCATTGCCACCATTGTGCAGGATGATCTGGCGAAGGAGTTGCGGGCAACGGCCGTGACGCAAGCCGCCAAATTTTCGTGGGTGGATACGGCCGTGCAAACCCTACATGTATATGATGAAGTGATCAAGTGTTCAGGTGTTTGAGAGTTTGTTTGAGAGCTTAACTGTTTAAGGAGATCAATTGTATGGCAATTAAAGCAGATAAATGGATTCGGAAAATGGCGTTGGAACACCAGATGATTACGCCATTTGTGGATGGGCAAGTCCGCGAGGGGGTCATTTCCTATGGACTATCGTCCTATGGGTATGACATACGGGTGAGCAATGAGTTCAAGATATTCACCAATGTCCATTCGGCTATCGTGGACCCCAAGCACTTCAATCCCAAATCCTTTATTGATTACGAGGGTGATATTTGTGTCATTCCGCCCAATTCATTTGTGTTGGCACAGACGGTAGAGTATTTCCGCATACCCCGCAACGTGTTGACCGTTTGTCTGGGCAAATCCACCTATGCCCGCTGCGGTCTGATCGTCAATGTGACCCCATTTGAACCTGAATGGGAAGGGTATGTCACGTTGGAAATATCCAATACTACCCCTTTACCGGCACGTGTATACGCCAATGAAGGGATTGCCCAGGTCTTGTTCTTTGAATCGGATGAAACATGCGAGATTTCTTACGCAGATAGAAAGGGTAAATACCAAAAGCAGCAGCACATTATGCTGCCGCGAATTTAACTTGTTTGTAGTAAGCGATTTATCGCTGTCGCGCAGATGGCGATAAATCGCTTACTGCAAATAAACTTTGCCGCTTTTGTGACAACAGCTATAATTTGGCGGCACTGTTAACAAGGGCGCTTAGCTCAGTTGGTTAGAGCGCTTCGTTTACACCGAAGAGGTCAGGAGTTCAAGTCTCTTAGCGCCCATTTTTCCTTGTTATCCCAACATTGTTTGTTATAATCCCGTTTGTGACAAAAAGCACACACTATAACTGAACCCAAAACCCTGGCAGGTTCAATCATAACTTTGGCAGAAGAAACACATAAGCGACAGCTACAGTCAGGAGAATAGCCACATGGCAGAAGCAGCAATTGGCGCCGACGTGCAAAGCGGCGGCATCTCACGACGTGAATTTTTGTACTATATTTGGGGCGCTTCCATCGCTCTCTACCTGGCGCAGTTTGCCGGTTTGATGGTCTGGTTTTTGATCCCCCGTTTCAAGGAAGGGGAGTTTGGTGGCAAGTTTGTCTTACCAATCGGCAGCATACCGGGTATCAATACCACACCGGGCAATTTCCCAGACGGCCGTTTCTGGTTGGTCAACGTAGATTCCAGCCAGCCCAATGAACTGTTTGCTCTGGCCCAGGATGAGGCCGGTGAAACCTTCAAAGGGGTGTTGGCCATTTACAAGGTGTGTACCCATTTGGGCTGCATTTATGCCTGGACGCCAGCCAACAACCGGTATGAGTGTCCCTGTCATGGGTCGAAGTATCGGCTGGACGGCCGTCGCATCGAATCCCCCGCCCCGCGTACTCTGGATCGCTTTCAATTGGAATTCCTGGATGTCAACCGTACCCCCATCCCCAACACCCTCTCCCCAGAAGTCAATGGCTTTTACCAGCCCGTGCCCATCCCAGACAACGCCGTTTTTGTCAGCGTTGACACCTCCGCCAAGAAAACTGGCCCATCACAAACCTTACTTTGTGATTTTGCCGGGGCCTGTCCATAATCGGTCAAGAGGCATAGGATATAACAGGTGTAAGGAGTAAGAATGGCTACCATTTTTGAACAAATAAGCGAGATGGGCCTCAAACAAGCCCTTGTGACCAAAACCGACGAAGTGGTAGAGCGCATCACCGCCGGTATGAATATCAGCGATGTGCGCGGCGCGCTACGTGGTGACGAACCACGACGCCCCAATCCACGTCTGCGCCCCCATGCCGATGGCTTTTGGTTCCACATCCGCCCCAGCTTTTACCACACCGAAGTAACCCATATCTACCCCACTTTTCGTTTAGGCTGGCTTTCCACTTTCATGATGGTCTGGGAAACGATCACCGGCATCTTGTTGATGATTTTTTACACCCCCAGCCCACTAATTGCCTATGGCAATATGTGGAACATCCTCAGTAATGTGCCTCTGGGTCAATTGATGCGCAACATGCACCGCCTGGGCGCGGAGGTGATGGTGTTGGTGGTGGCGCTGCATATGCTGCGCACCTTTATTACCGGCAGCTACAAAAAGCCGCGTCAATTTACCTGGGCTACCGGCGTTATTTTGCTGACGTTAACAGCTTTGTTGAGCTTTAGCGGTTACTTGCTGCCCTGGGATCAACTGGCGTATTGGGCTTTGACTGTGTTTCTGTCTGGCGCAGATGCGGCCCCCGCGCCACCTGTTGTAAACCAAACCGTTCTCTTTATTTTGCAGGGTGGCCCGGCATTGGGCGCCGGCGGTTTGCTGCGTTGGTATTTATTCCATGTTTTGTTACTACCGCTGCTGTTGGGCGTCTTCTTCTTTGTGCATTACTACAAGGTGATTTTGCATGGCCTGTCCTTGCCTCCGGGTCGGGAAGAGATCGGTGAAGATACGGCCAAGCGCGTACCCAAAGATGAGCGTACTTACTTCACGCCTGACATCTTGACCAGTGAATTGATGTGGACGGCCTTGCTGACCCTATTCTTGATAGCCGGTTCGCTCTGGTTCTGGGATGCACCGTTGGAAACCCATGCCGACCCGGTGGTAACGCCGCTGCATGTGGTGGCCCCCTGGTATCTTTCCTGGTCGCAAGGCTGGCTGAAATTAGCGCCTAAAACCATTGTGGTAGGTTTTATTCCCTTGCTGCTGGTGGCCTTCATCGTGATGCCTTATTTTGAGGTTGGTAGGAGCCGCCGTTATGCTGACCGTCGTGTTGGTCTCTCTGTTTCATTCCTGTTTATCACCTTCATGTTGGTTTCTAACTGGATGGGTACGCCCGAATTTCGGGTGGAAAGCTCGCCAGAAAGAGAAGTCTCACAGGGCGTGTTGCCTCAAGAAGGTCCCAGCGTATTGAAAGGCGTGCCTTATGAACATCTGGAGTTAGGTACTTATGTGCCGGGGCAGGAATTAGCCGATAACCCGCATTTGACGCGGGCATTAGCGGTGTTTTATAACGCCATGTACCGGCAAAGCTGCAAATTGGGAGATGGCAACCCGGATCTGAATTATAACTGGTATCCATGTGAAGAAGAAGTGCTGGAAAATGGCGAAGTCCGTTATGCCAATCACTTTACGGATAATGCCATGCCTAATCCATACGCTGAACTACGTATTACCCAGGAACAGGAAAACATGGTGAAACTCACCTTGTATTACGAAGTGGAGAATCCACAACGGCCGGGCGAATTCCTGATTTTGTCCGATGAGGCGGTTGGCTATCGTCACGAAGATTCGCTGTATGAGGAAGAATGCCAGTTCCTGAATAAGAACTGCTGATTTTCGTAAACCGTAATCCGTGAACCGTAATCCGAGAATGTTGACGGATAATGGATAACGGATAACGGGTAACGGGGAAAAATAGATGCAAGTAAAAGTCGTAATCGGAACCGTTGCTTTTATGCTGACGATGATTGTGTTGGGTTACGCAGCGCTGCGTGAACCGACACGGTTGGAAGATTTTACGGGGGCGGCGCACGGCCGTTCCGTAGAACAAGGCGCGTATTTGTTTGTCAACAACTGTGCCAGTTGTCATGGGTTGGATGGCAAGGCTGAATCTGGCCCGGAAAGTGGCTGCCGTGACGCGCAGGGCGACCCCAATTGTTTGGGGCTGCCGCTGAATAACTACTTCCTGCTGTGTGGCAACCCGCCGCGTCGTTCCATAGACCTGGGCTGGGAAGGAACCACCGAGAACTTTATTAAGAAGACAGTGGCGGCTGGTCGGGGCGCAATTATGCCCGCCTGGTCAAACGATTTTGGCGGCCCCATGCGCCCGGATCAGGTGCAGAACGTGACCAACTTCGTCTTGAACTGGGGCAGTGAAGAGTTATGCGCTGAAGAGCCGATTACATTCCCGTGGCCTGAGTTTGGCCCTGGCGCTGCCGCGGAATTCCAGACGTTAACCGACCCGGTTGAGATTGTGGCTGGCGATCCGGAACTGGGCGCACAAGTTTACTTGAGCAATGGCTGTAACGCCTGCCATGGCCTGCCAAATGGGGATGCTCCAGCTACTGTTGGGCCGGCATTAACAGAAATTGCTACCAATGGCGCTGAACGTATAGAGGGATATTCGGCGCAAGATTACATTTACGAGTCCGTCCTTGCTCCCAACGCCTTTATTTCGCCCGAATGTCCCAACGGCCCCTGTACCTCACCCAGCCTGATGCCGGGCACGTTTGCACTGACGTTCAGCCGCAACCCACAAGATATGGCAAATTTGCTGGCCTATTTGATGGGGGATGGGTATACATACCCATAATTAGTGAACAGTAAGCAGTGAACAGTGAACAGAAAGCCCGGTATCTACCGGGCTTTTTTCTTTGAGTGGTTGTTATAAATCGGATTTGGTTTATACTTCTTCATACCAATAGTTATACTCAATGGGGGGGTCAATGGTATGAATTATGGCTAATACAAAAACCGCTATCTCCTTACCAGAATCGTTATTTGAACAGGTAGACACAATCGCTCGTGAGATGAATATCTCCCGCAGTCACGTTTTCACACTGGCGGCCGAAGCCTTTATTGAGCAGTACCAGAATCAAAAATTGCTGGATGCTATCAATGAGGCATACAAGGATGGCCCAGATCCGACAGAACAAGAGTTTTTGCACCAATTGCGACCTCACCACCGCCGGTTGTTGGAGGCGGAATGGTAATCCGGCAGGGGGATGTTTTTTGGGTAGAACTTGGCGATCCGATGGGATCGTCGCCAGGCTTTGTGCGGCCAGTTGTGGTTGTACAGAACAATGTTTTTAACCAGAGCCGGATTAATACGGTGCTTGTTTGTGTACTCACGTCTAATTTGCAATCCGCCAATGCACCAGGTAATGTACAGTTGAATCAAGGAGAGGCTAATTTGCCAAAACAAAGTGTGGCCAATGTTTCCCAAATAATTACCGTGGACAAGACGCAATTAGTGGAAAAAATTGGTTCGCTTTCCATGCACCGTATCCGGGAAGTTCTTGATGGTCTTGATTTGATTATTGAAGCCCGTGATGTTTAATTCCCTCTCTGTCTGTAGGCGGGAAAGCAGACCTTCGGAACTGAGATGCGGCCATAACGTTAGTAGTTACCTTACATTTACCCCTGTTAACAATCATGTTATACTCCGCTCACGAGGTTTGTGATGGGAAAAATGTTTAAGCCCCAAAAAGTTGAATTTACGGAGTTAAGCGGCAAACTGGCCGAATATGAACAGAAGTATGGTTATTCCACCATAGAGTTTTTTCGCCGGTATTCAAATGGGGAATTGGGTGACGCTGATGATTTTATGCTGTGGGCCGGTATTTATCATCTTTACCTGACATCCCATCCGGTGCGCCAGTTTATGTACGAACAACCGCTCCGCTCTTTATGAAAATTGAGGATTACTTTTTTGCTTTAGAGCGCAGCCTGACTCAAAATGTAAAGGTTGGCTTGGTGGAACAGCCAATCCTTTGTCTGGCGTCAGATGAGTTTAATGGTCTCATTCGCTGCCGTATCTTTTTCTGGGATGATAGCTATCTTGACCTGTATGAAGCAGTCAGCACAGAAAAAGGCTATCCCACGAAAGTGCATTATGCCTACACCTATATTCGTAACGAGCAGCGAATCTTTCGATATGACAATGCCCCCCACCATCCTCAAATAGATACTTTTCCACATCATAAGCACGTAGGGCCAAAAGATAAACTTGCGCCATCGGAAGAGCCTTCATTGACACAGGTGTTGCAGGAGATCGAAATCTATTTGCAATCGGATTGATGCAGTGTTAACCAGGCAATGTATGAAATAATCCCTGTTCAACAAGAAGCGATAGCCGCCGGGCAGACCAGTTTTTTGCTGGGGGCGGCGGGCACGGGTAAGACGACCGCTTTGCAGCAGCGCCTGATCCGGCTGCTCAGCATGGGCGAACCGGCGTATACGATTTTGGTGCTGGTGGCGGAGCCGGACCATGCTGATCCGTATCTGGACACGGTGCATCAATCGGGGCTGGGGCCGTATGCCGACCTGAAGATTACGACGTATACCCAGATGGCGCAGGAGATGGTGGCCTTGTTTTGGCCGTTGGTGGCACGGCCGTCTGGCTTTACCACCCCCTATCGTCCCCCCACCTTCCTTAGCTACGACCTGGCCCAACTGCTGATGTGGCACGTCATCACCCCCATGCTGCACGAGGGGGCATTTGCCGATTTGCGGCTACGGCCGCAGCAGATTGTCAGCCAGCTTTTGGACACGCTCAACCGGGCGGCGCTCAATGGGTTGAGTCTGGAAGAGGCCATTGAGCGGCAAAAACGCACCTGGACGGGGGAACCGGAGCGGCTGCTGCATCTGGATGACGCCGCCAAAGCGGCCCGCACCTTCCGCCAA
Source organism: Chloroflexota bacterium (assembly GCA_035444285.1). Taxonomy (GTDB): domain Bacteria; phylum Chloroflexota; class Anaerolineae; order Promineifilales; family Promineifilaceae; genus CAADGU01. Next base: position 24,772 of record DAOMOK010000005.1, read on the forward strand.
TCCTGCCGGGATAACGGTCTGTTAGACCTGTCGTTAGCGGTGCGGGTGTTTGATACGCAGCTGGTGCATCACGAGGTGTTCAAGAATTACTTCCGCGAGCGGTATCGCCACCTGATTGTGGATAACGTGGAGGAGCAGACCCCCGCCGGGCAAAATTTTGTGAGCGAATTGATGGATGTGACGCAGACAACGGCCGTTGCCTACGATGGCGGCGGCGGTTATAAACGATTCCTGGCGGCCGACCCTGATGGCGCGCGCCAGTTTTACCATCGCAGCGTCTACCAGTTTCAATTTAGCGACAGTTTTATCACCACACCGGCGTTGGAAAATGTAGCCAATCTGGTGGAGAACTTTTTGCTGTTTACCGACAAACCGACGGCGTTGGCGAAGGAGGCGATTGGTGGGGTGGTGTACGGCCGTTACCGCCGCGAAATGGTGCAAAATTTGGCCCACTTCCTGCCCGAACTCATGGCCGAACGCGGCCTCGTTCCGGCCGACATCGCCATCATTACCCCTTACCTGGATGGGGCGCTGCGTTACCTGCTGGGCAATGCCCTGAAAGAGGCCGGGCTGCCTTACCGCGAACTGCGCCGCCGCTCCAGCCCGCGCGACGAACCGCGCGTGCGCGCCTGGCTTACCTGGCTGGCGCTGGCCCACCCCGATTGGGATGTACACCCGTCAGCCTATGACGTGGCCGAGGCGCTCACCCTCTCCATACACGGGTTTGACCCTGCCCGCGCTGAACTGCTGACGGAGCGGCTCTATCGCGCCGATGTGCCCGATCTGCTGCCCATTAGCGAACTGCCGCCACGCCTGGTGGAGCGCATTGGCTTTGATCTGGTGGGATTGGTGGAGGAGTTGCGACTATGGCTGGAAGCAGTGGATACCAACCTGCCGTTAGACCATTGCCTGCACGATTTGTTCCAATTACTTTCGCAAAAGCGGTTCCAGCCGGCGCCGGATGTGGCCGGGGCGGCGGTGTGTGACTGGCTGGTGAAAGCGGCCACCCGCCTGCGCCAGTCGGCTGAGGCGATTGGTTTCAAGACATCGGCCGAGATGGGCGCGGCTTTTATTGACGGTATCAACAACGGGCTGGTGACGGCCAATCCGCCTGACCTGGGCGACCCGCCTGACCCGGAAGGGATTACCATTTCTACCATTTATGGCTATTTGTTGGCGGGCAGTCCGGTGCGGGTGCAGGTGTGGCTGGAAACGGCCGCTACTGGCTGGTGGGACATCCCCAACCAACCCCTGAGTAATGCCTTTGTGCTGGCGCAGAGTTATGATGTGTCACGACCGTGGACGGTGGAAGAGGATTACGCCATCCGTAACGAACTGCTGGCCCGCCTCATGCGCGGCCTCACCGCTCGCTGCGCTGAGGGCGTGGTGCTGGCGACCAGTGACCTGGATCGGCGCGGTGTGCGCCAGGACGGCCCGTTGTGGCGTACTTTGCAACCAATCAGATAGGCAGTGAAAAATCGTGAATAGAGAAGACATATTTAGCTTCGGCCTGCTTTTTACGCTCATCTGGATGGGGGGCAGTCTGATACTGCTTTCCCTTGTATTTGAATGGATGCAAGATTTCTTTACCTATTTTTACCTGGCTAGCGGCGCTCTTTTTTTGCTGGCAGCTTTTGCCTTTTGGCAATATAAACAATCAAAGGACGGCCCAGAGCGTGAAGGAGATTTCCAGTCAACCAGATCATCAGCTCATATAAATTTCTTAATTGTATTTCTGTTGGCCTTGCTCTCTAATGCAATGGCATTATTGACCTTGTCTATTGCCATGGAGATGAAAGGTGGCATTTTTCTGCACGTCATTCCCCATCTAGGTGGAATTGTCATCATCCTTTTGACTATCCTGGTCTATTTTCTTTTTGGCAAAAGGAAACCAGATCCATTTGTGCAGGAATAAATTTGCTATTTCGGTGGGCGCAAATTCAAGAGTGTGACGTAGGTGATACCGGATTATGATGGGGTGGGAGCCTGCACACGGCCGTCTACCAGATGCACCACCACATCGGCAAAAGCGTCTACGGCCAGGTCGTGGGTGGCAATGAGAATGGTAGCCCCTTGCTCGTCGGCCAGTTGGCGGAAAAGCTGCAAAATCTGGCGACCGGTGGCGCTGTCCAGTTCGCCGGTGGGTTCGTCGGCCAGGACGACGGCCGGGTGAGTGGCGATGGCGCGGGCAATCGCTACCCGCTGCTGCTGCCCGCCGGACAGTTCAAAGGGGCGATGATCCAGCCATTTGCCCAACCCCACCAACGCCAATACTTCGGCAGCGCGCTGCTGCCGCTCCTTACGCCCCATACCCGCCAGCCGCAGCATCAAATCCACATTTTCGCGGGCAGAGTAGGTGGGCAGCAGGGCGTGGGATTGGAAGACGAAGCCGATGTGCTGCCGCCGCAGCCTGACGCGCTTCCCTTCGCTTAGTTGGGTGATGTCATGGCCGTCCAGCCAGATTTGCCCCGCGGTGGGCCGGTCTAAAGCGCCGATGCAGTTGAGCAGCGTCGTTTTGCCGGAACCAGAACGACCGCGCAGCGCCACCACCTGCCCCGGCGCAGCCGCCAGAGAGACATCATGCAGCGCCGTCAATTTGCGCCCGCCTACATCATAAATGCGGCTGACCTTTTCAATGCGTAAATTTATACTCATCTTGCCCCCACTGATTCCTTGACAAAATCAGTTCCTTGAATAACATTATTTCCATGATTACAACAGTAACCGGTAAAAATCAAGTCACCATTCCGGCCAGAATTGCCAGGATGTTAGACATCCAGCCAGGCGCCCGTTTGAATTGGGAAATTGGCGAGGAAGGGATGTTAATTGTGCATGTCCTCCCGCAGCGAGGCCAGTTAGCGCGAGAAGTGGCCGGCATGGGCAAAGTCTGGTTGTCTCCTGGCCGTGATCCGGTGGCAGAGTTAATTGAGGAGCGCCTTCTGGATGACGAGGATGCGGAACCAGTATGAGAGTCTTATTGGACTCATCTGCCTGGTTGGCCCATTTATTTGCTGAGCCTGGTGTTGAGCAAATCAACGACTTGTTCGATGATCCCCAAAATGAAATCAACATCTCTGCCCTTTCAATTGTGGAGGTATACGGTCGCTTAAAAGCGATGGGGCGGCAGGCACATTGGGCTGAAGTGTGGCAAACATACAGTGGTTTGTTTGACAAAGTTCTGGCAGTGGATGCGGAAATCGCGCAGCAAGCTGTGGTTCTACGTGAAGCGACGCCACACCGCTTGCCGGCCATTGATGCCTTGATTGCGGCAACGGCCGTTGCCCATCATTTGTCCCTGGTTCATCGTGATCCTCACTTTGCCGCCATTCCCGGCTCACTATTGTCCCAGATAACCCTGCCTGAAAAGAGTTAATCATCACCATCCTTGACCGGCTTGATTAACACGCCTTGTTCCATCGCTTCCAGCGTGACCCGGTCGCCAATGCCGGTGGCTTCGCGCAGGTCGGGCGGGATTTGCAATCGCCCGGCGTTGTCTACCACCACGTACTCTTCAAAATGATGGGATGGCTCGGCCAACGCCGCTTCCACAGCCTGCACTGAGTTTACCGAAGTGTCGGCCACGCGGCGTATCGTTTCACTGCTGGTACGGCCGTCGCGGATGGTCACTACCCGGTCTACGGCGCGGGCAATCTGGGGATCGTGGGTAACAATGAGGGTGGTCAGCCCGTAACGGCCGTTCATCTCCCGCAGTAGTGTTAAAATTTCTTGCGCCGTCACCGAATCCAGTTCCCCCGTCGGTTCATCGCCTAGCAGCAGTGCCGGTTTGTTGGCCAGGGCCACGGCAATGGCCACCCGCTGCTGCTGCCCGCCGGAAAGCTGGGCCAGCCGATGCTGCCGATGTGACCACAGCCCCACGGCTTGCAACAGTTCTTCACTCCAGGCCCGTTTTTCTTTCCAACCGGCCCCGGCCAGGGTCATGGGCAGGGTCACATTTTCCTGGGCGGAGAGGTAGGGGATGAGATTGCGCGCCGTTTGCTGCCAGACAAAACCGACCTGGTGATGGCGGTAGGCGTCCAGTTCGGCGGGGGTGGCTTTGAGCAGGTTGAGGGGGGTGTGGTCACGGCCGTGTACCACCACCTGCCCCGCCGATGGCCGATCCAGCCCGCCCAAAATGTTCAGCAATGTACTCTTGCCGGAACCAGACGCGCCCACAATGCCCAATATCTCACCCGCCGGCACCACCAGGTCAAGCCCCTGCAACGCCACTACTTCCAGTTCGGCTACCTTGTATATTTTGACCAGATTTTCGCAGATGATGAATGGTTCCATATTTGATGAGTGACGAGTGATGAGTGACGAGTGATGAGTGATGGTTAGGGTAGCGGGATGTTTTGTAGGAGATGGGGGAGAGCGGCGGGATCGGCCATCTCCGCGGGATCGGGATGGTTTGCCTGGGCATCGGTGGCGTTGTAAATAGGTTTGGTGTCGCGTATGACGACGTTGCCTCTTTGTTGGGGGATCATCGTCGTTAAAAGGCGGATAATTTGTGTGAGTAGCTGCGTGCGGTGGTGAACAATAGGTTCTCCCAAAATGTGTCTGGCATTAAAGTACCAGACACGGCTTTCACGTGCTGATCCCAGAGCATATTCATAAAAACGCGCTCTGTCTTTGCCGCTACTTCTTGAGTACCCCTCCGCTGTATTGGCACCTATTGACCCTAACGCTCTATACAGCTGATCAGATAACTTGACGGTTCTGGCGTCATTTATTAGCCTGGAGACATCATACCAACCGATGTCCGCCACAAATAAGGCCAGCCGGTAAGCCTCCACCTTCCACAATACGTCTCCCTTTATCTCTGCAAACACAGCCTGTTCCCATTCCTGGTAGTTCATTGTTCCTCTCGTTAATCAGGGGCAAGTGACGAGTGATGCGTGACGAGTGATGCGTGAGAAAATCACCCGTCACCCGTCACCCGTCACCCGTCACTCGTCACTCGTCACCCGTCACCCGTCACCCGTCACCCACCTTATTCTCCCACAACCACTTCCCCAACCGCCACACCTTCCAGAACTTCCACCCGGTCGGCGCTCTGGATGCCCAGGCGCACGTCGGCGCGGCGCTGGCCGTTGGCTTCCTGGATGACGACGAAGCTGCGCCCCTGGAAGGTGCGAATGGCCGCGGGTGGCAGCCAGAGGACGTCCTCTTTTTCTTCCAGCACAATGATGACGGTCGCCAGTTCACCCAGGGTCAGATTGGCGGGTGGTTCGTCGAATTGGATGCGGGCGCGGTTGTCCTGCGGGCCGCCACCGGCCGTACCGCCGCTGAAGGCGTAGGGTAGTTGGCGCACCACGCCATTGTAAGGATCATCCAGCCGGTTGCGCAAGATGATGACGGCCGTTTGCCCCACGCTCATTTCGTTCAATTGGGCGCTGCCCAGTTCGGCGGTGATTTCCAGGTTTTGCGGTTGGGCCAGGATGACGGCCGTTTGAAACGCCTCGGCCCGGCTACCGGCGCGCGCATTGAGCGACAACACCTCGCCGTCAAAAGGAGCGATTAACTGCGCGTCAGCGATCTGAGTTTCGATCTTTTCCACCTCCAGCCGGACGCGCTCCACTTCCAGCGCCAGCAGCGGGTCAATGCCCCGTTCCAACTGTTCCAGGCGCAGGTCGGCCAGGGCCAGGTCTTGCTCTAAAAGCTGGCGGTTGGCGACGCTGCTGCCGCTGCCCGCCAGGGCGTCATTGTAGCGGGCCTGGGCTACGCGCAGCGCGTCTTGGGCGCTGGCCACGCCCTGTTCATATTGGCGGCGCAAATTTTCCGGCTCCCACTCCCGATCCAGCGATTTTTGCAGTTCGTATTCGGCGTCGGCCAGCCGCTGCCGGGCATTGTCCAGGTCAATTTGGGCAGCGATGATGGCGGCGGAGTTGGCATTGACCTGCCCCTGCTGCAATTGCAGCAGGATTTTCTCGCGGTTGATGGCGGCTTCGGCCAGGGCGTCTTGCCGTGCCTGTTCGGCCTGGGCCAGGCGGATTTCGGCCGTTTCCAGAGACACTTGCGCCTGGGCGAGCTGGTTTTGCAGGCCGGTGATTTCCAATTGCGCCAGTATGTCACCGGCCTCTACCTGGTCGCCGCGCTGCACAAACACCTGGTCTACGAACCCCTCGCTCTTAAAAAACAATGCCTGCTCCTGTACCGGCGAAACACGCCCGGTAAATTCTAATGAGTTGACGACGGCCCCCCGCTGCACAGTATAGGTGGGCCGTTCCGGCACGATGGGTGTGGGTAAAGGCGTGGGCGTCGGCCCCAGTTCGGCCGTTTCCCCCTGCCCACAGGCTGCCAGCAAGAAAACGGTTCCTAACATTAGTAGTTTTAGCGTTCTTTTCATATCACACTTTGTTCGTGACGGGTGACGGGTGACGGGTGACGGGTGACGAGTGACGAGTGACGAGTGACGAGTGACGAGTGATTGGTTGGTCACACATCACGCATCACTCGTCACGTATCACGCATCACTCGTCACGTATCACGCATCACTCGTCACGCATCATTCTACACCGCCTCGCCGAGTTTGACGGCTTCAAAGACACGCATGCGGGCGGCGAGGGCGATGAGGATGAGGGTGGCGATGATGAACATGGCGGCGAAGAGGACGTAAATGACGGCCAACTGTTCCCAGGCGATCTGCACGACAAAGGGGGGCGTCACGGCCGTTTTCCCCACACCTATCTGCAAAAACGGAATAAACAGACGGCTGGCCCACACGCCTAAACCCGTGCCCAGTCCCACCCCGGCGGCAATCAGCAGCGCCTGCTCACCAGCCAGATAAACAGCCATTTGCCCTACCGAAAAGCCAATGGCGCGTAACATCCCTAGTTGGATGGCGCGCTGGTGGAAAGAGACGACGGCATACACCAGAAAACCCAACACCGTCAGCACGGCCGCCGCCAGAAAACCGACCGATAGCAGGCCAAACAACCCCTGCCGCTCCGGGCGCGTCTGCTCTTGCAGGATGCGGGCGCGGGCATCCTGGGTGGTGACGACGGTGAACCCCAACTGGCGCACCCCGTCTACAATCTGGCCGGTGGTCACGGCCGTATCCGTTTGCAGCCACACGTTATAAGGAAACGTCCCACCCAACGCCTGGTGCAGATAATCCAGATTGGCCACAAAAAAGGGGCCATCTTGGGGATATTGGGTGGGAAACAGGTCCAGCGGGCCGGCGATGGTGAACGGGGCATCGGCAAATTCGCCGGCCGCGCCGATGGTTAGGCGCAGCGGGTCGCCCACTTGCAGACTGTTACGCGCCAGGAACTCCCGGCTGACCAGCAGATGATCGGGCTGCACGGCCAGCCGGTTCATCAGGCCGCCCAACGATTCATTCCCGGCAAAGTCGGGGCGGTAAAAGGCGACCGGGGCAAAATCAATCCGGTCTATGCCCAGGATGCGCCCGGACTGCTGCCGCCCGCCGATGCTGGCCACGGCCGTGTACTCACCCACCCGCGCCGCCGCCTGCACCCCCTCCACCAGCAGATGGTCGCTGACCGGCAGGAACAGCCAGCGTGGTTCATTCTCATTCGCCGCTGTGGGGGCGGCCGGTTGCCCCAGTCCACCGGACGACTGGCCCGTTTGTTCCGTATTTTCACCCAACTCCGCCAGAATCAGGTCAGCGCCCACCTGGTAATAAATCTGGGACGCCAGATGAGCGTCAAAGGTGACGGCCATAGAGGCAGTGAAGCTGGCCAGGCTGAGGGTGAGGGTGAGCAGCAGCAGCGGGCCGGTATATTGGGCGGCGGCGCGGGCCAGTTGGCGCAGCGTTAGCAGCAGCGTGGTGCCCGGCAGCTTTTCCGCCAGCCAGGCCAGGCCGGTCATCAGCCTGGGGAAGAAGCGCAGCGCCAGCAGCGCCAGGGCAAAACAGAACAGGATGGGTACCAGAAAGAGCAGCGGGTTGGCAAACGGATCACGCCCGCCGCTGCCCAGCGTGATGTTCCCTTGCTGGCGGAGTTGGTACCAGCCGTACAAAACCGGCAGCAGCAGCAGCACATCCAGGTAGGCGCGCTGCCAGAGGGGGGCCAGCAGCGCCCGCGCCTGCCGCCAGCGCATGGTGACGATGGTGTAGGCGCTGGTGAGATAGGCGGGCACAAGCAACGCCAACAGCGCCAATCCCACACCCATGAGGGCATAGATGACGGCCGTCTCCGACAAAACCGGCGTCAATTCCCCTGCCGCCAGCCCTGAGCCTGCTCCGAACCCTGAGCCTGCCCCGAACCCTGAGCCTGCCGAAGGGGAAGGGGCAGCCAGAATCGCCGGGTCGAGGAAGGTGCGGGTGCGCCCCATCAGCCGGGCGATGTGTGTGCCCACCCAGAGGCCAGCCGCCAGCCCCAGGCCGCCCACCAGCAGCCCTTCCAGCAGATAGACGCCCACCACCTGGCGGCGCGTGGCCCCCCGGCTGCGCCAGACGGCGATCTCGCTGGCCCCCCGCGCCACCACCATGTTGGCCATCAGGCTGATGAAATACAGGATGATGCCGATGAGGGGGATGGCGAAGATGGTCAGGGTGAGGGTAAGCAGGTTGTTGGCCCGGCCGTAATTTTGCAGGGCGCGCACCGGGGACACATCCAGCGTCGTACCGCTGCGCAGCGCCGTCGCCCGCGCCTCCACGATGGCCACGTTTTCCAGAAAGCGGTTGACGGTGGCGGGGCGGATACGGCCGCCATCATAGAGTTGGTACCACACGGCCGTGCTCACCGGGGTGGGCAGGGCGGGCGCGACCAGTTGGCTAAACTGCTCCTCGCTGGTGAGCAGCATCTCGGCAAAAGCGTCTGGCTGGTAAAACCAGAAGGGATCGCTGCGGTCGCGTGGCTGCCAGATGCCGGCAATTTGCAGCGGCAGGCGGTTGTTGTCGTTAATCCCCAGCAGGGTATAACTTTCGCCCACCTGCACACCCAGCCGGTCGGCCGTCTGGCGGCTGATGAGCACGTCCAGAGCGGCGGTGTCCCCTGCCCTGAGCGTTGCCGCAGGGGGTGGATAGGCCCCTTCTACCAGGTCAATCTGCGCTGCCAGCCCGGTGATAAAACCGACGTTGGCCCACAGCAGCGGTTCGTTGGCGGTGAAAGCGGCGTCCGCGCCGGGGAAGAGGCGCAGCCGGGCGGTGGCCACGTGGCGCGTCTGGTTTTCCAGCGGCAGGTCAATGACGCCGGGGGATTGTTCCACCAGGTAACGGTTGATGGGCTGGTACTCCTCCCAGGTGATGTCGCCGTTCCAGGCGCCGATGTAGCGCCAGAGGAAGGCAAAGGGGGGGCGGTAGGTGCCGGCTTCGGTGAGTTCCCCTTGCAGCAGCCGGTTTTGCACGGCGTCAGCGTACAGGGGAATGCCGGAGAGCAGCCCCACGGCGGCCACCAGCCCGGCCAGCAGGCAGGCCGTCAGCAGCCGCTGCCGCCACAGGCGGCGGGCGGCCAGGCTGAAGAGGGAGAGGAGGGCGGTTAGATGTTTCATGGATTGATGTGTGATGAGTGACGGGTGACGAGTGATGCGTGACCAACCAATCACTCGTCACGTTTCCCGTATTATAGCATTAGACGCGGTACGGCCGTTTTCCTGCAAAATCCCCCGCTTTTCACTTATTGATACTTTTCCGCCTGCATGGTATAGAGTTTGGCATACTTTCCCGCCAGTGCCAGGAGTTCTTCGTGGGCGCCGTGTTCGATGATACGGCCGTTATCCAGCACAGCAATACAGTCGGCCATTTTGACCGTGCTGAAGCGGTGGGAGATGAGGAGGGTGGTACGGCCGTTGCTCAACGCCACAAACTGATCAAATAAGTCATGTTCGGCTTCGGCATCCAGCGCGGCCGTGGGTTCGTCCAGAATCAGCAAGCCCGCCTCCTGGCGCATAAACAACCGCGCCAGGGCAATCTTTTGCCACTGCCCCCCGGACAGGTCAACGGGTGAGTGACCATTGGCAAACATCAGCGTCAATTCCGTCTCGTAGCCATGGGGCAGGTTTTGTATCATGTTGTGCGCGCCGCTTTGCCGGGCGGCCTGCTGTACCCGCTCATACGAGGCCACGTACCGCGCATCGCCCAGACCGATGTTCTCCTGCACGGTTAAATCAAAGCGCATGAAATCTTGAAAAATAGCCCCCATCTTCTGCCGCAGCGCCCGGGGGTCAAAGCGGCGAATGTCAATGCCATCCCACAAAATCTGGCCTTCGGTGGGATCATAAAAGCGCAACAGCAGCTTGACCAGCGTCGTCTTGCCCGCCCCATTCAGCCCCACCAACGCCAGACATGCCTGCGCCGGGATAAACAGATTCACATCTCGCAGCACCCAGGGCTGGTCGGCGTGGTAGCGGAAAGAAACGTGCTGCAGTTCCAGGCCATGCCGCAGTTCGGGCACCGGTTGTGGCTGCGTCGCCAGCGGCAACGGCTCGTGCATATCCTGCAAATTCAGATAGTAGGTGTAAAACTGGCTGCTCTCGTGCAGACCAGAGACGGCAAAGAGCAAACCTTTCATTCCATCCTGGACGGAACGCACGGCGCTGATATAGAGAGTCACATCGCCCAGGGAAAGAGCGCCATTAAACGCCGCCGCCACCACTGCCAGAAATGCCCCACCGGCCACCAGGCTGGACAGCGTGCCCAGACCCGCTTCCCAGCGCAGTTCCCGCTGCTGCTGCTGCCGTTCTGCCCGGTGGCTGTGTTCGTAAAGCTGGCCGACTTTGCCCATAAAGTAGCTGCCTATGTTTAGCAGCCGCATCTCTTTGGCCGCCTTTTCATGGGAAAGCAGAAAATCGTAATAGAATTTACGCCGCTCATGGGGGGTCAGGTCAAACATCAGTTTTACCCGCTGGCGGCCCAGTTTCACTTGCACGGCCAACTGTGGCAGCGCCGCCAGAATGACCAATCCGGCCAGCAGCGGGCTGAAGGCCAGCAGCACCACCACAAAGCTGGACAGGGTGACGCCGCTCTGGATGAGCGCGGTTAACAACCACAAAGTTTGCTCTGAGCCGTGCCGCGCGCCTTGATTGGCCAGGCGAACGGTATCGTACAGGTGGGGGTCTTCAAACGCGGCCAGACCGGTAAAGCTGTCAATTTTCTGGTAGATATTGGTTTGGATGGTGAGGCTCAACTGCCGATTGAGTTCCGCCTTGAAATAAGCGGCCAATGGTGTGACAAGCTGTCCGGCCAGGAGCAGAACCGTCTGCGCGGCTATTAACCACAACAGGGACGGCCAGACAAAGGTTGTTTCACCGGCCAGCCGCTGTGCCAGCAGGTCAAACAACAGTTTGGTGACCCATGCAGTCATCAATGGCAGCAGCCCTTGTAGGATGTTAAGCAAGATAACACCAGCAAGCGCCACAGGGTTTGCTTGCCACATCAGAGCAAGAATGTCAAGAAAGTTGATGAACAGCCGCCGGACACGTTGTGATTGTAGGAACATTATTCTTGTATTACCCCAATGAAATTATGGCAGGGCTAGAACGTACAACGACTGTTAAACTCGTAAATGTATTTGACAGCACCTAAGTCACTGGCTGCCCCAAAAACGATTGTACAGGCCTTCATCCAACTCCCGAATACAGGCTGCCTGTCCTGTTTCGCTGGCTGTCGCATTGCTATCAATAATGCAGTTCCGGTAAGCATCGGCCAAATCCTGGACAGCGGCAAGCGCACCCTCCAAATCATGTTCTCCGGCAATTACCTGAGCGTAAGCGTCTAGTAGCCACCATTGGGTCCAGCGTATCCAATCTGCCTGCACAGCAAAACTACGTGCGGCAAGCTGCTCGCCGCTGCCAATGGAGGTCAGATACGCATCAGCCACCTCTGCTCCCACGTGTTGGTGGTACGCTGCTGATTCAGCCACAGAACGGCGTGCCGGGATACCCCAGGTAGCATTGGGCTGTTCTGTGAGAAAGGTGATCCATTGCCAGCAAGCCTGGCGGGTTTCGGGAGAGGCGGTGCCGGAAATAAAATATCCGCTGAGTTGTGTGGCGCCAGGTACGGCCGTGCTATCCACGGGAAATGGTAAAGGAGCTACACCAACATCAGGCATCTCATATTCGCCTGGACTCAAAGTAATCCACATCCCGGCGCGACCCTCCCGGATCAACGAATCTCTATCCTCAGTTTGAGTGCCATCAAAAACTGGTTTGACACCATATTCGGTAGATAACTGCATATACCAGCGAATCGCTTCGACCGTGGCCGGTTGGGTAAAGCCGGTACGGGGCGGATCAATTGTGTTATCTACCCATACAGCCCCCAATTGTTCACTCAATGCCAGTAGGCTTTCTGATTCGGATCTGTCGGGAACAAAACCGTAAACTTTTCTGCTGCCCTCCCCTCGCGTGAGAGTCACAGCAATGTCTAAAAAGTCATCAACCGTCCATTGTTGGGAGGGATAAACAACGCCGGCGGCATCAAAGAGATCTTTGTTGTATTCAATGACGTAAGGTCTGCTGTTGGCTGGCAGCCCCCATAGCTGGCCCTGAACGGTAAAAGGTGTGATGGTTGCGGGGAAAAAATCATCCATATTGAAGGAACTATCGGCAGCTATGAATGGTTCCAGGTTTAAGACAGAGGCGCGAGCAGTTGCATCTTGTAAGCGTGGTATCCATTGGAAGCAATCCGCTTCAGCGGCCAGTTGGGGAAAGGTCACCAGGCCACTTAACCTGACGGGTACAAATTCTATGTGAAAGTTGGGGTTAGTTTGCTGGAACTGATCTCGCAGTAAGTCGAAAGCCACTGTACCAAACAAACGATCCAGGCGGCTAAAAGTAATAATTGTGACATCTTCATCCAGTGTTGTCTCTTCGGGCACAGAGACGATCACTGTCGGTATGGGCGTTGAACCGCTAGCCACTTCCAAACCAGTGATTTCAGTCACCGTGTGTTCCTGGGCGTTGGTCAGTGCCTCGGCAGCGGTGTGTTCTCCAGCCAGAATCATATCTAAGGCGTCCAAAAAATGACGCAAACTCACTTCCCTATTGCCTATATAAACCTGGTTGAGAGCGGTTTGTAATGACATAGCTAACTGGGGATCCAGGCTATCCCAATACGCCACGGCCGTAGCCACTGATTGGCGCAAGGGTAGAGGGCTAGACGGGGTGTTGAGATACTGACGGCTTAGAAAGCTCATCCAACGCCAGGCAGCTGCCGGGTATTTTGTACCGCCGCTCATAGACAATCCCTGGATTGCGATAAGCGAAGTCTGTGCCGACCCTGCCCCGGTTGGATATGGAGCTACACCCATCGTCGTCAGATTGGCAAATGTGTTCCACTGGTCAAGAGAGCCGGGCCACATGCTTACTCTGCCACTGGCGAACAGAGACTCTATCAGGCGTTCGGCATTTTCTGGCTGCGCCAGTTCTTCCATTAAGGATGTATATGACTCTGTGGCTGCCAGGACCTCAGGCGCTGCGAATCGTGGCAATGGTGGATCGCTACTGGCGTCGGCCAACGGCCCGGCCTGGGCCACAATGAAAGGAACACGGTCTACAGGGGATGACAGATACCCCCAACGAATCACTTCTTCGCCCTGTCTTTGGGTTAATGCCACTGCTGCTGCGGTAAAATCATCCCACGTCCAGCCCGGCGCTGGATAGGATATACCCATTTCATCAAAATGGGCCTTGTTAAAGTAAATGAGTTCCACATCGGCGTCTCGCGGAACAGCCCAAAGCCCACCCTGCCAGCGGAACTGATCGAGGATGCCGGGGGGATAATCTTCCGGCTGGAAGGTTGGGTCGGCTTCAATGAATGACGTCAAATCACGGACCAGCCCGGCCTGGGTCCCGGCTGGACTGATAAAACTGGGAAAGACATCGGCGGCCGTTGCCAAACGTTGTACTTCATCTACGGCCGATTGCTCATTATCAGCAGCCCAAATATTCTCCAGCGAGAGCAAACGAATTTGCACATCTGGATTTTCTTCCTCAAACCGGGTGACCAGCCGTTCATACCGGCTTCGATCAAGTTCATTCACGGCAAACTGAATAATGACTGGTTCTGCGGCCTGGTTTTCTTGACGGGCAATTGGCTCTGGTGATTCCGCCAGCGGGAGAGTTTCAAGATTCTCTTGCGCTGCGGGCGCAACGGCCGTTTGCCACCACACCACCGCCCCCACCACCAATACCAGCACGGCCACCACTGCTACTTGTTGTACAGACAAACGAATGTTCCGCATGATCATTCCCCTTCGCATCTGCCGCCCCAGCGCCTGCTGCATGGCGTGGCGCCCGACAGGCGTGAGCCGGGCCGCGGCGGGGGCAGCCCGTAGCGTAGACAGCCAGGCATCTTCGGTTTTTAGACGTTGGCGGCAGGTATCGCAGTCCGCTATATGAGCCTTGAACACGGCCGTTTCCTTTGCAGATAAACGGCCGTCTCGCGCCCGTTCCACGCGGGCATCCACATCGGCGCAGGTATACGGCCGTGAACGTCGCCGCCATCGCTCTAACATAATTCCCCTCCGGGAAAACTTGGCAGCCCCGCTGTTACCAACTGCCGCAGCCGCTTCCGCCCCTGGCTCAGCCGTTCATACACCGTGCTTGTGGCCAGCCCCAGCGCCGCCGCCACCTCATCGCCAGACAACCCGTACCGGTAATACAACAAAATGGGCAGCCGCAGCCGGTCATCCAGGTGGTCAACCAACTGCCACAACGCCTGCCGTTGCAGTTGTTGCCCCACAATCGCCGCCGGGTCAGTGGCCTGTTTCGCCGTGCCAACCCGATGCTGTGGTGAAAGATTGTCCAGAGAAAACAAACGGCGCACCTTCTGCCGCCGCAACTGGCTGCGGCATTTGTTTACGGTAATCGCAATCAACCACGTTTCCAATGTTGCCTCTCCACGAAACCCTTCGATTTTTTCAAAGGCCGTCAGAAAGGTATCCTGCACGGCATCTTGTGCCGCCTCCCGTTCCCGCAAAATGACCCAGGCCAGATCAAACAGCCGATCCTGGTACTGTTCCACCAGGTCGGCAAAGGCGCGCAGGTCGCCCTGCTGGCAGTGGCTAACAAGTTGGGCATCATCGGGCATGATGGTTATCTTAATCTCACCCTATTAGATGCGCCAACCCGGAAAAGTTGGGGAAATTGGGGTTAGCTGGTGCGATGCGTGAAGTCTTTCTGGTCACACATCACGCATCCGGTACTTCTCCGCCTGCATGGTGTAGAGACGGGCGTACTGGCCGCCCAATACCAGGAGTTCCTTATGGGCACCGTGTTCGATGATACGGCCGTCATCCAGCACAGCAATACAGTCGGCCATTTTGACGGTGCTGAAGCGGTGTGCGTTCGCGGCGAACGTCGATGAGGAGGGTGGGGGTACGGCCGTGGGCCTACCGGCGCAATAATGTTTGAAAACGTCCCGGCTGCACAACCTGAATGCCCTGTTCAGCCAGGCTGGGTACCAGTGTGGCATCGTCGTACAAATCTTTGTCAACCGTGATGAGATAATCGGCTTTGGCGGCAACGGCCGTAGCCACTACTTTGTCATCCCCGGAATCACGACTATGTGGGAAAGTGTGCGCCATTGGCACAAAAACGGCTCGTTCAACGACCAGCCTCAAGAACTGTTTGCCAACAGTGGGCGGTACAAACTTTTGGATTTTTGGTCGGGAAAGCACCTCTTCCAACTCTGCCAACATTTCAACTGAAAGGTAAAGGTCAAACTGGCGCGCCTGCCAGGATGTAAAAAGCGGCGACCTTATTCCGGTCGCCGCCATCTTGAGCAAAACGTTGGTATCAATGACAACGATCATCAGCCGTTAGTTTTGACGCACTTCGTGTACCAGACTATTGATCTGTTCATCAGATAAAGATTCAATATCTGCTTCTGTTTCACACTCCTGCAACAGTCTCCAGTACGTTTCAAATGGCTGGCGCCACTCTGTCTCAGACAATGCGGCCAGCCGACGCTTTTGCTTATCAACTGAGGACAACGGAAGTTGGGTGATGACAACTACCTCCGCGCCATCCGGCAGGTGCATGTCTGCTAACTCAATTTTTCCATCGCGGACAATACCATGATACGTGACTAACATCAGTTCTTTACCTTTATCAACCTTTTTGCTTCTTGTTGGCCCATTATAACATGGTTTGATGCGGCGAACGCGACCTTCTTGCAGGTGAGGCTATCGGACGCAGCACGGCCGTCATCCAGCACAGCAATACAGTCGGCCATTTTAACGGTGCTGAAACGGTGCGCGTTTGCGGCGAACGCCGATGAGGAGGGTGGGGGTACGGCCGTGAGCCAGCGCCACAATGCGCGTATAAAGGCTCATGTTCCGTTTACCGTCACTTTTTATGACGGCGTGGTCGCGGCGGGGGAAATCTGACGTTGAGCTTCAGTATACGCTTTGAATCGGCGCAGATCTGCCGCGACGCTTTCTTCAGGATGAGCCAGAAAACCAGCCAGCCATTCTCCCACTTTTCCCCCTGGTGAAGAGTATTGCATGGTCACCGTAATTTCGGTCTGGTCATGGTGAAGTGGATTGAAAGTTACCTGCCCGCTGGTGGTGAGGCTTCCTTTATAATCTTTGGTGTTCCAGGCAATCCGCGAGTGAGGCTCCTGCGTGGTGGTTTCGGCATTCCAATCAATGTTCGTCCCCATGGGGCCGGCTATTACCCAATGGCTTAATCCGTTGCCTAAGATGGTGACGGATTTGATGTGCCCCATAAACTTTGGGAATTGTGTTACATCAGCCCAGACGGTATAGGCATGAGAGGCTGGGGTGTTAACGATGATGCTTTTTGAAATTTGGCGCGTCATAAAAAACTCCTCCAGTTCAACTATAAACTTTACTATTTGGTTCCCTGGAGATTGGCAGGGCAGAGGATGAGGTCACGGCCGTCTGGCTGCCGGCATGTCGTTCGGTGTGGGGCAGCGGCACGGCCGTGTTCCATCCCAATTGATCATATAGATAACAAAAGCCGCGCAACCCCCGGAAAACAAGGTAGATAGCGGCAAAAAAAGCGAGTACGGCCGTGAATGGGATGCGAACGACCGCATACACTAATAAGGCAGCCCCTCCGACCAACGAAATCAAGCGTTGTTTCAAATTGAGGTTCACATACTTAACATCGGCAAGGTTTGCTAAAGTTTCCCACATACGGTAGTCCTCCTCTTAAAGTAGAGAATATAGAAATTTGCGTCAGTCTGCGCCCACCGCGTCAATTGATCGCGTTCAAAAAATTATTCGAACGTTTTCAATGTGTGGCAGCACTGTGTGGCAGCACCACAAACCTCACTATATAAAAGAAACCCTGATATGCCGATATATCATGGTTACAATTGGAGGTCATACGTTTTCTGTATCCCAGACCCATACCGGTAACTCACGTCCTGAATCGCCTATACCTATACCTATACCCAATTACTGTACCATTGCCTATTTAGCAATGGAGCCGCAACCCTTATGCTAGAAGACGAGATGGGCAGCAGGCCACACAACCTGCACTGAACAAAGTGAAGTGATAATGAAAACAGGATGCCTATTTTATTCGCGTTATCCGCGAGAATCTGCGTCCTATTTACGAAGGAGTAAAACAGATGACAACACTAAATGCACAAGTGACTGCCATAAATGAAAAAGTCGAAGAAAAACACAATATGTTCAAGGAGAAACTGGCCCAGGCCAAAGAAGTAGCCCAGGAACGATGGGATCAGATTTCTAACGAAGAGATGCCCCAACTGGCCGATAAAAAAGATCGATTCGTAGCGTACTTACAAGAAAATTATGGCGATAGTTGGGTTATGCAGCACAAGAACTGGGTGCTGGCAGGTACGGCCGTCATCGTGGTCATCATCACCAAATTTGGCTTATGGGCAAGACGCGCTAGTTAGCAGACCTGCCACCCACTCTTCCCTACATATATGTGGCTCCCACCACAAGACAATATGCCCACCCGTTAACGCCGGTGGGTATATTTTTTTGTACTGCTGCGTAGGCTAAACCTCACTTCCGCTCCGGGTGTAGAGCAGGGAAAGCTCCCCATTTTCGGGAGCCTTTTTGGATTTGCCAGATCGAGATCGAGTATACTTGGGCGACTTGTTATTTGTGAGGATGGGAAGATGAGTGAAGAGACGATGATTGTAGCTTTTCAGGGGGAACCGGGGGCGTATTCAGAGCAGGCGGTGCATGAACATTGTGGGCCGGAGACGCGGACACGGCCGTGCCGCACCTTCACCGAAATTTTTGAGAGCATTCATAATGGGCAGGCTACGCATGGCATGTTGCCGGTGGAAAATTCGCTGGCGGGTATGATCGCCCCGGCCTATGATTTGCTCATTGACCATGATTTGCGCGTGCAGGCCGAAGTGATTGTGAAGGTAGAGCATTACCTGATGGCCCCCGCCGGAACGCAGTTGAAGGATGTAAAACGGGCGTTGTCCCATCCCCAGGCGTTGGCCCAATGTGAACAAAGCCTGCGCCGCCTGCGCATTCAGCCGGTGGAGCATTATGACACGGCCGGGGCCGCCCGTGACCTGGCAGCGAATCCACAGCCGGGCACGGCGGCTATTGCCAGCCGCCTGGCGGCGGAAACATACAATTTAGAGGTGCTGGCGCAGCATATTGAAGACCAGCCTTTTAATTACACTCGCTTCTTTTTGATGGGTAAAACAGACCCACCGCGCCAGGACCCCAGCAAAACGTCCATTATCTTTACCACCCGCCACATCCCTGGGGCGCTGCACGCCATTTTGGGAGAGTTGGCGGATCGGGGGATTAACCTGACAAAAATTGAATCCCGCCCGCGCCGCAATCGTCCCTGGCATTACCGTTTTTTTGTGGATTTTGAGGGGCACGAGAGTGATGAGAATGTGCAGGCAGCCATGCTGGGCATCCTCAAACACTCCTCGTTTTTGCAGGTATTGGGCAGCTACCCCATGGCCCGGCCCATTGAGAATTGACAATTGTCAATAGTTAAGGGGCTGCAGCAAGATAGCGTCGCTGCTACGGCCGTCGGGCAATGTGACTTGCAGGCGACGGCCGTTTTCCGCCAGATAGAGTCCCACTTCCAATGGATAAACCCCAGCAGGAGCCGCATCCGGTAAAACAATCTGGTAACTATCAATGACTACTTCACCTACCTGCCAGCGAGTGGTGGGATACTGACCTTGCTGCGGCATCACATCTTGCTGCCAGGCGCAGGGGTTACACGTGCCGTCCGGCTGTAACAGGTGAACGAAAACGGTGTAATCGGCGGCAGGTGGTTGGGCGGTTTGCCAGACCAGGGTCAGGGTGTAGGCGCCCGGTTCACCGGTGGCGTTCAGGCTGTAACCAAGCAGGATGATTTCATCGCCGAAGGTGGCGTTCGCAGTGGTTTCGAATGGGGGTGGCGTAAAGAGGCGTTGCGGAGCGACAACGGTAAGCGATCTTAGATTAGTACGGCTAAGAACTGTTCCCTCCTCATCGAAAAAGCGGGCCACGATGTTATAGTCGCCGGCGGGGATGTCGGCGGGAATGGGCAAAAGCTGGCGGTCAATGATGAACTGGGGTGGCTGCCAGTTGGTGAAGGGGTAACGGCCGTACACCGGCTGTGTTTCCAACAGGAGATACTCATCACCCGAAGCATGTGTCAGCACAAACTGGGTGGTGGTGGCGGGCACGCTGTTTGTTGCCAGCCACCAAAGCGCCACGCCATACCGTTCACCGGCAGCCACTGCCGGCGCCCCCCGTTCATAACCAAGCAGCCGCAGGTACGGCCGTACCTGGCTTTCCCAGCGGTTAGGTGGCTGGGGTATATGATGGGGCAAACCGGCGGCCTGAATGGGCACATCTTCAATAAAGGTAGCGCTGCCGGCGTAACGGCCGTCGGCGTCCAGCCGGGGCAGCAGTTCCCCAGTCGCGCCGGAAAACAGCCCCACCCGCAGTCGGTAGTTGTCCGGCGGTGCGCCTGGGGGCACGGGCACATCCACCCGCTGCACCACAATCTCACCCGGCGACCACTGCTCCGCCGGATAGGCAAAGGTCTCCACCTGACTCCAGCGATGTCCCTGGGTGTCTTCCAATTGCACAAATGGGGTAAAGTCGCCAGGCTGTGTTTCTTTCACCTGCCAATAAAGGGTGAGCGTCAAGACACCGTCGGGTGCGCCTTCGCCCACATCATAACCAAGCAAGACGATACTGCCGCCAAAATTGTCGCCAATCGTGTGACTGATGGTCAGCGGCGGTGTAACCGATAATTCATATGCGGCAAACGCCGGGCTGCCGTCAGGCGCGTGGGTAGGGGGCAGCGGCGTCGCCTGGGCGAAGTAGGGTGCAGCCCAGGCGGGCAATGGGCTGTTGTGGGGGAAGATGTAGACGGCCGTGCCTGCCGCCGGAAATACCACTGCCTGACTCTGTGGCAGCCATTTCATCTGCCCATACTTGCCGCTCAGGTAAGCCAATGTGGGGTGCTGATAATGTTCTGCGGCCACATACAGGCTTTTGCCGGTGGTGTCCAGTTCGTCCAGGAAGCGGGCGGCGGCGGCCAGATCGCCGTCCGTCTCAAAAAAGACATCGGCACGCACCCCCCACTGCCGGAAATAGAGCCGGTCCATATACAAACTGCCCACCATGAGCACCAGTGTGGCAATAACGAGGGTGGCGGT
The DNA here is from genome assembly GCA_035444285.1 of Chloroflexota bacterium. Taxonomy (GTDB): domain Bacteria; phylum Chloroflexota; class Anaerolineae; order Promineifilales; family Promineifilaceae; genus CAADGU01. The sequence goes on from DAOMOK010000005.1 coordinate 45,323, forward strand.
GGTGGGCTGCGGCCGGCCGAAGCGGGCGTGTATATCGTCCAGCAGCGTCATCAGGCCGACGGCCGGCAGGTAAAAGATGAAGGGGATCAGGCCAAAGGCGCGGATGTTACTGGGCACAATCTCGTTCACGGCCAGGGCGGTGGGCAAAATCATCACCAGTGGCGCCAGGATGAGCAGCAGCGCCGCGCCGTGCTGCCAATCGGCCGTGTTTCTGCGCCAGCGGAGGAGCAGTGTGCCCCAACCAACCAGCAGCAGGCCGCCCCAAAACCAGTCGAAAATTGGACGGCCTGGCATATTGAAGCGCATGTAGGGGTCGCCCTGCAAAAACAACATGCCCAGTGATTTCAGGTAGCTTTCGTAAATGGTGAGGCTGGCCTCCCCTGGGGCCACCTGGCTGATCCGCACCCAAAAGGCGTCCGGGTGCAGGCGGAAATAGTTGAGCAGGGGCAGGGCGATGACAAAAGCGATGAGGAGGGTAACGGCCGTTTGCCCCCAGCGCCGTTTCCAGTTGCTGCGGTTAAACAAAATCGGCAGCAGCCCTACCATTAATAATAAAGGAAACAGACGCACGGCCAGATAAGTATACGCTGACAGCCCTAAAAAAATGCCGCCAGCCACGAACCAGCGCCAATTGTTCAGGCGATAAGCGCGCCATAAAGCGGCAACGGTTAAAGCTTGCAGTAGCGGTTGGGTATTCACCCGAAAGCCCAACCGGCTGAAGAGCAAGGCCCAAAAACTGACCGCCAGTAAAGCGGCGGCTAACAAAGCAATGCGGCGGTCACGGCTTAGCTCCATGCCCAACCAATAGGTGGCAGCTACGGTGAGCAGACTAATGTAGACGGCCGTTAACCGCAGCGTAAACACCGAACTCCCACCCAATCTGGTCACTGCTCCTGCCAGATAAAAGAACAGTACCTCCTTGCCGGTATAACTGGCAATAAACACGGGGCGGTAGCCGTCAAACGCAATCTGGGCGACCAACGTCCCATTAGCCGCCTCATCATAATGCATACCGCCGGGTATGGCGGAGAGGTTGGGGATGCGTAACGTGGCCGCTACCATCAAACAAAACAACATAAACAGCAGGGCATGATAGTAGCGAATATGGCGCATAGCCGAAATTGTATCTGGCTGGTTATCTCCTGTCGAAGCAGGCAGACCTGCCAGTTTGGCAAGCATGGCAGGTTTAAACCAATGTATTGTGAATAATTTCACTTGCGTAGGTTTTGCGTTGGTTTTGCGTAGGGGCGGCGTACAGCCCGGCGTATGAAAGGCGTATAAAATCTACGGTGAAGGGTAAAAAATCTCTTCTTCTTCTCCTCCTTTTAACGAGAGTCAGGTTTCGGCGTTCCTGGCTCTCCACAAAAACAATGGGCTGGCTTTATGCCAGCCCTTTTTATTTTCCCAGTGTAACAAGAAAATTAAGACACGGCCGGTACTCTTAAACAAGAGTTTTTCAATTTCAATGGTAGTACATAAAACAGAATATGGTGGAAACGTAACCACCCAACAAACAAGATTTGTGAGACGGAATTTGCACGTGGTTGTGCGAACGTTTCAAGTTAACGGTAGTCAGGTACTAGACTAAACTCCTATTCACAACAGAGAGAAAATTCGTTAACCTGTGCGTTGGGATGGGGTGCATCCCCACTTTGAAGAAGTAAAGTAACTGACAATCTTGACTCTCTATTAGTAGTGTAATCAGCCCACAGAACTGTTGTCATTTTGCACAACTGAAGAAGTTTAGTTTAGCCTGCCCTGGAAAAGCATGGCTGAGACAATTTAGCGTTGCAATTCAATGATATGGAGTAGGGGATGAAGTTAAAAAATAATTTATACAACGAATTTGGACAGTTGGGTCTGATTGCCCCAGAAGCGTACAGCACGGCGTGGGTAGCCATGGTACCTGATGCGGCTGATTTGAGTCGCCCGGCCTGGCCTCAGGCGCTGCAATACTTGCGTCTTCATCAATTGGAAGATGGCGGCTGGGGAGAGTCAACAGTCTGTTTTGCTCATGAGAGGCTTATCTCTACGTTGGCGGCGATTTTGGCTTTCTCTACCTGGCAAGAGCCTGGTGATGCTGGTCTTATCGCGCGTGGGTTAGAGGCCATCCACAGGTATGTGGATTATTTGGCTGCTGAACCTGAGGCGCCCATTGGGTTCGAACTGTTGTTGCCAGCTTTATTATCCAGATTGGAACCTTTCCGTCTGAATTTGCCACCAAAGCTCTGGTCGGATGAACTCAAACAAATTACGACTAGAAAGATGTCACTGATTGGTAAATTAGAAATTGATTATGCCCAACCGCGCACGTGGTGGTTTAGCATGGAGATATTGTCTGAAGAGCGGCTGGTGGAAATAGACGAACGGATTCTGGATCGGTATGGGTCTATTGCCACGGCCACGGCGGCCACGGCGGCTTATTTGCGTGCTTTGCGGCGGCACGGCCGTGACTCTACCCGCGCGGCTGCTTTTCTAAACCATGTACTCAATTTGGGCCATGGGGGTGTTGGCTTTTGTTGGCCTGTTGAAGTTTTTGAACTGACCTGGGTATTAGACAACTTTCGCCGGGCGGGTTTTTCGCCAACAGATCGGGAGATAGCCCCGCTGATCAAAGAACTGGCCCGTATGTACAATGCACCGCCGGTCGGGTTATCCTGGAGTCAGGTTTTTCCGGTGAATGACAGCGATAATACGGCTACGGGCTACACCGTATTGCGTTGGGCCGGGTTAAATCCATCTGTGAAACCCCTGCTCAGATTTTGGGATTCAAATTACTTCTTTACTTATTTAGATGAGCGCAGCCCTTCTGTTTCGGCCAATATTCATGCTTTAATGGCGCTGCGCACCAATTTATCAAGTCATGAGCACAAACAATTAGCCATTCGTGTTACCGAATGGCTGCGGCAGCAATTAGAGCGCCATAACCAGTTCAATGACAAATGGCACATTTCTCCACTGTATGTTACTTCACGCGCGATTTCGGCTTTGGCCGGCTGGGACGATGATCTGGCCCGACGTTGTGTGGATTATGTTCTGGACAGACAAGACAGTAGTGGCGGTTGGGGGAGCGGTAAACAACCAAGTATTGAGGAGACCAGTTTTGCTGTTCTGGGATTGGTTGCTGCTTCGCAAGCTGGATTATTAAGAGATGTTAGTCCGTTGAAATTGGCAAATCAATTCCTGAGCAAGAACAGCACACGCCAGCCCTTAGCACGTTTGTGGATTGGAAAAACTTTGTATCAGCCCGTTGGCGTTACGATGGGCACGGTATTTGCCGCCCAGGCGGCTCTGGCTAAACACCAGGCTTACCATTGGTCGCAATCATATGCGGTTCCTCAATTGACCGTCAGCCAGGTCGCCCGGCTTTAGCCTCACAAAACAAGTCTCAAGCCCTAAAAAAACAGCCCTCTGATAAAACGGAGGGCTGTTTTTTGATTTCAAATGATGGGCTGGTTATTAGCGGCGCTGTAATCCTGCACTGTAAAAGGCAACGTCAAGTTGCTCGGCTACGGTTACGGGGACAATGACCCCTGGGGCTATTTCGTTATCTACGGAGAATTCAAACCCTAGTGGATCGGGAGGATGTAGTAAAGTGGTTTGCAAAACGGTTGCCTGATTACTACCTTGTTTTACCTGGATGGTGGCAGATTCCTGAGATAGGACGATGCTGACGGTGTGCCAGGTGGTGGCGTCTAACCAGGCCGGCATGGGTACTAATTGAAGCAACCCTGAACCGGTGGCAAAGTCGAAATCTTGGGCAACAATGGCAAAGTAGCCACCGAAAATGCTGCTGCGGGTGACGCCAACGGCCGTAATAAGGTTACCGGTGTCCAACGGGGCATTCCACAAAAAGAGATTTTCCGATAATCCCGGTGGGGGCGTTGCTTCTGCGAAACGATGGGTGTACATCACGACCACATCTTTTCTCTGGGTTGGCTGCCAGCAAAAAACACGCTGGTCGGGCGGCAGCGACGTATCAACTTCTGAAATGCGGCTGGAGGAAAGTTCACCATTAAATGGAAACGGGTCCATGCGCAGTGATAGATACCGCTGGTGACCTTCCCGGTTAAATGCATAAGAACCACCAGGAGGCGTCACCTGAAAATTAAACCCCTGGGCTTCTACCTGATGTTCATTAACAAAAGAAGAAATAATCCGTTTGCTTGAGCAGTGCCCCTGCCCTTGCTCGGCAGACGCCAGGGCAAAATCAGTTGCAGCCGTTGATTCAAGAGCGGTTGGCTGTTCCAATGCATAAGCAGCACTTTGGTTCATAATCAAAATACTGCACAGGCCTAAAATAAGAAGTGTGAGAATGGTTAAATTTTTCTTCATTGTTTATCTCCCCAATCAAGTTTTATAAGATTGACGATATTTTTACCACTTAATCTGTCAGAATATATGACAATCCAGGCCATTTATAAATTACCTCTATAGGAGATTAGTCCTTGTGGAGAGGATTGCTGGTTGTTTGGCGGATAATTCAGCCTGTTAAATGCCATGTGTGTCAGACTACTTGTCTTGCGTAGTGTACCAGCACGAATGTAAAAAGGAGTGGTTCAAATGGAAGATCAAAATCGTGTTCCTGACTTAAAAGAGTTTTTGTTGGCGCCTGCTGATGTTGTGGCCCAGATGACGCCAAAAAGCGTTATTTTTGCCTCAGGCGGCACGCGGCGGGCGGCGGCTTTGGCCGGTATTGAATTTGGCGACGAATTTGCCCGTTGGAATCTTCAGCAGATGATGTCTGCCTGTGAACTGTTTTTCCGGCAAGGTGTTGAGCATTTGATCATGCCGATGGGCAGCCCCAAGATGTTTGCCGAAGGTGGTTTGTATGGTCAGCGATTGGTGCAATGGCTGACGTGGGGGTTGGCCGGCAAGGAATCGTTGGCCCATTACCAACAGGTAAACTGGCAGGTGAGGATTGTGACGGCTGGGGCGACCATGCCTGAATTATTGGATGCGGCTCAGGTGGTGATGGAAAAGACAAAAGAGGCAAGTGGCCCGTATGTGTGGTTTGTGATCACCCCTGATTTTGACCAGATGTGGCGATGGGTGGGGCAGGCGTTTGTGCAAGGCGCCCGCAATCGCCTGGAGGCGGTTCGTGCGTTATATGGATATGCTATTCCGCCGGCTTCTCTAATGGTAAGTTTTGGTAAACCACTCATCAGCCAGGATGTATTGCCTCCCCTTTTGTATGAAGAGATTCAATGTTATTGGACGCAGCAGCCGGGGTACAGCCTGGATGAGGATGCTTTGCGGCGGATTCTTTATGATTATGCTTTTTTGCGGGCTACCTGGCGGTCTGACAAGACGGGGCGGGCTGAAGAGGCGATTCATTACCGTGAGGCCTGGGAAAAGGGGCCAATTGTTGGCTTGGGGCAACATTTGGGGCCGTTCTGGTACCCGCTGATGGAGACACGGCCGTTGGCGGAGAAATCAACTGAGGATTGAGAGGGTGGTATACGGCCGTTTCATCCATGAAATCTGCTTAAATATCTAGCTCGGGCAGAGGTTGGGACTATATTACTACGATTGTTACCCTGACAATCACGTCCCCTTCACTTCACCAGTTCTATCTTCTGTGTACTATTGGCCTCACTGGTACTATTCTCATCTCGCATCAAAGTTAAAGATTGTTTATCCTACCAGGGTGCAAAACCTCATCTTTACGGAGAAGAGAAGTTGGGGTTCATAGATGTAATGTAAATTCATGAGAAGCAGGCACACAAACAGACACCCCATCACGAATACATTGTCAAAAAAACATCACGCCATGTCTTAACCTACCAGAGGTTACTATGTATGACCGAATAAAAGAATTGTTGGCTTTTTCTGAGGAAGAGGACGAGAACCAGGCACTTTCGGCCTCTTTGTTAAATACGGCGCTGCTAACCATGTTAGGGGTTACTTTCCTGGTGCCTCTGCTTATTGTTTTGTCTGCTCCCACTGAGCCAGGCAATGCCCTCTCTTTGCTATTAGGCTGGACGATGGCGGCCATTATGGCTGGTTTGTGGTATGTGATGCGCCGTGGGCGCATTGTGTTGGTCAGCTACCTCTTCTCTTTTACCTTTTTGGCTATCCTCACGGCCGTTACCTTTCTCTTTGGTGGCATTCGCAATACCAGCACAGTCGGTTTTGCGCTGGTAATCATCATGGCTATCCTCTTGTTAAGGAGACGGCAGGCCTCCCTCATCTTTACCGTGCTTACAATTCTTGTTTTGGCTGCTGCTTATCTTGCCGAACTCCAGGGGATCATTCAGCCCCAACCACAACGAGCCGTTTCAGCCGTTGATTTCATCATTTATGCGTCAGTTTTTGCCCTTACAGGTTCATTGCTGCATTTTGCCGTGCGTAACTTGAACGACGCCTTAGAACGAGCGCAAGCCAGCGAACAAGCCGCAGCCCAGGCAAACCAACAATTGCAAGGTTTGAATGTGGAATTAGAGAGCCGGGTAGCTTTACGGACACAGGCATTGGTCACCAGCGCCGAAATTGGCCGCACGGTTTCTACCATTCTGGACAAGGAACAATTGGTAACAACGGTAGCCCAGGAAATACGCGACGCTTTTAATTATTATCAGGTTCACCTTTATCTATTGAATAAATCTGGCGATACATTGGAACTGGCGGCAGGCGCCGGACATGCCGGCGTGGCGTTAGTCCGGCAGCGGCACAAAGTACCTGTAGAAAGAGGGTTGGTAGGGCGCGCCGCGCGCACAAACCTGCCGGTATTGGCCCCAGACGTGGATCAGGTGGAGTTCTGGCTGCCCAACCCGCTGCTGCCGGATACCCTGTCAGAGGTAACGGTGCCGATAGCCCTGGGGGGTAAGGTGTTAGGTGTGCTGGATGTGCAGCAAAATGTGCGGAATGGGTTAGGGCAGAGCGACGCAGACTTGTTGCTTTCCATTTCCGCCCAGGTGGCGGTCGCTTTAGAAAATGCGCGGCTCCTGGCTGAGGTACGGGCGCAGGCAGAACAGGAGGCGCTGATCAATCAGATTAGCCAGCAAATTCAGAGTACGACCACTATGGAGCAGGCGATGCAAGTGGCAGTGCGAGAGATTGGTCGGACAGTTAATGCACCGCAGACACGAGTGCGTCTGTTGGCCGACCAAAGAAACGTGGCCGAGCAGCCGGGTAACGGCCGTAGCCCCCAACCCGAATCCGCACCATAAACGCCACAATAAAGGCCCGTCAACAGGGAGAATACGCATGACACATGCTGACGAAATGACACCACCAGAAACAACGGCCGTTCAAAAAAGAGCGTTGTTGAAATTAGCCATCTTAACGGGTGCTACGCTTTTGTTTGTTCTGTTTTATTTTTATGTTGGGATCCAGCTAGACATGCCAGCCGTCATGACGGTAGCCGCGATATTGACGGGATTTGTATTACTGACCATCGTTGCTATCTACCTGGTCAGAAAAGGCCGGGTTCAGCAAGGTATATGGCTGGTATTCATCGGCATGATGATTATCTGGCCTCTTTCTGTTTTGCTGCTATCTGGACTTGGCATCGTTTTAGGACTGAGCCTGCCCATTCTTGTTATCCTCATAACTGACAATATATTGCCGCGAAAAGGGATCACACAGGCCACAATCATAGCAACTGTTGTGGGGACTATTACCCTGTTAATTGATTTGTATGGGCCGGCGAGCCGTACCCAGGTTCCAGATAGCCTGCAACTCTTTTTACCTGGCATGATTGTGGTCATTGCCCTGGTTTATGGCCTGTTTATTGCCTTTAATTTCAAGAATTATAGTATGCGGGCCAAACTCATCACCGCTACCGCCATGGTAGCCATTGTCTCTGTTGTCGCCGTGACGGTGATTGTGGGCATTACCACGCGAAACGCCCTGGTAAACCAGGTGGGTGGCAACCTGAACAGTCTGGCCGGGTCACAGGCATTGGCTCTGGGTGAAGTGATGGCGCGGCAAATTAACATCATGGAAACGCTGGCGTTGAACAGGGCTGTAAGTGATGCTGTGGAAGCCCGTAATACGTTTTATCAGAATCAGACGCCAGAGGAAATTGAAGCCTCTATTTTACAGTTGAGCCAGCAGTGGCGTGTGGCAGACTCTACGGATCGGCTGGTCTTAAGCGTGGTGAACAACACAACTTCGCAGCAGTTGATCACTTTTCAACAAACCTTCCCTGATCATAACCGCATAGTGCTGACAGATGCCCATGGCGCGCTGGTAGCCGCCTCGCACCGCCCCGACAGATTTGACTATAGTAATGAAGAGTGGTGGCGGAATGCCTCTTCAACCGGTTTTGCCACTGTGCATGTAGGCCAGCCTTATGTGGATGCCAACCGTGATGAAGTATTGGTGGATATTGCCGTGCCAGTGCGCACGCGTGACAATACAGGCCGTTCCCGTGTGTCTGGGGTGTTGCTCACTTCTTACAGCTTAAATTCACTGGTGCAGATTTTGCGGGAAGCCGCTTTTGGGCAGACGGGCCATTTTGATCTGCACTTCCCCAATTTCCGGCAAATTGAGGTGAGAGGAGATAATGAAGTTCAACTCCGGTTTATTCCGCCTGCCGAAGCCAGTCTGGTAGATGAGTTGAGACTTGATAATTTGCCCTTTTTGAACACGGTTTACAATGGCGCTCCCAGTCTGGTCAGCCAGGGCCGGGTGAATACATTGGCTAATGAGCCGAAGGTAGACAGCCTGGGCTGGCGAGTGGTGGCCGTGCAGGAAGAGGCGGAAGCCTTACAGCCGGTGGAACAGCAGCAGCGCACGAACGCCTTATTGGGTGTGATCATCGTCCTCCTGGCGTCGGTGACGGCGGCTGTGGTGGCGCAGGTGTTAGCCCGGCCGATTATACGCCTGACCAACACGGCCGTATCGGTGGCTGAAGGTGATCTCTCCGCCCGTGCTGAAGTGACGGGTAATGATGAAATTGGCACACTGGCCCTCACATTTAACCAGATGACCGAACAGATGCAGCACGCGATCACGGACCTGGAAAGACGAGTGACGGAGCGCACCCATGCCTTAACCACCAGCATCGAAGTCAGCCGCAGCCTCTCCACCATTTTGGATCCGGACCAACTGGTGATCGAAATTGTAGAACAGGTCAGGTCTGCATTTGACTACTATTATGTGCAAATCTATCTTTTAGATGACCAGGGTGAGATATTACATATGCGGGGGGGGACAGGCGAGGCCGGACAAATGATGTTGGCCCGGCAGCATCAACTGCCCATCGGCCAGGGGTTGGTGGGGCGTGCGGCGGCTGACAACACGGCCGTCTTCATCCCTGATGTCTCTCAGTCGCCGGATTGGAAATCTAACCCCCTGCTGCCGGATACCAGAGCGGAAATCGCTGTGCCTATTGCTATTGGCGACCATGTGTTAGGCGTTTTGGATGTACAACATGACGTGAATGAAGGATTAACAGAAGGGGACTTAGACCTGCTGCAATCGGTGGCTAGTCAGGTTGCCATCGCCTTCCGCAATGCGCGGTCATTTGAAGAGGCGCGCAAACAGGCCGAACGCGAGAATCGTGTCAACATCATCAACCAAAAAATCCAGCAAGCGCCTACCATCGAGAGCGTATTGCAGGTGGCTACCAAAGAGTTAGGCGACTTTTTGGGCCAACGTCTTCACATTCAGGTTGACCGGCAAACCTTACATGCTGGTGAAAATGGGAATCAACTTATTGCCAAAGAGTAGGGCAACTGACTCAAATTGCCTCACTCTTCAATGAGAATTATTAAGGAGTACACAATTCATGAAAGCTTTTATTTCCTCGCCACTGCCATATGCAAAAACTTTGTTGGTTTTCATCATCATGGCCCTGTTTGTCGTGGGGTGCAATGCGGCCAACAGCTCCCCAACAACCACGGCCGAACCGGATGAAGTGACATTTCAGATGGGTTGGATACATGAGTATTCGGCTGCTGGTTTATACACGGCCGTTGCCAACAACCACTTCACAGATGAAAACCTGACCGTCCAGATCAACGAAGGTGGTTTTGGGGAGCAGGGGTACATTGACCCCATCTCCCAGGTTAGCGAAGGCAGCGCCGAATTTGGCGCCACCAGCGCCATCTCCCTCATTCAGGCACGCGCCGCCGGCATCCCGGTGGTGGCCATCGCCGCTGAAATACAACGGAATCCCTTTGCCTTAATTTCTCTGGCCGAGGACAACATCATTCGTCCGGCCGATCTGGTGGGCAAACGTGTAGCCGTCAATGATGGCGGCGCTGCCGCCCTTTATAACGCCTTGCTGCTTTCACAAGGGCTAAACCCGGACGAAATTGACACTATCTCGCGCACTACCTTTGGTATCGATCCATTGATAGATGACGAGGTTGATGTTATCGGCGGTTGGATCATCAACGAGGCCGTTCTGGTGCGCGAAGCAGGTTATGAACCGACTTCTATTTTGCTCAGCGATTATGGCATCAATGACTATACCTCTTTGATTTTCACCACAGAAACGATGATCAACGAAAAACCAGATGTTGTCGAACGCTTCTTGCGCGCCTATTTACAGGGCATGGCAGATGTCATTGCTGATCCTGAGACAGCGGTAACGCTTGTCACTGAACACAACGATACCCTGGTAGCCGAGGAACAAGAGCGCCGCTTGCAAGCGTGGCTGCCCCTCATTAACCCGGCCGGCAGCACATTAGGCGCTATGCAGCCCAAGACCTGGGAACAAATTCACCAGATCATGCTCGATCATGGGATTTTGTCAGAGCCAATTACCATTGAAGAAGCGTATGACCTGCGCTTTTTAGAGGCGATCAATCAAAAATAGGTCCGAGGTAACGACGAAGAGCCGAAGGGATATTCTCCTTCGGCTCTCCAGGGATGAAACTTATGCAAGCATCTCAAACAACGGAATTGCCTATCACAGGCCGCGTACCATTTTGGCACCAAATTCGCTGGCGTTTGATCGGCGCGTTTGTGTTGCTGGCGGTGCTGCCCATGGTGTTGGTGGTCAGCATTATTGTCTCTAACACTATTGCCCAAATTCGCCAACAAACGCTGAATAACCTGGAGGCAATTGCGCAATTGAAAGAGGATCAACTGGTACGTTGGGTACGTGACAGCCAATCTACCCTGGAACAGTTCCCTATTGGCCGCCATGAGGAAATGTTGAACGATGGCGTAGCTGCTTTTTCGACCGGTGAACTAACGGAAACGGAACAGCAGTCATTGGAAACGTTGTTTGCCCAGGCGGTGGACGCTTCTTCCTTTTTTGAAGAACTTTTCCTGTACGCGCCGGGGGGCGTCATATTGGCTTCGTCTAGCCCGGTGCAAACGGGCAAATTGGTGGTCAACCAGCCTTATTATGCGACCGATCTGACGCAATCGTCATTTCAAACGCCGTATTATGATTTGAGCGTGGGCGGTTTAACGCTGGTATTGACCCACGTTTTGCATGATGAACAGACGGGGGAGCCGATTGGGGTATTGGCCGGCCGCCTGGACCTGGCCACATTGGCTGACATCATGCTAGAGCGAACCGGTTTGGGAGAAACGGGCGAAACCTATCTGGTCAGCGCCGAAAGTAATTATTTGCTTACTCCCAGCCGTTTTGAGAGTGATGGTTACCCGCAGGAGCGTGCTTATCGCAGCCTGGGTATTGATGAGGCATTGGCCGGGAATAATGGCAATGGCCTTTATCCTGATTATCGGCGACCTGGGGTGCCGGTCTTGGGCGTATATCGCTGGCTGCCTGATTTACAGGTAGCCTTGCTGGCGGAAATTGATGGGGAGGAAGCGTTTGCTCCGGCGGAGACGACGCGGAATTTAGGTATTGCGATCACGGCCGTTGCTGCTATTGGCGCTGCTATCCTGGGGTATATTGTCACCCAACGTATTTCCAGGCCCATCGTATCATTGACCAATGTAGCCCTACAAATTGCCGGTGGTGACCTGTCGCAGCAAGTCAAGATCAAAGATAAAACCGAAATCGGATTGCTGGCGCGTGCTTTCAATAGCATGACAGAGCAGCTAAGTGGTTTGATCAGCGGTCTGGAACAACGGGTAGCTGAACGAACCTATGCCCTGGTGGTTAGCGCCGAAGTGGGTAGTAACATCTCCCAAAAAATCAACGATCTGGACGAATTATTGGCCTATGCGGTGGAACATATCTCTCACCGTTTTGAGGTGTATTATGCCCAAATCTACCTGGTGGATGTGACGGGGAAATTCCTGGATTTGCGCGTAGGTACCGGGAGCGTGGGCCGGGAGTTGGTAAAACGCGGCCATCGTTTGCCCATCGGCAGCGGTTCCATCAACGGGACGGCCGCCGCAGAAAAACGTACCATCCTGGTAAAAGATACCCAAACAAACCCCTTACACAAAGCCAACCCGCTCTTGCCGCAAACTCGATTGGAACTGTGTGTACCCCTTATTGCCGGCGATAAATTGGTTGGCATCCTCAATATGCAAAGCGACACACCATACAGCTTTAGTGAAGAGGACGTTCCGGCGCTGGAAGTATTAGCTGTGCAGTTGGCTATTGCCGTGGAAAATGCCCGCCTGCTTCAGGAATCGTCGGCAATCAAAGAACAGCTTGAATTACAAATTCAGGGGAATGTCGCGCAGTCATGGGAACGTTATCTGGACGGTATTCATCAGAACGAACTGATTGGTTATCGTTATGAGGCTGGCAAGGTTGTGGAAATGCAAAAGGCAATCGCTCAACCTGTTGTCATGGGGGTACAGACGCCGGTGACGGTTGTGGGGAAATCAATTGGCTCTATTGCTGTTGAAGAAGTGAGTCCTGGTTACTGGTCGCAAGCTGATGAAGCGCTCATCCGTTCGGTAGCGGAGCAGGTCGGCCAACGCATTGAAAATCTACGGATTTTGGAGGAAGCGGAACGGTACCGACAGGAAGCAGAAGAAGCCTCGCGCCGGTTATTACGTGAAGGATGGCAGGAGGTGCAAGAGGAACAGGCCGTGACCGGTTTTGTTTACGATCAATATTCAGTTAACCCACTGGCGGAAACAACGGCCGTAACTGCAAGTGATCTGCAATCTCCTTTGTTGGTGCAAGGGGAACCGGTTGGTATGTTGGAACTGGCTGGCCTGGACACAAGCGACGCCCAAACATCTGAATTTTTAACGGCCGTTGCCGCTCGCCTCAGCGCCCATCTGGAAAACCTGCGGTTGACCCGGCAAACAGAAGAAGCGCTGTCTGAAGCCAGACAGCGCACGGCGGAACTCAACATTCTTAATGAAATGGGGGTGGCATTTGCGGCTGCCCGCGAAACCGAAGAAATGTTGACGCTCATCCAGACATACACCGCCCGGCTTATTGCCAACACAGAGAACTTCTACATCGCTCTATATGATGAAGCTTTGAATGAAATTGCCATTCACCTGTTTTACATACCCGGCGAGATCACCCATTCCCACAAAGTGGAAAATATCATTCGCCGCCGCAGCAGCAATGGGGTGACAGAGTACGTGATGCGCACCCGCAAGCCGCTGCTGGTGAACGGGGATATGGCCGTGATGGCTGCCGAGTTGGGTTTTGAAGCCATTGGCGCCCGCTCCCAATCCTGGATGGGCGTGCCCCTGGTCATTGGTGACCGCACCCTGGGTGTACTTGCCATGCAGAGTTTTGAGGCAGCCAATTTGTACAGCGACTATCAGTTGGAACTAATGATGGCTGTCGCCAGCGGCGCAGCCATTGCCCTGGAAGGCATTCGCCTGTTGCAGCAGGTGCAAAGCCGTGCCCGCCAGGAGCAGATTTTGCGGGAAGTGACGGCGCGGGTGTATACGGCCGTAGACGCCGAATCCATCTTGCGCGCCACCGCTCAAGAAATTAATCGTCGCCTGGGTCTGGAAGCATTCATTTATCTGGAAGAACAAATCCAACCCGACCCGGCTGCTGTTGATGGTGGTAATGGTCACAACTAATGGAGAATTCAAATAGCGTTCGTACAAACTTTAGCGACGCAGACCTGACAGATTTTAGAAGACCCGTCAGGTCTATTGCCCGGACCTTTTTTTCGATTGGAGAACTGTTATGACTGTACCGGTCAACCCTGATAGCGAGATGCATACCACAACACGATCTCGAATTTCCCAATTCCTGGACAATTTGGCGCGCCCTTCGGCTGCCGTCACAGACCTGGGAGAGCAGCAGCGAGTCCGCTTTTTAGCCAGTATTACCCTGGCTATTGCCTGTCTCACAAGTATTCGTGTTCTGGTCGGCTTGTTGACAGGTAGTGCCTGGGAAGAAACGATGGCTTTTGCTGTGTTTGTTGGCCTGACGCTGTCCCTTTTTGGCGCGTATGGTTTGAGTCGTTCTCGTCATTATCGCTATGCGCCGCTGCTGGCTATAGTGGCTCTGGTTAGTCTCATTTACGCCATCTTTTTCACAAGGGAGGGTTATCCAGAAAGCACCCTCCTCTGGTTGGCGCCCATCATCATCTTTGCCGGTACTATTCTCTCCGTGCGTGACACACTCATCTTAGGCGCAGTTAACACTATCTTTTTGTTACTTCTGCCAGTTATTGTGCCGGAACTGACCTACGCACCCATCACGGCTGGTTTATCGCTGCTTATTGTGACTACCATTTTAATCCTGGTACTCAACCAAAACCGGGACAGGGTGGAGATGGTGCGGCAGCAAGAATTGAGAGAAGTCAATCAACAATTACAGGCATTCAGTCAATCCCTGGAAGATCGTGTGCAGGAGCGCACCAACGACCTGATATTGGCGGCCGAGGTGGGGCATGTCATTTCCCAAATTCGGGATTTGGATGACCTGTTGCAGCAAGCCGCCACGCTTATCCGGGACCGGTTTGACCTGTACCACACCCAGATTTATCTGTTGGATGAAACAGACCAGTGGTTACGGCTGCGGGCCGGTACCGGCGCTATCGCGCAAATGCTGCTGGCCCAGGGGCATCGGTTGCCGGTAGATGACCACTCCATCAACGGCCGTGCTGTCCGCCAAAGACAGCCCGTTATTGTGTCCGATACCGAGTCCAGCCCCTTTTTCCGGCCTAATCCGGCGCTGCCCGATACCCGCTCAGAAATGGCTATTCCCCTGATAACGGGTGACCGGGTCGTGGGTGTGTTGGACATGCAAAGCAGCCAGGCCAACAGCCTGAACGAAGCGGCTTTGCCTGCCTTTGCCGCTCTGACGGCTCAATTAGCGGTGGCTATTCAAAATACCAACTTGCTGACCGAAATGGCCGAAACTGCACTTTTCCTGGACTCTATTGTGGCTAACATCCCCTTAATTCTGTTTGTTAAGGAGGCAGAAGAGCTGCGTTATGTGCGTGTGAGCAAGGGTATGGAAGAGTTGGTGGGGCTGCCCGCCTCAGACATAGAGGGCAAAAATCATTATGACTTTTTCCTTCCCGAAACAGCCGCCCGTTTTGCTGCCCAAGATTACCAGGTGTTGCAAAACAAACAATTGGTGGAAATCCCTGAAGAAACAGTGGAAGGTGTGAATGGGACTGTAGTGCTGCATACCCTGAAAGCGCCTGTTTTGGATGCAAATGGTGAACCCAAATATCTCATTGGCCTGTCCACAGACATTACCGAACGTAAGAAAATTGAGGAGCAGTTATCTGAACGACTGAAGCAACTCAATTTGCTGAACGAAATAGGGCGCAAAGCGGAAGAGGTTTCGGCCATAGACGAGTTTATGACCTGGATCACACAGCGTATACCGCAAACGATGAGCCATCCAGAAGCCTGTATTGCCGCTGTAACGATGGGCAACAAAATTTTTGGCGAACGCCGGGCGGTGGAACTGCCCCGCCACATGGTGGAAGACCTGACGGTTCGTGGAGAATTGGTGGGGCGCGTGCATATTGCCTACCTTGACCCAACCCTCAATTTCCGTGATGAAGACAGCGCCATCATTGGTGGTGTGGGGCGGCGTATCAGCAGCTATATTGAAAACCATCGGCTACTGGATCAGTTACACATGCAGGCGGAAAATTTGCAAAAGGTAGCTGAGATCAGCACGGCCGTTGCTGCCAGCCGTAATCCCAGCCAACTGGTGCAAGAAGTAGCCGAACTGACATATGCTGCTTTTGGCCTTTACCAGACGGCCGTGTTCATCCTGGAGGAGAACGATCTGGTTCTCACCGGCGCGGTCGGTAATTTGACCACTGCCACCGCCAGCCAAAACCCGCGTCTGTCGCTGCGTACACTCAAATCCCTGGTGGCCCGCGCAGCCCGCACCGGTCAGGGCATTCTCATCAATGATGTGACTGCCGAACCAGACTACATGCCGCACCCCTTACTGCCAGAGACAAAAGCAGAAATTGTGACGCCGCTGCGGGTAGGTGAGCAGGTGTTGGGGGTGTTGGATATACAATCGAACAAGCTCAATGCGTTTACACTCGAAGACCTGAATATCTTTACCACGCTTGCTTCCCAGGTGGCTATCTCTCTGCAGAATGCCCGCCAACACCAACAGGCACAAACCGCGCTGGAAGAACTGCGTTCGTTACAGCGTGTGGTTACCAGGCAAAGCTGGGAAGCGTTTAGAAACAGCCGGCAGCAAGTTATACAGGGGTACATTGCTAACCGTCAGGAACTCCAGCCTATCATGGTCTCTGCCGAAGCTGAGTCCTCTGACCCGGCAAGCATGGCGGCGCTACCTGGTTTTTCGGTTGAAGAAGCTATTGTGATTCCGGTGCAGGCGCGTGGCATCACCGTTGGCAAATTAGGTGTGCGTAAAGATAGCGGCACGGCCGTGACCCCAGAAATTGAAGCATTGCTGGCTGCCATTGCCGTGCAGGTGGCCGAGGCGTTGGAGCGTGCCCGCCTTTTTGAAGAAACGGAGCTATCCCGCGCCCATACGAATCAACTCTATGCCGGTAGTGAGCGGGTGGTGCGGGCCACAACGCTAGACGAAATTCTGGAAGCGCTGGCGTCATCAACCGCTTTGCAATGGATGGATCAGCTAGAGATGAATTTCTTTGATCAACCCTGGCATGCCGCACAACCGCACACGATGATGACGGCGGCTATGTTGGATATGGTCGGGATAGGGTTAACCGGAGCAGTTGGGGATGTTTATCAGATGGATCAATTCCCTGTGGCCTACATGCTCTCAAAAGACAATCCGTTTGTCATAAACAATGTACATACAGAGATGAAGATAGATGAGGCGGTGCGTACCTTCCTGGTAGACCAATTAGAAGTTAGCAGTCTGGCTGTTTTCCCGTTGGTGATTGGGGAGCAGTGGATTGGTCTGCTCATAGCCCGCTCCATTGCGCCGCAAGATATGACAGAAGCGGATGTGCGCCAGATCACCAGTCTGGTAGACCAGGCCGCAGCGGTGGTGCAAACCATTCGCCTCATCGAAGAAACGCAGGCGCGCGCCCAACAAGAGCAGATTTTGCGGCGGGTGTCGGAACGGGTGTACACGGCCGTAGACGCCGAATCGGTGTTGCGCACGGCCGTGCAAGAGGTAGGCCGCGTCTTAGGTCTGGAAGCGTTTGTCTACCTGGATGAGCCGACGACGGCCGTGGCCGAACCCGGCCCTGTAGCGGACAAAGCTACCAATGGGGTGGCGCATCATGAAACCGTATAGAGAGACGGCTGGTACCCGTGTTCGGTAATCCGTCATCCGTATTCCGAAGGCTCTACCTCTGGAAAATCCGTCGGATTACGGTATACGGACTTCGAGTTACGGGTACTAATAACTTGGGTAAGGTATTATGACATTACTTCACCAACAAGCAGAAGAACAAACATCTGAAGAAACAAAACGAACCAGGCGCGCCGTTTGGTTGCTGTTCCTCATGGGTCTGTTCATCGGTCTGGCAGCGACCATCATTTTCATCCGGCAGCTTACCGATGGCGACAATGACTACAGCGACCTGATCGAACCAGGTGTCGGCATCATAGCGGCGCTCTTGATGTGGGTGGGGGCATATTTAGTCAGGCACGGCCGTGTTATCCTGGCCGTAACCCTGGTTTCCCTTGTTTTATTTGGCTTTGATCTGCTTCTCATTACCCGACTGACTGAAATTGGTTTGCCACTCACCGTTACCCTCACGCTGCTTGTGATTTTAATTATTACTCAGGCATTACCCTCGCACCGGGTTGCCTGGGGTGTGGTGTTTGCTTCCCTCACAGGCGCCGGTCTGATTATTCTCGATCTGTTTTGGCCGACTGAACGTGGTGGTATATCCCAAACAGACCTGCGCATTGTTTATGTGACGGCCGTTATTCTCGTTGGCATTTCTTTTGCTGTGGTCGTCCGTCAGTTCCCCACTTATTCCCTGCGTACCAAACTGGTTTCGGCTGCTGTTGGCCTGGTGGTTATCACCGTAATCTTAACAACGGTGGTTGTGAATGGCATCACCCGTCGCAACCTGACCAATCAGTTAAATGAGCAGTTTCACACGGTAAGCGCCTCCCAGGCTTCAGCCGTGAGTGAACTGTTGGGCCGGGAAGTAAGCGTTTTGCAAGCGTTTAGTCTGGATAGCGGCTTAGCCAACCTGGTCCGCAGCAGCAACCGCGAGTACACCGGCACAGAGGCAGACATCGCCGCTGCCATTAGCCAGCTCAATACTGAGTGGCTCACGGCTCCTGCCGGTTCTGGCATTGTGAACCGATTTACAAATAATGCCACAGCCGGCGTTTTGCGTAACTATCAATACAATTTTCCTGAAAATGAAGACATGCTGGTGACGAATCGTTTTGGGGCGTTGGTCGGCGCCACCAGCCATATTGGCAGCTTTGACCACAGCGGGGAAAGTTGGTGGCAGGCGGCCTATAACGAGGGGTATGGGGCCACGTATATCGGTTTGCCACAGCAAGACCCGGCTACTGGCGCCGTCGGCATTCCCATTGCCTTGCCCATTTATTCCGGCCTTCAAGTAGTGGGCATCCTACGCACCACGTTGACTTTGCATCAACTCCAGGAACTGCTGGCCGAAACAGGAAATTTAGGCGAATCAGTTCACAGCGATATGCTGTTTGGTGACCTGACGCTGCATTTTGAAGATGAGCACGCAGCCGGTGAATTGCATTTGGCGCCGCCCGATGTATCCCTGGCGACTCTGAACTTGTTGCGAAATAGCCTGGCGCCAAACCTTGTTGACATCATTAATGGCGAAAACAGTCTCATCCATATGGCCCCGATTTCCACGTTTGGGCATATTCCGGCGGTAGATGCGCTGGATTGGGCTGTTGTCATTCATCAACCTATTCAGGATGCGTTGGCCGCGGTGGATGCGCAGGAGCGTGTGAGTATTGTTCTGGCGTTAACGGCCGTAGCCATCGGCAGTTTGTTGGCGGTCTATTTTGCCCGGCTGCTTACCGGCCCTGTCAACCGGCTGACGGACACGGCCGTGCTCATCTCCGCCGGTGAAATAGAACGCCAGGCGCCTGTGGAAACACAAGACGAAATTGGCGTGTTGGCCCAGGCGTTTAACAACATGACAGCGCAGTTGCGCGCTTTTATTGGCACGCTGGAAAGCCGCGTAGCCGACCGTACCCAGGCATTGGCTACCAGCACAGAAGTGAGCCGCCGCCTCTCCACCATCCTCGATCTGGATGACCTGGTAACTGAAGTGGTGAACCAGACTCGTGACGCTTTCCACTATTACCATGCCCAAATTTATCTGATTGATGCCTCCAGACTTTATCTGTTGATGGCCGGCGGCACAGGGCAGGCGGGCCAGGAAATGCTGGTTGCCGGGCACAAACTGCGCCTTAACCAGGGTGTGGTGGGCCGGGCCGCGGCTACCAACCAGGTGGTGTTGATCCCCGATGTCTCCCAAGATGATCATTGGCTGCCCAATCCCCTGCTGCCGCATACCAAAGCAGAGGTTGCCATTCCCATCGCCCTGGGGGATGAAGTGTTGGGGGTGTTGGATGTGCAGCACAATGTGGCCTATGGGTTAAATGAAGAAAGCGTGGCGCTGCTGCAATCTATTGCCAACCAGGTAGCAGTGGCTATTCAAAACGCGCAGCAGGTGGAGCAGACGAATATTCAGTATGATATTGCCTCGGAACTGACGCAGGCAGGCCAGCCAGAACAAATTTTAGAGGCGGTCAGCAGTTACGGCCGTCGCCTGGGTGCAACATCGGCTCAACTGCTGTTTTTTGAAAATGATACGGCCGGCCGACCGGAATGGGCGGTGGTACAGGCATCCTGGCATACGGGTGAAGGAGGCATCCCCAAAGGAACTCGTTATTATTTGCCCAGTTTTGGGTTTACTCCCTTCTGGCTCTCATCCCCGGAACGGCCGTTACTCATTGCCGACACGTCCACCCATGAAGCCATCAGCCCGGAACTGCGCCGGCTGCATACGCAGATCAAAATTCTGGCAACGGCCGTGCTGCCTCTGTATGCGCAAGGTCGCTGGGCCGGCTTGATTATTTTTAACTGGAATACGCCCCATTCTTTCACCAGCCGGGACGAACGCATCTTCACCAATCTGGCGCAGCAAACATTTTCCGTGGTAGAGGCGGTGCAGGCTACCCAACGCATCCAGGCTGCCCTGCAAGAAGCGGAACAGCTATACCAGGTTAGCCAGCGCCTCAGCCAGGCCACAAACCTGGAAGAGTCGCTCATGGCGGCTATGCAAACAGCCATTGACAGTGGCGCCGATAGCGCCTCGCTGCTCACCTTTGACCTGGATCAACAAGGTCAACCAATCTGGTCAGAAATTGTGGCGCAATGGTCACGCCGTAATCTTACTATCACCCCTTTGCATACCCGTTTTCACCTGCCGGACTTCCCTCTGTCCAGGTTGTGGTTGGCTGACGCCGAAAACCCGCTTTTTGTGAGTGACATTGAGGTGGATGACCGAATTGACCTCACGACCAGGACGCTATATAAGCAAGGGGACGTCATTGCCACGGCCATTCTGCCCCTGGCCCTTGCTGGCCGTTGGGTGGGGTTAACGATTGTTAGTTGGGACTCCCAACGGGAATTCACCCCACAAGAAAAGCGCATTTATCGGGCTATTATGAGCCAATTAGCCACCGTTGTAGACCGCGCCCGCCAGTTTGAACGAAGCGAACTGCTTTCCTCTATTGTGGAAAATCATCCTGACCTTATTGGCGTCGGCACATTAGATGGGCAGGCGCTCTATGTAAACCCATCTGGCTTGAACCTCTTAGGGTACGAACCCGGATACGATGTGTCTAAAATCAATGCCGCTGCCATCTTTGCCCCTGAAGATGCGCAGCGGTTAATCACGGAAGGTATTCCTGCGGCATTGTCTGCCGGCGGTTGGTCTACCGAGGCGAATATCGTGACGGCCGACGGCATAGTTCTCCCCATTGAAGAGACCATCGGTATTAACTATGATGTGGACGGCCATGCCACCAGTTTCAGCATGACCATGCGTGATATTTCGGAGCGCAAAGCGACCGAGGAGGCGATCCGCACCAGCGAGCAGTTGGCGCGTAGTTTTCAGGGAAAATTGGCTGATTTACAGGAGATCACAACAGAATTGTCCCGATTAGAAACGCTGCCGGATTTGTTCCGGCAAGCGATTGCAATGGGACATTCCCGGTTAGGTTTTGACCGCTTAGGTATCTGGACGTTTGATGAAGACCTGGGGATGATGCATGGCACGTTTGGTATTGATAAAAGCGGCAATCTGATTGATGAAATGCATCTGTCTCACGCCATGTCTGCTTATAGCGAATGGTTTGCCGGCATCATGGCTTCGCGTGAGCGCCGCCTTGTGAATGAGTACGCCGATTTGTATGAGAATTATGACATAGCGGGCCAGGGGTGGCAGGTGACGGCGCTATTGATGCAGGAAGACCGCCCATTGGGTTATGTGGCGGTGGATAATCTGTTGAGTCAACGGCCGTTGCAGCCCTATGAACCAGACCTCATCACCCTCTTTGCCAATGCCCTTTCCAGTTTGATGGTCAACAAAGAAGTGCAGCAGGCGGTGAGCAAGCAGGCACAAGAACTGCAAACAGTGGCCGACCTGAGCCGTATTGCTACCACTATTCTGGATGTAAACGAGCTGTTGCAGCAAGTTTCTGACCTGACCAAAGAGCGATTCAATCTGTACCATGCGCATATTTACCTTTTAAGCCAGGATGAACAATTCCTGGCGCTGACGGCAGGCGCCGGTGAGGTGGGCCGCCAGATGGCGGCTGAAGGGCGGCAAATTCCGCTGCGCCAAAAACAATCATTGGTGGCGCGTGCGGCTCGTTTGCGCCAGGGTGTCATTGCCAATGATGTGCGGGCGGAAGTTGGGTTTTTGCCCAATCCACTGCTGCCGAACACCCGCTCCGAACTGGCAACGCCGCTCATTGCCGGTGAGCAAGTATTGGGTGTGCTGGACATTCAGGCGAGTGAAGTTAATTATTTTGCCGAGACGGATATTAACATTCAGACGACGTTGGCGGCGCAAATTGCCACCGCCATCCAAAATGCCCGGCAGTATCAGCGTACCCAAGAGGCGTTGAATGAGCTGACCCGTATGCAGCAAATGTTGATTCGGGAAGGGTGGGAATCTTTCCTGACTACCGGCGAGACGGAACTGCAAGGGTTTACCTACAACCAGCGAGAGGTGCAGCCGATTAAGCGAAATGGAGCGCCGGACACGGCCGTCATCCTCAACGGCGTCGCCAATCCTGTGGTCGGTGACACGGCCGTGCGCGCCCCCCTCACCGTGCGCGGCGCCACCATTGGCGTATTGGGTGTGCGTGACCCATCCGGGCAGCCTGTCTCCGCCGATAAACAGATGTTGTTGGCCTCCATCTCCCAGCAAGTGGCTGAGGCGCTGGAACGCGCCCGCCTCTTTACCGCCACGCAGCAAGCCCTGGCCGAAACGCAAAAACGTACCGAAGAACTGGCAACCATCAACCAGATCGTGAGCCAACTTGGCTCCATACTGGATATCCAGCAGGCGATGGAGGTGGTGGCCCAGGGGTTGGTGGATGGTGTTGGTGTAGACCAGGCACGTATTGCCCTTTTTGACACGGCCAAAGAAAACCTGGTCATCATGGCTGAAGCCTATGAAAAAGAGCAAAATCAGAGTGCGTTGGGTCTGCAAATTCCTGTTGCCGAGAATGAACTGACTTTGCGGGTGTTGCAGACGCGCCAGGGTGTGATTGTCCATGACGTGGATACAAATCCCCTGACCGCTCCAGTGCAGGATATGCTAAAAGCGCAGGGCGTCAAGGAGTTGGTTGTGCTGCCCATGCTAGTGGGTAATGAGGTTATCGGCACGGTCGGCTTGGACATTCTCGACGAAGTCAAAACGATGACGGATGATAAAAAGCGCCTGGCAGAAACAATTATTTTCCAGGCAGCAGCCGCCATTCAAAATGCCCGTCTGTTTAGCCAGACAGAAGCAGCACTGCAAGAGGTTCGATCCCTGTTTGACATCAGCGCCCGGTTGAATGCAGCCACCTCGCTTGACGAAGTTGTTGCGGCGGCGGCGGCCCCGGCCTTAGCTGCCGGCGCCGTTTCTGGCGCGTTGTTTAAGTTTGAACTCGATGAAAGCGGCGAACCGAAAATGGTTGAACTGGTGGCCTCAACTGCGCCAGCTCCTGTGCTTCCCATTGGCTCCCGTTTTAACCTGGATGAAATGCCTTCGGCTCGTTTACGCCTGGCATCTGGCGAAGGTGTGTTGTTGGTTGAAGATTTGGCCCAAGATACAGAATTAGACCCGACGTTTAAGCTGGGGCTGGAACAGACTGGTACCAGAGCGTTGGTCTTTATGACATTGGCAGTTGGTAATCGGCAGTTGGGCAGCATTCTGGTACGTTGGCATGAGCCACATAAATTTACGGAAGCCGATCGGCGGCTTTATCTGTCTGTAGCCACGCAAACGGCTTCGGTAGTGGATAGTATTTTACTGCTGGATGAAGTGCAAAGCCGGGCGACGGAATTGCAAGAAACGACCGGCTTCCTGGATTCAGTCATTGAAAACCTGCCGGTTATGCTGTTTGTGAAGGACGCCGAAGATTTGCGGTTTGTCCGTTGGAACAGAGCAGGTTCAGAAATTACAGGGTATCCACAGGATGTGTTTATTGGTAAGAGTGATTATGACTTCTTCCCGCCCGAAGAGGCTGCGTATTTTATAGCGAAGGATCGGGAAGTGTTGAGCAATGGCACGGCCGTAGATATTCCCGATGAGCCGATTCAAACAGCCCATCAAGGAGTGCGCACGCTGCATACCCGGAAGATGCCCATTATGGATGCGGAGGGTAAACCGAAGTATTTGTTGGGTATTTCTGAAGACATTACCGAGCGGCGGCAGTTTGAAGAGGCGCTGGCCAAGCGGGCGTTGGAACTGCAAATGGTAGCGGAAATCAGCACGGCCGTGGCCTCTAATCTGGATGCCTCCCGTTTGCTGCAAGACGTGGTAGACCTCACCAGAGATAACTTTGACCTGTACCATGCCCATATCTACCTGCTCAATCAGGAGCAAGACCTGTTGGTGTTGGCAGCGGGGGCCGGTAAGTCCGGCGCGGAGATGGTGGCTGCCGGGCACAGCATCCCCCTGAATAGTGAACGTTCTCTGGTGGCCCGTGCTGCCCGCGAACGCCAGGGTGTGATTGCCAACGATGTACAGACGGATGAAGGCTTTTTGCCCAACCCGTTGCTGCCGGACACCCGCTCGGAGATGGCCGTACCCTTGATGTCGGGTAACCAGGTGGTTGGGGTGCTAGATGTGCAGTCAGAGCAGGTAAATCACTTCACCACACAAGACATCAACATCCAATCTACGCTGGCCTCGCAGGTAGCCACAGCCCTGCAAAATGCGCGCCTGTTTGCCCAAACCGAGGAGCGTGCCGCTGAACTGGCGACCATTAACGCCATTAACCAGGTTGCCAGCTCACAGCTTGACCTGGCTACATTGGTAAATTCCGTGGGCGTGCAGTTGATGAATACATTGGATGCGCAAGCCGCTTACTTGTGTCTGTATGACGAAGCCACCAATATGATGCACTTCCCCTTCTTCCAAGACCGCGATGAAGGCGATGTACCCGTATCGCCGCGCGTGGTTGATGAGCAGGGTGGGTTCTCGGCACAGATTATTCACAGCCGGCAGCCATTTTTGATGCAGTTGTCATCGGTTGAAGATGCTACCGATAAGGGGGCCACCATTGCCGGTAGCGGCCCTCGTATGACCGATAGTTTTCTGGGTGTCCCCATGATCTTGGGGGATCGAGTTCTGGGCGTTATTGGCCTCAGCGCCTACAAGGAAGTGCGGGTATATAACGATAGTGACCTCAACCTGTTGATGACGTTGGCCGGTACGATTGGGGTGGCGATTCAAAACGCGCAGCAGTTTGAGGTGACGCGCCGCCGTGCGGAACGGGAGCGGATTGTAAACGAAATTACGCAGAAGATTCAAAGCTCGCTGAGTATGGAGAGTGCGTTGCAAACGGCCGTGAAAGAACTTGGCCATGCGCTGGGCGCTAAATCCACCCAGGTTGATCTCAATTTTGGAGGCGAACCATTCCATCATCCGGCTGATGGTGGGAATGGCTCGCCGCAGAAAGCTCGCTAGGAGTGCAGGCATGGTAACATTAGAAAAGCCAAATGATTCTGGGCAGATGGTAAGCCAACAGCCGGACGGCCGTATGCTGCTGGAGCAGTATGTAACAATTTTCCGACCGCTGCTAGAGTTATCACCTGACCCATCGGTCATTTATGATCCCACCGGCCAGGTTGTTTATGTAAACCCGGCCTTCACAGCGACCTTTGGTTGGGAAAATGAAGAGCTGGTGGGCAGCCGGCTAAACTTTGTGCCGGAAGAGCGAAAAGAGGAGACGACGCTGGCGCTGGCAGCATTGTTTGCCGACGGCCGTGCTACCAACTTTGTCACCAAACGGCTCAGCAAAGACGGCCGTGTGTTGGATGTGCAGAGTAGCGCCATTCTCCTGCGACAGGACGATGAGCCAGCATTTGGCTCTCTGGTCATGATCCGTGACATTACCGCCCAAAAAGAGGCCGAACGAACCTTACGCGCCAGTGAAACCCGCTACCGCGAAATGCTAGACAGCACCCCAGATGCTTATTATGAAGTGGATTTGAACGGGGCCATTACCTACTATTCCAGCGGGTTGGCCGAAGTGCTGGGTTACCCGGAAGAAGAATTATTGGGCCTGAGCAACCGTGACTACGCTGACGCAGAAAATGCCCATCAAATTTACGAGGCCTTTAATCAAGTTTACCGTTCCGGCCAACCGGCCAAAGCCATCCTCATGCATACCGTCCGCAAAGACGGGTCGCCACAGATATTGGAAACATCCATTGCCTTACGGCATGATGCGGAAGGGCTTGTGGTCGGTTTTCGCGGGATCGCTCGTGATGTAACTAACCTGATTAGAGAACGTGAGGAAGCCCAGGTCGCCTCAGCGCAGTCAGAAGCCCAATACCGGGAAATCCTGGAAACCATTAAAGATGGGTTTTATGAAGTAGACCTGACGGGATCGTTTACTTTTATGAATGATCAGGCGGTAGAGATTTTTGGCTACACCAGAGAGAAATTTTTGGGGCTGAATTACCGCGATTACACCAGTCCTGAAACGACTGAACGAGTCTACGAAACATTTAACCAGGTATTTAGGACCGGTGAACCCATCGAAGGCTTTACGTATCCCATCATCACCCAAGATGGTGAAGAACGGTTTATTGAAGTTTCCACCTCATTGGTGAAAGGCAGCGATGATCAACCGGTTGGTTTTCGGGGGATTGTACACAATGTAACCGAACGTATTCGGGCGGAAGAAAACCTGCGTCAGTCTGAAGAGCGATACCGCACGATTTTGGAAAGCATTGAAGATGGGTACTTTGAAGCAGACCTGGAAGGCAGCTTCACGTTTATGAATGATCAGCTGAGCCAGGTAATCGGTTATCCCCGTGAAGAGTTAATGGGTAAGAATTACCGGGAATACACCACGCCGGAAACGGCCGAACAGGTTTTTAACACCTTCAACCGGGTTTATAAAACGGGTGAGCCGGTCAAGGGGTTTGTGTGGGAAGCAATTGGGCTGGACGGCCGTGTCCGCCACCTGGAAACGTTTGTGCTGCCGCGTTATGACGCCAATGGTAAGACGGTGGGTTTCCGCGGCGTGGGGCGAGACATCACACAGCGGGTGCAGGCCGAAGAAGCGTTGGCTGAAGCACTGATTGACCAGGAGCGCATTGCCGACCAACTGGCAACGGTGGCTAAGGTGAGCACGGCCGTGTCCACCATCCTCGATCCCCAGGAAATGCTGCAAGCCGTCGTAGATCAGGTGAAAGAAAGTTTCAACCTCTATCACGCCCATGCCTATTTGCTTAACGAGACCGGTGATACCCTGGAACTGGTTGCCGGCGCCGGTAAAGTCGGCCAACAGATGGTTCAGGAAGGCCGCCCTATTCCCCTCACTGCCGAACAATCGTTAGTAGCCCGTGCTGCCCGCAGCCGTACCGGTGTCATCGTTAACAACGTGCGCAAGGACCCCCATTTTCTGGCTCACCCCTTGCTGCCAGAAACCCGTGCCGAAATGGCCGTACCCATGATTGTCGGCGGACAGGTATTGGGCGTGTTAGATTTGCAGGCCGATACCGCCAATCGTTTCACGCAGCGTTATGTTAACATACAGACCACACTGGCCACACAAATAGCCGTAGCCTTGCAAAACGCCCGCCTCTTTGCCCAGGCCCAGCAGCATACAGCCGAATTACAAGAAACCGAATCGGAACTGCGGGCAACAAGCGAGCGCATGCAAACTGTTTTGGAAGCCATGTCTACCCCTGTTGTCATTGTGGCTCAGGATGACGCCAGGATTTTGTATGCCAATGAGATGATGAGCCAATTGATGGATGTTCCACTTGCCGAAATGCCGGGCACGTTAGTTTTTGATTTTTACGTGCATGAGTCAGACGCTACGAACTACCTGGAGCAGGTTATGGCTACAGGCAGCATGAGCAACTACGAAGTGGAATTCAAGCGCAGAAATGGTGAACATATCTGGGCGCTACTTTCCACCCGCCTGCTCAATTATGAGGGCAAGCCAGCCTTAATATCCACGCTCATAGATATTTCCAGCCGTAAACAGGTAGAGGCGCAATTAAGGCTGCAAGACACAGCCCTTAACTCAGCCGCAAACGGCATTGCCATCACAGACAATAAGGGCACTATTCTCTGGGTGAACGAGGCTTTTTCCCGGCTGACACAATACGATGTTCAAGAAGCAATTGGTGAAAATCCGCGAATCCTGAAATCTGATCAGCAAGACAAACGTTTTTACCAGAATATGTGGGATACCATCAACAGCGGCCAGGTTTGGCATGGCGAAATTGTCAACCGGCGCAAAGATGGTTCATTTTATACCGAGGAAATGACCATTACGCCGGTGCGAGCCGAAGGCGAAGAAATTTCCCACTTTATTGCCATTAAGCAGGATGTTACGGAGCGAAAAGAAGCGCAAGAGGCTCTGCGACGCAGCGAGCAAATTGTGCAGGAATCATTGCGCATGCAGCAAATTTTGCATGAGGTGAATCTGGAACTCTCCCAGACGGCTAACCTGGATGAGCTTTACCGCCAGTCTGTATATCTGGGAGAAAACCGGTTGAACCTGGACAGGTTTGCTCTCTATCTATATGATGAGACACGCGAACTTTTCGCCGGTACCTATGGCACTGATGTAAACGGCAATTTGCGCGACGAGCGCAGCCAGGCATTCGAGATCGCCATACCAGATGTGGCGGTCTATTTCCGCGATGGTAAACAACGTATCCGCGTCCAGGAAAATTGTGATCTGTGGGACGATGGCGCCGTCGTAGGGCAAGGGTGGCTGGTGACCGTGCCAGTGTGGCGGGCTAATAAACTGGCGGGTGTTTTGTTCGCAGATAATCTGATCAGCCAGGAACCATTTTCCCCGTATTTGCAAGATTTATTGATCGCCTACAGTAATATCATTGCCAACCTGATCGAGCGCAAACGGGCCGAAGAGTCCATAGCGGCGGCGCTGGCGGAATCAGAAAGATTGTATGAGATGAGCGCCCGGCTGAATGCGGCCACTTCTATGCATGAAATTTTGGAAGCAGTGATTGTGCCTGTGGCCGGGCGGGGGTTGATGGCGGCTAATTTGTTTACGTTGGAGGTGGACGCCAACGGCCGTCCGGAATGGATGGAGATGGTTGCCAATTGGGCCGATGCCACCAGCGTGTTGGCGAACGTAGATTTTCCCATTGGTTCCCGCTTTTACTTACCAGACCTGCCGACTGCCAGCCAGTGGATTGATGCCCCCAATGAAATCCTCTTGTACGGTGATGTTGATCAGGATGAAACAATAGATGCGGTAACTCGTGGGCTGTACCAGATGTCTGGCGTGAAAGCAGGCGCTTCCTTGCCATTACATGTCGGCAGCCGGTGGGTCGGTTTGATAGTCCTTTCCTGGGACGAAACCAAAACCTTTAGCGATGATGATCGCCGCACTTACTATGCGTTGGCAGACCAGACGGCCATCATTATGAATAACCAGCTTCTATTTGAGCAGACGCAAAAACGGGCGGCCGAGTTGGCTACGGTGGCGGAAGTAGGCGCGGCTATCACCTCTGTGCGCGATGTGGATGTTTTGTTGCAGCGCGTGGTAGACCTGGCAAAAGAACGGTTTAGCCTGTATCACGCGCATATATATCTGCTGGATGAGAGTGGCCGTAATCTGATACTCACCAGCGGCGCCGGCGAGGTTGGGCGGCAGTTGGTGGCGGAGGGCCGCACCATTTCGCTTGACCAGGCACAATCGCTTATTGCCCGTGCGGTGCGCAGACGCCAGGGTATTATTGTGAATGATGTGGCTGCTGATGCCAATTTCTTGCCACATCCTTTGTTGTCGGAAACCCGATCAGAGTTGGTCGTGCCCATGATTGTCGCCGATGAGGTGCTTGGTGTGCTGGATATTCAGTCTAACCGCAGCAATCATTTCACTGAGGGAGATGTCCAGATTCAAACGACCCTGGCTGCCCAAATTGGGGTGGCGTTGCAAAATGCCCGCTCTTTTGCCCGTTCGGAAGCAGCCCTGAAAGAGTTGGAAGAAGTAACCCGGCGGCTGCGGCGCGAAGGTTGGGAGTCTTATGCGCAAACCAGTGGCAGGAGTAGTTTGAGTTATGCGTATGACCAAAAAGAGGTGAAAGCGTTAACGCCGTTAACGCTGGCGACGGCCGTAAAATCGCAGACCAGGAAACAGAAAGCACCCATCACCCCAACTTTAACGTATCCATTACAGGTGCAAGGTGAACCGATTGGGCAACTGATGTTGACCGAGCCATCGGTGTTTGATGATGACGCCCAGGATATTATGACGGCCGTTGCCGAACGTCTCAGCGCCCACATTGAAAACCTGCGCCTTTCCGAACAAACCGAACAGGCCCGCCAACAGGCCGAAAGACTGTTCCGAGGCAGCGCCGCTTTGAATACGGCACAATCCTACGATGATGTGTTGGACGCTTTGCGCCGCAACAGCATCATGGGGCATGCCAGTGTCAATAATGTCAGTCTCAACTTCTTCGATCATCCCTGGGACACAGAGCGTAAACCGACCTGGGTAGAAGTATTAACCCGTTGGACGCGCCTGCCCGAAGAAGCGGTTTCGCAGCGGTATGCGCTGGCTAACTTCCCTTCAGCCGATAAACTGATGCACCCGGACGCTCCCGTTATTATTGAGGATGTGGCTAAAGACCCACGGCTGGATGAAAACCTGAGGGCGCTTTATATGCAGCGCTTCCAGGCAAAAAGCACCATTTTTGTGCCCCTTGTTATTGGTTCCCAGTGGGTGGGGTATATCAATGCCATCTTTGCGGATAAGATGCAGTTCTCCGATGATGAGATTCGCCGCCTGACGACATTGGGCCAGCAAGCGGCCGTAACCATCCAAAGTATTCGTCTCTTTGCCCAGGCTGAAGCCCGCGCCAATGAGCTGGCAATTCTCAATGAGATGGTTAGTGAACTCACCACCATGTTAGCGGTGGAACCCATCCTGGAAGCGATTTACCACTTCTCTTCACGCCTGATGGATACCACCAATTTCTATATCGGCCTGCACAACAGCCTGACGAATGAGATTTCCTTCCCCATCGCCGTAGAAGAAAATGAACGGGTACGCTGGCAGACACGGCCGTTTGGCAATGGCATGACCGAATATCTGCTGAAAACAGGACAATCGCTTTTCGTGGAGGATGGTTTGGAAAAGTGGCTGCACCGCCAGGGGGTGGACTCCATTGGCAGCCCGTCGCAGTCCTGGATGGGGGTGCCGCTGCGGCTTGGTAACGAGGTGGTGGGCGTGATTGCCCTGCAAAGTTTGCAGCCCCGCTTTTACACACGAGAACAGTTTGACCTGCTGACTGCCATGGTTAACCAGGCCGCGATTGCCATTCAAAATGCCCGCCAGTTCCAACAGGAACAGGCGCGCGCCCAACGCCAGCAAATGCTGCGCGAAATTGCGGCCAAAGTTCGCAGTTCGGCCGATGTGGACACGATCATGCGCACGGCCGTGCAGGAAATAGGCCAGGCATTGGGGCGGCAAACATTTGTCTATTTGGGTGCTAATACGGGTGAAGTGGTTAATGAGGATGCCTGATATGAGTAAAAGCAACGACCTCTACCGGATTCTCTTCCAACAATCGAGAGATGGCGTTTTTGTCATCAACAGCGAAGGTATCATTACCGACGCCAACCAGGCTTTCCTGAAAATGTCAGGGTATACGGCGGCACAGATCAAAAAGATCAATGTCGCTGACCTGGTCATCAGCGAAGAAGAACTGGCAAAGCTGACGCTGGCCTTACAAAACGAAGGGGCCGTGCAAGATTATCTGCTGCAAATGCGCCGCAAGAGTGGCGAGGTGTTGGAATTGTTGACGACAATTACCGTGCAGTTTGACGATGCCGGTCAGCCCCAAAATTACCTGGGTATCGCTCACGATATAACCACCCAAAAACAGGCTGTCGAAAACCTGCAAGCCAGCGAAGCCTTGCTGCGCCGCCAGAATGAAAAACTGGTGGAACTGGCAAAAAGCGAGGCTTTGATGCGTGGTGATCTGGCGGCGGCATTCCAGATGATAACGGAAACGGCCGTCACCACCATCAACGTAGCCCGCGCCAGCATCTGGCACTACCAGCCCGACAAAATCACCTGCGCCGATCTGTACCAGGCAGATACAAAGGAACATTCCGAAGGCGTAGTCCTCTTTGCCCAGGATTTTCCCGCCTATTTCCAGGCCATTAATACCGACCGCACCCTGGCGGCCCACAACGCCCACACCGACCCACGCACGGCCGAATTTTCCCAGGTTTACCTGACTCCCTTAGGCATTGGCGCCATGCTGGATGCGGGCGCTCAGATTGGCGGCCAGACCAAAGCCGTGTTGTGCCTGGAACATGTGGGCGGCGCCCGCCAATGGTCCCAGGAGGAACAAAACTTTAGCAACTCCCTGGCCGATCTCTTGTCTTTAGCCCTGGAAGCCAATCAGCGCCGTCAGCTAGAAGCACAGATGCGGCAGCAAGAAACCCTGCTGCGCCTGGTGTTGGACACCATCCCCCAATCCGTTTTTTGGAAAGACCACAATTCCATCTATCTGGGCAGCAATCTAAACTTTGCCGCCACCGTAGGACTTCCCTCGCCAGAACATCTGGTGGGAAAGTCAGACTATGATTTCTGGACCAAAGAGCAGGCGGATTATTTTGTGCAAACCGACCGGCAAGTGATGCAAACGCAAGAACCGGCGCTGGGCCTTATGGAACAATTACCCCAGCCTGATGGCAGCGCTGTTTGGGCCGAAACCAATAAAGCCCCCCTATATGATGCCGTCGGCAATGTCATTGGCGTTCTAGGTACTTCGGAGGACATTACCGAACGTAAGCAGGCGGAAGAAGCGCTGCGCGAATCAGAACAGCGGTTGTCCCATCTGGTGCAGCAAACACCTCTGGCTTTTATTGAGTGGAATCTCAACTTTGAAGTCCGTGAGTGGAATCTGGCAGCGGAGACTATTTTTGGACATACCCGCCAGGCAGCTTTGGGGCAGCACGCCCGGTTTATTATCCCTGAAGAATATCACATGCACGTAGATGCTGTGTGGGAAGGTTTGGTAAGTCAGACGGGGGGTTCGCGTAGCACCAATGGCAATGTGCGCGCCGACGGCCGTCTCATCACCTGTGAATGGTACAATACCCCTCTGTTGGATGATAACGGTCAGGTTGTGGGTGTTGTTTCCCTGGTGCAAGACATCACCGAACAAGAAAAATTACAGCAGCAGGCACAGGAATCGCTGGAATTGCTGAATCGCCAGGTCGCTTTTAGCCAGGTAGTCACCAAAGCCCAGACCGAAGCCGAAGTGATTGCCGCGATGGCCACCCATGTGAGCCATTACCCCCACGTATCAGTCACCATTTCCCTGGTGGAAATGGAGGGTGAGACGCCGGTAGATGTGGTAGTGGCGCAGAACAGCAACGCCAGCGGCCTCTCGTTAACACCCATAGGCGCCCGACATTCGCAAAAAGACAATCCCTTCTCTAGCCTTTATTCGTTAGACACTGACTTTGTATCGCCGAATGTTGCCCAGGATGAACGGCTGCCCGACCCCATTCAGCAGGGTCTTGCTGCGATGAATATCGCCAGCTTTGCTATTTTGCCTCTGAGCGCCAGTGGCGAATGGTTTGGTAACATGTCCCTTGTTAGCCAGCAGAAGGAGTTTTTCAACGAGCACACCTTAGCCATCTACCGCAGTGTCGCTGAACAAGGGACGACTGCCTTGCGCGCTGCCCGACTCCATGCCGCCACCCAGACTTCGCTGGCCCGCCGTGAACGCGAAGTGGCCCTGGCTACCCAGATTGCCCAGGAAATTGCCAGCGCCTCTGACCTGAACGAACTTTACCAGCGTGTGGTGACCCAAATTCACGAGCAGTTTGGTTATTATCATACGCAACTGCTGCGGTATGACCCGGCCATGCAAACGGTGGCGTTAACGGTTGGTTATGGCGAGGTCGGCCAGAAAATGCTGGACATGCACCACTCCGTACCCGTTGGCGTGGGCCTGATTGGGAAAGTGGCTGCTACCGGCAAATCTATCCTGCGGCCCAACCTGAGCGGCGACCCGGATCATCGCGCCAATCCATTGCTGCCGGGTACAAAAGGCGAACTGGCAGTGCCTATCAAACTGGGGGAAGAGGTACTGGGGGTGCTGGATGTGCAAAGCAGTCAGGCTGATGCTCTCGATGCCAATGATCAGTTGGTATTGGAAGGTTTGTGCGGTCAGGTGGCGGTAGCTATCGAAAGCACCGTTTTGCGGCAAGAGATGGAATCGCGTCTGCGTGAGTTGAATGTGTTGCAGCGCCAAATGACTCGTGAGGGGTGGCGGGAATACCAGACTTTTCGGCCGGATACAACCGGCTATCAATATGATCATGCCGGGGTGCAGTTAATGGAAAGTGAGGCGGCGCGCCCGACCAACGGCCGTGCCGCCAACGGTCATGGCGCTAAAGGGGATGGTGGCGGTACGGCCGTGCCTGCTGCCAGCCTGCCCCTGCAAATCCGTAACGAAACCATCGGTTTCCTCGGCATCCAGGCCAGCCCCGACAACCCCCTCACCCCCGACGAGCAAGAATTCCTGGACGCCGTCTCCAAAGAAGTGGCCGAAGCGTTAGAAGCGGCCCGCCTCTTTGAGCAAACCCAGGACGCCCTCTCTGAACAAGAGCGCCTCACCGCCGAACTGGAAACGGTAGCCCAGGTTAGCACCGTCGCCTCCACCATTTTAGAAGCCGACGCCTTGCTGCAAGCGGTGGTAGACCTGTCTAAAACCAGCTTCAATCTCTACCACGTTCACATCTACCTGCTGAATGAAACCGGGCGCAAACTGGTCCTCAAGGCCGGCGCCGGTAATGTGGGCCGCCTGATGGCCCTGGAAGGGCGCGAAATCGCCATTGACGCCGACTCCCTGGTAGCCCGCGCTGCCCGTACCCGCCAGGGTGTGCTGGAAAACAACGTGCGCAAAACGGTAGACTTCCTGCCGCACCCCTTGCTGCCCAACACTCAGGCCGAAATGGCCGTGCCCATGATCCTCGGTGATAAACTGGTGGGGGTGCTGGACCTGCAAGCCGATAAGATAGACAGTTTCACACTGGAAGACCTGAAAATCCAACGTACCCTGGCTTCTCAAATCGCCATCGCCATTGAAAATGCCCGCCAATACGCGGAACAGGTAGAAACATCCAAAAAACTGCGCGAAGTAGACCAACTCAAATCCGAATTTCTGGCCAGCATGAGCCATGAACTGCGTACCCCCCTCAACTCCATCATCGGTTTTGCCGATGTGCTGTTGGAAGGGCTGGATGGCGACCTGAACGAGCGCATGGAAGAAGATGTGCGCCTCATCCGGGAAAGCGGCCGTCACCTGCGCGAACTCATCGGCGATATTCTGGATATGTCCAAGATCGAAGCCGGCCGTATGGAACTGCGCTACGAAGATGTGGACATGCGCCAGATGGCGAACGACATCATGGCAACCGCCCAACCCCTGGCCCAACAGAAAAACCTGGACATGTACCTTGATCTGGACGAGGCTGTGACCACTGTGCGCATAGACCGCACCCGTATTCGCCAGGTGTTGTGGAACATTATGGGGAACGCCATCAAATTCACCGACAAAGGCAGTGTTTCCCTCTCCATGCGCGACGAAGGCAGCCATGTGCTGGTTGCCATTCGGGACACAGGTATTGGCATCAAGGAAGAGAACATCCCGATTGTGTTTGAGCAGTTCCGGCAAATTGATGGTGGTCTTAACCGCGCCGCCAGCGGTACCGGTTTAGGTATGCCCATCACCAGGAAGTTGGTTGAAATACACGGCGGCGATATCTGGATTGAAAGTGTTTACGGCCAGGGTACCACCTTCTTCTTCACGCTGCCCTACGAGCCGCCCCATAATAAACTGGGTACCGGCCCATTATTAGACTTTTAGCGAGAAACCGGGTTTCTCCAAGAAACCCGGTTCCGTAATTGCACCTGAAATTTAGCGATATTATTGTTACAATTGTCGGGTTGGATAGTAATTTAATAGTTCATATATTAGAAAAGTAAGCGTTTAGCCCCTCGGGAGATCTGACAGGTTTTTGGCCTGCAAAGCTTCAAGTTGAACGAGTAAAAACCTGTCAGGTCTGAACGGTTACGTAGAGAAATGGTTTAAGAGGAATTATGGCTGGAACACGCAAAAAAGTATTGTGCGTTGAGGATAACTCGGTCAATATGTTGTTGGTCTCACGCATTGTGGAAGCAGAAGGGCTTGAATTAATTCAGGCGGCCGATGGGTATGCAGCTCGTGATATGCTGAAAGAGACTGTGCCCGATATTATTTTGTTGGACATCAACCTGCCGGGGGTGTCTGGATTGGAGTTGGCGCGGGAGTTTAAGTCGGATACCCGCTTAAGCCATGTGCCGCTGATTGCCACGACGGCGCAGGTGTTGGTGGGTGATAGAGAACGATGCCTGGAAGCCGGCTGTGATGACTATTTGCCCAAACCCCTGGATATTCGCAAACTGCGCGAAGTGCTGCGCTTTCACTTAAACAACGGCCAATAAACCCACCTAAAAGCCCGGTTCTTAAAAACCGGGTTTTCATTTGTCTTCCCATCCAATAATCACCGACGGTTCCCCTTGAATGTGGGTCAAAAACAGAATACGATGGTTCTCTACCGGGCCGGTGAGCCGCAACTGCCGTTTGAGTTGTTCCGGTTGCAGCGGTGAGCCGCGCTTTTTAATGGTGACACTGCCGATTTGTTGTTGGTGCAGGGCGTGGCGCAGTTGTTTGAGCTGAAACGGCCGTACCGCCTCCACCACATACCGCCGCGCAAACGGCGTCTCCAGAGGCGCGTCGCTGGTCAGGTAGGCGATGTCTGCATCAATTTGTCTGGCGCCCAACCGGTGCGCCAATGCCTGTACCAGGTGCGCCCGAATGATGGCGCTGTCTGGTTCATACAGATAACGGCCTGGTATTGTCACCGGCACGGGCCGAGCCGGTAGATCCGCATCCGTCAGCGTATCTCCCGCTGGCAGCAAGGTGGCCCGGCGATTTACCCCGCTGCGCAAATCGCCTGTCCACAACACACACTCCTTCATTTCGCCATTTAGTGAGATAAATTCGGCCTCGGCCTCTGCCGGGATTTCGGCGTAATCCACGCCAGGGCTGATTTTCACGGCCGTATGTTCCCCCCATCGTTCAATCAAACTCAACGGCGGTTGGTATTGATGCACGGAATAGAAGCGACGGCCGTGTTCGTCCCGCCGCGCCGGATCAAAAAACACCGCTTCCACCGGCAGTGGGGTCAGTTCTACCAGGTCGGCTTGCAGCGGGTGGAACTGTGCCCCATGCCCATAGATGCGCACATTCTCCTGGGCCATCGCCAGCCGCACCGCATCCCATTCCACGCCCGTGACCTGGGCATGGGCGGCCAACGCCAGGGCATCGCCGCCGATGCTGCATCCCAAATCGGCAATGTGGCTGTATCCGGCGCGGGCAAAACGCCCGGCGCGGTAGTGCGAAACAGCTTCCGCGGAAGCCTGTTCCAGCGCCGGGCGGGTGAAAAACATCTGGTCGGCGCGGCTAAATTTGGCGACAGCCTGTTGGCGCAGTATCACAGTTTCCAACACGGCTTGCGCCTGGGCGGCTGGCAACTGTTGGCGCAGGTGGGCGGCGATTTGCAGGTGATTGTGGGGGGTGATGGGGATAACGGCGAACCCGAAGCGGCTTCGGGCCGTTTCCTTCAGCCAGCGGTCACCCTCAGTTGATAACAAAAATTGCAGGTCATCCAGCGTCATGGGTTTATGCCCGGCCGTTGGCCTGGGGATGGAATCCCCAGGCTGAGACAAAAAACGCGCTCAAGCGCGTTGGGTAGAGTGCCAACCGGCTTGAGCCGGTTTGATATATCAGACGCCGAATTCCATTCGGCGGCGATGGTCGGCGTGTGACCGCTCAAGGCAATGCCGGTTCCAGTGGCAGCGCCATGAAGTCATTCGTTTCTTCGTCCGCCAGAACAGGCACGGCCGCTTCGGTTGCGCTCAGTGCAGGCGTGCCCACCTCCTGCCGCCCACACAACGCCTGATACGCACACACCCGGCAC
This sequence comes from Chloroflexota bacterium, assembly GCA_035444285.1. GTDB lineage: Bacteria > Chloroflexota > Anaerolineae > Promineifilales > Promineifilaceae > CAADGU01. The sequence goes on from DAOMOK010000005.1 coordinate 83,371, forward strand.
TGCGCCCGGTCTTCTGTCAGCGGCCAGACGCCGCCCGTGTTTTGCTGCGCCTCAATCTGGGCCACAATGGCGTTAATCTCCGCCCAATTTTGCTCATGCCATGCCTGGCTATACACAAATATGTGCGGTTTGTCGGGCGCTGTCACGTACCAGTAGGTGAGGCTGATCTGCTCTGGCCGCAGGGGCGCCTGTCCTTCTCCCCACAATGCCTGCCCGCCTTCGGCCAGCATGGCCAGGTAGAGCCGGGTTTGCCAGTCATGGCGCAGCGTCGTTTCGTCTGGCTGCCGCCCTGTTTTCCAGTCATACAGATGGGCAAAGGCACGGCCGTCTATTTCCCCAATGATGAGCAGGTCAAAACGGCCGTGTAACAAATGCCGCCCAATGGGAATGGTGAGGGTGAGTTCGGGCAGAGTACGGCCGTGCGGCAAATGGGGCAAAAACCGTGCAAACGTCAGCCACCATCCCCGCAGCGTCCGCTCTTGAATGGCGGCCGATTCAATTTTCAGCCCCAGAAAATGGCGCTGTGCCAACTCGTGAAACTGCTGCCCCAACCCCAACCGCGCCTCATCCGCCACCGCTAACGGCGCGGCCGGCCATGCCGCCTCTTCCAGATACCGCAGTTGAAAGCGGCGGCGACACTCCAGAAAAGTGGTCAGTTTACCCCGGCTCAACAAAAGTGTCTCATTCATGTCGGTAATCAGTTAGCACTTATCGGTTTTCAATTGTCCTTCCGAGCACAGTCTTCAGAGCGAGGAATCTTTCGTTTATTCTGCCAACTTCTTCTCAACGGCCGCAAACAATTCCGCAAAGCCTGACTCCTCATGCATATCTGGGGAAAGTGTATTCATGTCTTTCAAGATATAAGTTAATCGAGGAAGTTGTGCGCGAATGGCACCATACGTATCTATTTCTTCACGGAAACCGTCCAGATTCATTGCTGAAACTTCCTTCATGGCGGCATCAAATTCAGCAATTTTGTTCTCCCAATATTTGACGTATCCCAGACGCTTTACTGGATCGTAAATTTCTGCATCTGGCAGAATCACGGGAAACACCCGATCTGCAAAATCAGTATTCTTAGCAATCTCGGTCAGTTCAAACATGCAATTGGGAGATTCAAGGTACTTTTTGCTGATGACGGCAATAACAGCTTTTCCGCGACCGATTTGCTGCATAAATTCACGTATTCGTCCATGATAACCTAGATTACGCTTGTCTCGGATAATGGTAATTCCCTTGCCCTTGAAAGCGTCATCTAACTTGTTCACAAATTCTTCTCTTTCCCCACCCCAGGCATAGGAGATGTAAACCATGGGATTGCCAGGAGGTGTGGCCACGACCGTGCCGGTAGTTGCGGCTGGCTGGCCCGTCTGGCTACTGGCTGTGGAACTGCTGCCAGCACCACCAGCATACCCATAGGGCGTCAAATCCAGGTGGGGGCGCAGGGCGGCAACGGCCGCCAGCAGCTGCTGTTCCTGCCCGCGCCGTTTAGCATACCCCTGCAAATCTTGGGCCATGCCGCTTAGATTGGTGGTAGACCTGAACACCTCGCCGCTGTCATAGCCCAGTTCCAGGCAAAGCTCTTCCAACTCTTGCGTGTTGAAGCTGCCCCTGAGTTCTTTGAAAAACAAATTGTAATTGTCTGCCATGTGTGGAATACCTCCTGCAAATTGCCGTTACGAATGTGCCGCCACTATACAAACGAAACCTAACTTGTCAAGACTATTATTTTGTTTCTGCCCGGTTTATGGCGGCGACCGGTGAACGATTATCGTTTTTCGCCGACGATGACGATGTTGGTCGGCGGCCAGGGCAGGGGGTGCAAACGGCCGTCCCCCTCCGCCCGCCGATACAACTTCACCTGCCCCTGCCACCGATTTTGCACAATCCAGGGGTTGGTATAAACCCGCGACCCCCGCGCCGGTTCATTCGGGTTTTCCAGCACCGTAAAACCGACGGCCGTCAACGCCCCTTTCCACTGATCAAAATCCCAAAACGCAAAGGCTTCGTGCATTTCACTGTCCCAATTGGCGGTGTAATCTTTTTTGCTCATAAACTCCACCGCCTCTTGCAGCGTCAGCACCACATAGGGCACACCGTCCACCTCTTCCCGGCGATACCGAATCGGCGCCGCCAGAAACTCCTGGGCAAAGTGGTGAAAACGGCCGTCCGTAGACAATTCCTCTCGATACCGCTGTTTTGCTGCCGGGTCGGTGGGTGGGGTAGGGTCTGGTGTACGGCCGTCGGCCGCATTCAGCCACAAATACACTTCCTGCTCCTTCTCGGCCGGCCCCACCACATCCCGGATCACCAGCCGCCCCCCCGCCCGCGTCTGGCGAAACTTCTCCGCCAGATAGGCCCGCAGCGTCGCCTCCCCGTCACCATACGACCACAATTCATGCGTCGTTGAATTGCAGATCGTGGTGTCAATCGAACCCGGCTCAAACAGCGGTTGGGTGATGTTGCGCTGGTGGAAATGCACATACGCCCCGCCAAAATCCCCCGCCCGCTGCCTATCCAGCGCCCGCGCCATAAACTCGCCCGTAATCTCAATGCCGATCAGGTCAGAATCCGGGAAATCGGCGGCAATCAGCGCCAGCAGCGCCCCATCCGCGCACCCTTCGTCCACAATTTTGCCGGGCACAATGGCTTCTTTGATGTCTGCATATTTCAGGCGGATGATCTCCTGGTTGCCCATGCCGGTAGCGTAGGCGGCATAGTCGCGGTTGGCGGTCAGGTCGCCCGCTTCCGTCAGCAGCGGGTCACGCCACAGCCGCAGCACCCGGCGCGGCACGTCGGGAAAATCCTGCCACAAGTCAAAGGTCGCCGCCGCTACCTTTTCGCGCAATTCGCGGTCACTAAACCACTGGTCGCCTACTGCTACCAACTTTTGCAGCAGGTCATGGGGCGTGTCCGGCTTGGGATCAAAGGCGGATTCGGCGGGCAGGATGGCAAAACCCAACTGCTGGAACATCGTCATGATGCCCGGCGTGCAGGTGAGTACGGCGCAGTTCGTCGGCGTCAGCGCCAGGCCGCCTTCCGTCTGTTCGGCAATCTCCTTCAGCACAAATTCGGCAAAACGGGGTGTGGGCGGGTAATGGGGAATGCCGATGATGCGGTATTGGATGCCAAAGGTCATTTCCAACGGCCGGGCAAAGCGATCCACCCCTATGGCCCGCACATGAAAGGGGATGGGGTTGTACCGCGCATGTTGCTGGTTGGCCGAGGTGACGGCAAAGACGATCTGGTCAATCGGCGACCCGGCGCCGGGTCGCTGCGCGTCCAAAAAGGGCAGCGCCGCCAACGGCATCCGCAGCAGCCCGCGCAGATACTGTTCCTGAAAAGCCGTGTTCAGCAAATGCCGCCCCGGAAATAACAAAACCGTCATACGCCCAGTATAACCCAATCACCCATTTCCCACCGCATCCGCAACCTATCGTAGGGGCGGGATGGCGCGGTCATACGGTGGCCGAAACGTGAAACGTCGTCCCGCGCCATCTCGCCCCGTGTCTGGGTATGGCGGGTGCGGGTGGGGCGAGACAGGCGGGGATAAGGTCATGGGGTCTGGCAATGGTTTTAGCCTGCCTGTCCCGCCCCTACATCTGCCTGAATGGTCATCCCCATTCGTTTGACCGTTTATGACGTGGAGCGCCGAACGCGGGGAATTGTCATGCCTGCGCAGGCAGGCATCCAGAGGCAGGCGGCCAAAACCCATTGGATTCCCGCCTGCGCGGGAATGACAGGCCAACGTTTCAAACAATATGGAGCACACGAATGGGTGAAAAATTTTTGTAGCGATCTCGCGCCCATAGGCGCGAGATTGCCTGCTCCATTACCATTGCGCAGGCAAGAGCAGTGATCAGTGATCAGGATAAGATGGGGAACGACGCACTACCAACCGAAAACCGTTGCCGTCGTCGCGCTCTGAAGGACGGTCGTGGTTGCGATAGGCAGTGCGGGCGTGGCCCCGGAGGTCGTTCCACGATCCGCCACGCACCACGCGCCAGGAGCGGCTGCCCAGATTTTCACGGCCGTCATCCTCTCGGTATGGCAGTGGATACACTTTCTCCTTTTCATCCCAATAGCGTGTGTGACACCATTCCCAGATGTTGCCGCTCATATCCTGCGCCCCACAAACGGCCGTGCTGTGCGGGAAAGAGCCAACGGCCATAGTCCGCCCCACCCCCGCCTCTATTGAATTGATAATGCCATCCGGCCATGTGCCACCCCAGGGATAGGTGCGGGCGTCGGTATGCCGCGCCGCCCGCTCCCATTCCGCCTCCGTCGGCAGCCGGTAGCTTTTCCCCGTTTTGGCGCTCAGCCAGTTACAATAGGCCACCGCCTCATACCAGCTCACCCCCACTGCCGGCTTGTTGTCAATGGAGATAAACGGGTCATCCCAATAACGTGGCTGTGTCCACTTATCCTGGCCCCGCTGCTGCCACCCTTCCTTCGTCCAGAAATCCGGGTTTTCATACCCACCCGCCTCGATAAAAAAGCGGTACTGTGCATTCGTCACCGGGTACCGGGCAATGGCATAAGTGTCCACCCGCACCGTTACTTTGTAATCGCCCATCAAAAACGGCCCCGCCGGAATGGGGATCATCTCCGGTTCCAGCGTACAGACGCCGGGGCGTGGGTCGCCCAGCAGCCCCAGGGCGTCGCCCGCCTCCGCTCGCTGCGGCGGCGTCAGCACCCCCGCCGCCAGCAGCGCCACCAGCAACTTTTGCAGCTGCGGCAGCACCTTGCGCCCCACATCATCCCGCTGCGCCACCTCCTTGCCCACTACCAGCATCATTTCTGCCGCCAGCCATACCCGGTACCAGCCGCCCACGTCATTCGCCGCCGGTGCCCGCTCCGGCAGCACCTCGCGGATGCCGTCCAGCGCTTTTTCCACATTGTTCTGGTTAAAGACCAGCGTACCCGCCGCCAGATTCAGCACTTCCCGCCAGCTATCCCCCCGCTGCGCCAGCTTGGGCGCCCCCCGCGAAAAATCCCGCTGCGAAGCCACATAACAGGCCGCCAGATACTCCTGAAAGGTGCGGTGCGGGAAACGGTACACCCGCTGCTGCTGCCCGCCGTGCCCCACCAGCAAATGCGCCCGCCGCTCCGTATACTCAATGAACTGTTCCGCCTTCTGGTAGCTGCCCAGGTGGTTTTTGGCAATGCCCATCACCTCCGTCTCGGCAATATCCGCCGATTCCTGCCGCTCCGCCGCCCGGCTATGGGCGCGCCAGGCGATCTCCCACAACAGCCGTTCCAACTGCTGCTGGTTGACGCCCAACTGCGCCAGAAAGTCTGGCATTTCCGCGCCCGGCCCCATCTCTTTGTGCCGCTGCCAGCGCAGCAGCAGCGTCTCCACACACGCCTGGTAGAGTCGGGCGCGTTCATCCGGCAATGTGCCATGATACGTCTGCACCAGCGCCATAATGGTCAGCAGCATCGGGTTTTCGGCCAGCGGCTGCAAACGGCGGCGGTGGGCGGCGGTCTGCAACTGCCGCGCCATCTGTTTCGCCTGCGCTGCGCCCAATTCGCCCGTTTCCGCCAGCACCCCGTACCAACTGCTGATGAAGCGGTCAATTTGTTGTTCGTTGAGCGGTTGCAACGTTTGCACCGGCACGCCCTTTGGCGCTTCGGCGGCGGCAAAAGAGAGGATGCGGCAGGTAGCGACCCAACGGTTGTCCAGGTACGGCCCGTCGTTCAGGGCGTTAATCGCCTGCCACACCGCCGGGCGCTGCTCCAGCGGCACTTCATCCACCCCATCCAACAGCAGCAGCAAGCGTCCCTGCCGCGCCAGGTTATGCAGCGCCGGTATCGCCTCGCCAAAGCCCTGATCGCGCAGCCGGTTCTCGATGTATTGCCAGATCGCCACTGCCGAATGGGGCGCAAACGGCGTGGCCGCAAAATCCCGCAATTCCACCAACACCGGCAGCAGCCCCCCTATTGCCCAATGCTGCTCTTCTTTGTTCGTAGTAGGCGATTTATCGCCGTCAGAAGGCGATAAATCGCCTACTACGAACGTGAGCGTTTTTTCCTGCGACCAGCGCAGCAGGTTGAGCCACCCTTTGTCCGGGGCCAGGGCGTGCTGCGCCAGACAGTGCGTCAAAAACCGCAGCAGGGTAGATTTGCCGGAGCCGGGGTCGCCCAACAGGATGAGCCGGGGCCGGTGGTGGATGTGGGCCAGGGCGGCCTGGTAACGCTGGTGGATGGTCACTTTCTCATCTTCCGCATGAGCGGATTTGTGCGTGGCTGTGCCCGCATCCAGGTTGATAAAGACCTGTTCCAGAGAGATAGCGGCGGCGTCCCGCCCTTTGGGGTCTAGCGGCGCTAAGGGCAGGGCGTTGGTGCGCTGCGCCAGCACTTTCAGGTAGGGCTTCACGCTGTCTGGGGTGCCCTCGCCCACCGCGCCAAAACGACTGGCTGCCGCTTCCAGTTCTGGCAACCGCCCCCGCCGCTGCATGAATTTAATCAGTTCCAACGCCTTGCCGCCTTTGCCCACGGCGGGCAAACTTTCATAGTCCACTTGCAGGTGAAAGCAAATGGTTTTCAGTTCGTCTTCACTGACCCGTTCTTGCAAAAAACGCAAAATCTCTGACTGATTCATCTCTTCTTTAAGTTCGTAGTAGGCGATTTATCGCCCTCTTCGTTTGTAGTAGGCGATTTATCGCCGTCAAAAGGCGATAAATCGCCTACTACAAACGAGGCACTGAAGTGCCTACTACGAACGAAACCATCAATCATCCCAGCCTTTCCCGTAATCCCGCAGCGGATAAGTTCGCCATATATCACGGAGCCACTCACGGCCGTGATGGGCCATATACCAATGCACACTGCTCTCTTGCCATTCATACGGCGACTGTGCGCAACCATGTTTGACCGGGTTATAGTGGATGTAATTCAGTGTGGTGTAATAATGCGCTTCGGAACGAATGGCCCGGTCGGTGAAACGATACCACACTTTGCGTCCCGGTGTGCCATCTTCCCGGTTCCAGGACACGGCCGTTGGCCCATGAATCCCCTTAAAACATCTCCTGAGCGCCTGGAAATCAGGCACAAACACCAGCAGGTGGTAATGATTGAGCAGCACCACCCATGCCTGAATCTCAATACCGGCGGCGATCATAATCTCGAAGATTTGATTGATTAATTCCTGGCGGCGTAGGGGTGTGTGCATGTGATGAGCATGTTCATAACAGGCAGCGGTCAGCAAATAATACTCTCGATCTTGAACGAGGTGTGGCGGTTCGTGTGGTGGATAACCTCGCGCCACCCGTTCCTGCATTATTTGCTGCCGTTCTTTCGGCGTTAGCCTGCGATACTCATACATATTCACAGTCGCCCCCCGTTCGTAGTAGGCGATTTATCGCCGTCAAAAGGCGATAAATCGCCTACTACGAACAGGACTATCCATATGTGGGTGGGTTGGGGTTGTTGATGAACCAGAAGTAGTAAACCAGCAGCCCCAACAAAATGGTGAGCATGTACAGGGCGTAGGAGGTGCGCATGAACAGTTTGTAGTTGTTGAACTTGAGCGCGTGTATCATCAGCCCATTGGCGCGCAGGACGACAAACACCCCCAACACAAAGGCAAAAAAGCCGACGATGCCGTGCAGCGTTGTCACCAGATAAAACGGTTCACCGAGCAAATCCGGCACCCCAGGGGCCACAAAATCCCGGTACGGCAATATCATCAGCCAGATAACCAGAACGACGTTCAGGGCCACCGAAGCGGTCTGAATCCAGCGGTGCGTCTGATATTTCTGCCGCCGGGCCATCACCACCCCCACCGTCAGCACCACGGCAATGGCGATCATCAACACCAATGTCATGTCGGCCGCCCAGTTTGCGGCCGTGCCCAAAAAGCCGGGTTTGTGCATCAGTTCTGTCATGATCTGCTTCGTTTGTAGTAGGCGATTTTTCGCCGTCAAAAGGCGATGAATCGCCTACTACGAATAAACTTAATGCGCCAGAATTTTGCTCAGGAACAACTTGGTGCGGTCGTGTTGGGGTTTGTCAAACAATACCTGTGGTGTGTCAATTTCAATGACCTGGCCGTTGTCCATAAAGACCACCCGCCGGGCGGCGGCGCGGGCGAAGCCCATTTCGTGGGTGACGACGACCATGGTCATACCCTCCTCCGCCAGTTGCAGCATCACATCCAGCACTTCCTTGATCATCTCCGGGTCGAGGGCGCTGGTCGGTTCGTCGAAGAGCATGATTTTGGGCTGCATGGCCAGGGCGCGGGCGATAGCCACGCGCTGCTGCTGCCCGCCGGATAGCTGGCGGGGATAGGCGCTGGCTTTTTCGGGGATGCCCACGTGCCGCAACTGCTCCATAGCGATCTCATTCGCTTCTTCTTTGCTGCGTTTGCGCACCTTGCGTTGGGCGATGGTCACATTTTCCAGCACGGTGAGGTGGGGGAAGAGGTTGAACTGCTGAAAGACCATGCCCACTTCGGCGCGCACTTTGTTGATGTCCGTCTGTTTGTCTTCCAGATGCACGCCATCAATGTAGACGGCGCCGCTGGTGGGGACTTCCAGGTGGTTGATGCAGCGCAGCACGGTGCTTTTGCCGGAGCCGCTGGGGCCCACAACAACCACCACTTCGCCGCGTTTGACCTGCAAGTTGACCGCTTTGACGGCTTCGATACTGCCAAAATACTTATGTAAATTATCAATGACAATGATTTCGTCGTTCATGGTTGCCTCTAAAACCTGACAGGTCTCCAAAGACCTGTCAGGTTTATGCATTAGCCCCGATCTTTGCCAATGCGTTGTTCATACCAGCGCAGCAGCAGGCTGAGGATGATGGTCATGGATAGGTACAGAAAGGTGAGCACCAGATAGGATTCGCGGAAGCGGAAGGTGCTGCCTGCATGTAACCGCGCCAGTTGGGTGATGTCGCGCACGGCCAGCACAGAGACGAGGGAGGAGTCTTTGAGCATGGCGATAAAGTCGTTGCCCAGAGCGGGGGAGATGTTGCGGATGGCCTGGGGTAGGATGATGTAGCGCATGGATTGGGTGTAGGTCATGCCTAGCGAGCGGGCGGCTTCCATCTGCCCTTTGGAGATGGATTCGATGCCGGCGCGGAAGATTTCGGCCAGAAAAGCGCCGTAGATGACGGCCAGGGCGATGATGGCGCGGGTATTGGGGGTGACAATGCGGTTGTCTACGCCCAGGGCACCGGAGATGGGGGGGACGAGGACAAAGGCGACGGTGAAGATGAGGACGAGGGTGGGCACGCCGCGAATGAATTCGATGTAGGTGATGGCGATGTTGCGCACGGCCGTGTTCCGGCTAATGCGTCCTAACCCGGCCAATAACCCTAGCACCAGGGCAATGGCAAAAGCGGTAATGGTGGTATACAACGTCACCTGAATGCCGGGCACAATGAATTGGAAGGCATTGCGATAGGCGGGGTTGCGGATAATCAGGATGCCCATCAAAGCTAGAAAGACAAAAATTGCCACCAGCCACCAGGGGAATTCCCGCCAACTGTTTTGCCAGGTATTATCGGGGGTTGCTTGAATTTCCGGGCCTGTCATGTTTCCTCCTGTGAACGGGTAAGGGCGAGGCAGTTGGGATTAAAATAGTCTCTCAGAGACAACCATGCTCCCAACTGCCTCGCCCCTACCGATAATACCACGATGATAACGTAATTTTGCCGGGAAACAAAAAAGCGCCAGAGGGATGCCTCTGGCGCATGAGAACATCAGACATCCGATTTCTTGGAGAAATCGGATGTCTCATGCCAGCTACTATTCCAAGTCGTCGTAGGTGAGGGTGAAGCCAGGTCCAAAGAAGCGTTCGTTGAGGTCGGCCAGGAAGCCGCTGTCAACCATGGCCCGTAATGCCTGATTGACCGGTGCGACCAGTTCACTGCCCTTAGGATAAATGAAACCCAGTTGATCGCTGGAGAGGGAGTCGCCTACCAGTTTCAGGCTGTCGGCGTTTTCGCCCTGGTAGCCCAGGCCGGAGATTTCATCAATGATCACGGCGTCAATGTCGCCGGCGATAAGGGCTTGCACGGCAAAGGGGAACTGCTCAAAAGCCTGGATGCGGTCGGCAGGCAGGTATTGGAGGGCGGTTTCGTAGTTGGTGGTGCCGGTTTGGGTGCCCAAAACCAGCGAGGTATCGTTGACAATATCTTCGATACTGGTGATGCGCTCTTCGTCCAGGCGTACCAGCAGCCGCTGTTCGATGCTGACGTAGCCGGTGGAGAAATCCACAATTTCGGCGCGGTCGCTGGTGATGGTGATGCCATCGGCGGCGGCGTCATACTGCCCATCGGCTACAGCCTGGATCATGCCTTCCCAACCCGCTTCCACGTAAACGGGCACGCAGTTGAGCAGGCGGCAGATTTCATCCCAGGCTTCGTAGTCCCATCCGGCCGGTTCGCCCGTTTCAGGGTCAATGTAGTTGAAGGGCAGGTAGGCATTTTCGACGGCGATGGTGACTTCACGGCCGTCTAAATCCGGCAGCGCCCCCTCTGTTTCTTCTTCTGGCGGGAACAGGTCGTCATAGGTAATGGTGAAGGAGGGGCCAAAGAAACGGCTGTTGACAGAGGCCAGGAAACCATTGCGCGCCATTTCGCCCAATGCCTGGTTGACCGGCTCGACCAGGTCGCTGCCTTTGGGGTAGATAAAGCCGAGCTGATCGCTGGAAAGGGAGTCACCGGCTAATTTTAGCCGGTCGGCGTTTTCGCCCTGGTAGCCCAGGCCGGAGATTTCATCAATGATCACGGCGTCAATGTCGCCGGCGATAAGGGCTTGCACGGCAAAGGGGAACTGCTCAAAAGCCTGGATGCGGTCGGCAGGCAGGTATTGGAGGGCGGTTTCGTAGTTGGTGGTGCCGGTTTGGGTGCCCAAAACCAGCGAGGTATCGTTGACAATATCTTCGATACTGGTGATGCGCTCTTCGTCCAGGCGTACCAGCAGCCGCTGTTCGATGCTGACGTAGCCGGTGGAGAAATCCACAATTTCGGCGCGGTCGCTGGTGATGGTGATGCCGTCGGCGGCGGCGTCATACTGCCCATCGGCTACCGCCTGGATCATGCCTTCCCAACCGGCCTCCACATAAATGGGGGTGCAGTTGAGCAGGCGGCAAATTTCATCCCAAACCACATAGTCCCAGCCGTCCGGTTGGCCGGTGGTGGGGTCAATGTAGTTGAAAGGCAGGTAGGCGTTTTCGACGGCGATGGTGATTTCACGACCGCCCAGGTCGGGCAGCCCACTTGTTTCCTGAGTGGTAGCCGGCGTGGTTGGCGCTGCGGTAGCGGTGGCAGTGGTGGTTGTGCCGCCACCGCTGGAGCAGGCAGCTAACAGCAGGCCCACTATGAGGGTAATCAATACAACAAACAGACGTTTTGGGTTCATCTCTCTTGTCTCCTTTGTGATGGTTGGGCGCGTTCCAAAACTTGAGAGGGGCGCCTGTTAACGGTATAGGCTTTCCTCTCAACGGCGAGTTGTTTGTGAACGCGGCCCCCTATAAAAACGAAAGCAGATTATGGCATGACCTGGCGCTTTCGCCAACTGTAAGACCCTAAGGGTTTCGCAAACCCTTAGGGTCTGGTCTATGCAGCGCGCACCTGAGACACGTCGGCCTGAATTTGCGCCTTTAATTCGTCCAGGCCGCTGAACTTCTTTTCGGGACGAATGCGGGCCAGGAATTCCAGGCAAAGTTCCTGGTCATACAGGTCGTCATCAAAATCCAACAGGTGGGCTTCCACAGTGAGGTGGGCGCCGTCTACGGTGGGGCGCACGCCAACATTGGTGGCGGCGCGGTAGGCCGTCTGCCCTACCCAGGCGGTGGTGGCATAGACGCCGTTGGCAGGGATGACCTGTTCGGGCCAGTAGGCGGTGTTGGCGGTGGGGAAGCCGATGGTACGGCCGCGTTGGTCGCCACGAACAACGATGCCGCGCAGGCGATACGGCCGTCCCAAACAGCCATGCGCCTCGGCCACCTCCCCCGCCTGTAAATGGCGGCGGATACGGCTGCTGCTCACCGGTTCATCCTGCCAGGTGACCACCTCGTTTACCAGTTCTACGGTATACCCTTTTTCCAGGCCGAGTGCCCGCAAAAAGGGCACGTCCCCTTCTCGTTTGTAACCCAGGGCAAAGTTGCCGCCCCATAGCTGGCGCATATCCAGATAGCGGCAGAGCTGGTCCACAAAATCGGCGGCGCGGATGTGGCGCACTTCGTCGTTGAAGGGGTGGGTGATGACCACATCTACGCCGCAGTCGGCCAGCCACTGTACCCGGTCTTCCAGGGTGGCGATGTAATATGGCCCTGTGAGATCACGCAGGACTCGTTGGGGGTGGGGGAAGAAGGTGAGCACGGCCGTGCGCATCTGCATCTCTCTGGCAGCGGCGACCATGCGCTTAAGCACGGCCTGGTGCCCCAGATGTACGCCATCAAACGAGCCAATGGCTACCAGGGTGGGAACACGATGGGGAATATCGGCGAGTTGGTTAACGGTGATAAAGTCGCTCATAGGGATGGTATTTTACCAAGTTCAAACGGGATGAAACATTTTGTGCGGCTGCCACTCTTGCGTCTCTTGTAACTGCACCATGCCAATAAACAGATTTTCGGGTGTATAGGCGCGGGCTAACTGTACCTGAGGGTGGATTGGCTGCCAGGGCACAGTCTGCCCCTGCCACAGGCGCGCCTTTTCGGTTTCAGTAAATGTCACGGGGGGCAGGTGATGGACGGCCGTGTCTAGGGGCAGTGTGTGGGTGTTCAAGTTTTCAGGTGCCAGGTAATCGAGGGGTACGGCCGTGTCTACCATAAAGCCGCCAACGGCCGTGCGCCGCAGCGCCGCCACATGCCCGCCACAGCCCAAAAGCTCCCCCAGATCATGCGCCAACGAACGAATGTACGTGCCCGACGAGCAAACCACCCGCAGCGTCAGCAGCGGCAGGTCAAAGGCCAGTTGTTCCAGTTCATAAATGGTGACGGCGCGCGCTTCCATTTCCACCTGTTTGCCCTGGCGTGCCATTTTGTACAATGGCTGCCCTTCTTTTTTGATGGCGGAATAGATGGGAGGTATCTGTTGGATGGGGCCACGAAACTGAGCTAACGCTGCCGTGAGTTCAGGGGGGGTAAAGGTACACGGCCGTTCCGCCACCACCTCTCCCTCAGCATCATACGTCGTGGTACTTTGCCCCAGGTGGACTACCACCTCATACGTTTTAGGCTGCCCTACCAGATATTCCACCAGCCGGGTGCCCCGCCCCAGGCAGATCAGCAGTACGCCGGTTGCCAGTGGATCAAGCGTACCGGCATGGCCCACGCGGCGCAGCCCGGCTACGCGCCGTACCCGGTTCACCACATCATGCGAGGTGATGCCGCTGGGTTTGTCAATGTTGAGAATGCCTTCGGGGGAGGGGGCCATAGGCGAGATTGGGAGATTCAATCTCTTAATCTCCCAATGATTTACGATTCTTTGCTCTGCTGGCGAATGGCGGCTTTACAGGTGTTGATGACCGTATTTTCGGCCTCGGCCAGGGGGCCGGGCAGGGTACAGCCGGCCGCCAGGGGATGCCCGCCGCCGCCCAGGTTTTGGGCTACCTCACCCACGTTATAAGGCGGGCGGCAGCGCAGCCCCACGCGCACGTTACCATCGCCCATCTCGATGAGGACGGCGCCCATGGCTGCTTCGTCCACGTCTGCCAGGATGTTGCTGAGGCCATTGGAACTGGAGCCGTTGTGTCCGGCAGCTTTGCGCTCCTGGTGGGTAATGGTGGTCCAGACCAGGCCGTCTGCAAACTGCATATTGTTCAAGCCGTAGCGCCAAAGTTGCACTGTAGACCACTCTTTGAGGTTGAGCGCCTGCGTGGTGACCAGGGGTAAATCAGCGCCGGCAGCGACCAGGGCTGATGCGATGTGCAGCGTGTTGGCGCTGGTGCCGTTGGTGCGAAAGCCCATGGTGTCGGTGACTAAGCCGGTGAGCAGGCACAGCGCCAGGTCGGGGGTCAGGGCCAGTTCCCAGGCGGTGAAGAGGTTATAGAGGATTTCGGTGGTGGACACGGCCGTGTCCATTACCAGATTGATTTGCCCAAAATGGGTGTTGGTGGCGTGGTGGTCAATGTTGATCAGCGGCGGGCGCGGTGAGGGCAGGCTGGTGAAGGATTGCCCCATACGCTGCTCGTCGCCGCAGTCCAGCGCAATGATCAGGTCAACCGCGCCCCGATAAGGCGGGCGTTTGACCTGAGTGGCGCGGGGCAAAAAGTGAAACCGCTCCGGCACTTTGTCATCACACAGCAGGGTGACTTTTTTGTGCCATTGAGACAGAGCTACGCCTACGGCCGTGAGCGAAGCCACCGCGTCTCCATCCGGTCCGGTATGCACAATGGCTAAAATATGATTGGCCGACTCGATGGCGCGGCGAATTTCCGCAATAATGGGGGCGTCAAGTTTGGGGCTGTTCAGTGGCAAAGCTATTTCCCTACGGTGATTGTGGTGCGTCATCATCAGCCGGTGGAATTTCCAGCGTATCCAAAATATCTTCCACCTCCTGGAAATGGCGCAGGCGCGGGTCCCAATGAAAATGTAAATGAGGCGCTTTGCGCAGGCTCATGCGGCCGGCCACTTCGTGCCGTAAATAGCCTGTGGCTTTAGACAAGGCGGACATCACCTCTGGCTGGCGCGATTCATCCCCCAGGGCATTCACATACACGTCGGCGTGTTCCAGTTCGCGGTCAATGGTCACTTCGGTGACGGTGACATCTTGCAGACGGGGGTCGTTCATTTCCCGCAAGAAAATCTCGCTGAGAAGCTGCTGCATCTGTTCGGCGGTGCGTTGTTGACGGATTTTGCTCATGATCAATTTGAAAGACCCGAAGGGTTTCAAAAACCCTTTGGGTCTGTTATGCCACTTCTACTTTTCGGCTCACAAAAAATTCCAGGATGTCGCCAGGTTGGTAATCCTGGTAATTTTCCAGGCCGACGCCAAATTCAAAACCGATTTTGACTTCGCGCACGTTTTCATGCAAATGTTTCAGGCTGCTAATGCGGGCTTCGTGCAGCACTTTGTTATTGCGGATGAGACGGCCGTAGGCATTCCGCCTGGTTTCGCCGCTGCGCATGTAGCAGCCGGCGATATTGCCCACACTGCGAATTTTGAACACCTGCCGCACTTCAGCCCGACCAATGACCACCTCTTCGTAGGTGGGGGCCAACATGCCCTTCATCGCTTTTTCCACATCTTCAAACAGCTTGTAGATGATGTTATAGGTTTTTATTTGCACCCCTTCGTTGGTGGCGGCATTGCGGGCAATGTGGTCGGCTTCCACATTAAAGCCGAGGATGACGGCCTGTGATGCGGAGGCCAACATTACGTCGCTTTCGGAAATAGCGCCGGTGCCGGAGAGCAAAATTTCTAGCGAGACCTCTTCGTTTTCCTGGCTCATTTTATTCAGGGTGGTGATGATCGGCTCCAAAGACCCCTGCACGTCCGCTTTGATGATGAGATTGAGCGTTTTGCTTTCACCCTCCAGCAGGCGAGCGAAAAAGTCATCTAAGCTTACGCCACGGCTGGGCAGGGAGGCGCCGGCGCGTTTTTGTTCTTCCAGTTCGGCCACCACAACACGGGCATCTTTTTCGCTGCGGACAGTAACAAACTGCTGCCCGGCGCTGGGGACGCCGTTCAGGCCGGAAACGGAGACGGGGGTGGCGGGGCCGGCTTCCGCAATGCGATTCCCTTTGAAATCGTACATGGCTTTGATACGGCCGTAATGTTCCCCAATCAAGAGCGTATCCCCCAGCCGCAGCGTGCCATTTTGCACCAGCAGCGTACTCACCGGGCCGCGCCCTTTTTCTACCCGCGCCTCCAAAACAGTGCCGGTGGGGCTGGCTTTGGGGTTGGCGCGCGGTTTGATTTCATCGGCTACCAGCAGGACAGCGCCTAGCAAATCATCAATCCCATATTGCTCTTTGGCGGACACTTCCACCACCATGGTGTCGCCATCCCACTCTTGCGGCACCAGCCCGATTTCGGCCAGCCCTTGCAGCACTTTGGGTGGGTTGGCATTGGGCAGGTCAATCTTGTTCATGGCGACGATGATGGGCACATTGGCAGCGCGGGCATGGTCAGCCGCTTCCCTGGTTTGGGGCATAACGCCATCATCGGCCGCTACCACCAAAATAGCAATGTCGGTGGCCTGCGCGCCGCGGGCGCGCATAGAGGTAAACGCTTCGTGGCCGGGTGTGTCCAGAAAGGTAATTAACTGCCCTTCTTTGATGGCCTGGTAAGCGCCAATGTGTTGGGTGATGCCGCCGGCTTCACCGGCGGTCACGTTGGTTTCGCGGATAACATCGAGCAGGGAAGTTTTACCATGATCCACATGCCCCAACATAGTCACGACCGGTGGTCGTGCTGACAGGCTGCCCTCATCTTCATGGGCCAATACCTGCCGCCACATAGGTTTTTCTTCCAGGGCTGCGGCTTCTTCCTCTTCTTCCTGCGCCTCAGCCATGACCTCATACCCCATCTCTTCGGCGACGATGGCGGCCGTATCAAAATCAATTTCCTGGTTGATGTTGGCCATAATGCCATTACTCATCAACTCTTTGATCACGTCAATAGGGCTGACTTTCATCAGCTCGGATAAGCCCCTGACGGTAATAAAATCCGGTATTTGGATGGCTGTTTTGGTTTTTGTCATCATACCTCGGTTCCCAATGGTTCTTATGGTCGAGATTGGAGATTGGAGATTAGAGATTGGCCAATCTCTAATCTCCAATCTCTAATCCCGGCGCTGGTTTGTGCGCCATAATGCCTGCCAATTCCTCGGCGGTGACGTTCGTTTTTAATGCCTGCGCCAGGATGCCTGGTTTGTGGCCAATGCTGTCCCAACAGGTGGGCTGGTCGCAGAGGTAAGCGCCACGGCCGTTCCGTTTGCCGGTGGGGTCAACCACTACCCCGGCATCTGCTGTATGAACAATGCGCGTCAGGCGGCGCTTGTCATATTTTTGGTGGCACACCACACAGGTGCGCTGTGGCGTGTGCCGGGGGCGGTGTGGCTGTTTTGGTTTCGCCATTGCTTAAAAGTCTTCAAATTCTTCCCACTCATCACGGTGACGGCTGCCTTTACGCTTGCGTTTTGTGACCACTTCGCCGGCATCTTCGTCAAAGATAAGCTCTTTGCCTTTTCGCACCTTTTTGCTTTTCTTTTTGTCATCCGCCACTTCTTCCAGGGGCGGAGCAGTGCGGGCAACCTGGATGACAGGCTGCTTTTTCTTTGGTTCAGGCGCCAGTTTGGGCTGTACCAATGAATGGGAGAGGTCTTCTATGACCGGCGTCGGTTCTTCGGGTGACGCTTCGGCTGCCACCACCGGTTCAGCTTCCGCTTTTGCCGCCGACGCTTCGGCCGGTTCTGCCACACTTTCTGCGATTTCGGCAACAACGGCTGCTGCCTCTGCCTCGACTTCTACTTCCTCTTCCACTTCTACTACGGCGACCGCTTCTACTTCTGGTTCGGACACGGCCGTTTCCACAACAGTCGGTTTTGTGGCGGCTTTGCTCTTTTCATAACGGGTCAGGTGTTCTTTGGTCGTCTCCAGGGCGGCATCTCCCAGCCCCTTGAAGCTGAGGAAGACATGGTCGCCCATTTCCAGAACCAGCAGCAAATCGCCGACGGTTTCCACCTGATTGTCTAAGAGCAAATTATGGATGCGTCCAGGCAAGTCCAATGCATCCAACGGTACCTGCCATTCGTTATCGGGCACCGACCGCCGGGCCGCGGCCCGTTTCTTCCGCCAATCCTCGTGTTCGGCGGCGCGTTCGGCAATGATGCGCCCTTCCACCCCACCAACGATGCGGTCGAGGATATGGTAATCTTCGGAGGTGATCGGCCGGCTCGCTTCTTTCTTGGCCAATACCAGATGTGCTTTTTCGATCAGTTCAGGATTGGCGCGCAGGTGCTTGTCCACCGCCGGATGGTCCAGGTTTTGCAGCGATTCGGCAGCCGCTTCCGTCAGGCTCTTAATGTCAATACGCCAGCCGGTGAGTTTGGCGGCCAGGCGAGCATTTTGTCCCTCACGACCAATGGCTAATGAGAGTTGATCGTCGGGCACAATGACGACGGCCGTTTTCCCTTCTTGTGGATCATCATCCAAAAAGACGTGTGAAACCCGCGCCGGGCTGAGCGCCTTGGCAATAAAAATGCGCTGGTCGCCGTCCCACTCAATCACATCAATCTTTTCGTCGTTCAGTTCGCGTACAATGCTCTGGATACGCACACCGCGCATACCCACACACGCCCCCACCGGGTCAACCCCCGGCTGCAATGCCTGCACGGCCACTTTGGAACGCTGCCCGGCTTCACGGGCGATGCTTTTGATTTCCACCTGGCCGTTATAAATTTCCGGCACTTCCAGTTCCAGCAGGCGGCGCAGCAAGTTGCGATGATTGCGGCTGACAAAAATCTGCGGGCCGCGATTGGTGCGGCGCACTTCCAGCACATACACCCGAATTTTGTCATGCGGGCGGTATCGTTCGCGGGGGACCTGCTGGCTTTTGGGCAAAATCGCCTCGGTACGTCCCAGGCCAATGGTCAGGTTTTGGCCGCTGATGCTTTGCACGGTGCCGTTGACCAGTTCCCCTTCGCGGCCGGAGAAATCTTCGTACAGTTGTTCCCGCTCGGCTTCACGCACGCGCTGCAACAAAACCTGTTTGGCAGTTTGCGCGGCAATGCGACCAAAACCGGCGGTGGTGCTGTCTATCATCACCACATCGCCATATTCGGCATTGAGGTGCCCATTGCGATGGGCTTCTTCCATGGTCACTTCCGTGCGGCGATCTAACACGGAGTCTACAATTTCTTTTTCGGCCAGAATGGTCGGATCGCCGGTACGGGGGTCAATTTCCACCACAATGTTTTGTAAATTGCTCACCTGGTTGTCCCGCCGGTAAGCGGAAACGAGCGCCGTTTTCAGGGCGTCAATCACTTCCTCTTTGGGCAAGCCACGTGATTCACAAATTTCATTGAAGGCTAAAAGGAATTCGCTTTTCATTGAGTCAAAACCTTATCCATTTATGAAAATAGAAACAAAAAAAGTGGGGGCCGCCCACTTTGTGCTTACATCGCTCAACTGAGACGAGATTATATCACGGCCGTTTGCTTCCCGCAAAAATTGTAGCTTAAGGCATGGTTAAGATTTAGATTTTGGGTTACAAACGGTGGAAATGGTGATTGTTTTTGCAATGGGAGACGCTCAATGAAGATTGCTTTGATTTCTGATATGCACGGTCACGGCATTGCCCTGGAGTCCGTGTTGGCTGACATCCAGCAGCGCCAGGTTGACCAGATTATTTGCCTGGGAGATGTGGCCACTATCGGTTTTCAACCCCAAAAAACATTGGCATTGATCAGATCACTGGGTTGTCTTTGCCTGATGGGGAACCATGATGCGGCCTTGTTACAGCCCCACCGGGCTGCCGATTTCCAGATAGCGCCGGCCATGTTACCGTCTCTGGAGTGGTGCGCCCAACAACTGTTGGCAGAGGACTTTGCTTTTATACGCACCTTCCAGCCACTTGTGGAGATTCCATTGGGTGCATCAGATACCATGCTCTGTTTTCATGGGTCGCCGCGAGCCAATACGGACGTTATTTTGGCAACGACGCCGGAAGCGGAATTGGAGCGGTTGATGAACGGCCGTCAGGCCAGCATCTGGGCAGGTGGGCATACACATGTGCAAATGCTGCGCCAACATAAGGGGATGCTCATTGTGAATCCGGGCAGCGTGGGCAGTTCCTTTCGCTCGGTTTATAAGCCGGGCCACCCGCCGGCTCTGAATCCCTGGGCGGAATATGCCATTGTTTCCTGGCAGCCCCAAGAATTGAGCGTAGATTGCCGCCGCGTCCGCTTTGACTTGAAAGCCAGCAGAGAAGCCATCATTACCAGCCAGGTTCCCAACCAGGAATGGTGGCTGGCACAATATCAGATTTGAGCAGGCAAAATAAACAACGAGGACTTTGAATCTTCCCACGAAGGGATGAAACTGGTGCTGTAGAGGATGACATGAATATGCTGGATGAATTATGGCAAAATAACCGTCAGTGGGCAGCAGCTATTAAAGAAGAAAACCCCGACTTCTTTATCAAGCTGAGCAAGCAGCAGAAACCGCTGTTTTTCTGGATAGGCTGCTGTGACAGCCGTGTACCGGCCAACCAGATTGTTGGTTTGCTGCCCGGCGAGGTCTTTGTACACCGCAATATCGCCAATATCGTCAACAATGCGGATATAAACTGTATGTCGGCGCTGCAATATGCGGTGGATGTGTTGCAAGTGCGCCATGTGATCTTGTGCGGCCATTATGGTTGTGGTGGTGTGCAGGCGGCGGTACACGGCGAGGGGCATGGTATGATTGATTACTGGATTTGGGATATCAAGGCGCTGCTCTCCCGGCATGAAGGCTTGTTGGCGCAGACGCCGGCCGAACGGCTGGTGGATTTGATGTGTGAGGTGAACGTGATCGAGCAGACGTATGAACTATGCCGTACTAAAGTGATTCGAGAAGCATGGCAGCGTGGGCAGCCGGTGCAGGTGCATGGCTGGATTTATGGCATCCATGATGGGCTGCTGCAAGAAGTGATCCCGGAGGTTGGCCGGGCGGCTGATGTGGAAATGGTGTATCAGGCGGCGCTCACGGCCGTGACCAAAAAATATGCTGGTGGTTAGTGGTTGGCGACTGGTACCAGCCGCCAGCAGGAGAAATTCCCCATGCGTAAAGTTTTACTTGTTTTGATTCTACTGTTATTCACGGCCGTAGCCTGTGACGATCTGCTCCCCGATATTGATTCACCACCCATTGTGGACAGCGGCAGCGGCGAATGGTATGAAATTTACTTCACCAACCCCACCTGTCCGCCGGAAAACCAGCGGCAGGGTGGGTTGGATGAAATTATCGCCGCCGATTTGCTGGAGGCCGAGCTACAGGTGGACGTGGCTGCCTTTGACTTTGACGCCCCACCCATGATTGATGCCCTGATAGAACTGGGACAACGGGGGGTGACGGTGCGAGTGGTGACGGATACAGACAATGCCAGCCAAAACAGCATTAACCGGCTGCGACGCAATGGGATTAGCGTGGTGGAAGATAAACGGTCGGCGCTGATGCACAACAAGTTTATTGTCATTGACGGCCGTTACACCTGGATGGGTTCCACCAATTTCACCACTAACGATATTTACTGCTACAACAATAACCTGGTGCGCATAGATTCGCCGCAACTGGCAGCCAACTACCGCGCCGAAATGGACGAGATGTACAACGACCGCAAATTTGGCCCCACCTCCCCCGCGACCACACCCAATGAGCAATTCACCATTGGTGGCGTCCGCGTGGAAAATTACTTCGCCTCCGAAACCAAAGTGGCGCCCATCATTGGCCGTCTGGTGGAGCAGGCACAGAATGACATCAAATTTATGGCCTTCTCTTTTACCCATGAGGACATCGGCGAAGCGATGATTGATCGCGCCCAGGCGGGCGTGAATGTGCAGGGCGTTTTTGAAACCACCGGCTCACAAACGGAATTTAGTTATTATGGCGATATGCTCAGCGAACGCCTGCCCAATTTGCAGGTGCGGCAAGACGGCAACCCGCGCCTGATGCACCACAAAGTGATTATTATTGACGGCCGTACCACCATCTTCGGCTCCTTCAACTTCACCGGCAACGCCAACAACAACAACGATGAAAACGTCCTCATTGTCCATGACCCCACCTTCGCCAGCTACTTCCTGGCCGAGTTCCAGGCCGTATGGAATGAAGCCAGGCAGCCATGAAAGGGGTGCAGGTGCAAACCTGGTAGCCACAACCCAACCTTACAGTTCCCTAAGATTCCAACTCATCTGCCTGTTCCCTTGTGCCAAAGGGGTATAATGCCTGCCTGTCATGGCAATGTCGATAACCGATTACGGTTAACAGATAACGAATTTCCAATTACGAAACTATGGAAGCAAAACCACCGATTCAGGCTCAACTAACCAACCACATTCGTCACATTGGCTTTTTTCTGATTGCGCCGCTCATGGCCGTCTTGCTGCTGTTGGGATTCACGGCCGTCACCGCCGCCGACTACCAGAGCCAACACAGTGACCGCATCTTCACCGGCGTTTCCGCGTTGGGTGTAGACCTGAGTGGTCTGACCCAGGCCGAAGCCCAGGCCGCGCTGGAAGAAGCATTTTCTTATCCCCAAACGGCCGTCATCACCCTCACCGATCCCGCTACCGGCCAACAGTGGACATATAACCCGGCCGAACTGGGTCTAAGCTTTGACGCCGCTGCTGTCGCCACTGCCGCCTACCAATTGGGGCGGACGGGTGACCCAACCACCCGCTTGCAAGCGATGTTTGATACCTGGTATTACGGCCGTACCCTTTCCCCCCAATTCACTCTGGACGAAGCCCAACTAGACCAAAAACTGGCAGTCATTGCCGCCGCGATCAACCGCGCCCCGGCTAACGCTGCCTTGAACATTGCCGATGGTTCAGCCGCATATACAGCCGGGCAGTACGGCCGTTTGCTTGATGCCGCCGACGCCCGCCAACGGCTGCTGCCCGCCCTCACCCAATTCCGCGAAGCCGAACTGGAATTGCTGGTACACCAAACCGCGCCAGCTATCGCCGATGCCGGCGATAGCGCCGCCCAAATTCAGCAGCTCACCGGCAGCCCCATCACCTTTTACCTGCAAGCGCCGCTGGATGAATTGGACTTGCAGCCCATCACCCTTTCCTCGTCTGACCTGAGCGCCTGGCTGCGGGTGGAAATGCGCGATAATGGCAGCGGCGTCATGGAGCACCACGCTTTTCTGGATGAAAACGCCATCCGCCACTGGCTGCGCCAGTTTGAAGACGATTTGTACCGCGATCCGGTGAATGCCCGCTTCTATTTTGATGACGCCACCGAAGAGTTGGTGCTGGTTGCGCCGCACATCAACGGCCGTGAACTGGACCTTGAGGCCACCATTGCCCAACTGCAAGCCCAGGCGGGCACAGCCAACCGCTCCGTCCCCTTTGTGGTACGCGACATTGTGCCGGTGGCTCATTCAGGGGCTACGGCCGTGGAACTGGGCATCACCGAACTCATCACCCAAAGCACCACCTGGTTCTCTGGCTCCACCCCCGCCCGCAAACACAATATCGCCACCGCCGCCGCCAACTTCTACGGCATCGTTATCGCCCCTTACGAAGAGTTCAGCTTCAACAAATATCTGGGCAGCATTTCTGACGCCGACGGCTACGAGGAAGGCTTTATCATCATTGGTGGTCTGACTATCAAAGGTATCGGCGGCGGCATTTGCCAGGTGAGCACGACGTTGTACCAGACTGCCTTTTTTGGCGGCTACCCCATCACCGAGCGACTGCCGCATGGTTACATGCTTGGTTACTACCGCGATGGCGCCGGGCACGGCATGGACGCCACTGTTTACTCCCCCATTGTGGACATGAAATTTATCAACAACACCCCGCATCACCTGCTCATCGAAAATTATTATGATACCGAGCATGAGGCGCTGACCTTCAAATTTTACAGCACCAGCCTGGGGCGGCGTGTGGAAAAAGAACTGCTGCCCTGGCAAAATGTGGTGCCTGCTGTTCAGGAAGATAGCTGGGTGTTTGATGAATCACTGGAACCCGGCACCGTTATCCAGGTAGACTGGGCCACGGAAGGCGCCGATGTTACCGTTACCCGCATTGTTTATAACCGGGATGGCGTCCCCTTGTACGGCCCCATTGAATACTTCAACAGCCGCTACCTGCCTGTCGGCAATGTCTACCACTATGGCCCTGGCGTGGAGCCTTACGATTACTCGCTTGTCCCCAGAGACCATTGATCCGTGATGCGTAATCCGTCGTTTCACGGGTCACGCATCACGCATCACGACCCCCAGCGGCAGTAAAAACACCAGAATCGTCACAAAATGGGTGGCGCTGCCGCCCATCACAAACAGGTGCCAGATGGCGTGGTTGTACGGGATGCGTTCGCCGACGTAAAAGATGACCCCCGCCGTATAAAACAAGCCCCCCAGCATAATGCCAAACAGACCCCAGGCAGGCATGACCACTATCATCTGCCGGAAAGCGATCAGGCACATCCAGCCCATGAAAAGGTAGCCCAGGGTAGCCCACTTTTCGTAACGGCCGATAAAAAACACCTTGAAGGCAATCCCTAACAAGGCCATGCCCCAGACCACCGCCAGCAGCGTCAGCCCCACCGGATCACGCATTTTCACCAGCAAAAACGGAGTATAGGTGCCGGCAATGAGCAGGTACACGGCCGTGTGATCCATCACCCGCAATACCTGCTTCCACCGGGGCCGTTGTATGCCGTGATACAACGTGGACGCCAGATACAAAAAGAGCAGGCAGCCGCCATAGATCGTAAAACTCAGCACCCGCCAGCCATCACCATACAGCAGCGCCAGTACCACCAGCGTCACGATGCCCACCGCCGCCAGCACAGAGCCTACGCCATGCGTGATGCTATTGATCAGTTCTTCTTTGAACGAGTAAAAACCGGTTTGAGGAGACGGCCGTTGCCACATACGCACCACCTTCAGCACACAACTATCTGTATTTATGAGTAACCTGACGTCTTATTCTTATGCAAAAACAAAATGCCAGGCCCAAACAATTGCTGCCTGATTTTGAAACCTTTTATTATCTTTTAGATTATATACCCGGTAGAGATAAATCTTCTAAACATCGCACCCACATGAATGGCAGGCTGGCAGGCGATTTGCAAATACGCCCACCAGATGACCGGGAGACGAGGACATGAGATGCAGGAATTAGATGATATGGAACTCGTAAAACATGCGCAAGCAGGGGATATGGCTGCTGTTGCTGAATTATATGACCGGCACCGGCCGCGTATTTTTCGTTACATTCGTTTCAAGGTGGCTAACGCCCATGTGGCCCAAGACCTGACAGGTGAGGTGTTCTTGCGGATGGTAGACAACCTGCCCGGCTTTCGCCCAATGGAGGCGCCTTTTTCCGCCTGGCTGTATCGCATCGCGCACAATCTTGTCATTAAACAAGGCCAAAAAGATAGCCAGCAGCCGATGGTATCGCTGGTGAATGCTCAGAATATAAGCCGACGCCATGATAACCCGGCTCATGTGGTGGAACAGCAAATGGAAATGGAATGGGTGCTGGAAGGTCTGGAAAAAATTGACGAAAGCCAGCGAGAAGTGATCATCTTGCGTTTTGTGGCCGGCTTTTCGTTAAAAGAAGCCGCGGAGATGTTAGGCAAGACGGTAGCCGCCGTGAAGACATTGCAGCATCGAGGCATTCTGGCCTTGCAGGTGGTGTTGGCATACGAGTAGACAATGCCGCGCGTTATTGGAGACTGAGAGGTTAGAGATTACCGGTCTCCAATCTCTAATCTCCCAATCTCTGAAGGTAATGATATGGACGAGTTAGCAGAGTTGTTACAGGAACGAATTGAACGATTGGAACGTGGCGAGCCGGTGGATGCCTGTCTGCCCGGATTGCCAGAGGCCGAAGCCAGGGCGTTGCGGTTGATTGCCGATATACGGGCGGTCTCTTTGCTGGATGCAGCGCTGGATGCGGAGGCGGAAAGCATTGCCGACCAACGCGCATTGGTATTGGGCACGGCCGTGCGCCGCCTCCAACCCCCTACCCCGCCCCCGGCATCGCCGCCGCTCATCGCCCAATTGCAAGGCTGGTTGGACTGGCTGCTCACCCGGCGCGAACTGGCTGCCGGTTTAGCCATTGTCCTGCTGATCGCCCTGGTGAGTCTGGCCTGGCTGGGCCTGTCTCGCGGGCAAACCGGCGACGAGGCCGAAACGGTTATCACCGCGCCCGATGAACAACCGGCAGACACCACGGTTGCTGACATTCCGCCCACGCCGTTACCGGTGGAGAGCAGCGGCGCAGTCGGTGAAGAACCGCCTCTGGGGGCCGTGGAAGAAGGTACGGCCGTGCCCACTTCCACCGGCGCCGTCACCACCTACCTGCCCATCCTGTCTACATCCCTGAACCTGAACGCGCAGACGGCAGCCGTCGAAGTAGTCGCCGGGCTGGTGGAAATTCAAGGGGCCGATGGGGCGTGGACGGCCGTGACCAGGCTCAGTACCATGAACGCCGGGCAGCGTATCCGCACCGGCAGCCTCTCCCAGGCCACCCTCACCTTTTACGATGGCAGCCAGGCGCAACTATCTGCCAACACTGAGCTTGCCATTGACGAGCTAAATGCCCAGCGCCCAGGCGATGGCTTCCGCACCGTCATCCTCACCCAACACGTGGGCGAAAGTGAACACAGTGTCGAATTCCGCAATGACGGCGGCTCCCGTTACGAAGTGAATACCCCTGCCGGTTCCGGCATTGCCCGCGGCACCAAATTCCAGGTATTGGTGACGCCCGGCCTGCTGGCCCAATTTGCCGTCAGTGAAGGCAAGGTAGACGTGACCGGATTGAGCCGGACGGTATCGGTGGTAGCGGGGCAGACGACGGCCGTGCTCGCCGGCAGCCCGCCCCAAGAACCCAACTTCCGCATCACCGGCGAAGGTGAAGTCAGCCAAATTGGCCCCGTGTGGATCATCGCCGGGCAAACCTTCCAGACGCACAACCAGACCATCATCATTGGCAATCCGCAGGTGGGCGACCTGGTCTACGTGGAAGGCCGTCTGCTGGCCGATGGCAGCCGCCTGGCCGACCGCATCCGGCTGCTGCGCCCAACGCTCAACAACCGCTTCACCCTCACCGGCCCCGTAGAGGCGATCAACAGCACGCTCTGGGCGGTGGCCGGACAGACCATTCTGGTCACGGACGCCACCCAAATTGATGATGATATTGCCGTGGGCAATCGCGTCCGCGTTAGCGGCGTCATTTTGCCGGGCGGCGGCTTGCAGGCCAGAGAGATTGAAAAACTGGATGACCAGCCCGGCTTTCCCTTCCGCTTCACCGGCGTGGTGGAAGCCATCGGCGCCGACAGTTGGACGATTTCTGGCGTAACCATTGCCATCAATTCGCAGACTACTATAGATGACGATATTGTCATTGGTGATGTGGCCGAAGTGCGGGGCTGGATATTAGAAGATGGTACCTGGTTGGCGCGCCGCATTAAACGGGTGCAGGACGACCTGCCCACCTTTGCCATCACCGGGCGGGTACAGAGCATAGACCCCTGGCGCGTAGCCGGGATCAGCTTTGAGACGCGCGATTGGACGGCCGTTGAACCAGGCATTAGCGTGGGCGACCGGGTACGGGTGCGCGGCGTCATCCTGGCCGATGGCACCTGGGTGGCCTCCACCATTGACCGGTTGGGGCATGATGATGACGATGACGATGATGGACAGAACATCATTGTTCTCATCGGGATCGTCAACAGTACCAACCCCTGGGTGGTCAACGGCCTGCCGTTGGTGGTGACCGGCAATACGGTTATCATAGGCAATATCAGCGTAGGTGACCTGGTGGTGGTGCGGATTCGGCTGATGGGTGATGGCACGTGGCAGGTGTTGAGCATACGGCCGTTGCACCCCCACTTTGGCCTCGGCTGTTTTATCATCAACACCATGGTCATTGGCATCCAGCCCAACCAACTGCTGCTGCAAGGTTGGTCGCCCATCCAATGGAATGATGATGATGACATCAATTTTGTGGGTAACATTGCCAACAACGGCGTCATCAGCTTCCCCATCTGCATCCGCATAGATGGCACGGTCATCATCATCGGCCCTATCATCGTCATTTACCAGCCGATCATTATTATAGTTCCGCCGCCAGTGCAACCGCCGGGCGGCGGCAGCAACCGCAACAGCAACGATAACGATTAGGGATGGTAGGGCGATTTTGCAAAATCGCCCTACACGCATACAAAATGATGGAGACTCCGGTTAAATCGTGGGTAGCAGGTAGCAAGTGGCAGGTGGCAGGTAGCCTGCCACTTGCCACTCGCCACCTGCCGCTCATCCTTTTATTGGCCGGTGACGCTCTTTTTATCCTCCTGCACCTGGCGCTGGTTTTTACGCCGCTGGCGGCAGCAAAGGCGTTTTATCTGGACGTAGATGGCGGGGCCGCCGAATGGTATCAATACCTGAAACTGGCTGGC
The DNA here is from genome assembly GCA_035444285.1 of Chloroflexota bacterium. Lineage (GTDB taxonomy): Bacteria > Chloroflexota > Anaerolineae > Promineifilales > Promineifilaceae > CAADGU01. The sequence continues at coordinate 111,459 of DAOMOK010000005.1, forward strand.
ATTGTCTGGCTGCTGGCGACGCTGACCAGAAGGCAGCGCCAACCGCTTTATGTTGTCTGGCTGGCGCTGTTTGCCTTTTTGCTGCTGGATGACGCCCTGCGCATTCACGAAACAGCCGGGCTATGGCTGGCGAACACGGCCGGTTTGCCAGCCCTCTTTGGTTTGCGGCCCCGTGACGTGGGCGAACTGCTTTTTGCCGGGCTGGTGGCGCTATCTTTGTTGACGATGCTGGTATTGGCATATCAGGTGAGCAACGGCCGTGCCCGCCGTTTTTCCCTCTCTCTCATTCTGGCCCTGCTGGCGCTTGGTTTTGTGGGTGTGGGCATGGATATGCTGGAACAGATGGTGACGGGCTGGCGCGTGCTGCATGAGGTACTCATCGTCATGGAAGATGGCGGTGAACTGATCGTCGTCAGTGTGATGGTGTGGCTGGTGTACCAGGAGGCGCGAGAAGTAAGGGAGTGGACGGCCGTACAGGAGGGCACCGGTTTGCACACGATGGCGACGGGGTTGGCGCTGTTTGGGGTGTGTACGGCCGTGTTCGCCTACCTGCAATACAGCACCCCCGCCCTGGTGGGCAACGACGGCTACTACCACGCCAAAATGGGCTTGCTGGTGCGCCAGCAAGGGCTGACGCCCACACCGCCGCAGTTGCCCCTGACCATCCTCAACGAAGCCGAGTTTTACAACCACCACCTGCTCTTTCATCTCTACCTGGCGCTGTTTGCCCAAACGGACCCGGCGCTGGACGGCGGCCTGGCGCTGACGCAGCAGGTGAAAGCGGCCACTATCATCCTGGCCGTGCTGCCGTTTATGGCGATCTGGTGGCTGCTGCGTGGCCAGGGAGTGCGCGGCGCGGCGCTGTGGACGCTGGCGCTGTTTGCCCTGTCCGGCGCTTTCCTCTACCGGCTGAGCATGACCCGCGCCCAATCGGCCTCGCTGCTGGTGCTGGTGTTGGCGCTGCACTGGTTGTTTCAGGGCAAATACCGGCGGCTGCTGCCGTTGGGTGTGTTGTACGTCTGGCTGTATGATGCGTTCCCGCTGCTGCTGGTGGTCAGTGGTATCTATTTTGTGTCCCTCTATGTCACCGAACGGCGGCTGGTCTGGCAAGTGCTGGTCTATCCAGCAGTGGGCATCTTCATTGGTCTGGTGGTCAACCCCTATTTTCCGCAAAACCTGACTTTTATTGCTCACCATCTGTTGCCCAAATTGTGGGATTCCAGCGGCGTGCGGGTGGGCAATGAGTGGTATCCGTATGATACCTGGGTGCTGCTGCAAAATGCGGGGTTGGCGCTGGCGCTGTTCCTGGTGACGATGTTGATTTTGAACTGGCACGGCCGTCGTCTGGACGCCCGTTTGCTTACCCTATTTTTGCTGACCACTCTATTTGGCCTGATGCTCTTCCGCGCCCGCCGCTTTGTGGAATACTTCCCGGCGTTTGTGCTGCTGTTTGCCGCCATCAGCCTCTCTCCGTTGCTGGTGGAGTGGGTGCAGCAACGGCCGTACCACCGCTACTGGATTGGGGTTGGATTAGCCCTCCTGCTGCTGCCGGCTATTGTCACCGTGCGCGAGGGGCATACGGCCGTGGCCGCTTCCGCCCCCGCCGACCGTTACGCCGCCGCCACGCTCTGGCTCAAGGCATATGGCTCGCCGGGCAGCATGGTCTTTCAGACAGATTGGGACGATTTCACCCGCCTCTTCTTTTACGACAGCGACAACCAGTACACGGTGGGGTTAGACCCCACCTACCTCTCCCTGCAAGATATGGCCTTGTATGACGAATGGGTAAAAATTACACGAGGCGAGATCGCGCCGCCCAGTACGGTCATTCACGAACGATTCAACCAGGCTGCCTACGTCTTTTCTGACCTGAACCACGATGCTTTTCTGCGCGAAGCCGCCAAAGACCCTGGCTTGCAAGAGTTATACCGGGATGAGTACGCCGTCATTTTTGCTGTGCAACCAGTGGGAATGGCGGAATAGATTCCCCGGTTCTTCAGGATTTCGTGGGGTTCAGCGTGACGAGTGATGCGTGAATTCTCTCTGGTCACGTTTCACGCATCACCGGCTGTCAACCCCCTGAATTCCCAAAGAGCCAATCACCCGCCCATTCAGGGGAAACGATGCCACAACAGGGCGAAGGTGGCGGCTACGGCCGTAAAAATCGCACCCAATAGCGCAAAAATGATGCTGATTTCATGGCGTTGCTTTTGCAGGATCAGTTCAAACGGCAAATTGGTAAAGACCTCGTAAAGCTGTTCCGCATCTTCCGCCCGGTAATACGCGCCCCCGGTCAGGTCGGCCATGCCCTGCAAAGTTGGTTCATCTATCACCAAAAAGCGGCGAAAACCGCCCCCGCCGCTGAAGCTGCCAGGGCCAGGGCCAAAACTGCCAAATCCCCCTTCAAAAGCATCGCTGCCCAACTGTTGCGGCGAACAGACCATGCGCTCCGGTTCGGTGGTGCCAAAGCCGATGGTATACACGCGAATCTGGCGGTCGGCGGCCTGTTGGGCGGCATCCAGCGGTAGCGGCCCCCGGCTGTTGGCCCCGTCCGTCAGCACCACAATGATGTCTGGCTGGTAAAACCCTTCCACCGGGGCCGTGCCCTCCGCGTCCGAACCCAGATTGAAGCCGCTGGGGGCGACGGCGTCGTTCACTTCGGCAATGGCGTCAATGGATTTGAGGGTGGCGCTGCCAATAGCCGTACCAATAGAAGTGGTGAAGTTCTCGATGGCCGCTTTTAGCACGGCTTTGTCGTTGGTGGGCGGCACCACAATTTCGGCAAAACCGGCAAAGGCGACCAGGCCGATGCGGGTGTTGTGGGCATTGTCCTCCACAAAGGCCAGCGCCGCATCTTGGGCCACCGTCAGCCGATTGGGTTCCACGTCGGTGGCGCACATGCTGCGGGATACGTCTATGGCCAGGATGATGGTGGTGCGGCTGAGCGGGACTTCTACTTCGGCGGCGGGGCGGGCCACGGCCGTGAACAAACACGTCATTCCTGCCAAAAACAAAATCACCGGCAAATGCTGTCGCCAGCGCGACCGGCGCGGCAGCGCCTCGCGGATGATCGCCAGGCTGGAATAACGCACGGCAAACTTACGCTTCCGCCGCAACATCCAGATGTAAACGCCAATCAGCAGCGGGATGAGTAACAACAGCAGTAAAAACCAGGGCCAGAGAAATGTCATAACGGCATCCTCCCAAACCAGAGCAGGGCCAGGCCCGCGCCAACAAGAAAAAACAGCGTGCTGAGTCCGGCAAACACGGCCGTTACCTCCATCATTTCCCCGCTAATTGCCAACTGCAAATCCACGTTCTGGTAAATCTCCTGCAAACGCTCGGCATCGGCGGCGTGGTAATAAGCGCCGTTGGTGGTGCTGGCGATCTGCTGTAACAGCGTCTCGTCCAGCCGGGTCAAGATGTTGAACCCTTCCAGTTGCAGCACCGTGCCCTCGGCGCTGCCAATGCCCACCGGGTAAATGCGCACCCCCGCCGCTGCCGCCAACTGCGCCACTTCAAAGGGGTCGGGTCTGCTGGTGTTTTCGCCATCGGTCAGCAGCAGCACCACCGCCGAGGGGTAATAGCCAATGTCCGGCAGGGGCGACCCTTCTTCCAATGTGTCCAGGTCAAGGTCCAGGGCAATCGCTTCGCCGGCGATGGCATTGAGCGAACTGAAGATGCCCTGCCCTAACGAAGTCGCGCCCTGGGGGGTGAGGCGATTGATGGTCTCTAGCACGGCCGTCTGGTCATCCGTCGGCGGCTGCACCACCAGGCCGCCATTGCTAAAGGCCACCACCCCAATCTGGATCGTGCCGGGCTGGTTTTCCACAAACGCCCGCGCCGCCGCCTTCGCCGCTTCCATGCGTGTCGGTTCCAGGTCGGTTGCCGCCATGCTGTTAGACACGTCAAAGGCCAGGATGACCGTACCCTCCACGCGCGGCAGTTCCATGACCATTTCTGGGCGGGCCAGGCTAAACAGCAGCAGCGCCAGGCCAATGAGGAAAAACAGGGCAGGCAAATGGCGTCGTCGTTTCAGGTTCAGTCCGGCGCTGTTTTGCACGGCCCCTAATGGCCCCAACGCCGCCAGCGCCCGCTGCCGCCGCCGCAGCAGCCGCACATACCCCCACACAAACAGCGGGATGAGTAACAGGGTAAGGAGCATCCAGGGCCAGATGAAAGACATGGTTCGTGATGCGTGATGCGTGATGCGTGACCCGTAGTTCGTAATCCGTAACCCGTAATCGGATATTTTCGGATAACGGTTTACGGATAACGGTTTACGGATTACACTCTTCGCTTCTTCCGCAGGGCGGCCATGCGCACGATGGCGCTGACCAGGTCTTCTTCGGTGGACATGGCGTAGAGGTCTACACCGGCTCGCTGCAAATCGGCTTTGAGCGCCGCCTCGCGCTGTGCGGCGGCGGCGTAAAAGCGGCGGCGGAAGGTGGCGTCGCTGGTGTCCACCAACAATTGTTCACCCGTTTCTGCATCTTCCACCACAATGATGCCCGCGTCCGGCAGTTCCACTTCGCGCGGGTCCCACAGGCGAATGCCGATTAACTCATGGCGGTGTTGGAGGAGGGATAACGGCCGTAACCAGCCCACCTCGCTCATAAAATCAGACACCACAAACACCAGCGACCGCCGCTGAAAGGTGTTCAATCCGGCGTTCAGCAGCACAGTCAAATCGGTGGTCGTTTTGCGCGGCGCTTCCCGGTGGCGCAGCAGTTCACGGGTCAGCCGTAAGACCTGGTTCCGGCTGCTGCCCGGTGGAATGATGCGCTCGATCCGATTGTTATACAAAATCGCGCCCACCCGGTTGCCGCTGCGCGTCAGCAGCCGCGCCAGCGTCGTCACCAGGTCAACCAGCACCATCTCCTTGGGCCGCGCCGCCGGGCCAAAACCCATCGATGGGCTGAGGTCGAGCAAAAACCAGGCCGTAATTTCCCGGTCGGCCACATATTGGCGCATGTATAACTCGTTCATGCGGGCGGTCACGTTCCAATCAATGTGGCGAATATCGTCGGCCAACTGGTATTCACGCAAATCGGCAAAATCCAGGCCATCGCCATAAAACAGGGTGCGATAATCGCCTTGCAGCAGCCCATCCAACCGGCGGATGACCTGCCAGTCCAGCCGCCGCAAGATGCGCTCGGGGGTGATTGTTGAACCAGGTTCCTGTGTCATTTTCTTAATAAACCCGGCGGTTGAAACCGCAGCTACAAAGGGCAAAGTCGGCCTTCGCCGACTATGGTCAGACCGCGCAGGCGGTCTTTGCTTTCTGTAGCCGCGAATTCATTCGCCAGGCTAAAACGTGCGGGTGCGAGGGCGCTCATGGAGCGGGCGTTCATGCAGCGGTACCTCCGGTACGGGCACGGCGCCAGTGATGCGGTTCAGTAGTTCATCCGGCGTCACATTATCGGCCAGTGCCTCGTAAGACAAAACCAGCCGGTGGCGCATCACATCCAGCGCCAGATCACGCACATCCTGAGGCAGGGCATACGGCCGTCCGCGCACAAACGCCAACGCCCGCGCTGCCAGGATCAGGTTAATCGAGGCGCGCGGGCTGGCCCCATACGAAATGAACGGCTTCAAATCGTTTTGCCCCACCAACTGCGGCTGGCGCGTGGCCGTCACCAGCTTGACAGCGTATTCGATGAGCGCCGGGTCCACATAGACCGTGTCCGCCTCTTGCTGCAAGACCAGCAGTTGCTCCGTATCAATCACCCGCTGCACGGCTTGCAGGGCGCTGGTCATCCGTTCCACAATCACAAACTCTTCGGTTTGGGTGGGGTAGCCTACCAGCACTTTGAGCATAAAACGGTCTACCTGCGCTTCTGGCAGCGGGTAGGTGCCTTCGGATTCGATGGGATTTTGCGTCGCCAGCACCAGGAAGGGGGTGGGTACTTTGTGGCTTTCCCGGCCAATCGTCACCTGCCGTTCCTGCATTACCTCCAGCAGGGCGCTTTGCACTTTGGCCGGGGCGCGGTTGATCTCGTCCGCCAACAGCAAATTGGTAAAAACGGGGCCAAAGGAGGTGTTGAATTCGCCCGTTTTCTGGTTATAGATGCGCGTGCCCACCAGATCGGCGGGTACGAGATCGGGCGTGAACTGGATGCGTTGGAACTGCCCGCCGATGGCGGAGGCCAGGGTTTTAATGGCCATGGTCTTGGCCAGGCCGGGCACACCTTCTACCAGGATGTGCCCCCGCGCCAGCAGGGCGATGATCAGCCGTTCCAGCAAAATATCCTGCCCGACGATGATCTTTTTGACTTCGTATAGAACTTTTTCCATCGGTTTGTCGCTGTTGGGTGGTGGAGTCATGTTACCTTCGCTTTGAAGTGCCAGGCACAGGGCAAAACGTCCTGGTCAGGCGCAGGTTTTATGCCCTGTGCCTGGCACTTATTCTCATCCTAATAATCCGGCCCACCGGCGGCCATTACGGCCGTGCCAATGGGCACGGCAAAACCAATGCCCACAAAAAAGTTTTGCTCCGCGGGGTTGGCCAATGCGGTGACGATGCCGATGACCTGCCCTTGCCGGTTGAGCAGGGGGCCGCCAGAGTTGCCGGGGTTCACGGCCGTGTCGAACTGGATTAGCCCCTCCAACCGCAGGTCACTGTCCTCAATGGGGATGGAGCGGTTAAAGCCGGAAATGACGCCCGCGCTCATGGAGGCCGTCAGCCCCAGCGGATTGCCTACGGCATACGCTTCGTCGCCCACGCGCATGGCGCTGGCGCTGCCCAATACCGCCGGGACGATCAGGCCCGGTGGCTGCTGTGGTTGCAGCACGGCAATATCATTCTGTGGTTCGGCGGCGGCGATGACGGCCGTAGACCGGCTGCCATCGGCAAAATGCACCTCAATTTCCAGGGCATCGCCCACCACATGATAGGCCGTCAGAATGTCGCCGTTTTCGTTGATGACCACGCCGCTGCCCACGCCCAACCCGTCTTCATCATCGTCGGCCCCGGCGGGCAGCCGCACCCGAATGAACACCAGTGAGGGCAGAATAATCTGGTACACATGGTTGGAATAGGCGGCTGGGGGTGTGGCCGAAGCCAGGGCCTGCGCAATTTGTGCCTCAATGTCGCGTTCGCTGGGCGGGATGGGAGCGGGAAAGAGATTGTGATACAGAAAGAGAGCCAGCAACAGGCAGAGGATGATGAGGAGTAACGGCCGTAGCCGTTTTCCCACCGGACGCCATGCCTGTTTCCAGGTGGGCCGCTGTGGGGGTGGGTTGGTGGTAGTTGGATTGAACTCTTCATCCATGTGACAAGTCTTACTGTTGAATAGCAGGTCTGTCAAATGATAAAGGGTTGACGTTAAGGAAATGTGAAGGTGGGGGCCAGGTGCGGCGCACTTTTGAAGTGCGCCGCACCTGAGGGTGTTTATCAACTATTCGGGTTGCTCAGCCGGTGCAAGATGAGGCGCTGCACGCGCAGGGCGGCGTCGCTGGCGTTGGGGTCCAGCCGCACTGCCTCGGCGGCGGCCACAATTTCGGCCAATGTACCATCGGGCGCGCCATCATGGTCAATGTCAAACTCCTGGTCATAGGCCAGTGCGCCATTGGCAAAGTTCAGCCAGACGGTAATCAATTCCCGGTCGAACTTTTGCTGTTCGCTGCCGCGGTTTTGGCCCAGGAACAACACGTCAAAGGCGGCGGGGATGGTAGAAGCGTCCCGTACCTCGTTAAAGACATTGCTCACCAGGTCAATGATTTCCAGGTAACAGAGCAGGGTCTCGTCGTCAAAGTCGGTGTTGCCATTGCGCCTAAACTGGTGCTGCCAATAGCCGTCATGGCGGGGCCGGTCGGCGTCGCCGACGATAATAACCAGAATGTCATCTACGGCCGTGCCGCCGTCATCATCTTCACCCAGGAACTGCACCGTGTACAGGCAGGCGTCGCTGTAAGTCTGTGACTGTGAGTCGGTGACATCCCGCGGCTGGATGGTGGGGCTGGGAAACGGGTCAGGATTGGGTGGGTTCACCAGGTACAGGGTGGACACATCGGGTACGGGCGGGCCGTCGTCCCAATCCCAACTGAGCAGCAGGTCATCGCTGCCGGGGTCGGTAGCCTGGCCGTTGAATGCCACCGGCTCGTTAATCTGGCCGATAATGACCGGCTGTCCGTTGATGATGGTGGCGTTGCTGGCATCAATGGTCAGGGTGGGGTCTACGTTGTTTATGGTCACGGCCGTTGTCTCACACACCGTCGTATCATCATCGCTGCCACACACTTCCACCGTAAAGACGCCATTATCGCCGTAAATATGGGTCATGGTGAAGGTCAGGGTAGCGTCCGGGCGCACATTTTCCAGCACACCCACAACCGGTTCCACGGCCGTACCATCGCCCCAATCAATTGTCGCCGTCAACGCTTCCAACCAGCCGGGATCAGATACCAGGCCGGTAACGGTCACGGCCGTGTTTTCGTCCTGCGGCGAATCCGAAGCCAGCGTCACCGTGGGCGGCACATTGTGGACGGTGACGGTAGTGGAGTCCGTGTTGCTGACGCCATCCTTCGTCACCCGCAGCCGGACGATGTAGACGCCATCCTGCCCCACCAGGTCAAAGTTGGGATTCAGCCCTACGGCATCATCAAAAAAGCCATCGTTGTCAAAATCCCATGCGTAGCTGTCTGCGGCGCTGGAGCCGCTGGCATCCAGCGTCACATCCACCCCTTCATCGGTGGTGTAGGGGCCGCCCGCGTCGGCGCGCGGCAGCAGGCTGAAATCGGTGTTGGAAATGTCAAAGAAGATGTTGCCCACACAGGCTACCTGGACACGGCCGTCGAGCGTTGGCGTATTGGGCACGGTGATATTCTCTGAACCGTCATTGGCCGTGCTGGCGTTGAGCGTGACCGGGTAAGTAAAGCCGCCATCCCGCGAGAGCGACAGGCGCACATTGCTGCAATTGACGGGGGCGCCGTCGGAACCGGCCACATCCCAGGTAACGGGTTGGGTCTGGCCCACCACCCAGGTCACGGCCGTGTTGGGATTGGTGACGCGGAATGGCCCACTACCGCCATCTACCGTCACCTGCATCCCATCATAATCCACGCCGCCGCCGTTGAGGGCGTTGTCCCGTACCGTCAGCCGGAAGTTAAGTGTACCGCCCACCGTGGGCAATACCTCGCCTACGGCCGTGGTGTTGTTCACCAGGTCGCTCAGGCGCGGCAAGAAACGCACCGGCGTGGGCTGCGAGGGCCAGGAGCGAAAATAGGGCGGCTGCGTGGGATTATCCGGCGGCCCGGCCGGCCCCAAATCCATCTCCTCCCAGTTGAACGTCAGCACATCACCCGCATTTGGGTCGCTGCCGGAGCCGCTGAGGACAAAGGGGGTATCGCGGGGAATGGTGAAATTGCCGCCGGCGTTGGCGCTGGGGATGCTGTTGCCGGTGGCCGTGACCACCGGGCAACTGTTGCCCGAACCGGCAGTGGTATAGGCCACAATTTCATCATAACTGGCGGTGTGGAAATAATCGTCGCTGTTGCCCTGCAAATTCTGAGGGCTGCAAATACCGGCATAGGCCATGATGGTGGAACCGCTGCCTGGCTCAAACGCTGTGCCCGCGTTGCGATTGCCGGCGCAGCTGCCGGTTGTGCCGTTAAAGGTATGATTGCCGCCAAACTGGTGGCCGATCTCGTGGGCCACATAATCCACGTAAAAGGGGTCGCCGACCGGGTTGGCCAGGCCGGTGGTGCCGCGCGCCTTCACCCCGGCACGGCAGGTGACGCCCAAACTCGCCAGGCCACCGGAACCGGTAGTGAAGACGTGCCCGATGTCATAATTGCCGCTGCCGATTACCGCGTCCAGGTTGGCCTGATTTTCGTTTAGCAGGGCGTCGGCGTCATCATTGGTGTAGGGGTCGGCGCCCGCGTCGGTGTAGATGATCTGGTCGTTATTGGCAATCAGCACCAGGCGCACGGCCACTTCCCGTTCGTAGATGCCGGTGACGCGGTTCACGGCCGTGACAATCTCGGCCAACGCGCTGGCTACCGTGCCGCCGTGGAAGGCCGTGTATTCGCCGGAGGCGGCAATGGCCAGCCGATAGGTGCGCAGCTCGTCGCCGGTAGCTTCAACGCCTAACGCCACCAGCCGGGCAATTTCGGCGGCTATGGCCGGGTCTACTTCCAGATACTCCGTCAATTGGTTCATCTCCCCGGCGGGACGGGTGTAGTCGCGGGCGCTGTAGACCAGGTAATGATGGGCGTCGGCGCGGCTGTAGGGGTCAATGAAGATGGTCTCGCCCACCATCAGCAGCATGGCGTGGAAACCGTGCGGCGTTACGTCCAGCCGGGCGATGGCGCCCGGATCATCCAGGCTGGCGCCGTTGAAGGTGCGAATCTGCGGATACCGCGCCGCGAGTTCCGGAGCCATGACCACCGTCGGGCTGAGGCGAAAACGGCTGATACGGCCGTCTGGCAGCGGCAGCGCCAGGATGGCCTCGTTACCGGCGTCGGCTTCGCTGAGTACGGCCGTTAACCGCGCCATATCGGCTGCCATCACCCGGTAATCTGGCGGGAAGATACGCCGTTCTGCCTGCACCCCCGCCAACTGCTGCTCGTCTACGTCATGCCATATATCTTGTCCTGGCTGCGTTACCCCGCCCAAAATCACCGGTAAAAAACTACGCTGCCCTGCTGTTTGCCCAAAAGCGGTAAACACCAGCAGCAGCCCTGACAATAATCCAATAAATAGTGTGATCCATACCCAACGTTGTCGTTTTACGAATTGAAATAACATAGCCTACCTGTTCCTTGTTCTATAGCGTTACAACTGCTGCTAACCAATGAATGTCCACTGGTACTATGGTACTGGAAACATGAGGTTGCTGTCTATAGCCTGGCCTGGAAAAGGATGACATGTGGCATGGAGAATACGGCCGTTTGACACTTGCCCCACTCCCATCTCCGGGCACACTTCATTCGTAACACGCAGCCACAGGGGCTGCCTTACAAGGAGCAATCACCATGAAAACCCCCATCGTTTTACTCTCCATGTTTATGTTGCTGTTGAGCGGCCTGGCCGGTGTGCTGCCTGCACAAACAGCTACCCTGCCCGAAACCGGGCAGTCGTTGGTTTACATCACCGTACCCGTATCGGCTGCGCCTGACCGTCTGCCAGAAGGCGTCACCATTTATGCGCATGTGGTGGGGCGGGGCGGCACGGCCGTGATCGCCGCCGCCGACCACACCGGGCTGGCAGCCTTACAAGAGGCTGGCCTTACCTATCAACTGCTGGAACCAATCCCGCCGGACGCTGCCTATTACCTGGCCTATCCCCTGCCGGGCCGGGCCAGCGCCAGCCAATTCCCCGATGTGGTCACGCTGCTGGCGGACGCCGATTGGGAATTGATCCGCGTTACGCCAGCGACAGCCCGGTTGTTAGCGGCCAACGGCGTGGGTCTGCAAGCCATTTCGGTTGATCCCAAACCCTGGCTGGCAGAGACGGCCCCCCATGCTGCCGCCGTCATTGACCCCGACCCTACCATCCAGAGCATGATGGATCAGGTGAGCAGCACGGCCGTGTACCAGTACGATGGCGACCTCAGCGGCATGTGGCCGGTGATGATTGGCGGTTCGCCCTACACCATTGCCACCCGCCACACCTACAGCGGCACACCCATCCAGAAAGCGACGCAGTATGTGGGTGAGCATTTTACGGATTTGGGGCTGGCGGTGGAGTATCATCAGTGGAGCGGCAGCACCTACCCCAACATCATCGCCACCATCCCCGGCCTCAGCAACCCCGACGAAATCTATATTCTCTCCGCCCATCTCGATGACATGCCCTCTGGCTCGCTGGCGCCGGGCGCAGATGACAACGCCAGCGGCGTGGTGGGGGCGCTGATCGCCGCCGACATTTTTAGCCAGTACCAATGGGATTGCACCATTCGCTTTGGCATCTGGACGGGCGAGGAGCAGGGGTTAAACGGCAGCCATGCCTATGCCCAGCGTTCCTACAACCTCGGCGAGGACATCGCCGGGGTGCTGAACCTGGATATGATTGCCTGGAACACGCCCAACAGTGCGCGGGACATAGACATCCACGCCACCAGCAGCATCCCGGCGACGCTGGCCCAGGCGCAGTTGTTTGTGGACGTGATTGACGCCTATGACCTGAACCTCATTCCCCAAATTAACCCCAACGGCACCGGCGCCAGCGACCATGCATCCTTCTGGCAATATGGCTACCCGGCCATCCTGGGCATTGAGGATTTCAGCGACTTTAATCCGTATTACCACACCACCAACGATCTGTTAGCTAACCTTGATCTGGACTACTTCACAGAGTTTGTGCGCGCCAGTGTGGGCAGCTTTGCTCATCTGACGGGCTGTCTGGTTCCCGGCGGCCTGGGCTATCTGGATGGACAGGTGACGGCGCAGGCCAGCGGCGACCCCATTGCCGGGGCGACGGTGAGCATGGAAGCGGCAGGCGGGGGCATGTTCACGGCCGTGACCGACCCCACAGGCTACTACACCCGTACCCTGCCCGCCAACACCTACACCGTCACCGCCCAGGCGGAAGGTTATCTGCCCATCACCATCCCCGGTGTCATCGTCATCACCGACACGGCGACGACCCAGGATTTTGCCCTGCCGCTGGCCTGTGAACCGGTAGACATTGTGGATGTAGTCACGGTGATCAACGCCTGTGTGGTGGATTTTGCGCCAACCTACACGGGCACGCCGCCCATAACCTGGGACTGGATATTCCAGGGAGGGACGCCGCCCACCAGTCAGAGCGAAAATCCACAGGGTATTGATTTTGCCATTAGCGGCCCGTATACCTACTCGGTGACGGCCGTTAGCTGTGGCGGTACGGCCGTAGACACATTCAGCAGCCAGGTGACGGTGACGTGTGACGTGTGTACGCCGCTCACGGCCGTATCCCTGGACATGCTCACCCCGCCTCCCCTTTACGCCGGGGACAATGTGACCTTTACGGCCACGCTGACGCCGGAATTGAGCACGCTGCCTTATACCTACACGGTGCTGATTGACGGCACGGCCGTGATCACCGACCAGGTGAGCAATGAAACACCGCTGCTCTTTGACTATACCTTTGCCGAAGCAGGCACGTATACGGTGACGGTGAGTGTGTGGAATTGTGACCTGGGTACGGCCGTTACCGATTCCCTGGTGGTAACGATACTGCCAACGTTGGATTGGTGGTGGCTGTATCTGCCGGTGGTGGTACGGCCGTGATGGATGGGCTGTGCACTTTTGTGGAGTCAATACCATGGCTCATTCCTTGATTACTGCAGAACGTTGGTCGCAACGGTTTGGTTTAGGGGCGGTACTGGGTACGTTGACTGTGGTGTTGTGGGGTGTGTGGCGGGGGATGCGACGGCCGTCTGGTCGTAAAACCGGCCGTGAACCTCACCTTTTTCGCACACCCGCCTTTTACCTTTTCACCGTCCTGGGCTATTTTGGCCTGTGTTATCGGTTGTGGCGGCCGTTGCCCCTGGCTCTCTCGCGGCCGGTTCGTGCCCTGGCTGTTGTGTTCGGTTCACTACTCTATTTCCCTGGCCTGGTTTTGCTGATGTGGGGGAGGCTCACATTGGGGCCAATGTACAATGTTTCCAGCAGCCTGGGCGTGCAGCTATATGCTGATCACCGGCTGATCACACATGGCCCATTTGCTTATGTGCGCCATCCCATGTATTTGGGACTCTGGTTTGTTGGCGTTGGTGGGCTTTTACTTTACCGTACCTGGACTTTTGTATTTTTACTGCTCCAACTCCCGGCAATGTTCGCGCGCGCCTGGCGCGAAGAGCAGGCATTGGCCGCCGAATTTGGCTCCCAATGGCAGATTTATTGCCAGCAAACGCCCGCCTGGCTGCCGCACGTTTTCAAAAAACACAACGAATGAAAGTTTTGGCTGTGTATTGCACGAATCCGTTTAATGCGCGGCTGTACACAAAGGAGATGATTGTGATGTTAGCCAAGAATAGAATTGCTATTAGTAGTTCCGGCGTTTTGTTGGTGGCTCTGGCAACAATAGGCATTGGCTTATGGGCGCGCCGCCGCCACCCGCGTTTGCCCTGCCCATCCAGTTTGAGTTTTCTGCTGGAGAATCCGTTTATGAACCGGGTAGCCGGCGCTGAATTGCTGCTCGACCGGGCGGATGTATCGTCGGGTATGCGTGTGCTGGATGTGGGCTGCGGGCCGGGGCGCGTTACCTTGCCCGCCGCACGGCGGGTGGGCGTTGCTGGTGAAGTGGTAGCCCTGGATATTCAACCGGCGATGCTCCGCCGTGTGCAGGAGAAACTGACCGCGCAGCAGGTACACAACGTGCGCCTGCTACAGGCGGGCGCAGGGGAGGGCAAGACCGAACCGGCGGCCTTTGACCGCGCCTTTTTGGTGACGGTGTTGGGCGAAATTCCAGACAAACCGGCCGCGCTGCGCGAGATTTACCGGGCGCTCAAGCCGGGTGGCATCCTGTCTATTACTGAAGTCTTTCCTGACCCGGACATGCTGCGACCGGCTGTCGTCCGTCAGTTGGCTCAGGAGACCGGCTTCGAGGTGGTCAGCCAGATAGGCAGTTTCCCGGCGTTTACCATGAATCTGGTGAAACCGATCAATTGAAGGCAACCACATGAGATGCCCCTACAACAATACAGCGGCATTGGCTGAGGCGGCTGAAAGTTGTATGATAGGCGTTAGTTATCGGTTCTCGGTGTGTGGCGTTAGTGGTGTAAAAGGGCAACTCCATGGCAACACAAACATTCGGACGCTATGAAATCAGGCGGGAAATTGGGCGGGGCGGCATGGCCACGGTTTACCTGGCCTATGACCCGCGCTTCCGGCGCGAGGTGGCGCTGAAGGCGCTGCCGCACCAGTTTACGCATGACCCCATGTTCCGCACCCGCTTTGAACGCGAAGCGCAAACCATTGCTGCCCTGGAACACCCGGCCATTGTGCCGGTGCATGACTTTGGCGAGGAAAACGGCCAACCCTTTATCGTCATGCGCTATATGTCCGGCGGCTCGCTGTCTGACCGGCTGAAGCAGGGGCGGTTGTCATTGGCGGCAGCCACGGCCGTACTCACGCGCATTGCCTCCGCCTTAGACCGGGCACACGGCATTGGCGTTGTTCACCGCGACCTGAAACCGGGCAATATCCTCTTTGACCAATACGGCGACGCCTATCTGGCCGACTTTGGCATTGCCAAAATTGCCGAAGCGACGGCGGCACTGACCGGCAGTGGGCTGGTAGGTACACCATCGTATATGAGTCCTGAACAGGTGAAAGGGGAAAATATAGACGGCCGTTCCGACATCTACTCGTTGGGCATCATTCTCTATGAAATGTTGTCCGGGGCGCAGCCGTACCAGGCTACCACCCCCTGGGGCATCCTGTCTAAACACGTCAACGACCCCATCCCCAGCATCCTGGAGCAGACAGCCGATTTACCGTCGCAACTGGATACGATTATGACACGGGCGCTGGCCAAAGAGGCTACCGACCGTTTTCAGACGGCGGGTGAATTGGCGACGGCCGTGACGCTGGCGGTGCAGCAACGGCCGTACCTCACCACACCGACCGTCATCACCTCACCTCCCCCACCCGAAACCATCGCGGTGGCGGAACCACCGACCGTCGTGGCCGAACCGACAACGGTGGAGGCCGAAGCCGCGCCACCCACGCGGCGGGTGGAACCTTTACCGGATGAGCCAATGCCACCGGCCACACCAAAAGTGGCGCTACCAGAGACGACCACGCCGTCCGCGCCCGGTGTTGCTCCTTCACCATCGTTCAAAGAAAGGCTGACGGCCGTGCCCGTTTGGGGATGGGCTGTTGTGGGCATGGCGGCGCTGGTTGTGCTGTTGCTGCTGGGACGGGCCTTGCGCCCGGAAGCAACGCCGGTGGTGGCGCCTACCCTTTCCACCGAAACCGAACCGCCAGATGCCGCTGCCCCTTTGTCCGACTTTATTCAGGCCAAATGGGATGAGGGCTTTCGCCTCACGGACCTGGCCTATGGGAATGAGACCTGGGCCAGTATCATGTCCCAAAACAGTCCCTACGGCCGTCAGACCTGGAAAACCTCCGCCGCATTCCCCGGTGATTATATTCAGGAGAAGTGGGATGAAGGCTTCCGTGTCACCAATCTGGCGTATGGGGATGGGCGGTGGTTGGTGGCCTTGGCGCAGACCAGTCCCTACGGCCGTCAGACCTATAAAACAGCGGCTGCTTTCCCCGGCGATTTTGTCCAGCAAAAGTGGGACGAGGGCTTCCGTGTCACCAGCCTGGCCTATGGTGATGGCGTGTGGGCGGTGGTGTTGTCGGCGGAAAGTCCTTACGGCCGTCAGACCTACAAAACGTTGGCTACCTTCCCTGGCGATTATATTCAGGAGAAGTGGGACGAAGGTTTCCGCGTTACCAGTCTGGCGTATGGGGATGGCGTGTGGGCGGTGGTGCTGTCGGTGGAAAGTCCTTACGGCCGTCAGACCTACAAAACGTCGGCCACCTTCCCCGGCGACTATATCCAGGAAAAGTGGGATGAAGGCTTCCGCGTCACCAGCCTGGCCTATGGGGATGGGGCCTGGGCGGTGGTGCTGTCGCAGGAAAGTCCTTACGGCCGTCAGACCTACCGGGTATCACCTGATTTCTAGCGCCAAACGAGAACGGCCGTACCCCTTTGGAGAACGGCCGTTCATGGACAAAGCAGCTCTTGTTGGATGGATTTAAGGCGCAGTTACCACCAACGTTCCTGCCATGCCCGCTTCTTTATGCCCTGCTACCGTGCAGTAAAACTCATACTCGCCCGGCGTTGAAGGCGTAAATTCAATTGTCTGGCTGCCACCCGTCGGCGCGAACACGTGAACGTCGGGGTCTAAGCCCATATGGCCCATATCATGGTCGCTCATCTCGTCGTGCCCGCCTGTCTCATGGTGCTCGCCCATCTCATCGTGGCCGTCTGCTCCATGCTCTCCCATTTCCTCTACCATCACTTCCCCGGTATGCGGTATTTCGATGATGCTAAAATCATGCTCCAACACCCCATTGTTATGCAGGGTCAGTTTCACTGGTCGCCCGGCCACCACCTCGATGCGATTGTTGTCATAGGCAATATCCGTCGCCTTCAACGTAACGGCCGTGCGCGGCGCAACAGCAACAGCGGACGACGGCTCGGCTGCACCGCCACAGGCGGCTAACCCCATGGTCAGCCCGACAAACAAAATAACGACTAATTTCTTCACAGGTAAGGTTCTCCTTCGTGTCTTCAGATTTTGATTGCTTCAATCTCAAGTTGAAGCAATCTTATACAACTTTGCGTTCTATGTGCCGCGCCATTCGGCCTGAGTTCATTACGCCAAATGGCCTATCACCCTCAAAAATATGACAAAACAGGTTTTGTCATAAACCAAATGGCGTATGACAGACTGGGCTATATGCCCTGGTCTTGACTGTTGTTTTGCGGAATAATCAGCCTATGGACAAACTGATTCGCGTCTTATTAGCCGATGACCACGCTGTTGTTCGCGCCGGTATTCGCCAATTTTTAGAGCAGGCGGCCGATATTGCTGTCATTGCCGAAGCGGATGATGGCGAGATGGCCCGCAGCCTCATCAGCCAGCACAAACCGGATGTGGCCGTGCTGGACATCCAAATGCCCAAAGCGACGGGCATTGAAGTTACCCGTTGGGTACGCACCCACCATCCAGACGTGGGTGTGTTGGTGCTGACGGCTTATGATGACGATCCGTATGTCACGGCCGTGTTGCAAGCCGGCGCCAACGGATATGTCCTCAAAACAGCGACCCCCGCCAGCATCATCCAGGCTGTGCGTGATGTGCATGAAGGCATATCGGTGTTAGACCCGACCATCACCGGCCGTTTGTTGGCGCACATTGCTGGCCGCGCCGCTGCCGACATGCCCCTGGTTGAAGAAGTGACCGAACGTGAACGGGAGGTATTGGCTCTAGCCGCCAAAGGCTACACCAACAAAGCCATTGGCGTTCAATTAGGCATCAGCGACCGCACCGTACAGGGCCACCTGGCAAAAATTTACCAAAAGCTGAATACCGGCAGCCGCACCGAAGCGGTAATGAAAGCCGTCTCCCTCGGCCTTATCGAACGGTAATCGGTGAATGGTAATCAGTTGCACCTCCGGCCACCGATTACTGATTACCGATAACTGATAACCGATTACCTCCATGAAACACCGCCCCAGTCTGCCCCTCCAACTTTTCATCATCACCGTTTTGCCGCTGACGGCACTGCTGTTGCTCATCGCTTTTGGCAGCCTGGGGCTGCACCAGCGTGCCATGCGCCATATGGTGGGCGAACGTGATGAACGTGCAACCCGGGCTGCGGCCTCGGCCATTACCGAGCAAATCAATCATCGCCGCTCGGCCATTCGCAGCGTGGCCTTGCACGCCGCCAACGTGGACGCCGGGCCGGCGCACGCGCTGACCGACGCCGCTTTTCTACTGCCATATTTTGAAGGGGGTATGGCCCTCTTTGCGGCTAATGGCGAGCGGTTGGCAGCTTCCACGGATGCCGCCTTATGGCAAATGGTTGCCCTGCCTGAACAGCCAACAGCATCTGCGGGCCGGGAAAGTTATTTTTTACCGCCAGTTACCGATCCGGAGAGTGGGGAGGTGTATACGCTGGTGGCGGCGACAGAGGGGGAGGTCACGGCCGTCGGCGCATTTTCCGCCACTTCACTGGCGCGCCGGGCGCTGGCCGACATCTTTGGCGGCCACGAGCAGGCCGCCGTCTACGTGGTCACCGCCGAAGGCGACACGCTGTACCATACCGGTATGTTGCCCTGGGGCGATACAACGCCTCTGGCGCAGCCCGGCGTGGCCGATGCCCTGCGCGGCGAAAGCGGCGCCACCTACCTGACGATTGAGGGCGAGGAACACGTTATTGCCTTTAGCCCCATTTTGCCGGTTGGTTGGGCGCTGGTGCTGGCCGAACCCTGGCGCGCTGCCAGTGATCCCCTACTGCGTACCACCGAACTGGCCCCGCTCATCCTCATCCCGGCGCTGGTGGTGGCGCTGCTGGCTTTGTGGTTTGGCGTGCGTCAGGTGGTACGGCCGTTGCAAACCCTGGAGCAAAAGGCGACCCAACTGGGTTGGGGTGATTTTGCCGCCATTGAAGAGCCGGTGGGTGGCATCAACGAAATCCAGCGCCTGCAAACGGAACTGATTCACATGGCGCGCAAAGTGCAGTTGGCGCAGCAAAGTTTACGCGGCTATCTGGGCGCTGTCACTACCGGGCAGGAGGAAGAACGCCGTCGCCTGGCCCGTGATCTGCACGATGATACCATCCAGTCACTCATCGCCCTGAACCAGCAAATTCAACTGGCGCAAATGGCTGACGCCGATAAGACCTCGGTGGCCAGATTGGCCACGATGCAGCAAATGACCGGGCAGATGATGACCGACCTGCGCCGCCTGATTCACGATTTACGGCCGATTTACCTGGAAGATTTGGGGCTGGTTCCCGCCCTGCAAATGTTGGCGCGGGACGTGAGCCAGACGATGGGGATAGCCGTCTCGTTTGCTGCCGACGGCCCGGCGCAGCGGCTACCGCCGGAGGTGGAACTGGCGCTGTATCGCATTGCTCAGGAAGGTTTGCGCAATGTGGCCCGCCATGCCCAGGCAAACCAGGCAGAGGTGTGCCTGGCGTTTGACGATGTGGCAGTCTACCTGACCATCCGGGATGACGGATGTGGTTTTGCTGTGCCCGAAAGTCCGGCAGAAATGGCCCCAACCGGGCACTTTGGCCTGTTGGGGGTGCAGGAACGGGCGGAGGCGATTGAGGCGCGGCTGCACATTGAGTCGGCGGCGGGGGCGGGCACGGTGCTAAGGGTGCAACGGCCGTTGATACCATAGGCCATTTGGCGGGGAGCAGTCAGGCGAAATGACCCTGCAAGTCTGTCTAAAATGCTGGTAACATAGGCGGATGCAACCGCCGCCATCGTTTACGCGCGTGATTATTCTGGCTGAGGCCACGTTACCCCGTCTGGCCTGGGTCGCGCTGTTGGAGCGGCAGCCGGGTCTGGTGGTGTGGGGCACGGCCGTTCACCTGGATGATGTGCTGGCCTTACCCCCGGCGGATGGGGACACGGCCGTTCTCCTTGACCTTCCCCCTATGCAACCTGAACAACTTGTCCGGCTGGCACAGGCGCTGCCCACTTATGGCTCACTCTGTCTGGTTGATTCTTACGATCTATCACCCATTGTGGCGCTGCTGCAAGCCGGGGCAACTGGCGTGCTGAGCCGTGACGCTTCCCTGCCGGAATTGGCGCGGGCGCTGATTGCGGTGGGGCGCGGTGAAATGGTGCTGCCGCCCTCATTGGCCGTTCGCGCTTTGACGGCTCTGGCGCGTGGTGAAGCAACACAGCCGCGCCACCCGGAGGCGCTCACCGACCGGGAACGGGACGTGTTGGCCCTGCTGGCCCAGGGATTGACCAACAAGGATATTGCCCAATCGCTGTTTCTGAGTGTGCGTACCATTGAGGCGCACCTGCGCAATATCTATGGCAAACTCAATGTAGGCTCGCGTACGGAAGCCGTCTTGTGGGCGGTGCAGCATGGCTTTGGCGCGTGAGGATGTGCGCAAGGTGGGCTGGTATTCCTGCCGCGCCACATCAATTACGTAATTTCACCTAGATCAAGAACCGCGCTTTCACCGTATCGATCACGGTGGCAGCAACCTATCATAGCGTTATGAGAAGTGGTGACACACACGAACCAGAAAGTCTAACCCGGATCGCCGTTCTGGGTACGTTGGCGGAGTTTCACGTGGATCCGCTGCCGTATGACCTGGCGGCGCTAGTAGACCTGGTGGCGGGCATCAACCCGGACTTGTTATGCCTGGACATGACGCTGGCGCAATGGCAGCAGCAGGATTTCGGCCAGTTACCGGCGGAATACAGCCAGGCATTGCTGCCGCTGGCGGCGCAGACAGACATGGTGGTGGTGCCCATTGGCGGCGCTGAGATGATGCCACGGGCTACGGCCGTCGGCTGGCGCGGCGCAGCCATAGGGTGGACGCGCAGGTTACTGGGCTGGGTTCAAGCCGGCGCGTCTGGCCCTGACGCCATCAACCAGGGCTGGCGGCATGATGGGGGTAATACCCTTTACACGCTTACCCGCCGCCTGGCTGGCGACACGGCCGTTCATGCCTACCATGCCCACATCGAACAACTGGCGCAGGCGGCGCTGCAAGTGGCCGAACGTAACCCCGGCAGCCGCATTCTGGTCGTGAGCAACATTCAATACTGTCACCACATCCGTCCCCGGTTGCAGCAGCAGCCGGGTCTTATCGAAACATCATATGCAGAGCTATGAGAGGTGACAAAATGACCGAAAATACACACAACCATCAACATGGGGCAACGGCCGTTGCTCCCCAACCATCCGCCCATAACCATCATCAACACCACGCCCAAATGGATCACAATGACCATGACACCCATCAGGGCCATGAGATGCAGCCTGACCAGAGTAAACACGCCGGACATGGCGGGCACGGCAGCCACGCCGGGCATGAGATCATGTTCCGCAACCGCTTTTGGGTGTCGCTGGTCTTGAGCATCCCTGTCCTGTACTTCAGCCCAATGCTGCAACACTGGCTGGGGTATGCCGCGCCCACGTTCCCTGGCAGCGCGTGGATTGCGCCGGTTTTGTCGGTGGTGATTTTCTTTTACGGCGGCCTGCCCTTCCTGCAAATGGCGACCTGGGAACTGCGCGAAAAGCAGCCGGGCATGATGACCCTCATCTCCCTGGCGATCACGGTGGCCTTCGTCTACAGCGTGGCTACCCTTTTTGCCGATTTGGGTGAGAGTTTCTTTTGGGAATTGGTGACATTGATTGACGTAATGCTGTTGGGCCACTGGCTGGAAATGCGCAGCGTGCGCCAGGCATCCGGGGCGTTGGATGAACTGGCGAAGCTGATGCCGGATGAAGCGGAACGGATTGGCGGGGACGGCCGTGTCGAAAAAATCGCCGCCGCCCAACTGCAAAAAGGCGACCGGGTATTGGTGCGCCCCGGCGGCAGCATACCCGCCGACGGCGAAGTCAGCGATGGCAGTTCCGACGTCAACGAAGCGATGATCACCGGCGAATCTAAGCCGGTGAAAAAAGAGCCGGGCAGCCTCGTCATTGGTGGCACGGTGAACGAAGGCAGCGGCAGTTTGCGTATTGTTGTCACCGCCACCGGCGACGAGACGGCGCTGTCCGGCATTATGCGCCTGGTGCAAGAAGCCCAGGCGAGCAAATCGAAAACGCAGTTATTGGCCGACCGGGCCGCGGCGTTCTTGTTTTATGCGGCATTGGCGGCGGCGGTACTCACGGCCGTGCTCTGGACGATTGCCACCGGCTTTAACGTGGAGGTGTTGTCCCGTGTCGTCACCGTGCTGGTTATTGCCTGTCCCCATGCGCTGGGGTTGGCCGTGCCGCTGGTAGTCGCCATCACCACGGCGCTGTCGGCGCGCAATGGCATTCTGGTGCGTGACCGGCGGGCGTTGGAAGCGGCGCGGGAAATAGACACCATCATCTTTGACAAGACGGGCACGCTGACCAAAGGGGAACAGGGTGTGGTCGGAATAGTCACCATAGTGGGCGTTTCGGAAGAGGAAGCGCTGGCGCTGGCTGCCGGGCTGGAGGCGGATTCGGAACATGCGATTGCCCGGGCGATTGTGACGGCGGCGCAGGCGCGTGGTGTGACTCCGGCCTCTGTGAGTGATTTTGCGGCGCTAAAAGGTCGGGGTGTGCAGGCGATGGTGGCGGGCACGGCCAGCACTGAGCCTGGCGAAGTGGCCGTGACCATTGGCGGCCCCCGTCTGCTGGAATACCTGGAAGTAGAACTGCCGGAGACCATTGCCGCCTTTAGCCAGGAAGCAGGCAAAAAAGGGCAGGCCGTCATTTATTTGGTGCGTGGTCAGAAAGTCATCGCCGCCTTTGCCCTGGCGGACGTGATCCGCGAGGAAAGCCGACAGGCCATTCAGAAGCTGCATGAGATGGGCATCGAAGTTGCCATGCTCACCGGTGACAGCCAGGATGTAGCCAGAGCCGTAGCTGCGGAACTGAACATTGACCGCTACTTTGCTGAGGTGCTGCCCGAAGATAAGGACAAAAAGGTCAGCGAACTGCAAAAGCAGGGCAAGAAGGTGGCGATGGTAGGTGACGGCGTCAACGACGCGCCGGCTCTCACCCGCGCCGACATTGGTATTGCCATTGGCAGCGGCACCGATGTGGCCGTGGAGTCCGCCGGGCTGATTCTGGTGCAGTCGAACCCGCTGGATGTGGTGAAAATTATCGAGTTGAGTCGGGCCAGCCAGCGCAAGATGGTGCAGAATATCTGGTGGGCGGCCGGGTATAACATTGTGGCTATTCCACTGGCAATGGGCATCCTGGCCCCCTGGGGCATCTTTATGCCTCCGGCGGTAGGCGCACTGGTTATGTCTGTAAGCACCATCATTGTGGCGCTCAATGCTCAGACGCTGCGCCGCGTTGTTCTGACAGCAAACTAATCTTCCGAGAAGTTAAGTCGTTTGAGGCCCGAAAACGGAGGCGTTTTCGGGCTTTTTATTTTCATCCTTCGTGTTGGTGTTGGTTATGGTTTGCCGGCATATCATCATAACCGCGCAGCGAATTGTAGAGCATGATCTGATGGGCATTTAAAATTTCAAGTGTGGCCAGGTGGGTGCGCAAGTGAACATAACGTAGCTGTGCTTCTAAGAGGCTGATGGCCTGTAATTGTGCTTCCAGGTTTGTTTCATCAACTGTTTGCGTGCGAAACGCTTCTTCAAGTGCTGCTTCAGCCGCTAAAATTTGCGTTCCCAACGCAATCGCCTTTGGCTGCATCTCATCGAATAATGCCTGTGTTTGGGCAGTTTGTTCTGGTGTGAGGCTCAGTTCATCCGCCAGATCTATGACATGGCGGGGGCCGGGATAACCATTCAGTTCAGCCGGTAGGGCCATACCCATACCTTTGCCGGTGAGATAATCTTCAATGGTTTGGTCATCCATACCGCGAATTTCGCTGTCTAGCAATTCACGATAAGCTGATGGCGTTGGTGTAATCACCGGTTCTGCTACAGGGTCGCTTTGTTGCCCGCAAGCGGCAAGCGTCCCTACCAGAGCCAATCCTAAGGCAAAGAGTGCCCGTAGAATTATTTTTTTCATTCTTTCTCTCCTTTATTTTTTAGTTGATGTTCATAGGGAAGGGGAAGGAACATACATTTAGACTGATTGTTGGCAGCCCTTCTCATGTGGAAACAGTTTAATCAGACAACTAATCTGGCTTGATGGTACAATCACTTTCAGGCAGTGTCAAACTCAAAGAACAGGTGGGCAAAAGGGGGTTTATGATTTGGTGATAGTAGATTTTGTTATGCGCTATTTGGTCATTTTATCGGTCTTGTTTGCGGCGGCCTGCCAGCCGGTGGCAGGCTCCTCATCGAATTTGGGGGCAGACACGGCCGTGCCTCCCCTTCCCACACTCGCCCCTGCTCAAATCCGACGGGGGGAAACGGTCTATGAGCAGCAATGTGCTAGTTGTCATGGTTTCAACCTGGAAGGGCAGCCGGATTGGAAGATGCAAAACGATGACGGCTCCTTTCGCGCTCCGCCGCATGACGCCAGCGGACACACCTGGCATCATGGCGACCGGACGCTGCTGGATGCCGTGCGGTTGGGCGGCGCCCGTTTGCAGCCGATGAATGTGGTCAGCGTCATGCCGGCATATGGGGAATTGTTGAGCGAGGAAGAGATGACGGCCGTGTTGGTCTACATCAAAAGTACCTGGCCGAAAGATTTGCAACTTTACCAGTGGGAAGCCACCCTACGCGAAGAAACACAAACGAAAGAGTAAAAGGGAACATGCTGGCAACGAGGATGGGTTGGCATGACTTAATCGGCTAAAGCCATAGCTGGCTGCTGCATTTGGAAGAGGGAGGCGGCTTCGTGTCGGCTTTTTACTTCCAGCTTTTTCAAAATGTTATGGACGTGATTCTTGACCGTGCCACACTCAATCACCAGTCTGTCCGCGATTTCCTGGTTGGTGCAGCCTTTGGTAATCAGTTCTAGAATCTCTCCCTCCCGCACAGTCAGTTCATCCAGTTGGGTTTCCCGTGTTCCGAAAAAGGCCATAGGCATATCCAGATTAGCTAATTGAGATAGGCGGGCCATGATGGCAGCGGCCACAGAGGAAGAGATAATTGCTTTTTCCTGATGGGCAGCCTGCAATTTTTGCACCACATCTTCCACGGAATCATTTTGCAGAATGTACCCAGAAGCGCCGGCTTCCACATAGCGGATAATCATGTCGGGGCATTCATCCACGCCGAATACCAATACTTTGCTTTGTGGATGCGTGATACGGATTTCTTCGAGCATATCAAAGGCGGTCGTATCCTCTAATTCAGTACCCAATAACACCATATTGCCATGTGGCAGCAGAAAATGAAGCTCTTCCGATGTGGTGGCACAGCCAATAACATACACATCCTTTATATGATCGAGTGCTGTACGCAATGAATCGCATATAAGACGGGACGGGTGAGCTAACAATATACGGATCATCTGCATAATCTCCTTTTGAGCCTGAGGTCATGCGGAAATTATGCCGGGAAACGGCCGTGAACCATATAGGGAATGAACCTACTTTGTACTGGGGGGAAACCCTACCATGTGGGTAAAAGGTGTTGCCGCGAGGATTAAAGGGAGAGTGTGCCGGCATAAGCAGCACGAATAGCAGGAATCAGGCTGCTGTTAGCCTGCTGCTTCACAATATAACCAGATACGCCACTTTTACGTGCCTGCTGTAGCAAAACACTGTTATGGTGCATAGAAAGCATGATGATCTGAGATGAAATCCCCAATGCCTGCATTTCCCCGGCTGCCCGAATACCATCCAGTTCGGGCATGGAAACATCCATGACAATGACATCAGGTTGGGTGGTTTGGGCTAATTGGATGGCTTCACGGCCGTTGACGGCCATGCCCACCACCTGCATATCGGGTTCTCTGGCCAACATAGCCACAATGCTCTGGCGCACGATTGCATGATCATCAACCACTAAAATGCGAATTACTTGCTTCGATATAGACATGATTACAAATACAATTCAACCTCCAAAATAAGCCAAATTAGGGCCACACTGTTTCTATTGTGACACATACGTGCCGTTGACCGTATGGGGGATCACCCTACCTTTGGGGGCTAACAGAGGCGCTTATGTGTCGAGCAAAATTAATCCCTGCTTAATGCCTTCCCGAATCAGAGAGGCCAGATCATTCACTTCTAACTTGGTCATCAGGTTGGCCCGATGCTTTTCTACCGTCTTGACGCTGATACTTAAAATGTCGGCAATGCTGCTGTTGGTATGCCCTTCGGCTACCAGTTGCAGCACTTCGCGTTCACGCGGGGTGAGCAAATCGGCCACATTTGTGGCGGCGGCGTCTGGTGGGGATAACAGCAAGGTCATCACGGAATCGGAGATGGTAGGGCTGAGGAACATTTTTCCCTGGCTGACAGAACGAACCGCCAGCAGCAGTTCTTCGGTCACGGCATCTTTGAGTAAATAGCCTTTGACACCACGCCGTAATAGCTGCTGCACCATGGTCGTGTCGGCATACATGGAGAGAATGATCACCTGTGTGGGCAGTTTCATATCCACAATGCGTTCAGCGGCCTGCGCGCCATCCAGACGGGGCATGGAGAGATCCATCACCACCACATCCGGCTTGTGTTGTTCCGTCAGTTGCACGGCTTCCTGCCCGGTGGCGGCTTCGGCCACAACCTGTACGTCGCCGCTTTGTTCCAGCAGCGCCCGAATGCCCTGGCGCACCAGGTTGTGATCTTCCGCGATAATGACCCGAATCATGTTTCTTCTCTTGTGTAGGGCACAACGGCCGTTAAACAACTGCCCTGTCCTGGTGTGGATTCAATCTGGAGACGGCCGTCCACCATTTCCAGCCGCTCTACCATTCCTGCCAAACCAGCCCCTTGTGCCGGCAGCGCTTCCTCAAAATTTGGCGGCGAGAAACCGCTGCCGTTATCCCTGATCGTTAGCGTGATCATATCCGAATCCTGCGTTAACGACACCCGTGCCTCTGTGGCCTGGGCGTGTTTGCTGATATTGGTCAACGCTTCCTGGGTTACACGATACAACGCTAAAGCCGGTAAGGGGGCCAGCGCCGGCAGCGCCACCCCTGCATAGGTCACAGAAAGAGGCGTGTGTGTCTCAAAATCCTGGCACAACCCGGCCAGCGCGGCATCCAGGCCAAAGGCGTCCAGACCAGGCGGCCGTAAATTGTGCGAGAGCAGCCGCAAATTGCTCATCGTCTGGTCTGTTAGCGCCAATACATCGCTAAGACCCTGCCGAATATCACTTAACTCCTCTGGCAGCATGGAACGAATCAGGTCCAAACTGATTTTTAATGACGTGAGCGATTGGCCTGATTCATCATGCAGTTCACGGGCAATACGGGTACGCTCCTTTTCCTGCGCCTGCATTACACGGCGGGCCATGTGCCGCATCCGTTCTCGTTGTTTTTCGGCCTTTTCCAGTGCCCGGCGCTGGTCGGCATAAAGACGGGCATTTTCAATGGCCATGCCGGCCTGCACGCCCAGGATTTTTAACAACCGTTCGTCGTCGGCCGTGAAAATGCTGGGGGTGGCGCATTGTACGCTAATGACCCCGATACGTTTGAAACGGCTTTCCACCGGGGCTACCAACAATGAACGCGCCTGAACGCCGAGGTAAACGGGCAGACAAAGGGGATCCGTTTGCACATCACTTATATTGATCACCTCTCCCGCGACCATTACGTGTCCGGTAATGCTCTCGTCTAAATTGATGAGATCGGCTTCGGCATGAACTTCCAGACCGGCGCTGGCGGCCAATTCCAACTGATTTGTTTTAGGCTGCAATATATGAATGGTGGCCCAATCCGCATTGGGGATAATGTCTTGAGCAAGATTGATGATGAGATGTAAGAGTTCATCCAGT
Source organism: Chloroflexota bacterium (assembly GCA_035444285.1). Taxonomy (GTDB): domain Bacteria; phylum Chloroflexota; class Anaerolineae; order Promineifilales; family Promineifilaceae; genus CAADGU01. The sequence continues at coordinate 139,447 of DAOMOK010000005.1, forward strand.
TCCAACGTTTCTGTTAAAGCATTGGTGATGGTGATGATAGCGTCTCGTTCACTGAAGCGGCGTTGTAACTGTTCGTATTGGCGGGCATTGCCCATAGCGATGGCCGTCCAGGCCGCGGCCATCTCTAACAGGCGCAAGTCTTCTTCGGTAAAGGCAGCCGCATCGTGGTGGGTGGCTTCTAACACGCCCACTGCTTTATCACGCCAACGCAGGGGGACGGCCAACATGGCCTCTGGCCGGTAGCCCATCAATTCTTTGATTTTTGGCGATATGCGGCCCACACACTCATCTCCCTGTAAATGCAGCGAGGCGCCGGTTTGCCATACTTCGCCGGCGATGCTCAAATGAAAAGGCACCCGTAGTCCGCGCATATCGGGCATGTTTGTCTGATCATTGGCCGCAATTTCTAGCAAGGGTTCATTCAATTGCTCTTTGTGGACGAAGAGGATAAGGGATTCGGCGCCGATCAACGGCCGTACCAACGCCAATACCTGGTCGTAAATCTGATCAAAATCGAGGGTGGCGGAGATGGCTTGCCCCACCTCCATCAGCGCCGATAGCTGGCGTACTGTTTGCGCCAGCTTTAGCTCTACTTCTTTTTGTCTGGTCATGTCTTGGGCCGTGCCGTATAGTTTCACAATACGACCGGCCTGGTCATGAATGGGGCGGCCACAGGCGTGAAGCACCCGTTCGGCGCCGTCAGGGCGGATGATGCGGTGGTAGTAGTCGAAGGCACGGTCATATTGGTAGGCTTCCTCGATTTTGTGCTGTACATAGGCCAGGTCGTCAGGGTGGACACGGGCCAGAAATGCTTCATAGTTGGCTTCAAACTGATTCGAGGAGAGGCCAAAAATGCGGTGCAGTTCTGGCGACCAGGTTACTTTGTTATGTACCACATCCCATTCCCAATGGCCGATTTGCGCGGTGCGCTGGGCTTCGGCTAACTGCGCTTCGCTTTGCTGCAAACGGGTTAAGGTTTGCTGGCGCTGCATGGCTAAGCCTAACAAGGCGCTGACATGATGGATGAGGGAGGTCATGTCGTGGTCAAGGGCAACCGATTGCGGTGAGAAAAATTCGAGTACGGCCGTGACCTTGCCCGCCACCAACACGGGAAATGCAAAATAAGCCCGAATCCCCCCCTCTGCCAGCGGCATCTGGCGCACAAAGAGGATTTCCTCACGCACATCCAATATGGAAATAGCCTCACCACTTTCCCATACTCTGCCCACTGTCCCCTCGCCACACTGGAATTGAGTGGCTTCGCTCAATGCGCGGAAGGGGGCAGTGGCGGCAGTATCAGCCGTGTACCAGATGCGACTGGAAACCAGGGCGTCGGACGCTTCTGACCAGATGTACAGGTGCCCCAGGGGCCAGCCCATGAAGCGGCAAATGATAGCCAGTACCTCGGCAAAGGCCATGTCCAGCGTTTCTGCCTGGGCTACGGTTAATGAGATTTGTTGCAGCAGATTAAGGAGCTGCTGCTCGTGGGGTTTGTTTTCTGGATGCTGGTGATTGTTTTCCATATTTTCCCCTCCAAGAAATTCTATCTTGATCAGGCAGCAGAGGAAAGAATCAAATATCTACCGGGGGACGGCCGTTGCTTTGGGCAAAAGTAGGGTATTTTGCCGGGAAAGGTAGGGATTATACCCATTCTGGCAATGCTTGAAGCCTCTTACGATATGGCTCAACCTGGAAATATGGCTCAACCAGGAAATGGAGGTAATGAAATGACGTACATAAATGAACATGAAGGAACAATCATAACAAGACAAACGGCAGAAGACCCTGATCTACAACCGGAATCAGAAACGATCATAGAAGAGGTGCATCATTACCACTACAGCGATGACAAAGTGGGTCATTACCCACTAAACAAAATAGATCAGATGATGTGGCTTATCGCCATCATTCTGGAAACCTTAATTGGCTTCCGGATATTCCTCAAATTGATCGCGGCTAATCCTGAGAGTGGTTTTGCCAGCTTTGTCTATAATGTGACCTCTCCGTTTCTGGCGCCCTTTGCCGGATTAACATCCACCCCATCCGCCAGCGGGGCAGTGCTAGAAATCTCCTCGATTATTGCGATGGTGGTTTACGCCCTCTTATTCTGGTTGGCTGCTTACACCATACATTTAATTTGGGGTCGGTAACCGGAACCGTAATTAATAATGTGCCCTTCTTTGTACCCATTTCTATATCTTCGCCTATTTATCATGTCGGTCATTGAAGCTAACGTGAAGGCAAATTTACCCGTGAAACAAAAAAGGAAATAACGATGAACCTCAATTCTTTGAAAGACGTGTATGTTGGACAGTTAAAAGATGTGTACAGCGCGGAAAAGCAGTTGACTGAAGCACTGCCCAAGATGGCCAGGGCCGCTTCTGACCAGAAGCTGCGAGAGGCCTTTGAAAATCATCTGGCTGAAACCGAAAACCATATGCAAGCAGTTCGCACAATTCTGGATGAGCTGGCTGAAAACCCCACCAGCACCAAATGCAAAGCAATGGAAGGCTTGATCGAAGAGGGCAATGAAATTGTGCAAAATGGCGGAGATTCAGATGCACGAGATGCTGCTTTGATTGTGGCCGCCCAAAAAGTGGAACATTATGAAATTGCCACTTATGGCAGCCTGCGTACCTTTGCGGACTCGCTTGGTTATGACGAAGCGGCCCAAGTTTTACAGAGCATTCTGAATCAGGAATATGCGGCCGACCAGAGGCTGGATGACATCGCCATGGGCGCGTATAGCAGAACTGGCTTGAATGCAGCGGCGAAAAATTAGTCTTTCTGCTACCTCAATTATTCAAGAGGAGTGTGCCAGTTCCTTTCTGAGGATGGCTCCACAACGTGAGCGTTCAGTTCCTCTGGAGACCTGACAGGTTTTTACCCCGAATAGTATCAAGTTGAATTGGTAAAAAAACCTGTCAGGTCTGAACGCTTATTGCATAACAATAAACTTATCTATCAAAAATCAAATATCTAAAGGAGACGAACATGTTAGTAAACATCATTTTGTGGATTATCTTAGGTGGTGTAGCCGGGTGGATTGCCAGTATGATTATGGGGCGCGACGGTCAAATGGGCGCGGTGGCAAATATCATTGTGGGTATTGTCGGCGCTCTCATCGGCGGGTTCTTGTTTAACCTGCTGGGCCTGCCCGGAGACACTGGCTTTAACTTATGGACTTTGCTGGTGGCTATTGTTGGCTCTGTGGTGCTGCTCTTCCTGGTAGGCGTTTTGCGCCGGGCTGTTTGATCCTAATTCTATGACAGCAAGCTAAAAGAAATGCCCCCATGCTTCTTGTGTGGGGGTGTTTTTTTGCGTAAAAAGGGAGCTTGATTGCAAGGGAGAAAACCGCGATGAAAGATTTTGAAGTTCCTCTGATACCGATGCGGCAGTTTGTGCTGTGGACGTTGGGCGTAACGGCCGTCATCGGTTGTTTTTGGCTGCTGTGGCGCTTCCAAAGCGTGCTTCTGCTGTTGCTCACGGCCTTCATTCTGAGTACGGCCGTACACCCCGGCGTCATCTGGCTGGAAAAGCGCGGTATTCCCAAACCAGCCGGCATCCTGCTTATTTTTGCGGTGATTGGCTTGTTGTGTGGGTTGTTGGTCTGGTATAGCTTGCCCCTTTTGGCGGAACAGGGCGCAGCCATCGGCCAAAATCTGGCGGAAGGATACCAATCACTGCACCAGAGCTTACAGCGCTTACCCAACATTCTGCTGCAACGCCTGCTCTTTGTCCTGCCGGATGAGCTGCCCTGGTTGGGGGGCAATGGGGGAGAATTATCTATTCCCGCCACTAATCTGGAACGACCCGATGGCAGTGAGCAGGGAAATCGGCTGTTCAAGGGGTTAATTCAATTCATAGCGGTAGGTATTCTTACGTTTTATTGGACCCTGGAGGGTGGTCGCCTCAAGCAGGCTGCTTTTCTGCTTGTTCCTCTGCCAAAACGGGACGAGGTGCGCGAGTTGGTGCAGGAGATAGAGGCGAAGGTGAGCGCTTACCTGTTAGGGCAGGGCTTTCTTTGTCTCATCATTGGCGGATTGGCGTTTGTCGCTTATGTACTTATCGGTTTGCCCAATGCCTTGCTGCTGGCTGTTTTTGCCGGATTGCTGGAAGCAGTGCCGATTGTGGGGCCTGTGTTGGGGGCCGTGCCGGCGATCATGGTGGGCCTTTCCATTTCACCGGCCACGGCGCTGTGGGTCATTCTGGCAACGGCCGTCATCCAGCAGTTGGAGAACAGCCTGTTGGTGCCACGGGTGATGAACCGCACCATTGGGGTACGGCCGTTGGTCACTTTGTTTGCCTTATTAGCTTTTGGCTCGCTGTTTGGTGTTTTGGGGGCGCTCATTGCTCTGCCGCTGGCGGCCGTTATTCAACTATTGGTGGAACGTTTTTTGCTGGCGCAGGAGAGCCTGGCAGTAAAAGAGCCAGGGCGGGATCGGTGGAGTATGCTGCGCTATGAGACGAACCAATTGGTGCAAGATGTACGCAGCCAGGTGCGCCGTAAAGAGGGAACACCTTCGGCTCTCACAGACGAGCTAGAGGATGAAATGGAAGCGATTGCCCTTGATTTAGAAAGCTATCTGGCCGGGCAAGGGGGTGATTGATTGGCAATGAAACAGATGATGAAGTACACGGCCGTGATCCTGGCAACATTAACCCTGTTGGTGATCTTGTGGCAGTTCAAACTGGCATTGTTGTTGTTTGTTTTGTCTTTGTTTATGGCGGCGGCCATACGGCCGTTGGTGGATGGGCTGGTAGCGCGGGGCATCCCCAAAGGGGCCGCCCAGTTGCTGCTTTATGTGGCGGGAATTGGTGGTTTTATATTGGTGCTGCTGCTGGCCGGTGAATTGCTGTGGCAAGAGCTAAATCTGGCCGTCAACCAGGCGGTCATTGAGTACGAAAGTTTATATCATCGCTGGCAGATGGGGGTTGGATGGGAGCAGACGGCCGTGAATATTTTGCCGCCGCCGTTTACATTTTCAGATGCCCAGGAGGCAGAGTTAGAGCAAATGGCGCCGGCTGTGATGAGCATAACACGCAGTGTAACGGGCGCTGTGGCTGGTTTGTTGCTGTTGTTGGCTCTGAGTGTTTATTGGAGTGTGGACCAGCACCGGTTTGAGCGCCTGTGGTTGTCTCTGTTACCGGTGAAGCGGCGAGCGTATGCACGGGATAGCTGGCGAGAAGTGGAGACGGCCGTAGGTGGTTATCTGCGCAGTCAGGCGGTGCAGAGCCTGTTGGCCGCGCTTTTTTTGGCAGTTGGCACGGCCGTCATTGGTTTTGATTTCCCGCTGTTACTGGCAGTTGTGGGGGGATTAGCCGCTTTTGTGCCCTTGTTTGGCGGTCTGTTGACGGCCGTTTTTGCTCTGGGGCTGGGTAGTTTGGAAAGTCTAAGCCTGGGCCTGGGTATAGCCATTTACACACTTCTCGTTTTTATGGGGCTGGAACTGCTGGTGGAGCCACGGCTGTGGCCGCGTAAGCGGCGCAGTTTTTTGTTGACTATTCTGGTGATGTTACCCTTGTTTGAAACATTTGGCGTTTGGGGATTGGTGGTGGCGCCCCCGATGGCTGCCGCTGTTGAGGCCGTGGTGGGGCAGGCATATCAGGCATACATCGCGCAGCGAGACACGGCCGTGCAGCTAGAAAAATTGCAGCTCCGCCACCAGCAATTGGCGCAAAAAATAGCCCAACCTGAAAACGACGCGGCCATGCTTGAATTGCATAACCTCAGCCAAAGGCTGGCTAATTTGCTCGTTGATTCCCAACAATTCGAAAGAAAGCGCCCGGCCTGAGGGCCTCTGTCTGAGGGCCTCTGTGGAGGGCCTCTATTTAAGGGCCTCTGTTTGAGGGCGCTAATAACCAATATGCAAAAAAATACCCTCCCGACTCTTTGTGAGTCGGGAGGGTATCAGGTGCTTTTTGTCAGGCAGAGTTTATAAACCAGAGTTTATAAACCGCTGACGAAGTCATCAACTTCCCGCTCCGCCTGTGCGCGAGAGCGACCATATCTTTCTTGCACCACACCTACCAGTTCATCTCGCTTACCGGCGATCCGCTCCATATCATCATCAGTCAAGGCGCCCCATTTCTGGCGTACTTTCCCTTTCACCTGATTCCATTTACCTTCCAGAATATCGCTGTTGATCTCGAATACGTTGTTCATTTTTACCTCCGTTATCGAATGTTTAACAGGCCAGTCATTCAAAGTTATCGTTGTCACCGCTTTGTCTGACCCATTCAAAGCAGGGCAACGCTATGTTTCCCACTATAACGGCAAGTTTCCCTTACACCGATGTATCAGAGATATAGTTTGCAGATACACGTTTTTGTATCTTGCCCCTTTGTATCCAAATGTATGCCTGTAGATTGTATCGGTGTCTATTCCGGTAAACGGCCGTTGCCCTTAAACTTGGCAGACCTGACAGGTTTCAGAAAACCTGTCAGGTCTATGAGTGATATGCAACTTGCCTGGCACAAGAGAGGGAAAAATGACTGAGAAACGGACAAATCAAAATGAAGAGAAATGGCACGGCCCAGACGCCAACCACCGACCGCTGCCGGGTAAGGTTGTCTTGCTGGTGGGAAACGATACGGCCGTCCTACAAATACTGGTCAGCCAGTTAGCCCAGAAAGGCGCAGATATTGCCCTTCTGTGCCGGCGCTTACCTATGGAAACATCCCACAAAATCAAAGAGAGCGTGCAATCATTTGGTGGCAGGTTTCTTTTGCTAGAGCAAGGGGAAGCCAGTGAGCCTGCCAGGGCGCAGCTAATCCAGACAGTGACCGCCAAATTAGGGAACCCCGATATCTTTATTGACCTTTCTGCCCAGAAAGGTGAGCCACTAAACAATGAAAATGGAAATAGTCATAAACCCGCCTCTATGCGGCCCAACTGGCAGTTCATTGGGGCAATTCTCAAAGAAATAGCCCACGCATGACAACCCGTTCACTCAACACAGAGCAAGAATGTCAGAATGAACAGAATCTGCCGCTGCCTGGTCACGGCCGTGCGATAAAACCCATAACGCCCAGCCCCACCTGAACAAAATACAGCCAATTCAATGAGTTTTGACACTGCCTCAAAGTCAGCCTGATTGTGTAAACTGCTTTCATGGGTGATTGGGCTTCGCTTTTGACAATAGACCCGAAGGGTTTATCAAACCCTTCGGGTCTGCGGAGTGAGCCATGTTAGGCAACATTCGATTTTTGCTTTTTGGTTTGTGCATTTCGTTGTTTAGTATGGCCTGCAATCAGGCTGGCGTCACAGCGACACCTGCTGAGGTGGAGATAGCCAACCCCGCTTCGGAAAACTGTATTCAGCAGGGTGGGCAGTTGGAGATGCGGCAGAATGAGGCGGGGGAGTATGGCATTTGTGTGTTCGCCAACGGCCGTAGCTGTGACGAATGGGCGCTCTATCATGGCGTTTGTGAACAACACCAGGTTTTGCTTACCTTCTTCGACCGGCTGGCGGCTGGCGAGTACGCGGCAGCCGCCGAACTGTATGGCGGCAGCTATGACGTGCTGCAAGGCTACAACCCCACCGTTGATCCGGACGACGTGGCAACCCTCTGGCAGAATGGCTGCCAGATCAACGGCCTGCAATGTTTGCCGGTGCGGATTGCCAATTTCAAGGAGGAAACGGCCGTTGGCGAGACCATCTTCACCGTGCAGTTCACCGCGCCGGACGGCAGCCTGTTTGAGCGCGAGGCGTGCTGCGGTGACGCCCAAACTACGCCACCTGAATTTGAGTTTGAATTCCGCGTCATCCGGGGCGAAGGCGGTGGGTATCGGGTGCTGGACATGCCGGTATACGTGCCATAAAACGAGAGGGTTAAGTTATGAACAGACAAGATGCCGGATCACTCTGGCTGCGTTGGGTAGGGGCCAATTCATTGGCCGAGGCTGTGGGGCTGGGTCTGACGTTCGCGCTTGATGTTTTGATCATCTGGCAGGTGGCGCAGGCCGGAAGCGCCTGGGCCTCACTCGTCAGCATCCTGCTGATGAGCGCAACGGGGGCCATTGAAGGTGGCGTAGTGGGCTGGCTGCAATGGCTGGTACTGCGCCGCCCCTTCCCGCAGCTCGCCCGGCGCGCCTGGATCAGGGCAACCATTATCGGCGCGGTGGTGGCCTGGTTTTTGGGGTCGCTGCCCAGTACGCTCATGGATATGGGCGCAGCGGAGACGGACACGGCCGTGGCCGAACCTTCACTGACAACCGTCCTGCTGCTGGCGGCGGGCATGGGGTTGGTGCTTGGTCTGGTGCTGGCTTTCCCACAGTGGCGGGTGCTGCGCACGGCCGTTGACCATGCCTGGGTATGGTTGCCCGCCAATGCCGCCGCCTGGGCCGTGGGCATGGCCATGATCTTTTTCCTCATTGACCTGGCGCAGCGCAGCAGTTCCACGGCCGTCATCATCCTGACAATCCTTGCTGGTCTCTTCTTGACCGGTGCGGTGGTGGGCGCGGTACATGGGCTGGCGCTGGTCTGGCTGGCGCGGCCTGCTCCGGTTAGACTGAGCGATGCTCTATGGAGGTGAGTAACATGACACTGCAACTGACAACTGAACAGGTATGGCAGGCAATTGAAAAGGAGTTGTTTGCGGTGATTGGCATGGTCACGGCCGTAAACGAAGCGCGCACGGTGGGGGTAATGTATGTAGTGCGTGACCGCAAATTATACATTGGCACCGGTAGTGATGCCTGGAAAGTGCGGCACATCGCCGCCAATCCCCACGTCTCCGTCACCATTCCCATCGCTAAACGCATCCCCTTGATGCCCTGGGTCAAGATACCGGCGGCGACCATCACCTTTTCTGGTGTAGCCCGCGTTCTGGAGGCAGCAGAAACACCGCCTGAACTTCTCTACGCGCTCTTTCGCACGATGGCCGACAATGAGCAGTTCTTGACCGGTACAAGCGTGATTGAGGTGACGCCGGAAAAGGAGTTCATCACCTATGGCGTGGGCATCCCCTTGATGCAGATGCGCTACCCGGAGAAGGCGCGCGGCCGCGCCCCAGCCGGTCTGCCCGTGCCAGAGGAGGCTTGAGATGAAGAGGGTGAAAAGTGTATAACCAGACACTCCTTAATGGCGATCCCCTTCCCTGGTTATTAGAACCAGACCCGGCCAATCCGGGGGTGCGCTATTTTGCTCTGACCGAACTGTTGGCACGGCCGTCTGATGACCCCGAAGTCATCGCCGCCCAACAGTCCGTCATGGACAGCGGCCCCGTACCGGCCATCCTGGCGGCGCAGGCAGACGCCGGTTACTGGGTGAAACCGGGGCCGGGCTATCTGCCCAAGTATCAAAGCACGGTCTGGTCGCTCACCTTTTTGGCGCAGTTAGGGGCAAACGGCCGTGACCCGCGCGTGCGGGCTGGTTGCAACTATGTACTCGATCACGGCCGTTGCCGTTACGGTGGCTTCAGCGTAGATGGTAAACCCACCGGTCTGATCCACTGTCTCCAGGGCAACCTGGTTGCCGCTCTGATTGACCTGGGTTGGCTGGGGGATGCCCGCCTGGATGAGGCGCTGGATTGGCTGGCGCGCAGTGTCACCGGTGAGGGCATTGCCCCGGCAAAGGAGAAGGACACGGCCGTGCGCTACTACCGCAGCGGTAACAGCGCCCCCGGTTTTGTTTGCAGCGCCAACAACCACCTGCCCTGCGCCTGGGGTGCGGTGAAAGCGATGCTGGCCTTGAGCAAAGTGCCGCCAGCGGCCCGCACCCCGGCTATGCAGGCTGCCATTGAAACGGGTGTTGAGTTTTTGCTGGCACATGACCCGGCGGTGGCCGATTACCCCATGGGTTTTGCCGAAAAACCAAGCCGCAGTTGGTTCCAATTTGGCTTTCCCGTATTTTACGTCACCGATGTGCTGCAAAACCTGGAGGTGCTGACGCGCCTGGGCTACGGGCATGACCCTCGCCTGAAACCGGCGCTAGACCTGCTGCTCAGCAAACAGGACGCGCAGGGGCGCTTGAAGCTGGAATACAGCTACAACGGCAAAACCTGGGTTAGCGTGGAAGAAAAGGGTAAACCGAGTAAATGGGTGACGCTGCGGGCGGTACACGTCTTGAAAGGGGACGACATGGGTGGATACCCACCGTTCGGCTGAGGCTCACGTCGAAGCCACGATAAATGAAAACAGGACGCCTATTCACAACATTTTATCCGCGTCATCCGCGAGAATCCGCGTCCTGTTTTCAGAGGAGTTAAGCGATGAACGAGCGCACGAAGCAAATCTTATTCTGGACGCCCAGGGTGTTGGGCATTCTGTTTGCTGCCTTTATCAGCATCTTTGCCCTTGATGTCTTTGGTGCGGGTTACAGCTTCTGGGAAACAATCCTGGCTCTGCTGATGCACCTTATTCCCACGGGCATTGTTCTCCTGATCCTGGCGCTGTCCTGGCGGTGGGAATTGATCGGCGGCATTCTGTTTCCGGTTTTGGGCATACTCTATCTTATCGCCTTCGAGGGGCAGCATTGGTCGGCGTACCTGTTAATTGCCGGCCCCTTGTTTCTGATAGGCGCTTTATTTTTGCTGGATTGGTTTTACAGGGACGAACTGCATCCCAAACCCGGCGTTTGAAAACCGACTTTTTGTGATTTCAGGGGGGGACAGCCTTTAATGCGTGATGCGTGATGCGTGACCAGAGAAAATCACGCATCACGCCGGACCCCACGAATCTGGTATAACGTTTGTCCATGCTGCTTGTGCTTTTTATCACTTCCTCCCCCCGCACAGAACCCTTATAGTTGTTAGAAGGAGAAGTACACCCATTTTGCTCGCCGGTGGAGTGGCATACGGCCGTAGGCAAACCACCTGCTTGTGGGAATTGGGTGTGGCGAAAGGGGGTTCAATATGCAGCATAACATCATCGTCACTCAGGCGTCTGCCTTGCCGACAGCGGCGCAGCCGGTGGAAATTGTGGAGCGCAAAGGAATTGGGCACCCGGACTCGCTGTGCGATGGCATAGCGGAACGTATTTCTGTGGCATACATGCACTGGTGCCAGGAACATGGCGGGACTCTGCTGCATCATAATTTTGACAAAGTGCAGTTGGTAGCCGGTGAAGTAGATGTCCACTTTGGCGGCGGCGAGATGCTGAAGCCGATCCGCATCCAGATTGCCGGGCGCGGCACGCCCCAAACGCCAGACGGCCGTGCCATTCCCATTGATCTCATTGCCATTAACGCCGCCAAAACATATTTGCGCCAGACCATGCACCATCTGGACCCCGACCGCCACTGTGTCATTGACTGTTTTGCCGGTCGCGGCGACCCGCAGTTGGCGCATACGGTAGCGCACATTACCGCCAATGACACCAGCATCGGCGTAGCCCATTGGCCGCTTTCGCCATTAGAAGAGACCGTGCTTGGCGTCTGCCAGACCATCAACGGCCCGCTGCGGGAGCAGTTCCCCATTGGCGAAGATGTCAAGGTGATGGGGGCGCGGCTGCATGATGAAGTGATGCTGACCTGCGCCGTACCCTTTCTGGCAGAATCAGTCCACGATCTGGCACAGTATCGTTCACTCAAAACGGCCGTGCAGCAAACCATCACCACGCTGGCCGCCGCATACACCACCTTGCCGGTGACGGTGTACCTCAACATGGCTGATGATGAGGCCGTCGGCGATATTTACCTGACGCTGACCGGCACCAGCGGTGAGTGCGGCGACGATGGCGCGGTGGGGCGGGGCAATCGTGTCAATGGACTGATCACACCCTTTCGCCCGGCTTCATTAGAAGCCGCCGCCGGCAAGAACCCCATCAGTCATGTGGGCAAACTGTATAACGTGCTGGCGCTTCATATGGCCCAGGCGATAGTGGCGCAGGTAACGGCCGTGTCCCAGGCACAAGTCTTTCTCCTCAGCCAGATAGGCCAGCCGCTCAACCGGCCCTTGACGGCGGCGGTGATGCTGCATCTGGCCGATGGTGTTTTGCAGACGGCCGTTAAGCATCAGGTGGCGCAGATTATCAATGACCAGCTTGAACACATGGGCCACATCAGAGACGAGATTGTCAACGGGACAATCTCATTGTTCTAAATGGAGGTAGATCATGTTTAATCATTTGTTAGTCCCTTTGGATGGTTCTGAATTAGCCGAGGCAGCGCTGCCGATAGCCCTGGCCCTCGCCGAACGTTTTGAAAGCAAGGTGACACTGCTGCGCGTGGTGAATCCGCCGTATTATGCCAGCGCCGGGCATGATTATGCCGGGTTTAACATGGCCTTACGCCAGGAAGCGTCCACCTACCTTGAGGCCAAACAAAAACCCTTGACCGATGCCGGATTCAACGTCGGTGTTCACATTGTGGAGGGGGATTTCATTGCGGACGTGATTTTAGATGCGGCCGATTCGCTGGAGGTGGATGCCATTGCCATGAGTACACACGGCCGTAGTGGTATCCGCCGTTGGGTCTTTGGCAGTGTGGCCGATAAGGTGCTGCAACATGCGCAAATCCCTATTTTGCTGGTGCGGGCACATGAGGTGACCGAAGAAGAACCACCACTCATCAAACTGCCTACCGTAGAAAGCCCCGAAGAAATGCGTGCCCGCACGGACCTGTCGGATTTAATCAGAATGGATCGTTAGGTAGAAGGCGGCGACGGCCGTACGCCGGACCTTCTCACCGGGAGGTCGCCATGAGCGAATTAACCGATTTCGCCATTGTTGGTGGTTGTGTGGAAGATGGGCCGCAGTCGGCTATGGAGAAAATGTTGTTAGAAGAGTACCTGCACAGCCAGGGGTACAGCCTGGCGGACCTGCAAAAACTGCCCGAAGTGCAGGCCAAAGAGCTGATGACCCAGGCCTGCAAATATGCCTCTCTCAAACTGGCACAGGTGGAGTCAACCGCCCACTTCCGTGAAAAAATCCGTGGCCCGGACTGAGGTTCCTGCCTGTTTTCGCCCGGATGGGCATGCTTCTTTATAATCTCTTTGTGACGCCCATTCTCTTGCATACCAAACTGCTGCCGCCGCAGCCACGGCCGTTTCTGATACACCGCGCTCCCCTGTGGCAACGACTGGCAGCCGGTCAGCAGGGCAAATTAACGCTCATTTCTGCCCCAGCCGGGTTTGGTAAAACCACGCTAATCGCCCACTTTATCACCCACCTATCCAGCCCAGACTGTTATGGCTGGCTCTCGCTGGATGAAGGTGATAATGATCCCACGCGCTTTTTCACCTATGTCGGCGCGGCGCTGCAAACGGCCGTGCCCACCCTCACCCTCAACGCTGCCAGCCTGCTTACCGCACCGCAACCGCCGCCGTTGGAAACCATCCTCACCTTGCTGTGCAATGAACTGAGCGGGGTGGACGGCCGTATCACCCTGGTCCTGGATGATTACCACCTCATCACCAATCCCACCATCCACCAGGCCCTCACCTTCTGGCTAGACCACCTGCCGCCCAACCTGCACCTCATCCTCACCACCCGCGCCGACCCGCCGCTGCCGCTGGCCCGCCTGCGGGTGCGTGATGAGCTGGCGGAGCTGCGCGCCGCCGACCTGCGTTTCAGCGCCGAGGAAGCCGCCGCCTTTCTGCACCAGGTGTTGGGCATTCATCTCTCGCTGGCGGATGTGGCTGCGTTGGAGCAGCGTACCGAAGGCTGGATTGCCGGGTTGCAGTTGGCCGCGCTTTCCATGCGCGGGCGGGATGATGTGACCGGCTTTGTGCAGGTGTTCAGCGGCAGCCACGCCTATGTGCTGGATTATCTGGCCGACGAGGTGCTGCGGCAGCAGCCAGAAGACGTGCTGCGTTTCTTGCAGGAAACGGCCGTCCTTGACCATCTTAGCGCCCCTCTGTGTACGGCCGTCACCGGGCGCGCCGACAGCGCCGCCCTATTGCGCCAGCTTTATCAATCCAACCTCTTTCTGGAAGCACTAGACGACCACCGCGAATGGTTCCGTTTCCATGCCCTCTTCCGCGATGTACTGCGGGTGCAATTGCAGAACAATCAGCCCGAACGCATTTCGGAACTACACGGCCGTGCCAGCGAATGGTATGCCCAGTCCGGGCAAATCACCCTGGCGCTGCACCATGCCCTGGCAGCCCATGACCATGACCGCGCCGCCGATCTGGTGGAACAACATGCCTGGGCTATCTTCGAGCGCGGCGAAATGCTCACCGTCCGCGCCTGGCTGGACATGCTGCCACCGTCAATGGTGCAATCTCGCCCCTGGCTGGCGCTCATTCAGGCCAGCATCCTGCTGACCACCGGCCAACTGGCGGCAGCCACTCAGGCGATCACGACCCTGCAAGCCCGCCCCGACCTGCCTGCCGACGCCGCCTTTGCCGGGGAACTGGCCCATTTGTGCGGTACGCTGGCCCGCTTTCAGGGGGACAGCCAGGCCGCCATTGGTTATGCCCGGCAGGCCCATGCGCTGCTGCCCGCCGGGCGCACAAGTTCGCACGCGGCGGCGCTGCTCAATCTGGCAATGGCCACTATTGCCCGGGGCGACACGGCTGCGGCTAACCAGGCCCTCATGGAGGCCACGGCCGTGGCCCCTCATTCCCAAATCGCGCACGGGGCGTGGCTGGGGCTGGCCTGGCTTTATGTACGCCAGGGGCGGTTGGCGGCTGCGGCCCAGATTTACCGGCAAACAATTGAGCAGATAACAGCGCCAGACGGCCGTGCCACCCCCACCAGCGGCGCCGCCTATGTGGGGTTGGCCGAGGTATATCTGCTGCGTTATGAATTGGCGGCAGCTCAGGCTGCCTTGCAAACGGGCGTAACCCTGCTGCGTGGCTCCATTGAGCAGATTTTGTTGGCGCTGGCTTACGGCCGTCTGGCCCAGGTGGAACAGGCATTAGGCCACTCCCAGCAGGCCAATGCCGTGCTGGCCGAAGCGGACGCCTGGCTGGCTGAACTACGCCTGACCGATTTGGGTTTTGGCCGCATTATCGCCGGCTACCGGGCCTGGCTGGCGCTGCGGCAGGGCGACCGGCCCGCTGCCAGCCGCTGGGCTGATAGCTGCGGCCTGCTGCCCGACATGCAATTGAACAGTATCAGCGAACTGCTTTACCCCTTGTTGGCGCGGGTGCTGCTGGCAAACGGCCGTGCGGCGGCTGCCCAATCTATTCTTGATGTGATGCAAGAGCAGATGATGGCCCGGCAGTGGCCCGGCCAATTGGTTGAGATTTACTTGCTGCAAGCGTTGGCCCATCACAGGCAGCGCCACCCCCAGGAGGCGCAGGCGGCGCTAACCCAGGCGCTTACGCTGGCGGCTGCCGAAGGTTGTCTGTTCTGGTTTGTGGATGAGGGCGCGCCGCTGGCCGACTTGTTGGCTCAAGTGGGTGACCCCCTGCTTAATACCGCGTTTGGGCGCCAGGTGCAACAACTGCTGGCCCAACATGCCACCGCTGCCCGGCCCATGCTGCCAGATGCGCTCAGCGAACGAGAATTGGAAGTGCTGCGCCTGGTTGCGGCCGGCGCGACCAATCAAGCAATCGCCGACCGGCTGGTGATCGCCTTACCCACCGTGAAAAAACACATGAGCAACATCTTTAGCAAGCTCAACGCGGCCAACCGCACCCAGGCTATCGCGCACGGCCGTGAACTGGGCCTGTTATAACCTCTGCCGTTCGTAGTAACGGCTTATGCAGTCGAACTGGTCATTCCGAAGCGTCTGCGACGAGGAATCTTCTTATCAGGTCAGCGCAAAAGATTCCTCGCTCCGCAGACTCCGCTCAGAATGACTGATGACGCTCACCCCCAAAATACAACTCCACAATCATCCTTTGGTATACCTCCACTATAACGGCTGTGTTTTATGCTTTCTCCAGAACAAATCACAGGAAAAAAAACATGACACACATATTCTCTATCGTTAGCCGCATCCTCTTGTCTATACTGGCACTTGTTTTCAGCCTGGGCGCAGCGCTTTTTGTTTCCTACAGCCTGGCCGGGTTTGTCAATCAATGGCCGGTGTTACTGGTGGCGGCAAGCCTCACCCTACTGCTGGTCAGCGGCAGCGCCATCTGGCTGTTGAGCCATAACCGGTGGGTGACGGGATTGGTGGCCGGTGGCTGGTTGCTGGCAACGGCCGTGTTGCTCACCCTTCTCTTTCCGGCCGTTCAGGTCATTTACCGTGCCCCTACGCCGCTGCCCAACATGCAGTTCTGGAACCTGCCCACCGGCTCCCGCATTGCCTATACACACGTACCCGCTGTGGGGCAGGCGCAGCCCACGCCCATCATCTTTTTGCACGGTGGGCCGGGTTGGGTCATTCTTCCTGGTGACGTTGCCTTTTACGGCCAGCTTGCCCAGGATGGCTTTGACATTTACCTGTATGATCAGATCGGGTCCGGCCGTTCTGGCCGCCTGGCCGATCTGCGCCAGTACAATACTAACCGCCATGTGGCCGATCTGGAAGCCATCCGCCAGGAAATTGGCGCGCCGCAACTTATCCTCATCGGCCAATCCTGGGGTAACACCTTGCTGGCCGATTATATGGCCGCCTACCCGGAACATGTTGCCAAAGCCATCTTCTCGTCGCCGGGAGCCATTTGGGATGTTGGCCGCTTCAAAGCCGACTATGCCGGAACGGCGGATATTGCCGGCGATGGCCCCGGTTTGCCGCCGCTGCGTGTACTGGCGTCCATATTGCTGGTGACACGTAACCCCAACCTGGCGCAGCAATTGGTGCCAGAACACGACCTGATCAGCTTTTTTGGAACCTTACCCGGTAAGAATCAGTTAAGCCAGAATTATTGCCTGGGCGATGAAACCAAAGTGCCGGATATTGAGATACTGGGGGCGAATCAATATGTCAATCGGCTGACCTTTGCCAGCCAGGAAAGTTACCCTGACCCACGCCCGGCGCTGCGCCAGAACCAGACGCCATCCCTCATTATGCGTGGCGTGTGCGAATTTTTACCCTGGGAAGTGGCTTACGAATACAAACAAACGCTGCCCAATGCCACACTGCTTTCCATTCCCAATGCCGGGCACGCTTTGTATGGCGCACAGCCCGATTTGATTTTGCAAGTGATTGAGGCGTTTTTGCTGGAACGGCCGTTGCCCTTGCCATCCTATACCGCCAGCCAATCACAGCCAATCACCGGCAGCGCCCTCACTGGTAAATAAGTGAACCAATTTCAATAAACAAGGAGACGAACCATGACTACCGGAACGATTATTTTTTTGAATGGGACATCTAGCTCAGGCAAAAGCAGCATTGCCAGAGCCTTGCAGCAGATGTTGGACAGCCCGGCCATGCATGTGGAAGTAGACACCTTTGCCCATATGCTGCCGGAAGGATACCTGGAAACGGCCGATCCGCCTGCCCGCAAAGAGACGGCTGCCCGCCTCATCTCTGGCTTTCATCAGGCCGTGGCGGCGCTGGCCTCAGCGGGCAACACGATCATCCTTGATCATGTGGTGCCATCGCCCAAGTGGTGGCAGGAGTGCATGACCCTGTTTGCCCCTTTTACGCTGCTGACTGTAGGCGTTCACTGCCCGCTGGAAGAGTTGGAGCAGCGCGAAGCGGCCCGTGGTGACCGCCAGCCTGGTCTGGCGCGTATGCAACTGGATCATGTGCATCAGCACGGCCGTTATCAGGTGGATGTGGACACCAGCCAGCTTTCACCCGAAGCCTGTGCCGCCCAGATTCAGTCTGCCCTACGGCAGCTACCGCCCCACCATTCATAATTCATCCTTCATAATTCATAATTCTCAAAGGGCTTAACATGATGATCGCAACAAAAAAGACGTTATCCTGGCGCGCACAGGTGGACAGATGGGCTGTGTTGGTTTTTTGTTTGGTGGTGGTATTGGTTTCGGTTACGGCCGTTTTATGGCTGCCTACCCTGCTGGGGCCGGTGTTGGTCGTGTTCGTGCCGACGGTTACGGCCGTGGGCCTCATCACCCTCACTGCTGGCAAACGTCAGGTGTGGCCGCAGTTGTTTTCCCGGGCCGCCTGGCACATCAGCTTGAAATGGGTGGTGATCACTCTGGGGCTGGCGTTGCTGCTGCGCCTGGGCGTTAGTTTGTTGGGGGCAGTGTTGGGTTATCCCTTCCAGCCGGGGGCGTTATCTCCCTTGCTGGTGATGGCCTTTCTCTTTGCTGCCGGTGAGGAAATTGGGTGGCGCGGTTTTGCCTTGCCTCGTTTGTTAGCTATGGGCAGGTCGCCGCTGGCGGCGGCGCTGCTGCTGGGCCTGCCCTGGGCGCTGCTGCATCTGCCGCTTACCTTGCCCGGCAAGCTGTCAGCAGGCACACCGATGTTGGCCCAATTCCTGTTGATGATGGCCATGTCGGTGCTGATGACGTGGGTGTACCTGGCTGCCGGGCGCAGCCTGACGGCCGTGATGCTGCTGCACGGCGGGCAGAATATGTTCGTTTTCCTCAATGATGGCTTATCGCCGGTGGTTTCTGGCTGGTTGATGGTGGCTGTATATGGGACAGCCGCCATCCTCGTCATTCTCCTGACCCGATCTCACCTGGGGGTAGTTGCACATCCCCCAGGGCAGGTAAAAAGCGTAACTTCTGCATAAACTGGGCCGTGCCGCCGCCTTCATGCTCGTTGTAGGGGTAGACAACGATTTCTTTGTGAGCCGAGGCCAGATGGTTGTAAGCGGCGTAAACGGTGGAGGGGGGGCAGATGGCATCCATCAACCCCACCGAAAAGAGGGCGGGCGCCTGGATGCGGGCGGCGAAGTTCACGCCATCAAAATAAGAGAGGGTGTGGAAGACGGTCTCGATCTTGTCGCGGTGGACGGCGCAGTAGCGGGTGAGTTCGTTATAAGGCATGGCGTCGGTGATTTCGGTGGCGCGGCGGTAGTGGCAGAGGAAGGGCACATCGGGCAGCACGGCCGTGACGCCATCCACCAATCCCCCTACGGCAATGGTAATGCCACCTCCCTGGCTGCCGCCGGTGAGGATGATGCGCTGGGGGTCTACGGCGGTGTGCGTCCGCGCCGTCTCCACCGCCCGCACCCCATCCGTAAACAGCCGCCGGTAATAATATGTGTCCGGGTTCAAAATGCCTTTGGTCATGTAACCGGGGTGGTGGGGATTGCTGCCTACCGGTTCCGGGTCAGGCGTGTCGCCTTCACGCCAGGTGCTACCCTGGCCGCGTGTATCCATCACCAGATGCGCATAGCCAGCGGCGCTCCAGCCCAGCCATTCAAATGGCAGGCCGCGTCCACCGCCGTAGCCGATATATTCCACTACACAGGGCAGCCGCCCACTACGCTGGCGCGGCAGTAAAAACCACCCTTTCACCGGTTGCCCGCCATAACCGTTAAAGGTCACATCAAACGCTTCTACCGTTTTCAGGCCATAATCCACCGGTTCAAATCGGGCGTCCAGTGCAAACGTGCGGGCTTCGGCCAGCGTGTTTTGCCAGAAAGCGTCAAAATCGGCCGGCTCGACGCGGGCCGGTTGATACAGTTCCAGTTCAGCCAGGGGCATGTCTACAAACATGGGGTTTCCTTAGAATTTTGCGTGAAACGTGAAACGTGAAACGTGATGCGTGACCCCTCACGAGTCACGTTTCACGTTTCACTCTTTATCATCTAACACGGCAATGCCGGGCAGCAATTTGCCTTCCAGCAGTTCCAGGCTGGCGCCGCCCCCGGTGCTGATGTGCGTCATCTGCTCGGCCACACCCGCTTTTACTACCGCTGCCGCCGAATCACCGCCACCGATAATGATTTGCGCGCCCATGCCGGCCATTTGCGCCAGCAGTCGGGCCAGATTGTTGGTGCCTTCGGCAAAACGGTCAAATTCAAAAACGCCCATCGGCCCGTTCCAGACAATGAGCCGCGCCCCTTGCAACTCCTGGTTAAACCGTTCCAGCGAATCTGGGCCAATGTCCAGGGCCATCATGTGTACCGGAATGCCCCAGGCGGGTACCACTTCGCTGGCCGCGTCGGCGGCAAATTTGTCAGCTACCACCAGGTCAACAGGCAGCACCAGCCGCTCCCCGGCCATTTCGATCAGCCGCTGTGCTTCGGGCAGGGCTTCATTTTCCACCAGAGAGGTACCTACTTCGTGCCCTTTGGCTTTGAAGAAGGTGTTGGCCATGCCGCCGCCAATGAGGATTTTGTCGGCCGTGTTGAGCAAATTTTCGATCAGTTTGATTTTGTCGGAGATTTTAGCGCCGCCCATGATGGCAATGTAGGGGTGGGGGGGATTGTTCACGGCCGTGCCCAATGCCTGTATCTCTTTGCCCATGAGGAAACCGGCGACGGCTGGTCCCCCCTTTGCCTGAATCACCCTGGCTGCCCCTTCCGTGCTGGCATGGGCGCGATGGGCAGAGCCAAAAGCGTCGTCCACATACACATCGGCCAATGCGCCTAGCTTTTGGGAGAGTTCCGGGTCATTTTTCGTTTCGCCGGGGGCAAAGCGGGTGTTTTCCAGCAAGATCACATCGCCGGGTTTCATGGCGGCGACAGCGGCCGTTACCGTATCGCCCACCACTTCATCCAGCTTGATCACCGGCCGGTTGAGCAGTTCACTCAACCGCGCCGCCACCGGATTCATGGCGTATTGTTTGTCGGCCGGAGTTTTCGGCCGGCCGAGGTGGGAACACAAAATCAGGGCCGCACCGTGATCCAGCAGATAATTCAGGGTAGGCAGCGCCGCCCGTATGCGCAGGTCATCGGTGACGGTGATGTTGGGTTCATTGGGGTCTTTACTGCTGAGGGGGACATTGAAATCTACACGTACCAGCACTTTTTTGCCGTTTACGTCAATATCTTGAATTGTTTTTTTGTTCATCGCACATCCTTTTGCACATAGGCTTCTGAAAGGTTGCCCCATTATACCGCGATTGTGAGGAGTTTCACCAATTCTACTTGCGTACCGACCATTAAGATATTAACATAACACCATGTCAAACGACGATTACAAGTTTGAGTACATGGAAAAGTATCGGGGCGCGCCGGGGAAACCGGCGGGGAAGCAAAAGGGAGGCAAGAAAAAACGGGGCTGCCTGATGACCCTTTTCCTGATGATGGTGTGGCTGGGGATAGTCGGTTTGCTGCTGGCAGTGTTGGCGTTTGTCGGCTTCTATATTTATCTGACCGACCAGTTGGAAGATTCCATTGCCCAGGTGACGGATTTTCGGGGTACGGCATTGGGCGGCACGCCCCGCTTTTATGACCGCAACGGTAATTTGTTATTTGAATTGACGACGACGGAAAAGCGGGTCTGGCTGCCCTACGAAGATATTTCTAAAGATGTGATTAACGCCACGATTGCAGTGGAGGATGACACCTTCTGGACGAACCCTGGTTTTGACCCGGCGGCGATTGGGGCGGCGGTGTGGAGTAATGTGCGGCGAGAGGCAGACGGCCGTCCTGTGGGCGCGTCTACCATCACTCAACAACTGGTGCGCCATGTGGCCTTTGATTACACCGACCGGGTCAGCGTCAGTTATGACCGCAAAATCCGCGAAATTTTCCTGGCCTGGATTATGACGCAGCGGCGCAGCAAACCGGCCATCGTTCAGATGTACCTGAACGAGATTTATTATGGCAATCTGGCCTACGGCATTGAAGCCGCCGCCCAGATGTACTTCGGCAAACCGGCCAAAGACCTCACCCTGGCTGAAGCCGCTTTCCTGGCCGGGCTGCCACAAGCGCCGCTGCAATGGGACCCCTACACCAACTTCGAAGGGGCCAAGGCGCGTCAGGAGTTTGTGCTAGACCTGATGCTGGGGGATGGGGTGATTGACTACGTGCAGGCGGAGGTAGCTAAAGGGGTGAGCATCCACCTGCAACCGCGCATCACGTTGCAAGAACAGGCCGCCAGTGTGGTCCTGGAAGCGCCCCACTTTGTGCTATATGTGCAGAATGAGTTGGAGCGGCGCTATGGCGCCGAAGCCATCACCCGCGGCGGCTGGCAGATTACCACTAGCCTGGATTTGACCATGCAAAACATGGTGCAGCAGGAGGCGCGCGACTGGATCGCCCAAAATGCGGCTGCCCATGACGTGAGCAACGCTTCGGTGGTTGTCCTGAAGCCGGGCACAGGCGAAATCCTGACCATGTTGGGCAACCTGGATTATTTTAACAGCGCCATTGCCGGGCAGGTGAATATCGCCATCAGCCCGCGCCAGCCGGGCAGCAGCATCAAGCCGTTAACCTATGTGGCCGCTCTGGAAAAGGGGTGGACGACGGCCGATGTGCTGTGGGACACGCCCATGGTGTTGGATTTGGGCGGTGGTGAAACGATGGCGCCGCGCAATTATGACGGCTATTTTCACGGGCCGGTGCTGTTCCGGGATGCGCTGGCAAACAGTTACAACATCCCACCCATTCATTTGCTCAAAGATGTGGGTATCCCGAACTTTATTGCCACGGCGCGGCGCATGGGGGTGGAATCGTTGAAAGAGCCGCCCGGTTTTTATGGGCTGGCGCTGACGCTGGGTGGCGGCGAGGTGCCCCTGCTGGAGATGACCCACGCTTACGCCACACTGGCCAACCAGGGGCAAAAACCGCGCCTGACGAGTGTACTGCGCATTACCGACAGCCGGGGTAATGTGGTGTATGACGCCCAGGCGAACCAACTGCCGCCGGTGAATGCCGTTGACCCGAAGATCGCCTACATCATTACCGATATTTTGGATGACGACCAGGCGCGTATCCCGGCGATGGGGCGGGATAACCCTATGGCGCTGCCCTTTCCGGCGGCGGTGAAGACGGGCACAACCAATGATTTCCGCGATGACTGGACGATTGGCTATACACCCGGTGTGGTGGTGGGGGTGTGGATTGGCAATGCCGACGGCCGTCCCATGCACGATTGGTCGGGTGTGCGCGCCGCTGCGCCGCTGTGGAACACCATTATGCAGACGATTTATGCCACGCCGGAGATGGTGCAGAGTTTGTGGGTAGACGGCAGTCCGCCCCTCGACGTCTTCATCCAACCGCAGGGCATTGAAAGCCGGCTGGTCTGCTTGCCGCAGGGCACGGGCGGCGGGGCGTGCAGCACCACCCGCACCGATTGGTTTATTGTGGGCAAACCGGCGCATGGCAACGGCCGTGTGCAATACTTCATCAACCCCGAAGAAAACGCCGGCGCGTGGACGTTGTCTACCTTACCCCTGCCGGCCGATGAAGCGCAGCGATTTTTGCAAAGCCAGCCCGAACTGATTGACGGCACAAAAATGCCAGCCCCCACCGAATGTGTGGTGAACACAACCGGCTCTCTGCCGGGCGCAACGACCCGCCTCTACCTGCCCATTCCGCCCCATTACCCGGATGAGGTGCGCGCCCGCATCTGGGCGCAAGGGCGCTACCGCATGGCCCCGCCCATTGTCTGCCCGCACAGTGTCATTCAGGCCCACAAATCACCACCGACGCCGCGCAGTACGGCCGTGCCGTAACAGCATTCACTTATCTTCATCAGATGGCACAGTACGAAGCGTTGACCCCGGAACTGCTGAATAATGTTCCCTTGTTTGCCGGTTTAGATGCAGCCTCCTTGCAAAGGCTGGCGCAGTTTGCCCGCTGGCAGGAGTATGAAGCAGGTGAAGTGGTGGTGTTGGAAGGGGATGAGCCATCGGGCCTGTATTATCTGCAATATGGTTGGTTGAAGGCGGTGAAGGTGTCTGTGGGCGGCCGTGAACAAATCCTGCGTTTTTTGGAACCGGGCGACACCTTTAACGAAATTGGCGTGTTTGCCACTCAGCCCAACCCGGTTACGGTGATCGCCCTGGAAGCGGCAGGCATCTGGCTTTTGCCACGCGCGGCGCTGCTCCACCTGCTGCAAGAAAAGCCGGAGTTTGCCCAACAACTGGTGGCCAGGATGGCCGAACGAGTGCTTTATCTGGTGGCGCTGGTGAGTGATCTGTCGCTGCGACCGGTGACGGGGCGTCTGGCGCGGCTGCTGTTGGCAGGTGCGGTGGACGATGTGCTGGAACGGCCGCGTTGGTATACCCAGGCAGAACTGGCTGCACGCCTGGGAACCGTGCCCGATGTGGTTCAACGCGCCTTGCGGGAACTGGAAAACGACGGTTTGATCCAGGTAGAACGGCAGCAAATTCGTATTCTGAACCGACCAGCGCTGGCAGATGTGGCCGCTTAGGCTAATCCGACAAAAGTCGGTGTATCGAAGAGGGGGAACTGGTATACTGGCGGCAGGCAGGCTAATGTGAAACAAAAAATGATGGAGCAGGGCAGCATTCCGGCCGGGCAAACGGCCGTAGCCACCACCGAAGTGTGGCGCGGTATGCGCGTTTTAGCCCAAGATGGCAGTCCGGTTGGCATGGTAGCGGCCGTGGTTGTTACCGCCCCCACCCAGGCCATTAGCCATATTTTGCTGGGGCAGGTGCCGCCAACGGCCGTTTATCGCCTCATCCCGATTGATTTACTAGACCGGCTCGATGGAGAACGCCTCTGGCTGCGCGTATTGCCCCATCAGATCACCGCGCTGCCCATCCACCAACCAGATTGCTGAAAGAGCAACAGAGAGAGACTTATGAAACATGTAACGTTATTGGTCATTGTGGTACTGTTGGCAGCCTGCAAACCAGCAACCTCCACACCGGAGGAGCCAACCACTCCATCTGGCATGAATATGGGTATGGGCATGGGACAGCAAGGCGGGATGATGGCCCGCCACAGCGCCCCTATTCCCGAAGCATATGCCGGACTGGTTAACCCCGTGACGGCTGGTGAGGCGTCTCTGGATCGGGGGGCAGAATTGTTTACCATCCACTGCGCTTCCTGTCATGGCGATGGGGGCATGGGCGATGGCCCGGCGGGCGCCAGCCTGAACCCGGCGCCCGCGCCTATCGCCCATACCAGCCAGATGATGGGTGACAGCTATCTTTTCTGGCGCATTAGCGAGGGTGGGGCTATGGCTCCCTTCAACTCGACAATGCCGGCCTGGAAGAGCACACTCGATGAGCAGGCGCGTTGGGATGTGATCAATTACATGCGGGCGCTGGGCAGCGGCGCGGTGCAACCGCGCCAGGGCATTGGTGGTGCAGCCCTTGACCCTACCGCACAAGCCGAACGTCAGGCTCAAATGTTGGCAACGGCCGTTGACCAGGGCATCCTCACCCAGGCAGAATCGGATGTTTTTGCGGAAGTGCATACGGCCATTGAAGCGCTGCGAGCGCAGGGCATGGACAATATGAGCGGCGACATGAACAGTATGCAAACCGAGATGTTAGCCGAACTCGTCCAGGCAGGGTCAATTTCTCAGGAACAGGCGGACACCTTTAGCGACGTGCATATCCGACTGCTGGATGCAGGGTTGATGGAGTAACCTTATGCAGGAATCAGCCTTATCCGAGCCATCTACAGCAACGGCCGTTTCCCACCCCTGCATTCGTGCCGCCCTGTCTGCCTATGAAAGTGCGCGACTGGATGGCCTTTGCCATGAAGGAGCATGGGAATGTGCCTTAGCGATTATAAACGCCTGCCATTCAGAGGCGGCGGGGGATCATGAGGGGCTGTTGCCAGAATTGATGGGGCTGGTTCAGCTATAATAGCCGCCCGGAAGCAGACAGATGAAGCAGGTTATTGTGGGCTTTGAACTGGACGAGGTGGGGGATTGGCGGGCCATCCTTGCCTGTGGACACAGGCAGCATATACGGCACAACCCGCCGCTGGTCAATCGGCCCTGGGTGCAAACGGCCGTCGGGCGCGGCCGTTTTCTGGGCTACCCGCTGGACTGCAAACTGTGTGACCAGGAAAACCAAAACCCACACGAGTAACTCCCCAAAACGCCTGGTGCTGAATCCGACAAAAGTCGGCGACGGCCGTGATACAACCCCGCATACTACAACCATATACCAACCGCAAGGAGTTTGGCTAATGAATCTTTATTTTTTGATGACCGCCCTATTTATGGGAATGGCGGCTCTGATCGCCGCCGATACTGCCCTGACCAGCTTTACGCTTTTACCCTGGTTTAATGGCCTGCGCTGGCTGCGCGTTCATTTCATTACACTGGGTGCGGTGACGGAGGCACTTTTTGGGCTGCTGCCATTGGTGGTGGCTATTCGCGTCGGGCTGCCGCGCCCGGCATTCCGTTGGGATATCTGGTTAACCCTCAACCTCGGTCTGCTGACGCTGCTGGTGGGCATTCCCATCATCAACCAGTCGCTCATTTTTGCCGGTGGTACATTGATCTTTGTTGCTACCGTGCTGCTGCTGTGGCAACTGCGGGGGATGCGCCGTGAATCTCCTGCCTCGCCAATCGCTGGTGGTGGCGACGGCCGTAAATTCTACATCGCCGGTCTCAGCTACTTTCTGGTGGGCATTATCGTCGGTACCGGCCTGTGGCTGGGCTGGAGCGAGTGGCTGCACATTCAAGTGCCTATTGAAGTCCACATCCACGCCAATAACTGGGGACTGATGTCGCTGGTTTTTGCCGGACTGCTGGTGGATATGTACCCGACGTGGGCGAAACGGCCGTTGGCCTGGCCGCGCAGCATCACCCCCATTTTTTGGATGCTGACTATTGGCGCGTTGGGGTTAATTTTAGGCCCTTGGGTCAAATCCAACTGGTTTTCTGTGCCCGGCATCATCCTCTTCCTGGCAGGCACATTCTGGCTGCTGCTGAATGTCATCAAACCCCTTTGGGGAGACAGGTTTATCTGGTCTCAGCCCGGCGTCTGGCATCTGACGACTGCCTATTTTTGGATTTTAGCACCGGTATTGGTGGCGCCCTTGATCATCCTGGGTGTGCCCGGCTTTCCCGGCGCGGGCATTGAGCAAAATGCGCCGCAGGCTCTCATTTATGGCTGGGTTTTGCAATTTAGCTTTGCTTTCATCCCTTTCTTTTTCTACCGTCTGTTTTTGCCGGATGAACCGGCGCGTCTGGGTGGCAGTTGGCTCAGCCTGATCACCGGTCATCTGGGTGGTTTTTTCCTTTGGGCCAGCATATTCCTGACGGCGTACCACAACACACTGCATGGGTTGGCTTATCTTTTTTGGACGATTTCCCTTGTTCCTATCACCTGGCTGCTGTGGCGCATCATGCACAAAGGTCTGGGTCTTTTGGATGAACGCGGCGGGGCTGTGGTGGAAATGTAGAGGGTAGGGGTACGGCTACGGCCGTGTCCCTTTACGTTTCCTCAACCAGCCCTTGCTCAAGAGCATATGCCTGATTTTGAAAGATAGCCATGGCGGTTTTCATGCGGAGGAAACCGAGTTTGTGATAGAAGGGTTCTTTGCCGGGGGCGGCATAGAGGATGATTTTGCGATGGCCTTTAGAGAGATCAACCAGCCGGGACACAATCCCTTTGCCAATGCCCAGTCCTTGATATTCGGGGTGGACGGCCACGTCACAAATGTAGGAACAATCAATGCCATCAGCCAGGGCGCGGCCGGCGCCAATCAATCTACCCGCATCAAAGACAAAACAGATATACCGGCTGTTGGCGAATGTGACCGCCAGATCGGCCGGCTTCTTTTCACCTAGAGGTGCTATACGGTACAGGGCAGACAGTTCTTCCCAGTCAATTTTTTCTGTTGAATCAATCCAATCATACACGGTATTTATCTCCGCTGCTGCCTGACTTTGTTGGCTAATCTTTCATCAGGAAATTGTGCAAAGATTCAGTTCGTCTTTTGCCATAGTTCGTTAAGTTCAGCCAAAAAACAGTTGTGGCCTGGTCGGTATTGGCCGTGATTGTAACCATTTCCCATTTTGCTGGTCAATGTGTAGTAACCGTTCAGACCTGACAGGTTTTTTACTCGTTCAACTTGAAGCTTTACGGGCCAAAAACCTGTCAGGTCTCCAGCGGGACTGAACGCTTACAATGTGTATATAGTGTGGGGTGGGTGGAGTTTCAGGCAAAAAAAAACGGCCAGCATGTGCTGGCCGTTTTTTAGTGATGGTCGTGAGCGCCATGGGCGTGCCCATGGGCCAGTTCTTCGGGGGTAGCCGGCCGCAGGTCTACCACTTTCACCTGAAAGTGTAGTTCTTCACCGGCCAGGGGGTGGTTGAAGTCCAGCAATACATTGCTTTCATTCACCTCAGCGATGACCACATCTACCGCTTCGCCGGAATGGGCGTCACGCATCCGCAACTGCATCCCTTCTTCCAGTTCCATGTCAGATGGGAAAATGTCGCGTTCCACAAGCTGGTAGGCGTCTTCATCTTCTTCACCGTAAGCGTCGGCGGCGGGCACAATGACTTCTTTGCTGTCGCCGACTTTCATGCCAGCCAGGGCGCGTTCCAGACCGGGGATGATCTGGTTGTGCCCTTGCAGATATTGCAATGGCTCTTGTTCGGAAGCGTCAATGATTTCACCGTCATCCAGCCGCAGGGTGTAGTCGAGGCTGACCACGATTCCGTCGGTTACTGTAAGCATGTTATGTCCCTTACGGCCGTGACCTACAGTTTGCGCACGTCAGCGGCGGATGGGCCACGCTGGCCCTGTTCGATGGAAAAGCTGACCCGGTCGCCTTCGGCTAACGATTTGTACCCATTGCCTTGAATGGCTGAATGGTGCACAAACAGGTCTTTGCCATCTTCTTTGGTGATGAAGCCATACCCTTTTTGGTCGCTAAACCACTTCACGGTGCCTTGCATCGTTTCGCTCATGTTGATAATCTCCTTTGCTTGTATAGCTTTGGGGTCTTATTTTAGGGGGGAATAACGTTGTCTGGATGTCATCACCCAGGTAGGTCTAATCTTAACTAAAACAAAACACTTAATTGGTAATGACTGTACTTTACCTGGGAATGGGAAAATCGGCAAAAGGTGACGGCCGTTGCTCAGATTATGCTTATGGAAAAAGCCAGAACAGATATAGCGTTCTGCCCCCCTCCCGTTTTCCGGTACAATTCGCGTGATGGTACAGCAATTAGCCCAGATTTTCTTCAGTGTCATCGCCCCTGTTTTTGGTTTGGTGTTAATCGGGTTTGTGGCCGGGCCACGGCTGCAACTGGATGCACGCACACTTTCCCGCGTGGCGTATTTCCTTTTTGTACCGGCGTATGTGTTTCATGTGGTTAGCACGGCCGTGTTGGACGTGAGCCTGTTAACACGCATGATTGCTTATACAACGGCCGTGCATATGGCCATTGCCGTGGCGGCTTACCTGATGGCACGAGGATTGAGACGCCCACGGGTTATGGTGGGCGCATACATTATCATTGCAGTTTTTGGCAATGTGGGGAACTTTGGCCTGCCCCTTATAGAATTTCGCCTGGGGCCTGATGCGGTGTTATACGCTACCTTTTACTTTCTCATTATTGTTGTGTTGGCCTTTATCATCAGTGTGACGGCCGCAGGGTGGGCTAAAGGGGGTGGTCGTGGCGCGGCGTTGGGCGTATTCAAAACCCCGGCGCTGCTGGCGTTGTTTCCCGCCCTGCTGTTTAACGGCCTGGACATAACGCCGCCCCTATTCCTCTCGCGTATCGTTGGCCTTTTGGCGGCGGCTATGGTGCCTACTATGCTGTTGACCCTGGGTGTGCAACTGGCGGGTGCGTCTCAAATCCGCTTCAATCGAGATGTGGTGCTGGCTTCTGGCTTGCGCCTGATAGGGGCGGCCGCCCTGGCATATCTGTTGGCCGGTCTATTTGGGCTGACGGGATTGGTACGGGCAGCCGGTGTCTTGCAGGCGAGTATGCCAACGGCCGTGCTCGCTGCCATTATCGCATTGGAACATGACCTGCTGCCCGATTTTGTCACGACGGCCGTTCTCTTTACCACTCTGGCCAGCGTCATCACCCTGCCTTTTATTATGCTTATCATTTAGAAACGCTGGCGTGTTTCCCGCCTGTTAAATTTGCCAAACGATCTTGTTTTTTTATACACACTCTCCCTATCATAAATCTATTGGCTACTGTTTTTGAAGGTGCGATTTCACAAAGGAGATATTATGCACGCGAAAAGATTCATTTTGTTGGCAGTTGGTATATTGTTCTTGATGGGTGGCATTGCGGCCATCCACGCTTATGAGCCTGATAGTCCTGACGACATACCCGATCCAGTAATGACCGGCGCTGAAGCTACCGACTACATTATTCAGTCACCAAAAATATATTATTTCAATAATCCTCCTTGCGCCCCCATTCATTCCCCAACCAACACGGAAACAACCAGTGGTAGCCTGATCCAAACGGTGGGGCGCACGGCCGTAGCCGGCATGGCTCCCCGTGAAATGTATAGCTTCACCTATGACCTGTTCTGTGAGCCACCCGACACGCCAGATATCATTTCTGATATCGTTGGCGATGAGGATTACGTCTATTGGGTCAGCCGCGTCAATGGTGGTTTGGTGCGTGTCTCGGAAGACCGTATGATCTGGGACGTCACCCCACCTGAAGTGATTTACGCACACACTCCCCGCAGTTCAGAGCTGGTGATGGTAGGTGATTTTATCTACATGATCCAGACCAATATTGACTCTACTGGTCTGTACCGCATTAACAAGAGCACGGGGGCGTCTACCCAACTGCTCACCGGGGCGCAAGTTGGTTCATATCCCTATCTGCTACAGACAGATGGCACATATCTTTACTGGCGGCATGACAACAGTGTGCGCAACCTGGAACAATACCGTATTTCAACGGGCGTTCACAGCACCATTGCCATCAACGTTTACGGTTACTATCCAGACGCTGCCAGCAACAAAGTCTATATTGGATTTGACGACCGTATTCGTGTGTATGATAACAACACTGGCGTCCTCGGCTCAGCCATTTATGTAAGTGATGTCCCGGCTTATATCACCAGCCTGGCAGTAGACGGCAGCTTTGTCTACTTCATCAAGTCGGCGCAAACCGGTGGCTATACCCTGTATCGAATGCCGATTGGCGGCGGCACGGCCGTGCCCATTTTTGTAGACACTTTGTCCATGCACACCTTGCAGCGCAGCGGCAGTTACCTGTTCTTCTTGCATGGAGTCACCCTCAAACGCATCCGCAGCGATGCTGATGCCGCCCCCTTGACCAACATGCGTATTGACGGGCTGGAAATTACGCAGGCCATCCAGAATGACAGCAATAGTGTGCCCTTAGTGCGGGGTAAACGCACGGCCGTGCGCCTTTTCGTCCGCTCTGATGGCGCGGCCATACCTGGCATCTTTGCCCACCTTTACCGCGTAGACGGCAGCGGCACTGTCATTGCCGGCCCTCTTTGGCCTGTTAACCTGGACCGCGTCAGCGGCTACCTGCGGGTACAATCCAGCCCCAATCGGGACAATCTCGGCGACAGCTTCACTTTCTTACTGCCGCCCGATTGGACAGACGATCCCACGCTGCGCCTGCGCGCCGAACTCAATCCCTATCGCTTCCCTCCCGAACCCTCTTACGCCGACAATACCTTAACCACCACCACCTTCAACCTGGATATCTCTCGCCGCTTAGAAACCCACTTTGTCCTCTTTGAATACGAATCCGGTGGCGACCGCTACCGCCCCCGGTATGAGCAAGATTTCCTACAAACCGTTTCCTGGGTGCGCCGCGCCTTTCCCTTAGCCAGCACCCCTGGCTGGTCTGGTACCCTCAGTCCTGGTTTCCGTCCAGCCTATCGCTACCTCTATAACGCCGATCTGGGCGGCAACGTGGACGGGACTAACCGTCATCCCGACTGTCAGCGGCGTATCGAACTGCCAGAAGACGCTGAGGGTTATCTGGATGATCCCTCCTTGTGCGCCGCCTGGTATGTGGTCTGCCCGGCGCTGGACGCCATTCGCGCCGCCGAAGGGCTGGACGATAGCATCTTCCAGGTGGGCATGGTCGCCGATGATCGTGGTTTCCCGCGTGGTTGGGCCTGTGGCCGGGGCGTCAGCACCCCTTCCGGCTCTGGCGATTGGGGCTGGGACACAGACGGTTCTTATGCCGACTGGTATGGCGGCCACGAAATTGGGCACAGCCAGGGGCGCGGTCACAGCTTTGATGATCCTGGTTATCCCTACCCCGATCAGGAAATTGGCACCAGCGCCTATCGTGGTTTTGACTTTGGTGATACCGGGCTGAACGGTCTGCTCGTCCCCCGCGTCTACCCCCATGACTGGCACGACGTGATGAGCTACAGCAACAATCAGTGGATCAGCGACTACACCTATGTCGGCATTAAAAACTTCGGGACGTTGGTAACAACACCGGCCGCAAACATGGGTGGCAGCGCCTATCTGCAACTGAGCGGCGTCTTGTTGCCCGATGCCCACGAAGCCGACATGACGCAGGTGCGGTACTGGGATGCGTTGGGCTTCACCCCCACGCCGCCCACGCCCGGTGTTTACCGCATTCGGTTGCTGGATAGCGGCGGCGAATTGGCGCATTATGACTTCACGCCGGTGGAAGGCGAAGATGACAGCGCCTTGCTCATCAGCGAATTTGTGCCGTTTGTTCCAGGGACGACGCGGGTAGAAATTACCCATCCGGTTTCTGGAGATGTGGCCTGGAGCTATGACATCAGCGCCAATGCGCCGGTCGTCAGCAATGTACACTTGCTCAGCCCACCCTCGCCGGTGAGTGGCGTGGTGACGCTGGATTGGGAGGCGAGTGATGCAGATGGTGATGCGCTGACCTATGATGTGTTGTACAGTGACGATGGCGGCGTTTCCTGGCAGGTGATTGGCATGGGGCTGACGACAACTACGGCGGAAATTGACACGGCCGTGCTCGCGGGCAGTCTACAAGGGCGCTTCAAAGTGATTGCCAATGACGGTCTGAACCAGGGCGAATCGCTGAGCACGGCTTATAACGTGCAAATGAAAGCGCCTACCATCACCGTTATCAGCCCGGCTGATGGGCAGACCTTTATCTTTGGCGAAGAGGTGTACTTTGCGGCTGAGGTGTATGATTTGCAGGATGGAGACGTGACCAACATTCAGTGGCGCGACCAGACCAACTTTTTGTTAGGCACGGGCACGGAGTTTTCGCAAGATGATTTGATCATTGGTGCAAATGAGATTACGGTGACGGCCGTGAACAGCGAAGGTCTGTCTACGGCCGTGACGTTCACCATCTACGTGGATGACGAACTGCTGCCACCGGCGCCCACCTTGACTGTTGGCCCTGGTCAGATCAGCTTTTATGTAGCCGATGGCGTCACGGCACTGCAAACAACGGCGGTGGCAGTTAATAACCTGGGCGCTGGCGAGTTTACAGTGATGGTCTCGGAAAACGCCCCCTGGCTCAGCGTCAGCCAGTCGGGCAACAGCACACCACTGCAATTGACGTTGACAGCCGATCCTGCTTTTGTGGCCTCAGGTCAGGTGCTTAGTGCCAACCTGTTGGTAACAGGTAGCCTGGACGGCAGCAGCCAGACGGTGACCATTCCCGTTTCGTTTGGCCGGGGGCAGATAATACATCCTGGCAGCAGCGGTGGGTTTGGCGTCTACTTACCGCTGGCTTTGAAACCGTGAGGTGGGTCGGCATAAAAAAAGCCCTTCGCAACTTGTTTGCGAAGGGCTATCCCCTTAACCTTCCACCCAAACCTGGCACGGCGACAAAATATGAGGGAAGCGCACCTGGACGGCGCTTCCCTCATTTTCCGTTATCCGCGCATACTGGGGCGGGTGAGTGAAACCCCCGCGACCAGTCCAAAAATGAAGAAGATTAAAGCAATGATGATGAGTGTTTGCGGTTCGACGATCATTTTGTACCCTCTCCTTTTTCCTGATGGGCCAGCGCCCGGTTGGTAAACTGCCCGTTTGCTCAATCGTCTCCCCACTTGCTGCGCATTAAAACACAGCAATGACAAATTGTCAACTTAACGACAAATTAAAAGACATTCTGACAGAATGTTGCCAGTTTTTTGTCAGGAGAAAGGGGTTGGCACGGCCGTTGGTACCAAACTGAGCCTGTACACCCTCTTCTTTGTTACAATACCCTCGATGCATCTCAAAATATGAGGGCAACACATCATAAAATGACAAGTTCAAAAGAGCGTAAGTTATTGGGGATTTTAGCACTTGTCGGGCTGGGATGGGCCGTGTTTGTCTCTATTTACACTTCGATACTGGCGCAAACTGACCCGCGAATACAGCGGCTGATGAACCCAACTTTTGACTGGGGACCAGCCTTAACGACGTATGATGTTGTCAGCATCTCTCCAAACTTCACGGAACAGTGGCGTATTTCTGATATTTTTGTAGACCCAACCCTTTCGGGAAATAGCCTGCTCGCTCTAGAGGATAGTTTGTTTTTTGTGGGCAGTACCAATCAAGGCGACTTCCCGGCTCTGCAGAAATTAAATCTACAGACGGGGCAGCATGAATGGCATGACCAACCGATAAGAAACTTCTCACTCCTGGTTAGTGGTAGCAATCAAAACGTTATTGTTGGACATGGTATCCCAAGCGAGATCACAATTTATGACGCTCGATCTGGTGACATTATGGTGGAAAGAACTTTTTCATTCAGAACCAGGGGTATGGACTTCATCCTTGCCGAAGGGGGTGAACTTTATGTGAATAATGACTACCATTTTTACCTACTTGATGAAGGGAATGGAAAAACAAAACCATTTAGAAACCCTAACAAAGCATATCCTATCTTTCTGATCCAAAATGGCGTGATCTATCACCGAGAATTAGGCAATAGTTTGCAAGCGTTGGATGAGCAGACGGGGCGTATGATCTGGGGGAGAGGATTCGACAAGGAGATTCTGCACCAACCCATGTTTACTGAAGAAACCATCTTTGTTCGCACGGGTAAATCTACAGGTCAGGTTCATGTTCTTGATCGCCTGACGGGAGAAACTCTTTGGGTTTCTGAGCCAGGCGTAGTGAGTAATGTGGCCACAGTTGGGGATTGGGTTTATTATCTGACGGAAGAAGCCCATTTGCATGTGGCTGATCTGCAAACAGGTATGTTGATTGATGATATTGTGTTTTCGCCTGCCATCCTTGATCTTACGAATATTGAGCAGGTCAATTCGTATTTTTATGTTGCGGCCACAGAAGACATGACCGTCGTTTATTTTAGCAGCAGCCACCAACTCTTCGCTTTCCAGCACATACCCGAAGAATAAACAAAAAGACATCCGATTTCTCAAGCAACCTTTAGTTGCCGAAGCAACCTTTGGTTGCCGAAATCGGATGTCTGGCATCGTTCAAACGAAATTACTACATCACGTTTTCTGAGTCCACCGTCTCCGACTTGAGCGGTTCGGCCGCCCGTTCCAGTTTGGTAAAGGTCAGTTCCTCATTGGCCACGTCAATGCCCACCACGTCGCCGCTGGCAAACTCACCGCGCAGCAGTTTCACCGAGAGCGGGCTTTCCACATACCGTTGCAAGGTGCGGCGCAACGGCCGTGCCCCAAAGTCCTTGTCATAACCATGCAGCGCCAACCATCGTTGGGCCGCTTCTGTCAGCACAATGGTCAGGCCGCCATGTTCCGCCAGCCGTTCCTGTACCTCTTGCATTTGCAACTGCACAATCTTGACCACATCTTCTTCACTCAACGGCTCAAAGATGATGATTTCATCAATGCGGTTGATGAATTCGGGACGGAAGGTGCGCTTCAATTCCTCTTCAATGCGTTTGTGGTCATTGTCTTCATTCTGGCCGCGCATCCCGGAGAAGCCCAACGCGCCCGCCGTCTTCACAAAGGACGTGCCCACATTACTGGTCATCACAATGACCGTATTGCGGAAGTTGACCACACGCCCCTGCCCA
This sequence comes from Chloroflexota bacterium, assembly GCA_035444285.1. Lineage (GTDB taxonomy): Bacteria > Chloroflexota > Anaerolineae > Promineifilales > Promineifilaceae > CAADGU01. Next base: position 174,993 of record DAOMOK010000005.1, read on the forward strand.
TCGGTCAGACGGCCGTCGTCCAACAGTTGCAGTAGCGCGTTCCACACATCCGGGTGGGCCTTCTCAATTTCATCGAATAGGACGAGGGAGTACGGCCGTCGCCGTACCTGCTCCGTGAGCTGCCCGCCCTGTTCGTAGCCAATATATCCCGGCGGCGCGCCAAACAGGCGGCTCACCGTATGCTGTTCGCGGAATTCGCTCATGTCCACCCGAATCAGGGCATCTTCATCGTCAAACAAAAATTGCGCCAACGCCTTGGCCAGTTCCGTCTTGCCTACGCCAGAACTACCCAGGAAAATGAAGGTGCCAATCGGCCGGCGTGGGTCGCTTAGCCCAGAGCGGCTGCGGCGTATAGCATCTGCCAGGGCCACAATGGCCCGCTCCTGCCCCACAATCCGCTCGTGCAGCCGTTCTTCCATATTGAGCAGTTTCGCCGCTTCCGTCTCCATCATCTGCGTCACCGGAATGCCCGTCCACGAGGCCACCACTTCGGCAATATCTTCCTCCGTGACCCGCTCGTCCAGTTCATGTTCCGCTTTCCACACATCCCGCTTGGCGGCAAACTCCCCTTCCAGCCGCAGCCGGTCGGCGCGTACCGTGGCCGCCCGTTCATAATCACGCACCGTATGCGCCTCTTCTTCCTGTTCGGCCAATTTGTCTAGCTCCATCTTCAGCGCCTTCAAATCAGGCGGCAGGGTATACAACGCCACGCGCAATTTGGCCGCTGCTTCATCCATCAAATCTATCGCTTTGTCCGGCAGCCGCCGGTCGGTCACATAGCGGTAAGAGAGCTTTACGGCCGCTACCAGCGATTCGTCCGAATAGGTGACTTTGTGATGCGTTTCATATTGCGGGCGCAGGCCACGCAGCATTTCAATGGTGTCTTCTACTGACGGCTCATCCACAAACACCGGCGCAAAGCGGCGTTCCAGGGCGCTGTCTCGCTCCACGTATTGACGGTATTCGTCCAGTGTCGTCGCGCCTACACAGCGCAGTTCACCCCGCGCCAGCGCCGGTTTGAGCATATTGCTGGCGTCCATGGCTCCCTGTGCTGACCCCGCGCCGACAACTGTGTGCAGTTCGTCAATGAAGAGAATGATCTCCCCCTGTGCCTTTTGAATCTCTTCCATAGCCGCCTTAAGCCGCTCCTCAAATTCGCCGCGGAAGCGGCTGCCGGCAATCATGGCGCCCAAATCCAGCGACAAGACGCGCTTGTTCAACAGATTTTCGGGCACATCGCTGACCACAATTTTTTGCGCCAGTCCTTCGACAATGGCTGTCTTGCCTACCCCTGCCTCGCCGATGAGGACGGGGTTGTTTTTGGTGCGGCGGCTGAGTACCTGGATGACGCGCAAAATTTCCTCGTCACGGCCGATGACGGGATCAAGTTTACCTTCCCGCGCCAGTTGGGTCAGGTCGCGGCTGTATTTATCCAGGGTACGGTAACGCCCTTCGGCCTGGGCGTCTGTGACGCGCTTGCCGCCACGTAAATCTTTGATGGCTGCCAGCACCCGGTCTCGATTGACGCCAAATTCCTGTAAGATGCGGGCAGAGGGGGTGTTCCGTTCGCTCAAAATTGCCAGGAAGATATGTTCTGTAGAGATGAACTCATCTTTCAGCCGGTTGGCTTCGCCTTGGGATAGCTCTAATACGGTGCGGATACGGGGGGTGTAAAAGACCTGCCCCACGCCGCCGCCATACACGGAGACCTTGGGGCTGCTGCGCAGTTCCTGATCGATCCGGTCTTGCATTGACATAATATCTATATTGAGGCTGGAAAGTATTTGGGGGACTGCGCCATCGCCTTGCCGCAGCAGCGCCAGGAAAAGGTGCTCGGTGTCTACCTGGGTATGGCCGTATTGCTGCACCAGTTCATAAGCCATAGCAGCCGCGTTTTGCGCTCGTTCGGTAAATTTATCAAATCGCATGTTTATATCCTCATGGTGATCAAATATGTGGGCACAACTTTAGCCGCATAAGGTTGGATTCTTATTAGAACTGCTCGTTATATGATATTGAGATATGAGGGTATTGGGATGGTGTGGTCAAAAATATCTCAATATCTCAACAACAACGATAGTGACTATTCTACAACACCCTTGTTCCCTCTGCATCGTATCCGTCGCCCCAGGCCAGGATTTTGTGGGGCGTTACCTCAATCAGACGGTACCCGGCATCATCGTAACGAAAGTCCCATTCGTATTTATGAAAAAAGTAGTCGGCTACGGTATCAATTAGTTGCCGGTCGGCGACGTGGGCTTCACCTTCGATGAGCAAGACGTTTTGCGGGTCCGGCAGGGAGAGGGAGACCATCTGGTTGTGGATGAGGTTTTGGAATTTTTGGGTGTCGGGGGTGGTGCATAGATAGACACGGCCGTCTAACCAGACAAACCAGAGCGGCGCCAGGTGGGGACGGCCGTCGCGCCGCACCGTTGCCAGCCAGATAACATGCTCGCGCCCCAGTCGGCTTTCGATGGCCCGCCAGCGGGCCGGGTTGCGTCGTCTCACGGGGGCATTATACCGTAGTGAACAGTAAACAGTGAGCAGTGAGCGGTAAGCAGTTCACTGCTCACCGCTCACTTTATCACTCCTCCTTGCCACACGGCCGTACCCACCTCCGCCCCATACCCCATAAGCCGCTGCGCTAATTGGGCTAATGGCGCTGCCGGGCCGGTGGTTATAAGCCTGATCTGGCCGTTGCTGGTGGCGGTTGATAACAGATTGGCCTGCTGCAAAACGCGGTGGGTTTGCCCGGCGACGGCGGGGGCGGGGTCTATGATGGTTAGATAGGGAGCGATGTGGTGGAGCAACGGCCGTATAAAAGGATAGTGCGTACACCCTAACACCAGTGTATCTACCCCATTTGCCAGCATGGGGGCCAGGGTGCGCCGCAAAAATTGTTCCGTCTCTGGCGTATCCGTTTGCCCGGCTTCAATCAATTCCACCAACCCCACACAAGGGTCTTCCCACACCGTCACATCCTGAGCATAACGCGCCATCAGGCTGGCATACCGCTCACTTTCCAGCGTCCCCACCGTCGCCAGTACACCCACTTTGCCCGTTTTGGTATGCTGTGCCGCCGGTTTGACGGCCGGCTCCATGCCCACAAAAGGCACATTGGGAAAGCGTGCCCGCAGCGGCGTCAGTGCCGCCGCCGAAGCCCGGTTACAGGCCACCACTATCGCCTTCGCCTCTTGCGCCAGGAAAAAACGGGTGATGCCTTCACTGAATTGGATAATTTCGGCGTGGGTACGGGGGCCATACGGCACGTGCGCCTGGTCGGCCAGATAAAGCAGGTTTTCGCCTGGCAGCCGCTCGCGGATGTGCGTGAGCACAGACAGGCCGCCGACGCCGGAGTCGAAGATGGCGATGGGGGAGGAACGTGATGCGTGATGCGTGATGCGTATTCCGTATTCCGTGTAGGGCGCTGCCCCGGTTAGGGAGGTGTGATTGTTCATCTACGGAGGCGTGTATTTCACGGGTCACGCATCACGGGTTACGGGTTACGGGCTACGGGTTACGGGCCGCCATCACCAGTCCGCTAAACAGCGCCAGCATATCCGGGTCGTCGTGGATCAGCATTTCGGGGTGCCATTGCACGCCGATGGCATAGGGGTGACCAGGGACTTCGACGGCTTCGATGAGGCCGTCGGGGGCGGTGGCCACGGCCGTTAGCTCTGCCGCCAATTGGTTGATGCCTTGATGGTGCAGGGAGTTCACGGCCGTGTCCGTTTTGCCCAACTGCCGCGCCACCAGTGAATCCGGCTGCACGGTGACATGGTGCGCCAGATAGTTGCGCGGTTTTTTGCCAAAATTATCGTGGCGCAGGGCATCGGGCATATAGGAAAAGACATCTTCGTACAGGTTGCCGCCCAGAGCCACATTCAGTACCTGAATGCCACGACAAATGGCTAACATCGGTTTTTGGCGCGTCACGGCCGTGCGCGCCAACAGCAGTTCTACGCGATCCCGGTCATGGTCAATGCCAAACAGCGTTTCATGGTCATGCCCCTGGTAAATGGCCGGATCAATGTCACCACCGCCGGGCAGCAGCAGGCCATCAATTCGTTCAAAAACGGCCAGCAGATTTTCTTCGCTCAGATTAAGGGGGATCAGGATGGGAATGCCGCCAGCGGCGACCACCGCTTCAATGTAAGACGGCATCAGGCCGATAATGTCAATGGGGGGATTCTGGTCGGCCGTTTTGTGGTATGTTGTGCAGCCAATCAGTGGCGGGCGGGAAAAGGGTGAAAAGGTCATATTTCCTCAATGGGGATGGGGGATCGGGGCTTGTTCAAGCCCCGATCCCCCATCCCCCACAACTCCTGAAAACAAAAAAGGTGAAAGCCAGCAGACTTTCACCTGATATGTGTGATGATGGATGACGGCCGTTAAAAGAACCGTTTTTCGCGCAAGCGGGCCGATTTACCGGTGCGTTCGCGCATGAAGTACAGGTTTGCCTGGCGCACATGGGCATGGCGATGCACTTCAATTTTTTCGATGCGCGGCGAGTTGAACAAAAAGGTACGTTCCACGCCGATTCCGTTGGTAGCGATACGGCGGATGGTAAAGTTGCGATTATTGCCGCTGTTGCGCAGACGAATAATCATACCACGCACCAACTGGGTCCGTTCGTTACGTTCGCCCACGTTAATGCGGAAATGCAGGGTGACATCGTCACCAATGCGCAATTCCGGCAAACCGGCGACGGGTTCATTATCAAATGTTTTCAGTAATAAGTCAGACATGGCAGCCTTCTCCATTCTCTATTGGCTATAGCCGCGGCAAAAGCCGTTGGTTCGTGCAAAATTCCTGGCGGTGGCCGGTCTCCGACCGCGCCACTTCCGATTTAATACATAAAAGTAGCCCGCGTGGCGGGCCAGGAATGGAACTATATCACGGGCTGGCACCGCAGGCAAATAAAATGAATGGCTAAACTTTTCCGGCAGCCCTTGACAGAAAACAACGCAGCGTTATAATTCACAACATATAGACAGTTTTCGATATGAATCTTATGAATTCTGTAACATTTGGTAAAGCGATTGCCGATGAAACCCGACAGGCCATTATGCGGTTGCTGTGCTGCCAATGGCTGTGCGTGACGGATGTGGTGGAGCAGTTGGGGAATCTTTCCCAGCCGACGGTGTCCCATCACTTGAGCATCTTACGGGATGCCGGGTTGGTGCATGTGCGCCGCGAGGGGAAGCAGATTTATTATTCATTAAATCAGGGGGCAGTGGCTATATGCTGTGGCAACCTGATGCAGGTGTTTGCGCCTGAAGTGCATGTGGAGATAAGGGAGTAAAAGCTGCTTGCCGGCAGTGGCTTTTGCTCTTTTTTTTATCAAACATATAGACATATATAAATAGTTCGATATGGAGGTATGAATGACAACTTTAACACCCGATCAGATACATGAAGAAGTGAAGACGCGCTACGGCCGTCTTGCCAGCGAATTCAAAGTGGAGTTACTGCCGGCTCAACAGGCAAGCTGTTGTGGCGATACGGTGGGCGACGGCTACTGCGGCGCCGAGCTTTATGATGTAGACGTGAGCGACCTGCCGACCGATGTGACCGGCATGTCCCTGGGCTGCGGCGATCCCATCACCATTGCCGAATTGCAGCCAGGGCAAACGGTGTTGGATTTAGGCTCAGGTGGCGGCATTGATTGTTTCCTGGCCGCGCAGCGGGTAGGGCCGACCGGCCATGTGATTGGCGTGGACATGACCGAAGCGATGCTGGAAAAAGCCAACCGCAACAAAGAGAAGATGGGGGCAGACAATGTGGAGTTTCGTTATGGGCACATTGAAAAATTGCCGGTTGCCTCAGATAGTGTAGATGTGATTCTCTCCAATTGCGTTATCAATCTCAGCCCGGATAAGGCGGCCGTTTTCCAGGAAGCTTTCCGCGTCCTCAGACCCGGCGGCAAAGTGGCGGTTTCAGACATGGTGACACAGGGAAGTTTTTCGCCAGAAGAGCGGGCGGACATGTCTCGTTGGGCCGGCTGCATTACCGGCGCGGAAGATGTGGCCGACTATACTGGTTGGATGCAGGCTGCCGGTTTTTCTCAAATTTCCATCCGCGACAAGGCAAACCCGGATGTGGAACTGGCAGATATGCCGCGTGGCGTTGGCGCTGCTCGGATTTTTAGTGCGCGGATCACGGCCGTAAAACTGTGAATCACCTGAAAAAAGTCAGCGTTGAGGCATAGAGTCATCAGAGAGAAAAATCGTGTAAATCGCGGCTTTTTTCAGTGAACTCAACCAAAAACTAGCAACGGCCGTTATTTTTTCCCGTAACCCTCTGGTAGTGATACAATCAGATCCACAGATGACACAGATTGTTTGCCTTTGTGTCATCTGTGGATTGCTTTCAGGAGGTTACGATGAACTGCCCCAAATGCCAGAACTTGATGAAGCAGGTGGATTTTGAAGGTATCGTGGTAGAACGCTGCTCTCAATGCCTGGGTATCTGGTTTGATGAATTTGAGCCAGAACGGTTAAAAGTATTGTCTGGTTCTGAAATCATAGACACAGGCGATACGACTCTAGGCGCTAAATACAACCCTATTGACCATATTTTTTGCCCCCATGACCACGCCCCGCTGACGCGCATGGTAGATGTGCAACAGCCGCATATCTGGTATGAAAGCTGCCCGGTTTGTTATGGCTCCTTTTTTGACGCTGGTGAATTCACCGACTATAAACACCAAACAATTGGCGATATACTGCGTCGCATTGGGCTAAAAGCCCGTGATTGAGCTTAACCCGAAGGGGCATAATCCCTTCGGGTCTAATTCTGCCAGTACCAAAGTCCGGTTTAACACGGCCGTACCCTCCCGCACAATGTTCGGTAATCGGTAATCGGTAATCGGTGATCGGAAAATAAACCAAGAGGAAGGCCATGAAAACAAAACAACTATGCCTGCATCTGACCCTGTTTCTTTTGTTTGTGTTGCTGGCTGAACCGGCGCAGGGGGCGGGGGTGGTAGGCAATGGCACACCGGGTAGTTGCAGCCAGAGCGCGTTGGCAGCAGCCCTCAACGGTGGTGGGTTGGTGACGTTTAACTGCGGCGGCGCACACACCATCACGATAACCAGCCAGCAGACGATCACGGCCAATACCACCATTGACGGCGCGGGTCTCATTACTCTGAGTGGCGGCGGCGTCACCCGTATTTTCAACATCCAGAACGGAGCCAGCGTCATCATCCGTAATCTGACCATTGCCAATGGTTATAGCGCCGAAGATGGCGGCGGCATTTATGCCGAGCGGCTGAGTACCTTGATCATTGAAAACAGTACCATCACCGGCAATACCGGTCGTAATGGCGGAGGGCTGGCTACTAACGGCTGGGGGGCACATGATGCCGGTGTGGCTGTTACCATTAGCGGCAGCACGTTTGCCAACAATACGGCTACGGCCGTAGCCATCCCCGGCGGTGGCAACGGCGGCGGCGCGATCTACCTCTCCGGTGGCTCGGCGGCGACGGTGACGGACAGTGCCTTCAGCGGCAACCATTCCCAAAACGGAGGGGCCATTCATCTGCTGCACAGTGACTTGCATACGGTGAACGTGGCCTTCCACCACAACACGGCCAACAACACGGCGGGCGGCGGTGGCGGCGGCGCGATCTACATGGACGGCACCAAAAATCTGAGCGGCGAACTGCTCATTGAAGGCAGCACCTTCACCGGCAACAGCACCAATCAGCTAGGCGGGGCCATTTTTAGCTACATCACCCAAGACGGCCGTACCACCATCAACCAGAGTACATTCGATGATAATCTGACCACCGGCGGCAATGGCGGCGCCATTTACCACCAGAGCCGCACCGGCAACGCGCCCATGACGGTGGGCAACAGCACGTTTGTCCGCAACACGGCAACGGCCGTGCCTGCCGATGAAGCCGGGCAGGGTGGCGCGTTGTGGTTGATTGATTCACCCGTCACCATTACTAACAGCACCTTTGCCTACAACGAGGCGATACATACCCTAAATTTGCCCGGTGATGATTGGCATCGCGGTTTTGGCGGCGCTATTCGCACCAGCAATAACACGACCATTATCAACAGCACATTTGCCCATAACCATGCCGGTTTTGTGGGCGGAGCCATTGCCGGGGCAGCTACCGTGCGCAACACCATCATCAGCAACAATACTGGCGGGAACGTCTGGCAAATCCAGCAAAACTGCACGGATGAACTGAATAATGGCGGCCACAACATCCAATTTCCGCAGCGGGTGACAAATAATGGGAATGATTATGAATGTTTTGCCGGGCAAACGGCCGTGAATCCGCAACTGTACACTTTGGGCGATTATGGCGGCCCCACGGCAACAATTCCGCTGCTGGTCGGTAGCCCGGCCATCAACACAGCTACTAACTGCCCCATGACCGACCAGCGTGGTTTTAATCGGTATGGCACGTGTGATGTAGGCGCCTATGAGTTTGGTGGGGGCCTGGTGCTCAGCAGCCTTAGCCCATCCATGTCTGGCTTGAATGAAGTGGAGCCGTTTATTTTGACGGTGCATGGCGCCGACTTTACCCCGACGAGTACGTTGCGATGGCAGGGGGCCAACCGAACGACGACCTATGTGAATCAGTTTATGGTCACGGCCGTAATCCCTGCCAGTGATGTGGACGAAGTCGGCGTTTTCAACGTCACCATCTACGACCCTGATCGCAGCCTGGAATCGGCCCCCTTGCCTTTCATGGTTGTCCCCATGATAAGCTACACCTATTTGCCAGCTGTACAGCGTGGCCCGTAATTGGATAACGGTTTGTGGTTTAGGGCCATGGTTTACGGTTTCCCGTTTGCGCGGTAAACTCGTTGGCTGCATGGATGGTTTGATCAATGCTTCCCTGAGATGGCCAACAGTGTCGATCCTGGTTTTGAACTGGAACGGCCGTGACCTGCTTGCCCGTTATCTACCTCCCCTAACCCAACTGGACTATCCTGGCCCCTATGAGATTTTGTTGGTGGACAATGGCTCCACCGATGATTCTGTAGCCTTCACACAGACCCATTTTCCGGCTGTGCGTATTATCGCGAATGAAGAAAACCTGGGATTCAGCCGGGGCATCAACCGGGGTATGCAGCAAGCCGCCAGCGATGTCATCGTCTGGCTTAATACCGATGTAGACGTGCGTCCCGATTGGCTGACGGAGTTGGTGCGCCCCCTGGCGGCCAATGCGAGCATCGGCATTACCGGGGCGAAATTGTATTTTGGTGACGGCCGTACCCTGCAACATGCCGGGGCTATGCTGGAATACCCGTTAGCCATTGGCCGCCATCGCTTCTATAAGCAGCCAGACAACGGTCAGGCCGATGAATTATGCGACGTGGATTACGTAACCGGCGCAGCGCTGGCAGTGCGCCGTGAAGTGCTAGACGCCATTGGCCTGATGGATGAAGCTTTCTCGCCATTTTATTATGAGGAAGTGGACTTTTGCCACCGCGCGATTCAGGCCGGTTTCCGCGTGGTATACGTGCCGACGGCCGTAGCCACCCATCACGAATCGCTGACTATGGGGCCGATGAGTGATCGGCAGTATTATGACTTGAACCGCAACCGGCTGTACTATGTGTTGAAACATTACACACCTGCCCAATTCTTGGAAGACTTTTTAGCGGCAGAGCGCGCCCACCTGGAAAGTCTAACGCACCTGTCCCAGATCAAATTGTTACGACGGATATACCAGGATATGGCGCTGCTGCCGGTGTTTGGCTGGTCAGAGTCCGTATGGCGGGCGGCCATTTCCGGGCTGCTGGCGCTGGCAGAGAGCGCCGGGCATTGTTTGCGCCGCCCGCAGAAGAGAGGGATGATGGACAACGAATTGTTACGAGAAAAAGCAGTGGTGCAGGAACGGCCGTTCACGTCTACCACCCCCTTGATCGGCCCCCTGCTGGCCTGGTTTCGGGCGCGCTGGAATAACATCTCCACCACCTGGTATGTACGGCCGTTGTTGCAACAACAAAACGAATTCAATCAACTCCTGCTGCGCCATCTGCAAACCTTCGGCCAGGAAATGCAAACGACCCTGACCCAACTGGACGAACGTCTGGTGGCCCAGGATCACGATCTGGTTACAACCACGCGGCAAATGGCCGAACTGACCATGCAACTCAAACAGATGAACGAACGGCTGGCGGCTTTAGAAGAGGCAATCGGTAAACGGTAATCGGTTAACAGTACCGTTCACCATTCGCCGTTTACCGTTTACCGATGAAAATAGCTTACTTCAGCCCCCTGCCGCCCACACATAGCGGCATAGCCGACTACAGCGCCGAATTGCTGCCTTACCTGGCGGCCCATGCCGACATCACCCTGTTTGCCGAGGACCCCGTGGCAGTGGCAGAGGAGATCAGGGGGCAGTTTGAGGTACGGCCGTTAACCGCCTACCCCGCCGTGCAATGGTACTATGACCTGCCGCTCTACCACATGGGCAACAGCCACCACCACGAAACCATCTACCAGATGTGTCTGCGTTATCCCGGCCTGGTGGTTTTACATGAGCCGGGGCTGCATCATTTTATTGCTGACCGCACCATAGGGCAGGGTAATCCGGTTGTTTATTTGCGGGAACTGGCTTATGCCCAGATTGGTACCGGCCCGGATTACTTTTCTCATCTCCAGGCCGACGATGTGTACCGGCTGCCATTAAGCAATCGGCTGGTTGACATAAGTCTTGGGATAATTGTTCACAGCCGGTACGCGGAAACGATGGTGCGGCAGCTACGGCCGTCCATTCCCACCTGTGTCACCCCGCAACCGATGTTGCCGCAAACCGGGCAGCCCTACCGCCTGGCCGAGATAGGAGCGCCGGACGATGCCGTCATCTTTGCCAGTCTGGGCCAGATCACACCACACAAACAACTCGAACTGGCGCTGCGCGCTTTCAGCCAACTGCGCCAGAGTTACCCCCAGGCCTACTTCCTCATTGTTGGTGAAACAGTCACCACCGATGCAGACGAAATCACCAGGCTAATAACCGAATTGAATCTGACTCCTTTTGTCTACCAGACAGGTTATGTGGACACGCTGAACGAATTTGTGAACTGGCTGCTGCTGGCCGATGTGGTATTAAGTTTGCGACACCCGACCATTGGCGAAACGTCGGCAGTGGCGCTGCGGGCCATGGGGGCGGCCAAACCGCTTATTGTTTTTGACCAGGGCTGGTACAGCGAAATCCCCGATGCCGCCGCGCTGAAAGTTCCCCCACTAGATGAAGCGACGCTGGTGAATGCCATGCGCCGCCTGGCGGATGACGCACTTGCACGGCAGCAAATGGGGCAGGCGGGACAAGCCTACATCCGCGCGCATTGTACGCCGGAACAGGCAGCGGCGGCCTATGCCGGCTTTATCCGCTATTTGCTGGAGAAGTATGGCCGAACCTTTCTTTAGCTGGCTGGCTTTGGGCCTGATCTTGCTGCTGGGGCTGGTTCCTGGCTGGCTGGTGGTGTGGTGGTTGGGGGAAACACGGCCGTTAGCCAACTTTGCCTGGCTAGAAAAAACGTTTGTGGCTCTGACCGCCGGATTGGTCATCATGGGCTGGGTGGCAGTTTTATTGGTGGAGTTTGGCCTCTATTCATTGACCCTGCTGCTCATCTGCTGGGTTGGAATCAGTTTGTTGCTGATTGTTGCCATATACAAGCGGGATGGCGCATTTGTTTTGCCCGAATTCCAATGGCGGGCGGCGTTGGCGGTAAGGGAGAGTGGATGGTGGGAACGGCCGTTCTTGCTAATCTTGCTGTTGGCGGCGGGCTGGCTCTTTTTGCGCCCACACCAATACATTACCGGCGCGGGTGATGCTGGTGTTTATGTCAACCTGGGAGCGCATATTGCCCAGAACGGCCGTTTGCTGGTATATGATGAGGCGCTGGCTGAATTAGACCCCACACTGCGTGATGTGGTTTTGCGGCCTATCCGTAATCCGGTGGTGGCGAGCTACTTTTTGCCTGCCTTTTACGTCACCGATGTGGCAAGTGGTGAGTTAACGCCCCAGTTTTACCCGCTGCATCCGGTCTGGTATGCGGTGGCATATGGGCTGGGTGGGGTGCAAAGCGCACTGCGGCTGACCGGCTTGTGGGCGCTGCTGGCTTCGCTGGCGGTGTATCTCTTTGTGCGCCAGATCAGCCGGTGGGAAGTGGCGGCATTGGCGTTGGTGGGGTTAACGCTGAATGCGATGCAGGTATGGTTTGCCCGCTACCCTACCAGCGAGCCGTTGACACAGTTTTTGTTGTGGGCCGGGTTGTGGGCAACGGCCGTGTGGCTCACGGAGAGCCAGGCAGACCTGACAGGTTTTCTGAAACCTGTCAGGTCTTTAAGGGATCGTTCTCCGGCGCGGCTGTGGGCCGGGTTGGCCGGAGCCAGCCTGGGCAGCCTCTTCCTGGTGCGCATTGACACGCTCTTTGTGCTGCCGGTGCTGGCGCTGGTGGTGGTGTGGCAGTGGCGGCGGCAGCAACCGGGGCTGGTCTGGTTTGCACTGCCATTGACCATCCTGGTTATCCATTCGCTGGTTCATGCGCTTTGGCAAAGTCAGCCCTACTTTTTTGATCTCTACAATTACGCCATCTTAAGCCTGACACGCGGGCAAAATGGGCTGATCGTGCTGACGCTGGTTGGCCTGACCGGTTTGGGTTTGTTTGCCTGGTTTTATGCGCCGATTATGGGCATGCTGGAAAAATACAGACGGCCGTTGCTCATCTTAAGCATTGTCTTGTTGCTGGCGCTGGCGGTGTATGGTTGGTTTGTACGGCCGTATACCGCTCCACCTCTCACCTACAATGACCTGTTTAGCGCCGGAGAACTGCCCAAATTGGACCACGAGAACCTGTTGCGGCTGGGCTGGTATCTATCGCCGTTGGGCGTCTGGTTGGGCGTGGCGGGCATCTGTTTGCTGGTGTGGCGGGTGAACTGGCAAACGGCCGTGATGCTGCTCATCACCCTCTTTTACACCCTCTTTTTCATCTGGACCATCCGCAACAACCCCACCCAAATTTACGCCATGCGCCGCTATGTGCCTGCGACGCTGCCCCTGTTTATCGTCGGTGGCTCTTATTTGATTGGCTCGCTTTTTTTTCGTAATCCGTTACCCTTTATCCGTAAGCCGATCACCGATCACCGATTACGGATTACCGATTACGGATTACCGATCACGGCCGTCCTCCTTGCCCTACTCTGGCTCGGCAGCATGGCCTGGTCAGCGCGTGGTTTTATCAGCCGGGTGGATTATGTGGGGCTGCCGGAACAGGTGGCGGCGCTGGCAGCACAACTGGACGAAAACGCTGTCATTTTGTGGAATGACCAGAGTGTCATTGGCCTGGGGGATCAATTGGGTGCGCCATTAAAATTTCAGTATGGGATTGAACCGCTTATTTTGCGCAATTTAGAAGCGCTGGATGAGACCGCATTGGTCAATGCCATTAAAGAGTGGCAAAATAGCGGGCGCGCTGTCTACTGGGTTGGCGACCCGACCTGGTTGGAAGCACAGCAGATGCCTTTCCACGAAACCAGCGTGACCATTACCAGCGATTATTTAGAAGCAACGACAGAGCGTAAACCAACGGCTATCGTGCCCCTTGTCTGGTCTTTGCGCCTGTCAAAAGTAGAAAATCCTTGAAATCCGCAAAGAACGCGAATGTTTGTAGCAGGCGATTTATCGCCTTCTGACGGCATGAAAATGCCGGCTACAAGCTATTTTCAAAGCAGGAATGATGAACGAGACCGAGGCAATAGAAGAGATCAATATCGAAGCAATTATGCAAGACATCCGCCAGCAGATTTTGGCGAAAAAAGACCTGGCACGCCCAGATCGGGGGCCAATCGTCAGTTTATCTGGCAAACGGCTATCGCCTGAATTTTACGAACATCTTTACCAGGCCAGCCTGGTATATGACCAGACCGACGTGAAACTGTACGTAACTCCGGTGAATGTGCCGCTTATCGGCGGCTTGTTGCAGCGCATTCGCCAGATGTTGCATGAACTGGTTGTGTATTATGTTAACAAGCAGGCGGCCGAACAAATCCAGTTCAACGCGCACATCCTCCGGGCTGTCAGCCTGTTGGCGCAGGAATTGGAGGCGGAGGAGCGTAATCCGTAATCCGTAAACCATCGGTTTACGGATTACGAATCACGGATTACGGATTACGATGAAGCTCGCCTTTGTTGTTCCCTGGTACGGCCGTGACATTCCCGGCGGCGCAGAAGCCGAAACACGGCGCACGGCCGTGCATTTGCAGCAGGCCGGTTTTGCGGTGGAAATCCTGACCACCTGCTTGCGTGACCTGTACAGCGATTGGGGCACAAATTACCATAAACCAGGCCTGACTAACGAGGATGGCCTGCCGGTGCGCCGGTTTGCCGTGCAAAAACGGGATAAAGCGGCTTTCGACCAGATAAACCAGCGGCTCATGCGGGGCACGGCCGTTACTCCCGCTGAAGAAGAGATTTTCCACCGGGAAATGTTCCGTTGCCCGGATTTGTATGCGTATCTGGCGCAGCATCAGGACGAATACCTGTACATTTTCATCCCCTATATGTTTGCCAGCACCGCGTTTGGGGCGCAAATTTGCCCGGCGCACAGCCTGATGATCCCCTGCCTGCACGACGAAGGGTACGCCCGCCTGCACATTCACCAACAAACCATCCCCCGCGTGCGAGCACTGCTCTTTTATGCTCACGCCGAACGGGTGCTGGCCGACCGACTATTCCCGGCTGAAAATGGTCAGATTCGCACAGTCATTGGTGGCGGCGTGGATACTGATTGGCAGGGCGACGGCCGTCGCTTTCGTCAAAAATATAATCTGGGTGACACGCCTGTCGTGCTGTATGCCGGCCGCCGTGAACCGGGCAAAAATACGCCGCTGCTGCTGCATTATTGGGCGCAATATAGTCGGCAAACAGCCCACCCGGCGCGGCTGGTTCTGATTGGCCCCGGACAGGTGACGATTCCCGCTGAAGCCCGCGATTCGGTGCTAGATTTGGGTTTTGTCCCGGCACAGGACAAATATGACGCTTACGCGGCGGCGGATGTTTTTTGTATGCCCTCTGTACATGAAAGTTTTTCCATTGTCATCATGGAAAGCTGGTTGGCGGGCACGCCGGTGCTGGTGCATGGTGACTGTGCCGTGACACGTGAGCATTGCACGCAGGCTAACGGCGGGCTGTACTTTAGCAATTACCCGGAATTTGCGGCTACGTTGGATTTTTTGTTGGCGCACCGGGACACGGCCGTGACCCTCGGCCAACAAGGCCGCCGCTACGTGATGCAAAATTTTCAATGGGAAGCGGTGATTGGCCGGTACACGGCCGTGATTCAAGCGATTGTGGAGGAAGAAAAACGAACACACTATCATGTTTCCTAAAACCATTCACATTATGACCGCCGGGTTGACGCCGGGCGACGCCGTGAGCAACTTTGCCCTTAGCAGCGGCCGTTTGCTGCGCGAAGCGGGTGTTCAGGTTTATGTGTACGCCGATCACATCGCCCCAGCCCTGGCCAGCCAGGCGCGCCATTCCCGTTTTTACCCCAATACAGGTCAGGATTTCCTCTGGTTCCATTATTCCATTTATGCCGACAATGTGGAACTGGCCCTCAACAGCCGCGATGTCAAAATGCTGGATTTTCACGGCATTTGCCCACCGCGCCTCTTTGCCGGACAAAATGAACACCTGGCCTTTCTTTGCCAGCAAGGACTGGATGTGCTGCCCACGCTGCATGACCGCTTTGATCACTACGTCGTCCACAGCGAATACAGCCGGGAGTGGTTGGAAAGCCTGAATTTTCCCGCCGCCAACATCCACAAGATTTTTTATTGCATTGATACCTCCCAGTTTACCGGCGCGGATGCGGCGTTGATGACCACTTTAGGTCAATTGGAATACTTCCTCATGGTGGGGCGTATCGTGCCCCAAAAGGATGTGCTGGCGCTGGTGGAGATTTTCAGCCACATCAACCGGGCCAGACCTAATACGGTGCTAATCCTGGTGGGCACACGCCAGCAAACGGGCAAATACCAGCAGCAAATTGAGGCGCTGATTAGCCAGAAAGGGCTGCAAAACCGGGTTCTCTTCACCGACCAGGTGAACAACCCGGCGGTGTTGGAGGCGCTGTTTCGCCAGGCGCGGCTGCTGTTTGTCAC
This sequence comes from Chloroflexota bacterium, assembly GCA_035444285.1. GTDB lineage: Bacteria > Chloroflexota > Anaerolineae > Promineifilales > Promineifilaceae > CAADGU01. The sequence goes on from DAOMOK010000005.1 coordinate 191,142, forward strand.
CTCGGAGTGGGAGAGTTTTTGTGTGCCGGTGGCGGAGTCATTGTATTTTGGCACGCCCACGGCCGTCCACCATGTCCCTCCCTTGCCCGAAGTCGCCGGCCCTGCCGGGCTGGTCTTTGACAAAGCCGCCCCCCAGGCGGCAGCGGCGCAGGTGTTGGACTTGTTGGCCGATGACGGCCGTTACCAGGAAATGCGCCAGGCAGCCCCCATTTGGGCAGCGCAGTACAGTGATGCGGCGCTGGCAGAAAATCTGAAACAGCTTTTTAGTCGCATAGGATTGTCATTCTGAACGAAGCGGAGTGAAGTGAAGAATCTCATACACCATGTAGGGATTCCTCACTCCGAAGACTTCGTTACGAAGAAAGTTGTCATTTCGAGATCTTCCGAGAAATCCCTACATGGTGACAATTACCAGGGATTCCTCCTCGAAGACTCGTCGGAATGACACGATGGGACGAGATGAAAGAGGAATTGTTGGATTTGATTTGTTGCCCGGCCTGCCAGCAAAGGCTGACGGCCGTGACCCATGAACGGCACGAACCGGAAATCTGGACGGGCGAGTTGGTTTGTATCGGCTGCACGGCCGTTTACCCGATTGAGAACGGGATGCCACGCCTGTACGTGAATGATGAACGCTGGCAGCCCAAAGCCGCCGAAGCCGAAGGGTGGGTCACCTACCACAAAGATTTAGGCATTTATGAAGTGCAAGAAAATGCCGTAGATTTGCAAATTCCTTATTACCCGGAAGAACCGTGGCGCAGCGTGGCCCGCTCCTTTGATATAGCGCTGCAAGAATTAAAGCTGACCGGCCAGGAAACCATTCTGGATTTGGGCGCGGGGCGGGGCTGGGCCGCCAAACAATTCGCCCTGCGGGGCTGCCGGGTGGTGGCGCTGGATGTGGTCGCCGACGAAAACGTGGGCTTGGGCCGCGCCCGCGCCCTCATGGATGACGCCGGCGCCTATTTTGACCGGCTCATTGGCGATGGCGAAAATCTGCCCTTATTCCCAGAGCAGTTTGATCTGGTTTTTTGTGCAGCGGCGCTGCACCACTGCGCCAATCTACCGCTGCTGCTGCAAAATATCGGCCGGGTGCTGAAACCGGGTGGGCGGTTGTGCGCCATCAATGAACCTTGTCGCCCGGTGATAGAAAGCGAGCAAAGTTTATTAACACGTCATGCAGCCCACGAATTGGCGGTGGGTATTGTGGAAACGCGGCCTGATTGGCCTGCTTATGAACGGGCAATTGAAGGGACCGAACTGCGGGTAACGGCCGTATGCCCGGCACACGCTTATCATATGGACGAAGAAAACCTGCGCTTGTGGAGCGCGGTGTTAGGTGTGGTTCGCCCGCATTGGCGGCAACGTCCAGTAAGACGCCAATTGGTAAGCTGGTACCGGTATGGTGGCCGCCGCCTGGCAGCCTTAGTCAGAGGCGCGCGTGTACCAGTGGCTGATGGCCCGGATGAATGGCAGCGGATGGCTACGGCCGTACTGTTGTGGGTTGGCGGGGAAATGTTCTTGATGGCAGAGAAACGGCCGTGAAACCTTTACGCATTGGCATTGTGGTGCAGCGGTACGGCTTGGAAGTGTTGGGGGGGGCAGAAGACGCCGCCCGCGCCCTGGCCGAACAGCTCACGGCGTTGGCGGAGGTGCATGTCATCACCACCTGCGCCACGCAATATACCACCTGGGCTTCTGTTTACCCACCCGGCGTCAGTGAATTGAATGGCGTGATGGTGCATCGTTTTCCGGTGGATCAGCCGCGGGATTGGGAAAAGGCAGTAGCCGTGGACGGCCGTTTCTGGCAGAAAGAACATACGCTAGAGCAAGAAATGGATTGGATCCGGCAAAATGGCCCCTATTCCACCCCGCTCTTCCAGTTTATCTATCAGTCCGAACCGAACTTTGACGTATTCATTTTCTTCACCTATCTCTATGCCACCACCTTTTTTGGACTGCCGCTGGTGGCCCATAAGGCAATTTTTGTGCCTACGGCGCATGATGAGCCGTTTTTACGCGCCGATGCCTTCCGCGTCTTGTTCCACCTGCCACGCCATGTGGTTTACCTGACTGACGCGGAACGGGTGATTGTGCAGCGGGTGACGGGTAACGGCCGTGTACCGTCTACCATTGCCGCCCTGGGTTTTTCCGCGCCAGCAGGTGTCTCTGGGGATCGTTTCCGCCAGAAGTATGGCATTACCGGTGACTTTTTGCTCTATGGCGGGCGTATTGCTAGGGCTAAGAATGTGCCACAGTTGTTGGACTATTTTCAGCAATATCGTCAGGAACAGGATACTCCCGACCTCAAATTGGTGCTGATGGGCAGCCCGGATTTTACGGTACCACCCCACCCGGATATTATTCCCATCGGTTTTGTGTCCGAACAAGACAAGTTTGATGCCCTGCAAGCGGCTACGGCCGTTATCCAACCCTCCCGCTTTGAAAGCCTGTCTATCATTATTTTGCAGGCGTGGCTGGTGGGCACGGCCGTTGTCGTGGACGCCCACTGTGCCGTCACCCGCCAGCAGTGCCAGCGCAGCAACGGCGGTTTGTATTACAGCAGCTACGATGAATTTGCCGCCATTCTGAATCGCCTGCTAGCCTCGCCCGATTTACGGGTTGCTCTAGGCCGCCAGGGAAAACAGTTCACCCAGGCCACCTATAACTGGGAAACGATCCTCTGCCAATACCAGGCCATCTTTAGCGAGGTGATCACATGATCTCTTCCCCACCACAAACAGTTATCTTTTTGCACATCCCCAAAACGGCCGGCACCACCCTGTACCATTTGTTAGGGCGGCAATTTCCTCCTGGGCATTTTTACATCATGCCCAATGTGCCCCAAAATTTACCGCACTTCCAGGCCTTGCCGCCTGAACAAAAGGCGCCTATTTACCTGATTGCCGGGCATTTTAGTTATGGCATCCACCAATACTTACCGCAGCCGGCCACTTACTTCACCATTTTGCGCCAACCGCGTGACCTGGTTATTTCTTACTTCTATTATCTGCGTAATTCTGTCGCGCACCCGCATTTCCATCTGGCAAAATCTATGAGCCTGCCTGAGTTTATAGAAAATCGCATTGATCTGAATATGAGTAACATGCAAACACGCATGTTGGCAGGTCGGCCCAGTTACGGCGATTATTATGAATGTACGCCAGATGATTTGGAAGCTGCCAAAGAAAACCTGCGCCAATCCTTTACCGTTGTCGGCCTTACCGAGCGATTTGATGAAACGTTGTTGTTGCTGCAAAAGGCATTTGGTTGGCAAAACCTGTACTATGCGCGTATGAATGTCACCCGTAAAAAACCATCCCACAGCGATTTATCATCTGATGTGATGCAGTCCATTGCTCAGGTCAACCAGCTTGATGAGGCGTTATATCGTTTTGCCGCCACGCTTTTTGCCGACCAGGTGGCCCAACAAAGCCCCGACTTTAACAAGCAGGTGCTTGCCTTTCAACGAAGAAATCAGTGGCTCTATCCGTTTCGCTATAGTATTTGGCAAGCCCGACGGCAAAGTTGGCTGTGGCGGCACAATGCCAGCTTTTTGGTACATGATCTTTACGTGCGCGCACGCAACAGACTCCTCTGAATTGTGACGCGATGTATATTGAGGTTTTGCCATGGCAGCGCCCCCACCACAAACTATTATCTTTTTGCACATCCCCAAAACGGCCGGTACTACCCTGTATGAAATCTTCAAAGCGAATTATCATCCGGCCCAAATATACAACCGCGAATTTTCTGGTGACGATGGCGCCTCTGCTTTTATCAACTTGTCTGTAGAACGCCGAACAGCCATTCGTTTGTTGTGGGGCCATTTCCCGTTTGGCCTGCACCAATACCTGCCAGGCCCCTCCACGTACTTTACCTTTTTACGCGATCCGGTGGAGCGAGTAATCTCTCATTATTACTATCTTTATAGCCATCCGGAAATGTTTTGGATTCCCGAAGAAATTCGGGAAAAGAACCTGACACTGCATGAAGTATTAGAGCGTGAGATGATTGTAGACATCAAAAACATGTACACTCGCCTATTCGCCGGGCTGCCTTATCTGTTTCCGGCCGAAGGGTATACAGAACAACATTTGCAGATGGCCCGACGAAATCTACAAAACTACTTTTCTGTAGTGGGTCTGGTAGAACGGTTTGACGAATCACTATTGCTGCTGCAAAAAGCTTACGGCTGGCACAATATCTACTATGTGCAGGATAATGTGAATCGGCAGCGTCCTGGTCGGGAGATGATTCCACCCGAAACCATTGCCTTGATTGAACAGCAAAACGCTTTTGACATACAATTGTATCGATTTGGGCAAGAGTTATTTGCCAATCAGGTGGCACAGCAAGGCGCTTCATTTTCACAAGAAGTGCGCCGTTTTCAATTGAGAAACAAAATGTGGGGTGGGCCGAAGATAAAGCTCAAGCGTTGGACACACCAACCGTTTACCTATCTGGCGATTCGGAAGCGCCTGGGGCAGATGGTGGGCAAAAAGATTGATGCCCCATCCCCTGGCGAATAATGATGAGGGAAACATCTGTAGATAAAATAATGGTGCAACGCACGGCCGTAACCCTTTCTACCATTTTGCGAGTGGCGTTGGCTCTTATTATTTTTGGCATTGCTTATTTTTCGCCCAATGCCAGCACAGGTGGCGATGCGCGCTATTCTCTTCTTGTTTCAGAAGCGCTCATCACGCAGCAAACAATTCGGCTGGATGCCTACCGGGAGTTCATAGGCAGCCAGCAAGCGGTCGAGTGGCGTTTATTGGAAAGAGACGGCCGTCTCTATTATCTCTATCCCCTCGGCTCCTCCATTTTGGCTGTGCCGTTGGTATTGCCTTTTCTGTTAATGGGCCAGAGCATGAGCGTGCCGGCCCATGACGATGCCGCCCAAAATCTTTTGTCAGCGTTGGTGGTGGTAGCTATTTTTTTGGTGTTGGATCGGATAGGGCGGTACTATTTACCGCCCGTTGCCAGTTTGCTGTTGGCAGCTGCCTGCGTGTTGGGCAGCACCCTGATGAGTGCCCTGGGCACGGCGCTTTGGGCACAGGATTTCACCGTCTTGTGTGTCAGTCTCTGTTTGTGGCTGTTGGTGCGGCTGGAAAACAATGCTACCTTCCCGTTGTTGCCCTGGCTGTTGGGTGTGTGTTTGTTTCTGGCGTATTTGTGCCGACCGACAACGGCCGTGTTCATCGCCCTCGTCCTGGGTTTCCTTTTTTTCAAACACCGCCGTACCTTTTGGCCCGTCGCCCTCACGGCCTTTTTCCTTCTGGTTTGTTTTAGTCTCTTTTCCCATTCTGAATTCGGCTTATGGTTGCCGCTTTATTATTTGCCACGCCAATTAGGTGGTTTACTTGATTACAGCGGCCAACAGGCCACGCCGCTACCGCTAGCTCTGTATGGAATATTGCTGAGTCCGTCCAGAGGTTTATTCGTTTACAGCCCCCTCTTTTTGCTGGCAATTCTGGGCGCCTTTTATTACCGGCACACGGTAAAACAGCACGCCTTGTTATGGCTCATTCTCCTCTGGAGCATTGCTCATCTCCTGGTAGTGGCCCGCTTCCCTAACTGGTGGGGTGGTTTTAGTTTTGGGCCTCGGCTGCTGACAGACATGCTGCCAGGGCTGGTGCTGCTCACATTTTTTGCCGCACAGGGCTGGATACGGGAACCAGCCAAACGGGGACGATGGCTGGCGTTACTGTTGCTTTTCACGGCCGTCCTCATCAGCATCACCATCAACAGTTACGTGGGCATGTACAACCAGACTATGTTACTCTCACACGGCTACACGGTGCCGCCCCATGTGGACAAAGCCCCGTTTCTCTTGTTCGATTGGCGCTTCCCCCAGTTTGCTACCACCCCAGCTTCCGTTTGTGAACGCAACCGCGTGTATTTGGACAGAGTGATGGCTGAGGGTATCGTTTCCCCGATCACTTACACCATAGGCCAGGAGATAGCGGGCACGGAAGCGGCGCAGATGGGCAACATCCCGGTCTGGGAGTGGTGGCGACCACTGAATGAAGGGGACACGGCCGTGTCCACCCCCATACCATTGCCCCCAACCGCAATCCATAGCTACACCTTTCTGCCCCTCATTGCCAGGCCGGACGGTTTCTCGCCAAATCTGAACGCCATCTTCGTTGGCTGGTCATTGCCCGGCGCCAACGGAACCTGGTCTACCTGCCCTACTGCCGATCTGATCCTCGGCCCAGTGCCTACCGCCGCTGAAAGTGAACAATTGACCCTCACCATCCAGGCGCGGGGACATGGAGTACAGCCCGTTACAGTTGCCATCAACGGGCAAACAGTGGGGCAGGTTACATTTGACGCTGTGCGTACGGCCGTGACCCTCCCTTTCTCCTCTGCACATCTACATTCCGACCAAAACAACCATATCTCTTTCCACATTCCTCATGCTTATTCCCCAGAATCATCTCCTGATTTGCGATTGTTGGGCATATTTTTGGAGAAGTGGGTGATTGATCGTGATTGATGGTGATTGAGTAGGGAGTTACACAAATCCTTAACAAACGGCCGTTCCCTACCCATTTCCGTTAAAAATCATTATCATACCGGAAAATGCAACAACCTGTAACGGCATCAAAACCTTCCCCAATAGGAGTCAACCCATGCAAAAAAGATACAAACTGTTTGCAGTTACTGGTCTGGTAACTGCCGCCCTCTATCTCTTCCTGGCGTTCAACATATCTGTCAGCTCCGGTGATACGTCTGGTGGGCAGGTGTCTCCCCTCTGGACCGTGCCCAATTTGCCCCACCGCTGTACCAATCCCGACTGCGAAACCTCTTCCCCCGTCCTGGCAGACCTGACCAACGATGGCATTCCCGACATTGTGTTAGCCACCAGCAATGGCTGGATTGTGACCGTGCGCAGCAATGGGTCTGAACTCTGGCGCCGCGATACCGCTCCACACTTTAATATGGCCGCCAACAGTCAGCAAATCCACTCTTCCCCCGCCGTCGCCGATATAGACGGCGATGGCGACCTGGAAATTGTGGTCGGTGTTGGCGCAATTAATGACGCCACCTGCACCCAGGGTGGCGTCATCGCTTTCGACCACAATGGTAATTTCCTATGGCGTTTCCTCACCTTTGATGAATTTACCAGTCCCTCCGGCTGCCGCGATACCGTTTATTCCACGCCTGCCATTGGCGATCTGGATAATAACGGCAACATGGAAATTGTGGTTGGCGCATTTGACAAGCGCATCTACGTGCTGCACCATGATGGCACACTAGACAGCCATTTCCCCATAGACAGCCACCACCGTCTGCGTTTCCCGGATTGGGGTGGACTCACCGGCCATCTGGCCGACACCATTTGGGGGTCAGCCACCCTGGCGGATATAGACGGCGATGGGTATCTGGATATTCTGATCAGCACCGACGAAGGCAACTTTGATGACAACTTCCCCAACGGTGAAGGCTGGGACTGCCCCTACCAGATTCCACCTCATCCCTGGCCGCAAGATTATTGTGGTGGGGCGCTGTATGTAGTAGACCGCTTTGGCAATCATTTGCCCGGTTTCCCCAAGCGCATTCACGACATCATGCAGTCATCCACGGCCGTTTACGACATCAACAACGATGGCTCCCTGGAAATCTTCGTCGGCGGCGGTACATTCTATTACAACAACAGCCCAGACCATCCCAGTGTCGCTTTCCGCATCTGGGGTTGGGACAGCCAGGGGAATGATTTGCCCGGTTGGGAAGGGGGCAAAGTGACTACCGGCTCCACCCCGGCCTCGCCATCTGTTGGCGACATAACCGGCGATGGCGCCAAAGAAATCATCGCCCTAGACATGGATCAGAAGCTCTATGCCTGGTTTACCAACGGCCAACCGGTACCGGGCTTCCCGATGACGCCGCGCAGCATGTTTGGCAACGGCAACCCGGCCAATGTGGGCATCACGCCCATTCTAGGTGACTATGATGGCGATGGTAAAATGGAGATTTTTGTGCGCACCGGTCCTAACGTAACCATTGTAGACGGCAATGGGCAGCAGCTCACTGCCAGCCAAAACCCACCCAACGCCCCCGCCTTTTACACCGGCAGCGTCATACAAAACAACGCGGCGTTGGGTGATATTGACAACGACGGCAAACTAGAACTGATTGCCTTTAACAGCACCCTGTATGCCTGGAATTTACCCGATGCGGGCAGCCGCGCCGATTGGCCCATGTATCGCTACAACGCCGCCCGCACCGGCCATCCCATTTTGCCCCGGCTTCACACCAACCCCACCACGTTTGTTCAGCTTCACGAGGTTGATGATGGCCGAAACGTACATCTCACCTTAACCATTCATGGAGTTGCCGAAGGAGCGATTAACTGGACGGCCGTTGCCCCCACCGACGTCACCGTTTTCCCTCCAAACGGGCAGGCCGATAGTACACCTACGCCCGTTGCCATTACCGTGTCCCGCGCCGGACTGACCGCAGGTGTTAATCACCGCACCATCACCATCAACGGTACAATTCAGGGCCAGCCGGTGAGCAACAGCCCGGTGCAAATTCCCGTCACCATCTATCTGGTGGATGAGATTTTCCCCATCTACTTGCCGGTAATTCGCAAATAGAGGAGACAGACCTGACAGGTTTCCAAAACCTGTCAGGTCTCGCCAATGAAGATCCTTTTTTTGTCTCCCGCTTACCCGCCCTTTCCCGGCGGCGGCGAACGGTATGTGGCGGCGCTGGCGCAGGAATTGGCGCGGCGCGGGCATCAGGTCACGGCCGTGATCAGCGCCGCCACCCTGGAAAAAGACCTCTGGCAAGGCACACCCCCGCAGCGGCCCACCGCCAGCGTGGAAAATGGCGTCACGATCATTCGTTGTAGTTTACGGCCGTTCCCCGGCGGCCGTATCGCGCTCATGGGCTGGCGTAAACTCATGGTGCTGGTTTCGCTGCTGCCTGGCGACCAGACGGCCGTACTCAGCCGCATGGCCCACCGCATCCCGCCCATTACCGGTCTGGAAACAGCGCTGGCATCCCTGGCCGGGCCATTTGATGCGGTGCATGGCTTCAATATCTCCTGGGAGTGGCCGATGCTGGTGGGCTGGCATTTTGCCAGACAGCGACACATCCCTTACGTGGCGACGCCGTTTGTCCATTTAGGCACGGGGCACGACCGTGTGACGCGCAACTCTACCATGAACCACCAACTGCGTCTGTTGGCCGATGCTGACCGGGTATTGGCCTTAACGGAAATTGAAAAAAATGGTCTGGCAACCTGGGGCATCCTGCCAGCGCGCGTGGATGTGGTAGGCTCCGGTTTAGACCCGTTGCCCGCGTTGCCAGAACCAGACTCTGTGGCAAAGTACCGGGCAGAACCACCCTATATCCTGTTTGTGGGTCGAGTGAGTTTTGAGAAGGGGGCAATTCACGCGGCGCAAGCCGTACAGATATTGCGGCAGCAGGGCACGGCCGTTACCCTGTTGCTCATCGGCCAGACATCCCCCGAATTTGACCGCTTTTATGCCCGGTTAAGTGTGCCAGAGAAGGAGGGGATACGGCCGTTGGGCATCCTCAGTGACGCTGAAAAACATGGCCTGCTGGCGGGCGCGGTTGCCCTGCTCCTCCCCTCGCGCACCGACTCCTTTGGCATTGTGCTGTTGGAAGCGTGGGCGCATGGCGTCCCGGTGATCGCTGCCCGCGCGGGCGGTATTCCCGGTGTGGTGGATGACGGCCAAAATGGGCTGCTGGTGGAATTTGGCGATGTACCTGCCCTTAGCCAGGCGATCCATCGCTTGCTGGCGGATGCAGATTTGCGAACCAGGTTGGGGCAGCACGGCCGTGCCAAAACCAACACCACCTACACCTGGACGGCCGTCGCCGACCGCGTGTTGGTAAATTATGAGGCGATCCGTAACCCGTGATGCGTGATGCGTGACCATTTCTCACGGGTCACGCATCACGCATCACGCATCACGAAAAATGCGTATCCTCCACCTCATCCACCAATACCTGCCCGAAAAAGTGGGCGGCACGGAACTATATACCCAAACCCTGGCCCGCCACCAGGCGCAACAAGGCCACACCGTCACCCTCTTCACTCCCACCACCACCACCACGATTACCGATTACCGATTACCGATTACCGATAACGGCTTACAAATTTACCGTATCCCCATCGGCGAGCGCACGCCAACGGCCGTCCTGCGCAGCAACTTTCACCATCCGGCCCTCAGCCGCGCCTTTGCCCAGGTATTGGCGCAAGAAAAGCCGGATGTCGTTCATGTGCAACACCTGATGGGGCTGCCCTTTGGCCTGGCGCAGCAAATTCGCCGCGCCGGTATCCCCCTGGTCATCACCCTGCATGATTACTGGTATGTGTGCGCGAATGCCCAACTGCTTACCAACTATGATGAAACAGTATGCTCAGGACCAAACTGGTGGTTGAACTGCGCCCGCTGCGCCCTGGCGCGGGTAGGCCACCCAAACGCACTTCCGGCCATTCCGTTGTTGGCCCCGTTGTTCGCTTACCGGCACGGCCGTACCCAAACCATCCTCCGCCGCGCCGCCACCCTCATCGCCCCCACCCAATTTACCGCCGACATTTACCGGCAACTAGCCGGCATCGCCAACGCCATACACATCATCCCCCATGGGCTGGACTTGCCCACCACCATGCCGCCTAAAAAACCACATGACGGTCTGCATATCGCCTTCATCGGCGGCATCGCCCCCCAAAAAGGCCTCCACATTCTCATCGAGGCACTCAACCAGCTTACCGATCACCGATTACCGATTACCGATAACCGATTACATCTTACGATCTACGGCGATCTGACCGCCTTCCCCGACTACGCCGCCCGGTTGCAGCAGCAGGCCACCCATCCGGGCATCACCTTTGCCGGTCAGTTGCCCCATGCTCAATTGTGGGAAACGCTGGCGGACAATGATCTGATTGTGGCGCCTACCCTGTGGTATGAAACCGCCTCGCTTATTGTGCAAGAGGCGTTTGCCGCCGGTGTGCCAGTGGTGGCTTCGGACATTGGCGTCCTGCCGGAACGGATTCGCGCTGGGGTAGATGGCCTGCTCTTCCCGCCTGGTGACGTGGCTGCGTTGGCCGGCATCCTGCGCCGATTACAGGAAACACCGGCTGAATTGGCGCAACTGCGCGCCGGTATTCAGCCGGTGTTTACCATTCAAGAACATGTGGCGCGGGTCACGGCCGTATACGCACAGACCCGTGATGCGTGATACGTGAAGGAACCCTCACGCATCACGCATCACCTATCACCTCACAATCACCGGTAGATAAATCTGGTACCCATCCGGCGTCACCATCACCAGCAGCGTGTCGCTGCCCGCGCCGCCGTCATTGTCCGTCACAGTGATGGTGACGGTGTACACGCCCGGCGCCGCGTAACTGTGTGATCCGCTGACTGTGCCTGCCGCCTGGTTGACGACGCCGTTTGTCACTGCGCCATCGCCCCAATCCACAATGGCCGTATGCCCATCCAACACCCCCGCATCGCTAAACGTCGCCAGGACGCCAGAGATCGTCTCTTGTTCGGGGATGGTCTGGTCGGCAACGGCCGTTACCAGCGGCGGCACATTGTTCACCGCCACCACCAGACTGTCGCTGACCACCTGATTTTCCCCATCCGTCACCAACAGCGTCACCGTGTAGCTGCCGTTGTCAGCGTAGGTATGCACCGGGGCCAGGCTGCCCGTCGCCGTGTGCCCATCGCCAAAGTCCCAGGCGACGGTGTATGGCTCGCTGCCACCGCTCACTTCGCCGTTAAAGGCGACCGGGCTGCCTTCGTACCCTTCCTGGTCTGGCCCGGCATTCACCGCCAGCACCTCGGCCGTTTGCACGATGGTCAGCGTGGCCGTGGCCTCGTTGGTAGCCGTCGCCGAAGCGGCCGTCGCCGTCAGCGTATACATGCCTGGTGTACCGGCCTGCACCGATAGCGGCAGCACGGCCGTCGCCCGCGCCGGAATGGTCACTTCGGCCGGCAATTGCCCGCTCAGTCCGGGCATATCCAGCCCCAACTGATAGGTGGTGGGCACATTGCCCGTGTTGCTGATGACCAGCATAAACGCCGCCGCCAGTGTGTTGGTGACGGTCTGGCTGGCGGGCAGCCAGGCCACCGCTACCCCTTCATAGCCGGTGAAGGTGATGGTCGCTGCCGCTTCGTTGGCAATGCGCGTGTCCGTCTGGGACACGGCCGTGACCCAAAACGGAACCGTTTGTGGCAGCACTAGCGGTAGCGGCCCTGCCGTCAACTGCACCGTTTGCGATTGGCCGGGGGCCAGCGTCACCGTACTGCTGCTCAACTCCGCCGTCAGGCTGATGATGCCCGCCGCCAACAAGTCGTAGCTGTCGGCCACCTCGCCGGTGTTGGTAATTGTCACCTGCCAGACGCCGCTGTCTAGCGGACTCAGGCTGGTGTGCGCCGGGTTAATCGTCAGCACAACCCCCAGCGGCAGCAGTTCCACCGTGCCGGTGATGGTGCTTTGCACGCCAGGGCCACTTTGGGAAACGGCCGTCACGCTGAATTCGTAATCGCCCGCCACGGCCGTCACCGGCGGTGTGATCCGCAGCCGCAAATCCGCACTGTTAAAGAGATGGGCGGGCAGAGCAATTTCGTCAACCGGGGCGCCATTGGCCTCTAGCTGTCCACTCCAACCAGACGGCAGCGCCAGCGCCAGATCATAACCATCGGCCACATCGCCCAGGTTTGTCACCGTCAGGTCGAACGTTGCCGGTGTGCCCGGCCCACCCACATTGGCAATGGGAGCCAGTGCCAGCCCGACAGCATAATTGCCGGTCGCTTCCAGAATGGCATCGGCGGTGTCGTGGCCGCCAGCGCCCACGGCCGTCACCGTAAACGGCTGCGGCCCCGGTGCGGCGCTGCTGACGGTGATGGGGAAGGAGACCGTTGCCCCCGCGCCAACCTCAACCGCATCCGGCAAGGTCACATCCGCCAGCCCACGGGCCGCCAATTGATAATTGACCATTGCCAATTGCCCATTTGTCAGCGTCAGGGTGTAGGTCACGGCCGTGCCCGTGGGCGCGCTTTGCAGCGGCGGCTTGATGGCGATGCTCAGGCCGTTAACCGGCGTCAACGTGGCGAGGGTCATATCCTGCCCACCGCTGCCGGTGGTGGCGATGACGGCAAACGGCCGTTCCGTCAATTCCGCGTTCAGTGGTATGGTCACTTCTAATAAAACTTCTATGCTACTTTGCGCCGGAACGTTCACCTGTGCCGGATAATCCAGCCAATCTGCGGGTAATCCCATCACTTCCAGGTCATACACATCGGCAGCCAGACCGGGATTGAGCAGGGTAAGGGTGTACACGGCCGTGCTGCCCACCCCCGCTGTCTGTGATACCGGCGCGATGTCCAAAATGCGCACGGCCGTGACGAACAGCGGCGGCAGCGTCAGGGTGTTCCAGCCCGAAGGCAGCCGGTAGGCCACTTCCGTGCCCTGGTTAATCTGCCGCGTCTCGCCGGGCTGCATGTCGGCTAATTCGCTGGCAAAGGTGATCGTATTCACCGGCGCATACCATTCCAGTTGGTACTGCCAATGGTATGCGGGCGGTGTGCCGCCGGGTGGCGTGGAGAAAGTGTCGCTGAGCACGGCCACGCCGCTGACGCCTACTGTGTGGGTCAGTTCCACCCGGTAGGAGGGCGCGGGGCTGCGCTCTGGCGTTTGCGTGCGGTAGGTGTTGTGCAGTTCCCAGCTATTTTGTTCGCTGATGGGTACGCTCCAGTCGTCGTTGATGTTGGTGACGTGATAGTTGTGCTGGTTCCAGATGGGGCGCGAATCGGCCCAACGGCCGTCGTGCCCGATGATGAAGATGCCGTCACTCCCGCTCACCACCACTTCGGCCAGGCCATCGCCGTCCACATCGCCCAGAGTGGGGTAATCCAACACCGTGCCAGAGGCGGTCACCGGTTCGTTGAACAGCCGTTTGCCGTCAGCGCCACGCAGAATCAGGAAGCCATCGGTTGCGCCATTCCACAGAATCTCCCACGCGCCGTTGCCCGTCAGGTCTTGGACGGCCACGCCAGAGGCAGAGGCGGTGTTGTCGGCCACCAGTTGCTCCCAGACCAGATTGCCGTTAGCGTCTAGCACCATCAGCAAATGGTTGAAGATGTTGAATCCCGAACGCATGGCCGAGGCAGTGACGACGTTCATCTGACCATCGCCGGTCACGTCGGCCACGGTGATGGGGCTGGGGCGGTAAAGATTGTTATTGTTGGTCAGGTAGCGCCAGAGAACGGAACCATCGCTGTGCAGCGCCTCCACAACGTGACCCCAGTTGATAATGATCTCTGGCTGCCCATCGCCGGTCAGGTCGGCTACGGCCGGCGCGCCAAACGCGCCGCCGCCGCCCAGAATGACGATAGGGTCGGGCAGCAGGCGGCTCCAGACAAGCTGGCCGCCGTTAAAGTAGTCATACACCCGCATTTCCCATTGATCCGCCATCACGATGTCCAGAATGCCATCGCCGGTGATGTCGGCCAGGACGGGTGGCGGCGGGAAGCGGTCGGCGATGGGCGTGCTCCACTGGACGACGCCCAGGTGGTCGAGGACATACAGCCCATCCTGCGAGGCGGCAATAACGATTTCTGGCTCTGGGTCCAGGTCAAGATTGCCCACGCTGGGGCCGCCCCAACCAAGCTCTTCTACCGTGTAGAAGGAAACAACGTCAGGGTTATGCCAGAGCAGGTTGCCGTCATGGGTGAAGGCGAAGGTTCCTTCCCGGCCACTGAGGATGATCTCGGCATTGCCGTCGCCGGTAATGTCGGCCAGGGCGGGTTCGGCGGCCGGGCCAACCAGGTCGCTCGTCCAGAGAATGGGCGAGCCGTTGCCAGCATCTTGCTCGTCGCCGCGATAAACGTAGAGACGGCCGTTCAAACCCGGCGCTACCAGTTCCACCACCCCATCCCCGTTCAAGTCGCCAATGGCAATGGTCGTGGCAAAACCGGTGTTGATCGTGCCGGGCAGGCTCTCCTGCGCCGTGAAGTCAACCCACTCCACCACCGGGGTGTGGCTGTAGAAATCGGGTGGATTGACGTGAAAGGCGTCTACCCGCGCCACGGTGCCGCCGCTAGAGGGGGAGAAGACCTGCGCCACATGCGCGCCTTCGCCCAAATCGGGGAAGTGCAGGGCAAAAGGCTGCTCGGAGAATTCCGGGGTCATGTCATACACACCCTGGTACACGCCATCTATCACCACGTGCAGGGAAGTGTTGGCCCGCTGATAGCCGAGAACGGTGAGATCGGTACCGGTAAAGGTGAACCAGATGTTGTTTTGTGAACTGGCAAAGTTGGTCAGGTAATCCCCTTCCCAGGCGTATTGGTTGGCCGCCCAACGCCACCAGGTTTTATTGCTGAAGTGGAAACGGCCGTTTTCGCCTTCTAGCTGCGCGTCATACCAGCCGTCGGCCAGGGGTTGGCCGTGCCACACATCTATATAATCCGGGCGCACCGTGCCGCTGACAACCACCGCCTCTACGGTATGAGGGCCAGGGGTCAGGTCGCCAAACGGGAAGTTGATGACCTGGTTCGTGCCATCGGCGGTTTGCACAATGCCTTGCGAGACACCATCAATGAAGATTTCCGCGGCGCCGGTTACACTGTGGAAGCCCAGATTGACCCACACCCCCTCGAACTCCAGCCGCCAGCTATTACCAACGGTGCTGCTGCTGACGTTGTAGCTGCCGCTGGTTTGCCAGTTGCTCTGGTTCAGCCAACTCTGGCCCATGGTGCGGTGCGGGTGGCCGTTGTAGCGCATGGCGGGGTGGTTTTCTTCGTAGCGTGTGATAGGTGTGGCGGGCGGCGGTTCCGTAGCCGGTTCGATGGCCGGGGTGTGGAAGGCATCCACCGTCACCGTTTCCCGATATTGGCGCACTTCCAGCACATGTGGGCCGCTGCCCAGGCCGTCAAAGGAGAAGGTGCGGGTGCTGTTTGCATAGGCGTATAAATCGAACAACCCTTGTGACATGCCGTCAATGCGAATCTCGAACTGTTTGTGGCTGAGCTGCGCCCACGCCTGGAAGGTAACAGAATCGCCGGTGAAGGGGAACCAGATGGTACCACTGGGATTGCCGTTGCTGGCATACGCGCCGCCGCTGGCATTGCTTTCCAGCGTGCGCCCCCAACCGTTGCTGGTGAAGAGACGGCCGTTGTTCTCTTCAAACGTCCCTTCGGCCAATGGCTGCCCATCCCACACCTCAATAAAGTCCAGGTGAACGCGCGTGCCGGTGGCATTGGGATGGCTCGCGCCCAACACGGTAATGGTGACGGTATGTGGGCCGGCGCCCAAACCGTTGAAGTAGACGCTGGCGGTATCATCCTCACGGCTGTACAAATCCACCGTTTGCACCGGCTGACCGTCAATGGCAATGTCCGCCTGGCCGCCAAAGCGGTCGGTGGTGAAGCCGATGCCCAGCCAATCCCCCTCAAAACTGAAGCTGATGGTGTCGTTGGCGGCGGCGGAGTAGATGTACTCGCCGTCACTGGCGCGGTTAGAGACGATACTGGCAATGCGATTCCAGCTTTGTGCTGTTTGCGTGAAGGGGACGCCGTTGTACAAAATAGCCGGGTAGTCTGCCTCGTAGCGGGTGACGCCGCTGACGGGTGGGTTGGGGTCAATGAATGGCCCGGCGGCGGGGGTGGTTAGCTTGTCAATCGCGGTCAGACCTTGATAGGTCATCACCTGCAAAACGTGGGGGCCGGGTGTGAAACCGGTGTAGGCAAAGGTGCGGGTGAGGGCGGCGCTGGCGAATACCGGAGCGAATAGATCAATCGTGTCCAGATAGACGCCATCTACCCATAGCTGCGCTTTGTCGGCGCTGCTGTAGGCCAGGGTATGCAGGCGGAAGGATTCACCTGTGAAGGGGAACCAGGCGGTGGCATTGCTGCTAGAGATGTAGCTGCCACCGCTGGCCCCGGCGTAATTGGTGGTACTCCAGCCGTTGCTCTTGAGCAGGCGGGCATCGTCTTGCTCAAAGTCGCCGCCGGGCAGGGCGGAGCCGTCGCCAAAGTCGGCGGAGTCGAGTTGGACGCGGGTGTTGCTGGCGAAAGGGTTGGCCGCGCCCAGCACGGTGAGGGTGAGGGTGTGGCTGCCACCGGGCAGGTCAGCGAAAAGGAAGCTGATAGGCGTGGCCTCATTACGGTACAAATCGAGTGTGCCGTAACTGTCGCCATCAATGGTCACGGTGGCGTAACCACTGAACCGGTCGGCCAGGAAGCCGAGGCTGATCCAGGTTCCATCAAAGGTGAGTTGGGCGGTGCTGCCGGCCGTGGCGTTGCGCCAATAACTGCCACCGCTCACCTGCTGCAAGTTGACGTTAGTCCATGTGCCGGTGTAGCTCCAGGCGGGGTCGTTTTGCTCAGTGCGGGTGAAGGCTGGCGTGAAGGCTGGGGAGAAGGGAATTAGGAATTGTGAATTAGGAATTATGAATAGGTCGTTGTTATCCGGCTCTTCACTGTAGAAGGGGGTAAGTGGGAGGCTGTTATCATCGGTCAACGGCCGTTCCTCTACCTCTTGTTGTACGGGCAACCCTTGTGGTTGCCCCAATACGGGGGCAGGCACAAGGCCAGCCCCTACATCAGACGGCTCTTCACCGCTGGTGCGATTCAGGTAGGCCAGATCAGCAGCCGTCAGCGGCCCATCATATATCGTTGTTGTCACTCGCCTCATGCTCATTGATGCCTGACTATTGATCTCCATGGTGATGCTGGTGGTCACTGTGACCGTGCCGGGGGCTACCATGTCCGGGGCGACGGCATGGCTGGGGATGACGGCCTGGCCGACACTGAGATGGCCGTAGCCATCGCCGCCGGTGGTGGGCGCGCCGTGTAGCAGCACATTGGCGGTGATGGTGTAGACGCCAGCGGCCCAACCGGAGGTGTCTAGCGTGGTCAGGTCATAGGTGCGGGGTGCGCCGCCGAGGATGTTTAAGGGGAGGCTGTCGCTCCATTGCAGCGTACCATTGGCGGCGTACACGGCCGTGTCCACTACCCCACTCTGCCCAATCCCGGCGATATTGGCGATCTCCACCTGCAAGGTGGTGCTGCTGATACCCGTTTCCACAAAGGGCGGGTCGGCGGCCACGGCCGTCACCTGGATAAAGCGGTCTACTACATTGAGCCGCGCCTGGGCCTGGGCGGTGATATAGTCGAGCGGGGTATTCACGGCCGTGACCTCTGCATCAATCAGGTACAGGGCCAGATCAGACGCGACGGCGGGCACGGCCGTTTGCGCCGTTGCGCCGGGGGCAATGGTCTGTGGGAAGGTCAGCGTCTCGTCCGGCAGGGTGACGGTGACGGCATAGGTCGTTGTGACCGTGCCCCGGTTGGTGATGTGCAGGTCAAATTCCACCGGCTGGTTGGGCAGCGCCGCATTCATCCAGGGAGTCAGGCGCACGGTGGGGCGGTGCGCTTTAATGGCGCACAGTTCCGTTTCCAGGTCGGTCACGGCCGTGCTAATGCCCGGCAGCGCCGCCAGAATGGCCGCATCATTGGCAGCGGCGGAGAGGGTGGCGGCGGCCGTTTCCAGTGCGGTGTAGGTCTGGCCGAGCGGGGAGGTGAGACGGCCGTAATTAGCGGCGCTGTTGGCCGCGGCCACTGCCTGGTTACGCAGCGCCAGGGCGCAGTTGCCACCGTCACACGACGCTTCCAGAGCGGAAACCGCCAGCGCCAGCGATTGCAAGGCGGCGGCCAATGCTGTTTCATCGGCCAGGCAGCCCGCCGCGGCCGCAAAGATGGGTGCGGTGTTGGCGCTGACCAGGCGGGTGTTCAACGTGGCCCATTGCGTATAGGCCTGATTGGGCACAGGGCTGGATAAAGTGACCTGATGTGCGCTGCCCAATGGCGCGGCAGGTACGTCCAGCGTGACGACCTGGCTGCTGGTCTGGCCCGGATTGACGAGGACGGGGGATTGCAAGCCGGTCAGTTGCCAGCCTGCGGGCAGGCGGGCGGCCAGGTCAAAGCTGCCCGGCGCGTTGCCCACGTTGCGCAGATACACGGTAAATTCCGCTTCCGCGTCGCTGAGGGCAAAGAGGGAGGTCGGTTCCAGCCAGAGGTGTTGGAAGGGGATGGCGGGCATGACAAAGCTGGTGTTGTCGCTGTCGGTGATGGTGGGGTTGGTGGAGGCTACGGCCGTGACTGCAAAAGGATAGCTGCTACCGGGCGCGGGCAGGGTGGGCGTGGCTGGCTGCACATACAGCCCCATCCAGGTGCTCCCCCCGGCGGGCAGGGTGATCTGGACGGCCGTTTGCCCTTCTTCCCCGGCAAAAATCAGCCAATCGGGGGCCATGCCCGTCACCGATACGTCAAAGGTGTGTGGCTGGCTGGAGCGGTTGACGATTTGCACCGTGTAGGCCGCTCCCGGAATTTGCGCCTGGCCGTTGTTGGTGGTGGGGTTGGCCGGGTCGGTTGGTGTGCCAAAGGGAATGGTGTAGATGGGATCGGGCTGGATGGAGACATCCACGCCCTGCATGGGATTGACGGTGACGGTGTGTTCGGCGGCGGCCACGGCCGTGGGGTACAACCCAGATTGGGCCGTTAGCAGCAGGGTGTAGTCGCCGGGTGGGGTGGTGAGGGTGGGGGTGACGGTCAGGCTGCCGTCGGCGGCGACGGCCGTGTCCCAACCGGGCGCAGACAGGGTGACGGTGTAGCTGTCGCTAAAGTTGGCGGAGATGGCTGCCTGGAAGGTGGCCGGGCTGCCGGGGGTGGTGGTGGAGTTGGCCGGGCTGGTAGCCAGGCGCACGTAGTGGGCGTCGCCGGCCAGGGATACCTGGTCGGTGGCGGCAGTGGCTTCGCTGACGGCAATCGTGCCATTGAAATTGGGCAGCAGCAGGCCATCTTGCAAGGAGACGGCCGTGCCGCCAATGGTCAACGTGCCGCTGGTGGGCGGCAGCCCCAGGCTGGCATTGTTGGCCGCCAGGCTGGCCGATGGCGCAAAATGGGGCGCGGCGGTGACACCCTTGTTTTGCACGGCCACGGGCATGGTTGTCACCAGGGTCAGGTCGCCGCTGTAGACCTGGCCGTTGAGGGTGGCGCTGGCGCCGCGCAGGTGAAGTTCGGCGGTGGTGGCGGGGGTGAGGGTGACGGCCGTTGCCTCACCATAGGCGCCGCTGCCCAGGCCGGAGACGGCGGCGGCATAAAAGCCCATGCCGCCGGGGCCGCTCTGCTGGTAGCTGAGGGCGCCGGATGTTTCCAGGTGGCCGACATCGGCAACGGCCGTGACCACCCCATTGTCCACCAATGCGCCATCCACAAATAGCTGCCCCTGCCCGCTGAGCTGCTGGAAGAGCAGGCCAGATTGGGCGCTGTATTGCCAGTTGGCGCTGAGCGTGCCCTGGGCGGTGAAGGATTCGAGGAGCAGGTTGGCGGACACGGCCGTGCCGCTGCTGCTGGCGGTGGCGGCCACCACACCCACCGCCGGGCGGAAAAAGTCATGTGCCGGCAGGCGGGCGGCCAGTGCCGATGGCAGTGGCGGGTCGGCGCTGCCAATCACCGAAGCAGCCAGTTCTGTGCCCTGAGTAAAACCGCCCTGGCGCAAATCAAATTCGCCAAAATTAACCTCGCCTACAGGGGTGCTGGCGGTGCCGCCGCCTTGAACACCGGCGCCGTTGAGAAAGGCATCTACCCACTCATGGTCGCTGCGGGCGGCTATCTCTTCGGCTACGGCGCTGGCCCACTGTTCGGCGGCGGCCAGGGCGGATCCCCAGGCGGACTTCAAATCGCCGGGAATGTTGCCGAGCAGATCGCCAAGAAAGTAGAGCGTGAACCCGGCAAATCCCTGCCCAAAACCGGCAATGGCAAAACCAATTTCTTGAATGGAGCCATTGATCAGAATGCTGTACTCCACGGCCACCATGTGCAGACCGTCTTCGCTGATGTCAATGATTTCGCCGCTGACGATGTCGCTGCGCAGCCAGCCGACGGTTTCTGCGTCGCCGAGCAGGACGGGGGCGCGGGGGACGATGACAAAGTGGCGTGGATTGTGCAGCAGGTCGGCGGTGATACGTGCTTTGGCTTCGGCGGAGATAGTCAGGTCGGTCAGGTCGGCCAGATTGGCCGGGCTGATGAGGGCCAGGGGGATGCCTTGCGCCTGGGCGGCGCTGAGGATGTTGGCGACGCTGTGGACGGCTTCGTCCGGGGAGAGGCGTTGCAGCAGGTTTGATTCCAACGTCATGGCGGCCAGGCCGTAGGCGGTGTTGAACGCCTGCCAGCCGCGCACACTCTGGGTGGGGTAGGCCAGGGCGCGAATCTGGTTGCGGCGCAGGTCGAGGGTGACACGCTGTTGGCCGGTGACGGTATCGGTCTCCCAGGCCATCAGGTGGAGGCGGGGGGCGTCGTAGTAGGGGCGCACCAGGAAGGAATCGCCGAGCCGCTGCGTGCCGAAGTCGGCGGCGGCGGCGTATTGCATGAGCAGGGCGCGCTGGCTGGCGCGGGTGAGGCGGCTGATGGCCTGGGCGGCAGCGATGAGGTCATCGCTTTCGTCGCCGCTGACTTCGCCATCGGCCATGATGTCGTTGACCAGGGTGTAGGCGGCCTGGCCTTCGGTCACGGCCGTTGCCGCCACCGCATATTCACCATCAACCGCGGCAACGGGCACAAAGGAAGGCGCGAACAGGCCGGTAATCAGAGTGAGGTCGGAGATGAAGGGTTGGGTGGTACGGCCGTTGCCGCCCACCTGAATGTTGCCGCCGTTGAGCCGGGCGTCATAGCCAATGGCGTCATAGAGCGCCCGTTCGTGGCTTTCCACCGTGCCGTCAGGGTAGTGCAGGTCAATGAGCAGCCATTCGCCGGTGACGATGGTGGTTGCCAACGGAAAGTTGGTCATCAATTCCTGGAATGGCTCCCCTTGCAGCAACTCTTGTCCGGCGAGCATCAGGTAGGGGGTGTAGGTGTGAAAGACATTGGCAAAGATCATGCCACCCTGGTTCTGGCTGTTGACGATGTGGCCCAGCGCGACCGGTTCGCCCACCAGTTCCACGGCGCTAAAGCTGTAGTCGAGTGGGTAGCTGGTGGTGAGGCCGCTGAGGGGGTGGTACATCTCGGCTTTGATGCGCACCTGGACGGTGTGGCGCAGGCTGGCGGGCAGTTCGGCCAGCGGCGTGGGGTCGGGCGTGTCCACAAAGCGGTCGCCAATTTCGGCCTGGGCAAAAGATGGGTCCATATCTAGCCAGCCCTGGTCGGGTAGATAGGCTTCCACCCACCAGTGGGAGCGGGTTTCTTGCCAGAGTTGGTCGTTTTGCAGGGGGTCGGATTGGGGCAGGGGACTGTTGGCGGGCAGATGGCCGATCACGCCCAGGGGTTGGGGGAACATGGAAAGGAGCAGGCTTTCGATGTGGGGGTCGGCCAGTTGGCCGGAGCGGTAGCGGGCGGGGATGCCGCTGGCACGGAGGAGGGCGATGAGCAGGCTGGCCTGGTCGGTGCTGTTACCGGCGGCGCTCCACAATGTGCCCCGCGCCCCGCGCAGGCTGCCGCTGTAGCTTTCAAAGCCGAGGCCACGCACGAAGGTGAAGAGGGCGGTGGGGTCCTGGCTGAGTTGGGCGGCCTGTTCGATGATGGTCGGGTCGGCGCAGTTGGCGTCCAGGGTGCAGGCGAGCCAGTTGCCCATGTTGGTGGGCCAGAGGGTGGTGGGCGGTGTAGTGGTGGTGTGGGCACGGCCGTTGACCATGCCCCAGGCCGTCGCGCCGTTGTCCAGGGCGGTGGGGTCGGGCACGGTGGCGGGGCCATCCAGTTCAATGGTGACGCTGGCGCTGCCCAGCGGGGGGATGTCGGGCAGGTGGAAGGTGTAGACGCCATCGTCCAGCGCGGCGGGCAGCGAGGTGTGGCTGACGCTGGCGTCGGTTGGTTCGTAGGTCAGGATGACCTGGCGCAGGCTGTTGGGGTCGGCCAGGGTGTCGAAGTTTTCCAGGGCGGCCAGGGTGTCGGTGATGGGTTGGCCGGGGATGACATCGGGGGCCTGGGTGGGGGGCAGGCTGTTGTGGACGGTATAGGTGACGGTGAGGTTTTGGCCGCTGGCGTAGCTGGATTGGGCGCGGGCCAGGGCGATAACGTGAGGCGGTGACTGGGTGATGGGGTGATGGGGTGAAGAGGGGGTGACGGCCGTTTCGGCCAGCGCCGTCGCCGGGTGCAGCCAGGCCAGCGGCCCGGCCAACTGCATTAATAAACTCAGGCTGATCACCAGAGAAATCATTTGCTGCCATTTGTTGTTTTGGTTCATCGTTTGCTCCTTTGTAAATCGTTTGTAGGAGGCGATTCATCGCCTTCTAGTCTCAATTGTTGTTGCAAATAGGCGTAGGCCTGTTCGGGTGTGGCAAAGTGGCGCGCCTCCCCGCTGTGCGGCGAGACCAGCTCGGCCCGCCAGGGCTGCTGTTCGTGGTCCCGCCAGAGGCGGATGAGGTAGGCGTGGTAGTTGGTCATGGAGTTCCCATACAATGTGGCACAGTGTAGAAAGCAAACGATCAGAAACCGATCACGGCAATTCGAAATGTAGTTTGCGGCAAATAAATCTGCACCAACAAAGAGCAAAGTCGGCCTTCGCCGACTGGTCTGGTATGTAGCCCACGAAGGTGGGCTTTGCCTCTTGTGGCCGCGATTTCAATCGCCGGGTTTGCTTGGTAAGGGCTATAATAAGCCGCCGCTGCCATGATCCGTAAACGCAGCCGGCAATTCTCGTTTTAAGGTTTGTGGTAGGGGTGGGATAGGCGGGTGATACCTTTGCCATGAAGAAAAGCATGATTTCCCGCCTGTCTCACCCGCTTTGGTCGGTTGGAGGGTGAGACGGCGCGGAGACCAGACTGCAACTTTTATTCTGGATGGAACCCGCGCCGTCCCACCCCTACACCAATTTGATTGCAAAATGAGATTACAGGACAGGGTTTGATGTTGACATTGACGTTGTTGGGCGAGGCGACCATCGCCTTGAACGGGAAGCCAGTAACGGGCATTGGCTCACGCACGGCCGAGGCGCTGTTGATCTTTCTGGCGTGTGAGGCACGGCCGTTTGCGCGGCACTATCTGGCGGAATTCTTCTGGGAGGAGCGGGACCCGGAGCAGTCGGCGGCTAATTTGCGGGCGGCGCTGTCGCTGCTGCGCAGACAGGTAGGGGATTATCTGGCGGTGAACCGGCAGACGGTGGCCTTTAACGGGGCGCAACCGTATGGGCTGGATGTGGCGGCGTTTACGGCCGTATCGGGGGCGGAAGATGTGGCGGAGATGGAAACGGCCGTGGCCCTCTACCGCGGCGATTTTCTGGATGGCTTTTACCTGCGCGAGAGCCGGGCATTTGAAGAGTGGAGTCTGCTCAAGCGAGAACAGTTCCAGCAGCAGGCGATCCAATTGCTGCGCCGTTTGTTGGCGCATCCAGCCGTTGCCCAAAACCCGGCGGCCTGCCTGGACTATGCCAGCCATCTGCTGCGCCTCAACCCACTAAGCGAATATGCCCATCAGCAAAAGATAACGGCCCTGGCCCGCGGCGGTCAACTGCAAGCGGCGCTGCGCCAGCATCAGCTTTGCCAACAGTTGCTGCGTGAGGAATTAGGCATTGAACCCAACCTGGAAACAACCGAACTGGCGCAGCGCATCCAACGCGCCAGCCAGACCGCCCGCCACAACTTACCGCCCGCGCCGACGCCCTTTGTCGGCCGCGCCCAGGAGTTGGCCGATCTGGAACAGCATCTTATTGATCCCCATTACCGGCTGTTGACCCTGGTTGGCCCCGGTGGTG
Source organism: Chloroflexota bacterium (assembly GCA_035444285.1). Taxonomy (GTDB): domain Bacteria; phylum Chloroflexota; class Anaerolineae; order Promineifilales; family Promineifilaceae; genus CAADGU01. Next base: position 215,883 of record DAOMOK010000005.1, read on the forward strand.
TGGGCAAAACGCGCCTGGCGCTGGCGGCGGCGCAGCGCCTGGTCGCCACCGGCTTTTTTTTGAACGGGCTGCGTTTTGTGTCACTGGTCAATGCCGATACACCGGCAGCGCTGCCCAACCTGATTGCCGCCGAACTGGGGCTGACCCTTAAGGGCAAATCGCTACCGGCCGAACAGTTGGCGGCGGCATTGAGCGGCGAGGAGATGCTGCTGATTTTAGACAATTTGGAGCATCTCATGGCTGGAGCCGCGGGGGAGGAAACAGCCGACTTCCTGGCCTATTTGTTGGCTCGCGCGCCGCTGCTGACCTTGTTGGTCACGTCCCGACGGCGGCTGCAATTGCAAGAGGAGTGGCTGTTTGATGTGGCCGGTCTGGCGCTGCCAGAAGGTGATGTGGGGGACGCGGCGCTGGCCACGGACGTGGCGCTGGCGGCGGATGCGGTGCAGCTATTCTTGCAGATGGCGGCGCGGGTACAGCGCCAGTTCCGGCCCACGCCACCTAACCTGGCGGCCATTGTCCGCCTGTGCCAGACATTGGAGGGACTGCCGTTGGGCATTGAGTTGGCAGCGGGCTGGCTGCGCCACCTGTCCTGCCCGGAGATTGTGCAAAAGCTGGATGAGAGTATAGACCTGCTGGCGACCGGTTTGCGCAATGTACCGGTGCGCCAACGGAGCATGACGGCCGTGTTCGATTACTCCTGGGCGTTGCTGCCCGCATCCGCGCAGGTGGTGTTGGCGCGCCTATCTTTGTTTCAGGGTGAGTTTACGGCAGCGGCAGCAGCGGCCGTCGCCGGGGCAACCGAAACGGCGTTGATGACGTTGGTGGAACATTCTTTGCTGCGGCGGGAGGGGGACGGCCGTTATGCCCAACACGCACTCCTGCGCCAACTAAGCGCCACCCGCCTGACCCCGGCAGAACAGGCGGCCACAGCCGAAGCCCATGCCCATTACTACGCGGCGCTGCTCCAGGCGCAAGAAACACATCTGGATGGCCCCCAGGCAAATACGCTGCTGGCCGACCTGCGGCATGATTGGGCCAATCTGGTGGCGGCCTGGGCGTGGGGGCTGGCGCAGCCGGCGGTAGATTTGTTGGCACAAATGGCCGGGGGGTTGGCCTATCTGGAAGAGACTCAGGGGGCATTTCAGTTGGGGTATGAACGGTTTACGGCCGTGACCGGCGACTGGCTGGCGGCGACGGCCGCGGGACAGGTGTTAGCCGGACGCTGTCGGGCCTACCAGGCCCGGTTTGCCCATCAGCTAGGCCGCTTTGAAGAAGCGGAGGCGCTTTTCCAGAAGAGCGTGGATTGGTTACGGCCGTTGCCCGCATCGCCTGCCCTGGCATTGGCGTTGACGTATTGGGGCGAACTGGCGCGGCAGCAGGGTGATCTGGCGGCGGCGCGGCCCCGCCATGAAGAAAGTCTGGCGCTCTTCCGCCAATGGGGGGATGCACAAGGCACGGCGCGGGCGCTGCTGCATCTGGCGAATCTGGCTTTTGTTTCCGGCCAGTTGCCAGAGGCGGCGCGGCAGTATGAAGAAGGGCTGGCCATTTGCCAGACGTGGGGCAGTTACCGGCAGACGGCCGTGTTTCAAGACAATCTGGGCGCGGTGTTGATCGAGTTGGGTGAATATGAGCGGGCTGAACAGACGTTGACCGCGGCGTTAACGCGGCGGCAGGCAATTAACGACCAATGGGGATTAGCCACTTCCAACAATAATTTGGGCGTTTTGGCCGGTTTGCGCGGCCAATATGCCGAAGCAGAAAAACGATACCGGGCGGCAACTGATGCTTACCGGCAAATTGGCTATGCCTTTGGTGTGGCTCGCTGCCTGACCAATCTGGGTTCCATGCTCATTTCGCAAGGCAAGCTGGAAACAGCCCGGCATTATCTGGCAGAGGCGCTGGCTCTCTGGCAGCCGCTCAATTCACCGGAAGGGGAAGCGGATACGCTGCTCTGTCTGGGGCAGGCGGCCAGCCAGCAAGGGCAGTATGGTGAGGCGGAAGGGCTGTTGCGCCAGAGCGCGGCCCTCTACCGCCAATGTGACCGGCCCATCCCACTGATGCGCGTGTTAGCCGATGTGAGCGTGGTGCTGGGCCGGTTGGGGAAACAGGCTGAGGCGCAAACGGCGCTGGCAGAAAGCCTGGCGCTGGCTGAGGCTGCGGCAACCACACCGGGCCAACTGTGGGGCGTGATGGCCGGGGCTGATCTGGTGGCGCAGATGGGGAAACTGGCGCTGGCGGCCACCTGGTTTGATGTGGTGCAGGTTCATCCGCAGACAACACAACCGGTGCGGGATGAGGCGGCGCGGCTGCGCCAGCATTGGCCGGAGATACCGGCGCGGCGGGATGATGTGCCTCCGCTGACAAAGGTTTTGGCCGAACTGCGGCAATTTTTGAATGGGAAGGGGGCGGGTGCAGACACTTAACAATGGTTAATAGAATATCGAGGGATGGGGTGTACGGCCGTAATTGCGCTATAATCCCGCCCGTTTGATAGCAGACCTGACAGGTTTTTGAAACCTGTCAGGTCTAGGGAATTGTATGGAATCACGCAGTCTACACTCCACCGAAGTTTTTGATACTGACGCGCTCCGCTCCCCCTGGGGGCAGTTGCGGGAGACTTTTCGCTACAACTATCTGCTGCGCAACCTGGTGCTGCGTGATGTCAAGGTGCGCTATAAAAATTCGCTCTTGGGCGTGGTGTGGAGCCTGCTCAATCCACTGCTGATGATGTTGGTATATACCGTGTTGTTCACTATCTTGCGGCCTAACAATAACATCCAGCAGTTTCACATTTTTATACTGGTGGCGCTCATTCCCTGGCAGTTTCTGGCTGGCACAGTGTTGGGCGGCACGGTGTCCATTACCCAAAATGCATCACTGGTGAAGAAGGTGTTTTTTCCGCGTCTGTTGCTGCCTACCAGCGTCATGCTTTCGCAACTGGTCAATTTTGCACTTTCTTTTGTGGTGTTGGTGGTGTTGCTTTACTTTTCCGGCATAGGCCTGACGCGGTATGTGCTGTGGGTGCCGGCCATTTTGCTGACACAGATGGTTTTTATGCTGGGGCTGGCGCTGGCGCTGGCGGCGGCACAGACGTTTTACCGAGATACGTTGCAGATTATGCAGGTGGTTATTCTGGCCTGGTTTTTTCTAACGCCCATTTTTTACCCATTTGAGGATTTTGCCAGCACCGCCGAGATGATGGGTCTTTCGTTTAATCCGGCGCGGCTGATGCGCTGGATCAACCCAATGGCCTCGATTGTGGACAGCTACCGCACGGTGTTGTGGGGCACCATGAGCAGTCAGGGGCAGCCGGTGGCCATGGACCCGTTGATGCTGGCGCGCACGTTTGTCACGGCCGTGATCACCCTTGTTTTTGGTTATTACCTCTTCAGCAAAACGGAATATCTTTTTGGGGAGAAATTGTAGGCAGGAGATCAGAGATTGGAAATTTGCCCACTCTATAACCTCCACTCTCTAATCCCCACTCTCGATCGCACCATGTCCCATAAATTCACACACATTATCCCGCTCCTTTTGGGCAGCCTTGTTTTATTATTGGCCGGTTGCGCCTCGGCTACGCCCACCCCTTTTCCGACGGTGGTGGTCACGGCCGTGGCCGTATTGCCAAGCCCCACCAACATGACCACAGACGCGGTGGCCGAAATGTCGGCCACAGAAACAAGCGCGTCACCAACGGAAACGGCCGTGCCGCCTCAAACCAGCACTATCGGCCCTTCTCCTACCGCGTCTAATACGCCACGGCCGTCTAACACTCCCACCCGCACCCCGTCGCCCACCGTGACGCCCACTTTCCGGCCTCAGGTGGCGCCTACACTGGCGGAAACAGGCGCGCCGGTGGAGTTCCGCGAAGGGGTGCCTACGCCTTCTACGGCCGTGCCCTCCCCCGTCCCCACCTTTGAGACACCGCGCGAGATCACCAATGTTTTGCTGCTCGGCAGCGATACGCCGCTTGGTTCCAGCAGCGTGCGTACAGACACGATGATTATCGTGTCTATTAACCATGACAAACAAACGGCCTCTATGGTCTCGCTGCCGCGTGACCTGTACGTGTACCATCCAGGGCGAATCATGGGGCGTTTGAACACGGCCGTGAACCTGGGCGGCGTCGAGCAGTTGCAACAAACCATCCTCTACAACCTCGGTATACCTATTCACTATTACGCCCAGATTGATTTTGATGGCTTTGAACGCGCCGTAGACGCCATGGGGGGGGTAGACGTGGCCGTTAGCTGCCGGTTGCAGGATTGGCGGCTCATCTCCCCGGAATTAGACCCCCAGGATGAAGACAACTGGCATCAATTTGCTTTGGAACCGGGCCTACACCATATGGATGGCGACACGGCTCTCTGGTATGCACGGTCGCGCCTTTCCAGTAATGATTTTGATCGCGGGCGCCGTCAGCAGCAGCTTCTGCATGCTATGCTGAACCAGGGCGTAGACCTGAATCTGGTGGCGCAGGCCCCCACCATGTGGAACACCTACAAAGATACAGTGGAGACTGATATTGATATTGGTCGTCTGCTGCAATTAGCTACGCTGGCCCCCGCCATTCGCCAGAATGGGGTACAGCATCTTTACCTGGCGCGGGGTGTGCAATCCTGGACGACGCCGGATGGCGCTTCGGTGCAACTCCCCATTTGGGACGGTGAAGGCAACCTGGGTGAAACATTCAGCCGTCTCTATCGGCCGCCTGCGCTCAACCGGGCCACCCGCCCGCCCATCACCGTGCAAATTGTGAACGCCAGCGGCAACCCGGACATGGCGCTGCTGGCAGCCGATAACCTGGCCTGGTATGGTTTCATCCCTGTCATTAGTGAGGAGACACCCGAACCGGCAGCCACCACCCGGTTGGAGTTTTTCCGCGACAATTTCAAAGATGCCTATGACTGGCTGATTAGCTGGATTTTTGCACGCCGCCGCTCCCAAATTGAGCAGGTGGCCGAACCCGGCGTCACCTACGAATATCGTGTCACCCTGGGCCAGGATTACAACCCCTGTTTGAATCAGTTTTTGCAACCGCAGGAGTTCCTGCCGGAGAGCGGGGAATAGCAGAAAGTGAGCAGTTGGCAGTTAGCAGTGAGCAGTTTAATGTACTGCTTACTGCTAACCGCTCACTGCTCACTGCTCCAATGTTGGCGTCCCCTTTTTTTTTCACTTTGTTTGCGTTTTTGGGAGAGGCGTTTTTCTACGGCCGTGCGGCTCGGCCGTGTCTTTTTGCGTGGTCTGGTGGGGCGCAGCGCCTGCGCCAGCAGCGTTTGGAAACGGGCCAGCGCCAACTCTCGGTTTTGTAATTGACTGCGGGCCGTCTGCGCCTGGATTTGCAGTACCCCCTCATTGTCAATCCGGTTTGCCAACTTTTCTAAGATCATGGCGCGTTGTTCTTCCGTCAGGCTGGGGGAATGAGCCACGTCAAATAGCAGGGTAGCTTTGGTAGCCGTCTTATTCACATGCTGCCCCCCCGGCCCACTGCTGCCGGAAAAGCGGAAGCCAATCTCCGCCAGCGGGATATGCAATTGAGTGTTAATGATGATAGTTGTAGCCTCATCCATGCCCTCAACGCTAAACGAATTCATGCCGGTCGGCAACCTTTTCTTACATTTGGTTGAATCCGGGTGACTACAGGCTAAAATCAGTTCAGGAGTAAAGGCTTTTGATGTTTTTTAATCAGTTCTCTGGTGTATTTATCTATTTGCTGCTGGGCAGTGGGCTGCTGGCGGTTGTTTTATGGCGGATCCACCCAGAGAAACGGCGGGTGGGGCTGTTAGTGGGCACGGCCGTCCTCCTCTTTGGCGGTTTGATCATCTTCCGGCCGGAAACGGGTGGCGTCACGGCCGTGACTGCCCAACAATCAGTGGCTGCCGCCGACGGCCGTCCCGTCCTCCTGGAACTCTACTCTGACTACTGACTGGCCTGCCGCCGGGCAAAGCCTGTCGTGGACAGGTTGGCTGCTGAATGGGGCGACCGCGTGACAGTGCTGCGTGTGAATGTGCAAGACCCCACCGCCCAACCGCTGTTGGCGGAACTCAACTTTCGTTTTACGCCCACGTTTATACTCTTTGATGGCGACGGCCGTGAAATCTGGCGCACTAATGGCGTCATTGACCCGGATGAAGTGAATGAAAAACTCGAACTTAATCCGTAAGCCGTATGCCGTAAGCCGTGATCCGATTACGGCTCCCGGATCACGCATCACGCATCACGTCCATATCTTTTTTATGGATGGCGTGGGCCTGGGCACGGCCGACCCGGATGTGAACCCATTTGTGATGGCGCATATGCCCTATTTCAGCGGGTTGTTTGGCCAGAAGTGGTACGTGCCGGACGGCCGTCTGTCTACCCCCTACGCCACCCTCATTCCCACCGACGCTAACCTGGGGCTGCCCGGCAAACCACAGAGCGCCACCGGGCAGGCGGCCATCCTCACCGGGCGCAATGTACCCCAACTCATTGGCGAACATTATGGCCCCAAACCGAACCAGGCGGTGCGGGATGTGATGGCGCAGGGGACGCTGTTTTCGGAGGTGACGGCCGTGGGCGGCCGCGCCGCGCTCCTTTCCCCGTACCCACAAGGCTATTTTGACGCTATCGAGAGCGGTAAACGGCTCTATTCCTCGGTGCCGCTGGCCGCTACGGCAGCGGGGTTGGCCTTGATGACGGCGGATGATTTGCGGCACGGCCGTGCTGTCAGCCCTGATTTCACAGGGCAAGGCTGGCGCGACTTTTTGGGCTACACCGATATTCCCGTCTATACGCCTTTTGAAGCCGGGCAGCAGTTGGCCCGCCTGGCGCGTGATTACCATTTCAGCTTCTTTGAGCACTGGCCCAGTGACCGCGCCGGGCATCGCGGCTCATTAGCCGAAGCCGCCCGCCACCTGGAATTGATTGACGCTGCTCTGGGTGGCTTGATCGAGACCTGGAACCAGGAGAATGAAACCGGCCTGCTTATCATTACCAGCGATCATGGTAATATTGAAGAAAAGGGCCACCGCCAGCACACGCGCAACCCGGTACCCACCATCCTGGTTGGTCCCGGCCATGCGGGACTGGCGGCCGAAATCAAAAATTTGACGGATATTGCTCAAACTGTGCGCCATTTTTTGAGACTGGGAGATTGGGAGACTGAGAGATTGGGTGAGTAATGTAATTCATAATTCATAATTCCAGAGGAGGAGTATATGACTGTTTTATCAGACGATTACCGCGATGTGTTACGCCATTTTCCGGCGGGGGTGACCATTGTTACCGTAACAGCGCCAGAACAACCACAACCACATGGACTGACGGTCTCGGCCTTTGCCTCCATTTCGCCCACCCCCCCTTTGGTCATGATTGCTATTGACCATCGCGGGTTAGGCCATGAGATGTTTGAAATGGATGGCGCTGTTTTCGCCGTCAATATCCTGGCGGAGGAGCAAGTTGATTTGTCCAACCGTTTTGCCTGGATCAAGGATGAAGACCGGTTTGCGATGGGGGAGTGGGACACGGCCGTGACCGGCGCACCCATCCTCAAGAATGCGTTAGCGTGGGTGGACTGTACCATACACGGCCGTATAGTTGCCGGCACCCACACCATCTACATCGGCGAAGTGCAGGCCAGCGGCGTGCCCCGCCCGGACGAGTTGCCCCTCATCTACTGGAATCGCGGCTACCGCAAACTGGCGCGGATGGAGTAGTTGCCCAAATTGCTGGTTTTGAGGTTAGGAGATTAAGAGATTGACGTTGCTTAAATCTCCCAATCCCCCAATCTCTCAATCTCTCAATCTCATCCTTCAAAAATCTGCTCCATTTCGATTAACTCAAGTCATTGGTGATACGTTTTTTTGTTGATGCGCCGGCCAGTGCCAGACAAGGGGCGGAACCATTTCGGCTAACCAGAGATGAACAGCCCCTTGCCTGGCACTACTTCTCAGTTTAGAATTCAGGCAAGCCCCAGTAGCTCAATGGACAGAGCATCGGACTTTAACAAAGGAGCCTCTATAACAGAAACAGAATGTATAGAGTGAACGGCGCCGTATCGGTGAACCCTAAATGTCAAGGATGCGACATATGGCAACACCGAGGAAACCATAGGTCACCAAAATGAGAAAGCATCATACTAAAACAAAAGGCGATCTAGGTGTATTGAAGGCACAGTGCGCTTTGGCAGAACAAGGATTTATGGTTCTTGTTCCCCAAACTGAACATTCCGAATTTGATCTGGTTGGTTATAAAAACGGCAAATTTGTCAGGATTCAGGTGAAGTATCGAAGTATGGATAAACATGGCACGTTGCAGGTTCATTTTCGTTCGACCTGGGCAGACAGCAACGGTCTCCATGCTTCGCCACTTAACAAAAACGAAGTAGATGTATATTGCATCTATTGTTCTGATACAGACAAATGCTATTTTTTTGATCACAACATGTTTGGGAAATCAGTAGCACTAAGGGTAGATACGCCAAAAAATAATCAGAGACAGAATGTTCATTTTGCCGACGATTATTTGCGGGTTCCGTAGAGACTAGACGCGCCGCACCTGTGATGGTGAAGGTATAGTCCAGACCACAAACATTTTTCAAATGGCAGTGAAAGCTGTAGTGGTACGCTAATCCGATGGTTGGGGGTTCGATTCCCTCCTGGGGTATTCAATAGGAGATTGGGAGACTGAGAGATTGATTATGGAGATTGGTCAGTCTCTCGATCTCTCACTCTCTTAATCTCCTCTTCTAAGGCACATATTCATGATTCTCCTCACCGGGGCGACAGGCTTTTTAGGGCACAACCTGGTACCACAACTGGTTGCCGCCGGATATAAAGTGCGGGCACTGGTGCGCCCCACTAGCGATTCCCGTTTCTTGCAAGAATTAGGGGCGGAACTGGCCTTTACTGACGACATTACCGATGGCTATGCCGCGTTGCAAGCGATGAAAGGGTGTCGCCAGGTGATACACGCCGCCGGGCTGTTCCGTTTTTGGGGGGATGCGCATCTGTTCTGGCAGACAAACGTGGGGGGGACTACGGCCGTGCTCAACGCCGCCCTCACCGAACAGGTAGAAAAATTCATCTACATCTCCTCCATCGCCGTCGTTGGTCGCACCCCCACCCAGGCCATCATTGACGAAAACACCATTTGCCGCCCGCAAGAGCCGTACCAGCTTTCCAAGCTCGAAGCTGAAACCCGTGTTCTGGCTTATCACAATGAAGGGTTGCCCTCCATCGTACTGCGGCCTGGCGCATTTTATGGCCCCTGGGGACGCTACGCTTTCAACCGTCTTTTTTTTGAAGAGCCGCTCAAGGGGTGGCGCATCAAAGTAGACGGCGGCCAACATATCATTTTCCCCGTCTTTGTGCCCGACGTAGCCCAGGGGATTATGCTGGCGCTGGCCAAGGGGCGTCCGGGGGAAATATACAATATCTGCGGCCGTTCCCTGACACACAACGAAGCCAACGCTATTGTCAGCGACCTGGCGGGTATCCATCGCTGGCGCATCAACATGCCCACCTGGGTGGTGCTGGCGCTGGCGCGTAACTGGACGCGCCTCTCGCAGGTAACCCGCAAAGAGCCGTTCTATCCCATCAACATGGCCCCCTACGTCTTTCAGGATTGGCCCGTCTCTATCGAAAAAGCAGAGCGGGAACTTGGTTTTGTGCCCACCCCCTTTACCGAAGGCGCCTGCCAGACTATCAAATGGTACAAAGAACACGGCATCTTGAAATTACGCCGCTTCAAAGGTTCGTAGTTCGTAGTAGGCGATTTATCGCCGTAGGAAGGCGATAAATCGCCTACTACGAACAGGCAGGGGAGGAAAAGTGAAAGTATTCACTGTCTCTGAGATGGTTGCCGCCGAAAAAGCGGCGGATGTGGCGGGTGTGTCCTATGCCCAAATGATGGAAAGCGCGGGGCAGGCAGTGGCGGAGGCTATCATGGCTCGCTATCCCATCGCCGGGATGCGGGTGCTGGTGTTGGTTGGGCCGGGCAATAATGGCGGCGATGGGCTGGTGTGCGGCCGTTACCTGGCGCAGGCAGGCGCGGACGTGGCCTTTTACCTGAGCAAAGCACGCGACGCGGCGACGGATGTGAACTTCGCCCAAATTCAGCAAATGGGGCTGTTTACCGTCGAAGCTGGTTTTGACCAGCGTTTCCGCGTGTTGCGCACCCGGCTGTCGGTGTCTGACCTGGTGGTGGATGCGCTGTTAGGCACGGGTGTCACCCGCCCCATTGGCGGCGAACTGGCGAAATTGATGCGCCAGTTTGCTGCCGGAATCGAAGAACGCCGCACCACCTTCCATGCGCAAACGCGCTCACGTCTCGTCACCCTCTCACCTCCTCACCTGCTCACCCCCTCCCCCTCATCTGCTCATCCTTTCATCATCGTGGCTGTGGATTGCCCAAGTGGGCTGAATTGTGATACGGGGGAGTTGGATACGCTGGCTGTACCTGTTGATCTGACGGTGACATTTGCCGGGCCGAAACGGGGGCATTTTATCTTTCCGGGGGCGGCGGCGTGTGGCGAACTGGTGGTAGCGGATATTGGCATATCGGCCGATTTGCTGCCGGTTGAACAAGTGACAGTGGAGGTGATGACGGCCGTACTTGCCCATTCCCTCCTGCCACCGCGTCCCAAAGACGGCCACAAGGGGACGTTTGGCAAAGTGCTAATCGCCGCTGGCTGTGACCAGTATCGTGGCGCACCCGTTTTGGCGGCGAAAGGGGCTTTCCGCGCCGGGGCGGGGCTGGTGGCGCTGGCGACGCCGGATGTGGTGCGGCAAACGGCCGTTGTCGCTCTGCCCGAAGCTACCTATCCCCTGGTGGCGGCGGAACGGGCGCTGACCGCTCAGGATGCGGCCGCGTTGCTGCCAACGTTGTCGTCATACGACGCGCTGCTGGTTGGGCCAGGGTTGGGGGATACGGCCGTGGACTTTCTAGCCACACTGCTAACCGCTCCCCCATTACCGCCACTGATTGTGGACGCTGATGGCCTGAACGGGCTGGCGCAGTTGCCAGACTGGCCGCGTCTGCTGCCGCCGGAAACGGTTCTTACACCGCACCCGGCGGAAATGGCGCGGCTGATGGGTATTCCCCTGGCCGACTTGCTGGCGCAGGATCGGGTAGCAGTGGCGCAAACGCAGGCGCAGGCGTGGGGGCACATTGTCTTGTTGAAAGGGGCGTATACGGTGGTGGCGGGGACCGACGGCCGTGTCACCATCCTGCCTTTTGCCAACCCGGCGCTGGCGGTGGGCGGCAGCGGCGACGTGTTGAGCGGGATCATCGTGGCGTTGTTGGGGCAGGGAGTACGGCCGTGTGAAGCGGCTATCCTGGGTGGTTATCTGCACGGCGCAGCCGGCGCACTATATCCCGGTGATACCGGTCTGCTCGCCGGCGAACTGGCCGACCTGGTGCCGCAGGCAATGCAGTTGTTGAAGAAGCGTATACGGTAATCGGTGGGCGCAGGGTGAGAAATAGCAGGCATACTCCTTGATGGGAGGGTGAATTGGAGATCAACTTTCGACTGGTAAATCAGGTAGCCATTGTTTAAGTACCAGCTTTTGATAGGTATTCATTTCAGCGACCACAGCCCGCCATTGTTGTGTATATTGTCTGGATAAATTCCTGTCATTTTCCGCTGGATAGTGTAAATTACTTTCTGTAAAAATTAGATAGCCGTTAGGCCATCGGGTATCCTAGAGAGCTGTAAAACCATTTAGGAGAAAAATGATGACCTACCACACAAATTGTATCTTACCAATGCCCCATATCGCGGGACCCACATACCCCAAAGCAGAAACAAGTTGTTGTTTCTGAGGAAAGTTGGGTACGGCCGTGACCTTACCTGGCAACGGCCGTGCTCCCCTCCCCGCTCCAACTCAATCCCCAACACCGTCTGATAAACAGCGACAGTACGGCCGTATGGCCGAACTGTCGCTTGATTGCCTTGCCGATGAACTCTTATAATACGGGGCGACGGCCTTATTTTTGACGCAGGTGGTGTATTTTTCTTTCGCCTCTTCCTCTTCGCTCCTTTGTACCCTTGCGTCAAAATCACAGAAAAAAGGAGAAATGGCCATGTTCCCCAAAGAAATTGAAGTGATTCTGGCGCGACACCTGGCAAGCTGCCTGGCAATGCCTATTTTTATTGTGGATGAAAATGGCAACCTGGTCTTTTATAACGAACCGGCAGAATTGATTTTGGGACGGCGGTTTGAAGAAGCGGGGGAAGTGCGAATTGACGAGTGGACGGGAATTTTGGCGTTGACGGATGAAAATGGGAATGAATTGCCCTATGAGCAACGGCCAATAGTCTATGCCCTGCATGAACGTCGCCCTACCTTCCGCCATGTCTGGCTTACCCCCTTTGACCATGTGCCTCGCCTGATCGCCATTACCACTTTTCCCCTGATCGGTCAGGCGGATCGTTTTCTGGGGGCTATGGCGATATTTTGGGAAGTGGAGGCGGGGAAGAAGTAAGCGGTGAGCGGTGCGCGGTAAGCAGTGAGTAGTACCGCTTACTGCTTACCCCTCACTGCTCACCCCTCACTGTACCTGAGGAGACTACTATGCATGTCAAACTATGGGGCACACGCGGTTCACTGGCTACGCCGGACCCGGAAATGGCGCGGTATGGGGGGAATACCTCTTGCGTGGAAGTGTGCGGTAAAGAGGGGACGGTGTTGGTATTGGATGCGGGGACGGGCATACGGCCGTTAGGCAACACCCTCAGTCACATCTCCCCCCGCCTCAATATCCTGCTCACCCACCTGCACATGGATCACATTCTGGGGCTGGGCTTTTTTGCGCCTATTTTTAACCCGCAGATGGAAATTCATATCTGGGGGCCGGCCAGCACCACCCTGAACCTGCTTTCACGTATCACCCGCTACCTGTCGCCGCCCCTCTTTCCCATTCGCGTTAACGAACTACCCAGCCGCATTACCCTGCATGAAGTGCCTTGCCCGGCTTTTGACATTGGCGAGTTCCATATTCAAACCATGCTCGTCTCCCACCCAGGCCCCACGGTCGGTTATCGCATTACCGAAAACTACCCCCATGGCCCAACACTCACCTATTTGCCTGACCATGAACCGGCATTGGGCGCAAAAAACTTCCCGGTAGCGCCGATGTGGACATCCGGCTACTCCCTGGCGGCCGGGGCCGACCTGCTCATTCACGACACCCAATATACCCACGACATGTATACGGCGCGTCACATTGGTTGGGGGCACTCTTCCCTGACCGATGCGTTCAAGTTTGCCGCCTTAGCGGAAGTAAAGGAGCTGGTAACGTTTCATTACGACCCGGCGCATAACGATGCTACCGTTGATCGCATGATTGCCACGGCGTTAGCCGAAGCCACCCCTATTGTTCCGGTAACGCCAGGCCGTGAAGGGGCCGTTTTTTCATTGGTCTAAAAGAAAAGAGATTGGGAGACTGGGAGATTAAGAGAATACTCAATCTCTCAATCTCATCTCCTCTCCCTTTCCACCAACAAAAAAAGAGCAACCCATTCTCTGGATTGCTCTTCTGTGGTGGGCGCGACAGGACTTGAACCTGTGACCTCACGGATGTGAACCGTGCGCTCTAACCAACTGAGCTACGCGCCCGCAGCATAACTTTAGCGGACGGCATTATAGCATCGTGTGTACGGTGTCGCAACCGTATTTTCGTTCACAGAGTGTGTTGGGTATAATGCAAGCAGTCGAGAATACAAGCCCCTTAGGGTTTTCTGAAACCCTTAGGGTCTGAGAAGCAAAATAGGATGTGAATGATGAAAGCATTTGTTACCGGTGGTTCTGGTTTTATTGGTCAACATGTGGTGCGGAAACTGGTAGCGCGGGGATATGAAGTTCGTGCGCTGGCTCGCTCGGAACACAGCACGGCCGTCGTCCGCGACTTAGGCGCTATCCCTGTGCCAGGCGATATTACCGATACGGTATCCATGCGCGCCGGCATGGCGGGTAGTGACCTGGTGATGCATTTGGCGGCCTGGTATCACATTGGCGCCCCAGATTGGATGGAGGCGGAAGCGATTAACGTAGGTGGCACTCGCCGGGTGCTGCAACTGGCTCAAGAGTTAGAAATCCCGCGCATCGTGTATGTCAGCACGGTAGCCGTATTTGGGGATACCAAAGGCGAATTGGCGGATGAAACATTTTTCCAGGGTGGCCCTTTCCTGACAGAGTATGACCGCACAAAGTGGCTGGCGCATTACAAAGTAGTTATGCCCATGATTGAGGAGGGAGCGCCGATTATTATTGCCATGCCTGGCTTTGTCTATGGGCCGGACGACCCCGGCATGGGCAGCCAGATGATGCGCATGTTTTATCGGGGTTTGCCGGTGCTGCCCGGCGCTGATACCACGCTCACCTATGTTCACGTGGAGGACGCCGCCGAAGGTATTGTGCTGGCAGCAGAAAAAGGTCGGTTGGGTGAAAGTTATATTCTGGCCGGGCCGGCTATTCCATTGGGGGAGATGGTGGATTTTTGGGCCAATTTGTTGGGGCGGCGGGCGCCGGCGCTGCGGGTGCCGGGCACGGTATTACGGCCGTTAGCCCCTCTGGCTGGCGTGGTAGCCGGTGTAGCCCCGCTGCCCGGCACCTTTAGCGAAGAAGCCACGCGGATGATGGGCGTTACCTACATGGCCCGTTCGGACAAAGCGCGGGCGGAGTTGGGCTGGAAGACACGGCCGTTGCAAACCGGCATGTTGGAAACATTCAAATGGATTGCCTCCACAGAACCCCCGCCTGCGCCGGCCCGTACCCGTGAAAAACAGGTGGCGGCGTTGGTGTTGTTGGGTACGGCCGTACTGCTGCTATTGTGGGTCATGGGAAAGCGGAGAGGAACAGGGGAAGACTAACAAAGATAGGCTCGTGGTTAATGGCATGAGCAGGCAGACTCATTGCGAATATACCTCGATGAACAGGCACGAAAAAAGCCGGTAATCAAACGATTACCGGCTATGGCGTTTTGTATCTGTATGGGGTATTGGTCTAGAAGGGGTCTTGTCGGTTGGCAAGCTGACGACGACGTTGTGCATGTGCCAGGGCCACCGCTTTGGCCTGTTCTTGCTGCCGATGTTTGCGTACTGCCAAAATAACCATTCCCGATAACATTGTGCTTGCCAACAAAACTATCATGTTAATACCCCTCTTGCATTAGCTAGAAAAATATAGATGACCACTACAATAATGTTTTTTCTCTAAAATTTCAAGTCCTTTTTATAGGACTTTGTTCTCTAACTCTACCTCACTTTTGGAGTGAATGGTAAGTATACACCGATTTCTAATCTACCAACCGCTGCCCAAAGGCCGTTATTCGTGATCTGAAGCCTGCCGGCCGATTTCTTGTCCCGGAATATGGGCTTCGGATGACCGTTTCTCACATGTGTGCTGTGCGGAAGCCGGAGAAAAAGAGACGGCCGTCCGCCATGAACAGTGCTTCCATAATTGCCCCATTGGGCATCCATACCCCGTGTATGAAGCGGTGATACCGCTTCATCGCCTCTGGCGTTGCTGTTGTTATGCCCGTCAGCGCCGACCATAACAATGCCCGCAAAAACAGGCCATGGCTAAACACAGCCACAAATTCAGCCGACTGTTCCTGCAAGCGCGTGCGGGTCTCTTGCACTCGCGCCAACAGCGCCGCAAAGGATTCCCCGTCGCCGCCTTCTTCTTCCCAGGGGTCGTTGCGTTCCCAATAAGCCTGGGCAAATGGCCCTCGTTGGCTGCCGGTGGTGCCGCTATATCGTTCCGGATGCAAATAGGAGAATTCATATACCGGCCACGTTTCTACCGGCACATGGGGAAAGCGCATTTGGGTGGGCACGGCCGTTTCCTTTGCCCGCACATACGAAGAAACCACAATCAAATCAGGCGTTTCGGCAAACGCCTGGGCGATCAACGCCGCCTCCTCGTGACCCCGCGGCGTCAATTCCGATTCCGCCGGATGAATTGTCGGCAAATCTGCATTAGACACACTCTCCCCATGCCGGATGAACCAAACCTTTATCATAGATTGCCCAGAAACTAGATTATTCCCATATAACCCCTATCCATTTAAGCGAAAATGAGGCGACGACCTTTTGGTTCAGGAATCGGGTCATTAAACTCTTGAGCCGTTTCCAACCATAAATCAATGGCATCTTTGGCGTTCATAACGGCCGTTTCTGGGAGATCCCCATGAGCCATACAGCCAGACAGCTCAGGTACTTCAGCTATAAAAACCTGATCCTCATCACTCCAATAAACGATAATTTCATACTTATGCATCTCTATCGCTTTCTCCCAATCTATACTTGATGATAATCGCTCTTACCTGGCGAACCTGATAGGGTTTTGCATGGTTGCCATCCTGCTGTAAATTGATCTTTTCTTCCACGCCATCCCGCCTAAACATATGGTGACTTCCACGAATACGTTCTTTAAAGCCTAAATGATGTAGCAATTGGCGAAGCTCGTGAAAGGATATATTCGCATCAGACGTTCCCTGCAGAATCTTGAGTAACAGTTTATCATGTTTGCTCATTTAGTCATTCCCCCAACCCCACAATACGTGGCTATAAACCTCGCTCCCCACGAATGTAAGGTACGCCCAGCGCCGCCGGCGCGCCCAGCCGGTTACGAATGGCCGCCCGCGAGCCGATCACAAGCGCCAGAATCGTCAGGATGTACGGCGTCATCTGCAAAAAGAAGCCAAAATTGGAATTGATGTAGAGCGGGTTGGTAAAACCAAGCAAAATGGCCGGGCCTTGCAAATCCAGAATCGCCCGGCGCAGCGCCCCAAACAAATACGCCCCCAACGCCGCCCGCAGTGGGTCCCACTGCGCAAAAATGACCAGACCAATGGCAATCCATCCCTGCCCTGACGTCGTTTGCGTGCTGTACCAACCCGGTGAAACAGACAGGCTAATAGTAGCCCCCGCCAATCCTGCCAGGCAACCGCCCACAAAAACATAAAAATAGCGCAGCCGGTACACATTCACCCCCATCGTGTCGGCTGCTTCCGGTTTTTCGCCGATGGCCCGCAGATGCATTCCCGGGCGGGTGCGGTAAATGTAATACCAG
This sequence comes from Chloroflexota bacterium, assembly GCA_035444285.1. Lineage (GTDB taxonomy): Bacteria > Chloroflexota > Anaerolineae > Promineifilales > Promineifilaceae > CAADGU01. Next base: position 232,940 of record DAOMOK010000005.1, read on the forward strand.
GCCGCCGGGATGAGCAGATAACCCACGTACACCAACAAACTGTGGTCAACAAAAAAAATAGGCCCAATAACCGGGATTTGGGATAGCAACGGCAGGTCAAATGAAGGCACTAAAGGCGGCGTCTTGCCGGTCAGCCCTTCGCCCAGCACCAATGCCAGCCCGGTACCCAGGAAGGTAAGTGATAGGCCGCTGACCACCTGGTCCGCCTGCAAATGGATTGTTACCAGCCCATGCGCCAGACTCAAAACGCCACCGGCGATCATGGCCGCCGCCAGCCCCAGCCAGACATTGTTCGTGGCCAGGGAAGTGCTGAAACCGGCCATCGCCCCCAACAGCATCATACCTTCCACCCCCAGATTCAAAATGCCAGATCGTTCGGCATAGATTTCACCAATGGCGGCAAAGAGCAAGATGGTGCCCGTGGCCAACCCGGCGTGCAGAATGATGGTGAAGTTCATGTTGATCTCCAGGGTTGTAATAGGCGATAAATCGCCTATTACAAACGACGCACCAGGCGAATTTTGTAGCGGAGCAGAAAGTCGCTGCTGATAACCATAAATAACACTATGCCCTGCAATAAACTGGACAGACCGGCCGGCTGAATTTCTCGCCCGGCCACAATGAGCGCGCCAAACAAGATGGAAACGGGGATGACGGCGATAGGATTGAGCTTGGCTAACCAGGCAATAATAATGCCCGTAAAGCCATACCCTGGGGATATGCGTTCTTGTAGTCGGTGAACGACGCCGCTAATCTCCGACATACCCGCCAACCCCGCCAGCGCCCCAGAGAACATCATCACCAGAATGATATTGCGGCTGATGTTGATGCCTGCGTAGCGCGCCGCTTCTTTGTTGTCGCCGGTCAGTTTGATTTCATACCCCCACCGGCTGCGCTCCAATACCCACCAGACAAAGATGGCTGCCAGCACGGCAAAGAGAATGCCCAGATGCAGCGTCATGCCAGAGAGCGCCGGGTATTGGCGGGCGTAATCGGTGAGGCGTGGCAGCCAGGCGGCGCGGATGAACTGCGGCGTCATCTGGAAACCGGCGTCGCTCCAGGCATTAAATATCCAGAAATTGTTCCACAAGATGGCGATGTAATTGAGCATGAGGGTGGTGATGATCTCATTGACGGCGAAGCGTGCCTTGAGAAAACCAGGGATGAAACCCCACAACGCGCCGCCAATCATGCCCATCACCATCATCAGGGGGATAACCGTCCAGCGCGAGGCGTCGGCGCTAACCATCGGCAGCAGTACCACCAGGCTGGCAAAAAAAGCGCCCATGTAGAACTGCCCCTCTGCGCCGATATTCCACAATTTCATTTTGAAGGCGACGGTGCAGCCCAGGCCCACCAGGATGAGAGGCGTGGCTTTGACCAGGGTGTCGGAGATGACGGCCCAACTGCCAAAGGTGGCCTGGTAAAAGAAGCGCAAGACAACTAGAGGCTGCCCGCCGATCTGTTTCAGGATAATTCCGGCGATGAGAAAGGCGATGAGTACGGAGCCGATGGAGGTGGCAGCCGGTAGCCAGCGAGGGGTGTCTTCGACACGTTTTTCTACGGCAAGGGTGTAGGGGAGAGAGACCTTGCGTTTTTGGACGGGGGTTGTTGCCATACAATTCCCTCCTGCCTGTTCGTAGTAGGCGATTTATCGCCGTCAAAAGGCGATAAATCGCCTACTACGAGCGGTTGATGTGTGTTTCGCCACCGGTCATCATCATGCCAACCTGGTTGACGTCGGCTTCGTCGGCGTTCAGAATGCCCATGATGCGCCCTTCGGAGATGACGGCGATGCGGTCGCTGAGGGCAAATAGCTCTTCCAGTTCTTCGGAAATGAGCAGCACGGCCGTACCCGCCTTCCTCTGCTCCAACAACAACGTCTGAATCGCTTCAATGGCGCCCACATCCAGACCGCGTGTGGGCTGTACCGCTACCATCAATTGCGGTTGCGCCGAAATTTCGCGGGCCAGGATTACCTTTTGCAGATTGCCGCCAGACAGTTTGCGGGCGACGGTATCTACGCTGGGGGCCAGAATATCGTAAGCGCTTTTCAGCTTGACGGCCGTGTCATGGGCCACCATGTAATTGATGCGCCAACCCTGGCTGATGGGCGTCTGGCGGTAGCTTTTCATAATGGTGTTGTCGGTGATGGAGAGATTGGGGGCGCTGCCCACGTGGGTACGGTCTTCGGGGATGTGGGATACGCCCTGGCGGATGGCGGTAATGGGCGGGCGGTTGCCCAGTTCTTCACCGTTGATGGTGATGCTGCCGGTACACGGCCGTAAGCCTGTAATTACCTCTGCCAGTTCGCTTTGCCCATTGCCGGCTACCCCGGCAATGCCCAAAATTTCGCCGCTGCGCAGCGCCAATGACACACCGCGCAGTGCTGGCAGACCTTTGTCATTCTCAGCGTAGACATCCTGTAAGGCCAGCACGACATCCCCCGGTTCCTGCGCTTCTTTATGCACCGCGAAGACAATACCGCGTCCCACCATCAACTGCGCCAGCTTTTCACGGGTCATGCCTTCAATGCTCTGGCCTTCCGCCGTGACCTGCCCTTTGCGAAGGACGGTAATGCGGTCGGCCACGGCCGTGACCTCATGGAGTTTATGGCTGATAAAAATGATGGACTTGCCCTGAGCAACCATGGCCCGCATGGTGTGCATAAACTCTTCAATTTCGGCGGGGGCGAGCACGGCCGTAGGCTCATCCATAATCAAAATGTTGGCCCCCCGGTACAGCGTTTTCAAAATTTCCACCCGCTGCTGTTCCCCCACCGACAACTGCCAGATTTTCGCCCTGGGGTCCACCCGCAGCCCATACTGCTCTTGCAGGGCCACGATCTCCTGGTCGAACCGCTTCAAATTCAGGCGAAAGCGGGGCCGATCCAGCCCCAACAAAATGTTTTCTGTAACGGTGAGCGTGGGCGCCAGCATAAAATGTTGATGTACCATGCCAATACCTCTGACAATGGCATCTTTCGGCGAATGAAAGTTGACCGGCTCCCCAAAAATTTTAAGTGTGCCCTCGGTGGGCCGGTACAAACCGGCCAAAACATTCATCAACGTGCTTTTACCCGCCCCATTTTCACCCAACAACGCATGAATCTCCCCCTGTTTCAACTTCAGATTCACACGGTTATTTGCTAACACGCCGGGAAAACGAACAATAATGTTTTCCATTTCCACGGCGTAGGGCGTCTCTGACATGTGGTTCTTCCCGGTAATCAGGTCAGACCCTAAGGGCTTTAGAAAACCCTTAGGGTCTTTTCGATAATACTATTCCAGGCTGGGCAGTTCTGCCGTCACGTTCTCATTCCACCAATACATGCAGGTTTTACACTCGCTGCCAAATTGGGCGAAGCCATCCAGGTCAAGCTGTTCCAGCTTTTCCCCGGCAGCCAGGACTACATTACCCTGATTATCGGTAATTGGCCCGGCAAAGACATCAAAACGAGTGAATTCTCCGGCCAACATTTTCGCTAGTGTGTCCCGGATCAATTGCAAATCTGCGGCGGGTAGATCGGCCGCGCCCGGCATGAGGGTTTCCCCTTCCATGAAGCCTAACAAGCCCATGGCCCCAGAGTCGGCGTCGAAGTATTCCCAACCACCTTTCCAGGTGCCGGCCTTCGACCCTTCAACGATGCGGGCATACACCGGCCCCCAATTCCAGTACATGGAGGTCAGGCAGCGGGGGTTGGTGCAATTGTCTTTGTAATCATAGGTGATGCCCCATTTGCCGGCCGGAGCGGCTTCGGCCGGGGCGGGGGTGTCCGCACCCGTCATCACCACCTGCACACCGCTATCAAACAATGATGAGGCGGCTTCCTTTTCGACGATGGGATCATGCCAGGTGAAAATCCAGCGCACATCAACCGTACATTCCGGGCAGGTTTGCTGCGCGCCTAAGGCAAAGGCATTACCCAGCCGCAGCTCTTCGGGGATGGGGAAGGTGGCAATATAACCCAGGCGCGGGTTGCCATCCATTTTTGCCCGTGAACCGGCCAACATCCCGGCCAGATATTTCATATCTTCCATGGCCCCAAACAGGTTGCCAAAGTTGTCTTCGTTGGATTTGAAGCCGCTGATGTGGATGATGTCTACGTTGGGGAACTCCTCGGCCACCGCTTCGGAAGCGTCCATAAAACCGAAGGAGGTGGTAAAGATGGTGTTGAAACCCTTGCGGGCCAGGGAGCGAATCACCTGTTCGGCATCGGCGCCCTCGGCTACGTTTTCCACGTAGGCGGTGTGAACACCGGTCACGGTATCCTGCACATATTGGCGTCCTACATCGTGCGCCTGCGTCCAGCCGCCGTCGTCATGGGGGCCAACGTAAACGAAGGCGACGTTGTGGCAGCCTTCAATGGTAGAAGGTATCTGGTAACTGCCTTCGGCGCTTAGCGCGGAGGCGGCTTCACAGTCTACGGCCGTTTCACTTTCAGCTTCATCCCCACCGCCGGTACAGGCAGCCAGCGCCAGCGTGAAAGCCAGCAAAAGTACAATCAATTTCCAAAGGGTATGGTGTTTCATTAGTTTCTCTCCTCTTTTCAGGTCTGGACAAAGGTTTCCGTGTGGCGCAATTTTCCAAAATCGCGTTACCGCTGTCCAGATTCGTTTGCAAAAATGGGGGTTGAACAATCACATAGGACGACTTCTCTTCATCTACGCCCATCACCTCCTTGGGGAATTATGAATTATGAATTATGAATTATGAACGCCTACCGATTACCGATTACCGACAGCGGATCATACCACATCCTCATCAGCGTGGGGATTGTATGAACTGCCCAACGGCCGTCCCGCTTGTTGTTCGATGATGTGTAATTCTTGCTGGTAAACGGCCGTTTGCTGTTCATGTTCCGTCTGCTGCGAAAGCTGCACTGCCTGGGTCATGTCCTGGTACGCCTGGTCATACTGTCCCTGGCGGCGGTAGGCCAGGCTGCGCGAATGGTACAGATACGCCAGAAAAGCGGCCTGGTCCGGTTGATTGTTGGCCTGGCGAAGCGCCGTTAGCGCCTGGCTAAACTGGTTCACCGCTGCCTGATACTGGTTGCGTTCCAGGGCATATTCACCCAACAGGCGATAGGCGGTTGCCTCCTGGCGCGGATTCTGAATACCCAGGCGCAGCGCCTTTTCGGCGTTGTCTTTGCTTTTAGCTGGAACATGATTGTTTTTGCCCGCCTGCAAAGCCGCCAGCAGGGCAGTAGCGTCGCCATCTTCCGGGTGGGTTAATAGATACTGCTGCAGCTCGTAGGTGGCTTTGTGTTCAGCGTCGCCACGCCGCAGACCGTCAATCATCTGCATCGTCAGCGCCCGGTCTTGTGGATTTTGGGTGGCCTGCTGCGCCAGCGATTCAAAGGCGGCCTGCTCGTTGACGGTTTCAAAACCGGCCATTTCAAACCAGCCAGCCCGGTCGGCGCGGTAGAAGATGACCAGACTGGCGATGTGGAGCACGGCCGTGACCGCGCTCAAAACCGGCGTCGCCGAAAAATCATAAATGATCCGCCAGTCGCTAATCGTGGGCAAAAAAATGGTAAAGATGGGGTAATACACCAGGGCGAAATATAACTGGAAACGGAACGCCCGCAAACCAAAATAGCGGAAACTGCTGGCGCGATGATGGCGCAGCGCCAACCACAACACCGCGCCAAAAATCAGGTTCGCCAGCGTTCCGGCTATAGCGATAAACCAGTCTTGGGCGGGCGTAAAATCCCCTACCGGCACCACGTACCCCCAAAAACCGCCATAACCAAAGTCCACAATTTGCCCACCTACCAGCCAGGTCGCCAGGGCGTGGAATAGTTCGTGCAAGGCAACCGAGGGTGGCACGGCCACAAAAAACGCGGCCTGGTCCCCCAACCACTTCTTGGCGCGGGTCAGCGGCTCTTGCAGCAGCAGCCCCCACTGCCGCACAATTTGCCAGACAATCTGCACCCCACGAAAAATGTACAGCAGTGCCAGAAGATTGAATAAACCGAAAATTGGGTTCATTGCTGTTGAAGTAAGCAGTAGGCAGTGAACAGTAAGCAGTGGCGGGTCTTACTGCTCACTGCTTACTGCCTACTGCTCACTAATTCAATCCACGTCCCCGTCTCCCTTTTCAGAGCGCGGGCAATATTGGCGGGGTTGGTGATGAGGGCTGCTTTGCCGCCGCCGTCCAGATAAGACAACACGGCTTCAATTTTAGGTTTCATGCTGCCCGGTGGGAAGTGATCTTCCTCCATATATTGCCGCAGTTCGGCAGGCGTGACATGCGCCAGGTTTTGCTGTTGCGGTGTGTTGAAGTGAATGGCGACCTGCTCCACGCCGGTGGAGATGAGGAAAAGGTCTACCTGTAACTGCCGCGCCAGGATGGCGCTGGCGCGGTCTTTGTCTATGACGGCAAAGACGCCATTCAGTTCACGCAGTTCGCCGCGGGGATTATGCACCACCGGGATACCGCCGCCACCGACGGCAATGACAATCGAGCCGGATTGCAACAAACGGCTGATGGCATCTTCTTCGATGATGCGCAGCGGCTGCGGCGAAGCGACCACACGACGCCAGCCACGCCCGGCATCTTCCACCACCTGCCAGCCTTCGGCTTCAAATTTGCGGGCGTCGGCCTCGCTCATAAAACTGCCAATGGGTTTGGTGGGGTGGGCAAAGGCGGGGTCATCCCGGTTTACCAAGACCTGTGTGACCACGGAGACGACGGGACGGCGCATCCCCCGGCTGTGCAGTTCGTTGCGCAATGCCTGTTGCAGCATGTAGCCAATGGCCCCCTGGGTATCGGCGACAATGAGATCGAGCGGGGTCGTGTGGACTTCGTGCGCTGCCAGTTCGTTGCGGCGCAGGATGTAACCTACCTGGGGGCCATTGCCGTGGGTGATGACCAGCCGCCAGCCATCTTCTACCATGTCGGCCAGATGGCGGCACGTTTCGCGGACGGCGTCCCACTGGTGGGGCACGTCGGGCTGTTTGTTATCGGTGATGAGAGAGTTACCGCCAATGGCGATAAGAGCGGTTCGGGACATAGGTTCTCCAGAGGGAAAAGTGAGCAGTGAGCAGTGAGCAGTGAGCAGTGGGCAGTGAACGGTGGGCAGTGAACGGTGGGCAGTTCAAAAACTGCTTACTGCTTACTGCTTACCGCTCACTGCTTCCTGATTTCGCCATAGTGTAAGCAACCCGGCTTCGCGTTCGGGCTTCATGCCGTTGCGCCATTGGTAGTCGGCAGCACGGCCGTGTGCCCATTCCAGTGTATCGCGGATAGTATCGGGTAACGGCCGTGTCATCAAGCCCGTTTCTATCGCTTTCTGGCAGTTCACTGTGTCATACCCGGCAAAGGCGGCAGGCACCCACAGTGGCATCTTGGTGTAGGCGGCTACTTCGTTTGCTTCCAAAAATTCATCGCTGACCCAGGTGAAGGTGGCATCGCTGCCACTGATTTCTTTACAGGTATGCAAAACCTGGCGCATCGTCACATGTTCGTTGGGGCCGGTGACGTTGTAGGGGCCGGTAAGCCGTTTTTCGGTGGCCTGTACCGTCCAGGCGGCAATGTCGCGCACATCAATGAACTGCACCGGCGAATCCGGGTTGCCCGGCGACAGCACCTCGCCGCCCTGGGCCACCCGGTAGGGCCAGTAGGTGAAACGATCAGACAGATCGTGCGGGCCAACAATGAGGCCGGCGCGCACGTTCAGGGCACGGCCGTGCATCGCTTCCGTCGCCGCTTTTTCACACAATACTTTCAGCGGGCCGTAGGTATCGCCATCTATCGTTTCTACCGTCTCGTCTTCCATCGTGCCCAGTGGTGAATCTTCATCAATGCCCGCCACCGATGGGTCAGCATAGACGGAAATGGAGGAGATGAACGTATAAAGTTCTACCGCGTCAGCCAGCAGTGTGGCCGAATGGCGCACCAGCCGGGGCACGTAACCACAGGTATCAATGACAGCATCCCAGGTACGGCCGTGCAACACCCCCAGCCCACCATCCCGATCCCCCGCCAGGGGTTCCAGGCTGGCATACAGGCCAGGGTTGCTCTGGCCCCGGTTAAACAGCGTCACCTCATGCCCGGCGGCCAACGCCGCGTCTACAATTGCCCGCCCTAAAAAGCGCGTCCCGCCGATAATCAGTAGTTTCATTTTGCACCTCTTTAGTCGTAATCCGTAATCCGTGAACCGTGAGCCGTAATCAGAAGCCCGCTTACCGATTACGGACTACCGATTACCGATAAGTGGGAAGCATAACAAAGATTAGACCATTGTCTAGCCTGACGTGGTATAATTTGGCAGCAACATGCCGAAGTTCAAGTCATGTTATCTTTCTGAACGAGGTGTGGAATCTCACGTACTTTATAAGAATTCGCGTTAATCCGCGTCCTATCTCAATACCTTTTCAGGAGCAAACTATGAATATCCATGTTATACAGGGCAACATTCAAGACAGTGCGGCCGATACCCTCATCGTCAATTTGTTTGAGGGCGTGACTACGCCGGCTGGGGCTACCGGGGCTATAGACAGCGCCTTAAATGGCGCAATTAGCGAGTTGATCGCGCATGGCGACCTGACCGGCAAAGCCGGGCAGATCGGTGTCCTTTATCCTCGCGGAGCTATCATGGCAAAGCGGGTGCTGGTGGTAGGGCTGGGCAAACGGGATGACTTTGATCTGGAAGGCGTGCGCAAGGCTGCTGCTGCTGGCATTAAACGCGCCCGTGAATTGAAAGCGCGGCAGGTGGCGACGATTGTGCATGGGGCCGGCGTGGCCGGGCTGGATGTGCTGGCAGCGGCTCAGGCAACGGCCGAAGGTTCGCTGTTAGCTGCGTACCAATATGATGCGCCCAAACAGCGCGAAGAGACGCCCCATGAGATCGAATCATTGACGATAGTGGAGTTTGATGGCGGGAAGTTGGCGACAATAGAGCAGGGAGTGGACACGGCCGTTGCCATTTGCGAAGGCGTCACCCTGGCCCGTAACCTGGTCAACCTGCCGCCCAATGTCGTCACTCCTACCAAAATGGCCGAAACCGCCCACGTCATCGCCGCCACACACAGCCTGAACATTACCGTTGGCGGGCGTAAGTGGGCCAGAGAACACAACATGGGCGCATTTCTGGCGGTGGCCCAGGGCGCGGGCGAAAAACCCAAGTTCATTGTCCTGGAACATAACGCCGACCGCGATGACCTGGATACCATTGTCCTGGTGGGCAAGGGCATTACCTTTGATACCGGCGGCATTTCCATTAAACCGGCGGAGCGCATGGGGGATATGAAATCAGATATGGGCGGCGCGGCGGCCGTGATGGGCGCCATGAAGGTGATAGGCATGCTCAATTTACCCCTACGTGTCATTGGCATTATGCCTTGCTCCGAAAATATGCCGGACGCCAACGCCTACCGCCCATCGGACATCATCACTGCCAGCAATGGCAAAACTATCGAGATCATCAATACCGATGCCGAAGGGCGCATGGTGCTGGCCGATGGATTGGTTTATGCCGGTCGTTATAACCCCAAAGCGGTGATTGACCTGGCGACGCTGACCGGCGCTTGTGTGGTGGCCTTGGGGGCCGGTGTGGCGGCAGGCATGTTCAGCACCGATGATGCCTTGCGTGACAAACTGTTGACCGCCAGCGCCGCCACGCATGAGCGTGTCTGGCCTTTGCCCTTGTTCCCGGAGTATCGTAAGAGCATTGACTCCGATGTGGCGGATGTGTTGAATAGCGGCGGCCGTTTTGGCGGCGTGGGCACAGCTGCCATGTTCCTGAAAGAGTTCACAGACTATCCCTGGGTGCATCTGGATATCGCGCCCATGGCGCTGACAGAAAAAGATAACAGCTATATTCCGCGCGGCGGCACCGGTTTTGGTGTGCGCCTGTTGGTGGAGTTTTTGCGGAATTGGTAAAGTAGTGTCAGGCACAGGGCAAAATCATCTGGATAGATCAATATCTGATGCTCTGTGCCTGGCACTTGCTCATTAGCAACCCACCCCTCTATAATTTCCTCAACATTCGTCATCCCATTCAAATCATTGTTTTTATAAGGAGCAAATCATGGCTGTACCTACCCCCCCATTAACGCTTGGTGTTGAGGAAGAGTACCAGATTATTGATCCGCAAACGCGCAATTTACAGGCATATATTTCGGAATTTTTGTCACAGGATCAGGGACGGCCGTATAAACTAGACCTGAAACCAGAGTTGATGCAGTCACAGGTGGAGGTGGGCAGCCATGTGTGCCGCAATGTCAAAGAGGTGCGCCATGAATTAGTCCGGCTGCGCCGCGAAGTGATTCGCATGGCCGATGAAAATGGCCTGAAAATTGCGGCGGCTTCCACCCACCCCTTTGCCCGATGGGAAGAGCAGGCCATTACCGAAGGGGTGCGTTACCGGGAATTGATGGACGATATGCAAGGGGTAGCCCGCCAGCTTCTCATTTTTGGGATGCACGTGCATGTGGGTTTTGGCGGCGATATGGAATCGAAGAACTTGATGATTGAGATGATGAATCAGGCGCGCTACTTCATCCCCCATTTGCTGGCGCTGTCTACCAGTTCACCGTTCTGGCACGGCCGTGACACCGGCCTGAAATCGTACCGCAGCGTCATCTTTGAGGCGCTGCCCCGTACCGGCATCCCCCACAGCTTTGACTCCTGGGGTGAATATAAAAGCTATGAGCGCACCCTGGAAATGGTCGGCGCATTTGGCAAACAAGATAAACGGGCCAAGATCTGGTGGGATATTCGGCCGCACCCCATTTTTGACACGCTGGAATTCCGCATCACCGATATTTGTACCCGCATCGAAGAGGCCGTTTGTATTGCCGCTCTTTTCCAGGCCATTTGCGCCAAACTGCTGAAACTGCGCCAGCAAAACCTATCCTGGCGGCATTACCGGCACATGCACATCACCGAAAATAAGTGGCGCGCCGTGCGTTATGGCGTTCACGGCGAATTGATTGATTTTGGTCGGGAAAAATCGGTGCCTTTCCACTTCTTGATGGAGGAACTGCTGGAACTGCTGGATGATGTGGTGGATGACCTGGGCAGCCGCCAGGAGGTGGAGTACGTGCGCACCATTCTCAAAAATGGAACCAGCGCCGACCGCCAGACGGCGTGTTACAAGAAACATGGCGGCGATGAGAACAACGAAGAAGCATTGCGAGCCGTCGTAGATCAATTGGTCGCGGAAACGAGAGAGGGGATAGATTAAGATGCGTGATGCGTGCCCGGTGACAAGCCGCCACGCATTATGCATCACGCATCACGGCCGTCAGCCCCGCCAGTAATGCATCCATATCAGCCAGGGTGTTGTAACCTTGCACAGAAACGCGGACGAAATGACGGCGAACCCGAAGCGGTTTCGGACCGTGCCACTCCGTAATGGGTATCTCCACTTTGAACTCTTGCAGGAGGCGTTGTTTAAGTTGGAGTGCGTCTACCGGGGGTAAGGCGGCAATCGCCATCTGGCAGTAGTCGGCATGGCTGCGGTACATGGGTTGTAGACCGGTGAGGGTGTGGATGCGACCGAGGGTTTGACGCAGTAGATCGTGGCATTGTTGGCGCACGGCCGTCCAGTTGTGTTCGGCCTGAAATTGGATGGCAGCGGGCACGGACAGATAAGCGGCCGGGTCCATCGTGCCCAGCCATTGCAGGTAATCCACAAAATCAGAGCCAAAAGTCAATGTGCGTGATTCGCCCCAGCCCCAACCCACTACTAACGGCTCGATCAGATGCTGTACCTCCGGACGGGCGTACAAAAAGGCTGAACCTTTGGGCGCACACAGCCATTTGTGGCAGTTGCCGGTGTAAAAGTCGGCGCCAATGGCGGCCATGTCCAGGGGAATTTGCCCTGGCGCGTGCGCCCCGTCCACAACCGTCAGGATGCCTTCGGCGCGAGCGCGGGCACAGATGGCGGCAATGGGGAAGGTCACGGCCGTAGCCGACGTGATGTGGCTGACAAAAATAACCCGCGTCCGCGCCGTCACCCCTTGCCACAGTTCCGCCACGATTTCTTCTTCTGTACCCGTTGGCAGGCTGATGGGCTGGTTGACATAACGAAAGCCTTGTTTCTGACTGAGAAAGCGCCAGATATTGTCACACGCGCCATATTCGTGGTCTGTCGCCAGCACTTCATCACCTGCGCCAAGCGCCAACGAACGCGCCACCACATTGACGCCAAAGGTAGCATTGGGCACAAACACAAGATCGTCCGCCTGGGAATTGACATAATCACCAAGCGCCTGTCGCGCCGCCGCCAGATGGTCGCCCAAATCGGCGGCGATAAACTGTACCGGCTGCCACTCTAGCCGCCGCTGCCACTCTTGATATACAGCAAACACCGGAGACGGCGTGGCCCCAAACGAACCATGATTGAGAAAATGCACGGTGGGGTCGAGGAGGAAGAGGTCTTTGAGGTTCATGCGATTCCTTTATTGAGACGTGATGCGTGAGATGTGATGCGTGAGACCTGCCCGGTCACGTCTCACGCATTTATGGCTGCCAGATGCGCAACACATGGTCGGCGCGCCCCAGGCCAACGGCCGTCTCCCCCGTGCCCATGGTGACGCCGGCCAGATTGCTTGCCAATTCGCCACCGATGTCCAGGTGGTACACGGCCGTCGCCCCGTCATCTGTTCTTTGTATGCCGCCCAATCGGGTAAAGTCAGCGGTGGGAATGAGCAGTTCGACACGGCCGTTGCCATCAAAATCCCCCACCATGGCCATATCCAGATTACGCGAGCCGATAACATGAGAGGTGTAGCCGGGCAATTCAGCCACCAGTTGCAGTTCACTGCCCTGCCATTGGTAGAACTCCACGATGCTTTCCAGATGGGGAGTGCGCACGGCTGTCAGTTCCATCTCTCCGTTTGGGCCAAGCGGGGCAATGGCGATCTGGTGCCGCCAGCGGTTGCCCTGCCCGATGGACAGGCTGGTTGCCAACTGCCTCCCATCTTCAGCAAATAAGGCATACTGTGCCCCCTGGTCGGCATCCGCCAGGGTGAGCAAGAGTTCCCGCTGCCCATCGCCGTTCCAATCAGCCCACAACGGCATGATCCCCTCGGCCACCTGTGGTTCAGGGGTATTAAAGTGGGCAAGGACCTTAATTTCCGGGTCGGTCTGGATGAGGGCAAACCCACTGGCTTCGATGGCGTCGCCCAATACGCCGTGTGCGTAACGGTCGGTGGGGTCGGTGAGCAGCAGCAAACGGCCGTGCCCATCAAACAATATACGCGCATCGGGTAATGCCATCACCGGGGGTTGACCGATGATTTCACCGGCGTTGACCAATGTCAGTTCACCGGATTGATTAGCGTGGGCGATGTGCCCGGCGTTGTTGTAAATGACCGGGGCGCTGCCATTCGGGTCGGCGGAGGGGGGATTGAGGAAAAGCGCCTGCCCCTGCACCGGGTCAACGGTCAGCACCGGGGCGATGTGCGGCGTCAGGTCGTTACTGGTTATGGGCGTCACTTCGCCTTCGTCTATCAGGAATGCCTGGGTACGGCCGTCCGTCAGCACCACCCCCCACAGCACCCCTTTCGCCAGGGGCACGGCCGTCACCCACTGTGGCGTCCCTTCTAAGGGGATGTCAATGGGCGTGAGCGTGGGCACATTGCCCTGTCCGGCTACCACCCGGTTGCCGTCGGCGCGCTGGTAGGTGTAACCATACGGCCGTGCCAGCGCCGATTCCTGGGGGATGACGATTTCGGCTGTGGGCAATGGTTGGGCAGAGGGGATGAGAGTGGGTACGGCCGTTGTATTCCGGCTACAACCTATCAGGGCAGCAAAGATAATGATCCATAGCGCGTGTCTATTCATGTGTGCTGGGGGTGGGCGTAAATAAGGTTGTTTCAATGGCTGCCATAATTTGGCCAGCCCGATATACTCGATTGCGGGACTGTCCGGTTATTTCCTGTACAATTCGCGCTTCTTCTAGCTGATTTACATAACGCTGTGCAGTTGGATAGTTAATCTGTATCGCCTCGCTAATCTGCGAAATTGTGAAGATAGGCTGCACAAAGAGCGTATCTATTACCTGCAACAGGCGCGCAGCCGCGCGAGCCGTTTGGAACTGCTCACGATAAGTATCCCGCAAGGCTTGTAAATGACGGATCCGACGAATACTGTCATGTGCCTGCGTGTAAACACCTCGCAAGAAGTAGAGCAGCCACGATTCCCAATCGCCACGTTGGCTGATGGCTAACAGATGCTCATAATAGGCCTGACGGTGTTCTTCAAAGAAGGCACTGAGATAAAGCATTGGCTGTGGCAACAGATCCCAATCGGCCAATAACAGGCTCATGAGTAGACGCCCGACACGGCCGTTGCCATCCAAAAACGGGTGAATAGCCTCAAATTGATAATGTACCAGGCCCAATTTGACCAAAGGTGGCAGATTATCAGTAGCATGAATAAAGGTTTCCAAATCATGCAGGGCCAGATGCATCTGTTCCACCGGAGGCGGGATGTAAGTTGCGGTCTCCAATGTACTTCCTGGCGGCCCGATCCAGTTTTGACTGCGCCTGAATTCACCGGGCGTCCACTGTTCACCGCGCACACCCGTCATCAGGCGTTCATGCAATTCCCGCATCAGTCGCAGGCTGACCGGTAAGGTCGCCAGACGCTCCAGGCCATATGCCAATGTTTGTACATAATTGCGTACTTCTTGCACATCTGCGGGAAATTCAAAAAGAGAAAGCTGTACAGCTTCATAGGCATACAGATCGGTCAGTGAAGCACGTGTGCCTTCAATGCGAGAAGATAACACGGCCTCCCGTCGCATGAAGGGCTGGATAAGGAGGTGCGGGTCAGGAAGAGCGTTGCTAAGCCCGGCCAGTTCGCCTAATGACCGATCGGCTGCCGAAAGGGTGGTGATCAACTTGGCTGACCAGGAAAGCGTTGGTGGTAAGGGAGCAGGAACAAATGCCCAATATCCGGAGGGATGGTGAATAACATAACCAGGGGCGTTGTCTTGAAAATCTTCAGGTTTCATCACTCTTACTATCACAAACGATAATAAGACATTGCCTTATTATCATTTTTCTGTGCAAATGATAACAAGACTGGTTGGTTGTGTCCAAAATCGTCGATGCAGATGAAGATGTGCTATTTGTGTTGCTGACTTGGTGTCTGTTTTCAACCGCCGGTGACACTTGTTTCCTATCAACTTGCTTAGGATTATCCGTAAAAGACAGAAAGATTGCCAGAATTGTGGACAATCATTTGAATCGTAACGGCATCAGTTAAATTGACATAAACAAGGATCGGGAATAAATGAAACGGAAAATAGAGACGTGGTGGCAAACGGTGTGGACACAACAAGGAATGTGGCTGGCAGCCATTTTCCTGGCCTCTTTTTTGGGCACGGCCGTCAGCGGCGCTATCCTAAAGTTGGGTATGGTGTATTATGGGGAATTGGGTCTGGCGGCGCGACTGGCTGTCAGTCTGGCGGCCACGGCGGTTTATGCCCTGGTGGTAGTCGCCGTCTTTTACGCCTTCTTTCCGGAGACAAAAACTGCCTTGCAGCGCATCTGGCGCAAATAGGTCCGCGAAGGACGCAAAGAAACGCAAAGGGTCAAACGCACAAAAATTCGCGCAATGGGGGTAATTCGTGACAAAAAAAGCCGGGCAGATGCCCGGCTTCTTCATTTACCCATCAGGTCATTTGGCCATAGCCCGCTGTACCAGGCCCACCACAAAGAGCAGGATGACCGCGCCTAAGATGGCCACCACCAGGCTGTACAGGTTCAACCCGGTGGCGCCGGCGGCGCCAAACAGATTCATTACCCAGCCGCCGATAACGGCGCCGACAATACCCACCACAATGTTGGCGATAGCCCCCATTTGGGCATTCTTCTTCATGATCATGCTGGCAATCCAGCCGGCCAATGCACCCAAAATAACCCATACCAAGAGATTGACTAACATGTTTGTTCTCCTTTTTTAATCAGTTATGCTGGGATGTGAGAGACGATGTTTGCTGAAAAAGTAAATCTATGAGTTAAAACAGTGGAACGGCCGTAAAGTTGCGCACTTGTTCAGACCCTAAGGGTTTCAAAAGCCCTTAGGGTCTTTCGCTATTCGATTGGCGGTTGAATCTCCACTACTTCGCCGTAATTAGCAAAATCTACCTGCCAGATACTAGGCTCACCCGGTTCCGGCTCCGTCACCACCACCCGCACCAGTTCAAACGTTTCCGGGGCAATCCACATCTGCACCGTCACCGCCTGCGGACCAATCAGCGTACCGCTCATCGTATACAGCCGCTCTCCGGCTACGTCGCCCGTCAGGTAATAGAGCAGTTGGTCAGGACCGCCGTTCCCCTTCAAATTCTGTGGTTCACCCAGTTGCAGGTTGCTCACGTCATTGGTCAAGATGGTGGGTAGGCCAACAGAGGCATCAAAAAGCACCGCCGGGTTAAAACCCCAATTGGGCGGCAGTTCTTCCCATTCCCCCGTGGCCACATTTGTTTGCCACTGCGTTTCGGCAATACTGATCACGTTCACATCGGTAATGAGGCCGGGGCCAATGACGCGCACAGTTGCCAACGCTTTGTCTGGGGCCACATACGCGCCTGTGGCCCGGCGAAAGGAGAGGATATTGTCCGGGTCCAGGTAGGCAGGCGCACCCTCGCGGCTGATGTCAAAACGAAAGCCGGGCAGCGTGTTCATGCGGTCGGCGGCGTTCTGCACAATCTCAGCCGGCGGCAGTTCCGGCAACTCGGTGGAACGACAGGCGGTGAGGAGGAGGACGGCCGTGATCAACCAAAAAAACCCGTAACCCGTCATCCGTAAACCGTTAACCGTCATGCGGCAAAGCTTACCCAGGCATAGGAAATTTGTCCACATGGTAGCTATGCCCTATTGGGAAAGGAGACGGCCGTTCATACAATGCTCCACAAAGGACGCGGAGGGGTAAAGCAGTCAGGATGATATTGGTGGCAACCCTACAAACGATTACCTGACTGCCTCGCCCCAACACCTCCGCGCCCCTGCGTTAATTTCTTGAAGGAGCAGAACAAATATGATGGCTCAACAAACCGACGCCGCTACCGAGCGCGTCAAGACCTGCCTCTGGCTGGCCCAAAAAATAGAAAAATCACTGCCGGAAAACATCATTCTGGAACGCAATCCCCAGACGATCAAATTGATTGAGGATCGTTACAACCTGGCTAAACAGCGCGTCTCCATTGCCCCCGCCGACGAAAAGCAGTTTTTTGCCGACCTGCTGGACGAAATTCTTGGTTTTGGCCCCATCGAAAAAGCGATCAAAGATGACAACGTCTCCGAAATTATGGTCAACCGTGCCGACCTGGTCTTTCTGGAGCAAAAAGGGCGTATCACCGAATCCGGCATCAAATTTGCCGATGATGCACACGTGGAACGGGTTATCAACAAAATTTTGAAGCCGTTGAACCGGTACGTGGGGCCGGATTCGCCGCTGGTAGACGCCCGCCTGCCCGATGGTTCCCGCGTCAATGCTGTCGTCTCTCCCTGTGCGATAGATGGCCCCAACATTACCATCCGCAAATTCTCCAAAACCCCCTTTGGCGTGCAAGACCTGATCCGCTTTGGTACGTTAACGCCGGATATGGCCGAGTTTTTAGACGCCTGCGTGAAGTCTCACCTCAACATCGTTGTCTCCGGCGGCACCGGCTCTGGCAAGACGACCTTGCTCAACATCCTCTCCGGCTTTATCCCCGACCGTGACCGTATTGTCACCATTGAGGATGCGGCCGAATTGAGCTTGCAGCAGCGGCATGTGGTGCGCCTGGAAACGAAAAAACCATCGCGCAAAGGGGACACGGAAGTCACGGTGCGTGACCTGGTGATGAACTCGCTGCGGATGCGCCCGGAGCGCATTGTGGTCGGCGAATGTCGCGGCGGTGAAGCACTGGACATGCTGCAAGCGATGAATACCGGGCATGATGGCAGTCTAACCACCGTCCATGCCAATACCCCACGTGACACCATCTCCCGCCTGGAAACGCTGGTGCTGATGGCTGGCATGGATTTACCGCTGTCGGTAGTGCGCAAGCAAATTGTCTCCGCCATTCATCTGATTGTGCAGCAGGCGCGTCTGCGTGATGGCAGCCGTAAAATAACTAACATTACCGAAATTACGGGAATGGAAGGAGACACCCCGGTTATGCAAGACATTTTCAAATTTCAGGAGACGGGACAAGATCAGAATGGCAAGGTGCAGGGCGAATATGTGCCTGGCGGCAACCGGCCAATGTGTGAAGAGCGTTTGAAGAATCATGGGTTCAATTTACCGGCTACAATGTTTATGAGCAGCGCCGCCTCTGTGCGCGGGGGAACTTTTGATAGACGTAAACGCTAAACAGAACTCATTCTAGCAACCGGCAGGCAGCCCACCCCATGATTCCCCGAGGCGCTGCCTGCCACTTCTATCATCAACCCTTCGGCTGGCAACAGCCGAAGGGTTTTGTTTTGGCCGTGCCCTCCGCTACAATTCTCCCCATGAAACTATTGCTAGACAGTATTGGCTGCCGGCTGAACCACAGCGAAATGGAAACGCTGGCGCGGCAGATGATGGCCAACGGGCACCAGATTGTGACTGATGTGGCCGAGGCTGAAAAAGTGGTCATTAATACCTGCGCGGTCACGGCCGAAGCGGCCCGCGATGCGCGCAGCCGTACCCGCGCCTTCCACCGCGCCAACTCGCAGGCGGAGATTGTGCTGACGGGTTGTTACGCCACCATTGCCCCGGCTGATGTGGGGCGCATTGAAGGGGCGGGGCAGGTAGTGGTGAATGCGCACAAAGGGCAGTTGGCGCAACTGCTCGATCCCCAGGCACGGCTGGAACTGCCGGTTTTTGACCAGGAACCGATCATGCGCGAATTTCTGGCGGGCAGTATGGGGGCGCATACCCGCGCTTTCATCAAGGTGCAGGACGGCTGCGACAACAAATGCACCTTCTGTGTGACGACCGTGGCGCGAGGCGACGGACAGAGCCGCCATGTGGGGGATGTGGTGGCTGAGATTCAGGCATTGGCGGCGGCAGGTTATCAGGAGGCGGTTTTGACGGGGGTGCATTTGGGCAGCTACGGCCGTGACCTTTCCCCACAGACATCTCTGGACACCCTCATCCGCGCCATCTTGCACCACACCGACATTCCCCGGCTGCGTCTCTCCTCGCTGGAACCATGGGATGTACCCGACCGTTTTTTTGACTTGTGGGCCGATTCCCGCCTGCTGCCGCATCTGCATTTGCCGCTACAATCGGGCAGCGACGCCATTTTGCGGCGCATGGCGCGGCGCACCAGCCGGGCCAGCTTCCGCGAACTGGCCCAGGCCGCCCGCAGCGCCATTCCCGGCCTGAATTTAAGCACCGATCTGATCGTCGGTTTTCCCGGTGAGACGGAGGCGGATTTTGCTCACAGCCTGGAATTTGTGCGCGCGATTGGTTTTACGCGGCTGCACGTGTTCAGCTATAGCCCACGCCCTGGCACGGCTGCGGCTCGTTTTCCCGACCAGATTTCCGGCCCGGTGAAAAAGGAGCGCACCCGGCAAATGATTGCTCTGGGCCAAGAGTTGAGCCTGGCGTTCCACGAGCAGATGGTGGGGCAGGTGGTGAACGTGTTGTGGGAAACGGCCGTCGGCGCCGACAATGGTGGTCTACGATGGGTGGGCTACACGGACAACTATGTGCGCGTCACCGCCAACGGCCCATCTGATCTCTTTAACCGGGTGACGCCCATTTTCATCATTTCTGCCCGGCCGGATGGGCTGATAGGCCAGTCAATTGCTTGAACCTGACTTCGCTTCCCAACGAAAAAGTTTGACGCTGCTCCGGCCCTGTGCTATTATCTCGTGTGCGGCGCCGGTCAAAAGACCGGGCCGTTTGTTTATGGTTTGTTGAAATTGCATTAAAAACGGAGAATAAGATATTCGGAAGCGACGAAGTAAAACAGCGTATAAAACAACCTCAACCACCAGTTACCGGGTGAACCGGGAGATACGGGTACGTGAGGTACGGCTCATCGATCATAACGGTGAAAATCATGGGGTTGTGCCTATTGCCAAAGCCAGACAGTTAGCCGAAGATGCAGAACTTGATCTGGTTGAAGTAGCACCTAATGCGGACCCCCCTGTTTGTCGGATCATGGATTTTGGCAAATTTGCCTATGAAAAGACTAAAAAGGAACGGGAGGCGCATAAACACCAGAAGCAGATCGAGATCAAAACGATTCGTTTGACGCCGCGTACATCTGGTTTTCATAAAGATGTGCATGTGCAGCGCGCCAAACAATGGCTGGGTGAAGGCAAGAAAGTAAAATTCCAGGTTCGTTTCAAAGGGCGCGAAATCACGCATCCAGAATTAGGCAAACAGACACTTGAAGAGATTGCCGGTGATTTGAGCGAATTGGCGACCATCGAACAAGAGCCTAAGCTGGAAGGGTGGTCAATGACGCTGTTGATGACGCCTACTAATCTTCCCACAAATCCGTAGGGTTTATGTGACCGCACAATTGCATTGTGTATCCGCCCCCTCTGGGGGCTTTTTTATGAGGGTGAAATAAAATGGCTAAACAAAAAGTGAAAAAGTACAAACTGAAGACATACAAGGCGGCGGCTAAACGTTTCCGGGCAACCGGGAGCGGCGAAATCGTGCGCACAAAGGGTGGCAAAAGCCATTTGCGCCGGCGCAAGTCCAAGCGTGTCAAACGACAGTTTGACAAGATGCTAGTCGTTGAAAATAAAGGCGAGAAGAAGCGTATTAAGCGGCTGCTGCCTTATATGCGACAGTACAAAGCGAATCCGCCGGCCGGATAATTTTATTGATGTTTGTTTATCGCTGCCTGGCCTCGGTTTTGCCGCTAAACGGTAATCGGATTCGGAAGGGCTTGAGCGCCAGCGCCAACTAAATGCGAGGTAAAAAAGCATGAGAGTAAAGGGTGGGTTTACAACCCAACGTCGTCATAAGAAAATTTTGCGTATGACCAAAGGCCAATGGGGTACGCGGAGCAAATTGTTCCGTCGTGCCAATGAGGCCATGATGAAATCTTATTGGTATGCGTATCGGGATCGTCGGGTGCGCCGCCGTGAATTCCGGCGGTTGTGGATTGCCCGCATCAATGCCGCTTCCCGGATGCATGGCCTGAGTTACAGCCGTTTTATGCATGGATTGAAGCTGGCTAACGTACAGCTAGACCGCAAAGCGTTGGCTTATCTGGCAGTGACGGATGAGCAGGCGTTTACGGCCGTTGTCCATAAGGCCAAAGAAGCGCTGGCTGCTTAGTTTCCATTCCAACAACCCTCACCAAACAAAACGCCACCCTGATACAGGAGTGGCGTTTTTATTTGTGTTTGCCAAACGGCCGTTAATCGTAGTTGTCTCGTCTGTGCCCTTTGCGTATGATCCCCCGGTTTATTCGTAATCCGTAATTCGTTGTCCGTAACCCGTAATCCAAAGCCCGATTACGAATCACGGGTCACGAATCACGGGTCACGGATCACGGAAGAGGTATGCAAACCAGACAGGCACAGAAAGACCGACTGTTTTTAGGCTGGATGTTGGCCGTGCTGCTCACGGCCGTTGCTCTGCGTCTGTTTGCCATTTCCCATGCCCCTCCAGGTTTGACGCACGATGAGGCGGACCATGGGATCACGGCGCTTTCCATTCTGGAAGGGACACGCGCCGTTTACTTTACCGTCGGGCACGGCCGTGAACCGCTCTATGATTATGTGACGGCGCTGTTGATGGCGGGCATTGGCTCCACGTTCTTGACGGGACGGTTGACGGCCGTTTTTGCCAGCCTGCTTACCATCGCGGTGATGGCGGCCTGGGTGCGGCGGGCATTTGATTGGCAAACGGCCGTGCTCACCACCGCCGGATTAGCCGTCAGTTTTTGGCCGCTCATGGCCGCCCGCCAATCTCTGCGCTCCATCATGCTGCCGCTGTTTTTTGTACTGGCTGTTTATTTCTTTTGGCGGGGGATAGCAGGGGACAGGTGGCAGGTGGCAGGTGGCAAGTGGCAGGTATCACGCATCACCGATTACCGATTACCGATTACCGATTACGGAATAGCCGGCCTCTTCCTCGGCCTCACCTTCTACACCTACATCCCGGCCCGTATTTTGTGGCTGGTGTTTCCGTTGACATTGGTGTATGTGGCGCTGGCGGCACGGTCGTTATTTGCCGGTGCATGGCGTGGTGTGCTGTTGCTGCTGGTGCTGGCGGGGATGCTGGCGCTGCCGCTGGTTCTTTACCTGGCGGCCAACCCGGATGCCGAGGTGCGGATTCGGGAGTTGAGTGGGCCATTGACGGCCGTGACCCAGGGCAACCTTTCTCCACTCTGGCAAAACGCGCGCGAGGGGTTTGGTATCCTGTTTTGGCGTGGTGATGATTTCTGGCGCTACAACATTCCGGGACGGCCGTTGCTGGGGCCGCTATGGGCGCTGTTGTTTGGCGGTGGCTTGTTGTTGGCGGGTTGGTGGGTGCTGCATCCTTTTGCCAAACGACAACCGGATATGAATTTGCGGGGCACGGCCGTTTTCCTGGCGCTGT
This sequence comes from Chloroflexota bacterium, assembly GCA_035444285.1. Lineage (GTDB taxonomy): Bacteria > Chloroflexota > Anaerolineae > Promineifilales > Promineifilaceae > CAADGU01. The sequence continues at coordinate 255,455 of DAOMOK010000005.1, forward strand.
GCTGGCTGCTCCTGGGCCTGGCGCCAGTATTGGTCACGGGCGCGTCCCTCAGCACTACCCAGGCCATGGGCATGCAGCCAGTGTTGTACCTGTTTCCGGCTTTGGTGTTACGCCAGGCTGGTAAAAAATGGGACGCGGATTTTCGCGGATTTTCGCGGATAAATCAAAAAAAACCCGCGTTCACCCGCGTTGATCCACGTTCAGTTTTAGGTGTGGCAATCGTTGTGCTGTTTGTGGGCACGGCCGTGACTACCAGCCGTGCTTACTTCAACACCTGGGCCAACGCGCCAGAGGTACGGGTGCAATATGAGGCGGCGATGACGGCCGTGATGCACTACCTGAATGCACAAGATGTGACCGATGTGTCGGTTTCCACCATCACCCCAGAGCTGTACCACACCCCGGCATTGGCGGCGATGATGTTGACAAATGATAACGTGAAGCCGCGCTGGTTTGACGGCCGTACCGGGCTGCTTATTCCCCATGCCCCCACCGCGCTGATTATTCTGTCCGGTTTTGCGCCATTGCCGGGGGCGTTGCAGGGGTATCTAAACACAGGTGTGCCGCTGACCACTCTGTCCCAACCCGCCTCCGACCTGGATCGTCCGCTAACCGTCTATCAAATGGATGCTGACGCCTGGCAGACTGCGCATCAACCATCCCACAAGCCGAATCAGCCGATACAATTCGGCGACGCCGTGGAACTGGTGGGATATGATGTGGCGGAGACGGCCGTGGCCCCTGGCAGTGGTCTGCAACTCATCACCTGGTGGCGTTTGCACAGCCCGGTTGAAGACGTCCGACAGTTCACACACCTGACGGGAGCCGATGGCGTCCCCATCGCCCAGGCTGACCTGCTAGCAGCTCCCGGCGAAAGCTGGATACCCGGCGATCTGCTGCTGCAACTGCACGAGATCACCGTGCCGGCAGACACGCCGCCTGGTCAATACCCGCTCGTTGTCGGCTGGTACACCTGCCTGGACGCCGCCTGCCAGCAAACTCAACGCCTGCTCACATCCGCCGGCCAAGACTATTTCACCTTACAAGAGATAACCATCACCCCATGAACGGATCACGGATTACGCATCACGCATCACGCATCACGCATCACCGCGTCCCTCTCGAAAAAGCTATCATCATCAGCCTCACCCTGCTTGCCTTTGCCGCTCGCGTCTGGCAGTTGGCCGATTTCCCTCCTGGCTGGCGGGACGACGAGTTGATCAACTCGCTGGTTATTTCGCAAAAGGTGTTGGACGGCGATTGGCAGTTGTTTTACCCGGATGCCTCTGGCAATGAGGGATTCTACTTTATCTTGAACGCGCCCATGCTGGCCTTGTTTGGGGCAAACTTTGTGGGGATGCGGCTGTTGTCGGTGTTTTGGGGGCTAACGGCCGTGCCCCTCACCTGGCTGCTGGGGCGAAAATTGTTTGGTAGTTGGGTAGGGTTATTGGCCGCTGCCGGGCTGGCCCTCAGCTTCTGGTCGCTCATGTACTCCCGCTTCGCCCTGCGCCAGATTGTTACGCCTACACTGCTGCTGTTGGCTTTCTATTTCTTTTGGAGGGCATTAGCAGGTGGCAAGTGGCGGGAGTCCGATCACGCATCACGCATCACGGATTACCGATTACCGATTACCGATTACGGATTAGCCGGTTTCTGGCTGGCGCTCGGTTTTTACGTTTACTTTGCCGGGCGCGGTGTGCCGCTGATTTTGCTGGTGTTTTGTGGTTATATGGCGGTGGTGGCCTGGCCTTTGCTGCGACAGCAATGGTGGGGAATTGCAGTTATGTTTGTGGTCACGGCCGTGCTTGTCATCCCCCTCTTCATCACCTTGCAGCGCCAGCCAGAAGCAGAAGCGCGGGTGGGCGAACTGGCTGGCCCGCTGCTTATGGCGCGTGAAGGTGACTTCAGCCTCATCCAAAAACACGTTGTCGCCACCCTCAGCATGTTCCACGCTGACGGCGACGACGAATGGCTCTACAACATCCCCCACCGTCCTGTCTTTGGCCCACCAGGCGCGGTTTTTATGTGGGGCGGCGTCCTCATCGCCCTGTATTACACCCTCAAACCATTGCCAGAACGGGCGCGGCAGGTGGTAACAACATTTCGTGGGCGCAAGCAAGGGGCGATGCAGGCGGAAAAAAGGCTTGACGCGGGGCTTAGCTCTCTCCCACCTGCCTCGCCCCTACCGGTCACGCATCAGGCATCACCGATTACCAATTACCGATTACCGTCCGCCTTCCTCCTCATCTGGTGGCTGGTGGGGCTTTCGCCCGGTTTTGTCAGCGTACCGCCCGCCAGCCTGGGGCACACCATCATTGCTCTGCCTGCCACGTATATGCTGATGGCGCTGCCAGTATGGCGGCTGCAACGGTCAATGGTCAATGGTCAATGGTCAATGGTCAATCGTAAACTCGCGGGGGCTGTGTGTGGCATTTTGGGCATACTTCTAATCCTGACCATTGCCAATCGTGATTTACCCGACTATTTTGAGGTGTGGCCGCAGCGGGGTATGGTGCGCTTTTTGTATCGGGCGGATTTGCACGAGCTGGCGGCTCATTTGAATGAGCAGCCAGATGCCGGTATGACCGACTTGGCCATTGCCAGTTTGCTGGATGGACCGTGGGATAAGGTGGCGCTGCAAATTGACCTGGATAAGGAGGCGACTGTATCGCCACGCTGGTATCACCCGGAACGCGCTCTTTTTTTACGGCCGTCTCTCAGTCTGCACTGGTCGCCCGTTATCCCCTCGCCGTATACCGATTGGCTGGAATCGGCTGCCGGGCAGACGGCCGTCGGCCATTTTACGCCGGTGCAGCCAGCCCTGACCCTGCCGGAGCAGATGCCGGTCTGTTTTGCCAATGGCTTGTGCAACGTCCATGCCGCCTACGACCCGGCGACGGGAATTTTAGAGTTGGGGTGGCGGGTGGCACGGCCGTTGCACCTGCCACCCTTCACCCTCATCAGCAACCCGCCGCCGCCGGATGTGTATGCCGGGCCGCGCCTGTCGGCCTTTGGGCAGTTGTTGGCCGCCGATGGCAGCTTTGTCACCGGCGATGATGGCTTCTGGGTGGACGCCTACACCTTGCAGCCGGGCGATGTTTTTTTGCAACAGCACCGGTTGATCATCCCCCCCGGTATGCGACCCGCCACCGCTGCCTTTGGCCTGTATGACCCTATGACCGGCGCGCGTATTTTGACGGATGACGGCCGTGATCACATCACGCTTGAGATTGGAGATTAACGATTGGAGATTGAAGGGAACACCCCATCACCCCGCGATGTCCTCATCGCCCACCTGCTCACCCCATCACTCTGGATCGTGTTGGCCGTTTTTGTACTGCTGGCGGTGGCGGGCAGTGTGATCAACCCGCTGCATGAGGCGACGGATGAACTGCGCCATTACCGCTTTGTGCAGCACATTGTCCAGTTGCAGCGGCTGCCGGTGCAGGGGGAGATGCCCTGCCAGGCGCAGGGGCATCATCCGCCACTTTTTTATGCGTTGGGGGCGCTGGCCTCGTTTTGGGTGCAAACGGGGCGGGAGGTGTGCGCCGAACCGCCGCTCAACCCGTTCTGGCAGTACCGCTATTGGGAAGTGGGGCGGGACAACAAAAACCTGTACCTGCACGGCGTGGACGAGGCGTTCCCCTGGCACGGTGAGGCCCTGGCGGCGCACCTGGTGCGTTTTGTCAACATTCTCATTGGCGCGGGTACGGTGGTTCTCACCTGGCTGCTGGCGCGGATCATCTGGCCGACACGGCCGTACCTGGCGCTTGGCTCGCTGTCATTTGTGGCCTTCAACCCCATGTTTGTGTTCATGTCCGGGGCCATCAACAATGATGTGATTGCGGCCTTTAGCGGCACGGCCGTACTCCTGGCCTGCGTGGCATTGGTGCAATCCCCCACCGGGCTGAGCCGCCGCTGGGGCGTGGTGCTGGGCGGGTTGTATGCGCTGGCCTTGTTGAGCAAATTTAGTCTGGCGGTGGTGATTGTGTTGGTTGCCGTGTCCGTGACGTATGTGGCCTGGCGAGACAAGACGTGGCGGCTGTGGCTGGAGGTGGCGCTGCTGGCGGGATTGGTCACGGCCGTGCTTGCTGGCTGGTGGTTTGTGCGTAACCAATTGCTCTACGGTGAACCAACCGGCGTGGAACGGCTGACCGAACTGTGGGGCGTACGCAATCCGGCCGATAGCTGGGGGCTGGCTATCCACGAATTGCCCTACACCTGGACGAGCCTGTGGGGGCGTTTTGGTTACGGCCAGATTCCGCTGCCGGAGCCAATTTACCTGGGCCTGCGCTGGCTGGTAGGCATTGGCCTTGCCGGATTGTTTGTACCCTTTCTGCGCCGCCAATGGGGTGAACTGCGCCCGGTAGCCATGCCCCTGTTTTTGCTGGCGTTGGATGTGGTTCTGCTCTTTGCCGTCCTGTTTAACTACCTGCTGATCAGTCCGGCCGGGGCCATGGGCCGCTTCTTTTTCCCGGCGCTGCCGGCGTTAGCCATTCTCACGTTTTATGGATGGAGTCGGTGGGTGGAGTGGATATGGGGAGATCGGAGATTGGAAATTAGAGATTCAAGCCTCTCCAATCTCCAATCGCCAATCTCTGCTTTTGCCTGGATTCTTAATCTCATCATGGCTCTGCTCACGGCCGTGGCCCTCTTTGGCTATTTGCGACCGGCCTATGCCCAGCCACCGGAATTTGCGGCGGATACGGCCACTTCGGCGATACTCAGTGCAGGCGTGCCCAATCCCATTAACGCCCAGTTTGACTCCTTCGTGAACCTGCGTGGTTATGAACTAAACACGCAAACGGTGCAGCCAGGCGATGAATTGACAGTGAAACTGTATTGGGAAGTGACCGGCCAACCGCCCGGCAATTACCTGCTCTTTGCCCACCTGATCAATGACGACGGCCTCATGATCGCCCAACGGGATACACATCCCGGCCTGGGTAATTTTCCCACCAGCCAGTGGCAGCCCGGCGACCGGTTTGTGGACACGGTGCGCCTGCACATGCCGGAAACGATGTATGCGCCGGATGAAGCCACTCTGAGCATTGGCCTGTATGCGCCGGACGCTTACCGGCTGGGCATTACGGCTGCCGATGGTTCCGGGTTGGGTGATGCGCTGTCGTTGGGCAGGATTGCCCTACAGCCGGCGCCGGGTGAAACACCAAATCCACTTAACCAGAATTTCAACGACCGGCTGCGACTGGTGGGGTATGAATACAATAACCAGGTGTTACGGCCAGGGGATGTGTTGGCCGTCACGCTTTACTGGCAGGCGTCTTCCCCTCTGGATCGTGACTATGAAGTGGAGGTGGGGTTGTGTGATGTGCCCTGCCCGGATTGGATGGGGGCGCGGATCACGGCCGTGACCCCCATCACCCCCGCCACCTCTACCCTGCATTCCCAACAAATCATCTCTGACACCATTTTGCTTTCATTACCGGGAAACCTACCACCCGGCGCTTACTTAATTCACGTTGCCTTGATTGATCCCGTGACTAAAGCACCACAAAATGTGTTGGCCGCCGATGGACACATCCTGGATGATCGCTTATTATTAGCCCAGATACGTATCCTTGAATAAAGCGGTAAATTGGTTGAGAAAACCCATCAAAATGTGGAGGCGGGTCATTAAGTAATTGGGTAATTGCAGGTATAGATTACCCATCACTTAATTACCCAATCACCCCAAAGTGACAGAAGAAAGGCAAATTCGGCTCATCAGTGGGATTGTCACCCTTGTATTAGTTCTCAGTGGCCTCATTCTGCTGTCGCTGCCATTTATTACCTGGCGTTGGACGCAAACCCCTTTTTCTGGCATTCTGTTTGACCCCAATCTGGTCATCAATGACAGCGGCGAAGAATCATGGCCGGCACAGCAAGGCAGCCAGGCAGTCGCTTTCCCTGACCGGGTGGTGGCGATTGAAGGCATTCCGGTGGCTTCGGTGGCCGATGTGCAGGCGGTGTTAGCGGGCCAAGCGGTCAACGGCCGTGTGCCCTTCACCATTGTCCAGCCGCCGCCAGACAGCGGTTTCCCCGCCCGTTTTCCCGAAACCGAGCGCGTTCAGGATGTCTTGTTAATACCCATTACCCTGTGGGATTTGGGGGAACAGTTCTGGCTTTTTTATTTGACCGGGGTGATCATGCTGGTCATGGGGGTATTGGTGTTTGGCTTACGGCCGTATAACGAAGCCGCTCAGGTATTTGCCCTGCTCATGGCCTTTACCGCCCTGGCCGTTGGCCTGCTGTTTGATACCCGTACCACCCACTACTTCGTGCGCCTGTGGACGCTGGCCCTCTCGCTAACATGTGGCCTGAGCGTTTGGCTGGCGGCCGTTTTCCCTCATCCATCGCGGTTGGTATCCCGCTATCCATTCGTCAAATGGTTTGTGTTGCTGCCCGGTTTGTTAGCCGGGCTGTGGGCGCAGTGGATTCTCTTTGACGCCAACGCGCCCTGGGCCTTTGTTTCCGGTTGGCGGCTGTTGTTTCTGCTCAATGCGGTGGGATTACTCATAACGATTCTCATCATGGGGTACCGGGCTGTGTATTCACCATCGGCGCGCGTCCGGCAGCAGGCGCGGATCATTCTGGCAGGCGCGGTGGTGGGGTATGGGCCGATTATCCTCTACTTTATAACAGCAACGGTGGGTATTGATAACTCCTGGTTTCCGCAGGTGTTTTTTGTGCCCCTGGTGGTGTTGTACCCGGCGACCATTGGTTTCACCATCGTCCGTTATCGCCTGTGGAACACGGATGACGTGCTGCGGCATGGCATGACCTATGGGCTGTTGGTGACAGTGCTAGTATTGGCGCTGGTGATTGTGCTTTTCAGCCTGACGATTCTGGTGGGGCCTGTTCTGAACAATCCGTTGTTGATTACTCTGTTCATCGTGATTGTGGTGTTGGTGGTGGAGCCGCTTAAGCGACGGTTACAGGTAGAGGTGGAAGAGCGTTTCCTGAAACAACCGGCGGCCCTGGACAATATGCTGCGCGACTTCAACCGGGAATTGACCACGGCCGTCACCGAAGACCAGGTCGCTTCCATGATGCTACTCTACGTGCGCACCGGCATCCCCGACGCCAACCCTGACCTTTACCTGCCTGATGGTGAGATGAGCGTCTACGGCAGCTATTATGGCAGCAATGACCTGCTGGTGGGCGCCGACTCCCCCCTGATTGCTGCCCTGAAACGTATGCACGGGGCTGTTGACCTGACCGAAGAACGAACCTGGCCGCCCATATTTCAACAAGAAGCAGAGATCATCCGGGCAATGGAAACGGCCGTGATTGTGCCCATGTATAACGAACAAGACCTGCTCGGCTGGCTCACCCTCTCCCCCAAAACTAACAACCAGCTATACAACCAGTCCGAACTGGCTTATGCAGCTTCCCTGGCCGACCATTCCCTCATTGGTTTTGAACGCGCCAGCGTTGTGCGCAGCCTGGAAGCGCGCGTCTTTGAGCAAGACATGCTCAGCCAATTCTCCCAGGCGCTCAACTTCACCATCACGTTAGATGACATGATGGAACTGGTTTGCACCAATTACGAGCGCCTCTTTAACCTGCGTGACTTCTTTATCTATCTGTGGGACGCCGATACCCATCAAACCTATACCGCCTTTTACCTGGAAGAAGGCCAACGGGATGAAAGACGTGAGGGGATCAGCCAGGTAGTCACAGACCCACGCATTTTGGAAGTTTTCGACAAAGGTCGGTTTATCACCGGCAAACATGAAGCAGGTAATACCTGGATGGCGGCCCCCCTCAAAGCAGGGCGCGATACCCTCGGCGTGATCTACACCTATTTCCGCCAGGCAGACCTGTCGTTGCGGCCACGGCAGCAACAGCTATTCCTCACCCTGGCCGATCAGACGGCTACGGCGCTGGCGCGCCTGGAAACAAACCGCCAATTACAAACCCGGGCGCAACAGCTTGAGATCATCAATGAAGTCACCTTCTCGCTGGCAACCACCATGGACCTGGCCGTACTTCTGGAACTCATTCTGGATAAAGCGATGCAGTTGTTGGACACGGAAGCGGGCACGTTCATGATCATTGACCTGGATAATGGTGAACTGGAATTTCGGGTGGCGCGCGGCCCAACCAGCGAAGGGTTGGTGGGCAAACGATTGCCGGTCGGGACGGGGCTGGCAGGTACGGCCGCCCAAACCGGGCAGCCAATTATTGTCAATGACGCGCGGGAGGATAAACGCTGGTATGACGAATTAGAGCAAGACACTACCTTCCGGGCGCGGACGCTGCTTACCGTGCCGTTGGTGCGCTATAACACCGTCTGGGGCATCATCCAATTGATCAACAAACGAAACGGCGCGCCGTTTACGGAAGAAGACCAGGGTTTGCTTATCACCTTTGCCAGCCAGGCGGTGGTGGCTATGGAGAATGCGCGGCTGTTGGCGCAAACGGATGAGGCGCTGCGTAAGAGCGTGAATGAATTGTCGCTGCTTACCCAGCTAGACCGGGACTTGAATACCTCATTAGACCTGGCGACGGTGATGAACCTGGCGTTGGATCGGACGTTGGGTATTTTTAATGGGTCGGCCGGAGCCATTTTATTGGTAGACGAAGACGGCCGTTTCCACCGCATGATTCACCGCAACTATGACCCCTCGTTTACGCTGGACAATTTGACGGCTGAAAGTGGGCTGGTGGGCAAAACCATCACCAGCCGCCAGCCTTATCTGGCTAACAATGTACATGAAGAGCCAGCATACATAGCCGCCAATTTTGCTACCCATGCCCAGATGACGCTGCCGTTGTTGAACAAACAACAGCTTGTGGGTGTGATGGTCATTGAAAGTGATCGGTTGGATGCATTTGATGAGGAGGCGCTGGAAACGGCCGTGCGCATCACCAACCACGCCGCCATTGCCATTGCCAACGCCGTCCTGGTGGAACAGGTGAACGCCGCCAACGAAGCCAAGTCAGACTTTGTCAGCATGGTCTCGCACGAACTCAAAACACCGATGACCTCCATGAAAGGGTACACCGATTTGCTGCTCTCCGGCATGACCGGTCAGCTTAGTGACCAGCAGCGCGGCTTTCTGGAAACCATTGCGGCCAACATTCGCCGCATGAGCCAGCAAATTCAAGACCTGACCGATATTTCCCGCATTGAAACAGGCAAACTGCATGTCACCCTGGCCCCCACCTCGTTGGTAGAAGTGGTCAATGAAACACTGCAAATCATCCAGGGGCCTTTTGATGAAAAGGGCATTCGTTTACATCTACAACTGCCGGAAGATTTACCGTCGGTGGTGGCTGATAAAGGGCGGCTGGTACAGGTACTTACCAATTTGCTGAGCAATGCCGGCAAGTATTCACCGCCAGGCACAGACGTGGACCTATGTTTTGAAACACGCCTGATGCCCAATGGCAAAAATGAGCGCGTTACGCCCATGGTTGTTTGCTCGGTACACGATCATGGGTTTGGCATTTCCGCTGAAGACCGTAAAAAGCTGTTCACCAAGTTTTTCCGCTCCGAAGACCCCAACATTCGCCAGGCTAAAGGTACCGGCCTGGGGTTGTCTATTACCAAAGGCATTGTGGAACTGCACCAGGGGGAGATATGGGTGGAGAGCGAAGTGGGGCAGGGCACGACGTTTGCCTTTTCCGTGCCCCAGGCAGGTTTATTAGAACGTAGGTAAATCGTGGGCTGTGGTAATTGACACGGCCGTACTATAAGTTATACTTGGCGCATGATTGACAAAACAATTTCAGAAGCAAATCTGAAAGGTTTGAACTGGTCTTGAACGCACGCATTGGCGTGCGTTTTTTATTTGTCTTACTGAACCCCTAATGCAGAGAGGAGCGTGCAAATGGACTACGGAATGATTGGCAAGATTGAGAAGGCAAAGTTTTATGCAGCCGAACCGGAACGATTCCATTTCGATTCATTCTCGGTGCGTCTGGAAGGAGATAACGGTCAGGAACACCGCGTCAGTTATGACGCCGGCAAGTGGGATTGTGATTGCAGTTTCTTTCACACTCGTGGCTTTTGCAGCCATACCATGGCTTTGGAGCGGGTGTTGGGGCAAATGATTTCCACCCCGGTCTGGGCCACCTGATCTGGCCTACCGGACAGAAAAAACTGAATGAAAAACAAAGCCCGGCTAGATAGCCGGGCTTTTTTATTACTTGTAAATTGCTGCCGCTGGGCGTACCATTCGTTGCTTTTTGTTGATTAGTTGTCGGTGGTTGGTGGTGGGTTGGTGGATTGTTGCTGGTACAACCAACCGGTCACCAGCCCCGTTACCTCAGGAGAAAACCATGTCATCAATTAACGAAACCCATCGTTTTTTTGCCCCCCAATTGGATGTGCCGCCGCGTTTGCTGCTTGGTCCTGGCCCGTCTAATGCGCATCCCCGCGTTTTGCAAGCCATTGCCATGCCCCAGATAGGCCATCTGGACCCGGCTTTCATCCAGGTGATGAATGATATTCAGGAAATGTTGCGTTATGCCTGGCAAACGGACAACGCCTTCACCCTGCCCGTCAGCGGCACCGGCAGCGCCGCCATGGAAGCCGCCATTGCCAATCTGGTGGAACCGGGGGACGTAGTCCTTATCGGCGTCATTGGCTACTTTGGCGAGCGGTTGGTGGAGATGGCTTCCCGCTACGGCGCTGATGTGCGCAAAATAGAAAAGCCCTGGGGTGAAGTTTTCACGCTGGAGGAAATCCGCACGGCCGTAGAAATACACCGACCGGCGCTGTTGGGACTGGTTCACGCCGAAACGTCTACCGGCGCATTACAGCCAATGGATGGCGTGGGTGACCTGTGCCGCGCCCATGACTGCCTGCTGTTGATTGATACCGTCACTAGCCTGGGCACCGCGCCTATTTTTCTGGATGAATGGGGCGTGGACGCCGCTTATTCCTGCTCGCAGAAGGGTTTAAGCTGCCCACCTGGCGCTTCCCCGTTCACAATGGGGGAACGGGCGCTGGCAAAATTACACGGCCGTCGCACCAAAGTTCCTAACTGGTACCTGGACATGACTACGCTCAGCCAGTATTGGGACGGTAAAACGCGCAGCTACCACCACACCGCCCCCATCAACTCTATGTACGCCGTGCGTGAAGGGCTGCGGCTGGTAGTGGAAGAAGGGCTGGCAGCCCGTTGGGCGCGCCACCAGGCCAACGCCGAACGGCTGTGGGATGGATTGACTGAATTAGACCTGGCCTGCCACGTCAACGACCCGGCGCACCGTATCCCGGCGCTGACAACGGTGCGGGTACCGGCGGGGATAGATGCACGGGACACGGCCGTGCGCCTGCTCAACGACTACAACATTGAAATTGCCGGTGGGTTTAGCCAATTGGCCGGTAAAGTGTGGCGCGTGGGCCTGATGGGCCACAACAGCCGCCCCGAAAACGTGACTCTACTGCTGGCGGCCCTACGCGAGATTCTGGGCCGGTAAGGTAAGGGAGTTCACCCTTTTTACACCTTTTTGGTACTGCTATGGGCAGTTTACCTCTTGTACTATATGGTTAATCAATCAAGACATTGACCCGGTTTATGCTGTGGTAGCTCTGTTTTGGCTTGTTAACATACCTGATTGATCTGGCGCAACTTTTAGCCGCCAAACATTCAGGCTAAGTGATTTACTTCATTGAAGGATAAGGAGGAAGATTATTATGTCGGCAACAGCAATGGAAGTAAAGTCTCGTCCCTGGTGGCTTATGTTGATTCAGGGTACTGCCCTGCTCATTATTGGTGGGATTTTACTCTGGTCACCGGCCAAAACGAAGGTGGATACCTGGATGCTGCTGGTAACACTACTTGGTATCTACTGGATCATTGGTGGTATTCTTGATCTGGTATCCATGTTCCAGGATCATACTGCCTGGGCATGGAAATTGTTCATGGGGTTGATCAGCATCATGGCTGGTAGCTACATCCTCATGTACCCCATAGCGGCAGCCGTGGAGCTGCCCAAGATTTTTGTCCTTGTGCTAGGAATCTGGGGCGTCATTCAGGGTACGGTCGCCTTGATCATGGCCTTCCGCGGCGGCGGCTGGGGCATGGGCATCGTGGGTGTGATCGCATTGCTCTTTGGCTTCATCCTCATTGGGGACTATTCATTACCAGGCATGGGGTTAGCCTTTATCTGGGTAGCAGCTGTTTGGGGCGTCATTGGTGGCATCATTTTGATCGTGCAAGCCTTCCGGCAGCGTTCAGCGTAAACCGCTTTGGGGCGGTTCGCCTGACTGGTTTTGATCGAGTAGGGGCGTGGCTTTGTGCCCGCCCCTTTTTGCATCCAGCCCATCAGAGCAACCACAAGCGTTGCCTCTACCCCAGATACAGCACGGCCGTTACACTGACCGTGTGATCCCCCCATCCACCCGAATATTCTGCCCGGTGATATACCCGGCGGCGTCAGAAAGCAAAAAAGCGGCCGTTTGGGCAATTTCGGCAACTGTACCGGCACGCTGCATGGGAATTTTTTGCCGGGTCTCTTCATTGATGGCGTAGCTTTCAATGTAACCGGGTAGCAGGTTATTCATGCGAATGCCGTCGGCCGCATAGCGATCGGCATACAGTTTGGCAAAGCTGCCCAACGCCGCCCGCAACGACGAGGAGACGGGGAAGGCCAGCGACGGCTCAAACGCGGCGAAAGTAGAGATATTAACAATCGCGCCGCCGCCCTGCGACTGCATGATGGGCGTCACCAGCCGGGCCATGCGTACCACATTGAGCAGCAGCATGTCCAGCCCGGTGTGCCAGCTTTCGTCGTTTATGTCAAGCAAATCCCCTTTGGGCGGGTGTCCGGTGTTGTTGATGAGGGCGTCCACACGGCCGTACCGCCCCATCGTCTCCCTGACCAATCGCTCTAAATCGGCCGGTTCCGTCACCGACCCGGCCATGCCCCATCCCCCCAACTCCTGTGCCAGCGCCACCGCACTGCCAGAAGGCGACATCAACGCTACCTGATACCCCTGGGCCACCAGTTCCCATGCACAGGCTGCCCCCATGCCCCGCCCGGCGGCCGTGATAATTGCAACTTTTTTCGTCATAAAACCTGCCCTGAAAACAGGACGCGGATGAACACGGATTTCAGGAATTTTTGTGATAACAACTTCCTGAAATCATACCAATCTGCCAAATCTGCGTCCCATTTTCCCTAAATGTGGTGATCGGCAAATGCCTATGCTTATCACTGTGAAATCACACCGCCTTTGCGAACCACAATTTCTCAGAGATGCACACAAAGCCCAACTTCTCTGCCAATTTTTGCATCGCTACATTTTCACTACTGGTGCCCAGTTCCACCCTTACTGCGCCAGCATTTTGGAGCATCTGCAAGCCGGTGGAGACAACGGCCATCGCCAGACCCATCCTTTGAAAGTGAGGATGCGTGCCAATGGGGTCGGTATATCCCACTTTCTTATCCGGGTCATCAAACCCACAAACGCAAAAGGCCGCCAATTCACTATTGGGCGCAACCACGACCAGATCCATTTCTGGCAGGTAGTGTGGCGCGTGCGTCATCGCCAGGCGTTGCGCAACGGTCATATTATCTGTGCCAAAGGCAGCCTGGTGCAAAGATACGAGGCTTTGCACTTCATCGCCGTCTTGCACGCACCGGATCGAAAAGCCGTCAGGCAGCGGGTAGGTGATAATCGGCAAATCAAGTGGGTGTGAATAACGCCGTGTGCGCGTTGACTGCGGCACAAACCCGTGTCTTTCCAGGAGATGAATGCGCCGGGTATCTTCTGTGTGGCACGAGCAATCCAGAGTGTTTGCTATACCGGTTTCCTGGCTGCGTTTTTTAACGCAGGCGCTTCCCCACGCAACGATCTGCCATTCCAATTCACGTAAAAAGAGATAATCGGCATCGGTTTCAAACCAGAGATTGTCGTAATCGTCCACATAGGCAAAACCAACTATTTTGTGTTCATCTGTGAAGATGCGCACCGTAGCTCTGACTGTGGGCAGCAGCATTTGTTCGTCAAAGTCAGCCAGGGTTGAGTGGGGCGCGAGGCGTGTTATGAACTCCCGTATTGCCTGAATATCATTCTCGCTGCGCAGCATTGAACTTTGCATACCGAGACTCCTATCCTTATTTGGCGTTTACGATTGGCGTTGCCATAAGCCAACCACATCCACATGAAACGTCTGCGGTCGCGTGTCAATGGGTTGGACCTCTACCAGATTGTACCCGTCCCGGCCAAAAGCACGGCCGTCCCGCGCAAATGTGGCTATATCTACACCGGCATAGATGATGCGCGACGGCCGTAAACCCGCCACCAACCTGGCTGCCTCCCGTGACAGCCCATCCTTTGGTGGATGCAGTACCAGCACATCCGGCTTTATGTCTAGTTCCGGCAGCACATCTTCCACCATACCCTCATACAACGACACATTATCGGCGTCCAGGTTCACGGCCGTGTCCGCCACCGCATCCGGGTTCATTTCCACGGCTACCACTTCCGCCGCCCCTTCGGCCAGAAACCCCGTCAACATACCCACGCCGCTGTATAGTTCCAGCACCCGCTCCCCGCCGCTGAGCCGGGCATACCGCAGCACCGTTTCCACCAGCAGTTCCATCCCGGCGGCGCTGGGCGGCAGGTAACAACCGGCCGAAATGCGAAAATCCCGCTCCTTGATCGCTTGAATGGTGAAGTTATCGCCGATCAGGTTCACGGCCGTGTCATCCGGCAGCACAATCACCACCGACAACGGAAAATCGGCCTCCAACTCCGGCGGCTCCACGCCATCCACCTCCACCGCCGCCAGCAGCGCCGCATCATCCCCCACCCGCAGCGTCAATTTGCGCAGCCCTGGCAGTTCCAGGTCAACATCGTGCAGCAGTTCCACCAGTTCCGGGCGAGAAATGGGGCAGCTTTCAATGGGAATAATGCGTTTTTCGGCCGGCGACCAAAAGCCCAACCCGCCGCCGGTCACCGGACTGAGACTCATTTCCATGCCATACGCCCAGGGCTGCGGATGCGGCAGCGTGGGCTGCACCGGCGCATCTTTCACATTGCCAATGCGCAGCATCTGGTCAACGACCACCGCCTGTTTGGCCCTCAACTGCGCCTCATAGGCCATATGCTGAAAATGGCAGCCACCGCAGACGCCAAAATGGGGGCAGCGCGGCTCCACCCGCTCTGGTGATGCTTTCAACACCTGCTGCAAATGGGCATACGCCACTTTATTTTTCTCGGTGTGAATGTTTGCTTTCACCTTCTCGCCGGGAAGGGCATAGGGCACAAACACCGTCCGCCCCCGGCTGGCCCGGCCCACCGCGTAACCGCCATTGGCAAATTCCGTCAAATCTAGTGTGATTGTTTCCATAAGAGGTAATTGGGTAATTGAGCAAGGGGGTAATTACACAATTACCCCCTTGCTCAATTACCAGATGCGCCCGGTGGCTACCAGCATGGTAAAAGCGGCGATGAACCAGTGAATGAAAAAGGGATAGACAAAAGATTGGGTCTGCCAGGCAATGAAGCCAAACCCAACCCCGCCGAAGAGCGTGGTTAACGTTTCCATTTCCGGTTTGCCCAGGTGCATGAAGGCAAAGGGGATGGCTTGCAGCCAGATAGCTGCGCCCGGCCCAAAGGCGCGGGCAAAGGCAAACAGCATAAAGCCACGCCAGATGAATTCCCAGCCAAACAGGTCTACGCCGGTGTAATAGATGATGGGCAGCACCCCTTTGGGGGCGCGCAGTTGGTAATAGGACACCATTGCTGGCTGCCGCGCCACCACAATGAGAATGACGGCCATGACCAGACAGACAACGGCCGTCCAGACCAACCCTGCTCGCCAGTTACCCCACTGAAAGCCATAGTCGCTCATCGGCTCCCGAAACAGCAGGGTGATGGTGAGCGTGGGGATGATGAAATACCATATCACCCGGTCATACGCTTTGGTGCCGGTAATTTTGTGGCCGTACCAGTCCAGCATGGGGATGATGGTACAGATGATGATGATCAGCACAATGTGCCAGTCGAATGTGATGCCGCCAATTGTCACTGTGTGATTCCTCATAAAATGCCTGTTAGAGATTAGAGATTGGAGATTGGAAATTGGAGATCAACCATCCAATCTCCCACTTTTAAGGCGCGGGCGCAATGCCTACCAATAGAGTCAAACGGCCGTCGCCCACATTCTCCACGCCATGCGCCAACCCTGCCGGGCACCAGACCAGTTCCCCGATTGCGGCTTCGATTTGGGCGTCGCCCAGTTGGAAACGGCCGTGTCCCGCCACCACATAATAAAATTTATCCTGGTCAGCATGGGTGTGGGCGCTTTGCGCCTGCCCCGGTTCCAGACAATTTAGCCCCACCATCATGGCCTCGCCACGAAACAACGTTGTCTTATAAAACTTCTCCTGGCTGGTCCCCTCATACTCGGCGGTCTTCTTCACATACTGCATTATCTTCACTCCTTCATAAATGGTGGGCGATTCTCCAAATCGCCACTCGATTTGGAAAATCGAGCTACCATTTGCATCCATCGTGGTGGGCGGCTGCTCATGAGGTCTCCTTGCAAATCAGATGAACGGCCGTAACCGATTATACAAAAAGCCCCAGGTAATTACCCAATTACTCAATCACCTCCACCTCAATCCACCCAATTTGCCATACATCATTCGCCTGTCGCTCGCCGCCCACCAGCAGCGGTTGCCGTTCGCCGGTTTCAGCATCGTACATACCGATCCAGACCGGGTAACGGCCGTTTGCCAACCCCTCTGGTATCGTCAAATGGTACGAATCTACAATCACTTCACCCGCCGCCCAGACGCGGGTAGGGTATTGTCCGGCGATGGGCTGGTTATCCCCCGTCGCCAGTGGCGGCTGCCCCGCCTGGGCCAGGTGTACCAGTGTGGTCAAATTAGCACCCAGCGCGGCCTGCGCTTCCCATGTTATGTCAATTTTAACTGTATCGCCGGGTCGCGCCATATCCTGGCTGAGGGCGACGGCCGTAATCACCCCCCACTCCCCAATTTGCGCCAACGGTTCGCCCCCACTTTCCGGCCAATTGGCGGGTATCACTTTCACTTCGGCTACGGCCGTGCCCTCATCCCCATGCGCCAGCCGCACAAAAAGACGAGCCAGCACAGGCGCAACGGCCGTTTCATCCAGGCGAATCCCCACACGGTCGGCAATCAGTTCACCTGTTGGCCACAGATTAGCCGGATATTTGCCCTGCCCGTGATAGCTATGATAGTTGCCCAACAGCGCCAGGTCACGCCCAAACAGTTCGGCCACCAGTTCGGGCGGATCGGTCGGAACTGGATCGGCCTGCCAGTAGAGGGTAAACCAGACGGCATCGCCGGGCACGGCCGTCGCCGTTTCCACTTCCACGCCCACTAATGTCAGCCCCTCGCCGATATTCACATTCACGGGCACGGCCGTAACCGGTAACGCGGCGACAATGGGCGGCAAAGCATATGCCGGGCGAATGACAAAAAAGGCGCAGTACACGGTTGTCAGCAAAGCCGACCCCACCGCCAGACCATCCACACCGCGCCAACGCCAGCGCGTCAGGCCAAAGGCCAACGCCAGCGCCAACGGCACAATCGCCGGGAAAAGCAGCCGCCCCTGCGCCGCCGGCGTGCGCAGCATAAACAATATCAATCCCGCATACACCAATATCAGCCAGCTAAACAGCAGAAAACCAGGAAACCAGGAACGTTGCAAAATCTCTGCGCCCTCTGCGTTCTCTGCGGTATTTCCCTTGCGCCTGCTGCTCACGGCCGTTTTGACTGCGCCCAGCACGGCCGTACACACAATGCCCGCCCACACCGCATATACCCAGGCCGGCGCCAGCACGTTAAACCAGCCAAAGACGGCAAACAAGGAGCGCACCAGCCCCCCCGTTTCCCCTAAAACCTGCCCCAACGTGTATTCCCGATCCCCTTCTGCCAGGCGGATGAAGGGTTCAGTCGCGGTAAAGTCGCCATACAACTGCTGGTTACGCCACCACAACCAGCCGGCTATGAGAACGGTGGGCAGGATGACGTATACGGCCGTTTGCCACAACCACGTCCAGACATCCGATTTTTTCAAAAAATCGGATGTCTTCACCGCCCGCAAAAAGAGAAAAGCAACGGCATAGGCCAGCAGCAGCAGCCCGGCATTTTTGGTCAGCGCCGCCAGCCCGCAGGTGATGCCCACCAGCAGCAAACGCGGCCACGTTACCGGGTGAAACCAGAGCCAGAGCAACTGCCACAGCACCAGCGACGCCAGTAAAATGATGAGCGGGTCATTGCTGATGCTGGCGTGGACAAAGTTGAACTGGGGCAGGAAGGCGGTCACGGCCGTTGCCAGCAGCGCCGGGCGGGCATCATTTGGCCAGAGCAAACGGCCGCAGCCAAAAATGCACAGCAGCGTGCCTAACCCCATCAACGCCGACAGTATCCGCAATATGTGCGCCGCCAGCGCCGCCCCCTGCCAGGGCCACCCTTCCTGGGCCGTGTGGATGACCTGGTTCACATTGAACAAGCGGGCGGCGTCCCCGGCATAAAAAAAGGGGTTCAGCCACACCTGGTCGCGGGCGTTAGCGGTGGCGATGGGGGCGATCACGGCCGTGCCCAGCAAATAATACAACGGTGGTTGCGCCGCTTCTTGCGCCAGCCAGGGGTCGTATGGCTCGTCCACAAACGGCAGCGCCCGGTTATCCTTCACATACTGCACCGTGAAGTAATGCCAATGTTCATCCGGCGCTTCAAAGAGGGGATTAAGCACGCCATAAGCCAGGGTGATGAGCAGGTAGGTGGTTAGAATGAGAGCAAGCGGCAAGCGGTAATCGGTAATCGGTAATCGGTAATCGGTGATCGGTGATTGCTCATTCATTATTCAGGTTACGGACAACGGGTCACGGGTCACGGGTTACGGACAACGGGTCACGGGTCACGCATCACGGGTTACGGGTTACGCTTTGTATACCGAGGGGTTCAATTCGGCAATAAAGGGCAAGGTGCGGAAGCGTTCGGCGTAATCCAGGCCATAGCCCACCACCCATACATCGGGGATTTCAAAACCGAGGTAATCTACAGATACGGCCGTTTGCTGGCGTTCTTTTCGTACCAAAGCGCACGTTTTCAACGAGGTGGGTTGCCGCCCTTGCAGGGCTTCTACCAGATATTGCAGGGTAAGGCCCTTGTCCACAATATCTTCCACAATCAGGACGTGTTCACCTTCGATGGGATCACGCAAATCCATCACCAGCCGCACCGCTCCCGATTCGGCGCCTGCTCTGCCATAGCTAGACAGCGCCATAAAATCCACCACATGGGGAATGGTCAGTTGGCGGCACAGGTCGGCCAGGAAGATAAACGCGCCTTTGAGGACGCCGACGATGTAGAGCCGTTCCACGCCGGCATAATCGGCCGAAATTTGTTGGGCTAATTCAAAAACGTGCTGCTGAATGGTGACTTCAGAAACGAGAATACGAGTCAGGTCAGGGGAAAGTTGGTTTGTCATGGGTGGGATGATACCGCAACGGCCGTGACTTCTTCAACTTTCAGCACGTACCGGCAACGTTCAGGGTCTACGGCCGTGACCCTCACCCACACCCTCGCTATAATCTACCCCTATGAAAGCAGCACAGCAATTTGTCACCGGGGCAGGCCGCCCCATTTACTCCTTTCCCGTGCAATCCTTTGCCAATCTGGTGAATAACATCTACCTGATTGCCGGGGATGAAGGCTGGATTTTGGTGGATTGCGGCTCCGGGTTGGAGCAGGCCAATGCGGATTTGTTGGCGGGTTTCACGGCCGTGACCGAGCAATTTACCCCCGTCTCCCTGCCCGATGTGCGCCACATCCTCATCACACACGGCCATATTGACCACTTTGGTGGGCTACCCTTTGTGCGCCAGCACACGGACGCGCCCATTGGCGTGCATGTGCTGGATCGGCGGGTCTTGTCTAGCCACGAGGAGCGGGCGGTGTTTGCCTCACGGCGGGTGGCCCAATTTCTGGAAAGCGCGGGCGTTTCTGAAGAGCACCAGCAGCAGTTGATGCAGGTCTACCTCTTTGCCAAACGGTATTACCAATCCGTGCCGGTGCAATTTTTGCTGGAAGAAGGGCAGCCGACGGTGAGCGACATTCAGGTGTTCCATACGCCGGGGCACTGCTCCGGGCAGGTCTGCCTGCTGGTGGATGATGTGCTGCTGACGGCCGATCACATTCTGGCGCGCATCACCCCGCATCAAGCGCCGGAGAGCATTACACAGTCCACCGGGCTGGGCCATTACC
Source organism: Chloroflexota bacterium (assembly GCA_035444285.1). Lineage (GTDB taxonomy): Bacteria > Chloroflexota > Anaerolineae > Promineifilales > Promineifilaceae > CAADGU01. The sequence goes on from DAOMOK010000005.1 coordinate 275,684, forward strand.
TGGATTCCCTGCGCAAAATTGAGCAAATTCCGGGCATCAACCTGGGCTTAGGTGGGCATGAGGAGGCGATGGGGGATGTGTACGGCCGTATCCACGCCATTCGCCAGGCCCACCAGGAACGGCTGGACAAAATCACCGAGATCTGCCGCGCCCCCAAATCCATCGCCGACATCAGCCGCGACCTGTTTGGCAAGGTGGAAAGCTACCACGTGTTACTGGCGTTGGAAGAAGCGGGCGCGCATGTGGAATACCTCTACCAGCGTGGCGAACTCATCGCCGCCAACCTGGACGAAATCGAGCAAACCAGTCACCCGGTGGTGAAATACCTGCGGTTGTAGAGGATTTAGTCGAAGGCGGCTTCCGGTTGGTGTGCAGCAATCACTCGTTCCAGATCATGGAGAATGGCCTCAATTTCCTCACGATCAGCGCCAAAGGCGTCATCTAGCATCTGATCGTTATGGCTGGCCAGGATGATGCTAAAGGCAGTAGCCATTGCCTCAATTTCATCTTCCGAGAGAGTCAAATCGAATAAACGAACACCTGCAATTTCACGCGCTCCAAGCAATTCTGCCATTGTTTATTTTCTCTGTAATTGCCGCCAGCGTCATTGACGAACGCGCTTTAAGCGACCTTTTCGTGTGGTACGAAAGCTGGTATGGTGACGGCCGTCCGCCAGAAAGATGTGCGTCCGGCCACTTTTGCCCACATATACGTAATATCCCGTATCCAAATCCTGGTAAACTTCAAGCGGATCATTTCGATCCTGAAAGGCTTCGCTGATGGGGCGGGCGTCCTCTTCATGACGTTACTCTCCATGTTCTGTTCGTTCCGCCATCACTACCTGATTCCTTTCTGCTAGTATAAACTCGCTATGCCTTCCGTCAATTCACAAATCCACCGATTACCGTTAACCGATTACCGGTTTGCCAATGTGATGAAGACATCCTCGAGGGTCGGATCAGCAGTGACAACGGCCGTATCCGCAAACCCCCACCCCGCTAAAAGCTGTTGCAGCGACACGGCCGTGTGCCCCGCCGCCGCCACCCGCAGCCGATCTCCCGCCAGACTTACCCGTTGAATGCCCGGCTGCTTTTCTAATGCCGCCAGCGCCGACAGCTGCGGTGTGACCGTCACCTCCCAAAGGTCGCCATTCAGCACGGTGCGCTTCAAATTGGCGGGCGTGTCCAACGCCAGCAGTTGCCCCTGAAACATAATGCCCAGCCGGTCGCAATACTCTGCCTCATCCATGTAATGGGTGGTCACAAAAATCGTCACCCCCTCATCAGCCAGGTCATACACCAAATCCCAAAACGCCCGCCGCGCTTGTGGGTCCACGCCGCTGGTCGGCTCATCCAAAAAGATGAGGCTGGGCCGGTGCAGCAAAGAGGCCCCCAACGCCAGTCGCTGTCGCCATCCGGTTGAAAGCTGCCCGGTGCGCGTCTGTGCCTGTGCCTGCAAACCCACAAGTTCTAACACCTCTTGTACCCGCGCCGCCCGGTCATCTACACCATACACACCCGCGTAAAAATTCAGGTTTTGGTTGGCGTCCAGGTCGTTGTACAGGGCAAATTTCTGGGACATATAGCCCACCTGCGGCCGTATCTTTTCCGCATCCTGGTCAATATCCAACCCCAATACCTGCCCCGTGCCCGCCGACGGCCGTAACAAGCCCAGCAACATGCGTATCGTCGTCGTCTTGCCAGAGCCATTTGGCCCCAGGTAGCCGAATACCTCGCCGGGAGCAACAGAAAAATGGATGTGGTCTACGGCCGTAAATCCATCAAACTGCTTCGTCAAATCTTGCACTACAATGGCTGTGTTCATTGGATTAGACGTTGTTGGAATTGTGCTTAAACTGGGAATGAATTCCCAGGCTGATATATGAAGTACGCTAAAGCGTACTATCAGTGCCTCTCTCAGTCTGCTTCAGCAGACTTTGTCTATCAGACGCCGAATTCCATTCGGCGACGCTCATTCATCTATAGCTCCCGTCAATTCCACTGCGGTCATGGTTGCTTCCATCATAATCATTCACCTCGCGCCCCATTATATCACTGCCTCATGCAGCAATTGGATAAACGCATCTTCCAACAGCGGCGGGGTGAATTCCAGCCGGTCTAGGGTGGCTCCGGCAGCGATGAGGGCGGCGGGTAGCCGCTGCCGCACCACCTCGGCCGTGCCCGGCTGCACTCGAATGTGAAATTTGTGCCCAAACGGTTGAATGTCTTCGACGGCCGTATCCATCCCCACCACTTCCCGCACCAACCGGCGTGGCGCGGCGACCAGTTCCAGGATACGGCCGTGCAGCGATTCAATCAACGATTGTGGCGTGCCCTCGGCCAGGATACGGCCGTGCTGCATAAAGCCAATGCGATTACACCGGCTGGCCTCATCCATGTACGGCGTACTCACCAGCACCGTCAACCCCTCTTCCACCACCGCCTTGCCAATGAGTTGCCAGAAATCCTGGCGCGTCACCGGGTCCACGCCGCCCGTTGGCTCGTCCAGCAGCAGCAGGCGCGGCCGGTGAATGAGCGCCGTCGCCAGCCCCAGCTTTTGTTTCATGCCGCCAGACAACTGCCACGCTCGCCGGTCGGCAAAATCCGCCAGCCCCACAAAGGCCAGCATCGCCTCCCGGCGCGGCTGCCATTCGTCTGGCGAAATCCCGTTCACTTCAGCAAAAAAGCGCAAATTTTCGGCCACCGTCAGGTCAGGATACAGGCTGAACTTTTGTGGCAGATAGCCAATCAGCCGCCGCACGGCTTCAATGTCCGTCTGCAAATCGTGGCCGCCGATAGCGCCGCGGCCACTGTCCGGCAGCAGCGCCCCTACCAACAGGCGGAAGGTGGTCGTCTTGCCCGCGCCATCCGGCCCCACCAGTCCGTAAATCTCGCCCGCAGGCACGGAAAGCGTCAGACCAGACACGGCCGTGACCGCCCCAAACTTCCGCTGCAAATTCTCAACCTCAATCATCATTTACTCAACGCCGAGGCGCAGAGGCGCAGAGACAAAGGCTACATCCTTCGCGCCCCTTCGCGTCCTTCATGGGTCATTCCCCAAAATCCACATCCGCCGGCATACCCGGCTTCAATTTGCCCGCGCCATCGGTAATCGCCAGTTCAATGGCAAAGACGGTGGAAGCGCGCCCTTCGGCCGTTTGCACATTGCGCGGCGTAAATTCCGCCTTGTCGGCAATACGCTGTACCGTGCCCGTAAAGCTCTCGCCGGGGAACGAATCTGCCGTAATCACCGCCGTCTGCCCCAGTTCAATTTGCCCATACCGGTCTTCCGGCACGTACACGCTAATGACCAAATCACTCAATTCCCCAATGACCAGCAGCGTAGCGGCAGGCGCGGCCACCTCGCCCGGCTCCACTGCTCGCGCCAGTACCACACCGTCTATTGGCGCAATTAAGGTCTGGCGGCCGATCTGGGTTTCCAGCAGGTTGACGGTGGCCTGCGCCGCATCCACCTGCGCCTGCGCCGCGTCTAGCTGTTCGGGTCGCGCCCCGGCTTGCAGCAGGTCAAGCTGCGCCTGGGCCGCATCCACCCCGCTTTCGGCGACGGTAATCTGGCCGTTGAGCAGTTGGCGCTGGCTGCTGAGCACGGTTTGTAGCTGCTGCGCCATGGCTAACTGCGCGTTCAGTCCGGCAAGGGCAGATTGGGCCAGGGTCACGGCCGTTTGCGCTTCCGCCGCGCCTGTCCCTTGAAAAGTAGCCTGTGCGCCCTGCAACTGAGCGGTAGTCTCGGCAATCTGGCTCTGCAAATCGGCGATCTGCTCTTCCACATCGGCCAACCGCGTTTCTGCCTCGTCGCGTTGTTCCGTTACCGCGTCTAGCTGTGTTTGCGCACGGGTGACAGCCGCCTCCGCTGCCGCCAATTGCGCTGTTGTTGGCCCGGCGACCAGCATGGCCTGATTGGCCTGTGCCGCCGCCAGTTGCGCCTGCGCCTGGGCCAGTTGTCCCTCCAGCAAGGTGGTGTCCAGGCGCACCAATGGCTGCCCGGCGGTCACATTGTCACCGGTAGCAGCCAGCACCTCGGCCACACGGCCACCCTGTTCCGGGGCAATGACCACTTCGGTGGCTTCAATGGTACCGGAGGCGGTGAGACGGCCGTTATCCTCCGCCCCGCGCACCACCACAAACCAATATGCCACTACACTAATGACAACCAAAACAACAATGACACGGACAATCAGGGGAGGTCTATGTTTCATATATACGCTCCTAATCTCCCAATCTCAATCCAGCCGCTTCCTAAACCGCCGCGCGGCAGCCGTCATAATCAGCGCAGCAAAAATAGTCAGGGCGATCACCTCAGGCAGCAACGCCTCCAGCCCCACCCCTTTCAATACAATGCCGCGCGAGATAATGAGAAAGTAGCGCAGTGGCACTAGATAGCTGATCCATTGTAACAACAGGGGCATGGCCGCCAGCGGGAAGAAAAAGCCGGACAGAAAAATGGAAGGCAGTAAGGTAAACATGGTGATCAACATCGCTTCCTGCTGCGTGTGCGCCAGGGTGGAAATGAAGATGCCGATGCCCAGGCAGGTGATGATAAACAGCGAGGACAGCGCCAGCAGCAGCGGAATGCTGCCGTTGATGGGCACGCCAAAAATGAGGACGCCGGTAATCAATATCAGCACCATGTCAAAAAAGGCGATCAGCACATAGGGCGTTACTTTGCCCACCACCAGTTCTAATGATTGGATGGGGGTGACAATCAACTGCTCGATAGTACCCTGCTCTCGTTCGCGCACAATGGCGGTAGCGGTGAGCAGCGTGGCCAGAAATTGCACAATGATGCCAATCAGGCCGGGAATCATGTAATAGGCGCTGACCAGATCGGGGTTGTACCAGACCTGGGTACGCACTTCCACCGGCGGCTGCAAGGCGCTGCCCAGGCCGCGCGCCGCCAGCCGTTCCACCATCAATTCGGTAGCTTGGGCCTGGGCGATGAGAGTGGCGGCGGCCAATGCGGTACCGGCCACGGTGGGGTCGGAACCGTCAATGATGAAAGCGACTTGCGACGGCCGTGACCCCATCACATTCTCCCCATAATCCGGCGGAATGATCATGCCTGCCCGCGCCGAATTGTTCTCAATCAGCCGCCGCAGTTCGTCTTCTGATTGCACATCGTAGCGCAGTTGGAAGTAATCGGCGGCGCGGTAGGCGTCTAGCAGTTCGCGGGATGCGGCGCTTTTGTCCTGGTCAAAAACCGCCAGGGGCACGTTGCGCACATCATTCGTGGCGGCGTAACCGAGCAAAAAGAGCTGGATAATGGGCAGCAAAAAGGTTAGCGCCAGCGTGCGCGGGTCGCGCCGTATCTGGATAAATTCCTTGCGAATGAGGGAGCGCAGGCGGGAATTGAACATGGCTTTACTTGTCGGGCAAATTATTAATTTGCCCGACGCAACCCGGTCAGAAAAATATCTACGGCCGTCTCAATATGTTCCGCATTGCTCAGCCCATCAGACCGGATAGCCGGAAACAAGACGTGGCTGAGCGCCTGGGGGATGAACATGCCGATGAAAGCGCGGGCGCTGGCGCGGCTGTCATGTGGCCGCAGCCGCCCCAGTTCTACCTGATGTTGCAGATAGGTTTTCAGGAAGTTGAGGATGTTGAGCAGCACCCGGTCAGCCACCATGTCAGCCATTTCCGGCCGGCTGACAATTTCGGAAAAGACCAGCCGCGCCATTTGTGGAATGTCTGGCTGTTCGGTGATGCCCAAATAACCATGCGCCAGCAGGGGCAGCACCTCTTCCGGCGGCTGTTCCAGCAGCGGACCAGGGTCGGTAGCGATCTGCATTAACGGCACTCTGGAGAGAAATACGGCCTGGAGCAAATCCTCTTTTGTGGGGAAGTACCAGTAAATGAGCGAGGGGGATTGCAGCCCGGCTGCCTGGGCAATACTTTTAATGGTCGCGCCCTTAAACCCCTTACTGGCAAATTCAGCAAACGCTGCCTCTAAAATCTGTTGTCGCCGATCTGGTTCTTCGTCCATTACCCGCTGTGTCAGGCGTCATTCCGAGCGGAGTCTTCGGAGCGAGGAATCTTGCTCGTGTCTGTCAGGGGGTACGATTTCCTGGAAGATACTTCGGCGGCCTCAGCACAGGCTCTGGGAATGACAATTTTAATAAGCTGTTTGCTCTTGACTTGATTGAACAATCAATCAAGATAATACACCGGATGGCTGATGGCTGTCAAGGGGTTGATACTGGTTGCCAGGTGCAAGTGGCAGGTGGCAAGTAACCTGCCACTTGCCACCTGCCACCTGTAACCAAATGTACCGGATTCGGTTTCACCATCCGGTGGTTCAGGTAAACTTGGTGGCATGGATGAAAAAGAGCAAATAGCCGAACTGCTGTTGGCCTGGTGGGATGCCGGGCACAGCGACCTGCCCTGGCGGGGCACACGCGATCCGTATGCTGTTTGGGTGTCGGAGATTATGTTGCAGCAGACGCAGGTCACGGCCGTGCGGCCCTATTACACGCGCTGGATGGCCCGTTTCCCGACGGTGCAGGCCCTGGCGACAGGTTCGTTGGACGAGGTGTTGAAGCTGTGGGAGGGGTTGGGTTATTACAGCAGGGCGCGCAATTTACATGCGGCGGCGCAGATGGTGGTGGAGGAAATGCACGGCCGTTTCCCCACCACCGCCGCCGAATGGATGAAGCTCAAAGGGGTGGGGCGGTATACCGCCGGGGCCATCGCCTCTATCGCTTTTGACGAGCCGGCGCCGGTGTTGGATGGCAACGTCATCCGTATCCTCAGCCGCCTGACCGACTTGCCGGATGATGTGAGTAAAACGGCGACGAAGAATACCCTGTGGCGGCTGGCAGCGGAACTGGTTCCGGCGCAGCGTCCGGGTGACTATAACCAGGCGTTAATGGAGTTGGGGCAGCAAGTGTGTCTGGCGGCACGGCCGTTGTGCCTGCTCTGCCCTTTGGCGGCATTGTGCCAGGCGCGGCAGCGGGGCACACAGTTGGAAAGGCCGGTTCGCCCACCGCGCCAGAACACGCCGCATTACGACGTGGTGGCGGGCGTTATCTGGCATCGGGGAGGGGATGGACGGTTTTTGATTGCGCAACGGCCGTTAAACGGTCTATTGGGTGGCCTGTGGGAATTTCCCGGCGGCAAACTGGAAGCGGGTGAGACACAGGCTGCCGCTTTGCAGCGCGAGATTGCCGAGGAGTTAGGTATGGAGATTGTGGTGGGCGATTTTCTGACGGAGGTCAAACATGCTTACACCCATTTTCGCATCACCCTCCATGCCTTTCATGCCCGCCACGTAGCCGGTTCGCCGCAAAACATTGGCGTGGCCGCCCATGCCTGGGTGACGCTGCCCGATCTGGCACGGTACGCCTTTGCCGTCACCGACCAGAAAATTATTGCCGCGCTTAGGGCAGCAGATGGGGAGCAGATAAGTGGATGAAGGCAGTCACCGCGTTTCCCCTCACCTCCCTCACCCCTTCACCTGCTCACCTCATCATCAGAGGAGACGGCCGTCACCCAAATAAAAAGGCCAGGGATACAATCCCTGGCCTTTTCCTGTATGCCCAGGAGAGGACTCGAACCTCCACGTCCGTAAGGACACAGGCCCTCAACCTGCCGCGTATGCCAATTCCGCCACCTGGGCTTATGGCTTGAGTGACGCCAATTATAACCACTGCAAAGGGCCAGGCAAGGGGCAAAACCTTTGTACAGCAATTCCAATTATACCTGGCTTGCCTGGGAATTCATTCCCAGGCTGGGACAAAAAACGCGCTAAAGCGCGTTGGAGAGGCACTCACTAACCCGTTTTAACGGGTTTTGTGTCTCAGACACCGGTTTCAACCGGTGGCTAGGCAGGCGGTAGCATCCAAGCACGGCCCTATTCCAACAGCACCCCGGCAATGGAAACGAGCGAATGGTTCTGCTCATCGGCGGGGCAGTGGTCGTAGGCGACCTGAATGCCTTCGGTGCTGCCCAGATATTGCAGCAGCAGGTAAATGGGCGAGAAGCCACAGATGCGGTTCTGGTCTTGCACGGCCGTGATCTGCTCATAAAAACCCGCCGCATCCCCACGAATAATGGCCTGTACCAGCCGGTCATCGGCCTGGCGCAAGGCGGCGCGACGGCCGTCATCCATCACATATTCATCGCCAAATGCCGGGCCAACATGGGCAAAATCTACGGAAGCGATAGCCAGCACTTGGCGACCGGCTGTCTCTCGTTTCAGCGTCTCTAGCGCGGTGAGCAGCAGATCGTCTTTCGCCGGATGATGGCCGTTCATCATAAAGTGGTGGAATGATCCCACCAGCACCGGCAGCATCGGTTTGGGCGTGACCCCGGCCTGCTGGTAGATATGGTGCAGCCAGACGGCCGAAAGCTCAATGGAATGTTCGTTACGGTGGTGTAGTTCCTCGGCGAAAGCCTTTTCCGGGCCGATGGCCTCGGCCAGCCGGTCTACCAGGTCCAGATCGGTGGGAATGACGCCGTAGGGAGTGGCGTAATGCTGGCGGGTGAGAGTAAACGTGCCCAGACCACCTTTGTGGTCGGTGCCAAAGATGATGACCAGGTCAGCGTCCAACACGGCCTGGCGGGCGCGCTGCCATACTTTGGCATAGACGGGGCCGCCGCGGGGGTAATCAATGTGGGGCGAGATGAGGCCACGGCCGTGCCAGGGCTGCCAGCCGTTCAGGTTATCGGCACGGCCGTAATCCGCAAACAACGCGCTCAGGCGGGTGGGCTGTTCCGGGTAGCTGTTCTTCGCCAGCGCAGGTGGGCGGAAGGGTTGGGCGCGATATTCGTCTCGCGCTGCCGCCAGCCGTTGCTGCGAGCGGGCATTGTCCAGCAAACAAGCCTCATCCATCTGCGCCAGCGCATCATGAACAACGGCCAATTCCAACTCCACGCCCAAATATTGACATAATGCCCGGTGGATTTCGACAGCGTCGCGTGATCCATCTACGAACAACAACATCTGGGCTAACGCTGGCGGCATGACCAGTTGGTAATGAGTCAACTGCAACGGGTCATGCAAATACCACATCTGCTGCCCCATGTGGTACACCGGTTGGTAGTCTAGCAGGCGGAGTTTGGGCTTTTCGGTCAAGTTTACGCTCTCCGTAGAGATTAGAGATGGGCAATTTCTAATCTCCAATCTCCAATCTCATTTTTTATTTGTCTAATTGCGTAAAACGGTTCAAACTGGGATGAGTATGGAGAGAGGAGAACAAAAATGCAAGGGAAAATAGAGGCTCTTATGGCAAACATTAAACTGGTTTGGTTGGCACTGGCGCTGCTGTTGGTGGGGTGTAGCCTGGTGGATAGGACGATTGTGGAAGCTGATCCGGCGATGTTGGCCACACCGACAACCACGGCCGTACCTACTCACACGGCCGTCACAGAGGACAGGGCTATATCTGGGGATACGGCCGTGACCACCGATATGGTCGCCGGGGAGCGCTCCATCGGCGACCCCTATGCGCCGGAACTGGGCAACACCGGCTATGATGTGCTGCGGTACACCATCCAGCTCAATCTGGACCCTGCTCTGAAATATGAATTGGCTGGCACGGTAATCCTTGACGCCGTAGCCGCTTTGGACAACCTGGGGGAGATGTCGCTGGACTTCATCGGCTTTGACATTAATGAACTGTTGGTAGACGGGCAGCCGGCCGATTTTCGCCGCGAAGAAGGCAAACTCATCATCACCTTGCCTGAACCGCTGGCTTCTGAGGAACCGTTCCAGCTAACCATTCGCTACCAGGGCGAGGCCGAACAAGAACCATCGCCTTACGTGGGTTTTGCCAGTTGGTTGGGACTTTTTTATGCGCGGGACGATACCATTTATATCCTGTCGGAGCCGGACGGTTCACGTTATTGGTTCCCCAATAATGACCACCCACGCGACAAGGCGACCTATCGCTTCGAGATTACCGTGCCACAGGGGTACACGGCCGTCGCCAACGGCCGTCTCATCGCCACCGAAAACAACACCTTCATCTGGGAACACAACTATCCCATGGCTTCTTATCTGGCGACCATTGTGGTAGGTGAGTATGAACGGCTGGAGGCGCAATCCCCGGCGGGTATTCCCCTGCGTGACTATATCTTCCCCGCCAGCCGTTCCCAATTTGAACGCGCCACCGCTTCCACCCATGAAGCGATTGACTGGATGGGTGAACTATTCGGCGCTTACCCCTACGAGGAATTTGGCTTTGTCTCCGTTCACGCGCCGGGCGTTTCTCTGGAAACACAGACCATGGTGCTGTTGTCTACGGGGATGTTTGATGAGAACACGGCCGTACACGAACTGGCGCATATGTGGTTTGGCGATTGGGTCAGCCTGGATTCCTGGGGCGAAATGTGGCGCAATGAAGGGTTCGCTACCTACATTTCCTTCCTGTGGGAATTCCGCGACGATCCCGAAGGGTTGGAACTGCAAATGGAAGGCATCCGCGCCTTTTTAGAGGACAATGACGAATTGGGCAAACCACTGCGCAACCCACCGCCTGCCGAACTTTTCAGCGCCTACACCTACGTGGGCGGCGCGCTCATGGTTCACGAACTGCGCCAGGAAATGGGGGACGATGCCTTTTTTACCGGACTGAGGAATTACTTCCAGCAATATGCACACGGCACAGCCAGCGATGAAGAGTTCATCTCTGTGATGGAAGCGGCAGCCAGCAAATCGCTGGCTGCCTTTTTCAGCCGGTGGCTGGAAGGGGAGTAATTGACGCCGACCTTATCCCTCGTGAGGCGGCGGCGCCATATTTTCTCCCTGCAAGGAAGAGGTTGGAATGAGGATTTCCTGCTTTTCTTCCGTTCGCATCCGCGTTACCATGCGGCTGAGTTCCTGCCCGGCGACTTCACGCCCACCCAGGCCAAAGGCCAGGGCCGCCGCCAGGGCAATAGCGCCCAGAATCAGCCCAAAGGCCAGATTGACAATATCGTCGGCCAACCCTAACTGGCGCAGGGCCATGGCGATAGCCAGAATGAGGACGGCCGCGCGGGCAGCCAATCCCCAGATACGGCCGTTGGCCCCACCTGCCCCGGTGACGATGCTTTGCGCCAGATTGGCAAAATAAAGGCCAAAGGCAATGATCACCAGCGCCAGCACCACCCGGAAGAAGAAATCTACCATTGTGGTCAATATCAGGGAAAGCGCCGGGGAGTTGAGCAAATCGGTGGCGGCGACAGCGGCAAGCAACATGATGCCTACCAACAGCAGGTAGCCCACCAGTTGAGAGGGGGTGCGCGTGCCAGTGTAGTTGATGCCCAGAGAGGCGGGCCATCTGTCAAAACCAATGCCAGTGAGAATATCCACCACCAACCCCATCACCAGCCGGGCAATGAAGTAAGCGATCACCAGCACCAGCACGGCGCCGATGAAGGAGGGGATGGCCGTCAGGACGATGGTGAGCATGGAGATGGCCGGTACGGAAATGGCGGCAATGTTCAGCGCGTCCAGCGCGGCGATGAGGATGATGAGCATGACGATGGCGTAGGTGATGGTGCCTAGCAGGCGGGAAAGGGACTGTTCGCCGCGCAGCCCCACTCGTTCACCCAGGCTGTCTACCACGCGGATGGCCGCCAGCAGGCTGGTAACAAGCTGGCGCAGCACCCGCGCCAGCAGCCAGCCTACTACAAAGATGACGATAGCGGAGACGATGTTGGGCAGGTAGGTGAAGAAGGCCGCGGTGGCCTGTTGAAACGGTTCGGACACGGCCGTGACCCCCAACGCATCCAATATCGCCGGGATAAAGAGCAGGATGACGAGCCAGAAAACAGTCACGCCCAGCGATTCGCTGATGGAGACCTGCTCGCCCTCACGCAGCGCCCCATGTTGGGTCATGCGTTCGTCCAGCTTGGCCATGGCGCAGACCTTGATCACAATCGCCTTGAAGACGACGGCCAATACCCAGGCCAGCACCAGCAGCAGCAGCGCCGAAACGAGGCCTGGCAGGAAGTTGCCGGTAATGCTGGTCAGCAGCGGTTCAATGGCCTGAGCCACAATCACCAGGTTCAACCGTTCCACCACCGCCACGAACACAAAGATGAGCAGCACCCAGAAAACAATGGTGGCGATCAGGCTTTCTAAATTGACTTCGGGCAGGCCGAAATCTTTGCTGAACCGGGTGGCTACCCGTTCATTGAGCCGAACGCGCTGCAACAGGCGGCGCAGCAGGCCGGCAATCAGCCGGGCTACTACATAACCGATGACGAGGATAACCAGCGCTGCCAATAAATTGAACAGGCTGTTACCCAACGTTTCTACGAGGAAGTCTTGAAATCCGTCCATTTTTTTACTCCTTCACACTTGTTAAAGGGACCATCATAGTCCCCAATGGATAAAACATACGGCGTCAGGCACACGGCCGTAGCCGCTCACATCTCATGGACAAAGAGGATTGAACCCCAACGGGCCTAATATCAGTTCCCACAACGGCCGTGAGCCACCACAGTACAGATATTGCCCCTGTTGGTAGCTGTCCAGCGCCACCAGCAACAGGCCACAGCAGCAGGTGAGCAGCACCAACGCCAGCACACAGCCCAGGGCCAGCCGGTTGCTGCGGCGCGTCGGCTCTGCGGCCTCGGCGGGCAGGTATTGGTCTTGGGCGGAGTAAGGGGCAGCAGCGGGCTGCCGGGGGGGTGGTTTCACTGGTGGCAGATCGGCCGTATCTTCATCTTCCAGATGCAAGGGGGGCGAGGGCATGGTCTGGGAGGGCACGGCCGTCTGGTAAAAAACCAGGCTGACGGTATCACCAAACTCAATCCGGTCGCCGTGGCGCAGGGGCGTGGCGCCCGTACAGCGTTGGCCGTTGACAAAGGTGCCGTTGGTGCTGCCCAGGTCTTCCACCGTGAAGTAATCACCCTGCTGCACAATCTGGGCGTGCCGTCGTGACATCTCCGGGTCATTGATCACAATTTCGTTTTGGGGGGAACGGCCGATGGTGCTGATGACGGCCGTGATGTCATATCGTTGGTCTGGTATTGGCCCGCGTTCCAACACCACATAAGCGGTTGTGCCCTGAGATGATAACGGCGGTGGGCTTAAAGTGAAGTCGTTCATCCAATCCTCCTGTGACGACGTTAGGGGAGTATAAAAAGAAAATGGGCAAGTGCGCAAGTTGCATGTGACACGTATTCACCTGCTACTTGTAACCTGCCACCTACAACTTGCTGTCTGCCACCAAACAAACCGTTGGCGATTCTACCAATGCCGATTATCATTGAGCCTATGAATGGTGAAATTGCTCCTTATGGTTCCTGGAAATCTCCGATTACTTCCGATCTGATTGTGGCCGGCTCAATTGGGCTGGGTGAAATGCAATTGGATGGGGAGGCGATTTATTGGTTAGAAATGCGGCCATCGGAAAACGGCCGTAGCGCCCTGGTGAAGTGGACGCCAACCGGCGGCATCGAAGAGATGAGCGCCGCCGGGTTCAACGTTCGTACCCGTGTGCATGAATATGGCGGCGGTTCTTTCACCATCCATGATGAAGCTGTCTATTTCAGCAACTTCATTGACCAGCGCGTGTATGTGCAATACCCCTATGCCGAACCGGAACCCCTGACGGCCAATGAAAAGCTGCGTTTTGCTGATGGTGTGGTGGATGCCCGCCGCGGCCGCATGGTTTGCATCCGTGAAGCGCACCTGACGCCCGGTGAAGAGGCGGTCAATTCACTGGTCAGCCTGAATCTGGATGGCAATGATGAGATTGGCGAGACGCTGGCGGCGGGTAATGATTTTTATGCCTCGCCCTGCCTCAGCCCGGATGGCCAAAAATTGGCCTGGCTGACGTGGCGGCACCCCAACATGCCCTGGGATGGCACCGAACTGTGGGTGGCGGAACTGGATGAAGCAGGCACGGCCGTTCACAATCTCACCCTGGTTGCTGGCGGAAAGGATGAATCCATCTTCCAGCCCCGCTGGTCGCCGGATGGCACGCTCTATTTTGTGTCTGACCGCAGCAATTGGTGGAATTTTTATCGCTGGCGCGATGGGCAGGTGGAAGCTATCTGCCCCATGCCTGCCGAGTTTGGTCTGCCGCAGTGGGTCTTCCGCATGTCTACCTATGGATTTGCCGATGCCCAGACCATCATTTGCGCCTACACTCAGCATGGCGTGTGGCGGCTGGCGCGGCTGGATGTGAACAGCGGCCAACTGACGGACTTTGACCTGCCCTTTACTTCTATCGGTACGGTGCAGGTGGGGCAGGGGTTTGCTGCTTTTGTGGCTGGCTCGGCCACACGGCCGTCGGCCGTCATCCGGCTGGATTTGCACACCGGACAGTGGCAGGCGCTCAAACAATCTACGCAGCTTACCGTAGATACGGCGTACCTTTCCACGCCACAATCTATTGAATTCCCCACCGCCAATGGTCTGACGGCCTACGCCATTTATTACCCGCCGCAGAACCGTGACTTCAGTGCGCCTGCGGGTGAAAAGCCGCCGCTGATGGTGCTGAGTCATGGCGGCCCCACCAGCGCCGTCACGGCCACCTTAAACCTGGGCATTCAGTATTGGACCAGCCGCGGTTTTGCGGTGGTGGATGTGAATTATGGGGGCAGCACGGGTTACGGCCGTGAATACCGCCAGCGCCTGAACGGAACCTGGGGCGTGGTGGACGTGCAAGATTGCGCCCACGCCGCCCGTTACCTGGTGGCGCAAGGGTTGGCCGATGAACGCCGCTTAGCCATTCGCGGCGGCAGCGCCGGCGGTTACACCACCCTATGCGCCATCACCTTTGACAACACCTTTACCGCCGGCGCCAGCCATTTTGGCATCAGCGACCTGGAAGCGATGGCCGTGGAAACGCACAAATTTGAGTCCCGTTACCTGGATACGCTCATTGCCCCCTACCCCGAAGGCAAAGACATCTATATACAGCGTTCGCCCATTCACTTTATTGATCAAATCAACTGTGCCCTTATCCTCTTTCAGGGTTTGGAAGATTTAATAGTGCCGCCCAACCAGGCAGAGATGATGTTTGAGGCGCTCAAAACGAAGGGGCTGCCGGTGGCTTACGTGCCATTTGCCGGAGAACAGCATGGCTTCCGCCGCGCCGAAAATATCAAACGGGCGCTGGATGGGGAACTTTATTTTTACAGCCGCGTGTTTGGCTTTGTCCTGGCAGACCCGGTGAAGCCGGTGCAGATTGAGAATTTGCCGGGGTAACGGACAGCTAGAAACGCATCCATAAACATACCATTTTGAATGAGGGGTAATCGTGAGCAAACCAATCATTCTAACTGTAGATGACGAACCACAGGTGCTAAACGCGGTGAACCGGGATTTGCGGCAGCATTATCGGGACGAGTACCGTATTTTGAAGGCCGGGTCGGGGGCCGAGGCGTTGGAAACCGTGCAGCAGTTAAAACAGCGAAATACCCCAGTCGCCCTCTTGCTGGTAGACCAGCGAATGCCCCACATCAGTGGCGTGGAATTTCTGGCCGAAGCGCGCAAACTGTACCCGGAGGCGCGCAAGGTGCTGCTGACGGCTTACGCAGACACGGAAGCGGCCATCACCAGCATCAACACTGTCGGCCTGGATTATTACCTGATGAAACCGTGGGACCCGCCGGAACAAAACTTGTATCCGGTGCTGGATGATTTGCTCAGTGATTGGTGGCAGACCGTACCGATGCCATATGAGGGCATTCGTGTGGCCGGGACGCAATGGTCGCCCAGTTCCCACGCCGTCAAGGATTTTCTGGCGCGGAATCGCATCCCCTACCAATGGCTGGATATTGAACAAAACGAAGAAGCGCGGGCGTTGGTGACAGTGGTACACGCTGAAGAGCCACATGGTTTACCCGTTGTTTTTTTCCCCGATGGCACGGCACTGGTGCAGCCCGATTTTCGGGCGCTGGCGGACCGGTGTGGCCTGCAAACAACCGCCAAGTCCAATTTCTATGACCTGATCATTGTGGGAGCAGGGCCGTCGGGGTTGGGCGCAGCGGTCTATGGCGCGTCGGAAGGGCTGCGCACGCTGCTGATTGACAAGGAAGCGACCGGTGGGCAGGCAGGCACCAGTTCGCGCATTGAGAATTACCTGGGTTTTCCCAGCGGCATCAGCGGGTCTGACCTGGCACAGCGGGCGACGACGCAGGCGCGGCGGTTGGGGGCGGAGATTCTAACGGCGCAGGCGGTCACGGCCGTGCGCGTAGATGGCCCATACCGTGTTGTCACCCTCAGCGACGGGTCGGAATTGACCTGCCATGCCCTGGTCATTGCCACCGGCGTCACCACGCGGCGATTGGAACTGCCCGGCGTAGAACAGTTGGAAGGGGCAGGCATTTACTACGGTGCGGCGCTGACAGAAGCGGCCAATTACCAGGGGCGGCGTATGTGCGTCATTGGCGGGGCCAATTCAGCCGGGCAGGGAGCGATGTTTTTCTCGCGTTATGCCAGCCAGGTGACGATGCTGGTGCGGGCCTCGTCGCTGGCGATGGGGATGAGCCAATATCTGGTAGACCAGATTGCGGACACGCCCAACATTGAGGTGCTGACGCGCTCGGTGGTCACGGCCGTACACGGCACAGACCGCCTGGAGGCGATCACTATTGAGCATACCGATACCGAGGCGACGGAAACCATTGAGACGCCGGCTTTGTTTGTGTTCATTGGGGCCACGCCGCACACGGAGATGGTGGCGGGTGTGGTGGAGCGCAACAGCGCCGGTTTTATTTTGACGGGAGAGGAGCTAACGCGGAACGGCCGTCGCCCGGCCAACTGGAAGCTCAAACGGGACCCTTTTCTGTTGGAGACCAGTGTGCCCGGTATCTTTGCGGTGGGGGATGTGCGCCAGGGAGCGGTGCGGCGGGTGGCTTCGGCCGTCGGCCAGGGAGCCATCGTCGTCCATTTTGTGCATCAATATCTGAAAACCGTGTGACGAAAGAAACAGGATAGTTGTTTCCAATCGAACATGACATTTGGCAGGTTGTTTTCCGGTGTGTACCTGCTTATACTCAATTTGCAATTTGACAGTCATGGGAGTTGTAACCCCAGCCTGATACAGTGCAAGTGGAGGCTATCATGTTCAAGCGCAGCTTTTGGCTTACTTCATCCTGTTTGTTTGGTCTGCTTCTCTTTGGCAGCCTGACTTTCCTGGCTTATCACGTACCGACAGCGCAGGCAACCGATCATTATTATGTGGATGCCGTTAATGGTAATGACGTGACCGGCGACGGCAGCCAGGCTGCGCCGTGGCGCACCATCTCCCATGCCTTGAGCCAGGTGACAGGGCCAGACGTGGAGATTCATGTCGCCCCTGGTACTTACAACACGGCATTAGGCGAAACCTTTCCCATTGTCATGGAACCGGCAGTACGTTTGATTGGCGACGGCCGTGAGAATACTATTTTGTTCGGAAACGGGTCGGCGCATGTAGTCCACTTTCCCGGAACCGGATTTTACACGGAGACAACGGTCCTTCGTGGTTTTAAGATTATGAACGGGAACAATGGGGTGTTGGTGAGCGGCCGTACCGGAACCCCCTCCTCTCCGGTGATTGAAGATAACTGGATTACAGGGAACGTCATCGGCGTACGCAACCATGCCGTGAGCAACCAGCGGGTAGCCGCCATCATTCGCCAGAATCGAATTGAGTACAATACCAATCGGGGTATTGATCTATACGCGGGTTATAATGGTACTCGCCTGACCTCCGTCATCACGGACAACGAAATCTCCCATAATGGTACACAAGGAATTTATTGTTATGCCGATGGCTCTGGCAGCAGCGGCGATTCCGGGAATTCGCGTTGCAACGTCACAATTTCTGGTAATGTCATTACCTATAATGGTGTGGATGGTTATCGTTGCCAGACCAATTATGCCGGTGAATGTCGCGCCCCCATGACCAACAACCGCTTCATCGCCAATGTGGCCTGGGGGATCAGCCGCCAACATGCCGGAACTTATCTGATCACCAATCAGCCGGTGCTGGTCAACAATGTGTTCATGGGTAACGGCACGGGCGGGGCCGATTTTCGCAGCGGCGACCGGCCGCGTTTTGTTAACAATACCCTGGCTTATAACGGACTCTACGGTATTCGCAACGGCACGCCGACCATCGTCAACAGCATCATCTGGGGGCATGTTGATGATCTCAATGTAGCGGTGGAATACGTTTCTTATTCGAATGTGGGTGATGGCGAATATGGCGGCGCCAATAACAACCTGTCCGTTGACCCGCAGTTTGCTGATCCGGTGCAACACGACTGGCACATCCTGGGTACATCACCGCTGTTGGATGCAGGCAATAGCGCTACCGCCAATGTGCCGCTGACAGATATGGATGGCGACCCGCGGGTTTTAGGCACGGCCGTAGACATTGGCGCCGATGAAACAACAGCCAACTACGCCCTTTCCATTGACAAATCAGCCGCGCCAGCCACAACTGTGACCATTAATGATCTGATTACCTATACCCTGACGCTGCTCAACCAGGGGGCGGCCAGCGCCGCCGGAATTGAGATAACGGACGCGCTGCCTCTGCAAACGACGTGGGATGGTTATCTGAGCGCCTCGTCTGGCACGGCCGTGGTGATAGACGGTGTCTTACAGTGGCGTGGCTCGCTGCCTGCTGGCGCTACGGTGACGATTGATGTGGCCGTGCGTGTGAATCCGCTGACGGCCGTCAACACTGCCATTACCAACATTGCCCTGGTGGGCATACCTGGCGGCATCATTACCCCCAGTAACCCCGTCACCCTGACAGTGGGGCCAGGGGTGTATTGGGGTGATTCGACACAGATAGTCAGCCAGGACGTGTTGGCCGGGCAGTCGTTTACTTACACCATCCAGGTGGTTAACGGCGGGAACATTACTGCCAGCGCCGTCACTGTGACCGATACGCTGGATACGGCCGTGTCGCTGGTGACGGCCGATCAGGGGGGCGTGCTGAGTAACGGCCGTGTCATCTGGTCGGGTCTGTCCCTTGCTCCCGGAGAAATGGTGACGCTGACGGCCGTGGTCAGCACTACCGCCCCGATCACGCCCAATTACACGGCCGTCAACCAGGTTGTTGTGACTGGCGGCGGCATCACCTACCAATTGCCAGACGCCGCCACCAACCTGTGGAATCCGGCGCAGGCCGTTTTTGACGCTGCCCCCACGCTTGGCCCGGCGCCGCTCAATGTCAACTTTTTCAACCAGTCTCAACACGCCAGCAGCTTTACCTGGGATTATGGCGATGGCAGCGGCGGCACGGCCGTGGGCAACCACAATCACCTTTACCAGGATGGCGGTGTTTACACCGTCACCTTGACCGCTGCCAATGCGATGAGCAGCCAGACCATCACCCATACACGCTTCATCACCGTCTATAATGTGCCCAATGCCAACTTCACGGCAGCGCCACGTCTGGGTATCAAACCGCTGTTGGTGGAGTTCACCAACAGTTCGCTCTATGGTGAACAGTTCATCTGGGATTACGGCGATGGCGTTACCAGCACTGTGTCCAGCCCCACCCATACCCATGTATATGCTAACACAGGGGTGTATACCGTGCGGTTGACGGCCGTAAACGCTTATGCCAGCCATACCAGGGTGCGCACCAACTACATCGGCGTTTACAATGCGCCTGTTGCCAATTTCACCGGCTATCCCACCTCAGGTGTGGCTCCTCTGGTGGTTTACTTCGATAACACCTCGGCCAACGCTACCATGTACCAGTGGACATTTGGCGATGGGCAAACCACGGTAGCCAAAGACCCGGCCAACATCTACAGCCAGCCAGGGGTTTACACGGTCACACTCACTGCCGCTAATCCCGGTGGCAGTGATACGCTGGTGCGTTCCGCGTACATCACCGTATATGGGCCGCCCACCGCCAGCTTTACCGGAGCGCCTCGCATTGGTTTAGCGCCGTTGACAGTTACATTCAACAACTCTTCAACGCTGGCAGACAGTTACTTATGGGATTACGGGGATGGCTCTACCAGCACCAATTCCGCGCCTACACACAGTTATGTCTATGATACGCCCGGCGTGTATACGGTGCGGCTGACGGCCTTCAATGCTTATGGCAGTAACACCCTCACCCGCAACAATTACGTGCAGGTTTACGATCCGCCGATACCTGACTTTTCGGCCGCCCCGACCGTCGGCGCCGAACCGTTGGTCGTACAGTTCACCAATCTGTCGCAAAACGCGACCAGTTATTTGTGGACGTTTGGGGATGGCAGCACCAGCACGGCCGTTTCGCCGGCACACACCTATCAGAACAGTGGCATCTACACAGTCACGCTCCGGGCTACCAATCCGGGCGGCAGCGTCAATTTGACGCGCACCAGCTTCATCACCGTAGAAAATGCGCCAGAACCGGCCTTTGCCGCCGCTCCGCGGGATGGCCTGTTGACGTTGACCACCACCTTCACCAATACCTCGCTCTATGCGACCAGTTACATCTGGGATTATGGCGATGGTGTTACCAGCACCACTTCTTTGCCGGTGCATACGCATACCTATACTGCGCCGGGTGTCTATGATGTGGCGTTAACGGCCGTCAACACCTACGCCACCCGCACCCACACCGAAACGGCGTACATTACCGTTTTTGATTACATACAGGCAGATTTCACGGCCGTGCCCACCTTTGGCCCCGCGCCACTATCTGTCAACTTTACCAACCAATCCCAACATGCTAACAGCTTCTATTGGGATTTTGGCGACGGCAGCAGCAGCACAGAGAACGCCCCATCCCATCTTTACACGGCTGCCGGGCTGTACACCGTCACCCTGACGGCGGCAAATCCGTTTGCCAGCCACACACTGACACGCACACAGTACATCACCGTGTATAACCAGCCGGTACCGGCGTTCACGGCCGTACCCCGCATTGGTGAAGCGCCCCTGATTGTGACTTTCACGAACCAATCTCAGTATGCTGACACGCTCATTTGGGAGTATGGCGATGGGCAGAGTGCAGTTGTTATGGACGGGCAACACAGCCATACCTATACCATGCCAGGTGTGTATACGGTCACGCTCACGGCCGTGAACCCCTATGACACCCAGATTATCACCCGCACGCAGTACATCGCGGTCATGCCCCCCTCCGGCCAGACTGCCTACCACGTAGACGCTTTGCATGGCAGCAACAGCACCGGAGATGGTTCACTCGGCAATCCCTGGCGAACCATCAGCTATGCCTTCAGCCAGGTTGACCAGACTAATGTCACCATTTATGTGGCTACCGGGCTGTACAACGCGGCCCTGGGTGAACAATTCCCCATCGTCATGGAACCGGGCGTGCGACTGATTGGCGGCGATAGAACGGCAGCCATCATCAACGGGCCAGGCACAGGCAATGTCATCCACTTTACCAATGCGGTGGCCTATCCAGACACAACGATACTTCGCGGCTTCAAAATTACCGGCGGCGGTACCGGCGTGCGCATTGACGGCGCTAACAATACGGCCCAGGTACCTGTGGTAGACGGCAACTGGATTACAGGCAACACCGATGGCGTCAGAACCTATGTGTATGCCTCCTGGCGCTACGTCTATGCTACGATCAGCCACAACCTGATTAGCGGCAACGGCCGTTACGGTATCTTTAATGAAGCCAACTCTGGCAACCAGTCTGGGCAGGCCTACACCAACCCCACCATCATCGGCAATGAGATAAGCAGCAACGTTAGTGACGGCATTTACTGTTACGCTTATGGCTTTTCAACAATTGATCGCGGTCATTGTTCACCACAAATTAGTGGCAATCAGGTCATAAACAACGGCGGCAGTGGTGTCCGTGCGGGTGCAGGGTACGCCGGGCTGAACAACATGGTGCTGCGCGAAAATGTGATTGCCAATAACCAGGGATGGGGCGTGCGGCGGGTGGAGGGGCCAACCGAATATTGGACCATCACCCGACCCAAATTGTATAACAACCTCATCTATGGCAACAGCCTGGGTGGTTTTAATGTTCATAAAGAAGATGAGGCGGTGCTGGTTAACAATACCATTGTCAATAATGGCGCGTATGGCATCAAGCGTGAGAATTCCGGTGAACGTACCGGCTATACGCATGTCATCAACAGCATCGTCTGGGGGCACACCGACAATTTGAACAATATTGTGGTGGATTGGGTGCATTACTCTGATCTAGGTGATGGGGAATACACCGGCGTGAACAATAATGTTTCGGTTGACCCACTTTTTGTGAATCCAGCGCAAAATGATTTTCATTTGCAGCCTGATTCACCGGTGATTGATCTGGGAGATAGCAGTCGTTCGGATTTGCCGACACTGGACTTTGAAGGCGACCCGCGTATTTGGGGTACGGCCGTAGATATGGGTGCGGATGAGTGGTTCGACGGCACTGTGTTGCAAATGGCAGTCACGGCCGTGCCGTCACCCGCCACTGCCGGACAGCCCCTCACCTATACGGTGATTATTACCAGTCTCAGCCAGATTCCGGTAGACATTGTGTTACGTGACCTGCTGCCACCCCAGGTTTCACCCACCGGCGAAGTGACACGCAGCCTGACGTTCACCGCTAATCAGCAGGTGCAGGTGGAACAGATTCCCGTGACGGTGAATGAGGAGTATGCCGGGCCATTGGTCAATTACGTGGAGGCCAGTTATCTGGGCAATGTGGTTGCCTCTGAGGTGATTACGACTCCTGCTCTGGTAGCAATCGCCGGCCTGACCATCACCAGCGACAGCCCGACTGCTTGGGGTCAGACCACAACGTTGACTGCCAGTGTG
Organism: Chloroflexota bacterium; assembly: GCA_035444285.1. Classification (GTDB taxonomy): domain Bacteria; phylum Chloroflexota; class Anaerolineae; order Promineifilales; family Promineifilaceae; genus CAADGU01. The sequence continues at coordinate 298,388 of DAOMOK010000005.1, forward strand.
GCGGCGGGCACGGCCGTCAGCTATACCTGGGACTTTGGCGATGGCAGCGGCGGCAGTGGGGCCGTGGTGGCCCATACCTACGCTGCCCCTGGCGTCTACACAGCAACGGTGATAGCCAGCAATGCCGTCAGCAATGCCTGGGCTGAAACCTTTGTCATGGTGGCCGAACCGGTAGCCGGGTTAACGGCCGTAAACGACAGTCCCACTGCTCTAGGGACACCCACTCACCTGGCCGCCAGTATCACGGCCGGCACTGACGTCAGTTACGAATGGAACTTTGGTGATGGCGCTACCGGTAGCGGGCCGGTTGTAACCCATGTTTACCCAACCAGCGGCATCTACACAGCTACAGTAAGCGCGGCGAACGTCATCAACGCCTTAACCACCACCACAACCATCACCGTTTACGAGGCCATCAGCGGGTTAGCCGCAGTGAGTGATAGTCCGACGGCTTTGGGCGAAGCCACGCAATTTACGGCTACCGTGACCGCCGGCGATGACATCACCTATACCTGGAATTTTGGGGATGGGTTCGGCGGCAGCGGCGCCACACCTGCCCATGTCTACAATCAGGTGGGGGTGTATACGGTAACGGTGATGGCCGTGAACCCCGTCAGCGCATTCACTGTGACTACGGCCGTTGAAGTACAAATGCCCATCAGCGGCGTGGTGGCAGCCCATGATGGGCCGACCGCCCTGGGCGTAGCTACCCACTTCACAGCCACGGTGCTGGATGGGACGGCCGTCTCCTTTGTCTGGGACTTTGGCGATGGGCAAACGGGTGTGGGACAGACGACGGCGCATACTTACGCCGCGCCGGGTGTCTACACGACTACTGTGACCGCCAGCAACGCTATCAACAGTTACACGGCCATGAGTACGGTGCTGGTAGAAGAAGCAGTTGGCGGTCTGACCATTTTGGTAAATGGCTCACCTGACACGGTGATGGTGCAGGCGCATCAGGTTGTTCAATTTGAGGCTACCATTACTGGTGGCTCGAATCTGGCGTATTCCTGGGATTTTGGGGATGGGAGCGTGGCTGACGGCCGGACAACAGCCCACATATTTGCCGCACCTGGTAATTACACCGTCAGGGTAACGGCCGTTAACAACATCAGTAGTCAGATAGAGTCTGTTGCCCTCACCGTGCAGGTGACCTACCGGCTCTATTTGCCCACTATCTGGCGCGATTAGTAATGTCGAAAGGCGGTTGTGTGGCTGCCTGAGAACACGCGCACAACCGCCAGACATTACCAGAATTAACGCCTGGTTCGGTTGGTTATTGTGCAGTCGTCCGGGCAGCAATCAACTCTTGCGCCCAGGCCTTCTCATCTTCTGGCAGCGGGGAATAGGGTGGCTGCTGGTAGGGGATGGGCTGGCGCAGGGCTAAAAACCACATCATTCAGGCTAATACGGCATGTCCGCTGCTTTAGTTGGGCATAATACATGGGCGCAATTTGAGGAACAACCTTATCTCGAATATCCCCCACTAATCTGTTATGAATCTCCGGCCATAACGACAGATGTTCCAGGTACGGGTCCATGCCTGGAAATGGTGATGACATGGCCTGATTGTACAACAAAATGCCTGCCCCTGATATTTTGGCGACAGGAATGAGATTTTAACCAAACAAGGCATCGTTTAGCTGATCGTCGCTGAGGCCGTCCAGGCCGGAGGGGGCGGCGCTGACCGCTTTCATGTCGGCGTAGAAAGTGTCGTCGTAGCGGCGGGATTTGATGGGGATGGGCATTTTGACGCCCCAACCGAGCAGCAGCACTTCTTCTTTTTCTTGCAGGCGGGCAAGCATCCCACGCAGTTGATCCCGCCCGGCCAACCCGGTGAGCACGGCACGAATGTCATCCTCGTCCCCCAGCCAGCCGGTGATGCGGGTGCCGAGCTGGGACATTACTTCGTCGTCAATGCCCGACGGCCGTTGGTCTACCACCAGCAGCGTCACAAAATACTTGCGCAGCTCACGGGCAATAGTGCCAAAGGCGGTCTGCCCGGATAGCTGGGGGTTGAGCAGTTTGTGCGCTTCTTCAATGGCAATGAGCAGTGGGCGGGGGGCGGCGTGGCCGTGTGTTTTATGCTGTTCCGTTTGTTTGATCCAATGCTGGCGAATGCGCCGGGTGAGGATGTTGGAGACCAGCAGATAGTCCAGGTCGTTGTCATAAGCGCCAAAACTGAGGATGACGTGACGGCCGTTTTCCAATTTATCCACTATATCCTTCACTGCATCTATGGCCGGGCGCTCCACCACATAAGGCTTATCGTAAATCAGGCTCAGTTTGCGGTGCAGAGCTTCCGCTGCTTTTTCATGCACATTGTTGGCCCGCGCCCAGGCCGCCACCGAGTTGGCCGCCGGGAAGGTCTTGCCGCTCTCCGGGTCAATCTCCACCGCGCCCGGTTCCAGCTTCATAAATTCGGCAAACCAGTTTTTGTCAAAGGCGCGGCTGAGGGCGTTCAGCGTCACCCCAGCCGTATCTGTCAGGTTCAGCGCCTCGCCCAACAGCTCAATATCGCCCGTCTGAAAATCAGAGAGAGCAATTTCCAGCGTGAAGTCCGGCTGTTTACCGCGCACCATCGCCCCTCTGCCCAGCGCCGCCACCTGCACCTTGTTGCCAAACAGGGTGCGCAGGCCACGCACCGTCACCATGCGGTCGGTGTCGGCGTCGTCAAAGGCGTACTCGTTGTGCATGTCAAACACCAGCGCCCCGGCCACATCTTCGCGCATTAACCCGGCCAGCACCATGCGCGTCAGGAAGCTCTTGCCGGTGCCGGTGGCCCCAAAAATGCCGCTGGAACGTTTGACAAAGCGGTTCAAATCCAGCCGCACCGGGTAGCCCTGCTCGATGGTGTGGCCGACGATGAACATGCCTTTGCCTTCTTCGCCAAAAATTTGGGCCACGTCGGCGGCGTCGGCCGGGCGCACTTCGGCGTGATGGGCGGGCACAGTTTTTACCGGTTTGGGGCCGGGTATTTCCTGCCCCTTTTCCACCCGCGCCTGCCAGGCGGCCCGTTCCGGGTCGCCAAAATCCGGCCCCATATCCATGAGCAGGGTGGGGTACATCATCAGGGTGGTATAGAGCGTTTTGCCGAGCAAAGCTCGTTGGATGGCCGGTTGCAGGCGGTCGGTTTTTTCGTCGGCGAAGCGGGGGTCGGTGGCCCCCAGTTGCAGGTCGGTGACCAGGCCAAAGTAGCGGTAACGGCCGTCGTCACACACCACAAAGCTGCCTTCCTGCACCCGGTCGGCCGGCACCGTCAGCCGGATGCGAAACCCTTCCTTCAACCCACCGCCCACAATGTAACCAATGGTTGCTGTCATATTGCCATCCCCTTTTGTGTATCCTGGCGAGATTATATCTGCAATTCCAAAATCGTTGTTATTACAAATTGACTCTAATAACGTCTGGCGTTATTATCTCATTTATGATTCGCAGTTTTGCATCAAGAGAGACAGAACGGCTTTTTCAGCGACAGCATTCTCCAAGATTGCCCCATGATATCCAAAAGCGAGCCAGAATGAAGCTGGAAATCTTGGATGCCGCAGAGAGTTTAGAGGATTTGCGAATACCACCATCCAATCACCTGGAAAAACTTTCCGGTGATCGTATAGGGCAATATAGTCTTTGTATCAATAAACAGTGGCGCATCTGCTTTCGGTGGCAGGATGGGGATGCATTTGACGTGGAGATTATTGATTACCATTGAGGTAAAGAGATGAGCGAACAAGAACTGTTACCACCCATTCATCCAGGTGAAATTCTGCAAGAAGAATTTTTAGAACCGATGAATATCAGCCAGTATCGGCTGGCAAAGGATATAGGTGTACCGCCGCGCCGGATTAACGAAATTGTGCAGGGCAAACGAGCTATCTCGGCCGATACCGCGCTCCGTCTGTCCCGTTACTTTGGCCTCTCCGAACGATTCTGGCTGAACCTGCAATCACGGTATGACCTGGAAATAGAGAAAGATCGTCTACGAGGGCGGCTAGAACAAGAGGTGAAGGTTTTGGTTCTGGCCCCATAAAAGCTATTGAACATACCTGTTAGGAATGGGCAGCAGTTGGCCCGTTGGGGCAATTGACAATTTCTGGTGCAGCCGCTCGTAGGCGGGGCGGGGTGTGCCGTCCGGGTTGAGCAGGCTGTAGCCGCTCATTTCGTCTTCAGGCGCACGGCTGTGTACCAGATTCCACACCGTCACCAACTCCACAAACGGCCAATCATGGGTGATGCGGTCAAGAGCGGCCACCAGATAGTCCGCCTGCTGTTCTGGCGTCACCCTGGGCTGGTTTCCCTGGCCGATGGTGTAACCCAACTCTTTGATCCACATCGGTTTGTCTACGCCATACGCTGCCAAAATGGTACGCCATTCCGCCATGCGCCCCAGCCCCAGCCCGGTAAAGTCCGCTGCGGGTGCGTCGGGGTGCAGGCCGAAGCCATACGCATGGACGCCCAACACATCAAAACAGTCGGCGGCGTCCGCTGCCAGCATCGCCCGCAAAAAGTCGCGGTCATCACGGGCGCGAGGCGAATTTTCATTGGTGGGGGCCAGGCCGGCCGTAACCACCAGAGCGTCCGGGTCTTGGGCCTTAATGCGCCGATAGGCGACCCCCAACACACCCACATAATCGGCGGGATCGGCAACCTGCCCGTCAAACCGACGCCAATGATCTTCCAGGTCGCCGCCGGAGCGGCTCCATTCGGCAGCCAGATTGGGTTCGTTCCAGATGACGTAGGCGGCAATAGTGCCCCGATACCGCTGGGCCACGGCCGTGACAAAATCCGCATAAGCCGCCAGGTCAAAAGGAATCGCTCCCGCCTGCCGCGCCCATTCCGGCGGCATGTCCAGCCGCACCACCAGGTGCAGCCCGGCCTCCTGCGCCACCCGCACCATGTAATCGCTGGCTTCCCAGGTGTAGCGACCGGGCGCAGGGTTCAAATCTCGCCAGGGGAACACCTGGACAATGGTATCAAAGCCGATAGTGGCCGCGTGGTGGGCCACCACCTCATCAAGAAAAAGGGTGTGGACGGCATAACGCATGGGCCGTTTCGCCGATACGGGGGTGGAGAAGGTGGCCGGTTGGTGGACGGCGGCGGCGAGGGCGCTGGGGGGGCGACCAAAGCGGTCACAGGCGGGAATGGTGGCAACATGCAACGGCCGTGCCCCCCTTTCACCACCGGACAATACCAGCAGCAGGGCACACAGCAAAAGCAACCGCCAACCGCGCCACATGTTAAGGCGTGGTGGTGGGTTGTGGCGGTGGAATGGGGACATCGGGGGTTGCCGAAAGCAGAAACGGCCGTTGCCGGTCACTTACATCCACCACAGCCAGACCATCCCAGGTTGCCACATATACCAGATCATCCTCCACTGCCCACATCAAATCCAGCGGCGGGGAGTGCCAGGCCATCTGCCCCACCAACAGCGGGCGCTCTGGCTGGCTGACGTCGTAGACCCGGATGGCGGTATCGCTGGCCAGAATGACGGTATTGTCTTTAACTGCCAACCGCGAATGGTAAAAACCGTCCGGTATTTCGGCAAAAGCCACTTCCTGGGGGGCCGTAGGATTACTAACATCCACCACCCATAGGCCGTGCCCGGCCACCAGAGCGTAGCGGTGGGTGGCCGTCTTCAGCAGGGCTACATCATAACCTGGGCGCTGTTCTGGAATAAATTCACCCAGAAAAACGGGCGTTTGTCTTTCACCGCTCACATCCGCCAGCCACAAGCCGCCCTGGCAGGCGCCGCTGCGAAAACTACATCCACCCCAGACGCCGAGCAGCAAGTTCTCATTCATCTCCATTGCGGCCAACCCTTGGGGCAGCCTGGTCACTTCTTGCAAGCTCTGGGGGGTAAGGTGCTGGAGCGTGTACACATTCTCCCAATCGCTGGCGTAAATAACATCACCATGCACCACCAGATCTTCGGCCAGCGTGTGCGTGGTAAAGTACCCTTCAATGCGCGGTTTGGTGGGTTGGCGCACGTTTACCAACTGTATGCCGCCATCTGTTGGCCCTGTATCGCCCCAACTTTCTTCCGCAGGCCAATGGACGACGTAGGCGGTGTTCCCATCGGTGATAATCCGGCGCACACGCCCAGGTGTTTCCCAGGTGGCAACCAGGTGCAGATTGTCCGGGTCAGCAATGTCGTAAATCTGCACCCGATGTTCTTGCCCGATGTAGACGTAATGGTCATGCTCAAAACGGCCGTTGGCAAATTCAGGCGCGGATTGGAACCGGCAGGCAGACAGGCACCAAACAAACAGTCCCCCTATCAGCATCATCTGTATTCTGCTCATTAACCTTGTCCATTTAGGAGTTCAACTTCTCCAGAGAAGTTGAACTCCTTTCGCAATTTTACATATGGTCAGATGGCGGTGATTGTATGATAAGGGGGAAAGGGCAACCAAACGGCCGTTTGCTGTTCAGGCTACGTCTGGCCGATTGTGCATCCTGGTCAGATGTCACCTTGTCAGGTATAACGTCTTCATAAACAGGAGAATCGAGACAATGCAAATAATCAATCTGCCCTCTGATGACATGGAGATAATTGAACAGGCAACGGCCGTACTCCACACTGCCTTTCGCGCTCATTACCCCGATGCCTGGGCCGATATGGATTCGGCGCGGGCGGAGGTGGAGGAGTTCTTGGACCCGGAGCGGATTTGCCGGGTGGCGGTGGCCGATGATGGCACGGTGTTGGGTTGGGTGGGGGGAATCAGTCAGTACAACGGCCGTGCCTGGGAACTGCACCCCATCGCCGTCCATCCTGATGCCCAGGGACAGGGTGTGGGCCGGGCGTTGATCGCCGATTTGGAAGCACAGGTGCGGGCGCGGGGCGGCGGCACCATTTTCCTGGGTACGGATGACGAAGATAACCAGACCAGCCTGAGCAATGTAGACCTATACCCCAACCCCCTCGACCACCTGACCCGCATTAAAAACCTGAACCGGCACCCCTTCGAGTTTTACCAGAAGGCGGGTTTTGTCATCGTCGGTACCATCCCCGACGCCAACGGCCCCGGCAAACCGGACATCCTCATGGCCAAACGAGTCATGTGATGATGATCGGTGTGTAGGTGATTAGATTGTTGGGTGGCATCAGCGATTCCTCAAGGTGGCGCGGTCAGCCACAGCCAAGCACGTGTCAAATAAACAATTTAACATGTCCAGCTTGCTGCTGGCAATGGGTCAAATTTTGCCCAATCAATGCCTGCGCCTGTTCGTCACGCAGCCGTTCCGCTTCCGCCAGCGCCGCCTGTAAATAACGACCGGCCTCTGCCGGTTGCCCCGCCGCAAAGGCGGCGACCCCCAGATTGTTGCCCAGCAACATCAGCCCCTTGTGAAACCCCAGACGCTGCGCCAGTGCAAACCCTTCGGCAAACAGTTGTCTGGCCTCTGTGTGCGCCCCTTGCAAGTGAAACCAGGCCCCCAAGCTCTTGAAAAACATGACCGACTGAGCCTCGTTCTGTTCTGCCTGCGCCAGAGATAACCCCTCCTGGTAATAGCGCGCCGCAGTTTCATCGTCCCCCGCCTGCAAGGCCAATATCCCCAGCTCTTCCAGCACCGTGAGCAAACTATCCGTTGCCGCCGTCTGGCGGGCCAGCGGCAGCGCCTCTAACAGGAACGTTTTGCCCTGGGCAAAATTCCCCAAACAGTTTTGCACCACGCCCAGTTCTGTGAGCAGGTGAGATTCCAGGTGCGGCTCTTGCTGCTGGCGCGCCAACAGCAGCCCGGCTTGCAACTGTGCCGCCGCTTCGCTCAACTGATGACGTTCGCGGGCCAGTTGACCCCACCGCAGCAAAAGCCAACAGCGCCCCACCGCGTCCTGGGTGGCCGCGATCATGGCCTGGGCCTGGCGGAGGTATTGCTCGGCCAGCGTATGCGCCCCCTGGGTGAGCAAGGTAGGCATGAGGGCGTCCATCATCTGGCGCAACGGCCGTAGCCAACCCCTGGTCACGGCCGTTGCCAATGCCACCTGAATATGCCCCATCTCCTGGGCCACCGCGCCAGAGCGGTAACGTTGCGCTGCCAGAAACGCTGCCCAATAGCTTACCAACCGTTCGGCCATATCGTCTGGGTGTGGCAATTCCTGGGCAAAATCATGCAGCAGCGGGTGGAGGGTGTAACGGCCGTTCGCCCCACCTTGCACCAACGAAAGAGTAAATAACTGCCGCAGTCCGTCAACGGCCGTTTCCTCTTCCAATTCGGCCAGCGCCGCTACCATGTCGGCAGCAAAATCTTGCCGCCCCAATACCCCAGCCGTCGCCAAAAGCTGTCGCCCGGTCTCGTCGAGCCACTCATAGCTGAGTTGAAAGGAGCGGCGCACGTTTTGTGTCTCATAACGCAGCGCCTGAAGCCGCTGGCTGACACGCCGCAGCCGTTCGCCAAACTGGGCCGTTTGCCAGCCCGGCTCATAGGCCAGGCGGCTGGCGGCAATCGCCAATGCCAGTGGTAGATGCCCCAACTCGTCGGCGATCTGGGTCAGCAGTTCACGCTCCGCCTGCACCCGCGCCGGCTCCAAAATCTGGGCAAACAGGGCCAACGAGGTGGCGGCGTCTGGGGCAAACGGCCGTAGCGCCACTCGTCGCGCACCCGCCAAAATAGCCAAATCTTGCCGCCGGGTGGTCACCAGCACCGCGCAGCGCCCGGTAGGTGGCAGCAGCGGTTCGATCTGGGCGCTGGTTTGGGCATTATCCAGAACGATGAGGGTTTGCCGGGCGCTCAATAAATCACGCACCACCCCACTGCGGCTGGCAATATCCAGACAATTGCTCACATCGCGTTGATAGGCGGCAGCAAAGGCGGCCAATATGGACATAGCGTCGGAACTGTCTAACCTGGCCCACAGCACACCATCGGCAAAGTGGTGGCGCAGGTCATAGGCTAACCGGGCCGCCAGGCTGGTTTTGCCCACCCCGGCCATGCCGTGCAGGCAGACAACGGCCGTTTGTGGCTCTTGGGTCAGGGCATGGGTCACGATCTCCCGTTCGGCTTCGCGCCCCACAAAGTAGGGCAGCAGGGAAATGGCCTGGAAGGGCGGCTCAATGGGAAGGGGCACGGCCGTTTGCCAGAATGTTAGCGCCTGCTGCACCGATGCGGGCGCAGGCTGGCGGCGTAACGTCTGGAGTGTGGGTTGCTGCGCTGCCGTCAACAGATGATCCGCCTCGGCCTCCGTCAGGCGCAAGGCGGCCGCCACTTCTACCAATCCATGCCAGCTACGGGGGCGATGGACACGGCCGTTCAACCAGTTGACGATGGTCATTTTGGGCACAGAGGTGAGGCTGGCTAACTGCCCCGGCGTGTGGGCAGAACGGGCAACATAGGTGTTGAAGACGGCCGTAAATTGATCCACGTCACTCATTTTTTCATCCGCTCCGCCCATTGGTTCTGAATTGGTACGAATTGGCACCATTTTTTGTGGGCAAAGATTTCTACACTAAGGTAATTGTCGTTCCTGAGAGCCAATCAGAACGCGATCATATCATCACAAGGGAGAAAATAAGAATGAAATGGAACAGACTTTGGAAGAAATATATCTTTGTTTATCTTTTGCTGGTGCTGCTGGTGGCCTGCCAGGGCAATGAACCGGAAACGGCCGTGTCCCAACTGCCGCCGACGCCAGAGCCAACAACTGCGGCTACTGCTACTGCCACGGCTACGGTTACGGCCGTTCCGCCTACCCAGACGGCATCCCCCACCCACACACCCACACCGGCGCCAACCGCCACCCAGGAGGCAACCATGACCCCAACCCCCGAACCAACCTTTACCGAACTATTGATCATCAAAACACCACCCAACGGTCTTAAAGACCCCTATGGCATTGCCGTAGATAGCCAGGATAACCTGTATGTTTTGGATGCCGGTAACGACCGCCTGCTCAAATTCAGCAGCGATGGTATGTTACTGCAAAGCTGGGAAAACAAGGGTAGCGGTGCGGGCGAGTTCAACTCGTTGGGTTTTGGCGGCATTGGCATTGATAGCCATGACAATTTATTTGTAGTGGACAATGGCAACCACCGCATTCAAAAGTTCGACAGCGCCGGCAACTTTGTCACCCAATGGGGCAGCGAAGGGTTGAGCAACGGCCAGTTCCAAAGGGCTATCGGCATTGCCATAGATGCGGCGGGGAATGTGTATGTGACGGATGACGGCCGTCCTGAAATACAAGTTTTCGACAATGATGGCAGCTTTTTGCGTAAATGGGGCAGTCGGGGCGGTGGTGATGGGCAGTTCCGCCACCCTACCGGCATTGCCGTTGACGCCGATGGTCATGTTTATGTAGCCGACTACGAGACCAGGCGGGTGCAGAAGTTTGATAGCGAGGGCAATTTCCTGCTGGGCTGGGGCATGACAGTGGATCCAACAGGTACGCCGGAGGGGCTGGCGGTGGATGCAAACGGCCGTGTCTACATCACCGACTATAACCGTGCCCGTGTGGAAATATACACCGCTGACGGCGTTTTTATCACAGCCTGGGAAGGGGGCGAAAACGGCCGTTTTCGCCGCCCCGTCGGCATCGCCTTTGACTCTGCCGGGAATGTCTACGTGAGCAACCAGTCAGGCCATTCGGTGCAGAAATTTGCCCCACCACCGCTGCCTTGATTGGCTCGAAGCCCCTTTTTTACTGGAAAGGGCATAATCTGACATTTTGCGTTCTGGCTGCAAGTGGCAAGTTGTAGGTTGCAGGTGACTTTTGCCAGAGCAACTTGCCACTTGCCACCAACAGACCCCTTTTGGCTGTCTTTGACAGCCATTTTATTTTTTATATTATTGATACTTTGTATCAATTAGTAAAGGAGTCAAGATGCCGACTTATGTGTACCGATGCCTCCATTGTGAAATAGAAGTGGAGGCGCAGCGCAAGATGAACCAGGCGGATGAGCCGCTGGAATGTCCACTTTCACCAGGAGATCGTATGCATTGGGCAACAATTGAACAAAGAGAAAATAACGACCGCCTTGCATCAATGCCTGTTTACGGAATCGGAGATACCAGCCTGACAGGGCGGTGAGTTACCATTCTCCAATCCCTTTCTCAGATACGAGGAGTAGGACAATATGTATGATGTCATTATCGTTGGTGGCAGCGCGGCCGGTTTGAGTGCGGCGCTGGTCTTGGGCCGCTTTCGGCGGCATGTCTTGATTTGTGATCACCAGAAACCGCGCAATGCCCCGGCGGAAGCAGCCCATAACTTCTTCACCCGCGACGGCACACCGCCCGCTGAATTATTACGGATTGGGCGGGAACAGTTACGGCCGTATGCCACCGTTGAACATTGCCTGGCCGAAGTAGTGAGCATAACGGCCGTTGATAATGGCTTTGCCCTGCAAACATCTGACGGCGCTGTTTTGCAAAGCCGCCGGGTGCTGCTGGCTACCGGGGTGCGCGACGAATTGCCCGCCATCCCCGGCCTGGCGGATTATTGGGGGAAGGGAGGCGTACATCATTGCCCTTATTGCCATGGTTGGGAAGTGCGTGATCAGAAAATTGTGATCATTGGCAATGGTGAGGTTGTTTCCCATTTGGCCGCCTTGTTGTCTGCCCTCAGCACGGACATTTCGGCCTGTTTATATGGCGACCCACGGCCCACGCCAGAGCAACTGGGCAAACTCCAGCAAATGGGTGTGACGGTGTATGATGCCGGGATTGAAGCCGTTGAAGGGGAGTCCGGGCATGTACAAGGTGTTCGTATGGGCGACGGCCGTTTGATACCATGTCAGGCAATCTTTGTGGGGACAAAACCACAGCAGCACAGCCCGTTTGCACGCGAAATCGGCTGCCAGTTTACTGAACAAGGCTATGTGCAGGTAGATATGTTGGGGCGCACCAGTGTTCCCAACCTCTATGCGGCGGGTGATATGGTCACGCCCTTTCATCAGATTGTGATGGCCGCAGCTTCGGGAACGGCGGCGGGCAGTGGGATCAATGCGGACATGGTGTTCAAGGAGTCAGAAAGGCCATAAACTTGCGTTTCATCGGGTGGCAAGTGGCAGGTGGCAGGTGACTCTGGTAAAAATCGCCAGCAACTTGCCCCCGGCAACCAGAACGCAAAATGTCAGATGATGCCCTTTGCCAATCTATCAGGGGAAAAGGGTCTCATCGGTCGTCACCCGACGCCACAAGAAAAAGCTCAAACCCAGAATGAAACACAGGTAGCCACCCACCAGGAGAAGGTACAGCAGGCGCAGCCACAAAGGAGTGCCGTAACCGCTCAGTGCGGAGATGTAAAAGATGAAAGCGGCCAGCCAGCTTATCCAGAAGCCCAGCAAAATGGGATTGATACGCCGTCTGAGCGGCAGCAGACGCCAGGTGGGGGAAATGAGCAGCAGAAAGGAAACGGCCGGCGGCCCCAAAAAGAGCATGAACCAGAGGAAAAATCCTTCTCGCCCCAGGTAATCGGTTGCGTCGGAAAATGCAAACAGAAGAAAGGTCAGGGCCGCCCCCAGCGCCAGATACAGGATGCGCAATATGGACTCTAGCTGGCGTTGCAGGGAAACGGCCGTTGCCGATTCCAGTAACTCTTCATGATCAAAAAGATGTTGTTTCATGGTTATTCTCCGTCTTTTACAGAATCAATTGCTGCTGCCACATCGGGCCGGGCAAAAATACGAATGTTGCGTTCAATAAAACGCGCCAACAACTGCTGACCTGATGACGTGAGTGTGTAGTAACGGCGCGGCGGCCCCACATCCGAGTTTTGTGTCTGGCTTTGAATCAGGCCATTCTCTTCAAAGCGTTTGAGCGCCCGGTAGATGCTCTTTTCATCGGCCGTCACCGTCCCCTGGCTCATCTCGGCAATCATCGCCGTCATTTCATAAGCGTAGGCGGTACGGCCGTGCAGCAGCAGAAGCATCCAAAAAGAGAGCAATCCCTTTTTATAGTTGTCTTCCCACTGTTGTAACAGGTCATCTAATTGCGCCATACTGTCATTACACCGACTATTGTACCGTTGGTTGAATACCACTGCCGGTAGAATACAGGTGTTTACGGCCGTTGTCAAGGGACCCACCTTTGCTCGCCGGAACCCCTGTGATTCACCACATCACGGCCGTCCCCCATCCCATCCCATCCACCCCTCGCCCCGGTGGTCAGAAACGGCCGTGACCCTCAACGACATCACCTTGCCCGAATGAGACAGTGGGAGGCACGGCCGTCCCCCTCTTTATCCCCTCACCACATCAGGGAAGGGGCACGGCCGTCATCCCCCACACCACACAAAAAAGCACGGCCGTAGGGAGGTACGGCCGTGCTGTTAATAATTACACTGCTGCTGGTCGAGCGATGGCCGTGTTATATCAGCAGTTCTGGGTGATTATCTGCTAGAAAACTGGGCCGAAGGAGAAACTACAGCGGCAAACGTTGAATCTGATTCACCCACTCCGGTGCTGAACTGCAAGTTGCAATGATCAGCAAATCTTCAATTACCGACCTGATAGATAGTGTGTCACTGACCACAATCACACCAGCTACCATTTCTTCTGCACCTATCCGTTCGTAAGCATACTGGGGAACCGTTTTTTCATCGTGGGTCAGCAGAATACGCCCTTCACGTGCAGCCCATTCCAGAACGATGGAATCGTCAGCGCCAGCTATTGCTGTATCCTGAATACGCACGACATCCAAATCGGGTAGGTGACGTTGCAGGCCACGCAGGATGCGATTGTCGAAGTTCTCATCGGCCGCGAATTTCATTCGGCCACTGGTTTCCCTGCGGCCTGGTGGCGGGCCAGTAAACGTTCGCGGAATAGCTGGTAATCAGGCGCAGACTCAATCTCGCGCCAGATTTCCCGCGCTTCTTCTTTTTGTTGGTGGAGGTAATGATTCACGGCCGTCTGGTTATTCAGGTAATAAGAAATGACCGCGTAAACGTCGGCCAACTTCAGAGCCGGGTAATGACTGACGATCTCTTCGGCTGTGTGCCCCTGATCGAAGGCGTGAACAATGGTGTCCAACGTGATGCGCGTGCCACCAATGCGGATAACACCATCCCGATCAATATGCAAAGGGGGAGATTGTGCTTCAACTATCAATGTCATCATATCACCTCGGCGAAATTATAACACGAAACCGACCGTTACCCCCACTACCCCATCTCGTCACGGCCGTAGGGAGCTACGGCCGTACAGGGTTTTGTTCGCCGGTGAAACTGTGAATGTGGCCTTGCCGGGAATGTGGCCTTGCCGGGAATGAGGCGCAGCCGGGATGCGAGGAGGCCACAGCTACCGAAGACGATTGACTATCCACCAGTATCGAAGGAATTGAGCGTTCAGGGAATCACGGCCGTGACCCCTGACGACATCACCTTGCCCAAATGAGACGGTGGGGGTCACTTTACCGCCTGCTGTTAGCGGCTGATCATTTGCAACAGCCCGGCAAACCAGACATCCTCATGGTCAAACGGCTTGTGTGATGTTAGTCGGCTTGTAGGGGGCGACCCCATTAACTTTTCAGCAGGGAAATCAGGCAGGTTTTGTTGTGGGCATGGCTCATAAGTATTCAACGTGGTTTTCCATATCAGCTGCTGTGTAAACAAAACAGAGAATTTCTAGCTTCTTGACCCAATCACCAATGGTTTGATTCTGTTGAATCCCAAATACGATCCCGGCATGCACCTGCCCATCTTGGGCCATCCGTAGAAAATCAGCATCTGTCGTCACCAAAACACGATTCAATCTGGTAGCTCGTGACAGGTGGTGGCTATCTTCGTCACCCAGAAAGCCAAGATCACGGACACATACGGCATCAATCCCTCGTAGACACAGTTGTTGCGCAATCTTGGGGCTGAGGTTCTCATCCAAATAAAGGCTGATGGCGGCTTCCAACCTTTGCTTCCTTCATGGATTGAGCTAACTGGCGACGTTGCTGAATGGTGACGTCAATCTCTTTTTTGTGCTCGTAATAATAAGCCAGCGCTGCGTACACTTCTGGTAGTGAAAGCTCATAGTCAGCAGCAATTTCCTCAGGCTCTTGCCCACCAACGACTCTGGCCGTCGCAATAACAGCCACTTCAAGGGAGGTACCGGCGATACAAGGACGGCCGTTACGAACTTGCGGATTTGTAGTAATCAGGTTGATGCTTTGTACCGTTTCCATCAAATACTCCTCCAGGCGTTGCCAGTAGTTTACCAGGAACTTTGCTTTTATTATATGAGGAAATGGGGCGGGGGAAATGAGGCGGCTGATTACTTGCCTCAGTTGCAGATTTTATTGACATAAGGATCATAAGCATCGGGCTTACTTGTAATGCCTGATGTTTGAATGCGGTTGACCAATCACCCCCTCACCTCATCATCTGCTCACCAGATCACATATCAGGCACGGCCGTTCAAATACCCCTGCAAAAACTGACCCGTATACGACTGCTCGACCTGCGCCACTTCCTCTGGCGTGCCCTGGGCAATCACCTCGCCGCCCCGGTCGCCCCCCTCCGGCCCCATGTCAATCAGCGTGTCCGCTACCTTGATGATGTCCAGATTGTGCTCAATGATGATGACCGTGTTCCCCTTATCCACCAGCCGGTTCAAAGCCACGATCAACTTGGCCACATCGTGTGAATGCAGCCCCACGCTCGGCTCATCCAGAATGTAAATGGTGCGCCCGGTGGCAATTTTGGACAACTCCCGGCTCAATTTAATGCGCTGCGCCTCGCCGCCGCTGAGGGTGGGCGCCGGCTGGCCGAGCGTAATGTAACCCAACCCCACATCCATCATGGTCTGCAATTTGCGGGCGATGGGCGGGAAGTTCTCGAAGAATTGCCGCCCTTCCTCCACGCTCAAATCCAGCACTTCGGCAATGTTTAGCCCCTTGTAGCGCACTTGCAGCGTCTCCCGGTTATAGCGTGTGCCATGACACACATCACAAGGCACGTAAATGTCCGGCAGGAACTGCATCTCAATCCGGTTCTGCCCCTGCCCCTCACACGCTTCGCAGCGGCCGCCTTTCACATTAAAACTGAAACGCCCTGCCTTGTAACCGCGCACTTTGCTCTCCGGCAAATTGGTGAACAGGTCGCGGATGGGGTTGAACAGGTTGGTATAGGTCGCCGGGTTGGAACGGGGGGTACGGCCGATGGGCGACTGGTCAATCTCAATCACCTTATCCAAATGTTCTAGCCCTTCAATCGCCTGGTGTTTGCCCGGCAGCACCTTGGATTTGTAAAAGTGTTGGTTCAGCTTTTTAGCCAACACCTCAATCAGAAACGAGCTTTTGCCGCTGCCGCTAACACCCGTCACGCAGACAAACTGGCCCAACGGGATGCAAATATCTGTGCCTTTCAAATTATTCTCGGTGGCGGCAATGACTTTGATAAATTCGCCCGTGCCTTTGCGCCGTTTGCGGGGTACGGGGATGCGTGTACGGCCGCTCAGATACGCCCCGGTAATGGAGTTTTCGTTGGCTGCCACCGCTTCCGGCGTACCTTCGGCGACCACTTCGCCGCCATGCAGCCCGGCGCCCGGCCCCAGGTCTATCAGCCAGTCGGCGGCGCGCATGGTGTCTTCGTCGTGTTCCACCACCAGGACGGTGTTGCCCAGGTCGCGCATCCCTTTCAAGGTGTGGATGAGGCGGGCATTGTCTCGCTGGTGTAGGCCAATGCTCGGCTCGTCTAACACGTACAAAACGCCCATGAGCTGGCTGCCAATTTGCGTAGCCAGGCGGATGCGCTGCCCTTCGCCGCCGGAAAGCGTACCGGCGGCCCGATCTAGCGTCAGGTAATCCAGCCCCACGTTGACCATAAACTGTACCCGGTCGCCGATCTCTTTGAGGATGGGGCGGGCAATCAACTGCTGGCGCGGGGTGAGGGGGGAGTCTGTTTCGTGGCGTAGCTGGTTAACCCAGGGCAGGAGGTGGATCACGGCCGTCCTCACCACCGCATTGATCGTCTGCCCCTCAATATCCACCGCCCGCGCCACCGGATTCAGCCGCGAACCGCCGCACGTCTCGCAGGGCATATCCACCATGAACTCTTCCAGCTTGTCGCGCACATAATCGGAGGTGCTTTCGTGGTAACGCCGCCACAGGTTGGGCACCACGCCTTCATATTTGGTGCGATACTCCCGTTTGTCGCCATCACGGTTGACATAATACACCACAATATCTTCCTGACCACTGCCATGCAGCAAGATGTGCAGTTGGGCATCCGTCAGGTTTTTGACGGGCACGTTGGTGGGGATGTTGAAGTGGGTAGCGGTCGCCTTCAATATCTGCCAGTAATACCCCTGCCGATCCTCCGTCGGCCAGCCAATAATCGCCCCATCTTCCAATGAGAGATCCTTATTGGGCATTACCAGGTCAGGGTCAATTTGTTTGGTGGTGCCCAAACCCTGGCAGGCCGGGCAGGCCCCGTGTGGGCTGTTGAAGCTAAAGGTGCGCGGCTCAATTTCGGGGATGCTGGTGCCGTCATACGGGCAGTACAAATGCTCCGAATACAACTGGTCGCTCTGGTTTTCCGGGTCGGTGACATCGTTGATGATGACGATGCCGCTGCCCAGCCGCAGCGCCGTTTCAATGGAGTCCGTCAGCCGGGTGCGGGCTGCCTGCGCCTCTTCGCTCTCGTCGTGTGACTCGTGGCGGATCACCAGCCGGTCTACCACCGCTTCAATGCTGTGATTTTTATACCGATCCAATTCGATCTCGTCGTCAACGGCGCGTACCTCGCCGTTCACCCGCACGCGCACAAAACCCGCTTTGCGCACATCGTCAAAGATGCCTTCGTGGCGGCCTTTGCGGTCGCGGATCAGGGGGGCCAATATCTGGATACGGCCGTTCACGGGCATTTGGGCCACCGCATCCACAATTTGTTCGGCCGATTGGGGACTGACGGGACGGCCACATTCCGGGCAGTGGGGTGTGCCCACGCGGGCGTAAAGCAGGCGCAGATAATCGTAAATCTCCGTCACGGTGCCCACTGTCGAGCGCGGATTGTGGCTGACCCCTTTCTGGTCAATGGAAACGGCCGGGCTGAGTCCCTCAATCTGGTCAACGTCTGGTTTTTCCATTTGCCCCAAAAATTGACGGGCGTAGGCGGAGAGGGATTCCACGTAGCGCCGCTGCCCTTCGGCGAAGATGGTGTCGAAGGCCAGCGAGGATTTGCCGGAGCCGGACAGTCCGGTGAGAACAACCAGCTTGTCGCGGGGGATTTCCACGGTGATGTTTTTCAGGTTATGGGCGCGTGCGCCGCGCACGATAATTTTGTCTAAAGACATGTTATTTCTTTATAACGCAGAGACGCGGAGGCGCAGAAGAAGGAGGGGTCTCAGCGTTTATTGATGGTTTGTTTTAAGCAATCGGGGATTCTACCACGTGACGCGCGGGTAGACCATTAGGGGAAGATGCGTAATTCGTAATTCGTAATTCGTGATGCGTAATCCGTAATCGGATAACGGGTCACGGGTTACGGGTCACGGGTCACGGGTCACGGATTACTGGCTGTCTGAACGGCCGGCTCTACAAGCACTTCGCGGGTGAATGGGCTGACACGGCCGTACCCATCCAGCGCCGCCACACTAACCGCATACGTTGCCCCCGCATCAAAACCTGTCAAAGCAATATCTCCCGCTTCCCGCGCCCGTACAAACCGAAAAGCCGGGTAACGTTCCTGAGCCGCCGGACGAAAAGCAATCACATACCCTGCCGCCGTTGGGTCAACCGGCCAATTCAGGCGATACTGTCCCGGCTCGTTCATTGCCCGAATCAACGGCACTTCCGGCGTAGCCGGCGAACCGGCCAGGTTGGCCACTACGGCTACATTCATCTGTACCACCTGCTGTAAATAACGATAATCAATTTGTGACCAGGTGTCGCGGCGGGAATTGAGCAAATCGGGGTTTTCAATGGACTGTGTCAGGCGAATGGCGGGCATACCGGCATTCACAAACTCGCGGTGGTCACCATAACGCCCTTCTCGATCCAGGGCATCAATTAAATGGATGGGAAAGGTAGGCACATATAGCCCGGCCACATATTCGTAGTAACGGGCCAGTTCGCCATGCGGGGATTGGCGTAGTTCAGTGGCAAACAAGCGAATGTTTTGGGGGATGCCCGCTTCGCCGCCTACACCATCATAGTTAATGGCGGCAATCACATCCTTTCCACTTAAAAAAGTCTCTTGCACAAACAGGCGCGTCCCCTGTGTATCTTGTTCTTCGGCGGCGCTGGCCAGGAAGATGATGGTCTGGTTCCATTCGCGGGAACTAAGCAGCCGGGCGGTTTCTAACAGCAGGGCGATGCCACTGCCGTTGTCATTGGCGCCAGGCGCCAGGCTGACGCCATCGGTGGCTTCAACGGGGCGCGTGTCATAGTGGGCCATAATGACGATGACGTCATTGCTGCCGGATGTGCCCGGCAGCGTAGCCATCACGTTCCAGCCCTCGGTGGCAAACCCAAAGTAGTAAACGGGGAATTTTTGGAACTGTACTTGCAGACGGCCGTTGCCCACCCGCTGAAATTCATTAAAAATCCACTGCCGCGCGGCGCCAATGCCAAAGGTCGGGTTGTCGGTGGCGCTAAAGGTATTGCGCGTGCCAAAACTTTCCACCGCCTGCACATAGCCCATGAGCTGCTGCTGGGACACGGCCGTGACCAGACTGGCAATATCCGGGTCTACCGCCGGCACCACATCACTCACCGGGTCAAACACCAGTTCGCCAGAAGGGGCAAGAGCCAGTGACCAGGGTTGGGCCGTAGCTACCGGCGTTGGCAGCGGCGTTTCTTCGAGCATCTGGCCCATTGAACAGGCCGATAGCCATATAAGAAACAGACTGTACAGAACAAATTTCTTCTTTCGTATCATACTGGCGCGGATTATACGTGGTTTTGGCGCAGATTGGTTGTGATTTTGATGAGGAAATTCGTTGACTTAATAGAACGCATGTGCTATTATTCTTTTCAGACATACAAACCCTCTTCCCTCTTCTCAACACATACCCTCTTCCCCCTCCCCTTGTGGCGCCGGCAAGATGCGACCCTTGCCGGCGCTACTCCTCTCTCTAGCACACATCACTACCGGCGGCAGAAGGTATCAGGGAAACAAAAAATTCAGACCTGACAGGTTTCAGAAAACCTGCCAGGTCTAGATGGTTTCAGGAACATCTATCATGCGAAAACAGGGCGTGTTTTTTGGGGGCGACCCCAGTGGTAAAGAGTCACAGACTCATTTGCTGGCAAACTTGAATGTCTCCCGCAAACTTATCGCCGGGATCATTTTGTTGGTGGCATTGATCGCGTTTGAATTGTTCAATTTTGATACCACACGGTATGCGTTGGACAATTTGCTGGGCGAGGTGAGTTTTGCCGGGCTGCGTTGGGCGACGATTCTGGCGGTGGCTTTTTGTGCCATTGATTTTGCCGGGCTGGCCCGATTATTTACACCTGAACGGGGGCGGCAAGAGCCAACGGCCGTGTGGTATCTGATGGGCGCCTGGCTTATTGCCGCTACCATGAATGCCATGATGACCTGGTGGGCCGTTTCCGTGACATTGCTGAGCCATGACTTTGGCAACGAAGTCCTCAGCCGCGAACAACTGCTGCGCTGGGTGCCGTTTTTTGTGGCTACACTGGTGTGGCTGACGCGCATCTTGTTTATTGGCGCCTTTTCTGTCGCCGGCGAATATATCTTTGACGTGCGCGACCTGCGCCGTTCTCAGGCCGCGTCTGCCGGGAAGGACGCGGCGGCTCAACCGACCTCCATCTCCCCAACCCGGCCAGTTCCCCGACCGACGAACCGCGAGCAGCCAACGGGAAATACACCGCCAGCGCCCGTTCGATCTCGACCAGGCCCGCCCCGCCCGGCTACCCGCCCGGCGATGAGTGCGCGCCCGTCTTCGCCTGACGGCCGTGCCTCATCCTCTGAAACCCACGCCGGCGCCCCTTCGGCGCCATCATCCGCCCCAACTCGTCGCCACCCACGGTAATTCTCCCAAACGTCTGGCGTTTGCCAAAACGCCAGACGTTTGTCCGTTCAATCTTAATCTCGGTTGTCGCTTCATCTTGCCTGTGTTACCATCTTTTTTGATTGTTTTGATTTTATCCCGACAATTGGTTTCATTCTTTTTTTAACAGATTGATTTTGGGCAAAAGGCATTGCGGCTGTTCTTGTGGTGAGGGTATTTAGCACTTTTATACTTGTTGGGAGTCCTTGCAATTGATGTTCAATACAACCAGTTTCTACTCTCATGCCCAAGCCGCCAGCGTTTGACGGCCGTTATCACCAGATTCATATGACCATCCTGAGGTAAATATACCGGCAGTATATTTGCCCTTTTGCCATTATTCACATCATCAAAGAAGGTCATGCTCTTATGAGAGTTAGTGCTGAATTTATCTTTCGGATTATCGGCGCCGTTGTTGGTGCATTGATGGGCGCTTATTTGGGCCAGCAGTTGTCTGTTTTTTTTGCGGGCACGGCCGAGTCTTACGCTTTTTTGTTTGCCCTCATTGGGTTGCTCGCCGGTTTGATTTTGACCCCTTACTTTACCATTCGTCCCCTGCGATATCTGACTAATCAGTTAATTATAATGCCGCCGGAGAAGTTGGTAGCCATCATCATTGGCCTGTTTGTGGGCTTGATGGCCGCCGCATTGTTGGCGTTGCCGCTTTCGCTGCTGGGTTCGCCATTCCGGCAAGTCCTGCCGCTTACGGCCGCTTTTGTGTTTTGTTATCTCAGTGTGATCATCATGGTATCCCGCCAAAATGAGTTGAAAGCATTTCTCAGTGGATTGCGTCTTTCACAACCGGGAAATGGAAACGGGGGCGATGGCAGCAGCAGCGCCCCCCCGGAGCAGTTCATTTTGTTGGATACCAGTGTCATCATTGACGGCCGTATCGCTGACATCAGCAAAACTGGCTTCATTCGGGACACCCTGTTAGTGCCCAACTTCATCCTATCTGAACTGCAACACATTGCCGACAGTCCAGACCCGCTGCGCCGGGGACGCGGCCGTTTAGGGTTGGATGTACTCACCAACCTGCAAAACGAAGCGCCCATTCCCACCAAAATAACCGACATGGATGTGTCTGAAGTCCGCGAAGCCGACAGCAAATTGGTAGCGTTAGCCAAACACCTGCACTGCCCCATTCTGACCAACGATTACAACCTGAACCGCGTAGCGGAACTGCAAGGTGTGACCGTCCTCAATATCAACGATCTGGCCAATGCCGTCAAAGTCAATATGCTGCCGGGCGAATCATTAAACATCAAAATCATCCAGGAAGGGCGTGAACCAGGGCAAGGTATCGGCTTTTTGCAGGACGGCACCATGGTGGTGGTGGAAGATGGCAGCGCCCTGATGAGCAAGACCCTCAATGTCACCGTCACCAAGGTGCTGCAAACATCGGCCGGCCGCATGATCTTTGCTCGTACCTGAGAGATTGGAGATTGGTCAATCTCTAATCTCCAATCTCCAATCTCTAATCCCATCTCTATGGAGTTTATATGTCCTTCAAAATCTACAACGTCTTAACCCGTAAAAGAGAAGAATTTGTGCCCCAGGTTGAGGGCAAAATCAGCATGTATGTCTGTGGGCCAACCGTGTATGACTATTCACACATCGGCCACGCCAAAACCTATATCAGCTTTGATGTCATCGTCCGTTTTCTCCGTTACATTGGCAACGACGTTCTCTACGTGCAAAACATCACCGATGTAGGCCACATGTTGGATACAGGCGAAGACCGCATCCTCAAGAAAGCCCGGCAGATGTCAGCCCGTCCCATGCAGGTGGTGGAAACCTACATGCGCGAATACTTCGCCGACATGGATGCACTAGGTGTGCAGCGTGCCGACATTAGCCCGCGCGCCAGCGGCCACATTCCCGAACAAATCGAGATGATCCAGGACCTCATTGAAAAGGGACATGCGTATGAGGTAGACGGGAATGTGTACTTTAGCGTGGTTTCCTTTGTCGAGTATGGCAAACTGAGCGGACGGCGCGTGGAAGAGTTGGAAGAGGGCACCCGTGAAGCCGTGCGCGAAGACAAACGGCATCCACTTGATTTTGCCCTGTGGAAAAGAGCCGAACCGGAACACATTATGCGCTGGTCTAGTCCCTGGGGCGAAGGGTTTCCTGGCTGGCACATTGAATGCTCGGCCATGGCTAACAAGTATCTGGGAGCCACATTCGACATTCATGGCGGCGGCATTGACAATATCTTTCCGCACAATGAATGTGAAATTGCCCAGAGCGAAGCGGCGCATGGCGAACCATTTGCCCGGTATTGGATGCTCACCGGCTCGCTGACGCTGGATGGGGTGAAAATGAGCAAGAGCCTGGGCAATACACTGACGGTGAAAGAAGCATTACGCCGTTGGCGTCCAGAAGCTATTCGCACGTTTATCCTCTCCAGCCATTACAGCAACCCGCTTGATTTTTCTGATGAAGCCATAGAAGCGGCGGCTAAAGGCTGGCAGCGGATTTGGGGTGCGGTGACATTGGTGCGTGAACAACTGCGCCAGGCGGCCGATGGCGAGTTGTCGTCGGAAGCGGCGCTTTTATTGGACAATGCCAAGGCGGCGTTCATTGAGAAAATGAGCGATGATTTTAATGCCCCGGCGGCATTGGCGGTGCTGCAAGAGCTGACGCGGCAGGTGAATGTGATGCTAAATGAGCAGGGGCCACAGACAAAGGGGACGCTCACGGCCGTAGACCAGCTTTACCGTGAATTGGGCGGCGCTGTGCTGGGTATTATCCCCGACCAGGCCGAGAGCAGCGCCAATGCTGAACGGGAAGATGGCCTGGTGCGGCTGCTCATCCAACTACGCGCCGAAGCCCGCCAGAAAAAAGATTGGGCCACCGCCGATGTGGTGCGCAACCAGCTTAAAGCGTTAGGCATCATCCTCGAAGACCGCGCCGATGGCACGATCTGGAAGGCAGAATCGTAATCCGTGACCCGTCATCCGTAAACCGGTTACGGATCACCGATTACCGATCACCGATCACGGCCGTCATGCGCGAATACCTTATCCGCCGCAATGTCGTTTGGGAAGCACTGCGGGGCAACCGCCGGGAACTGTTTTGTTTGTGGTTGCAGCAGGGGTTAGAGGAGAAGGTGACACGGCCGTACCAGGCCCTCGCCCATACCCGCCCCATCCCCATTCGCATAGCCGATAAAAACCACCTCACCAAACTCGCCGGTGATAGCTCCCACCAGGGCATGGTGCTGGAAACCGGCCCCTATCCTTATAGTCACCTGGATGACATCCTGGCGCTGGCAGCACAACGAAACGAAAAACCCTTCCTGCTGCTGCTCGATCTGCTGCATGGGCCACAAAACATCGGCCAACTGCTGCGCACGGCCGAAATTGTGGGTGTACACGGCGTGGTGTTGCAGGACCGGCGTGCGCCAGACATCACGCCCGCCGTTGCCCAATTCTCGGCCGGGGCCAGCGAACATCTACTGATCACCCAGGTTACCAACCTGGTGCAGGCCATAAAACATCTCCAGTCAGAAGGCATCTGGATTGTTGGTTTAGATTTAGAGGAAGGAGCCAAATTATTGCCGGAAGTTGATCTGAATATGCCTATTGGCATTGTGGTCGGTAATGAAGGGGAGGGGATGCGCCGCCTGGTGCGCCAAAGCTGCGACATTCGTCTGAAATTACCCCAAAAAGGGCAGGTGGATTCCCTCAACGCCGCTGTTGCCGGTTCTATCCTTCTGTACCAGGCCTGGCAAGCCCGCCAGTTCATTTAGGGGATTAGGAGATTAAATCTCCTAACCACCGAGTCTCCCAATTCCCATACACTTCATCCAAAAATTGCTGCCAAAATTCATTGACTTGTCACAAAAGTCTGATATAGTTGACATATCAACTGTTGCAGCATCAACTAAGTGGCAATTTAGTTCACCGGGTTTCTGAGAAGGCACAGGTGATGAACAATATGGAACATCTCTACAACCTGCTAAAAGAAACATTTATCGTCATTGATGATGGCGACCGCCGGTTGTTTCACCGTTTTGGCCTGACGCCCCCTCGTTTTTATGTGCTGCTGCATGTCAGTGAAGAACCTGGTATTTCCTCCAGTGACTTAAGCCAAAAATTATTATGTGACAAGAGCAATGTGACGCGCATTGTGAAGGGATTAGAGGCCAGTGGTTATCTGGAACGGCGGCCACACGAGAGCGACGGCCGTGCCCAACGCCTCTACCTCACCTCCCAGGGCGCGACCCTTTGTCATGAAGTCCACACGGCCCACACCACCTACAATAGCAACCGGCTGAATAGTATTGATACGGCCGTACAAAACACCCTCATCGAAAACCTGAACAGATTACATGGTCGGCTCCGGGAAGAGCTGGCACAGCAACCACCATCCCCAAACGGCCATCACCCTTCATAATTCATAATTCCTAATTCGTAATTTTTTAGGAGGTGATGCTTTCAAAAAAACGCCTGACAAATCGAACCACAGCTTATTGATCGTACCCTTTGGGTAAATTCAAAAAAATCAAGGAGAGAGATGAAACTAAAAAATTTGACCATTTTGTTTGTATTCTTATTGGTAGGGGCGCTGGTATTGAGCGCCTGTGGTGGCAGCACTACCCAAGAACAGGTAGAACAGGCCGCCGAACAAGCCGCTGAGCAAGCAGGTGATGCCATCAATGCCGCCGCCACCGAAGCTGCTGCCGCCGCCGCCGCTGCCCAAGAAGCCGCTGCCGAAGCTGCTGAAGAGGCCGCCGCCGCCGCTGAAGAGGCCGCCGCTGCTGCTGAAGAAGCTGCCGCTGCCGCCGAAGCCACTGCCGCTGCTGCTGCTGTTGAAGAACCAGCCGCCGAAGCCGCGGTTGATTCTGGTCTTACCCTGACCATCTGGGCCGATAACACCCGTGCTCCTATCCTGCAAGATTTAGCCGCTTCCTTCCAGGAAGAATATGGCGTTACCCTCGTCGTGGAAGAACTTGGTTTTGGTGACATCCGCGACCAGTTGACCATTGCCGGCCCGGCCGGCCAGGGGCCAGACATCATCGTTGGCGCTCACGACTGGTTGGGTGAACTGGTTAGCAATGGTGTATTGGCGCCCATTGACCTGGGTCCAAAAGAGGCCGACTTTGCCCCCGCCGCCATCCAGGCCTTCACCTATGATGGTGAACTGTACGGTATGCCCAACGCCACCGAAAACGTGGCTCTGTTCATCAACACCGACATCGTGCCCGAATGCCCGACCACCTGGACTGAAGTCAAAGAAATCTCCATGGAACGGGCTGCCGACAACACCGATGACGTTGCCACCAACCAATATGGCTTCGTCCGTATGGAAGGCGACCCCTATCACTTCTTCCCCATCCAGACCGCTTTTGGCGGCTACGTCTTTGGCGTCACCGATGAAGGGTACGATCCCACAGATGTGGGCATTGACAGCGAAGGCTCTCTGGCTGCCGCCGCCTATTGGGATGAATTTGTGAAGGCTGGTTTGCAGCCCCCGGCCGTGGACTGGGACACCATGCACCTGATGTTTGAAAGCGGCCAATCTGCCATGACGATCACCGGCCCCTGGGCCACCTCCCGCATTGCCGATTCCGGCGTACCCTACGAGATTTGCCCCATTCCCGGTGAGGTCAATGAGACCGGTTCGCCGTTTCTGGGTGCGCAAGGTTTCATGATCAGCGCCTTTGCCAAAGATCCGCTGTTGGCCCAAATCTTCCTGACCGAGTTTGTGGCTACGCCCGAAGTGATGCAGGCGTTCTATGATGCTGACCCGCGCGTTCCCGCTTACCTGCCGGTGCTGGAAGCGTTGGATGACCCCAACATCGCCGCCTTTGGCGAAGCTGGTATTGATGCGCTGCCCATGCCCGCCATTCCCGAAATGGCTTCTGTGTGGGACGCATGGGGCAATGCCGTTGTCCTCATCTCCCAACAAGGTGATGACCCGGCGAATGCCTTCACCAACGCCGCTGAACAAATCCGCACGGCCATCGAAGAAAGCAACTAAACCTGGAGACCTGACAGGTCTTAACAGACCTGTCAGGTCTGAACTGTATTGAATGCTTTACAATTGGTGAATTAGTGATAAAACTGGGAACGGGCATATACACGTTCCCAGTTTTTATATCACCGACTCGTAGCAGGCGGTGGATGACCTTCTACGGAGGTGGCCTTCTACGAACAGGAGAAGAGGAGTAGGGGCTATGCGGGCAGTCGATCTTCAGGAAGAAAAAGATAAGAAGGATAAGGGGGGCGGTGGTTCGCTCACAGCCAGCGGTCTGGCGCTGCGGTTGTTGGGGCTGATGATTTTTGACGCGGGGGCGTTTTGGATGATCTTGACCATGTGGGGCGATGGCTACTGGCAGTTTGCCGCCGTCATCGCCTTCATCACCGTCCTGATCAACTATATCTGGTTAAGGCCAGAAGCCTACCCGCTGCGCTGGATGTCCCCCGGTCTGGCGTTCATGATTCTCATCTCAGTTTATCCCATCATCTACACCGTTTATATCTCCTTTACCAATTATGGTACCGGCCATTTGCTGCCAAAAGTGCAGGCGATTGAAGTCTTGGAGCAGCGCCGCTATTTGCCAGAGTCTGGGCTGGCGTATAACTTTACGCTTTACCAGAATGCGAATGGCGACTTTGCCCTGCTACTGACACCAGAAGGTAACCGCGAAGCCGAACCGATTGTGGTGATACCAGGAGAGGATATTGAGGAGCCTGAACTGGGGCCTTTGGCTGAAGATGGTTTGCCGGTCAACATCGTTATTCCCGATGTGGATGCGCCTTATGAGCGTGTAGCACGAGCGGTTATACTGCGCGCACTTTCAGATTTGCAGCAGACGACGTTTGGCGGGGAGGAGGTGGCCGTGCAAATTCGCGGCATTGATCGCGCGGCTGCCTTGCAACAACGCTACACGTACAACGAAGAAACCGACACCATCACCGATAACCAGACCGGTGTTATTTACATTGGCGACGATCAACGGGGCGAATTTATTTCTGCCGAAGGCCAGGCGCTCATTCCCGGCTACACCGTCCCCATCGGTTTTAGAAATTACCAGCGATTTCTGGGAAACCCGGCCTTCCGTGGCCCGCTCGTAATGATCTTTGCCTGGACGGTTACATTTGCTCTCTTTTCCACCGTGCTCTCGTTTGCGCTGGGGTTGATGATCGCCCTGGTGTTTGGCCGGAACATGCCCGGCCAAAAGGTGATCAAATCGCTGCTCATTATTCCTTTTGCCATACCGGGCGTTTTGACCATCCTGGTCTGGCGTGGCCTGTG
Organism: Chloroflexota bacterium; assembly: GCA_035444285.1. Taxonomy (GTDB): domain Bacteria; phylum Chloroflexota; class Anaerolineae; order Promineifilales; family Promineifilaceae; genus CAADGU01. The sequence continues at coordinate 326,593 of DAOMOK010000005.1, forward strand.
GAATCCGGTGAACGGCATTGTGGGCATCTGGCTTTCTGAATTGATGGGTACCCAAATTAACGTCTTTGCCGATTCGTTTTGGGTCAAGGTGGCGCTTATCATCATCAACGTCTGGCTGGCTTACCCCTATTACGTGCTGATCAACAGTGGCGCGTTGCAGGCCATTCCCCAGGATATGTATGAGGCGGCCGATATTGACGGCGCCAACGCCTGGCACCAGTTCCGCGCCCTCACGCTGCCGCTGCTGCTGGTGGGTGTGGGGCCATTGATCATCGGTTCATTTCTGGTGAACTTTAACAGCTTTAACCTCATTTACCTGTTTAATAACGGTGGGCCGCCCATTGTGGGCACACCCACGCCGGCCGGACACTCCGACATTTTGATCAGCTACGTGTACCGGCTGGCTTTTGCTTCGGCGGGGCAAGATTTTGGTTATGCTTCGGCGATTACGGTGATCATCTTCTTCATTCTGGCGACCATTACATTGTTCCAGTATCGCTTCATGCGCACCTGGGAAAAGGTTGGCGAAAGTGTCTGATATAACCTCCCCCCCAAAAAGAAAAGAAAAAGAATTAAGTCGTTGGCAGGTGTTCTGGCAGTCTAAGAAAAATCAGCGCCGCATTGTCACGGCCGTGAAACTCCTGGTAGCGGCTGTGGTCTTGTTCTATTCACTGCTGCCCGTTGCCTATACCATCTCATCGGCATTTAGCCCTGTCCAGGGTGTCAGCCGCCAACTCATTCCCGCCAATCCGACATTGGATAATTTCCGCGAGATTTTGTATGGGCAGCCATTTGGCTTGTGGATGTGGAACACGACCAAGATCGCCCTCATCTCGGCGCTCTTATCAGCTCTGATCACCACCCTGACAGCCTTTGCTTTTTCCCGTTTTCGTTTTGCCGGGCGCGGCCAACTCCTGTTGGGCATTTTGTTGATTCAGGTATTCCCGGCGCTCATGGCTATGATTGCCCTTTATTCGCTGCTAGACCAGTTAGGCCGTTGTTGCATCCCGGCGCTGGGGTTGAACACACATGGCGGCCTGATCCTCATTTATATGGGGGGGGCTATGGGGCTGAACGTGTGGCTGATGAAGGGCTTTTTTGATTCGATCCCGCGTGACATTGACGAATCGGCTATGGTGGATGGCGCCTCGCACTGGCAGACGTTCTGGTATCTTATCTTCCCGTTGGTACGGCCGATCGTCGTTGTCATCGTCATTTTGACTTTCTTTGGCGTCTATGGCGATTGGATTTTGCCCAATATCATGATTGGTACCAAGTCGGAGCTTTTCACCCTGATGTTGGGTCTGCAAACCTTCATCGGCAACAATTACGCGCAAAATTGGAGCGTGTTTGCTGCCGGGGCGGTGTTGGGTTCTATACTGCCGGTCCTGGTTTATATCTTGCTGCAAGACCAAATTGTAGGTGGCCTGACAACGGGCGCGGTGAAAGGCTGATCAATGATCAATTGATAATTGTCAATGATCAATTGTCAATTGATGCGGTAGCCCTGTGCGGTGTGCAGGGCTATTTTTTTTGAGGAACATGTGATGAAGCGACTTTTTTTATTGTTTGTTTTGTGGGGCGTGCTGCTGGTGGGGTGCGGCAGTGGCGAGCAGACGGTCACGGCCGTGCCCACCCAATCTGCCACGCCTACGGCCGTACCCCCCACTCCCATCCCGCCAACACCCACCATCTTAGCTACACCCGCCAGCCCCCTGCCCCAGGGCAGCAACGGCCTGCCCTGGTGGAACGACACCGTCTTCTACGAAGTCTTTGTGCGCAGCTTTAAGGACAGCGACGGCGACGGCATCGGCGACCTGAACGGCCTGATTGAGATGCTGGACTACCTGAACGACGGCGACCCCACCACCGGCGACGACCTGGGCGTGACCGGCATCTGGCTCATGCCCATCATGGTTTCCCCCAGTTATCATGGCTACGACGTGGTGGATTATTACCTGGTCAACCCAGAGTACGGCACCAATGAAGATTTCCAACGGCTGGTGGAAGAAGCGCATAAACGGGGCATTCGCGTCATTGTAGACCTGGTGCTAAACCACACCGGGCGTGACCATCCCTGGTTTGTGGAGTCCAGAGACCCCAACTCCGAGCGGCGGGACTGGTACGTCTGGAGCGATACGGACCCCGGTTATGCCGGCCCCTGGGGGCAGCCGGTATGGCACCGCACCCCCAACGGTTATTACTACGGCGTTTTTTGGGACGGAATGCCCGATTTGAACCTGGAAAACCCGGACGTAACAGCCGAGATGTTAGCCGCCGCCGGTTTCTGGCTGGAAGAAATGGGCGCGGATGGCTTCCGGCTGGACGCCATCAAACATTTGATTGAAGACGGCCGTGTCCAGGAAAACACCCCCGCCACCCATGCCTGGCTGCAAGAGTTCTACACCTTCTACAAAGAGATAAACCCGGACGCCTTTGCCGTCGGCGAAGCGTGGACGACCACACGCGAAGTGCTGGATTACACCGGCGATGAAGTAGACATCGCCTTTCAATTTGACCTGGCCGAAGATATTCTCAACAGCGTCAAACGGGGCAATGGCACGGCCGTGGCCTCCCGGCTGAACAGCATCACCGCCGCCTACCCACGCGGCCAATACGCCACCTTCCTGGCCAACCATGACCAGAACCGGGTGATGTCCCAACTCATCGGCAACGAAGATCGCGCCAAAATCGCCGCCTCCATTTTGCTCACCTCGCCCGGTGTGCCCTTCGTCTACTATGGCGAGGAGATTGGTCTGATGGGGGCCAAACCGGATGAAGACATTCGCCGCCCCATGCAGTGGACGAGCGATAATATCAAAACCGGCTTCACCACCGGATCCCCCTGGCGTCGCCCCGGCAGCGATTATGAAACGCGCAGTGTCGCCCTGCAAACGGATGACCCCAACTCGCTGCTGAACCATTACCGGCAGCTCATCCAGTTACGCGCCACCAATGAGGCGCTGCGGGTGGGCGACTGGCTGGAAGTGCAGTCCAGCCCCAACCGGGTATACGCCTTCTTGCGCTACACCGGCGATGAAACCGTGCTGGTCGTTATTAACATGTCCAACCAGATCGTGGAGGATTACACGTTGAACCTGGCAAGTGGGCCATTGGCGGCGGGGGCGACGGCCGTACTTCTCTTTGGCGATGGTGATGTGACCAATCCCACCGTCAATGCCGCCGGTGGCTTTAATGATTATATACCCCTGGCGGAACTGCCGCCCTTTAGCACTTTTGTGATTGATTTGACGCCGTAATTGTACGGGCGAGGCAGTTGGGAATCAGGTTATGGGTGAATTCAAAGGTATTACCCAACTGCCTCGCCCCTACCATGCATAACCTATGAAAGAATTTGTCTTCGGCTCCCTTTCCACCATCGAACAACGGGTAGCGCACATGCGTAACTGGCGGCAGGGCATTAAACACCACAACCGCCTGACGCCGCGCGCCCCCCGCGCCTATGACCAGCCCACGCTCACTGTCACCGTACAGTTAGACCGGCCCATTGCCCGCGTCGAATGTGTGGTGATTGCGCCGAGTACGGCCGTGTTTCCCCTCCAATTTGTCAAAACCGAATGGGACTTACTCAACTGGGCCTACATTGAAACCTGGCAAACCACCCTGCCTGCCGAGCCAGATGGCACGTTAGTGCGCTATCACATCCGCGCCTACCCCGCCGATGGCTCTGCCCCCTTGTCTACCGATGATGAGGAACTCTTTTCCTACCTGGTGGGTGAAGCCCGCGCCCCGGAATGGGCTGCCGGTTCGGTGACGTACCAGATATTTCCCGACAGGTTTTTTCCGGGGGACGGCCGTCATTGGAACCCCACCCACGGCCTCAACGACATCTACGGCGGCACGCTGCGCGGCATCATTGACAAGCTGGACTATGTGGCCGATATGGGCTTCAACGCCATCTGGCTCAACCCCTTCTTCCCCGATGACAACACCCATCACGGCTACCACGCCACCGACTACTTCACCGTCAACCCCCGCCTGGGCAGCATGGAGGAGATTCACGAACTGGTCGCCGCCGCCCACCAACGGGGCATCCGCCTGCTGCTGGACTTTGTGGCCAACCATTGGAGCAGCCAGCATGAAAGTTTCCAGGAAGCGATCAAAGACCCCACCAGCCGCTACTACGAATGGTATCACTGGATTGACTATCCCCACGATTACGAGACCTTCTTCGGCGTCATGCACCTGCCGCAGGTGAATGTGAACCATCCCGACGTGCGCCGCTACCTGCTGGACAGCGTCTCCTTCTGGCTGGGTGAGGTCGGTTTTGACGGCCTGCGCTGCGATTATGCCCTGGGGCCGTCGCACGACTTCTGGACAGAACTGCGCCAGGTGGTCAAGCGCGTCAACCCCGACGCCTGGATTTACGGCGAAGTGGTGGAAAGCCCGACCACTATTTTGAGCTACGAAGGGCGTTTTGACGGCTGCCTGGACTTCCCGCTGATGCAGGCCATGCGCGATCTCTTTGCCATGGAGCGCATGGGTTTGAGCGCCTTCGACACCTTCTTGCACCAGCACGAGCGTTACTTCCCGCCCACCTACATCCTACCCACCTTTCTAGACAACCACGACATGAACCGCTTCTCCTGGCTGGCCGAAAATGACACCCGCAAACTGAAATTGGCTGCGTTATGTCAATTTACCCTGAGCGGGCCGCCGGTGGTTTACAATGGTTCAGAGGTAGGCGTCCGCCAACATATGGGCATGTGGGAGCAGGGCAGCCAGGGCATGGCCGAGTGCCGCCAGCCGATGTTGTGGGGCGACGAACAAGACAGCGACTTGCGCGAATTTTATCGCTGGCTGATTCATTTCCGGCGCGACCACCCGGTGTTGTGGCACGGCCGTCGCCAGACCATTCACCTGGACGAAACCACCCAAACCTACGCCTATGCCCGTTTTGACGAAAACCAGGCCATCCTGGTGGCGCTGAATTTGAGTGAGGAAGAGCGGGTGGTCACGGCCGTACATGGCCCCCACACCCACACCTTCACCCTGCCCCCATGCAGCGGCGAACTGTTTGCCATTGGGTAATTGGGTAATTACCCAATTACCTCTTTACTCGTTCCACCTGATTGCCGCCGGATGGAATCCGGCGTCTGGTACAAAAAACCTGCTAAAGCAGGTTAGGGAACCGCCCCTCACGCGCTTTAGCGCGTTTTTTATATAACAGCCTGGGGATTCCATCCCCAGGCTCAATCCAACCCCAACTCACCCTTCGCCTTCTGCGCGATTTTTTGGATGGTCAGGGCAATACCGGCGGTGGGGCTGGCCAGGCTGGCGATGATCACCTCGCCGATGTCCTGGCGCATGGCATAGATCGCCTTCAGCCGTGCTTCCAAAAAGCTCTGTTTCTCCGGGTTGTCGTCCCCCTGCTGGATTTCGGCCGTGACTTTTGCCGTTTGCGCCACCGCCGGAGATAGTAATTCCCGGTCGGCTGTTTCCAGCGCCGCCAGCTTTTCATTCACCTGCTCAAAAAGCTGGCGCAGTTCCGCCACACCGGGGTCGGTCGCCGCCGCCTGCGGCGACAAATAATTGTTCACCTGGGCATAGTCGCCAATGGCGCTTTGCACGGGGTGATGCACCACATACTTGCCTGCCTGACTTTGTGAATCACTCATGTTGAATCTCCTTGTTTATCGAATGTCTTGTTTCGTGGGCGATTTTTCAAAGGGCCGTCTTATTTCAGTTGAAACCTGGCTGGCATGTCATTCCGAGCGAAGTCTGCGAAGCGAGGAATCTTTCGCTTTGGGCCGGCGATTTGGGCAATTACCCGGAAAGATTCCTCCTGTTGGTCGGAATGACAGATAAAGACTCAACCCGTTAAAACCACCCTTTATCAAATTGCCTCATGTTCGTTTTTGAGCCAACGTCTGCCGCAAATCGGCCAGGCGGGGGGCGTCTGGTTCCAGGTTGGCCGCCTGGTTGATGTCGGCTTCGGCCTCGTCAACTTCCCCCAGCTCCAGCCGTTCTCCGGCGCGGTTGCGGTAGAGCATAGCATTGTCCGGGGCGTGGCCGATGGCCCGGCTGTACGTTGCCACCGCCGCCGCATGATCCCCCTGCTCTGCCAGCGCATTGCCCCACGTATTCAGCGCCCAACCCAACGTCTGCCGCAGCGCACCCGCCAGATCGCCGGGCAGCGCCGCCGCCGCTTCCAGCAGCGCCTCTGGCAAAGCCACAAACCGGGCCTGTTCGCCCAGGTCAACATTGCTTGTGTGGGTATCGTTATACCGCTGCAACAGGGCGAGCAGCCGCACCAGCAGATGGCGAGCGGCGTCGGGCTGGTTGGCGGCGCTGTCGGCCACAAACGCCGCCAGCCGTTCCAGCGTGGGCAGTTCCAGCAGGGTGGGATGTTGGCTTAACGCGGCCTCCAGGCTCTCGGCGCTGTCCACCTGGAGCAAAGCAGCCAGCGCCAGGGCCGCCGGGTCCTGGGCGGCGGCGCTGGCCGTCTGCATCTCCTGATAAGCGGGGGCAATACCCACTTCCCGGCAGCGGCGCAGCAAGGTGCGGTGCAGTGGAATGGTCTGGCTCTCCGGGTTGCCCTCTTGCAGCAGCGCCAGCACCGCTTCGGCTTCGTCGGTGAGTAACTGCGCCTCGTTTTCGGCCAGAAACGCCTGCGACTGCGCCCAATCCGGCGTTTGAACCCAGGCATCCAGGAGATCGGCATATGATTGTACAAATGCTAATGCCTCTGGAGAAAGTGTTGGTGATTGTCCCAATTGGGCGTATTCCTGGCGAAGATTTTGCGTAACCGGATGATCCCCAAAGCCCCTTTCCTCTGCCAACGCAAAAACACGCTGAAATAATTCCTGAGCCAACTCAATGTTTCCCTCACTCACGTTTAATCGAGCCAGCCCCACCCAAACATTCATGCGCCCCATTGGATCTTGCTCCAACTCAAATAATAGTTGGGCGGCGTCGTAATGGCGGCGCGCCTGCTCCACGTTCCCCAGGCGGCGTTCCAAATCGCCCAGGCTTTTTAGGGTGTTGGCTTTGCCCAGGCGGTCTTGCTCCGCTTCGTAGAGCGGCAGGGCGGCGTCGTAATGGCGGCGCGCCTGCTCCACGTTCCCCAGGCGGCGTTCCAA
>DAOMOK010000005.1:333795-417860 GCA_035444285.1 Chloroflexota bacterium
ATCGCCCAGGCTTTTTAGGGTGTTGGCTTTGCCCAGGCGGTCGCCATGGAGCTCCACGCCATGCAGGGCCGTTTGTAGCCACTGGTTCAACAGAGGCACACGGCCGCGATTGCGCATAAAATCATTGAGTACCAGGGCAAATTGGGTGGCGCGGCGCGGGCTGTTGCTCTGGCACCAGTCAAAAGCATGGGTGATCTGCCCAAATTCCACTTCCACCCGATCATGATCGCGGGGGATGTTTTGCTGGCAGCGGCGGCTCAGGTTCAGGTAATAGTCGCTGTGGCGTTCGGCATAGCGCAGTCGTTCGGCGGCCGTTTGCAGCCCCAACGCATAGGCGCGCAGGATGGCGTGTTGTTGCCAGCGGCCATTAATCCCGCTCTCTTGAACCAGCCCCAACGCATCCAGCAAGAGCAAAAATTCGTCCGCTTCCCTTTCGTTTGTTTCCCACATGGCGGCAGCGGCAGCGAGATCAAAATCTGCTTCCTGGGCCAGGGCGCCCACGGCGCGGAAGCGGGCCTGCCACGCTTCCCCTGCCGCCCCCTCGCCTAAATAGTCATAGCTATATGTCAGGGCGGCTTCCAGCTTTTCTACGCGCTCCTCCTGATCCATCAAAGGCAGGTTGCCAAATCCCGCGCCTGAACGTACCCGCGCCAGCAGTTCATGGGCTGTTTGGGCATAGCGGGGGGCTTTGCGGATGTGCAAAGCGGCGGCGGCCAATGCCAAAGCGTAAGCATGGTGGCCTAAACCGGCAGCAACTTTATCGGCCAATTCCACCGGCAAACCGGGCGCGCCCCGTTGCAAGAGCGACCGGGCATCTTCTGGCGTCAACACGCCCAATTCCTGAACGGTGGCCGGGTTGTTTTCCAGGGCATGGGCCACGCGGATGTCGCGGGTGGTGAGCAAAATGGTTGTGTCAGAAGGCAAGGCGACTTGCAAACCACGCAGAGCAGCGGCATCCCACACATCGTCCAGCACGGCCAGCATCGCCTCATGCCCGCTCAGGAGCGATTGCACCCGGTCAGCAGCAAAGATGCTGTTTTCCAGCAACTTCTCTGCCTGCACATCGCGGTCATAGGCATAGGTCGCCATCCGCTGCAATATAGGGAGAACACTATCGCTGGTGCGCAAGGCGGGGCCAATTTCCAGCCAGAAAACGCCGCCGGGGTAATGGTTACCATAGCGCGCCGCGTACATGGCGGCCAGGGTTGTTTTGCCCACAGCAGGCTGGCCGCGTAAAGCAGCGGAACTCCCCTTGCTGACGACGGCCGCGCTTTGCGCCGTTTGCAACCGTTGGTGTAATTCCGCCAATTCAGCTTCCCGCCCCACGGCAGCCTGCGCCAGGCGGGGGCGCCCTTCGGCCGGCCGTTGCCAGCGCAGCGGCAGCACCCCAATGTTGTTGATGACCAGCGCGTTATCGCCAATGGCGCTGTTGACGGCGCTGATGACGGTGTATTGTGTGCCTCGCTCCGCCTGCACCGTCTGCCGTTCGGCATGGCCTGTCCAGTTTTCGGGCTGGGGTGTTTCATGGTCGGCGGCAGGCGGCCGGCGCGGCCCACCGATACGGGCATGGTAAGCCGCCTGCCACATCTGGCGCCGTTCTCGCCAGACAGTTACCTGTTCGGTATTCCCAGACTCGGCGGCAGCGGCAATAAATTGATCAATCGTCTGTCCGGCGTCCACCATCAACAGCGCCATTTCGCTTTGCAGTAGCGCCTGCGCCCCCGTGTCATCTGCTTCCAGATAGCGCCAGACAATCTGGCCCAAAACGCCGATTTCCGCCAGCGCCTGTTCCATCCCTTCTTGCTGGCGCTGGCGGTGAAAGTAAACATACGCTGCGGCAATGCCCATTTCCCGGCCGTGCCGCAACAACAGCTGGTGTTCGGGGATGGCGGTGTTATCGGGGTTGTTCCGCCACAGCAGTTCCAACACGGTTTCGGCCTCTTCCGTGAGCAGGCTGTCGGCGTTTTGCTCTAAGAAAAGTTGCGAGGCTTGCCAATCTGGCGTCTGAATCCAGGCCGCCAGGCTATCCGCCAATGCCTGCGCCTGTTGGGGATCTAGTGGAGTGGTGGCGGCTTCCAGTTCAGCTACTGTGATTTCCAGTTTTTCCGCAAACGCGGCCGTCACGCCCATTTCCCGGCAGCGGCGCAGCAGCGCCAGGTGTTCGGCAAAGATGCGGTGGGTGTCGTCGTCGCCGGCCTGCTGGGCGGCGTCCACCAGCCCCTCCAGCAGGGCAATGGCTTCATCGTCCAGTAGTTCCGGGTGCGCCTGCACAAAGCGGTAAGATTCCGTCCACGTCTCCACCTGGATGAATTGCTGAATGGTGTTTAGTAATGGGGGTACGGCCTCGTCGTCTTCATCCCCCATCTGTTGTTGGGCGGCGGCTTGCAATTCGGCAAATGCTGCCGGGTTTTCCTGCCGCAGCCGTTCCAGTTCCTGCTCCACCTGCGCCGCCACCTGTTGCATGGCCGCTTCCGGGTCGTCGCTGAGGGCGGCGGGCAGCAGGGGGCGGAGCACCACCGGCAGGTTTTCCAGCCAACCAGCCTGCCAGGTATCGCCCAGGGCGTCATGCAAAATACGCAGCAATCCGGCAACCTGTTCCTGGTCTTGCTCCTGGCTGGTTTGTTGCGCCGGGGAAAAGAGCAGGGGGGGCGTCTCGCTGGGGCGGTAAAGCAGCAGCGGGGCGTCCACATCTCCTTCGTGGTTACAGTGGGGGCAGGGCAGGTCATGCAGCATCCCGGCCCGAATGCGGTCGAGTAAGTCGGGGCGCTCGCTGGCGTCTACAATGAGCCAGATGTCGGCGGTAAATGGCTGCCCGCACTGCGGGCAGGTAAGGGTGGCGGTCTGGCTGAGGCTGTGGGTCATGTTGTTGTCTCCGCCGGGGTCAGGCTGGCCCCGGCATGGCTGGCTGGCAATTGGCCGTTTGATAATGGGTATTGTAATGGGCAATGGGGTTTGGTTCAACCAGGGCAGCGGATGAAAGCAGATAAGCGGATGGGGAGCGATCCGCGAAGGGCGTGAAGGGCGTGAAGGGCGTGAAGGGACACGAAGTTTTTGGTGGTTGGGCAGGTTTACCAGATGGTTTGGGGGTAAAAGGCGCGCATGGTCTGGTCAGAGGTGATGAGGGGGGCATTGAGACGCACGGCCGTAGCCACAATGGTGCGGTCAGCCGGGTCACGGTGCGCCCAGGTCAGGGCTAAATTGGCAAGCCAGGTGTCCAAATCTACGGCGATGATCTCCACCCCTTGCACCCGTTGCAGTTGGCGCGCATACCGATCAACCGGCAAGGGTAATTGTAGCGCACCTTTTTGGACTTTAATGCCTATCTCCCAAATGGAAATAGAACTGACAATCAAACGGTTTGCCTGTTGCAGGGCGGTTTGCGCCGCAGGGGTCAATTTACTGGGGTCTAGCGTCCAGTAAATGAGAGCTGAGGTGTCAAGTACGGCCGTCATGCCTCCTCCCATTCCCCCCAGGTTGGCTCATCCAGATCGCCATGATAGATCACCTGCCCTTGTAAGTCGCCAAAAACCTCGGTTACACTCGCCCCCTGTTGAATGGGCACAATGCGCAAGACCGGCTTGTTGTGGTGGGTGACGATCAGCTCCTCGCCACTGTTTTCAATCTGGCGGAAGATTTCTAACATATTGGTTTTCAATTGACTCTTCGAAACAGTCTGCATGGTTTCACCTCTTCGCAAAATGTGGTCATAATTATGGCCGCATTTTAGCCAAAGAGGCTAAACAAATCAACTCTCTGACAGGTAGGCTACTCGTTCCCCGCTCTGCATGGGAACCAGGCGAGGCTGTGTTACAATAGCGGCATGATCACGCAAGACCTGACTCCCCCACAAGAAAAAACGGGAAAGCGGCCCATGAGCTACGAAGAATTCCTGGCCTGGGCCGGTGAAGATACCCACGCCGAATGGGTGGATGGAGAAGTAATAGAATTTATGCCAGCCAAACCCATACACCAGATAACCCTGAAATTTCTCTCTGACTTATTATCCATGTTTGCCGGTCTTTTCAATTTGGGAGTTATTCTTGTAGCGCGTTTGGAGATGAAACTAAGTCACGCAAGCCGTGAACCAGATATTATTTTTGTCTCAAAGAAAAACCTGATCCAATTAACAAAAGACAGGCTAGAAGGCCCGGCCGATTTAGTTATTGAGGTTGTTTCCGACGATAGCGTCCATCGGGACAGACGGCAGAAATTTAACGAGTATCGAGAGGAAGGTGTGCCCGAATACTGGATCATTGACCCGCGCCCCGGCAAACTACGGGCTGATTTTTACCACCTGGATGAAAAGGGACACTACGACCTGTTTGCTACCGAGGATGATGAAAAGGTGGCGTCACAGGTGCTTGAGGGGTTTTGGCTACGGCCGTCCTGGTTGTGGCAGGCTGGCGAGCTAGATCCCTTCCTGGCCTTTTGCGAAATACGTGGCCTCTCTCCTGAAAAAGCACAAGAAATTCAGCAGCTATTACGGAGTGGTGGGTAGCCAAGACCCTAAGGGTTTCAGAAAACCCTTAGGGTCTTGACCTTTGTGAACCATGCAGTCAACAGCCAGTCGCATCACCGAATCCTTTCCCCGCCCCCTTACCTCATTCATTGGCCGGGAAGATGAAATCCGGGAAGTTACCGGACTGTTGGCTGATCCCCACTGCCGCCTGCTGACGTTGCTAGGGCCGGGCGGCATCGGCAAAACGCGGCTGGCCATCCAGGCGGCTACCCTGGCTGCCGCTGAATTTGCCCACGACGCCCACTTTGTCAACTTGCAGCCCACGCCATTCCCCGCCGCCCTGCTCACGGCCGTAGCCGACGCCATCGGTCTACCATTGGGCGGCCCCCTGCCGCCAGACGCCCAACTGCGCGCCTATCTGCAACAAAAAGAGACGCTGCTTGTCCTCGATAATTTTGAACACCTGGTAGACGGCGCGGATATCCTGTCAGAACTGCTGCACACGGCCCCCAGCCTGAAACTGCTGGTCACGTCCAGGGAGGCGCTGAATTTGCAAGAAGAGTGGCAGTACCCGGTAGGCGGCCTGGCTTTCCCCAGCGACCATCTGGAACAGGCGTGGCAGCAATCGGCCGCGGTGCAGTTATTTGCCGACCGGGCGCGACGGGTACGGCCGTCTTTCAATCTCAGTGATGAAGCCGAAGGCTTGCTGCACATTTGCCGGTTGGTGAATGGCACGCCGCTGGCGCTGGAACTGGCGGCATCCTGGACAAAGGCGCTGGATACAGCCGCCATCGCCGCCGAAATTGAAAAAAACATTGCCTTTCTAGAAACCAACCTGCGCAACGTGCCGGAACGCCATCGCAGTATGCGCGCCGTTTTTAACCAGGCCTGGCAGCAGTTATCCCCGGCCGAGCAAGATGTGTTCCGGCGGCTGGCTGTTTTTCGCGGCGGTTTTCTGGCAAAGGCGGCGCAGGCCGTCGCCGGCGCCTCGCTGGCTATCCTGTCGGCGCTGGTAGATAAATCGCTGCTGCGTTGGGAATCGGCGGGCGGGCGGCAAAATGGGCACGGCCGTTACCAGATTCACGAACTTCTGCGCCAGTTTGCCTCCGGCCAATTGGCTGCTTCCCCGGATGACGCCACGCAAACGCTAACACAGCACAGCAGATACTACTGCGCTTTTTTACACCGCCGCGCCGATGCTCTGATTGGCCCCGGTCAGGTGAAAGCCGTCCAGGAAATCACGGCCGAACTGGAAAACGTGCGCACCGCCTATGCCCATGCCGTGCAGCAAGGCGACATCGCCGCCATCGGCCAGGCGTATTACCCATTACAAACCTTTTGTGACTATCAGGGGCGCTTCCGTGAGGCGGAACAGATACTGGCTACGGCCGTGACCCGCCTGCAAACCCTCTCCCCCACCAACGAAACCAACCACCTGCTCGCCGGTTTACACACCTTCCTCGGCTGGATCTATATCCGCCTGGGACATCTGGCGCAGGCGCAGGACGCTTTTACGCAGGGCCAGCAGCTATACCAAAAGCTGGTCGTTGCCTCACCGCCCGGTTTTGCCAGAGACCCCGTCAGCGGTCTGGCACTGGTCGCCAATATCCGGGGCGACTATCAGACGGCGCTGGTTTACTGCCAGCAGGCGCAGCAGTTGGCCGCGTCTCGCCAGGATGTCGCCGGTTTGCAGCTTGCCTGGTACATCTGGGCTGATGTGCTGCTGCATAGAGGAGAGTATGAGGCGGCGCGGCAGGCTGCCCAACAAGGCTATGAAGCGTGCCAGGCCACCGGCAACCTGTGGATGCTGGCCTACCTGCTCATCATCATGGGCAATATCGCCCGCGCTCAAGGCGAGTACACACTGGCGGCGCAGCAGTTCCAGGCCAGTTATGACCTGAAGGACGGCATGAATGATCCCGAAGGCATGGCTCTGGCGGTGAATTATCTGGCGCAGATCGCGTATGTGCAGGGGCGCTATGAAGATGCCCGCGAACTGTACCGGCGCAACCTGTCTATCTACCGGGAGATTGCCGACCAGGGTGGGCTGGTGCGCACGTTGCAAGGGGCCGGAGACACGGCCGTGGCTCAGGGTGAATGGGGCACGGCCGTCACCTGTTACCACGAAGCCTTGCAAATCTCCACCCACATGCAGTGGCAGCCGCTCATCCTCTCCTTGCTGGTCAGCATTGCCCACCTGTTACAGGCCGCCGGTGAAAAAACACGCAGCCTGGAACTGGCTGCCTTCACCCGCCAACACCCCGCCGCCGAACAAGAAACCAGGCAGCGCGCCGCCGCTTTGCTGGCTACCGGCAAACTCACGCCGCCGCTGCTGGAAAACAATGTCATCACCATCGCTACCCAAACGCTGACCGAATTGGAGATGCAGCCCCTCCGTTTTCCGGCGGTGGGCCAGCCAGCGCCAACGGCGCCCGGCCAATCACCGGTAGACCCGCTCACCGGCCGCGAACTGGAAGTGCTGCGCCTGATTGCCGATGGCCTGTCTAACCAGGAAATTGCCGCCCAACTGTTCATCTCCGTCGGCACGGTGAAGTCATACACCAGCGCCATTTACAGCAAACTGGCGGTAGCCAGTCGCACCCAGGCGGTAGCCCAGGCGCGGCAGTGGGGCCTGCTTTAGACCTGATAGGTTTTGCAAAACCTGTCATATCTTTGAAGCGAAATACGTCCGACTAACGCTCAATAAACGCTCCCAACCCCCAACCCAACCCTTAAAACCAACCTTTGCCAGATGTGAGGTGTACGGCCGTGCCCTACACTGTCCTCATCACGCGCCACCACACAAACGAATTCGTGAAACCGGTGCAATTATTTCCAAAAAGGAGATTGATATGAAATACGTGAAACCCGCTGCTATCGAAGTGACCCTATTTTTATTGGCTTTGTTGTTATTGAGCAGTTTCGTCTGGTATCCGCGCCAACCCGCTGTTTCCTTAAACCCGGCGCATGATCCCATTCTGTCTGACGTAGCGGAAACAACGGACTCCCTGGCCATATATGCAAAATGGGCGGCGACCGTTCCCGCCGAGGCCAAACTGGACTACGCCTATGCCTACCCCTGGCTGGTGAAGGACGAAGAGGCAAAGACACGGCCGTATAGTGACGCTCTGCCGCTGCTGTATGCCCAACAGTACGGTGACTGGCCCCCGGCGCAGCCCGAACAGGCCACCCGTTTAGACTTGATGTATGCCCAGCAGTATGGTGATTGGCCCCAGGCGCGCTAACGCTACACTGAGATATTGAAATGGATCGTTCATTTACTGCGCTGTACCTGGTCAACTGGCACAAACCGCGCCCGTTGACCAGGCAGCAAACTCAACCGTTCGTAGCAGGCGATTTATCGCCGTTACAAGGCGATAAATCGCCTGCTACAAACCATCTTTATAGGAGATTAACCATGAAACAGAAATACACATTATTGGCTTTACTGGTTCTGGCGGTTTTGTCCCTGACGGCCGTTGCCGCCGTCGCCGCCCCCCGGCAGGCTCCCAAGCCCGACACCATCCGCGTGGATGTCGCCGAAAACGGCCTCCGCTTCATCTTTGATGACGCTCCCGTTTTTGCCGAAGATGGGATGCCCGCCTACGGTAACTCCTTCGTCACCGAAGGCTACCTGTACCCACCCGGTACGCTGTCTTGTAACGACGAAGGCTGCAATGGCATCCTAGATAGCGGCGAACCGGAATTCCCCGACCTGGTCATTGGTACCTGGAGCTGCCGCGGCTTTTTCGTGGGCGATGGTGGGCATACCGTCACCGGGCCGATGGTGGTGACCACCCAAATGTACGAACTCAACGGCGACTATATCGTCACCGATGGTTTTGAACTGGCCGACATTGGCCTGGCGGCCAAACGCGCTATCACCGGCGGCACCGGCCCTTACAGCCAGGCGCGCGGCGAGATGCAGCAAATCTTGCTTGGCTTCAACCAGCACATGGGCGTAGCCCTGCAAGTGGAATTGAATGTAGCAAAATAACAATAACCAGGCGTCACCTATGCGCCGCACAGGTGACGCCTACCGGAGGCAAGACCATGATGACCTTAACACCCACCCTGGAATTGACAGGTGCGATGGATGATGTAAACGAACTGGCACAGGCCCTACAAGGCCAGCTTATTCGCCCCGGCGACATGGAATATGACGAAGCCCGCGCCGTGTGGAACGGCATGATTGACAAATACCCGGCTCTGATCGCCCGCTGTGAGACGACTCAGGATGTGGTCACGGCCGTGACCTTTGCCCGCCAACACGATCTGCTGCTCTCTGTGCGTGGCGGCGGCCATAATGTGGCCGGGCACGCTACCAACGACGGCGGTCTGGTCCTTGACCTGTCGCCCATGAAGCAGGTGGTGGTAGACCCGGAACGGCGCACCGTGCGCGTGGGCGGCGGCGTGACCCTGGGTGAACTGGACGCGGCTACGCAGCAGTACGGCCTGGCCGTGCCCACCGGCGTCGTGTCCGAGACGGGCATCGCCGGGCTGACGTTGGGCGGTGGTTTTGGCTGGATGCGCAACAAATATGGTCTGACCTGTGACAATTTACTGTCGGCGGAAGTGGTGTTGGCTAACGGCCGTGTCCTGCACGCCAGCGAATATGAAAACAGCGACCTCTTCTGGGGTCTGCGCGGCGGCGGCGGTAACTTTGGCGTTGTCACCGAATTTGAATTCCAGGCCTACCCGTTGGGGCCGGAAGTGATGCAGATCGCCGTCTTCCACGATGGCGAAGCCATGGCCGAGGTGCTGCGCGCTTTCCGCGATTTCTGCATCACCGCCCCGGACGAAATTAGCCTGCTGGCTGCCTGCGGCGTTTTCCCGCCAGGGGCGGAGATATTCCCGGAAGAGCTGCACGGCCGTCACTTTGTGGCTCTCATCGGCGTCTACATCGGCGATGTGGCTGAAGGCGAGCGCATCTTGCAGCCGCTGCGCGACTTTCGCTCACCGCTGTTTGACGCCAGCAGCCGCCTGCCTTACGTCACTGCCCAAACCTTCTTCGACGAAGATTACCCGGCAGGCGAGATGCGCTACTACTGGAAGTCGCTCAACCTGACGACGCTGGACGACACGGCCATTGACATTCTGGTGGAACAGGCCCGCCGCCAGCCGTCGGCGCACAGCACCACCGACATCTGGTACAACGGCGGCGCGATTCAACGGATGGATGATGAGGCCATGGCTTTTCACGGCCGTCATGTCAACTTTGTCATCAACCCGGAGGCGAACTGGGAACACCCGGCAGAAGACGCCGAGAATATCGCCTGGGTGCGTGACTTTCTGGCGGCGATGCAGCCCTACTCCGATGGCAGCCGCTACCTGAACTTCCCCGGCTTCCAGGAAGAAGGCGATGCCATGATGCGCGCCGCCTTCGCCGGCAAGTATGACAAACTGGCATGGCTGAAACGGAAATATGACCCGACGAATTTGTTTAGCTTGAATCAGAATATCAAGCCGGGTTGATACGGTAATTGGTAATCCGTAATCGGTAATCCGTAACCGGTAATCGGTGGTGCATATGACGCTACCGATTACCGGTTTTGTTGTTTTTTTGAAAATGCAGAGCGCGTAGGTGGGTCGTGGTTCAACCGTTTGCGATTGTCCGTTGTTAGTTATCGGTAACTTCTGCATACTTTCAGTAAGCTGGAAAGGAGGAAGAGCATGTTCACCACACAAACGAAAATCATCGGGTTGCTACTTATTTTGCTGATATTGGGGGCCTGTACGCCAGATATAGCCGTACCCGCCACCCTTCCCCCCACGCGCACCGTGGGAGCGACGGAGACGGGGACGGCCGTAGCGCAGGTCTTGGTCACGGCCGTGCCTACTTTTTCCCCAACGCCTGCCCCCACCGAAACACAAATACCCACCAATACCCCTAGTCCAACGCCCATCCCTTCCCTAACACCGACCCCCGGCCCGTCATTTGCTTACTGGTATTCGCAAAATGGCAATGTGTACCGTTACAACTTTCAGAACTGGACGGCCGAAGATATGCCCCCAGAGAATCCTTTCTTTACAGGGAAGGCCAAAATAAGCAGCACCGGGCAGTGGTTAGCTTACCGAAACGATGAAGGGCTTTACTATGCCAATCTCTCAAATGGCGAAGCTACTTTGTTGAGCGCTGAAGAGGGAGAAATTGGGCCTGATGTCTTTGTGTTTAGCCCAGACGGACAAAAGATAGCCTTTCGGGATAATGAGGGTCTAAAAATCGTTGACTTAAACACAAATCAGCCCTTATCTGTATGGCAAAATGATCTTGAGGGGATATATGATGGGTCACTCGATATAACAATCTATAATCCACTCAATTGGTCACCGGATCAAAACTGGTTACTTCTCTGGATAGGCAAATGGGAAGGGGGATGGTTGGCGATTGGTTCTCCAGCATCAAAAGACATTTACTTTCTGTCAGGCTGTTACCCTGACACAAGTTGGTCTCCAGATACTGTTGAGTTTGCAATGGTTGTCAGATATGACGCATATCAGGGATGTGGAGGTGTAAATGATGGTGTTTATGTTGTATCATTGGCAGAGACCATACCATCTGAGCAACTGATGTATACAGACCCCACCTTCGCGCCATCTAATGGGTTAAATGGGGCAGCTTCCGTTGCATGGTCGCCAGATAACCAATGGATAATGTTTGTGCATGAAAGCGAAATCGCCCCTCAAGCACAATTGTTGTTAACGACATCAGATGGGAGTGAAATCAAAGTTCTGACAGAGGTGGCAAACGGCCGTATCCTCACCCCCATTTGGTCGCCAGACAGTAACACCATTTATTGTGTGGTTGTTGAATCAACAGGCAGCCATTCTGTTTACGAAATAAACCCTGTCAGCCTGGGAAAAAGAAATATCTATAATGTATCCGAAGACGACGAGATTCTTGATATTTCACCCGATGGACAATGGTTAGTATTGGGTGCCCGTTATTATCACGATAACTACACCAACTATAACAACCAGACAACGATTCTTAATGTAGTTACCGGCGAAACCGTAAAAATTGGAACAGGGCACACCAGTATGAAGATTATTCCTATCGGCTGGCAACCATTGCCGTAACTCCCTTCACAAAAACTCTGCCCGCTTTACCCATATACGAAGGCAAAAACCAGGCAGAGGGCGAAGCAGCCAGGGCAAAGGGGTTTCTGTGTGGCAGAGATATTACCCGGTTGCCTCGCCCCTACGAGAATTGGTTAATCGGCGCAGGCTTCCACCAACAAGTAGATGCAAAAGAGTGTCTGGCGTTAGTTGTGACTGAAAATTGCCTTGACACTGACCGAACCTGTTCCGTAGAATTGAAACGAATCAGCAACCACTTTGGAGAGTATTCATGTTGTTAACAGATATTACCGAAGAAATTAAAGCTTTACCGCGATTCGAGAAGCTACAGCTCATTGAGGCTATCTCCAAGATGCTCTTGGAGGAGGAAAATCCGGCACGATATTTTGCGGCCGAGGCTGTTTATCCTGTTTTTACGCCCGACAACCAGGAAAAAGCCGCTATGCAATTGCAGCAGTTCTTAAAGCAAAATCTGTCATGAGCAGCCAGCGGTTTTCTTACACACCCCATCCGCAATTTCCGGTAGGAATACCCCTTCTCAACCTCCAACTCACACATAATGCTACGGCCGTAACCGTAATGGCCGTTGTGGACTCCGGCGCCGCTTTGAACATTTTGCCTTATGACGTTGGCAAATCGTTGAATCTTGACTGGGATAGTCAGACCTACCCTCTCGACTTAGGTGGAATTCTGGTTGGTACACCGGCTTATGCTGTTTTGCTCCAAGCAGAACTTACTGATTTCCCCCCTGTCAAACTGGCCTTTGCCTGGATCAGTAAACCCAGCACAGAAGTGCGTGTTCTATTAGGCCAGGTCAATTTCTTTCAGGAATTTGATGTCCACTTCTATGGGAGCCAAAAAGCGTTTGAAATTGCTCTTAAAACTGCATGAGGCGCAGCGGACGTAGGTCAGTCGTGGTTGAGCCGTTTGCGTCTGGCTGTTGCCGAGCGTCCGGAACTTCTGCATACTTTTGGTAAGCGGGAAAGGAGGCAGAGCATGATGACCGCAAAAGCAAATATTCTGGGATTGTTGTTGGTTTCATTGATATTGGGGGCCTGTACAGCGGAGGCCATTGTCCCCGCCACCCTTCCCCCCACGCGCACCGTGAGAGCAACGGAAACGGGTACGGCCGTAGCGGAAATTTTGGTTACGGCCGTGCCTATCACCGCCACACCCACGACTACTGCTGCTACCACACGTGATCCGAACCAGACCACAGATTTGCAGACCCTCGAACGCGCACCATCCACACCTGCGCCTACAAACACACCACGCCCAACCTTTACCCCTTCTCCAACACCCACGCCAGTATTTCTTGATTTACCCGAATGGGTAGCTGCCCCTGCTGTGAATGTCTTGCTTCTTGGAAATTACGATGACAATAAAACTATCACGCTATTCAATGCAGATACCGGGGAGCAGTTTGAAATCCACGTAGAGGTAAACGAAAATGAACTGTCACCACGATGGCTGTGGCAAGAGGGGCATTATTTCTTAAGTCCTACGTTCCCAGAAGATGGTCAGGATGTAATTGATATTGAGACAGGGGAATTGGTGAAGTTAGCTGATGTGAATGATGATGTAAGGGTGGTTGTGTCGCCGGACGGCCGTTACGCAGCTAACATTACGCGAGAAGACAGGTTCGATATCGTAACCCTCATAGACCAGGAAACCGGTTCGGAAATAGAGTTGAGCAACCCTTTTCAGGATTCACCTCGTGATGACTACAACATTTATGCAAGAACCTATTGGTCACCAGATGGGGCATTACTGGCTGTGGAATATGAGAAACATTACTACGACGATAACTTTGACCTTGATCTGGCTATTTATGCCCCATCTGGTGAACTTTTCCGACAATATGCGAACATGAATACATCTTCGAACGCCCCCTGGGCATCTATATTGCCCTACAGGATTTTGTTCACCGAAGGTGATAGTTATTTACCAGATAGACCATGTATTTTAGATGTCATCGAAAATACTCAAAGTTGTCTGGAAACGATAGCGGAATGGGTAGGAGACCGGTCGCTGTTGAGTTTCACCTGGTCGCCAGATGGCAGTAAGATCAGTTTTATTCACTGGAGCGAAGAGGAAGGAAATAATGGTCTTTGCTACTTCGAATTAGCAATAGAAGAGATATTTTGCCCTATCACACCTGATAATTTGCTGGTGGAAGAACAGATGGTTCCTCGCGCTCATTTCTGGTCGCCTGACGGACGTTACCTTGTTCTGTTTTTCGATACGATTGGGCCGAGGGATGTTTTGGGTCCCCTTGGGGTAGCTGTGGTCAACAACGATGGCCAAAACTTCCAAATCTTAGGGCTAGAATTTTCCTCGTCTAGCAACAATCCCTGGCGGCCGTCCATCCCCTCCCTATCAGAAGAATAACATTTCCCCCAAACACCCTTGTCGTAGGGGCGAGGCGGTTGGGCAAGGGCGAGGCAACCGAGGCAAAGGGGTTTCTGCGTGGCAGAGGTATTACCCGGTTGCCTCGCCCAAATAACAATGGTTAATCGGCGTAAGCCTCCACCGGCGGGCAGATGCAGAAGAGGTTGCGGTCGCCGTAGACGTTATCAATACGCCCCACGTAGGGCCAGAATTTGCGTTCACGCACCCATTCCGCCGGATACGCGGCCTGTTCACGGCCGTAAGCCCGGTTCCAACTGTCGCTCATGATCACTTCGGCCGTGTGCGGCGCGTGCGCCAGCGGGCTGTCCTCATGGGCGATCTCCCCATTTTCCACCGCCCGAATTTCGGCGCGAATCTGAATCATCGCCTCGCAAAAACGGTCTAGCTCCGCTTTGGATTCGCTTTCGGTCGGCTCAATCATCAACGTGCCGGGCACGGGGAAGGACATGGTGGGGGCGTGGAAGCCAAAGTCCATCAGCCGTTTGGCCACATCATCCACCGGCACCAACTCCTTAAAGTGGCGCAGGTCTACAATACATTCGTGGGCGACACGGCCGTTGGCCCCCCGATACAACACCGGGAAATGCGGCTCCAACCGTTCAGCAATGTAATTGGCGTTTAATATCGCCACCTTCGTCGCCACCGTCAGCCCCCAGCCGCCCATCATGGCAATGTAGGCGTAGGAGATGGGCAGGATGCTGGCGCTGCCCCAGGGCGCAGACGACACCGGCCCAATGGCCCGTTCACCACCCACGCCGGGTACAACCGGATGGCCCGGCAAAAATGGGGCGATATGCGCCTTCACGCCAATTGGCCCCATACCCGGCCCGCCGCCGCCATGCGGAATGCAAAACGTCTTATGTAAATTCAAATGGCACACATCCGCGCCAAAATCCCCCGGACGGGTCAGCCCCACCTGGGCATTCATATTCGCCCCATCCAGATACACCTGCCCGCCGTACTCATGCACAATCTGGCAGATTTCCTCAATGGCTGCTTCAAAAACGCCGTGTGTGGACGGATACGTCACCATCAGCGCGGACAGATTGGCGCTGTGTTTTTCTGCTTTGGCGCGCAGGTCGCCTACATCAATGTTGCCATCCTCGTCGCACTGCACCACCACCACTTCCATGCCCGCCAATGCCGCGCTGGCCGGATTGGTGCCGTGCGCCGAACTGGGAATGAGGCAAACGTGGCGGTGTGTATCGCCTCTGGCATGGTGGTAGGCGCGAATGACCTGCAAGCCGGTATATTCGCCCTGCGCGCCGGAATTAGGCTGCAAGGAGAAGGCGTCAAAGCCGGTAATCTCGCTCAGCCAGCTTTCCAGGCGGCGGAACAATTCCTGGTAGCCCTGGGTTTGCTCCGTCGGGGCAAAGGGGTGCAAATGGCCGAATTCGGGCAGGGTGATGGGCAGCATTTCGGCCGTGGCGTTCAGCTTCATGGTGCAGGAGCCAAGCGGGATCATGGAGTGGGTCAATGACAGGTCGCGGCTTTCCAGACGACGAATATAGCGCAGCATCTCCGTTTCCGAGAAATAGCTGTTGAAGGTGGGATGGGTCAGAAAATCGCTGGTGCGTTGCAACCCGGTGGCGTATTCCAGCGTCACCGCGTCGGCCATCGTTTCCAGATCAAACTGGCCGGGCGCTGCGCCAAAAATTTCCAGCAGGGTGAGCAAATCAGCCTGGCGCACCGCTTCGTCCAGGCTGACGCCAATGGCGCCGTCGGCAAAGGTGCGCAGGTTGACGCGGCGTTCCAGGGCGCGGGCGCGGATTTGGGCCTGGGTGAATGGGCCACCGCTGATCTTGAGCGTGTCGAACACCGGCGTTTCGTTCAGTTCATAACCCAATTCGCGCAGACCGGCGGCAATGACCTGGGTGATCAGCCGCACGCGCCGGGCGATGCGTTTCAACCCATCGGGGCCGTGATAGACGGCATACATAGAGGCCATCACTGCCAACAAAACCTGGGCGGTACAAATGTTGCTGGTCGCTTTTTCGCGGCGGATGTGCTGCTCGCGGGTTTGCAGCGCCAGCCGGTAGCCGGGTTTGCCCTGGGCGTCTATGGAAACGCCGATCAAACGGCCGGGCATGATGCGTTTGTGCTCATCTTTGGTAGCCATGAAGGCGGCATGGGGGCCGCCGTAACCCATGGGCACACCAAACCGTTGTGAGTTGCCTACGACCACATCCGCGCCCATTTCGCCGGGTGGCCGCAGCAGCACCAGCGCCAGCAAATCGGCGGCAACAACAGCCAATGCACCGTGTTCGTGTGCTTTCTGAATGAATGGCTCGTAGTCAAGGATGTCGCCGGTAGTGGCCGGGTATTGCAGCAGCACGCCAAAGGTAGGCTGGCTGAAGTCATAGGTGGTATGGTCGCCAACGATGACCTGGTAGCCCAGCGGTTCGGCGCGGGTTTGCACCACGGCGATGGTTTGCGGGTGGCACAGTTCGGAGACGAAAAAGGTGTTGGCTTTGCTGCTGCGGGGCATGGCGCGCTGGCAGAGGGTCATGGCTTCGGCAGCGGCGGTGCCTTCGTCCAGCAGAGAGGCGTTGGCGATCTCCATGCCGGTGAGGTCGGTGATCACGGTCTGGAAGTTGATCAGCGCTTCCAGCCGTCCCTGGGCAATTTCGGGCTGGTAGGGGGTGTATTGGGTGTACCAGCCGGGATTTTCCAGGATGTTGCGCTGGATGACGGGCGGGGTGATGGTGTCGGCGTAGCCCATGCCGATGAAGGAGCGGTAGACCTGGTTTTGGTCGGCCAGGGCGCGTAGTTCGTCGAGCACGGCCGTTTCACTGCGCGGCCGTTCCAAATTCAACTCCCCTTTCATGCGGATGTTGGCGGGCACGGCCTGGTCTATCAACTCATCCAGCGATTGCAGGCCCAGGAAGTGCAGCATTTCCGTCACCTCTTTGCTGCGTGGGCCGAGATGTCGCTTGACAAAACGGTCGGCGGGGCGGAGCAGGTCGTGGTTGGGCACGGCCGTATGTCCGTTCTCACCGGCTTCGATTATTTCGTGGGTTGTCATGGGTTTCCTCCAGTAGGGAAAAGTGAGCAGTAAGCAGTGGGCAGTGAGCAGTAAGGTTCTACTGCCCACTGCTTACTGCTCACTGCTTACTGCTTACTCTCTATCCGCCAGGAACTTCTCATAGGCGGGTGCGTCCATCAGGGCGTCTACGTCGGCCATGCTGTCCGGGCGGACGCGGATCATCCAGGCGTCGCCGTAGGGATCACTGTTGACGAGTTCGGGGGTATCAATGAGGGGGGTGTTCACGGCCGTGACTTCCCCACCAATGGGCATCAGCAAGTCGGCGGCGGCTTTCACCGATTCGACCACACCAAAGGCGTCGCCCGCGCCGAAGGTGTCGCCCACATCGGGCAGTTGCAGGTAAACGATGTCAGATAACGAATCCTGGGCATGGTCGGTAATGCCAATGACCACTTCGTCACCTTCCACGCGCACCCATTCATCATCATTGGAATAACGGTAATTTGCAGGGATTTTGGACATGATTTTCACTCCTTGATTGGTACGGGCCAGCCAGATGGGAGACGATTTGTCTTGCTGGAAAAGTCTATACCCATCTGCCTCGCCCCTACGGTGGAAATAAAAAAGGACGCATGGCAAAACACCGTTTTGCCAGCGTCCTCTGTCATCAACCTGAGAGATTGGCGGTAAGCACGATGCCTGCCGGTTGCCCCTTCGGTATGCGTATGGTTACGCATTTTCCAGATACACCCCGCCGTCCGGTCCTTTTACCTGAGAGATTCGCGGCGGGCGATTGCTCGCTCACCGGTTGCCCCTTCGGTGACCCGTAATCCGTTATCCGTAATCCGTTATCCGTAATCGGTTTACGGATAACGGGTCACGATTTACGGAAAGATACTCTCCCGCACGGCCGTTTGCACTATTCAGTTTTCAAATTGCCAGGATGGTGTTCATTGATAAGATACATTGTACCGAAGGCAAGTGAAAGTGCAAAGATGCAAAAAGGAAAACCATGAACGGGAAAATTTGTCTGGTGACGGGGGCGAATACGGGGATTGGGTATGCCACGGCCGTAGGGCTGGCAGAACGTGGCGCGACCGTGGTGATGTTGTGCCGGGATGAGGAGAAGGGGCAGACGGCCGTGCGCAACGCACAACAAGCCACCGGCAACCCACATGTGGAACTGCTGCTGTGTGACCTGGCCTCGATGGTTTCCATCCGACAGGCAGCGGCCGATTTCCGGGCGCGGCATGAGGCGCTGCACGTGCTGATCAATAATGCCGGCGTCATTCCCCGGCAGCGCGAAGTGACGGTGGATGGGTTGGAAAAACAATTGGCGGTAAACCATCTGGCCTATTTTCTGCTGACCCATTTGCTGCTGGACGTGCTGAAAGCCAGCGCCCCGGCGCGGATCATCAACGTCTCGTCGCAGGTTCACAGCAGCGGCGTGGTGGACTTTGCCGATTTGCAGTCGGAGCGGAGCTACCGGCCAACGCCGGTGTACGCCAATACGAAGCTGATGAATGTGCTGTTTACCTTTGAACTGGCGCGGCGGCTGGCGGGCACGGCCGTGACTGCCAACTGCCTGCATCCGGGCGTGGTTGACACGAATCTGGGGCGCGACTATTCCGGGCTGCCCCGTTCCGTATCGCGGGGCGGCCTGAGTTGGGCAGAAGGGGCGCGCACGTCGCTTTATCTGGCAATTTCACCAGATGTGGCGCGGGTGACGGGGCGGTATTTTCGGGATGAGCGGGAGGCACGGCCGTCGGCTACCGCTCAGGATGAAACGTTGGCCCGGCGTTTGTGGGACGTGAGCGCCAATTTAGCCGCCTCTTAACGCAGCCCGTAATACTGCGGATCGCGCATCTGTAGAGCTATGATTTCCTGTTCACAAAGGGGGGGCAGATCAGATGTGGTGGCATAAGTGGTGTGGTAAACGTGCCCAACCAGGCGGGGATCGCTCCAATGTTCGCGGGTGACGTAACCGAGGCGATAGTGGTCGGCGTTGCCATCGTAACACCAATCTTGCCCGAAGATGATGACGGGTTCTGACAGGGAGAGCAGGTAGCGGGGCGTTAACCGGCGCAGGTTGTCTGGGTAACGGCCGTGTTGGGCATGATAGGTCTGGATGGCCTGGTCTATGCGGCTGGCGCGGCTCTCGGTTAACCGGCGGAAGTCAACCTGTTGTGCCTGGATGGAAGTGATAATCATCACGGCGGGCACGACCAACAGATAGAGGGCGCTCACCCATTTTGTTTTGTCTGGCAAGGTAAATGCCAGCCAGGCGGCCGCAAAAAAGACGCCGAGGATGGGGATGAAGAGCCAGAAGTAGCTGAGAGGGTCGTAGGTATTGTCCCAAACGGTGAGCCAGTAAAAGTGGCGCACGGCCGTGGCCAGCAACAACAGGCTCAGGCTGCCAAACAGGACGGCCGTTTGGCGCCCGCTCGCCTGCCAGCGATGAACGCCGGACGCCAGGAGGATGGCGACGACGATCAGTCCGGTTGTTTGCAGTAAGTACAGGGCGAGAGCGGTAGAGAGGGCCAAAGGGTTTCCCGCGTCGTTGGGGAAGAGGCGGGCCAGAGTGGTGGCGGGCAACAACAGCGCCAGCAGCAGGAGCAGCCCAACGGTCAGATACACCCCCTGGCGTCTGGTCATTTTGTGATGGGGCGGCGCGGCGACGGCCGTTGTCCACTCCTCATTTTTTACCGGCTGGGGCGGGGCGGCAGGCAACTGGCTGCCCACACGGCCGCTCAATCTGGTGGCCGGCCACCCCCGCCACCAGGCAATGATCAGCGCCAGCAGTAAGACAAAGACAAAACCGTAGCCGGATAACAGGTAGAAAAAGAGACCGGTTGGTTGTCCAAACAGAAATATGAATACGAAGGCGCTGCTGCTTAAAAACAGGGCAAAGAGGAAGTAAGGGGCGCAGGCCACGGCCGTGTCCCACCAGGAAGACGGCGCAATTGACTGCATGGCCAGCCGCTGCTGCC
This sequence comes from Chloroflexota bacterium, assembly GCA_035444285.1. Taxonomy (GTDB): domain Bacteria; phylum Chloroflexota; class Anaerolineae; order Promineifilales; family Promineifilaceae; genus CAADGU01. The sequence continues at coordinate 353,723 of DAOMOK010000005.1, forward strand.
GCGCCTGCCAATGCGTCTGAAAACAGTGAACCGGCCAGTCACGCAGTTCGCGCCAGCAGATTTGCAGCCAGGCGGCACGGCCGTGTGTGGCTGCCTCGGCCACCTCTTCCGTAAATACCGCTACCATTTCCGCGCCAAATTCCTCCCGGAACGAACGGGGATAAAACCAGAGCAGGAGCCGGTAACAAATAATCAGGACAGACATATTCAGGCGCTTTGCAGTTGAGGGAATGGGGGATCGGTCTGATTGATCAGTAGGCTGAAGGTCACGGCCGTGATGCCGGCCGGAAGTAATGCCAGCATCCATACCAAATACTGGTTTAGCGAACCGTCACCCGCTAGCAGACCCAACAGGCCATAACTCAGTACATTGGCCCCTATCCACCAGCCAGCATGTGACAAACGACGCCGCAACAGGAGCCACTGCGCCGTGCCAATCGAAGCGCCCAGCGCCACAAAGGCCAGATCAATTGCCCATCCTTCGTAGAACGCATCAATTTGCCAGATGGCCGAAGCAACCTGCAACCAGGTCATAAACATTGCCAGTCCCACGAGCCAACCCGCGACGGTGGTCAGTACCCAACCACCCATGTGCGGCAAATAGCGGCGCAGCAGACCATATTGCAGGAAGCCCGTCGCCAGACCCATGAGGGGCGGAAATAGATAAGTCAGCCAATAATCTTCGGTGATGTGGCGTACCCCTCGCACATAAATGTAGTCGCCTACAAAATTCAGCAACATCCGAATGATGATGAAGGTGAAAAAGAGGGCGATGGGCACACACAGCGCCGTCAAAATAATCCAGGCGGGGACAAAGAACCATTCTGGTTTTCTAAGCGTTGTCATCTGGTTTTCCTCCCAATTGATGAAACATGTGGATTCTGTTCATGTTATCATACCTGGTTCAGCCTGTGTTGCGGCGGCTACCAGCGATTGCAGCCGATTTATTTCTGCATTCAGCAAGCGTCTTCCCTGCTCGGTGAGTTGGTAGGCTTTGCGTTCACGGCCGTTGGCCACCCCACTTTCTGCTGCCGCCCGCTCGATCCAGCCCTGTTCCAGCAGCCGTTTGATGGCGCTGTACAGGGTAGAGGTGCTGAGTTGTACACGGCCGTTACTGGATACGGCCGTCTCCTTCATAATGGCATAACCGTGCTGCGGCCCCGGCGCCAATGATAACAAAATGAAAAATACCGGTTCTGAGAGGGGTAGAAAAGGTTGTGTATCCATTATCATCTGGTTTGTCGCAAATACGTCGCTTCACGATATGTCGTATAAAGACATATTAGTGTCAAAGTGTGTAGTTGTCAATAAACAATGAAGACCTGTTGGCACGGCCGTTTTCTTCTAATTTAACTGCCCGCTTTGGCTGTGTTATAATCCTCTCCATCAGGTGAATATACAGCGCAGGAGAGGCGGACATGTATGGACAAACTATCACCATCACACAAATAAACGAGCGTTTGCAGAAACTGTCATCAGAAAAATTGATTGTTGTTTATGAATTTGTTTCCTATCTGGCCGACAAGGAAAGGGGTACCATGCTGCGCGAAACAGATTCGGCTCTGCAAACCATGTTGGCCTCGGAAGTGGTCTTGAAACGCGATTGGGATCTTCCAGAAGAGGATGAAGCATGGGCAAGTTTGTAAAAGGGGACGTCGTCGTTGCTCCCGTTCCGTTTTCCGACTTAAGCAATTCAAAACGAAGACCCGCTCTGGTTGTCGCTACCCTTACTGGGGATGATGTTATTTTGTGCCAGATAACCAGTCAGAACGTTGCCGACAGCTATGCCGTTCCTTTTAAAAAGTGGTGATTTTAGCGATGGAAAGCTGCCCCGGGATAGTAATATCCGGCCAAATCGTCTGTTTACAGCGGAGTCTAGCATTATCCTTTATCGTGCAGGTAAAGTGAAGCCCGCAAAGCTAAAGGTAGTCACTTCCAAACTAATAGACATTCTAAATAACTAACGGCCGTATCCCTAATCGCTTATTTCCCGCATCCGTTCCTCCGAAAACGAAAAAGCGCCTGGGGCGCTACGGCAGTCAGACGCTTTTTCTTAGGAGGAGGCAGATTATGAAACGAATCAGGCTTGTTTCACCTGTTGTTCTTTATCGTGAACGGGTCGCCGCGGCAGCAGATGGCCCGCCGGCCGCAGGTAAATGAACCAGTAGACCAACCCCACCAGCACCGCGCCGCCGACAATGTTGCCTAATGTTACTGGCAGCAGGTTGGCGAAGAAAAAGTTACCCCAAGTCAGATTGGCATAGTCAGCCGCCGAGACGCCGGCGGCGCTCCAAAAGGAGGCGGGCGCAAACTGTTTGATGAACAGTCCGATGGGGATGAAGTACATATTGGCGATGCTGTGCTCAAACCCGGCGGCCACAAAGGCAGTGATGGGGAAGATGATGGCCAGGATTTTATCGGTGGTGGTGCGGGCGCTCATGCACAGCCACACCGCCAGGCAGACCAGGGCGTTGCACAAGACGCCCAACACAAAAGCCGGGAAAAATTCCAGCCCACTTTTGTTGTTGGCAATGGTCAGGGCATTCACGCCCAACGCGCCGTTGGCGCTCATGTATTGGTGGCTGAGGAAAACGAACACGGCCGTCATAATGGCCCCAATGAAGTTTCCCACGTAAACAATGCCCCAGTTATACAGTAGTTTTCTTGTGCTCACCTTATGGCCCGCCCAGGCCATCACAATCAGGTTGTTGCCGGTAAACAGTTCCGCCCCGGCAATCACCACCAGGATAAGCCCCAGGCTAAAGACTAATCCACCCAAAACTTTAGCCACCCCAAACGCCATATTGCCGGCCGCACCGGTTGTAGCGGTAGTAGCGAACATGGCGCCCAGCCCAATAAACGCACCGGCTAAAATTGCCAGCGCCAACATACGCCATTTGCCCAGGTTGGCTTTGGCCACGCCAGCATTTTCCGCCTTTTGTGCCATTTCCGGCGGCAAGAGGGCATCAAAAGAAAAATTAATGTTGCTTTGTGCTTCTGACATCTTCATTTCTCCATTTTAATGGTTTGTAGTAGGCGATTTATCGCCGCTTAACGTCGCTGAAACGGCTACTACAAAAGGCGCTTTGTTAATTTTCACCGCGCAGACCTTATATTCTGGAATTTTGGCGGTAGGGTCTACGGCGTCAATCGTCAGTAAGTTCACGGCCGCTTCCGCATAATGAAAGGTCATAAACACCGTGCCTTTGGGGGAGCGGTTGGTCAATTTGGCTGTTGCCAGCACCTCACCCCGCCGTGAAGCCACACGTACCCAATCCCCATCGCTTATACCCTGTTGGACCGCATCCGCCGGGTTAATTTCCACCTCAGCTTCGGGGGCAATCGCCTCCAGCCCTGGCGACCGGCGGGACATAGTGCCGCCGTGCCAGTGGTACAAAATGCGTCCGGTGGACAGGATGAAGGGATACTCGTCGTCAGTTTCTTCGGCGGGCGGGCGGTAGGCGACGGGGCAGAAGAGGCCCAGACCGCGCGTGAATTGGCTGGTGTGCAAGACCGGCGTCCCTGGATGTTCTGGCGTGGGGCAAGGCCATTGCAGGCCACCCGTTTCCAACCGTGTATGGCTCATACCGGCATACTGCGGCGTCAGTCCGGCCATCTCGGTGAAAATGTCCATGGGGTTGTCATACTGCCAGTCGTGCCCCAACCGGTTAGCCAGTTCGGTGATGATCTGCCAATCCTGGCGAGCTTCGCCCGGTGGGGCGAAGGCGGGGCGCACCATCTGTACGCGCCGTTCGGTGCTGGTGAATGTGCCCACCTTTTCGGCAAAACTGGCGGCGGGCAGGACGACATCGGCAAGTTCGGCCGTTTCGTTCGGGAAAATATCTTGTACCACCAAAAAATCTACGGCCCGTAGAGCCTCTTCCACGTGACTGAGGTTGGGGTCAGAGAGCATGGGGTTTTCGCCCATGATGTAGATGGCATGGATACGGCCGTCTAACACCCCCTGCATTATTTCCGTTACCGTCAGCCCCACGCTGGGGCTGAGTGATTCATAGGGCACACCCCAACCGGCGGCAAATTTATGCCGCACTTCTTCGCTGGTAACGGGCTGGTAGCCAGGATACACGTTCACCAGGCCACCCATGTCACATGCCCCCTGCACGTTGTTCTGACCGCGCAGCGGATTCAGCCCTGTGCCCGGCCGGCCAACGTGCCCGGTGAGCAGCGCCAGGTTGGAAAGCGCCTTCACATTATCTGTACCGCTGGTGTGTTGGGTAATGCCCATCGCCCAGAAGATGGCGCCGTTGCTGGCCTGGGCATACAGTTGAGCAGCAGCGATAATGTCCCGCGCCCGCACGCCGGTAATAACGGCGGCCCGTTCCGGCGGCCAATCGGCCAGCGCTTCTTTGAGCGCGGCAAACCCTTCGGTGCGTTCGGCAATAAACTGCTCGTTGGCCCAGCCATGAGCGATGATGGCGTGGGCCATGGCGTTAAACAGGGCTACATCGGTGCCCGGCTTGTGGCGCAGGTGCAGGTAGGCAAAATCGGCCAGCTCAATACGGCGCGGGTCAATGAGCAGCAGTTTGGCCCCGTGTTGGCGCACCGCTTTTTTCATTTGCAGCGCCAGCACCGGATGGGCTTCGGTGGTGTTGGAACCCGTCACCAGCAGTACATCGGCCTGCGTTATATCGCGGATGGAGTTAGTCATCGCGCCTGAACCCAGTGTGGTGGCCAGACCGGCCACGCTGCTGCTGTGTCAGAGCCGGGCGCAGTGATCCACATTGTTCGTGCCGATCACCGCGCGGGCGAATTTTTGCAGCAGGTAATTTTCTTCGTTGGTGCATTTGGCGGAGGTGAGGATGGCGATGCTGTCAGGGCCGTGTTTGTCACGAATCTCTCGCAAGCGTTGGGCAACGATATCCAGGGCAACATCCCAAGAGGTGGGGTGAGCAGGCGAGGAGGTGATGGGGTGATTTGTCACCTGCTCAGTCTGCCACCCACTCACCTGCTCACTTTTTACCAACGGCCGTGTCAACCGATCCGGCGCGTGGATGAAATCGTAGCCAAAGCGGCCTTTGACGCAGAGTTTGCCATTGTTGACATCGTTGTCGAAACGGCCGTCAACACGATACACCATCTCGTTTTTGATGTGTAAATCAATCTGGCAACCTACCCCGCAGTAGGGGCAGGTGGTGGGGATAGTGCGGTCGGGTGTTATCATCTGGGTTCTCTTTGTTTATTAGGAAGCGAGCAGTAAGCAGTAGGCAGTGAGCGGTATGAGCTACCTGATCCTGCTTACTGCTCACCGCTTACTGCTAACTGAAATCAGGTCGGCTAATCAACATGGCACAATTGGCGCTGCGCAGCACTTTTTCGGTAATGCTGCCATAACGCCAGCGAGCCAGACCGGTACGGCCGTGGGTGGACATGATGATCAAATCTACATTGTGGGCATCAGCGTAGTTGAGGATGGTGGAGGCGGGTTTGCCAAAGCGCACGGCCGTGTCCACCACCAGATCATCACGGCGATAGCGCTGCTGCATACGCGCCAGGTACTCTTCCGCGTCCTGGTACAATGACTCGCGGTATCGTTCGCCCAGGCCCGGTTCGTTCCGGTTCAATTCCAGTACCTCTTTAGGATCAACATCATCCGAGGCATCATCCACCCGCAGCAATGTCACATCAGCGCCGAGCGCCTGGGCTACGGCCAGACCGCCAGGCAAGCTGGCTTCAGACAGGGCTGAACCATCCAGGGTAATCAATGCCTGTTGGATTGGCGTCTGGCTGCGGATCACCAACACGGGGCAGGGGGCGTAGCGCATTACCTTTTCGGCGACGCTGCCCATGACCCATCGGGTGACGCCAGAGTAACCGTGGGTGGACATGATAATGAGGTCGGCTTTTTCTTCAACGGCCGTGTCCAAAATACGACTCGCCGGGTCGCCATCTTCCAGGCGGGTATAGCAGTTAAAATTAGGTTGTGCTGCGCCAATTTTGTGGTTAATGCCCACCAGATACTCCCGTGCAGCGACTTCTTCACGGCTGTAAGTGGCCTGGGGCACGTTGATATTATGGCCCATCAGGTCTGGCCCTTCGGGAATGAAAACGGTGTGGTGTTCCAGCACATGCAGCAGTACCAACTCGCTTTCAAACCGTTCAGCCAGTTGGATGGCCGGAGACAGTGCATATTCGGCCAGATCAGAACTATCAAGGGGGACTAAAATTTTCCTGAACATAACTACCTCCATCGGACAAGAACACACCTTGTCCTACAATGTAGTATGCCGAATGGGAAGCGCCGCCTGTAGTGACAAAAGGCACTTTATTTTTGAAAAACATCACGATGCCAGGGCGCAGTGCCAACCACTACTCGACGGGATACAATCTGGTAACAAGGATGACGTTTTTTGCGGAGTAGAGGCTTTAGCCGGAGCAGGCGAACGGCTAAAGTCTCTACTCCGTCATCTACACAGTACAGCATGAAACGATGGCCCAGAGTTGAAACGGAGACACAAGCAGAGCCAAATGTTGGCCCTTTGAGTCGGCAAATGGCGCAGGCTTTCAGTCGGACGGAGTTTCGCGGTTTGTGCCTGGAACTGAATGTGAACCCGGACGAGCCGCCGGAAACGACGCTCACTGGACAATGTGCCTGGCTGATTCAACATTTGCAGGGTGACGGCCGTTTGCCCAAACTACTCGCTCTCCTGAAACGGGAACGGCCGCACATTGACTGGCAGCGGCCCAGTGTGCCCACCGGTCGGGATATGCGCAACCGCCTGAATGTCTTGCAAAACATACAGGCCACGTGGATTGAGGGATATTTGCACCAATCACTGGCGGAGGCAGTTGCGTTGGAGCTAAACCTGCGGCATGAGCCAACGGCCGTTGCCCGCAAAACCCTCACCGCCCCCGGCCAATCAGAGATGCCGGCGGAGGATGTGCGCGAGGTGTTTGAGGCCTACGGCCGTGCCCTGCTCATCCTCGGCGACCCCGGCAGCGGCAAAACCATTACCCTGCTACAACTGGCGGAAACCTTGATTGCCGAAGCGCAGCACGACCCCAGCCAACCTATCCCGGTGGTACTCAACCTTGCCTCGTGGGTGCAAGCGCAAAAACCGCTAACGGAGTGGTTGGTGGAAGAAATTTTCATTCAATATCAGGTGGCGCGGCAGCTCACCCGGCAGTGGATTGGTCAGAACCTGTGGCTGTATCTGCTGGATGGCCTGGATGAAGTGGCTGAGGATGTGCGCGATGACTGTGTGGCCGCTATCAATGCCTTCAAAGCGGAAAACCCGGCGGAACTGGTGGTGTGCAGCCGGGTGGGGGATTACGAAAAGTTACAGGAGAAGTTGAACTTGGGTACGGCCGTGCGCCTGCAAGCACTCAGTGCCGAACAGATACAAACCTATCTGAACCGGGATGATGTGCAGTTGACGGCCGTGCGGGAAGCCATCATCACGGATGCCGACCTGCACGAATTGGCGCATACGCCCTTGTTCCTGAGCATGATGACGCTGGCGTATGGGGGCCGTTCACTCGAGCAAATGGACACTTTCGATTCGATGGCGGTGAAGTACAACCACCTGTTTGCGACTTATGTGGCCGAGATGTTCCGGCGACGGCCGTTGCCGCCTAACAGCCGCTACTCCCAAGAACAGGCCCGCCACTGGCTGGCTCATCTGGCCGCTGGCCTGCAAAGGCACGGCCAAACCACCTTCTATATTGAACGCCTGCAACCAACGTGGTTGAATTGGCCGGCGTCTTGGCTCCACCTGCTGCTGGTGGCGTTTATCTGCGGGGCAATGGCCGGGACGCTTTGGGGGCTGATTGATGCCCTGGAAACCTCTAGCTTTAGAAACAGTTTATTGAACGGACTCCTTTACAGTCTGACTAGTGGTTTTAGTGTGGCTATCGGCGTGAGGATGAGCGCCAAAATAAAAAACAACTTGCTGCGTGTGGGGGCCAGCGGTTTTTTGAGTTGGTTCTCATTTGCCCTCATAGGGGTGGTGGTCACGGCCGTGATCCAATTCAGTCGCCCCTTCTCTTCCGCCACGCTGCCAGAGTGGTTGGTTCTGGGGCTGCTCAGAGGGTGGAACAGCCTGCTCATAGGCTGCCTCATCGCCTATAAACTGGAAATAGAAAACATTGAGCGTATCGTATTTTCCTGGCCCACACGCGGCATACTGGCCAAAGCGTTGCGAAACGGAATTCTTTATGGTGTCCTATCTGGATTAGGCATTGGCTTAACCCTCGGTACCATAGCTGCCCTTGTTTACAACCTGACTGTCCAGCAAGAATTCCCACCCATCGTGGGATTGTTTGTCAGCTTCATTTGGGGAGGTTGTATTGGCATACTGGGGATGGGCTTGGGCGTACTGGTCGGCGGTTTTCTGGCTATATTCAACGCTTGTTTACAGAGGCAGGAGATTGACCAAAAACTGCGACCCAACGAGGGGATGCTCAATACGCTCAAAAGCACACTTACCGTGTTGCTGTTGATGATCGTCCCGGTGGGCCTGCTTTTGTGGCTGGTCTCTAGTTGGGCAGGGAATCAGGGCATCAGGTTCGTCTTTTTTTTCGTATACCTGGCATTACCTTTTGCGTTTTTCTACCTCGGCGGGCTGGCGCTTATACAGCATGTCAGCCTGCGGCTTTTACTGGTGTGGGAAGGGGTTTTGCCACATCCGCTGGTTGCCTGGCTCGATGATATGACCACCCACATCCTGCTGCGACGGGTAGGGGGCGGTTGGGTCTTCATCCACCGGGCGCTACTGGAGTATTTTGCGGCACTCCATCCCGATTCATCGCAAAGCAGCGATTAACCTGTTTCTTTGTCGCCAAGATCAAGACAACCCGTAAATCTCCCTCGTTCCCACGCTCGACGGGGAACGTTCTTCCGGTTTCGGGGCGGTTCAGTTGTAAGGTAACAAGTTTAAGGCGGAAATAAAACGATAGTCGCGCTGATTTTTTGAAGCCAGTGGATGGTTTCAACGGATGGCTGTAGCTGCAATTAAGGCATCAGGAATCAACAAGCCGTGGCTTAGACGATATTGCTCAAGCAACTTAACAGCCTCATCGGTAACGGCTTCGTCAAGTTTTAGCAGGTAAAATCGCTGCAAAAACTTACCCAAACCTTGGAGTTCCCTTTTGTTCTGGCAACCGACCATCAATTCCATTTGCGTCACTACACTAATGGCGACTGTGCCTTGCTTTTCCAATGCTGCCAGGAAATTGACAGCCTGCGCCACACCACGACCAGCGTCAATTAAGATGTCTGTGTCAACAACGGTTATACCAGCCACGACCTATTGCCACTCTTGAAGCCGCACCTGACGAACCCATTGACTGCTATCAGCCATGTCACCACGGCCACTCCACATACCAATAAAAGGCTCATCCCATAAATCAGAGACGGTCACAGGTTCAGTAATTTGTGTGCGTTCAACCGCTTCCTTTATCAGGTAAGCAATTGCCTCAGAAGTAAGCAGTCCAGAGGCTTTTGCCTTTTGTGCCAAATCATCGGGCAAGGTCAATTTCAATTCTAATAGTGTCATTTTTATTTCCTCAAAAGCCCTACCTGCCAGTTTCAACCACTCATACTGAGAGTGAGGGGGCGCGTCAATTGAGGCAGCAGATAGAAATAAAAAAAGCGGATGGCCCGGTCAGGCGATCCGCTTAGTCGTTCATTATCCACTGCCCGGTTTAGCCCGCCAGGCCATAGGCGGTGGCGTAACGCAGGAAGGGCGGGGTGAAGGAACTGAGGACACGCATGTAGTTGGCGCGTTCAAAGGCGGCCGGTTCGGCGCAGTTGATCTGGCTCATGCTGCCTTGTAACTGGGACAGCGACTCGTATTCGTGATCAATCAGCCAGGATTCGATGCCGGAACGCAGCACCATGAGCCGCGGAATGCCGTTCGCCAGCAGTTCGGAAGCGAGCATAGTGATGGCAGCCCCGGCCGCCACCCCTTTGAGTACATCCATGACGGTATGCACGCCGGTGGTGAGGGCCAGGTCGAGGGGCACACGGCCGTACAAAATCGCAATCCACCGTAACGGCAACCGCAACTCGACGGATGAACTCAACTTCAAATTTGGCACCACTTCCAACTCTTCCAGGTCGAGGTCAGGTTGGTAAAAGCGGTTGAACAGCACCAGCCCGTTGGCGCCGCCATCCGCCAACTGCTTGGCCATATGGCCCATGGCGCTGAAATAGGGGCTGAGTTTCATGGTGACGGGGATGGTTACGGCCGTTTTCACTACCGACAACGCATCCAGATACAACTGCTCCACGTATTCACTGCTCATCTCAACGTCGGTGGGTACGTAATAAATGTTGAGTTCCAACGCATCCGCCCCGGCCTGCTCAATATCGCGGGCAAACTGCATCCACCAGCCAGAGGAAACCCCGTTCAAACTGGCGATAACGGGAATATCCAACGCTTCTTTGGCGCGGCGGATATGCTCCAGATACTCTTCCGGCCCGGTCTGGTATTCGGGTGCATCCGGGAAGTAGCTGAGGGCTTCGGCGTAGCTTTCCGTGCCGTGTGTCAGATATTCGTTGAGGGTGTGGCTTTCCAGCCGCACCTGCTCTTCAAAGAGTGAATGCAGTACCACCGCCGCCGCGCCCGCATCTTCCATTTGCCGCAGATTGCCCAGGCTGCGCATCAGCGGCGACGAAGACGGTACCAGCGGGTTTTTGAGTTTCAGCCCTAGATAGGTTGTTGATAAGTCCATTTTTTTCTCTCCTGACTTTGGTCAGTGAGCAGTGTACAGTGAATAGTGAGCGGTAAAAGCCTACTGCTCACTGCTCACCGCTTACTGCTCACTTCTCACTTGTTCCCATTCGCCAACTTTGCATACGAATCCCACCGCGCCTGCACATCCCCTTTAGCCTGTTCCAGCAGGCGGGCGGCGGCTTCGGGGTTGCTTTGTTGCAAGATGCGGTAGCGGCCTTCACGGTAAATATAATCTTCCAGACTGGTCTTGGGTGGCTGGCTGTCGAGTTGGAAGGGATTTTTACCTTCAACCGCCAGGTCAGGGTTGTAGCGGAAGAGCGGCCAATAACCGGAGGAGACGGCCGTGCCCTGCTGCTGCAACCCAAATTTCAAGTCATACCCATGCGCAATACAATGGCTGTAGGCGATGATGAGCGAGGGGCCGTCATACGCTTCCGCTTCCAGGAAGGCGTTCACCGTCTGCGTATCTTTGGCCCCAAAAGCCACCCGCGCCACGTAGATGTTGCCATAGCTCACAGCTAACATGGCCAGGTCTTTCTTGGGCAGCGGTTTCCCGGCGGCGGCAAATTTAGCCACCGCGCCACGTGGTGTGGCTTTAGACATCTGCCCGCCGGTGTTGGAATACACTTCCGTGTCTAGCACCAGCACATTCACGTTGCGCCCGGAGGCCAGCACATGATCCAACCCGCCGTAACCAATGTCATAGGCCCAACCATCACCGCCGACGATCCAGACCGATTTTTTGACGAAGATGTCGGCCATGGAGAGGAGATTGGAGATTGGAGATTGGAGATTGCCATCGCTGCCGGCAAGTATCTCGTTCAGGCGAGTTTTGAGTTGGGCGATGCGGGCGCGTTGGGCGTTGATGTCCGCTTCTTCGATCTGGTCGGCGAAGAGGATGTCTTCTACCAGGTCGGCGCCGATCAAGTCGCGGTGTTCGCGCAGCAAGTGGGTGGCGGCGTCCAGCCGTTGGTCCAATGCCACGCGCATACCCAGGCCAAATTCGGCGTTGTCTTCAAAGAGGGAGTTCGACCAGGCAGGGCCACGGCCGTCGCCATTTTGCGTCCAAGGTGTGGTGGGCAGGTTGCCGCCGTAAATGGAGGAGCAGCCGGTGGCGTTGGCCACCACCGTCCGGTCGCCAAAGAGTCGAGTCAACAAGCCCAGGTACGGCGTTTCACCGCAGCCTTCACACGCGCCGGAGAATTCAAACAGCGGTGTGAGAAGTTGGTTGTACTTAATCTGGTGCAACGGAATCTGCGTCCGGTCAATTTCCGGCAGAGTCTTGAAGAAGTTCCAGTTTTCCCGCTCGGCAGCCCGCAAGCCGTCTACCGGGTGCATATTGATCGCCTTGAATTTGGGCTGCTGCTTGTTTTTCACCGGGCACACATCCACGCATAGGCTACAGCCGGTGCAATCTTCCGGTGAGACTTGCAGCGTGTAGGCCATCTCCTTCCACTCTTTGAAGCGGGCGGGGGTGGATTTGAACGTCTCTGGGGCATTGGCTACCAGGGCGTTGTCATACACTTTCAGGCGAATGACCTGGTGTGGGCAGACCAGGGCGCACTTGCCACACTGGATGCAGATTTCCGGGTCCCACACCGGGATTTCGGTGGCGATGTTGCGCTTTTCCCATTGTGTCGTGCCCGTCGGGTAGGTGCCATCGTTGGGCAGGGCGCTGACGGGCAGGTCATCGCCCAACCCTTCGATGATGCGGGCGGTGACGGATTGCACAAATTCGGGGGCGATGGCGGGGATGAGCGACGGCCGTTCCCACGTACTCGTCACTTTCTCCGGCACAGCTACCTGATGCAAGTGCGCCAGGGCCGCATCTACGGCGGCAAAGTTCTGCTCCACCACCGCCTGACCCCGCTTGCCATAGCTCTTTTCGATAGCATGTTTGATGGCGGCAATGGCCTCATCGGTGGGCAACACACCGGAAATGGCAAAGAAACAAACCTGCATGATGGTGTTGATGCGCCGCCCCATGCCCGTCTCTTTAGCCACCTGGTAACCATCTACCACATAAAACTTCAGTTTCTTTTCAATGATGGCTTCTTGTAAACTGCCGGGCAGCGTGTCCCACACTTCTTCTGGCCCAAAGGGGCTGTTCAGCAGCAGCACGGCGCCGGGCGCGGCCAACCGGGCCACGTCATACCGCTCCAGGAAACTCAGTTGGTGAACGCCCACAAAGTTGGCCGATTCGATGAGATAAGGGGCGCGGATGGGATTTTTTCCAAATCGCAAATGGGAAACGGTGATAGCCCCTGATTTTTTAGAATCATAGACAAAATAGCCCTGCGCGTGATTATCGGTCTCTTCGCCGATGATTTTGATGGAGTTCTTGTTCGCCCCCACTGTGCCGTCCGAACCCAGGCCGTAGAAAACGGCGCGCACTGTGCCATCTGGCTCAATGCTGAACTGTTTGTCCCAGGGCAGGCTGGTGTGCGTCAGGTCGTCGTTGATGCCGATGGTGAAGTGGTTCTTGGGTTGTTCCTGTGCCAGTTCATCATAGACGGCTTTGACCATGCCGGGCGTAAATTCTTTGGAGGAGAGGCCATAACGACCGCCAATAATTTTGGGCAGTGAACCAGACCATTGTTCCACGATGGCCGAGACCACATCCAGATACAGCGGTTCGCCGGATGAGCCGGGTTCTTTGGTGCGGTCGAGGACGGCAACGGCCTTGGCAGTCGTAGGTAGAGCAGAGACAAAGTTGGAAATGTCAAATGGGCGGTAGAGGCGGACTTTGAGTACGCCTACTTTTTCGCCGCGAGTGGCGAGGTGTACGGCCGTTTCCGCCACCGTTTCTGCCCCTGACCCCATGATCACAATCACTCGTTCCGCTTCGGGATGGCCCTCATATTCAAACAGGTGATATTGACGGCCCGTCAATTGGGCAAATTCATCCATCGTCTGCTGCACAATGCCGGGGCACGCCTGATAAAACAGGTTCACGCTTTCCCGCGCCTGGAAGTAGACATCCGGGTTTTGGGCTGTGCCGCGCATCACCGGCGCGTCTGGCGACAGCCCCCGCGCCCGGTGCGCCCGGATGAGGTCGTCATTCATCATCGCCCGCAGCACATCATCAGCCAGCGGCTCAATTTTGTTGACTTCGTGGGAAGTGCGGAAACCATCAAAGAAATGCAGGAAAGGTACGCGCGCCTTCAGTGTGGCGGCCGAGGCGATCAGGGCAAAGTCGTGGACTTCCTGGACGTTGTTGGAAGACAACAGGGCAAAACCGGTTTGCCGGGCGGCCATCACGTCGGAATGGTCGCCGAAGATGGACAACCCCTGCGCGGCAATGGAACGGGCGGCGATGTGGAAGACCGTTGCCGTCAATTCACCGGCGATTTTGTACATATTGGGGATCATCAACAGCAGCCCTTGAGAGGCGGTAAAGGTGGTGGTCAGAGCGCCGGTCTGCAAGGCACCATGCACGGCCCCGGCCGCGCCGCCTTCCGACTGCATTTCGACTACCGAGGGCACTGCGCCCCAAATGTTGGCTTTCCCCTCCGCCGACCATTGGTCGGCCCATTCGCCCATCGCCGAAGAGGGGGTGATGGGGTAAATGGCAATCACTTCGTTAACTTTGTGCGCAACCATGGCTGCGGCTTCGTTGCCGTCTATGGTGATCATCTGTTTTTTCATAAGTCCGTTCTCCTTCAAAAGGTGGCAAGTAGGGGCGAGGCAGTTGGGCGCAAACCTGTCTTGCCCGACCAACTTATACCCAACTGCCTCGCCCCTCCAAAAGTATCAACCAATACCCCCACCACCTGTAGTGACAAATCGCCACGATGCCGGGGAAGAATGTCACGAACTGTGACGGCCGTCATAAGGAATGAATGACGTTACGCGCTGACGGTGTATGGGGGAGTGGCTTATACTGGCTCTATTGAAGATGTTCGTAGTAGGCGATTTATCGCCTTCAAACGGCGATAAATCGCCTACTACAAACCAAAGAGAGGCGCACCATGAAAGTTGTCATTGATCGAGGTTTGTGTGATACCAATTTGAGTTACTGCCAGCGTTGTTCGGCGGCGCTCATCCGCCACCCGGAAGGGTACGACCGGCCGTGTATTTTGGATGTGGTGGATGATGGCAGTGAGTTATTGACGATTGAGATGTATACCGACGGCCGTAAACTGGAAGTCCAGCTCACCGAAGAAGACCAGGAACTGGCAGCCGTGGAAGGCTGGGAAGCACTGGCCGACTTTGACCCCGCCCTCTTCCGCACCGGGGCCATGGAACGCTGGCACCATATCAGCCGCCTGCCGGCGACACATAGCGTGAGTTAAATAGACATCCGATTTCTTGGAGAAATCGGATGTCTGTCAGTCATGTCTGACACGGCCGTAGCCAGCAGCGGGTATGGGGCTACGGCCGTGTTCCTTTTTGCCACTCCTCCCCTTTTTTCTACCAACAAATGCATATCCTCTATTTGAAGAGCCTTTGCTTTCCATGCTTGACGCAGTACCATGATGTGGTACTATTTTGGTGTGAAACGGAAGCACAAAAAAACGTTGGAATTGATATTTGCCAGACCAACCAGCGGCAATATCAAGTGGGCTGACATCGAGGCATTGTTTATTGAGCTTGGTGCGGAGTTGAGTCAGCGAGAAGGTTCACGCATAGGCGTCCGACTCTTTGGCGAAAGACGAGTTTTTCATCGGCCACACCCTTCACCTGATACTGACAAAGGGGCAGTGGCCTCTATTCGCCAATGGTTAAAAGACAATGGAGTAGAACCATGATGAATATAATGGAAATTGACGGCTATCGAGCAGTTGTCCAGTATGATCCGGACATTGATATGTTTCGTGGTGAATTTATAGGTCTCAACGGTGGCGCTGATTTTTACGCTAAAGATATTGATTCCCTGCGTAGAGAAGGCGAAACGTCGTTAAAGGTTTTTCTGGAGATGTGCCAGGAAGATGGTGTGGAACCGCGCAAAGAGTATTCAGGCAAGTTCAACCTACGGGTATCACCGCAGTTACATGCGGAAATTGCTACCAGAGCATTGGCAGAAGGGAAGAGCCTCAATCAATGGGTGGCAGATATTTTAGATGAATCTGTATTTGCTCACTAAAAACTATCAGGAGTGTAAGCGGCAGTTTTCGCCCTGCGAGCAAGAAGAATCACATGGCTAAACCAATAAAAAGAATGTCTGATCGCCGAGTTGAATCCAAATATGTCCCGATGGATTCAAATGCACTTGCTGAAAGATGGGCAACCTCTAATCTGCGTCGAAAGCCAAAACGCCACTCCGATGGGCAAAAGAATCATTTATATTGTTACTCCACGGCAAATACTTACTAGCGATTTTTATGCTGACAAACATGGTACTCCAAAAAGTAATTCTGCCTGGGGATTGCATGCCTTATTACTATCAGAAGTAGTCAGCACAGCAGCACGTATTGGATCGGAGGTTACTGTCTTTATCAAGGCATGTGATGAGCGCACGGTGGAATGCCACTTTGATACAGAAGAAATAGGTCTTAAATTCTACAACACTCTGCTCGAAACTATTGCACAAGCAAAGTTCGGAACCACGGCCTGAATAGATAATCATGATCAGGTTTATAGGGATTTTTCGATACAAAAAGCCCTCTGTTGGCGGAGGGCTTTTTGTTTTAGGTTTTACAATTGTGATTTCTGACTTCTTGAAGAGATTCAGATGTCTGGCTTCTAATCTCCCAATCTTACTTTTTATCCGCCAGGGCCGCGTGGGCGGCCGCCAGCCGGGCAATCGGTACGCGGAAGGGGGAGCAGGAAACGTAGTTCAGGCCCAGTTTATGACAAAGGGCGATGCTGGAGGGATCGCCGCCGTGTTCGCCGCAAATGCCTACTTCCAGGTCGGGGCGGGTAGCACGGCCGTCATTCACCGCAATCTCCATCAACCGGCCCACACCCTGCGGGTCAATGCTGGCAAACGGATTCTCCTTCAAGATTCCCTTCTGCATGTAATCCATCAGGAATCCTGATTCGGCGTCGTCGCGGGAAATGCCAAATGTCGTTTGTGTCAGGTCATTGGTGCCAAAGGAGAAGAACTGGGCGATTTCGGCGATTTCTCCGGCTGTCAACGCGGCGCGGGGAATCTCAATCATCGTGCCAAACTTGTAATGCACGGTAATCCCTTGCTCTTCCATCACCTCTTTGGCCACCGCTTCCAGCGCCGTTTGCTGCACCTGCAACTCATTCACGTGCGAAGTCAATGGAATCATCACTTCCGGGTGGACATCCACGCCCTCTTTGGCGCATTTGCAAGCCGCTTCAAAGATGGCCCGCACCTGCATCTTGGTCAGGTCAGGGATGAGGATGCCCAGGCGCACACCGCGTGTACCCAACATCGGGTTTTGCTCTTTCAGGGCCACCACCCGCTCCAGGTAATCCTGTTTTACGCGCACTTCGGCCAGCGCCGTATCAATCTCGCTAAGGGTGTGGTAATGCTGCAAGCGCACTTTCAGGTCGGCCAGGTCTTGCACCAACTCCTCGTAGGCGGGCAGGAACTCATGCAAGGGTGGGTCAATCAGGCGGATGATGACCGGCAGGCCATCCATTGCCCGGAACAGACCTTCAAAGTCGCCGCGCTGCAAGGGCAGCAGTTGGTCCAGCGCCTCTTTGCGGTCAACGGCATGTTTGGCCATGATCATCTTCTGCACAATGGGCAGCCGTTCTGTTTCAAAGAACATATGCTCAGTGCGGCAGAGGCCAATGCCTTGCGCCCCATATTCGCGGGCGCGTTCGGCGTCACGCGGGTAATCGGCGTTAGCCCACACGCCCAATTTGCGGATTCCATCGGCCCAACTGAGTACCTTGAGCAGATAGGGGTTATTGATGTCCGGTACGACGGTGGGGATTTGTCCCTGGAAAACCTGCCCGGTAGCGCCGTCGAGGGAAATCCAGTCCCCTTCTTCGATCAGTACATCTTCATTGATGGTCATGCGCCGGCCCACCAGGTCAATTTCCAACTCGCTGACGCCGACGACGGCCGGTTTGCCAAACTGTCGGGCAACGAGAGCGGCGTGGCTGGTGCGTCCGCCACGGCTGGTGAGGATGCCCTGGGCGGCCAACATGCCATGTACGTCATCTGGTTTGGTTTCCGGCCGTACCATGATCACCTTTTTGCCTTCTTCTTTGGCCCAGCGTTCGGCCGTATCGGCGTCAAAGGCGACCATACCCACGGCCGCCCCTGGGGAGACGTTCAGACCGACGGCGATGGGTTTGTGTTCGCGCACGGCCGTGCTATCCAACTGTGGATGCAAGAAAAAGTCTACCTGTTCCGGCTTGACGCGCTTCACTGCTTCTTCTTTGGTGATGAGACCCTCGTCCACCATGTCGCTGGCGATGCGCACTTCGGCCTGTGCCGTGCGTTTGCCGTCGCGGGTTTGCAGCAGCCACAGTTTGTCCGCTTCAATCGTGAACTCCATATCCTGCATGTTGCGGTAATGTTTCTCCAATTTACGGGCGATCTCGGCAAATTCGGTGTAGAGGGTGGGCATTTCCACTTTCAAATCGGATAACGGCTGGGTGATACGAATACCGGCCACCACATCTTCGCCCTGGGCGTTGATGAGGAAGTCGCCTTCCAGTTCCGGCTCGCCGGTGGAGGCGTTGCGCGACATAGCCACGCCGGTAGCGGAGTTGTTGCCCATGTTGCCAAAGACCATCGTTTGAATGTTCACGGCCGTGCCCAAATTATGGGCGATCTTGGCGGCATTGCGGTAATCAATGGCCCGTTTGCCATTCCAGCTTTTGAACACTGCTTCCGTGGCCAGTTTTAACTGTTCGTAGGGGTCGGCCGGAAAATCTTTGTTGGTGAAGGTGCGGAAAATCTCTTTGAATTTGCGCGTCACCACCTGCCAGTCGGCAGCCGTCAGGTCAGAATCATTATCCACCCCCGCGTTCTTGCGCCGCCGAGTGATAACCGCTTCAAACACCTCATCGGGCACGCCCATGACCACACTGCCAAACATCTGCACCAGGCGGCGGTACAGGTCATAGACAAAACGGGCGTCGTTGGTCAGCTTGACCATGCCTTCTACCACTTCATCGTTCAGGCCGATGTTGAGGATGGTGTCCATCATGCCGGGCATGGAGAATTTAGCCCCGGAGCGACAGGAGACGAGCAGCGGATTGCGCGGATCGCCAAAGCGTTTGCCGGTTTGTTCTTCAATGGCACGCACCGCGTCCAGTTCTTGCTCCCACATGCCTTCGGGGAACTTTTCGCCCGCTTCCAGATAGGCGTTGCACGCTTCGGTGGTGACGGTGAAGCCTGGTGGTACGGGTACACCCAGGCGGGTCATGTCGGCCAGGTTGGCCCCCTTGCCGCCGAGCAGGGCGCGCACGCCATCCCACGTGCCGCCGACATAACCTTCGGCCTGCTCTACTTCGTTAAAAAGGTAGACGAATTTCACGTCTTTGGGGCGATGGCCATTGTGTTGTCTGGTCATTTCCGGGGTTGGTACTAATACTGTCATGGTTAAATTTCTCCCATTTATATGAAATCTCCAGGTGTTTGCTGAAGTTCCGCTTCAATAAACACCTGGAGGTTTCTTATGATCTAATCTCTGTTAATCCTTGTAGATCGTAAGGGGGAGGGGGCTTTGGGATTAGTGACAGATAGCACATAGATGGACGTAGAAGGTCATGGATGGGAGGAGACGGCCGTATTATCCATCAGTGGCAATGGGGGTGTGAATGGTTTGTGAAGCGGCGTGGGGAAATGGTGGGGTGAAGGCGTCACGGCCGTAGAGCAAACTCACCGCTGTTTAACTTACAATGGCTGGGAATTGGGTTATGCTGTATGTGAAACGATATGAAAAAACGACAGATTATAGACGAACAACCAACACTCTATTTCCCGGCAGGCGGCCCGGCGGCGGCCGATTTACGCTATCCGGCGCAAGCTGCCAGACCACGCCGCGCCGGGCGACGTTTGCTGTTGCTGCTGGCGCTGTTCTGGCTGATGGTACTCACGGCCGTGACCGGCCTGGCTGCCCTCTTTTACGCCAGCCCGCTGCTGCTGCCGGGCACACAGGTGATGGGGGTAGATGTGGGTGGTCTCTCGGTGAATGAGACGGCCGTCATGCTGGGCGGGCAATGGCAACAGCAGGGCATCTTGTTGGAAAGTGAGACCCAAACCTGGCAAGCGCCGCCGGCGGCATTGGGCATTACGCTGGATGCCTGGGCTACGGCCGAACAGGCACATGCCGCGGCGCGTTCTCTGGATGGCTTGTTTAAGTGGGTAACAACCGGACGGCTGGTGGTGACGCCTGTTTATACATTGGACACGGCCGTGACGATGGCGTACCTGGAAAACATGGCTCCCCAATTGGAACGTGCTCCGGTGAACGCGACGGTGCATGTGGTGGACGGCCGTGCTGCTGCCACCCCGGCTGTGCCCGGTCAATCGTTGGCGGTGGCGGAGACGGTGGCCTATTTGCAGATGTACCAGGAGGCGGTGCTGGCGCACGGCCGTTTGCCCCTGAGCTACAGCCTCATTCCCCCGGCCATTACGGATGTGACGGCCGTATTGCAGCAGTTGAATCAACTGCTCGGCCGTACCATCGTCTTGCAGGTCTACGATCCAGTTAACGACGAAACGTTCACCTGGAATTTGCCGCCGGCTGTGTGGGGCAACTGGGTAGCGGTGAGCATTGACCCAGACAATCTGGGCCAACTGCGCTGGAATTTTGACTCGCCCCTGGCGCAATCCTATCTGAACGAGCAGGCTGCCAAATGGGGCGACGGCCGTTTTATTCAGACGGAAGAAACGCTGCGGGAGTTGGCCGAAGCCATTCGTAATGGGGAAACAACGGTTTTTGGCCGTGTGTACCACCAGCCCGCCAGCTACACGGTACAGGCGGGCGATACACTGGCCGGTATCGGCCGTAAAGTAGGCATCCCCTACCCCTGGATTCAGCAGACCAATCCAGGGTTAGCCGGTTTGTCGCCGGGGCAGGTGATTACCATCCCGTCGCCGGATGAGATGCTGCCGCTGCCCGTTGTGCCCCACAAGCGGATCATCGTCAGCATCAGCCAGCAGCGGGTACATGCATTTGAAAACGGGCAAATCAAATGGGATTGGCCCGCCAGTACGGGCATTGCTTCCAGCCCCACTGCGCCAGGCATATTCCAGGTGCAGTCACATGAACCCAATGCGTATGCCGGTAACTGGAATTTGTGGATGCCTAACTTTATGGGCATTTACCGGCCTGTGCCCAATTCTGACTTTATGAATGGCTTTCATGGTTTCCCCACCCGCGATGGATACAATCTGTTG
Organism: Chloroflexota bacterium; assembly: GCA_035444285.1. GTDB lineage: Bacteria > Chloroflexota > Anaerolineae > Promineifilales > Promineifilaceae > CAADGU01. Next base: position 374,702 of record DAOMOK010000005.1, read on the forward strand.
TGGACAAATAATTTGGGTGCGCCCGTGACTTATGGCTGCATCCTCATCAGCAATGAAAATGCCCAGGCGCTCTATGAGTGGGCGGATGAGGGTGTGGTGGTGGAAATTAGAGATTGACCTGTTTTCGAGGTTTCAGACATCCGATTTTTCCTCAAAATCGGCTGTCTGGCCGCAACTAATCTTGATGATGAGTGTGAGTGGCATGGTACTCTTAGGTTTGCTTCTTTGTGGTGGTGGGTTATTGGTGGTGGCCATTGTCGTGGCCGTTTACTTTTACCTGCAAGAACGTGAAGGTTGATTAGACGCAGCGCCCGGCGCTGGCCTTAACTATTGATCACCTGCCAGACGAAGAGTCCAATGATCAGGACCCCGGCAATAAGCTGGATGAGGGTGGCAATGCCATAGCCTTTGAGGCCACCCCAGCTTACTTGCACGGCCGTGCCTGTATCGCGGTGTTTCCAATACTCCCCCAGGAACAGCCCCAACACAAAGCCGATAATCGTACCGATGACCGGCAGTAGAAATGAGCCAATAATCGCGCCCACGGTGCTGAGCAGGTAAGACCGTTTGGCCGCGCCACTGCGCTGCGCGCCAAAATAAGGCAGCCATACATCACTGGTTCCGGCAAACAAGATAAGCACGGAAATAAACAGGAAGAGGGGAATGCTGACAACCTCAAAACCGGTTTGCCAGACGTAAACGGCAACGCCTAACCAGACCAAAAAGAGACCCGGCAGCATGGGAATGATAACGCCTATCAGACCAGACAGCATGAGCAGAAAAACGACGAAAAGCAATAATCCTTCTGAAAATAATTCCATATCATGTATTCCAGGTGGACGGCCGTCAACGGGGGACGGCCGTGGGAAATAATGCTCATATGATAACGGGTTACGTGTCTGGCCGTGTTAGTGTTGCATAAACGTCTGGCTTGTAGTGGGCGCTTCCACGCCATCAAAAGGCGATAAATCGCCTACTACAAACGGGTTTGTTCAGGTAACATCCCCTCCATGAGCAGACAAACGAGGGTGGCTATCTGGGCGGCCTGGTTGGGCGTTTTGTGCATGGCGTTGGTGGTCGTCTGGCCGCTTTGGGGTGCGCCGCCCTATGGTGATGATATACGGCTGCATATTTACCGCATCCCGGTGGTGCAGGCATTATGGGCGGCGGGTATTCCCTTTGCCCGGTGGGCGCCGACTCTCAATTGGGGGTATGGCTCCCCGTTGTTCAATTTTTACCCACCGTTGAGCGCCTATTTGCTTACTTTGCTATATGTGCTGGTCAATCAGCAAACGGCCGTTGCCTGGAATGTGCTGTTGGCGTTGGCGTTGTTGGGTGGGGGTATGGGCATGTTTCTGTTGGGGCGCTGGTTGTATGGCACAGCCGGGGGCATATTGGCGGCGGCCTTGTATACCTGGTCGCCGCATCTGGTTTACCAGAGTTATGCACGGGGCAGTAGTTCCAATGCACTGGCAATGACTTTTTTCCCCTGGGCAACCTGGGGGTTGTTGGCGGTGGTCAGACGGCCGTCTCCCATGACGATATTGCTGGCATCCGTTCCCATTGCCTTGCTTATGCTGTCGCATACGGCTGCCAGTTTGTTGTTTTTGGGGCCGCTCCTGGTGCTGGCGGGCACGGCCGTGTGGGCATCCCCCTCTTCTCGATGGTCGCGTCTGGGGGCGGCGCTGTTGGCGCTGTTTTTAGGGTTGTCGCTTTCCGCCTTTTCCTGGCTGCCGGCGCTGGCAGAGATTGGCAATACCCGCTATGCCCAGGAAGCGGGCAAGGTAGCTTACCAGGATTATTTTGCCGACGCCTTCCGCTGGCCGGAGCCGACCGTCGCTGAGGCGCATAATCCTGGCCTGCCCAAAACGCCAGGGGTCGCCCAGGTTGTTTTGGGCGCAGTGGGGACGGTGTTGGCAATTGGCATATGGTGGCGCAGTCGCCGCCAGGCAGTTGGGCTGCCGGTGGGGGCCACGGCCGTTGCCGGGCTGATGGGACTGGTGGTTTTGGTATTGGCGCTGTCATGGTCTGCGCCATTGTGGGCGGCGCTGACGCCGCTGCAAAGTTTACAGTTTCCGTGGCGACTGTTGGATATTCCGGCATTTTGTCTGGCATTAGCTGGCGGTTTTATCCTGTATGAACCGTTTTTGCAGAACCGTTCTCAATGGGCAGCAGTCGCCCGGCTGCTGCTTGTGGCTGCCGGTTTAGCGGTGGCTTTTGCTCATGTGCTGCCTTACCTGTATCCGCCGCGCCTCCATGCACTGCCGGCGCGGCTCACGCTGGCGGACGCGACGGCCGTGCAGCAGCAGTTTGGCATTTATGGGCTGACCGCCTGGGGAGAGTACAGCGCCGCCACCGTCACGGATTGGCCTGCGGTGCTGCCATTTGCCAATGCCGACGAAATGATCCCGCTTTATGTAAAGGCTTTGGCGGCGCCGGCGGGGGTGACGGCCGTTTCCGGCGACCCCTGGCGAGCCGTATGGCAGGCCAATTTGCCACAGGCGGAAACGATGACGCTGGCGGTACACCATTTCCCTGGCTGGCGGGCCTGGCTGGATGGGCAGGAAGTAGTGGTGGGGGTGGATGGGGACGGCCGTATCCAACTCAACATTCCTCCCGGCAGCCATCAGGTTGAACTGGCATTCAGGCACACGCCGGTGCGCTGGCTGGCAGATGGTCTGACGGTAGCGGGTTTAATCGTTGTGGGAGGATTGTTGGTGTGGGGGCGGCGCACCCTGCGCCGAAAAGAAACGATGGCTCCCGTAGAGTCGGCTGGCAGACGATGGGTTGTCCCGCTTACGTTCATCATATTGCTCCTGTTGGGAAGCAAAATCATCTGGTTTGATCGGGCTGTTTCGGCGCTGGTGGTGCATCCGGTGAACGGCCGTGTCCCCGGCAAGACAGCGCCGGACTTTGGAAACTTCAATAACGAAGTCCGGTTAATAGCTTATGAAACCCGGTCGCCAGATACATTGGTTTTGTATTGGCAAGCGGTGGCGGCGCTGGCCCATCGTTATGCGGTGACTGTGACATTGGCCGATGCACAAGGCGCGCCGCTGCATACGGTGGTAAATGATGCGCCGGGTTACATGAGTACGGCCCACTGGCAAGCGGGTCAACTGGTGCGGGATGTGTACCACCTGCCGGTGGATCAGTACCTGGCTCCGGCAGGTTTTACCATGTGGGTGGGTTTGCAGGAGGTGGTGAGTGGCGACCCTGTTCCATTAGCTGATGCACCCGGCGTGACGGCCGTGCCGGTGGGCCGCCTGAAAGCTGCGCCGCCCCCGCTGGCTGTGCCGGAAACGCAGGGCACGATTTTTGGCGAGGCAATCCGCCTGCGCCAGGCGGCAGCGTCCGAGTATCTGACGGCGGGGGAGGCGATGGAACTGGCGCTGGTGTGGGAATCGCTGCTGCCGGTGGCCGAGGATTACACGGTTTTTGTGCATTTGTTGAACGCGGAGGGGACGTTGGTTGCCGGGCGAGATGGTCAGCCGTTAGACGGCCGTTACCCCACCTCATACTGGTCGCCTGGCGAAATTATTGCCGATGAAAGGCGCTGGCAGCCCAATGTGCCACCGGGAACATATCAACTTGAAGTTGGCTTGTATCGGCTGGAATCTGGTGAGCGACTGCCGGTTTCCGGGCTTCATTCTGAATGGGGAGATCGGGTCATTTTGGGTGAGGTAGTGATCAGGGACTAAAGTTTCGGGGCTGAGAGACATTCGATTTCTTGGAGAAATCGGATGGCTTGTGCGGCTGTCAGGGTTTACCGGCGGAAGAGCCGCCAGGCCAGACCGGAGCGGCGTAGATAGACAATTTGCCCGGTGAAGTGGGCGGGTCGAAAACCAAAATGCCGCAGCACGGTGCCGGGTTCGGCGATGGCGGGCACAAAGAAGCGGTCAATGGCGTATTGGGTGAGGGGGGGCCAATACCACCAGTAAAAGAGAAGACGGGCTGACGGCCGTAGCAGCACCAGGGGCAGCGGCGCCATCAGGCGTTTACGACCGCTGACGGCTAACATGCGCTGCATCATCTCGCGGTAGGTCATGCGCTCTTCGCCGGCAATGGCGATGGTTTGATTGACATAACGATCTGGCTGCTGCAAGATGATATGCAGGCAGCGGGCATAATCTTCCACCCACAACGGCTGCACAGGCATATGCCCGCCACCGGGCAGCCAGACAAAGGGCCAACTCCAGAAGGCCAGCGCCAGGAAAATCTCGGTGAAGTGGTCGTTACGGCCGTAAAGCTGGCTGGTTTGTAGGATGGTGTACGGGATACCGCTGCGGCGCACCAATTGTTCCATTTCACCTTTGGCGCGTAAGAGGGAATGCATGGCAGCCACATTTGCGCCCAGACGGCTGGCAACGATCAGGCGCTGCACCCCGGCACGACGGCACTCATCAATGAGTTGCGCCGTGCCTTCCACGTCTACATGCTGCAAGAGCCGGTTACGCCCCCGTTTTTCGGCCCCGGCCAGGTGAACAACGGTATGGACGTCCTGTAATTGTTCACGCAGTTTGAGATGGGTAATGAGACGGCCGTCATACGGCCGTGCGTCTAGTCCTTCGCGTGTTAATCGTGCCATCAACGAACGGCCGATGAACCCGGTGGCGCCTGTTACCAAAATCATGTCGGTATTCTACGCTACTTCCCATTGTACGGGCGAGGCAGACGCCATGAGCCTGATATGTTTTCCAATGGACTTGCCGATACTATAATTCCTGTTTATGAGTGAAAAAGGGAAACGGCCGTTGCGTGTCTGTTATTTTGGTACCTACCGGGCAAATTATGTGCGCAACCAGGTGATGATAGAAGGGCTACGGCGAAATGGTGTACAGGTGGATGAATGTCATAGCACTCTTTGGTATAGTGTTGAAGATCGTGTAAAACAGGCTGGCGGTGGGTGGAAAAGTCCCCGATTTTTCTGGCGCATATTCAAGGCTTATTGGCAATTATTTCAGGCACACCGCCATACTGGCGAATACGATGTGATGCTGGTAGGTTATCCGGGACAGTTTGATGTGTACCTGGGACGGTTGCTTTCCTGGTGGCGGCGTAGGCCCATGGCGCTGGATATTCTCATGTCCCTGCACCTGATTGCTGAAGAGCGTGGGCTGGTGCAAAAAAGCCCCTTTACAGGCAAGCTCATTTTCTGGTTAGAAAAAGGGGGGTTGAAATTGCCCAATTTGCTCATTTCTGATACGCCAGAGTATCAGGAGTATTATGCTCAAAAATACCATCTTTCCTTAAAGAAGTTTCAACTTGTACCGTTGGGAGTAGATGATCGAATTTACTACCCGCGTCTAAACCTGGAGTCACCGGAGCGTGTTTTTCGAGTGATTTATTACGGTACATTTATTCCCCTACATGGGGTAGAAACCATGATTCGAGCAGCAGCGGAACTACAGGAATATCCTGACATCCGGTTTGATTTTTATGGGGATGGACAGGAACGGCCGTCCGCTGAACAATTGGCGCGTGACTTACAGCTTAAGAACGTGCATTTTTGTGGTTGGCTGAATAAAGAAGATTTGCCTGATGAAATTGCGAAGTCGCATTTGGTTTTGGGTGTCTTTGGCACAACTAAACAGGCCCGCTGCACAATTCAAAACAAAATTTGGGAAGGAATGATGATGCAGCGACCAGTGATAACCGGTGACGCAGAAACCATCCATGAAGAATTGACTCACAAGCACCATGTCTATTTAGTGGAACGTGCTAACCCAAAAGCTTTGGCCAAGGGTATCCTGGAACTGGCGCACGATCCGGTGTTGTGTCAACATATGGTGACGGCTGCATATGAGCGTGTACAAGCCAACACTATCAACGCCATTGGGGCAAAGACAAAAAAGGTCTTACTTGGATTAAGCAAAATACATGATGAAGAAATTTCTTAGACGCCACCTTCCCCCCGCTGTGTGGCAAAGTGCTGAAAAAACGAAAAAGGGAATGGAACGGCCGTTTGTTTCCACGATTCGCCGCCTGGCTTCCTTTTGTGGCTACAATATTGTTCGTAAAAACGATTACTATTCCCCTTTGCCACTGCTGGCTGATCTGAAAAGAAACAAGAGCCGTTGGAATCGTCCCAGTACCATGTCTGCGATTCGCTACGATCTAGATGCATTCAAGATGTTGTTGACAGAATTGATGGCCAGCTATTATGGTGAATTTGCGCAACTACCTGATTACCATGAAGTAGCGCAGCGTAGTTTTGGACCAGGCTACAATGAGTTGGATGCTTTAACACTCTATTTGTTGGTCCGCCACTATAAACCCCGCCAGTATATCGAGGTTGGTTCTGGCATTTCCACTTATTATTGCTCTCTGGCAGCAATGCACAACGAAATAGAAGGTCACCCGCTGAAGATTCAGTGTGTTGAACCTTATCCGTTTGCTGAACTGTATGCCATTCCCGGTATAGAGATTTGTGTACAGGAAGTGCAAAATGTTGACTTGACCGTATTCCAGAACTTGGAAGCCGGTGACATGTTGTTTATTGATTCCAGTCATGTCCTCAAACTGGATGGGGATGTGCCCTATCTTTTTTTAGAGGTACTGCCAAATCTGCCTCCAGGCGTTCTTATTCACATACATGACATTCCCTTTCCCTATAACATACCTTTCCCAGCAGAACAGTGGGTGCTAGGGCGAGCCTGGCCCATGTATTGGAACGAGGCGATGGTATTACAGGCTTTTCTCTCTTTTAATTATGCTTTTCAAATTGTACTCTCGTTGCCGATGCTGCGTTATTTTGACGAATCATTCTTGCAACAGCTTGTTCCTATTTACAAATCGGTGGTTCAGGAAGCAAACACGTTTAGCTCTATCTGGTTAAGGAAAGTTGAATAAGCAATTGATCCCGCTTGCGGCCACAGCTATACTTCGTTTTCACCTGTTGTCTAAGCTAAGCAAGTGAGCAAACAGTGACGAAAGTTTTATTTCTGGTAGGTAACCAGATAGAAAAAGGCACATTTTGGCGCGCATCTTATTTTGCGAAAGAACTGAGCAAGTTGGATTATGAGGTAACCTATCTGGCGATTTCGCGGTCAAGTAAGAGGGGTTTTGTGCAGCGAGAGTACAAGGGGTTTACGTTGGTGGAAACCCCTGCTTTCTTGCCGTTTGCTTATGACCCCTGGAATACAATCAACCGCATGAAGTGGCTTAACGGCCGTACCTTTGACCTTATCCATACCTTTGAAAGCCGACCAGTGGTGATATTCCCCGCCCTCTACTTGAAAAAGCAGCTTGGTATCCCCCTGATTATGGATTGGTGCGACTGGTTTGGGCGCGGTGGTTCGGTGGAAGAACGATCTAATCCGTTAACGCGCGGGATTATGCGGCCGATAGAAACGTTTTTTGAGGAGACCTTCCGTACCAGAGCCGATGGCACAACGGTTATTAATCATGTTTTGCGCCAGAAAGCCATTGACCTGGGGGTGCCGGCTGAAAGTATTCTTTATCTACCAAACGGAGCTAATACTATTGATTTTCAACCAAAGGAGCTGCGCCAGGTTCGTGAAAAGCTGAGGTTGCCTCTGGATGTGCCTATTTTGGCTTACCCCGGCGTCATCTTTAAGCGAGATGCGATGTTGATGGCAGCGGCCTTTGAGCATATTCATCAAGTATGTCCATCAGCGCGGCTACTCTTGATAGGTTATGTCAATATAGAGGTGGAGCAATTTATGCCAACGGCCGTAGAAGCGGTCATTCGCACCGGCCCAATTAGTGATTTTAACAAAGTGGTGGATTATATTGCGGCCAGCAATATTGGCTGGTTACCATTACGAAATAGTGGCGCCAACCAGGGACGTTTTCCGTTGAAGGCATTTGATTTTATGGCGGCTGGACGGCCGTTGGTCAGCACTGATGTGGCCGACCTGGGGCAGATGGTTCGTGAAAAGCGAATCGGCCTTGTTGCTCCCGATGATCCCGTCGAACTTGCCCAGACTGCACTAAAATTGATAAACGATTACCCCTTGCAGGAAGAGATGGGACGGCGTGGCCGACAGATAGTAGAGACAGAATTTGCCGGCCCCATCATAACGACTCAACTAGACAAATACTATCAGTACATATTGCATGAGTGGAGAAAGTCATGACACAGAAGAGAATTTTAGTTACAGGAGCCGGTGGGTTTATCGGCCATCATTTAGTGAAGTTTTTACAAGAGCGTGGTCATTGGGTACGCGGTGTAGATGTCAAGGGACCGGAATTTGAACCTACGACCGCCGATGAGTTTCAGTTGCTCGATTTACGTCGTTGGGAAAACGGCCTGGTGGCTACAGAAGGGGTGACAGAAGTCTATGCCCTGGCTGCCGATATGGGCGGTATGGGCTACATTCATGCCAACCACGCCCAAATTTTGCACAACAATATACTCATTAACACCCACACCCTGGAAGCTGCCCGGCAAAATGATGTGCAACGGTATCTGTATACCTCTTCGGCCTGTGTTTATCCTGAATATCGGCAAACGGAGACGGATGTCATTCCCCTTCGAGAGGGGGATGCCTACCCTGCCCAGCCTCAAGACGCATATGGCTGGGAAAAATTGATGACGGAACGGCTCTGTATGCATTACCGAGAAGAGTATGGTCTGGAAACGCGCGTTGTTCGTTTCCACAACATCTTTGGGCCATTGGGCACATGGGATGGTGGGCGGGAAAAAGCGCCAGCCGCCATGTGCCGCAAGGTAGCCCTGGCTAAACTGACCGGAGAATGCGAAGTGGAAATATGGGGCGATGGTGAACAGACGCGCTCTTTTTGTTACATTGATGATTGTCTGACGGGGTTGGAAAAGCTCATGGCATCTGACTTTCATGATCCGCTGAATTTGGGGCAGGATCGCATGGTGACTATTAATGAACTGGCGGACATCGTGGCGGATATTGCTGGCATAAAAGTAGCGAAGAAGCATATTCCTGGTCCACAGGGGGTGCGCGGCCGTAACTCTGATAACACCTTGTTACGGCAGGTATTAGGCTGGTCGCCGGGGATTTCGCTGGAAGAGGGATTACGCCAGACGTATGAATGGGTTGAAGGACAGGTGCGTCAGTCGCTGGCGTTGAAACCGGCTGAGCAAATGAGACATTCGCAGGTGTTGTCTGGGGATTATGTGGTCAGGGTTTGATGAAAGTAACAAGTGTTGACTGGCAAAAAGTGAGACAGGCACATGGCCCGGCAATTTTGCTGGGCTTTCTGTTATTTGTTGCCCTATTACTTCGTCTCATCGGCATTGGTTTTGATTTGCCTTACTTGATGCACCCGGATGAGGACGCCGTCGTCATGCCCGCTATTAACATCCTGAAGACAGGGGATTGGGCGCCCACGCGGATGGAGTATGGCACATTTCACATTTATTTACTCACGGCCGTATTCGCTGGTGTTTTTTCGTTGGCCGCGCGGGACGGCCGTATGGCCACGGTAGACCAGTTGCCTCTCTTTGAACGGGGGACGATTCCGGCTATTTATACTTACCCTGAATACTTCCTGGCGGCGCGGTTGGTATCGGCCGTTTTGGGGATGTTGTTTGTCCTGGTGGTGTATATGCTTGGCCGACGGTTGGGAAATCAACGGCAGGGATTAATAGCTGCTGCCATCGCCGCCTTTTTACCGGCGCTAGTGGTGAATGACCACTTTGCCACCACCGATACAGCCCTCATGTTTTGGGTTGCGCTCAGCCTTTACTTGCTGCTGCGGGTGTATGATAACTGGGAACGGGATAATTTTTGGGCATATGCCGGGGCAGGTTTTGTATGTGGGTTAGCCGCTTCAACAAAATATAATGGCCTGGTGCTGGCCGTCCCACTGCTACTTGTGCCACTACTGCGGGTGCGCGGTCTGGATGAGTGCTTAAGTTGGCGGGTTATTGCCGGCCCATTGGCTATGCTGGTTGGTTTTTTGGCCGGAACGCCTTACGCTTTGCTCGATTTACCAAAGTTCCTCTACTGGTTTGGTTATAGTCTGCACTTATACAATGCGCCGGGCCGAGAAGTGGTGATGCCGGTGTGGTTGTGGCATGTACGTTTTCATCTGACCAATCCACATATGCCGGTGATGATATTGGGCGTGATCGGATTGGTGTTGAGTTTTCGATATTGGGGTATGCGGCGGGCGGCCATTGTTAATAGTTTTGCCGTTGTGTTGTGGTTGGCTATTTTGGGCCAGACTAATGCTCAATCACGGATGTGGTTGCCAGGGGCGTCGCTGTTTATTCTGTGGGCAGCGTTGGTGTTGGATATTCTTATGGGTCGGCTGGTGGTGATTTTGAACGCACGGCAAAAGAACCCCCACTGGGCCTACGCTTTGCTGCTGTTGTTGCTGCTACCTTTTTTCTACTTCGCCTTACGGTATGATCTGAATTTCCGCCAGGGTGATGTGCGGACGCGGGCGCGGGAATGGGTAGAAGCAAATGTGCCGCCGGGCACGGCCGTTGCCGTAGATTACTTTCATCCTAATTTAGACCCTACGGTGTGGCCGTTGACCCAGACTTTTTTTATATTTGAACATGATGCCGAGTGGTACATGGATAATGGCGTTGCATATTTAGTCTTAAATGAAGTCTTGAATGATTTTGGGCAGCAAGCGCCTGGGGCCAACGGCCGTTACCAAACCCTGCTGCAAAACGTTTGCGAAGCTGGTCGGGTGCATGGCCCATTTGTCGCCACCACCCAGGCCACCATCACAGTTTACCGCGTTGGCCCTTGTGAATCATCATCTGAAAGCCAGTGATCACAACAGCAGCCTATCTTGAGGGATGCCTTTTTCCACATCCAGCAAATTGTACTGAGCCAACATACCCCGCACATCCTGGGCAGACATGAGGTGATCGGCCGAACTATACTCTTTGTCCAACGGTATACCGGCCCAATCGGCATGTCGCAACTCCGCCTGGCTGGGCATAATGACAAAGTAAGCGCCACGTGCGGCAGTGCGGTGGGCTTCTTCTTCGGACACCAGAATTTCGTGGATTTTTTCACCGGGGCGGATGCCGATTATCTTTGTTTCAATGGAACGGTTGCCAACAAGTATGGCGGCAACATCCACTACCCGTGCAGAAGGTACACGCGGCACGTAAATCTCGCCTGGATGTGCTTCATTGAGGGCGGCAAAAACCGTGTCTACCGCCTGGTTTAGACTGAGCAGGAAGCGCGTCATCTCTGGCGTGGTGATAGTAATGGGGCCGCCGTTGCGAATGATTTTGTGGAAAAGGGGAATGACCGAGCCGCGTGAGGCCAGAACGTTGCCGTAACGTACACAGACCAGCCGGGTCTGGGGACATTCCAGATTGGCTTGCACAAAGAGTCGTTCCTGAATGGCTTTTGTCATACCCATTACGTTGACAGGTTTGCAGGCCTTATCGGTGGAAATGCCAATGACGGTTTGCACTGGTAGGTTATGCTCACGAATGGCGCGGATGATATTTTCTGGCCCCAAGATATTTGTCTTTACTGCTTCAAAGGGAGAGTATTCACAGGCAGGTACGTGTTTGAGAGCGGCGGCATTGAAAAGGATGTCAGCATCGCGCATAACGGCCGTTACCCCATGATAGTCGCGCACATCCCCAATGCGAAAAGCAACCGTCTGCCGGTAAAGCTCATAAACAGCCTCATCTGTCGTCGCCAGACGGTTCAGGTATTCCATGTGCATGTCGTGTTGTTTGGATTCATCACGAGAGAAGATGGTAATTTTGCGTGGTCGGCCCTGTTCACCAGTTAAGATGCGCCGTAAGAGTACCTGGCCTAACGAGCCAGTACCGCCGGTAATGAGAACATGTTTGTTATCTAATAAATTCATTCCATTTTACTCCAAGTGTCATAAGGGGTAGGGTCGGCTACCAGCGTGTCAATCATCTCGTCCCAAGAAGGGATGGGAATAGATGTGGTCTGGGTAAATAGAGTGGCGTCCAGGCTGCGATCACAGAAAAAGTCAGAAGAAGGATTCACTTCAATGTCTAGTTGTAAGGCGTCGCGTATCTTAAGCAATAATTCGTACTTGCTAATCGGTTGGCTGGCAACCTGGTAAAGACCCGCTAGATCGGGATGGTGGATGATGAGTTCGTAGAGAATTATAGATAATGCTTGCGTGGTCAGGCCGGAATAAATGGCGTGGGTAAAACCATTTATAGTTTGCCCTCTTTTGCTCAGGAACCATTCCAGCAAGCCAACTTTTTTCACAAAATCACGGCCGATAATAGAAGTGCGTAAAGTTAAACAGCCGGGCTGATTTACTTCGCCCAGGAGTTTGGTACGGCCGTACAAATCCACCGGGTCTGGCACATCCTCTTCTGTGTAATTCCCTTTTTGCCCGCTAAAAACACAGTCGGTGCTGATATGAATGAGCCGCGTGCGCGTCGCCTGGCAAAGCCTTGCCAATCGGTGTGGGAAGAGCGCATTTACTTCTAAACTGGCAATAGGGTCTTTTGCCGTCTCCAGTTGTTTAATGATGCCAACACAATTGATGACCACATGCGGCCGGACGTGGGCAAACGCTTCCACCACACTGTCAAACTGGCGTGCGTCCACCCCGGTAACAGTGCGGGTTAAATCCTGATACATCGGGAAGCGTGTCCAGGGGCCATTGGTTTGGGCAAAGGCTGCATACGTTTCCAGGTGCATGCTGAGGAGTTGGAATGCTTTATGTCCCAACATGCCCTGCCCGCCTAAAATGAGTAGTTTCATCGCTCAAATCTCCAAACCGGGGATTATACCTGAAGTTAGCCAGTTGCCTGCCCATCCCCATTTAGAATAGACTTCGCTGCCATGTATGAAGCGAACAACCATCCACTCATTTATGCGCTGGTGTTGAATTGGAATGGGGCGAACGAGGCCATTGAATGTTTACATTCTCTCAAGCGACAAACATATCCTCATCTAAAGCTGTTGCTGGTGGATAATGGCTCGGTGGACGATTCGATTGCCTGCATCACGGCCGTGCATCCTGAAATAGAATTGGTCGCCAACGCCAAAAACCTGGGTTTTGCTGGTGGCGTAAACGCTGGGCTGCACCATGCCTTTGCTGCCGGCGCTGATCATGTCTTGATTTTGAATAACGATCTGATTTTGGAAGAAAATTGTGTGGCCGAACTGGCGGCGCACACGGCCGTAGACGTTGGTTTTGTCGCTGCCACCATCTATTACACCGATGACCCCCAACGCATCTGGTCTATGAGCGGCAACATCAACCCCTGGACATTGGAGCGCATTGTAGATGTGCGTGGACAACTAGACGAGGGGCAATTCCCGCGGGTGATGGAGCGGCACTTTGCGCCGGGTGGTGCGTCGCTCATGTCGCGGCGAGCATACGAGTTAACAGCTGGTTTTGATGAAGGCTTTTTTCTCTATTACGAGGATGCAGATTTAAGCCTGCGGGCGCATAAAGCGGGACTGCGCGTATTGGTGTGCAGCCAGGCCAAAATGTGGCACGCTATTTCTAAGAGCAGCGGCGGCAGCGATTCTCCCCGCGAGCGGTATTGGATGGCCCGTTCCAGTGTGCGCTACTTTGCTAAACATGCCCGCTGGTGGCAGATTCCCTTGATTGTTTTGTGGCGTTTGGGAAGTGCGCTGAAAACGACGTGGCGATTGTGGCGGCACGGCCGTTACGAATCCCTAAACGCCTACTGGCGTGGCCTATGGCACGGTATGCGCGATGGTCGCGGCATCTGCCACTAAACTCCGAATTTTTCGCAGTGACTCTGATTTATCACCAGCAGCAAAAAGGAATCAGGAGGTACTATGCTAAATAAGAGCGTACTTTTTCTGTTACTGATCATGGCAGTGTGGGGATTAGGAACTTTATCCACTTTGTTCGCAGCCACACACTCTGAAGCGGCCGTTGCATCCCTTCAACAGAACATCCTTGAAGGTTCAGGGAATGGCGGGGTGTATTTGCCATTGAGTGTGAAGCCTTTTAGGGCAACCACCGCCCGTGTCTCAATCGCATCTGATGGGACACAAGGTAATCATGCTTCAGGATTCCCTTCTATTTCCGCTGATGGGCGCTATGTTGCTTTCTATTCCATTGCCAGCAATCTGGTTAGTAATGACACCAATGGCATGGCTGATATTTTTGTGCATGACCGGCATACAGGCATGACGAGCCGCATCTCTTTAGCTTCTGACGGAACAGAAGCGAATGGGTCTTCTATTCATGTTGATATTTCGGCCGACGGCCGTTATGTGGCCTTTGATTCTTATGCGAGCAATCTGGTCCCTGGCGATACGAATGGGTATATAGATGTCTTTGTCCATGACCGGCAAACGGGCGAGACCAGCCGGATTTCTGTTGGTGACGATGGAACGCAGGGCAATCACGAGTCTGACTACCCCGTTATTTCGGCCGACGGCCGATATGTGGCTTTTCAGTCCGCCGCCAGTAATTTGATCGCCAACGACACCAACAGCGTGCAGGATATTTTTGCCTATGACCGGCAAACAGAGCAAACCAGTCGCGTCTCTGTCGCTTCCGACGGCACTCAAGGAGATGGAAGGTCTTTGGTTCCTTCTATTTCCGCCGACGGCCGTTTTGTAGCTTTTCAATCTGAGGCTGCTAACCTTGGTACCCACAATGGTTTCACAGATATTTTTGTCCATGACCGGCAGACAGGCGAGACCGTCCTTGTTTCTCTGAACGCCGATGGAGTTGAAGGGAATTATGGCTCTTGGGCTCCTTCCATCTCGGCCAGCGGCCGTTTTGTGGCCTTCTTTTCTGACGCCAACAACTTGGTCAGCCATGATACCAATCACGACAAGGATGTTTTTGTCCGCGACCTGGAAACAGGTGAGACAAGATTGGTTTCCGTTTCATCTGATGGAGTTCAAGGGAATACTGCTTCCTGGTCACCGGTTATTTCCGCAGACGGTCGCTTTGTAGTCTTTTATACCGATGCCAACACTTTGGTCAATGACGACACAAATAATAGCGGTGATGTCTTCGTCCATGATCAGCAAACGGCCGAGACCAGCCGTGTCTCTATTGCTTCTGACGGTACCCAGAGCAACCACCATTCTGGGTGGCCTTCCATCTCTGCTAACGGCCGTTATGTGGTCTTCGATTCTGATGCCAGCAATCTGGTCAGCGATGATACTAACGGCGTTCTTGATGTCTTCGTCCATGACTGGGACCCGCAGGCAAATACAGGCTGGGAGCGTTAAGGAGAAACTGCTTCCTGATAAAGGGCCAGGATTTCATTCGCCGAAAGGCCACGGCCGTACACCCGCACTTCGTCAATGATGCCCTGAAAGTAACGGCCGTTCTCTTTCCTCTCATGCTTGCATCAGCAAACAACGCCTTTTTAACCTTATTACTAAAGAGTCTAATCCTGCCGCAAATGAAACAGATACGCGCTCGCGCCTTGAACCTCAATCGAATCTACAATAACGTATAAGCCCTTCAACGTGTTTACCACTTCATCTTGTTCTGCGTTAGCTGTATGGGAAAAGAGCAACCAGAATTCTGTTTGAGAAGAATGGGTTATGGTTGCCAAAATTTCACTCACTTTCTCTTCCGGCGATAATTGTCTTATCCATCTCCCATAGATGATTTCATTGTCTGTACAATAAGATTCCAATGCGCCAGCCCAACACTCTCTGTACCAGGTAGCCGGTATCTCCTCTTCCAAATCGCCGTCTGATTGTAGTTGATAGCGAAAACCTGGAACTGCACCATAATAAACATATGCGGGGATATTATCAGTTCTGTTAGCCAGGAAATAGGTTGCTACAGATCGCAAATCTTCTGGTGCTTCCCTTGGGGCGACTACAGTAATCACGGAAATGCCGATAAACATAGCCAGGCTTAAAGGCCGCCATATTTGCCACATCGTCGTTATGCCAACCGAAACGGCCAGAACAAGCAAAGGTGTCAAGATCAGTGCATGCCGGGTGCCACCGTAAGGATATACCCCCATTCTTCCTGCTACGTAATAAAGAATCCAACTTACCAGTAACCACACAAGCAAATATGCATGTCGTGTAGACTTTGCCAGGCCTAGTACACTGAAAAAAAGCGAGATCAGTATCATTACCCAGGCGAGCAACTGTAGGTTTGTCCACAATTCAGGTTCCGCTATATATCCCGTCAATTGGTAGGCGAGCAACTGCCTCGTATTGGTCAGTAAAATGTTGGCTTCTATTGACAAGGAATGAAAATTTGTGGCGAAAGCGTTACTGGTTGGCCCCTGAAACAATTGATGGGGAATCCAACCAATAGCAAGCGGCAATATCAGCAGTATGAAAACCAAAAGCGCCACGATTTGTTTCACGAGGTATTTCTTCTTTCTCCTGAAAACATTCTCAACAAAAACAACGCCGGCCACGGCGATAATAATTAGCAGTGAGCCATAGTAGTTGTAGATGCATAATAAAGCGGTGATTACCCAAATTGCCCAGTATCTTCCCCGGTTTGTCTGGCGAGCATATGACATCACAAGCAGATTCAGAAGTAAGGTGAATATGAGGATTGCATATTGCCCGACTTCTTGCGCAAAACGAATTTCTGGGGGAAGCAGTGCCAAAAAAAAAGCGGATACAACACCTGCAGATTGACTATGAACATGGCGGCCCAGTGTAAAAATGGTAGCAATGGAAAGTAAACTGATAAAGGTTGACAGAAGTCGCAGGGTAAATTCATCCCGTCCAAGATTCATCCAGAAATGTAGTAGCAGAGAATAAAGTGGTGGGTCTTGTAAAGAAGTCTTGACGGCCTCAAAGAGTTTATCGAGCGAGGCCGTAGCTACCCAAAACTCCATTGATTCATCAAACCATAATGGTTGTAAATCTAGTGTATGGAGTCTGATAAAAAAGGCCAAGAGGATGATGAGAAGCGGGATGAGACGATTTTGGAGATAAGTTAACATAAAAACCATCTTGAGCTATGCTGTTTACCATAGATGCTACGTAAGCACGGTTAATTTGCCAAATGCTTTCTGTGTGATAGCTGCGCCATCGCCACTACAATCCCCATAATACACCACTGCTGAAAGGCTACGGCCGTAAACCCTCGCATCGTCAACCATTCCCTCAAGGTAACGGCCGTTACCTTTCCTCTCACGCTTGCCTCAGCAAACATCGCCTTTAAGCGGCAGTACGCTATAATTGCGGGCTGGTATGGTACAACAAACTCCCAAAGCCCACATCATGTTGGAAGCACGCCTGAATGGCGTCCTTACCGGCGCCGATAGTCAGCGTGGCTATGAGACCGTCTACAGTCAGGTAGGCAATATCGCCCAAAGTGATTCCTTCTACCTGTGGATTCTCGAATTACTGGCCTTGCAACCAGGTGAGAGTTACCTGGACATTTCTTGTGGTCAGGCGGAGTTACCACGTCTGGCGCAAAAGAAAGGCATCCAGGCGCATGGCATGGATTTGTCCCACAACGCCCTGGTGACCGGTCATACCCTCATGCAAGCACAAAATCTGGTAACAGCCAACAGTCAGCAACTTCCCTACGCAAACAAAAATTTTGATGTGATTAGCAACATTGGCAGCCTGGAACATTACCTGGACATGGCCCAGGCGGTTCGGGAGATGGCGCGGGTGCTGAAGCCGGACGGCCGTGCCCTCATTCTCGTTCCCAACACCTTCAGCCTGCTCACTAACGTCTGGATCGCCTTCCGCCAAGGCCGCACCAGCATAGATCCCTACCAGCCTATCCAGCGTTATGCTGCCCGTTACGAGTGGCAACAATTGCTAGAAGAAAACGGGCTTACCGTTACCAAAACGCTCAAGTATGAACGGGAACGGCCGCGCACCAGGCCCGATCTCATGAATTATGTCCGCCGCCCGAAGCAAATGGCGCGCCTCATGTTGACACCTTTCATCCCTCTGAATCTGGCATGGTCTTTTGTGTTTATATGTCACAAAGCCAGGCACATCAACACATGAGTGAACAAGTAATCACGAAAGGTATTGAATACGTTTGCTGCAATTTGTGTGGCGCGGATGACACGGCCGTGCGTTACCAGATTCCCGTGCGTGATGATCAGCTTGGCGATTATGGGCAGGATATCTGGAATATTGTGCAATGCCGTCGTTGTGGTCTCATCTATACCAATCCTCGCCCCGACAAGGCTGCCCTGTCTGCCTATTACACCTTTGCCAATGAATGGGATTATCAGTTTGTTCAAGATTGGTTTATCGAAAACGCGGATTTGCAGCGACCTACCTGGCAGCGTTACTTACGTGTTATGCGCCAGTATGCGCCATCTGGCAAACTGCTTGACGTAGGTTGTGGCGCGGGCACATTTCTGCTAGAAGCCCAACAAGCGGGTTATGATGTGTGTGGTCAAGAAGTGTCACCATATTTTGCGGAATACGGCCGTGCTGCCCATCATCTTCACATTTACGAAGGTGAACTGGACTCACTTAATTTGGCGAGTAACAGCTTTGATATAACTACCGCATTTGATGTAATCGAACACCACCCTGACCCACAACAATTACTCCAACAAATGTATGACCTGCTAAAACCAGGAGGCATCATTGTTCTCAGCACCCACGACATCGGCAACTTTTATGCCCGTCGTTATGGGGACAGGTGGCGTTATCTCAACCCTGTCGGTCATCTCGTTTATTTCACCCGTCAAACCCTACAGACCATGCTGCACCAAGTCGGCTTCCAGGTATTGCAGGTGGGGGGGATACATACAATTGACGTGGGGCAGACGGCCGTAGCCCGCAACAAAATCGTCCAGTTCGGCCGTGTTATTCTCCTACGCGCTCTCATTATTGGCCTTTACAAGCCAATTACTCGCCGCATTCCCCGCCTCACCCACTGGCAAATTCAACATGGCAATGCCACTCTCAACCATAAAAAACTGCTTTTGCGTGTGGGTAGCCAGATTGTCATGGATGATGACATGGTTGTCCTGGCCCAAAAATGAAAGAACGGTTACCATGGCCTGCCCTCTCCCTTGTAGGAAAAATGAGGCGTGTCGGTCATTATCTGACCACCGGTTGGCGTCGCCAGTTTCTAAGCGCTTTTTTTGTCCTGTTTACAATATCCCTCATTGTTCGCGTCATCCACGGCAATTGGGACTTGCTGTCCAACTACGCATGGGATATTCGTCCTGAGTGGCTCCTCTACGGTATCGCCGCATTTTTTGCAGATTTTTTCCTGGTTATCTGGATATGGCATTTGTTAGTAACTCGCCTGGCTAACTACAACAACCGGCGTCGCACCGTCAAAATCTACCTTCAGGCGAACCTATCCCGGCGCATTCCAGGGATGGTGTGGTATATCGCCAGCCGCGCCGTCCTCTACCAGGAAGCAGGTGTCAGTAAAACACAAATATCCCTGCTCAGTGGTCTGGAACTGGCCTTTTTCATGATCTCAGGTTTTGTTACCACACTACTTACCTTGCCGTTCTGGTCGGGTCTCGATGAAGTCTTAAGCCCATCTGCCCAATTGTGGACCTCGCTTTTCATGCTACTCTTGGGCGGCATTCTCGTACATCCGCGCATCCTACAAAAACTATGGCAGAAGATCAACCGTTCCATGCCTGAACAAGAATTACAGTGGGGGGACACGGCCGTGTGGCTCACCCTTTACATATTGACCTGGATCGTTGGTGGCTTGGTTCTTTTCAGTGTCATCAATTTCTTTCAACCATTAGCAATCACCCACCTCATTACCATAATTGGCATGTGGTCTTTATCCGGTACTATCTCTCTAGCCGGTTTTTTTACCATTTCATTTGTCGGTTTGCGCGAAGTAACGTTGATCGTTCTCTTGACACAATTACTGCCCATGCCAGTCACGCTCATTGTAGCAATAACTGTTCGTTTGATGTGGTTGACTGGCGAATTGCTCGCTTCCCTGGTTTCTTTCAGGCTTTAACCCTTTTTTTAACCCATATGGAGTATTGAATTTCGTCAGGTTCACATCTATTATTGGCCTAGTCTTACTTGTTAACCTATAAAAAGGAGTAAATATAATGAAGAAAGCAGGGTTTATTTTATTGGCATTGGTGTTATTAGGGCTTGTGCTGGCTCCATCAGCCGCATTTGCTCAAATTAGCTCCTATAATGCAGACTTTCAGATTGTGAATCTTTCCGATTCCGAGGCCGCAACGATTGCTATTCAATTTATCGATCAAACAGGCGCTACGGTTGCCACGGTCAATGACACCATTACCGCTGGCGGATCAAATACCTATTCCCCGTTGCCTGCCAGCGTTCCTGCTGGATTTGATGGCTCTGTTGTTGTTTCCTCAAATGTACAGGTAGCTGCTATTTCCAACGTGAAAGGAAATGGCCTGGAATATGGTTCTAGCTACAGCAGTTTTTCTGGTGGTTCAAACAGTGTATCTTTACCTCTGATCAACAAGGCATTCTTTGGGATCAACACCTGGTATAACGTGCAAAATACAGGTAGTGCGGCTACTACAGTAAATGTCACTTATTCTGGGACTGCTTGTACTGATAGCGCCACGATTCAACCAGGTGCGGCAGCGACATTTGACCAAGCAAGCAATGCTTGTTTGCCAAACGCTTATAATGGTGCAGCAACCATCACCGCTGGTGCAAGTGGTGAAGTTGTAGCTGTTGTCATGCAAGTGTTTGGTGGCGGTCTTCTGGCCTACAATGGTTTTGCGGCTGGTGGCACTGATGTGGTGATGCCGTTGGTAACGAATAACGTGTTTGGTATTCTCACTGGTATCCAAATTCAGAATCAAGGTGCTACGTCTACTGACGTTACTGTCACCTACACAGCGAATAGTGGTACGGGTACAGATTGTACTGAATCTGCCACTATTCCGGCAGGCGGAGCTGAAACATTCTCCATTAACGTTTTTGGCTCTGGTTCTGGTAACACAACCTCTAATTGTACGGAAGGCGAGTATTGGATTGGTTCAGCCGCAGTTACGGCTAATAGCGCTGGCAACCCGTTGGTTGCTATTGTCAATCAGACCAACTTTGCCAGTGGTGGCTCCAGTTCTTATAGCGCGTTTAACCCCAGTGCTGCTACTGGAACTGTGGTTATGCCCTTGTTAATGAATGCTTTTAACATCTGGACTGGTTGGAGCGTTATGAACGTTGGCGCAGCTGATACAGTTACCTGTACATACGGAGGTACAACCATTAGCGTAGACTTTACTCTTGGCACCAACGAAGCAGCGGATGTTCAAAATATTAATGGTCAGACAGGCGATCCCAATCAGACTTTACCCAATGCGTACATTGGCAGTGGTACGTGTACGGCAGCTGGTGGTGGTGCATTGTTAGGTGTCGTTAACCAGGCTAATCAGAACGCTGGAGTTACCGACGGTACTTTGACCTACGAGTCTGTAAATAACTAGATCCGGATCCGGAAGTCAGATTTTAAATTAACCTGAATAACGAGAGCTGCCTTCCCACAAGAAGGCGGCTCTTGCTGTTTTTTGAGCGAGAGGGTGTTTATTAATGAGCCTTAAAAGTTGGCGCAATATATCGCAGATTGGTTTTTGTCTGATAATGTTACTGGTAGTTATCACTGCATGTAACAATGTAGATGACCAACAACAACAAATTTCTGTCACTGTTCAGCCCCTTCAAGATGAAGGGGAAAATAACCCTGAGTCCTCAAATGGGTATCCATCTGGGGAAAGTGTAAACGCAGGATATCCTGGCAACAACTCAGAAGCGAGTACTTCAACTGGCTATCCTGGCCCTGACTTGTATGAGAATTTGCTGGAAGAGCCGCCAAATCCAGATATTGATCTCCCTGCTGCCAGTGAAGAGGGAGGAGTTATTGGTGGTGTACTTGTTCGTGAGGTGGTTGGGTATGGTTTTGAACCATTGGTTCCAGCATCCCTAATGTTGGCTGAGGTCTTGTTAACGACAGACGGCCGTCCTGCCTTCATTCGTGCTGGTAGTGATTCCCCAAAGGCCCAATTATATCCAACCGGTATTTTCATTTTTCAAAACATCCCACCGGGTGAATATGGCCTCATGGTTGATGTGGGATACACCATATTCCCTATTAACAATGAGGATGGCACCCCTCTATTAATAAAACTTGATCCGGGCGGCGTCATAGATATGGGGCAGATCATTACCGAGTTGCCCAGTAGTTGACAATATACCTGATGCTCCAATACTTCCCATAACAGGACAATAAAAAAATGGCTTTTGCAAAAATACAAATCCCGGAAGGTGAAAAGATCACCTATGAAAATGGCAAACTCAACGTGCCAGATAACCCCATTGTGGCTTATATTGAAGGAGATGGCATCGGCGTAGATATTACCCCCGCTTCCCTGCACGTATGGGACACGGCCGTAGCCAAAGCCTACGGCGGTAAACGTAAAATTGCCTGGATGGAAATTTATACCGGCGAAAAAGCGGCCGCCCTCTACGATGGCAACTTCATGCCTGAAGAAACGTTTGACGCCATGCGCGAATATCTGGTGGGCATTAAAGGGCCGCTGACCACCCCCATTGGCGGTGGGTTTCGTAGTCTGAATGTGACATTGCGCCAGGTGCTAGACCTGTATGCCTGTGTTCGCCCTGTGCGCTACATTCCCGGTACGCCCAGCCCCATGCGCCAGCCGGAACTAATGGACATCGTCATCTACCGTGAAAATACAGAGGATGTCTATTCTGGCGTGGAATGGCCGGCCGAGTCCGACGAAGCTAAAGCCCTTATTGCCTTTATGAATGATAAACTGGGCAAAAACATCCGGGTAGATTCGGCCATTGGCATTAAACCTGTCAGCGCCTTTGGCACCAAACGGTTGGTGCGCCAGGCCATTCAATATGCCATTGACCATAACCGCCCCAGCGTTACCATGGTGCATAAGGGTAACATTATGAAGTTTACCGAAGGCGCATTCCGTGACTGGGGCTATGAAGTGGCGCGGGACGAGTTTGGAGCGCAGCCGCTGGACGGCGGCCCCTGGCACACGCTGCGCAACCCTATCAGCGGCATGGACATCGTGATCAAAGATGTGATCGCCGATAATATGCTGCAACAACTGCTGACGCGCACGGTGGATTATGACGTAATTGCCACCTTAAACCTGAACGGCGATTACATGAGCGACGCCGCCGCCGCACAAGTGGGTGGTCTGGGCATGGCTCCCGGCGGTAACATCGGCGACGGTGTGGCTTTGTTTGAAGCCACGCATGGCACGGCTCCCAAATACGCGGGTAAAGATATGGTCAATCCTGGCAGTCTGATCCTCAGTGGGGTGATGATGTTGGAGTATATGGGCTGGCAGGAAGCGGCTGACCTTGTGGTGGCGGCGATGACCAAAACCATTGAAAACAAGACTGTCACCTACGATCTGCACCGCCAAATTGAAGGCGCAACCAAGCTAAGTTGTTCCGAATTTGGGAAAGCGATTGTGGCGAATATGTGAAAGTAGACAGGCGATTTCTCCAAGAAATTGCCTGTCTTTCAGCCTAAAAGCCCGGCTTTTACGAAAGCCGGGCTTTTTTTATTGGTCTCCCAAACAAGTGCCTAGATTGCGTGCGCTTTCCACCCAGGGATGATCCAGCGGCACAGCTTTGCGTTTGCCCACCACGTCAGCAATGGGCACAGGTGCGGTTCCCTGACCGCGCACAGCCACCATCACGCCATACTGCTCTTCGTTGATAAGCTTTACACAAGCAGAACCCAGATGGGTGGTTAATAAACGATCTACGGCCGAAGGCGTCCCGCCCCGCTGTACATGCCCCAAAATGGTGACGCGGGATTCCAGCCCGGTGAGTTTTTCTAGCTGCTCGGACATGTAGATGGTGCTGTGGGCGCGCAGGGCTTCTACTTCGGCCAGCCGGGCTTTAGCTTCCTGGCGCGATTCTTTATTTTTGGCTGCCGCTATCGCTTTTTCGGCTGCCTGCAAATCATCGGCGATGTGTTGGGGCATGGCGCCTTCGGACACGGCGATGATGCTAAAACCACGGCCGTGACGATGCCGCCTCTTAATCGCTTCCGCCACAATCTCCACGTTGTACGGTATCTCTGGAAGGAGAATGACGTCGGCCCCGCCGGCCAAACCCGCTCCCAACGCCAGCCAGCCAGTATTGTGCCCCATCGTTTCCACCACGATGATGCGATGGTGACTGTGAGCGGTGCTGTGCAGCCGGTCAATGGCTTCGGTGGCTATGCCCACGGCCGTGTCAAAACCAAAGGTCACGTCAGTCAGGGCCACATCATTGTCAATGGTTTTGGGCAGATTGATGATGTTCATGCCCTTTTGCATCAGGCGGTAGGCGTTTTTCAGGGTACCGCCCCCTCCTAAACAGACCAGCGCATCCAGATTGTGTTTGCGGTACGTTTCCATCATGGTGTCGGTCATGTCTAGCTTTTTACCGCCCATCAACATTTTGTGAGGTTTGTCCCGGCTGGTGCCCAAAATGGTGCCACCGATGGTCAGAATACCCGATAAGGTTTCGCCATCCAGCCGCATGGTGCGGTCGCCAACCAGCCCATGAAACCCATCGCGGAAGCCGATAACGTTCATGCCCATACCCAGAGCGGTTTTGCCAATGGCGCGAATGGCCGAGTTGAGACCGGGTGTGTCGCCGCCGGCCGTGAGGATGCCTACATACTTTGTCATGTGCCACTCTCCTGGGGTGTGTTTGTGTCAGGTGTCAAGTGTCAGGTAGTGGCCCATACTTGACACTTGACACCTGGTACTCGACACTTATCTTTAGTTACTCTGATTCTAAAGGGTTTTGGGAGATTTGTCTCATGGTTATGAATAAAAATTCGGGAAAGATACCGCCCAAAGTGTTGACGATTGCCGGGTCGGACAGCGGTGGAGCCGCCGGGTTGCAGGCCGATTTGCGCACGTGGGCGGTGCTGGGGGCGTATGGCATGAGCGTGGTCACGGCCGTGACTGCCCAAAATAGCGTCTCCGTGGCGCAGGTACAGTATATGTCCCCAGAACTTGTGACTGCCCAACTGGATGCGGTGTTATCAGATTACGGCGCAGCCGCCATCAAAACCGGTTTTATTGGCCAAACTGAACTTATCCTCGTCATTGGCGGCAAGCTACAGCAATATGGTTGCCAGAAAATTGTCATTGACCCGGTGCTGGTGAACCATCGTGGGCAACCAATGTTTGCCGAAGCAGTGCGGCTGCATTATATACTGGCGCTGCTACCAATTGCCTACTTGATTACGCCAAATGTAATGGAAACGGCCGTCCTCCTGAACAGCGCCGTTCCCGACCCCACCGATCTCCCCCGGCTGGCCCATCTGGCTACAGAACTGCACCGGCTAGGCGCAAAAAACGTGCTGCTCAAAGGAGGGCGGGACGGGGACGAGGTGGTGGACATTTTCTTTGACGGCCGTACCCCTCACCAACTGCGCTCCCCCTACATTGAGACGGAAAATACACATGGGGCCGGAGATACCCTGTCCGCCGCCGTTTGTGTAGCATTGGCGCGAGGGGAGAGTTTGGACACGGCCGTGTACCTGGCCCACCAATTCACGTATCAGGCCATCCAAAATGGGGCATACTGGCAAATGGGCGCGGGACATGGGCCGGTTTTCCCGGTAATCGGTAATCGGTGACCGGCAATTGAGTAATTTGGAGATTTGGAGATTCGAGATTGGGAGACCACGTGGTCACCCCTTCACCCCCTCACCTGCTCACCCCCACATTTCCCTCACTTGCACCTTGCCACTTCCCCCATATAATTCCCCTAACATTCAAAACGTTTTGAACGCAGGGGAAAATATGCACGATACATTGACTGGCGTTAATGAGAGTACCGTAGCCGGATTGGGAAGACTGGCTCGTTTTTTTGGGTTTAACGATGTGATGGGGCGACTTTATGGCACATTACTTCTCCACCCAGAACCATTATCTCTGGATGACCTGGCCGACCAATTGGAAATCAGCAAAGGTTCCGTCAGCATGAACATGCGTGACCTGGAGCGTTGGGGTATGGCCAAGGAAGTGTGGATGCGCGGCGAGCGCAAAAAATACTACCAGGCAGAATCGGACATGTGGCAGGTCATTCGCAGTGTTCTCAACAGCCGCGAACGACGTGAGGTGCAAATGGCGCTGCATGTCCTCAGCGAGAGCATCACCAAATTACAATCGGCTCAGGCCGAACTAACCCCCGAAGAGCGTGAATTAGCTGCTTATTACCTGGAACGTATTGCCGATTTGCAGGGCTTTTTCCAGTTTGCCCAGATGGCCCTGGAAACGGTGTTGGGCAAAGGGGAAACGCTCGATTTTGAAGCGGTGACGAAGATTGAGATTGGGTAATGCGTATCGCCGTTGGCTCTACCAATCCCGTCAAGGTCACGGCCGTGACCACTCACATTACCCACATCTGGCCAGAAGCGCAGGTGATTCCGGTGGCGGTGCCCAGCGGCGTCAGCGCCATGCCTATGAGCGATGCCGAAACAATTGCCGGAGCGCAAAATCGGGCGCGGGCGGCGCGCGAAGCCGTTAACGCCGATGTGGGCATCGGGCTGGAAGGGGGCGTGCATCCAGAGCCATTTGGACTGGTGCTGCAAGGGTGGGTGGCCATTGTGGCGGCCGACGGCCGTACCGGTCTGGGTGGTTGCGCTCGATTACCCCTGCCAGAACATATCGCCCGGCGTGTACAAAACGGCGAAGAACTGGGTCATGTGATGGATGATGTTCTGAATGACCATAACACCAAACAAAAAGGGGGCGCGGTAGGCGCATTGACCAATAATCTGGTAGTGAGAGGAGAGGCATTTGCCACGGCCGTAGCCTACGCACTGGCCCCCTTCGTCTCACCGGACTTGTACGGTAATCAGTAAACAAACTGTTTACCAATTACCGATAACCGATTACCGTTCCCCGCCCCTCTGTGCTAAACTGCCCACACCATGACGCTGGAATTTGAACGACTGACTGCCGAAATAGCTAACATGGCGCAGGTCACGGCCGAACGGCTGGGACAGCGCGCAGCCGCCAGGGATGTGTCGCAAGCCTTGTTGGACCGGTATGCCACCGATTGGCCAGCCGTGCGCCAGGCATTGGCCGAAGCGAACGAGAAGGCCGACCCCAAATTTTATCGCTCGGCACGGCCGTTAAACGAAACCGAACCACTCAACGCCGCCATCCCCGCTCCAGAACCGCCCACCCGCGCCACCATCATCGCCGCCGACGGCTCCCAAATTCGTCCGGATCGCCATGCCGCCTATCTGTACTACCTCATTAACATTGGCGGGTTGGTTTACCATCACGGCAGCGGGCAAGCACCGGATCAGTTTTCCACCCCTACGCTGCATTATCCCCAGGCTGACGGCCGTGAGGATAAATTTGACGATACCGGTGGCACGGTGAGTATTGAGCGCGACCTGGCCGAAATTGGCATGTTGGCAGAGAAGGCACAGGAATATCGGACGGCCGTGCCCCCCATTTTGGCCATCCTCGACCAGCGGCTCTTGTATTGGCCGATTGGCCCGGCGGGGGTGGCTGAGAATGCAGCCGTGACCGAATGGGGTGATAGCATGACCAGGATCCGGCAAGCCGACGCGTTGTTAGCGGGTTATATTGACCGTCCCGCCACTGGCTATGTCACCACCCTGCTGCGCTCCCTTCAAGCGCTCGACGAACCCGATTTTGATTGGAAATCGTTGGGCCAACGTGAGGCCAGTTGGGGGCTGACCGATGGGCATCTTTTCAGCCAGCTTTTAGGGCCAGGGCAGCGCAGCAAAGTTTATGTAACCGTTTCCGAACCCAATCACAAGTTTGCCGCGCAACACCAGGCCAATGAGGTATGCTTTTTTTACCTGAATCCGGGAACACACGGCCGTCAGGTTGCTCGTGTTGATATTCCCATGTGGGTGGCGGCAGATGAGGGAATGGTCACGGCCGTACACGCCCTCGTTTACGACCAATGCCAGATTTTGGGCGACTATCCCTATGTGTTGGCGCGGGCGGACGAAACGGCCGTGGTCACCTACCGTGACCAGGAGCAACTCAACTTTATGATAGATGTGATTATGGAACGCTACGGCCTCAGCCACACCATCACCGCCAAACAAGCCAGCAAAAACATCGCCCGCGGCGGCAAAACCAGGCATAAGGGATTGTAAGATTGGAGATTGAGAGATTGGGAGATTGATGGAATGAGTTTACCGCTTTTTAGTGTACCAAAAGAGATTTACCCGGCATTTTCGAGGGATGCTGAACTTGTGTTATTTCATGGCGATACCAACGATTTTTTGGATACACTGCCCGATGGCTCTGTGAAACTGATCATCAGTTCGCCACCCTACAATCTTGGTAAGGCGTATGAAGACAAGGTCTCCATTGAAAAATATCTGGCATTACAGCAGCACACCATTGCTAAACTGCATCGTGTCCTCCACCCGCAAGGTAGCCTTTGCTGGCAGGTGGGCAACTTTGTCGAGAAGGGGGAAGTCTTTCCACTGGACATTTATTATTATCCCATGTTCAAAGAGTTAGGACTGTTCTTGCGCAATCGCATTATCTGGCATTTTGGGCATGGCTTACACACACAAAAGCGATTTTCCGGCCGTTACGAAACCATTCTCTGGTTCACCAAGAGCGACGATTACACCTTTAATCTGGACTCCGTGCGCGTTCCTTCAAAATATCCAGGCAAACGCCACTACAAAGGCCCCAATATCGGTAAACCATCTGGTAACCCGAACGGAAAAAACCCGTCGGATGTGTGGGATGGGCTGGCTGAGGAGTGGGAATCCTGCTTTTGGGAAATCCCTAACGTTAAATCCAACCATCCCGAAAAGACAGAGCATCCCTGCCAGTTCCCGGTGGAATTGGTTGAACGGTGTGTGCTGGCTTTGACCGATGAGGGTGATTGGGTGCTTGATCCTTTTGCCGGGGTGGGTTCGGCGTTGGTGGCTGCCGTAAAACGCAACCGACGGGCCATAGGCAGCGAACAAGAAGGCGATTATGTCAACATTGCACGCGAGCGATTGCAGGCATATTTCAATGGCACATTGAAACTGCGACCCATGGGCAAACCAGTTCACAAACCGACCGGCAAAGAGAAAGTGGCCCAAATTCCACACGAATGGCAAGAACAACCACAACAGGCGCGCTTATTAGAACAAAAAGGAAGTTATGAATGAAAGTAGGCGGTCTGTATTCATTTAATGGCGGGCTTGAAGCGATTCAAGCAAGATATAGTCAAGAATTGGCCGAGATTCAAATGGTCATCCAGCTAGTTGATGCCACCCATCACAAGACAAAAAGCAGTCTGGAAAAGACCATGCCGGGCAAACTACTTTACAAACCGGGTTCTTTGAACCATGCCTTCAAAAGAACATTTGCTGAACTGAACTGGCAAACACATCGCATCCGCTGTGATTACCCAGGCGATTTTTACACATCAGATTATGTGCCCACTTCTTCAGTGCGAGGAGCATTCCGGGAAATTGATTTTGTCAAAAACAAGGTCGGCGTTGAAGTCCAATTCGGTAAATATGCGTTCATGGTCTACAACGTTTGCGCCAAAATGACCATCTTCCACAACGAAGGCATCATTGACGCGGGTGTAGAAATCGTTCCGCTCAAAGAATTGGCAAATGAAATGTCTACAGGCGTTTCCTACTTTGAGCAGATCGTATGGGATTTAGAGCATCGCGGTGTGTCAGACATTGACATTCCCGTTTTGATTTTGGGCATTGCGCCATAGGGGACAATGTGATGATGAATCAAGAAATTGGGCGGATTTTGCGGGCGAGTACGGCCGGGTTTGCGGTGGGCTGCCGGGTGGGGCAGTTGCGGGCGCCGGCGTTTGGCGGGCTGGTGCGGGCACGGCCGTTAGACGAGCGTGAAGCGATCTATGGCCTCATTTACGATATGTTGATTGATGATGACCCGTTGGTGCGGCGGCTGGTGCTGGCGGAGTCGCCACGGCCGTCCGCCATCCAAGACCAGCGCGAAAACCGCATCCTGCCCGTGGAGATGAGTGTTATGGCGGTGGGGTATGAAATGTACGGCCGTGTCCACCACACCCTGCCTCCACGCCCACCCTTGAACCTGGATCCGGTGGAACTGGTGGCCGATCCCCACGATGTGCGCGCCTTTACCGATGACCTGGGCTACCTGCGCCTGATTTTGCGGGCGGTGGGCACCCCTGTGCCCGTTGACCAACTGCTAGTAGCTCATATCGCCAGCGTGTACCAGATTCGCGGGAACGATGATGGCTGGGCCTTGCGCGTCATCCACGAATTGATCGAACTGCTGCGCAGCAACTACGATGTGCTGATTCCTACGTTGGAAGCATTGAGTAGGGCTTTGCCTGTTTTAGCACCGCATAGTGATTCATGAAAGAGCCAACCTATGTACATCTCTCGTGCCCTCTCGATAGTATTCGCAACTCTCTTTATATGTCTTTTGATGAGTTGCATTCCCCAAGCCCCCCGGCAAACATACTCAAGCAACAGTCAAGGCATTACGCTTACTTACCCGTCGCCCTGGCAGGTGAGTGAGGAAGAAGGTCGTCTTATTGTCGAGGGAGAGAACAATATCATTATCATTGATAATGAAGGGGCAGATCTAGACCCTGGTTCGACGGTTGTAGAAAGCCTTGCCGATGTGATCAAGCATCCATTTGGCATTACCGACACGAATGCGATTACGATTACTTCCTCTCCCCAAATAACACATCTAAACGGCCGTGTAGCCGCCTCTGCGGAACTTGTTCTGGCTCTTCCTGCGTGGGTGCACTTTCCAGCTCAGAATGCTCCGGCCACACTACATATTGGAACTCTGCCTGAAGCGGTTGAGGGCAGTTTAGCAGAAGTGGTTTATGAAATGCCCTATTATGTAACCATTGTTGATTTAGGAGGGCGAAAGGTAGCTGTTTACGGCTTGGGTTTGAACGTTGAATCCCCTACATATAATGACATACCTCAAATCATGGAGAGTATTTCCTTCAAATCCAGCCCGTGATATGAATGCGACTTCTGATGTAAATGGCCGTAAGGAAGGCTGTTGGAGACGGGAAAAATGAAAAATAGTCAGCGTTGTCCAAAATGTGATTGCATCCACATCATCCACTGCATTGAAAATGATGTCATTCCAATTGTGTTTTTTAGTAAAGCGTGGGTGACAAAATATATATACTCTGAATGTGGCTATATCGAATCATGGATAGCCAGTAAAGAGGAGTTAGTGAATCTGAAAAATTATTATGGTGTTGGTCGGCCAGTAACTCGATTGAGTGAACTGTTAAATGATCAGGAGTAAATATGAGTGAATGGGCAGTGGAGGCGCGGGGATTGACGCGCTATTTTGACAAAAAAACGGCCGTAGACAATCTCACACTCCAGGTAGCCGAAGGTGAGTTTTATGGCTTTCTGGGGCCAAATGGGGCGGGCAAGTCTACGACCATTAACATGCTGGTGGGGCTGTTACGGCCGTCCGCCGGGCAATGTCTGATCACCGGCATAGACATGTGGGCTAATCCGTTGGCGGCCAAAAAGCGGTTGGGCGTCTTGCCCGACGGCAACAACCTCTACCAGCGGCTCAGCGCCCGCGAGTTTGTCCGTTTTTCCGGCGTCATGTATGGCCTGCCCAAAAGCGACGCTGAGCAGCGCACCGAAGAATTGCTGGACTTGCTTGACCTGACGGACGACGCTGACAAGCTCATCGTGGATTATTCCCACGGGATGCGCAAAAAGACGGCGCTGGCGGCGGCCATTGTGCATAATCCACGTGTCTTGTTTCTGGATGAGCCGTTTGAGGGCATTGACGCCATTTCCGGGCGCGTCATCCGCGATGTGCTGCGGCGGCTGCGGGAACGGGGTGCAACCATCTTTTTTACGTCGCACATTTTGGAAGTGGTGGAGCGGCTCTGTTCACGGGTGGGGGTGATTGCCGACGGCCGTTTAGTGGCCGAAGGGTCAATGGATGAACTACGCACCCAGGCCCAACACGGGGCCGACGCCACACTGGAAGACGTCTTCTTGCGTGCTGTAGGTGCTGCCGATGAGACTTCTACCGAAGGGAGGCTTTCCTGGCTGGGGAACCCGTAACCCGTAACCCGTAATCCGTAATCGGACACGGTTTACGGATTACGCATCACGCATCACGAAATTATGAATGATCTCACCATCAATGACCGTACCCAACTCAGCACCCTCTGGCGGCTGCGGGGCAAACTGACCTGGCGGCAGTTTGGCCGGGAGCGTGGGCGCATTATTGGCGCCGCCTTTGTCGTTTTCTTTTTTGGGCCGATGATTCTGGCGGCGGCGTTTGGCACGGCCGTTGGCTACCGCCGCCTGCCCGACCAATGGCCCACCGCCTTACTGGGTGGTGTACTGACCCTGCTCTGGATTATCTGGCTCGTGTTCCCCATTGTCTTTGCCTCCATCAACGAAGGCGCCGACATTACCCTGCTGCTGACCTACCCCATCCGGCGGCGCACCCTCATTGCCAGCATTCTGCTGGGCACCTTGTTTGATTACCCCACCTACCTGATGCTGCCCTTATTCCTGGCAGTGTTTTATGGCTTTGGCTTGACGTTTAGTTTCACGGCCGTCATCGTTCTGGCGGCGTTGGTGCTCAGTTATGGGCATCTGGTGGTGATTGGGCAGTTCGTGGGTACGGCCGTAGGCGGCATTATGAAGAGCCGCCGCTTGCGCGACATTGTGATTGTGGTTGCCTCCACCGTTGGCGGGCTATGTTACTTCATTAACATCGGCATCCAGCGCTTCATTGGTGATGTGGTCAGTGACATGAGCGAAGAACAGGCCCAGGCCATGTTGCAATGGCAGCCGCTGAACATTCTGCAATGGCTGCCCCCTGGCGCTACCGCCAAAGCCATTGAACGCGCAGTAAACGGCGATTGGTTGGCAGCATTGGCCTGGCTGCTCTATTCACTGGCCTGGCTGGTGCTGATCACCTGGGCCTGGTACAAGCTGTTGGTGCGCCTGACCACCGGCGAAGGGTATCTGTTGTTCACCCGCCCCCGCCAGGAAGCACGCCAACAAGCGCAAAAGACGGAAAAACGGGAGCGTAACTGGTTAGGGTGGCTGCCAGATGACGTAGCCATGTTGGTATCGAACGAATTGAAATCCGTTTGGCGCGTGCCGCAGCGGCGTGTGGGCATCATTCAAGGCATATTCATGCCCGTCTTTTTTATGGGCGCTTTTTTCTTTAGCGGAGATTCTGATCGTACCAGTTTTAGCGGCGGCTTGCCCTCTGGTGTGGGGTTAGGGCTGCCGCTGTATGCCCTCTTTTTGTTTTGGGCCAATACGCAAAACATGTTGGCCTGGGAAGGGCGCGGGCTGCCGTCGCTGCTGCTGACGCCGGTGCGGCGGGACCGCATTTTTTGGGCCAAAGGGCTGGCGCTGTATATGGTGACGCTACTGCCGCTGCTCTTTTTTGGCGGCCTGCTTATCTTTTTGCGGCGGGATTGGGTGAGTGTAGCCGGGTTGTTGACGGCATTGTGCATGGGGGTGACGACGGTGGGGATCACGGCCGTATCCTCCGTCTTTTTCCCCATTCCCATCGCCCTGGAATCCCGGCGCAGTCGTGGCCTCTTCCAGTCCGGCGGTGATACCAAAACCGGCTGCGCCTACATCACCCTGGTGCCGCTGACCATCCTCATTTTTAGCCTGCCGGTGGCGCTGCCGTTGGGTTTTGCCTATGGATTTGATCTACCTTGGCTGGCTTTTGTGGGATTGGCCTTTGCTCTGGTTTATGCGGGGGCCATTTTCTGGGGCGGCTGCCGCATGGCGGGTAATTTGCTGCTGGCGCGGGAGCCGGAATTGGTGGCAAAGATGAAGCTACCGGATGAAGCGTAGTCGATCTTTGTCAAATTCCCAAACAGATAAACAAAACAATTGTGGTTCAAGACAGACATGCCTGGGTTACTTTTACTGTATATGATATGAATGTGGACAATGATGTGGAGCAGTAACGCAGCCAGGGAACGCCCTGCTATTGTGGTTTTACTATGGAATCGAGTACAGAATAAAAACTTGACTACTCCCAAGTTTCTCGCTCAATAATGGCAAATCGTCTTTTTGGACGGCGGCAATAGCAAGTTGCTTTCCACCATCGGTGTCTAGTAAACCCAGAATCAGGACATCTGTTAATAGAAATTCAGGTTTACTAGGGGCCGATGGATTCTGTGAATCTGAAACTTTTTGAAGTGGCGAGAATAGCAATGATACCCGAACAACAGCACCATCAGTGTAAACGACACCTTTATTTTGAATGGGGATGGTCAGAATGTGCCTGTCAGCAAGCAAATCGTCAGAGACAGTAATTTCACTCAGATTATTGTTATTCAAAACGTCGCCATTTTGTAACGGCTGTAATGAGTAATGTCCTATCACATCAGAAATTTTTTCAAAACCATTTGTTAAAGCTTCTTTTTCTAACAATGTAATGTCTGTTGCTTGAATGATATGAAATGGGGGAATTTCAGTTGTAGAACTGATTACTACACGGTTTACTGTTTGTACAGTATTACCGACTTGATTCTTTAGTAGAATATCACCACCTTGGATATCGTAGCTGGTCGCAAAACCGATCACCTCGTCAATAGCTAACACAGCTTCAGGATGGTAAGTTGTCCAGGTGGTAGTTAATAGATCCGTATATAAAATAGTTCCTTGTGAAATATCATTTATCGCCACAACCTGTTTACGAGCAATATCGGTATACTCAATTATATCTCCTTTGGCCAGCGTGTTTGTAACTTTTAGCCCTTCAAGTTCAGAGACATTAGGGAAAAAATCTGTTGCAGAAATTCTGGCCTGAGATAAATCCTGAGAAGTAATGATATGACCTGCTTCCAAATTCTTAGCGGCAATAACTACATTATCGCTCAACCCTAAAGACCATGGGAAAAAGCCGGTAGCACGAGTGAGCAAAAACAAAATGGCAAGTCCCCCCAGAGCTATTGACAATTCCAGCCAGTTCTTTTCTAAAGCTTTCCATTTTTTTCTAACCATATTGAACCGCCTCCGCCGAGGCCATTCCCAATAACTTTTTTGCTCACTCTCGATGTGACCAATTGCAGATAAAAGGGAAACCAAGTTGCCAACATCGTAATTGATTTTTTGGGAAAGATTCTTAATACCATTGTCGAAATCGCTTCCAACAAATTCCCAAAGGTCGTTCATATTACGGATGTTTGCTTTATCTCTATTGGCACATGTTTTGTTGTACTCTCCAGTTAACAAGAATATATGTGCTATAAGTAACTTAAGCAACTCCTCTTTTGATACCTGCAACTTCTCAGCAAGCAAACAAATACCTTCATCGAAGTCGACTTTTTTGGCCCCAATGTGTACCCAAATATCATCTATGCTTGTAACGTCTCTTTTCAAGAGAGAGTCAATTAAACTCTTGTTTTCAACGATATAAAAATCTAATTCAGTTGACATTTTTCATTAGGATAGGATAGTTATGGATCTGCTTCCGTCCCTTCATCGCCTCTTGCACTATAATCTGCGTCCGACCCAAAGTGATCATCACTTTCCTCCACACCGCTAATATCCCTCGCTGATCGTGGGATTTCCTTACCAGGATCGCCATGTACACTTTTGTAATAATCGAAGGCCTCTTCATATTCCCCACTAATCCATTTCAATTACTCCGCAAGTGCTTTTAATTCTCTGTCTCTTTTTTCAGCACCACCTCCTCGCCGTAGAGTTTTCTTATATTTCTGACCAGTCCATTTCAATTTCTTGGCAAGTTCTTTTAGTCTGTCAAGATCATTCTGCCTACTCATTGTTTTCTCTTTCCATGTGTTTATTTGGTAATACCAACCTATGCATCTGCCTCTGTCCCTTCACCTCCTCGCATGCTTTTCCCGAAATGGTCATTATCCGTATGATGGCTCCCACCGTCAGTATAAGCCCCTGGTGGTGGGATTTTCCTACCAGGATGGCCCCACATTATTAGGAACTTACTGTAAGCATATTCATATTCCCGACTACCGATTCCATGTTTCTTTTGGAGGTATTGTAATTTATGCAGGGCTTCCTCTTGTCCCAGGTGGTATTTTTCTACCAAATCAGATTGGTTTGTGGTGAATTGATCTAAGTAATTTGGTCGTGCCTGGAGTAGGTAATCGATCAAATCCTGAATGCGTTTGTGGCGACTGCAGTAACGAACAATCTCCGCCACCTTTTCTTTCTTACCTGTACCCTTCAAGTCTTCATAGGAAATTCCTAAATCAAAACAAAGAGAACGAAAATCCTCATCATTGAAAGTCGCATCAATAATAGCGCGCAGTTGACGGTTGGAAATATTCGGATTTCGGGCTGCCATTGCTTGTTCTCCTGATTTGAGGCGTATATCTTGATCAAACAACGTGGTATAAGATTACAACAGACGACTGTCTCATTTAAGCGGGCAAATACAATATGAAAATTGTTCTTCGGCCTTACTAGCCAAGCCATTTATCACAAAGTAATAAGGATTTGTCCCTTTTACAATAATCGGTTTAGCACCGTGATTTAACGAATCCCATTGAAAACAATATCCGCTTGGAACTGTGTCAGTCACCACTAAATGGTCCGCATCCTGCTCATCAGTATTCTTCACTAAAAAAACGATCTCAATTTTATTATCTGTAGCCGATTTTTTGAACCCTTTAGTTACCTCAATGTTAATGTTTTTGGGAACAACCCTAAGGGACGTTTCCTGTTCCTGATAAGGAAATGTTGGTTTCGACGGATGATCACCATAAATCATTTGCTTTGAGATGTAATCCCAAATCGCTCTTTCCTCAAGCAAATTAGTAGGTAGGTGTTTATAGCCTAATTGCTGCAACAGATCCCACCGATACAAGTCAAAAGCCCCTTTCACCATATTGCCCCAGGCAACTGCCCGGGATATGGAAAACACATAAAACGAGTATGATAATAGGGCAAATGCAATACTCTTAAACAGCCAGGAAAGTAGTAGAGAGGCTTCATACAATGGAATCGGATATATGAGACCAGTAAAGATGATGGCAATGGATAAGACCCCACATAAGGCTGATGAATTTAACATAAAGTCAAACGAAGTCATGCTGTCATCTATCGAACTGGCATATTCTTTATCAATCTTTGCCAGTAACCGAGGCCAAAGAGTGATAGATGCTATACCATATTGGTGAGAAGAGTATCGCTCGAAACCTCGAAAAACATTACCCAACCGGGTTGGTAGTATTAAGTTTCTTTCTGCTGGAAAATCTGTATTTAAGGTTTGTCCCAGGCTAGACCAATAGGAGTTGGTATCTGAGTTAAACTCGGCTCGAATGAGTGTTCTCATGCCTTTCCAGCGGGCAGATGCTTTATCAAATTGTGATTGATAATGCTTGATGCGCCGCTTCCCGTACCATGAGTCTTTCCAGGGATATCCTTCATAAAATCGGGTAATTGGTATGCTGAGATTATAGATAAAACCACTTAACACAATGGTCGCAAATGAGATTGTGACAATCTGCCAGGGAGTATCAAGTTCCTTAAAAGGTTGCAAGATTAGCGCATCCTCTGGGAGCATCGGTGCAAGGAAGTGAAGAAATAAAATGACAAAAATCGTAACAGGCAAAAATGTGCCAAGAATTAATGAGCGACCAAAATGACCAGAAATGGAGGAAAAGATATTTGTCATCGTATTCCTATGTCAAAGGTTTTATTATGATTTGGCAAATCAAACAGACAAAAGCGCTATTCTGATTCAGTATAGCATGTTAGAAATAAATGAGGCAACAGGCCGCATGTTAACGTGTTAATCGAATACGAATTACGGAGGGGGCCAATCCACGATGAAAGTGTGCCAACGGCGGGTGACGGCCGTGTCCCCCTTGCTCACCTGGTTCACCGGATAAACACGCACGCGCATTCCCACCACGCCAGGACGCCCGGCCGCGTGCCAGGCAACTGCGTGGTCCTGCAGCCGCTGCCCGGCGGTTTCTCCTGGCCCATACACCCGAAAACCGAGCATGAATGTTTCCGGTTCGCCTTCTCCTGACTTGCTCCTGGTCGTCAGACGGTTGTAGAAAGCCATGCTATCACCGGTGACGACGCCGGTCGTGACGCGCCAGGGATGTGGCCCATCCATGCCCAGTAAAGAGGGGATGGTCTCGGCCGTAGCTGCCTCGCCGCCGGCCACCAGTTCGGTCAGATTGGGTTCGCGCAGCGCCAACCACAACAGGAAACTGCGCCACACCTCACGCGGTGTTGCTTCCAGGTTTGTTGTGCCCTCTTGCCAGGGGCCGTCTATCCAGGCGCGTATCTGGTCGGGGTCAATCTGGCGTGGCTGAGAGAAGGTATCTTCGTATTCCAGGTGAATGGTTCGGGCGTCGTTCAGGGGCAGGGAGAACTCTGGTCCGGCCTGGGGGCCACGCAGCTTCATAAAGCCGCAGGCGTGAATGGAGACGCTGACCAGATGGTCAGGGGCGCGATCAAAGGCGATGGCGTAATGGGGGCCGTTGAGGGAGAGAGGGAGCAGGATACGGCCGTCTGGCTTCAATTGCGCTAACCAGGCCGGGCTGATCTCCCAGCCGCCCACGGTGAGGATGATGCGGTCATAGGGGGCGTGGGCAGCATAACCATCCATGCCATCGCCGCAGATGACGGTGACGTTGGTACAGCCGATAGCTGCCAGATGTTCCTGCGCAGCAGCCACAATGTCGGCGTCAATGTCTACGGCCGTGACCCGCCCATTTTCTCCTACCAGATGCCCCATCAAGGCAGCGTTGTAGCCCGTGCCCGCCCCCACTTCCAACACGTGCTGGCCCGGCTGCAAATCCAACTGCTCCAACATGATCGCCATGATCGCCGGTTGGGAGGAGGAGGAAATGGCACGGCCGTCTTCCGCAAAATGAGTAGGAATGGCCTCATCTACATAAACCTCTTCTGGCGGTGTGTTCGGCAAAAAAGGGTGGCGTGGTACGGCGCGAAAGGCTGCTTCCACCCGTTCCGATCGGATGCTCTCATTCTCAAGCAGCAGATCAACCAGGGCTTGCTGGCGGGTGGCGATATCTATGGGAGGATGGGGCGAGACGGCCGTAGACATGAATAACCTCTTGTTACTCCTCTTTTATCACAATAGGCAGGTAAATCCAAAAACTGGGCGGTGGTGGCGTAGCTGTGGGTATGGCCGATGCCGTAACCGTCGGTGTGGCTGTACCGATCGGCGTTGGTGTAGACGTGTTGGCAGGAGTAGCCGATGGCGTGGGCGTAAAGGTCTGTGTTGGGGGCGGTGGAAGCGAGCCTGTCGGTGTGGGAGTCGGTGTCCATGTCTCGGTAGGGGTTGGCGTCCAGGTGGGCGTAAAGGTTGGTGTGCTCGTCGGTGGTACGGTATTCGTTGGCGTAGGCGTTAGCGACGCGCCTGGTGGCGGCGTGTTGGTTATGGTGGGTGTCAGTGTACCGGTTGGTGTGTTCGATGGTGTTGCACTGTTCGTGGGTGTGGGTGTAACGGTCGGTGTGGTTGATGATGTTGCCGTATTCGTCGGCGTGGGCGTACCCGTCGGTGTGGGTGTAAAGGTTGGTGTATGCGTCGCTATCGGGGTATGGGTGGGTGTGTTGGATGGTGTTGGTGTATAGGTTGGGGTGGATGTAGACATGCCGCCGGCCGTGAGCGGGCCAGCGACAACCAGGGCATAGGGTTGGGAAGCAATAGGCACGTTAAAGGCGTTCACGCTTATCTGATATATGCCGATGGGCGGGTTGTCAATGATGATGCCTTCCACATTGTTCAGGCGGTCGCCAGTGGGGATGTTGTTACCGTAGTAGGTAGCGCCGCCAGGGCCGGTGACAACCAGGTCTAAATCATTCACCAACTGGGCAGCAGCGGAGAGGGAAGCGGGCGGGTCTGTCCAGACGAGCATGATACGTAGCGGTTGGGTGTTGGTGATGACTTGCAACGGCCGTTCCGCCGTATGGTTGTAATTCACACTCTGGCCCGTATTCAGGCCGGTGGTGTGGTCATCAAACCAGAGCGTGTGATTGGGCGGCGGGCTGACAAAGCCGAGGCTGGCCCGGCCCCAGCCGGCCACGCTGTTGGGCCGGGTAAAGGGGATTTCCTGGGTTGCACCCGTACCGTATTGGCCGGGGGCCATATCTTCGGTGGTGTTGAGCAAAGTGGCTTTCACCAGAGCGGCGCTAGGGTTGGCCGCGCCCTGGTCGGTGAGCCATTCACGCGCCAATGTACCCATGCCCGCCGTCAGCGGCGTGGCCATGGAAGTACCACCGGAATAGACGTAATCGGGGTTGGTATGTGCCCCCCACAACGTGCCTGCACCCGGCGCGTGGGAGCGGTTGGAGACGATGTTGACGCCAGGGGCGGTGATGTCCGGTTTGCTGCGGCCGTCGTCCGCTGGCCCACGTGAGGAAAAGGCTGCCATGCCGTTGATATTGTTGGCATTAATATCCCCGGCAATGGGTTGCGTAGCAAAACAAAAACTGATTAGCAACCAGGGAACGCCTTGCAATGGCCCTTCGTTTTTGTCGCTTTCGGATGCGCCGACAGTGATCACGTTTTTGGCTGTGGCGGGAGAAAGGAGTGAATCTAGGTCAACGACGCCATCGCCTCCCGTGCAAAAGCCAAAGACGCCGGGCACACCGTCCGCGCCGGAGTTGCCAGCGGCGGCGAAGATGGTCATATCGGGATGATCCCAGAGGAATTGGTCGGTGCGCTGTGCGCCGTAGGGATAGCCGCCAAACATAGCTTCGGTGTCGGTAACAGGGCCGGTGACATCGCCCCAACTGTTGCTGTGCAGGCGGGCGCCGCTGCCATAGGCCTGGTCGAACAGGGTGTAATAGTCTTCTGGTATGCCGATGATGGCCCCGTTGCTGTCTACCTCAAAACCTTGAATGACCAGGTTGGCTTCGGGGGCGACGCCGGCAAAGGAGGCAGTGTAGTTGCCGGGCGTGGCCCCGGATTGTATACCGGCACCGGCGGCGGAACCGGCGACATGGGTGCCGTGCCCGTGTTGGTCGGCCCAGTCGCCGCCCGGCGCCAGGGGAAAGGTAGCAATGACGCGCCCGGCAAAGTCCGGGCTGAGCGTGGCCTGATTGCCCGTATCCAGGCCGGAGTCGGCAATAGCCAGGATTTGCCCATCGCCGTAGAGGGGGGTGGTTTGCCAGACGGTGTTCACATCCATAATGTTACGGCCGTAATCATTCAACAAGCGCGGCTGGCTGTAGGGTTCGATCCAGCGCACGGCCGTCAGTTCGGCGATTTGCAGCAGTTGTGCCTGCGTTAATGGCCGGGTGTGGTCAAAGGGCAGTGTGGTTAAGGCCAGCGCCAGTTGTCCGCTGTCATCCGGCCAACCGGTGATACGCACCGGGCCGATGGCCGCGCCCTGATCCACGGCGCGCAGCAGGGCCGGGGCCAGCTTGTCGGCCAGGGTGAAGGGGGTACGGCCGTAGACCGGTGGCAAGGCGGCGGCGGCGTCTAACTGCACGGCCGTGCCGCGAACCAGATAGGCATAATCCGGCAGGTATTCCAGAATGGTGACGCCGGTTTGTTCCAGCCTGTTTTTGTGGGCGTGGCTAATTGGGCCACGAAATTGGATGATGGCGTAGGGGCCAGGAGCGGGAGTATCTGGCCCCCATGTGGGGGCGTTTGGTTCTTGAGCGTCAAACACGCCTCGATGCAGCCGCAGTTGTGGGGTGATGGTTTGCCCGGTGACCCGTGTAGATAGGATGGCAACCACTAATATAGTGATGAATACAACAAAGGTGAATAGGGGTGTCTTGGTTTTCATACGCCTGCCTCCGGGATGTATGGTGATGGTTGTCGGGGGAGCAGGCAATGGTAAATAGGTAATCGGTGAGGGGTGACCCGTCATCCGTAAACTGTAATCGGATGACGGATTACGGAATACGGGTCACTGTTTATGTTTCACGAACGGCCGTACACCGGCACGGCTGCCCCGGTGACGGCCCGCGCCCCATCGGAGGCCAGAAAGAGCATCACGTCGGCCAGGGCTTCAGGGGCTACCCATTTGTCAAAGTTGGCGTTGGGCATGGCCGCCCGGTTTTGTGGCGTGTCAATGGTACCCGGCAGGATGCAGTTGACGGTGATGCCATTGTCTTTCAACTCGGCCGCCATACCTTCTGTCAGGCGGATGACGGCGCTTTTGGAGACGGTGTAGGCAGCCATTTTGGCCTTGCCTTCCAGGGCGGCGCGGGCGGCGACGCTGATGATTTTGCCGCTGCCCTGGGCCAGCATGTGGGGAATGATGGCTCGGCTCACCAGAAAGACAGATTTGGCGTTCAGGTTAAGCATGAACTCCCAGTCGGACAGCGACGTTTCGTGTACGGCCGTGCCCATTTTGAACCCCCCGGCAATGTTGCACAGGATGTCTACACGGCCGTAGCGGTTGATGCTGGTGGTGGTCATGTGGGTGACGGCCGTTTCATCCGTCACATCCACCCCCCCTACCAGCAGCACCCGCGCCGGGTCCAGATTGCCAAACAGCGGTAGCAGGCGATCTTCCCGATTATCCACCAGCGCCAACGAAGCGCCTGCGTCATAAAACGCCCGCGTCACAGCTTCCCCTAGATTCCCTGCAGCCCCAGTTGTCAAAACTACCTTGCCTGTAAAATCCTGCATATTTCACCTCATAGCTACCAACCATATAAACAAAAAGGCAGGTCATTGACCTGCCTTTATCATAAACGATTTGCCGTATAATTGTCTAAACTCGCTCAACAGCTACGGCAGCAATACTCCGTCAATCACATGGATAATACCATTCGCCGCCACCACATCCACCACAATAATTTGGGCGTCATTGATGAAGACACCGTCATCCGTGACGGAAATGTCTGTCAACTGCCCGTTGGCCATGCGAATGGTGTCGGAAGCCACCACATCGCCAGAGAGCAAGGCGCGATTAATAACGATATGGTAGCGCAGGATATTGGAGAGCGTGTGGCGCGGAATGTTGCAGACGTTACTGGCATCCAGCCCCAATTCGGCAAAAGCGGCATCGGTGGGGGCAAAGACGGTGACGCCTGGTTTCCGATCAAGCGGCACAACCAGGTTGGTGCAAACAGCGGCAGCAATGAGCGTGCTAAACTCGCCTGTTTGCGTGTTAATTTCCAGGGCCACATCTACAACGCTAGGGCCACTTTGCACCGGCCCTTTGGCAAATGCCTGGCTGGGGGTTGCCAATAAGGCCAGTAAGAGTAACATCAATAAGAGGGCGAACTGCTTTTTCCTGGTTCTAACGGATTTTGTGTAAATGAGGAAATAATCAAGAAATCTGGTTAA